>CACZVM010000021.1 GCA_902784585.1 uncultured Bacteroidales bacterium | reverse complement strand
CTCGTTACCGTTGGTTGTAAGGATGACGAGTTCGCTGTCTCCACAACCGTACACTGCGCCGTGCGCAAAGACGATGTCGCAGTTCGGGGAGAGGTCATAGACTTTTCCTGTGGAGGCTTGCCACAAGCGGAATTGGATCGGCTTGCGGTTCATCTTATCATCGCCGAAGACGGTGAGGTAGATTCTGGACTTGTTGGTGACTCTATCATAGTCCACATTCGCCAAACCGACGCACTCGTTGTTGTAAATCGCAATGACTTTGTCCTCCGGGTCGGTGTCAAAGGCGTCGCCGATCATGACTTGTCCGCAGAGCGACATGTTGTACGGATACTTACCCGTTTCGGGTTCGTCATACGGACATTGTGTCGTCACCTCTACCTCAATGAGTAACGGTTCGGACAGTCCTTGATCATCGGTCAGATAGACCACATGGTTGTGGATTCCGGGTTTGAGCACTTCCGTCACGGTGAAGGTAACCAGCTTCTCATCCTCCGCTTCGAGAGTACCCTGTGCAGGCGAAACGGAGAGCCAAGTCGGCAAGTGGTCAATCGTGTATTGACGTGTCATACCGGTTTGGTTAACAATCGTGATAGAGCTACGCACTGCGGAAGACTGCTCATAATCCATCACCATCCGCAAAGAGCGCTCACTCCAGACGATGCTGTTGAGGTTCGCATAGACGGTCCACATAACCGGCGAGGGCAGGCGGTTGCCGTTGAGGTCTTCTACATCGCGCACAGTGAGGTACATCGTGCGTTTGTTGATCTCGCGCGGCTGCGCTTTGATATTAATGAGCAGGTCGGATTCCTGATAAGTCCAGTTGAACGGCAGGTTGGTGAGCAGTCCGCGGTCGCGCACAGGGGCGTAGTTGCTCTTGTCGGCCTGCGTAGTGAGATCGTCGACAAGCAGCGGTTGTATCTTCTCCACCACATTGCCATTGGCATCGCGGAAGACGCGTTGGTTATCGGGACTGAAGACTTGCTCCATCACTCTCCGTTAGGCGTCTGTTTGCCGTACTCGGCGATGAGTTCCGCGGGCAGCGCCTGCTCGAAGAGACATACATCGTCGATGTTACCCTCCAGTCCGTCGGCAATCCAAACGGACGTGCCGGCGAGTGCGCCGATACCGATGGTGGGGAACATGAGGATGAGTCGGTTATCGATATAAAGCGTACCGCTGTTGTAGGTCTTGCTGATGACGAGTACGCAGTGGTGCCACTTGCCGTCGGTCAGATCCGCCGAAGCGAACTGATCTACATCGCCTGCCGTAAAGCGGATAGCCCCGTCGCTGAGCGCGAGTTGCATCGTGACGGAGTCGCCCATTGCGGTGCCGAAGAGCGAGACCTCATCGACCTCATCGTACGAAGAGTTATTGCTCCGGAACCAGCACATAAAGGTGTAATCCTCGGCCTCGGTGCGCGAGAAGAGCGTCGGCTGCAGGCGCACCTTGTTACCGTTGGTAGCAAGCGATATGCCTTGCGGATTGGTCCACGAGAGTCCCTTGGCGGTAAGTGTAGCACCGGAGGCGAGATCGTCCATCGTGTTACCCTTGCTCTCCGAGAGCGGATAGTAGGCCAGCAGTCCGTGCTCATAGCCGGTGAGGCGACGCAGGTGGGTGTTGGTTATCTCTGCGGGACTGAGTGCCTTCGTCCATAGGCGCACCTCCATCATGTTACCATGGAAAGGATTCTCGCCCTTCAGTCCGCAACCGAAACGCAGCGGAGCTGCTTCGTCCTGCAGTATCCAGCCGATGAAGTCATTGTCGGTGACATCCTTCGTTCCGGCATAGAAATGGATTTCATTCTCGAATAGTTCGTAGGTCATAATCACCCGTGTGAAGTCATTGGCGGATAATTCTTCCATTTGCTTGGAGAGGTACTCTTTGTGCTTACCGTCGGACTCGGCAGAGAGTTTGAGTCGGTTGTCAGCCGTGAGGCTGAACGTGAAGGACTCCTCCTCGTTACCATGTGCAAAGAGGATCATCTCGCGGTTCTTTTCCGCGGGTTTAATGAGCATGTCGATGGTAAGATCGGTGATGGCCAGCTCGCGCGAAGCCTGGCTGGCGGCGTAGTGGTCGGCCTGGCCGTCGAAATAGAGTGAGGTGGTCTGCGTGATACCGGTGGCATTGGTCACGCCGAGTATCTGGAAGTTATTATCCTCATCGAGCCAGTTGCCGGCGATCGGTTCGCTGAACCGCAGCTTGATATCCCCGTCAAGTTTGAGGATTCCGTTAGCAGGTAGCGGTTTGCCGAACAGGACAGGCGGACGGGTATCCTTGATACCGCTGATGACGGGCGATTCTTTGGTAACGAAGCCCGATCCGTAGCGGCAGAAGGAAACGGCACGCAGGTCGTAGTTGAGTTCTTTCGGATCGCGCTCGCCGTAGAAACGGAAGGGCGTGATGCGTCCGTTCTCGATCATGGCTTTGTTACCCGTTGCCTTGTTGTAGAGGCTGTCATCCGCGAAGAAGGAACACTGCGTTACCCAGGCGTCGTTGTTCTCCGTGGAGAGCTTGTATTGGAACTCGATATGGTCGAAGTTCTTATGGTGGATATCGAATCCGTCGATGGTAATGGGCAGGTAGTAGCCGAGCGAGTCACGCGCCGAGAGCGTATTCATCACCCATTTGTCTCGTGGATAAGCGATCTCGACGGGCGAGGACTCCGGCAGGTAACGGCAGGTAATGTACGGAGAACTTGAGCGAACTATATATCTTCTCACATGCATCGAGGCTGAGTTGGAGCTCCATATCGTTGTAGTCATCGGCTTGTCCGCGATAGACCTCCATGGTCTTGACAACGGGCTGTCCGGCCACGAGATAGAGCGGATAGCCTGCTGCGATAGGCACACCGTCGATGAATACTTTCGCGCCATCGGGATTGCCGCCCGCGAGCGAGAGATGCATGTATTCGCCGGCCTGGAAAGGAGTCTCCATATCCGCATTGTTCATCAGGAAGATAGCGGGTTTGTCGGATGCTACATTGGTCTGCTCGTAGGTATTGATTGCCATCTCCGGTTTGGCTGCATAAAGCGTACCATTGCCGATAATGGATGTACCGGCATTGTAGAACTTGGTACGCTCTTCGCCCTCGTGCGGACAGTAGGAACTACCGCCTTCGGTGTAGAAGACATAACTGCCGTAGCACAAGGAATCATTCTCCATTTTGGTTTCCTCACGAGATATTGCCGAACCTTTGTAGAAGACGCTGTCCAGATTGGCGCGGAAGACGGAAACGGAGATGTCTCCGTGCGGGTCAGGCGAGAGGGTAAAGCCCACTTTGCGGCTTACTACTGCTTCGGTGGAGCGATACTCGTCGTTGGTATAGGACAGCACCGGTTCAAAGACAATCTTCCATTTTGCGGTAGAGGTTTTTCCCTCCAGGTCTTCCGGTTTGTAGGTCATATTATCGCTAAACAAATCCGTTGAGTAATCGGTGAAGTTATCAGCAATGATCTCGCTTACCGATTCACCGATAGCCTTACCTGAACTTTCCCAGAAACTTTGCATATTTTTCAGATTAGCGAGTGTTAGGCGCTCTGCCACAGCTGTTCCGGTCTGTATTATATTGTACAACCACAATCCATCCTGCGGCATGACGGTGTAAGAAGCGCCGTAAGCATAGTTGTCATTGCGTGTGTAGGTATTACTGCCGCTGACGGAGAACGTGCCGAGTCTTTGTCCCGACATACGCGCCATGACTTTCTCCTTCTCGTTGTTGGAGATGATGGTGATCCATTGCATGACACGTTTGTTGATGGTCGCCACCTCATCGGGGAAGGGTTGCTCGGAGATCGTGGGTGCGATCATCTCATAGTCCGTGGTCTTGAGCGTATCGGAAGCAACAATCTTCTCCTGCAGCCCCTTGTACCAATAGACAGGAACACCGCGTTGGTTGGCAGCGGTCTGTGCCGTTTCCCGATCGGGGAAGTTCTCCAGCAAGTTCAGACGTTGCATCGCGAGCGTCGGAATGATCGATTCAAGGATGTATTTCTGCGAGTAGATGAAGGTATTGTCGATTATCGAACCGATGACGGATTTCTCTCCGGTGACGAGATAGAACGTATGTCCGTCGGCATCTGTACCTTGCGCAAGGAGTTTGATCGCTCCGCCTTGATAAGCGGTCTGACGTGCCTGCCAGAGACTATCAGAGATGACGGAAACAGATTTCGCCAGACCGGTAACGATACTACGTGTCGCACCAAGGTATACATCCGCGTTAGCGCCTACTCCTGAATAGGAGGAACTCGTCGCTATACGCGAAGAGGTGGTAAATTCATAGCTGTACTTGTTCGTCCAATCCCATTCCCAAGTGAAGGGGATAGAGAGGGTGATGGCGCGACTGGACTCAAAATCCGATCCGGCATACGTACCAGCGCCTGCCGGGGCCGATACGACACCGACACTCTGGGTCAAACCGTCGCCCCATTTGAGACCAATCTCCGCACCTACTTCCCAATGGGTATGAGAACTATAGCCGAACTTATAGGTACTACCCTGCTCGAGCCATGAGCTACTGCCCATTCCACCCGGGTCACGAACGATATCGAGCAGTACTATATCCGCTGACGAAGAGCGAAGGGTCTTGTTGCGTACCACATCTCCGCTGACGAAGGCTTGGAAGAGGTCGGTCTCGACGGTGTTGCCTTCGGTCTTGAGGGCAGCGCTGACGCTGCGCAAAGCAGCCACACCGGAGTTAGTGAAGTCGATATTGTCACTCTTGAGCAGAACAGACGTGTTCTTGCCCTCATTGTCGAGTTCGTAGGAACGACTCTCGGTAGCCGAATGGAGACCGTTGCGGATGGTAACTGAACCGCTGCGGACAGGCACGCGGTCGATAATACCGGTCTGTTTGTTGTTATTATAGCAGTATTCCTCATACGCCGATACCATGAACTGGTACTGGCGATTGTACATGAAGACAGGATAACCCAAGGTATATACGGCTTCGCCGTTCTGCTCGGTATAGAACGACAGGTCGTATGTCTTACCATCCATGTCGGTATATTCGCCCGTTTGCTCTCCATATCCGGCTTTCTCCATACCATAGAGGAGCTGGGTCATCTTGATCTGGACAGGCGCACGGTAGATGCGGTCGTAAACGGCGTTATAGCTCACCTTCTTGTCCGCGAGTGAATCGTTGACGAGTGTGAGCGGGGCGTTGGTGAGGTCGAAGGTCTCGCTTCCGGTTCCGTTTGCAAAAAGCGTAGCGTAGCCTTTGGCAGTAGCCTGCACCACTTTGTACTTGACGGGGAAGAGGTCTGCCGCATATTCACCCGTCGTAACATCCGGACGGATGATGATACGTTTCTGCTCGAAGAGGATGTCCGTACCGTTGACGGAGCGGTGCAGCGTATCATGCGTCAGGTCGTCCGGATCATGGACGATATGGGCGGTGTTATCGCCTTCGAGCATGAGCACCAGTTGAAGGTCATCGCCCAAGTTGTTCTTACCCAACCCGAAGCCGTGCTTGAGGTCTTTCTGGTCATTACCTCCGGCTACTCGTCCTACAAGACGCACTTTGGTGGTGTCGTAGAAACGCACGCCGTCGAGCGCCTTGACGAGCGAGAAAGCCGTATCCGTGCCTGTGACAAACAGCCATCCGTCATTGAGGAAGGTATGTCCGGGTTTGGCTACTTGCAGGCGGCAAGGCATGGACTTGGGAACAACCAGTTCGAAATTACCGTCCGTGCCGGTGCGATAGATGATATTGCCTCGGCGGATGGTATCGCCGTTGAGAATGAAATAGGCATCCGCTACCGGGATGGTCGATAGGTCGTAGAGCACGCGACCGGTGAGCCGGACGGAACTGGTATTGACAAAATGAATAGCCTCCGCGATAGGATGATTCGCGTCCAGTGCCGCGGTCGCTACGCCGGAGGAAGTGTTGTTATAACTGAAGGTACCGTACTGCGAGGTAGGTGTGACGGTATAGATCGTACCCGTTGTGAGGTCATATCGCAGACTGTCAAACAGATACGCACCCGTGGCATCCGTTGTGAGGGTCGCCAAGGTCTGCCCATTCGAGGAGAGAATGACCTGTACGCCTGCCATGCCGGTATTATCCGGCATTTGGATCATACCGGATATCTGTCCGTAGGGCGAACGCCAGCCTTCGGCGGTCTTGTAATTCGTCGAAGCATTGCCATTACAGGTATAG
>CACZVM010000020.1 GCA_902784585.1 uncultured Bacteroidales bacterium | reverse complement strand
CTCAAACGCCTTGTCGTGAAACAGCGGGCTACCCGCTTTCACGCGATCGCCGACTTTGACATCCAGCTTGGGTGTGATGCCGGCGAACTGGTCGGGCACAATATGAAAGACCTCCGGACGACGCACGCTTCCGAGCATCTGTGCGGCGGCACCTTCAAAAGGAATGTCCAAACCACGCTTCAGTTTGATTGTTTGCATAAAATTGTTAGTTAATTTATTTTGGATTTATTTCTAGTGTGCTAGACGACTTATTCTACTAGTAATAGTAGTTCGCATAAAAACCGGCTGCAAAATTACAACAAAAAAATGACATATGCAAGCATATGCCATTCTTTTTCCATTTTTTTTGTTTCGGAGGATTGTTCTTACCCTCTTATGCCGTCAGTTCAGCGGTGTCCAGCAGGATGGTCACCGGTCCGTCATTGATGAGTTCCACCTTCATGTCTGCACCGAAGCGTCCGGTCTCCACCTGCAGACCGTAGTTCTCGCGGAGCAGTCGGTTGAGATAGTCGTAGAGCGGTTCAGCCTGTTCGGGTCGCGCCGCACGGATGAACGATGGCCGGTTGCCTCTGCGACAATCGGCAAAGAGGGTGAACTGGGAAATACTGAGTATGGCTCCGTCGGTATCGTTCAGCGAGAGATTCATCTTGCCCTCGCTATCCTCGAACACCCGCAACTGGGCTATTTTCTTGGCCAACAACTCTACCTCGACGGGTGTGTCGGTGTCGGTGATGCCTACCAGTAGCACAAAGCCCCGGTTGATCTGACCGACGACAGTTCCGTCTATGCGCACAGCAGCGCGACTGCAACGTTGAACAACTACTCGCATGGCAGGTGATTATCTACGGTTGTTGAGAGCTCCCGATCGTACGGCCTCTTCCCAGGCGTCATGATCGATCTGTTCGCGAGTGCGCACACCGGGCGGCAGGTCGCTGGTACGCACGAAATGCGGCTTGTGTTGCAGCTGTTCGCGGTCGGTGGAAGGGTAGAGCTCTTTCTTCCACGAGAGGTCGGCCACCAGCGTGAACGAGTAGGGTGGACGCAGCCACCTGCTATCCCAGTTGTGGGTAGGCTTCACCGGTTGGTCTTCTATCAGATGGGCAGAGTGGGGTTGCCCCAGTTCCATGCTGAGTGGGAAGAGCTTGTCACCGTAGCGAAGCACCAGATGATAGTCATCTATCTCCTCGACGAGGATAGGCCCTACAGGACAGGGCACATCGTCGCCCAGCGAGAAATGCCAGGACTGATACCAGCATATGTCGTCACCGCGGTGCATGTCAGGACGGATGATGTCGTAGTCGCGCACACCTCCACCGGTGCTGCCGTAGATGCGCAGATCGAGTTGGTTCCACTTACGACGTTTACCCGTGTCGGTGCAGTCGAACGATTTGGCTTCGTCCTCCTTATAGCGGTACTGGCCGTCCACGTCGATATAGGGCATCAACCGCACCTCTACTACGTCCCCCATTTGGTTGGACGACTCGTTGTTCTGCCAGTAGAAGAGGTTTTGCACGGCCTCTTTGCGCGTACGGGTATCATCGTTGGTCTCCCAAGAGAAACGAGTGAACGGGATGTCCTTGAGCAGATGCCAAGCGTCGTCAGTCACTGCGCGGTAGTCCACGTGGATACCGCGTGCTCTTAACTCCGGTGTGTGTCCGTCACGGCTGAAGGTCTCAAGTGCCCATTTCTCGATGCGCTGACTGTAGGCTATCGCTTCCGGTTCACCGTATGTCTCCAGCGTGCGGATAATACGTTTTTGTTCTTCCTGTGTCATAACGGCTGCAAAAATACACAAAAAAAATGATGTGAGCAAATTTTTTAGCCATTAATTGGACGCAAAAAGACAGATTTCTGTCGGATTATTTGTATATTTGAAAATTTAGTAGTACTTTTGCATGCCCAATGCTATACAATCTGATCATATCGTTGCCGATGGTGGTATGCGGAGGATGGCTCATCTTCTTCCTGTTCCGCTGTTTCTCAGAGAAGGCGGAGCGCCATGTGACGTGTTGGCTGGTATGCTTTTTTGCGGCGGCGTTGGTGCTCTATACCAATCACTGGCTGTTTTTCTCCGGCCACCCTTCTGCCATAGGCGAGTGGAGCTACTATGTGGCTAATCTGTGCGTGTATCCTGTTTACTACGCGTATCTGCGTGCACTGACGCGAACCAAACGTAATTGGGAAGTACCGGCACTGCTGCTGCCTGCCGTCTTGGTGGCGATATGCTTTCCGTTTGGTTTGCATCTCTTTGCCCGCATTGCGTTTGCGGTTCAGGTGGTGTGGGTCCTGGTGCGCGGGTACAGACTGGTATGGCAGACGATCCACCGGATGGACAACACGTACTCGGATGACCGAAGCCGGATATTACGACCGACGCATATGCTGCTGGTCTTTCTGGGGGTTACGGCAGTTGTGTCTATCGTGCTGAATGTGTTCGGACGCGATTATTTCGCTCATGAGACTTTTGTGATGATCCCGGCCGTACTGATGACAGTGCTGTTGTACGGTTTGGGCTATGTGGCGGCGCATACCGTCGTTCCGCAGGAGACGGTGACGGAAGAGCTGATGGGCGACGGGTTGCCGATGGCGGGAACAGAGAAAGACTTTGTTACGACCGAAGAGACAGATGCGCTGTTCTTTAAGATAGCCGATGCCATTCGCAAACAAAAGCTGTACGCCGATCCGCGTCTGACCATTCAGGACTTGGCAGCAGCCGTCAACAGCAACCGTACCTACGTGAGCAACTGCATCAATCGCCGTACCGGATATAGCTTCTCGCAGTATATAGCCCATTATCGCGTGGAGTGTGCGGAACAGGTTTTGCTGGATCCCCAGTATGCGAATGACCATGACGCCATCGCGGCCGCGATTGCACTCAGCGGGTTCAGCTCTGACCAGAATTTCTACCGTGTCTTCAAGGACATCAACAATAAGACTCCTCTGCAGTACAGAAAGGAAAAAATGCATTTTTGTACGATTTGCGAATAAATTTGTACGATTTGCGAATGAACTTTCAAAAAAAAGCCGTATTTTTGCAGCCGAATTATCAAAAACACTCATTGGTATGAAAAAAACTATTATCATTTTATCGGTACTGACCGCAACCATCATCGGCTTTTTGGGGTGCAATACTGACGATGATCCTGTAGAAAATTTCAAGTCCTGTACGTGCTATTTCTACGGCTACGGTATGGATGGTGAGCCTTCAGATACCCCCGGTAGTCAGAGTACGTACTCTCGGGAAGATGTGCTTGCTGCGGGAGTAAAGGACTGCGCGGAGCTTGAGATATATTGGACGGCCTATTATGAAAAGTATCATATTCGGTGTTCGAGAGTTGAATGCAAAACCGACTATTAACTAAACTCGCTTATGTTTTTCGCCTGCTGGTCGGAGGGGTGTTGCTCCTCTCCGGCCTGCTTAAGGCGATGCATACTGCCGCTTTTGCCGACCTCATGAGCCAGTACGGCGCCGGTTGGTTCGGCTATGCAGCGCCGGTGATCATTGCCGTGGAACTCTTCCTCGGCATTCTTTTGTTTCTTAACGCTCGCCCGCGCCTGTTTGCGGCACTCACGGTGGCGTTCATAGCGATCGTATCCGCCATCTTCCTGTACGGCGTACTGGCCCGCGGAATAACCGACTGCGGCTGTTTCGGACCGCTCACGTGGCTCAACAGTCGTCCGTGGATCACGTTTGTGCGCAACGCACTCATCATCGCCCTGCTGCTGCCGTCCCTCTTGTCTGAGCAACAAGGCACGCCCTTGACCCGCTCTTCTTTCGCCTGTATGACGGCCGTGGCTGCTATGGTGATGTTCCTGTGCGGCTACACGATGCATGGCGCCCAATGTCTGAAAGCTGCCCCGAAGCCCTTCCGGCCGATTCCGTTAGCGGAGCACCCACTCTCGGAATTCGTGTCCTGCCATCCGGATTCTACCTACATGGTCTTCGCCTTCTCGTACACCTGCCCTCATTGCCTCAACTCGATTGGAAATGTCAGTCAGTTTGTTCCGATGGGCGTTGTGGACCGTGTGATCGGACTGAGCGTACAGGACTCCGTCGGCAGCGAACGCTTCCAGCGACTCTTCGATGTGAATTTCGACATTCGGGAGATAGCGGACGAACAGATGCGCCGTATAACGCCCTCGCTGCCCGTTTCCATTTTCATCAGTCATGATACGATTGAGAACATGATAGGCGGTCAAGTTGTCTCTCCGGCGCTTGCCCTGCCATAACGAAGAGAGGCGGCCGGATGGTCGCCTCTCTTCGTTAGCTGAACAGAAAAAACAAGTTGCAGGATAAGATTAGATATCAGTCAAGATACAAAGATGTGTGAAAGTGTGAGAAAGTGAATTATTGGCGTCAACTTTTTCAGGACGAATGTCTATGTTTCTAGGAAATCGCATACTTTTAACTTTTTACCTTTTTTGCGTACTTGCGGTAATGGCATCGTACGGGCACGTTCGGGATGCTAACGTAATGTGAACGGCGTAGCCTCGAAATACCCACGAGAATGGTTAACGGACAACTAAGAATAGCTAAGAACAACTAACGATTTTAGGCGCAATCAGGCACGAATTAATAAAAATTTACCATGTCAGTAATGTCAGTATTGTCAGTTTGGAGAATGAAACTGACTTTTCCTAAATAGTGTTGACAGTTTTTTACTTATTTTAACTAAATTACTTGTCACTCTCCTGGAATCTGTTTACATTTTCCTAAAAGAGTTTAC
>CACZVM010000019.1 GCA_902784585.1 uncultured Bacteroidales bacterium | reverse complement strand
GCGTTTCACGCTTACCGGAACCGGTAAAATCAAGCGTAAGCACGCTTACAAAAGTCACATTCTGACGAAGAAGACTAAAAAGCAAAAACGCAACTTGACTCATGTTGCTATTGTTGATCAGACGAACATGCGCTCCATCCGTGAGATGCTCCTGCTTCGTTAAGTACTAACCATTAAAGTGAAAGGACAAGAGAAATGCCAAGATCAGTAAATCACGTTGCTTCGCGCAACCGTCGTAAGAAGATCATGTCGCTCACCCGTGGTAACTTTGGTGGTCGTGCTAATGTATGGACCGTAGCAAAGAACACATGGGAGAAAGGTTTGCAGTATGCTTACCGCGATCGTAAGAACAAAAAACGTACCTTCCGCGCTCTCTGGATCCAGCGTATCAACGCTGCCGCTCGCCTCGAAGGTCTGAGCTACAGCCAACTGATGGGTTGCCTCAAGAAAGCAGGTATCGTCATCAACCGCAAAGCGCTTGCTGACCTCGCTATGAATCAACCCGCTGCTTTCAAGGCAGTTGTTGACCAGGCGAAGAAGAAAGCTGCTAAGTAAATCCCCAATGGGGCCCCCGAAAATTTTAATTTTTGGGGAGAGCGGAGCGCCCGAGTACCTACTTTGAAAACGTGGTTTTCAAACGCGTACGAGGGATGCGAACGCGACAGTTCTTACAAAAAAAAAGAGCTCGCATCACGCGAGCTCTTTTTTTATCTTTTCCTGTAGTTCGGGGCTTGCCGGAACCAACGGCAACCTCAAATTGTTCTCGATAATTCCCTTTTGTGCCAGAACGGCTTTGATGCCTACCGGATTACCTTCAGCGAACAGTAAACGAACCATCTCGGCGTATTTAGCTTGCAGCACTGCATCCTTGTCATGCACGATGTGCCAGAAATCCTCTGCAAAGGCGTTACTTGCCACGCTGATCAGTCCTGCACCGCCTGCTTCCATCACCTCGCACGCAATGCCGTCATCACCGCTGATGACGAGGAAAGGTAACTGTGAATTGTGCATTGTGAATTGTGAATTGGCGAGTTGAATAACTCGCTTGATCTGCTCCACATTGCCGCTCGCCTCTTTGATGCCGATTATCTTATCCGGATGTGCCTCATATATCCTCATCACCGTTTCCGGCAGCAGATTGACGCCCGTGCGGCCGGGTACGTTATATAGGATGACGGGAATAGGCGATGCTTCAGCCACCTTGCAGAAATGCTGATACAAGCCTTCTTGGTTCGGCTTATTGTAGTACGGACAAACGCTTAAAATTGCTTCAAAACCACTTAAGTCGATGGTATGTAAGGCCTCACAAACAGCCGCCGTACAATTGCCGCCAACGCCCAGTACCAACGGCAGACGTCCGTCCACATAGTTGCGAATAAACGTGCGTACCTCCGCCCGCTCTTTGTCTGTCATCGTAGCCGCTTCGCCTGTTGTGCCAAGCACAACGATATAATCCACCATACCGGTGAGTTGCGTGTCCAGCAGTCGTGCAAGTGCCTCATAATCCACGCTTCCATCTGCCTTAAACGGCGTGATCAATGCCGTGCCTAATCCTTTAATACTATCTGCTTTCATCTTTTCCTTTGTACATTGTACATCGTCCCTTTGTACATTAGTCCATACTATGTATGGATGTGAGGTATCGCATGATCTGATCATACAGCCATGTGGCCTCAATGCCTGCTTCGTCGCCTTGTTCGGGCTCAAAATCGGGTAGGGACAATAGCATATCGTGTATTCCTTCTCCCAGGTTCAGCCCCACTTTGAAGTCCGCATCGGCGTATAAAGCGAGATAGCGCAACGGCAGACAGGGCTGAGTCGTTAGGTCAATCAACAGGTCGTAGTGTTCCGCCTGCAGGTCCGTCAGCACGTAGTCGCGCGGTTTGCCCAGCAGGTTGTAGTCGCCCAGACCCAATATACGGCTCTGCGGAAGGATCAGCGTACTAATCTCTTTCTTGGCCGCATACCCCCACATCGTCACGTCCATCTGCTGACGAAGCAAGTTCTGACGGATCGATTTGATGGCATCATTGCGTTCTAGATAGTCACTCTCATAGATGATCAGCAGTTTCAATGGCTGCTCCATGTGCGGAAAACGCGGCTCACGCGCAGGCATTTTTTTCCGTATATGGTCAAATATATATTGCTTGATATTCATCATTCTTAATTTTTAATTCTTAATTCTTAATTAACTCCAAAAATTCCTCCTCCGTCTTAAGAGGAATTCCCAGATCTTCTGCTTTCTTGCGTTTCTCGGGCCCCATGTTCTCACCGGCTAAGATGAACGAAGTCTTCTTACTTACACTCCCGCTGTTCTTACCGCCATTGGCTTCTATCATTGCCTTGTATTCGTCTCGTGAGTGTTGGCTGAACGTGCCGCTTATCACTATGCTCATTCCTGCCAACTTATCGCTTGTCGGTTCTTCTGCCGCTTCGCCTTCCAGTTGCAGTCCCGCTTTGCGCAGCCGGTCGAGAATCTCTATATTGCGAATATCTTCAAAATACTTCACGACATTCTCTGCTATCTGCGGGCCCACATCTTCGATAGCGCATAGTTGTTCAGCCGTCGCCCATTGCAGGCTGTCAATACTGATAAAACGCTTGGCTATCTTCTTCGCCGTCGTCTCGCCTACCATGCGGATTCCGAGTGCGAAGAGCACGCGTGCCCACGGCACTTGTTTGCTGGCCTCAATGCCGGCTAACATATTCTGTGCGCTCTTCTCGCCCAGCCGTTCCTGTGCGGCGATGTCTTCTGATTTCAGATCATAGATATCGGCGATATTATGCAGCAGTCCTTGGCGGTATAGTAGGTCTATCGTCTCTTCACCCAGACCGTCGATGTTCATCGCCTTGCGGCTCACAAAATGCTCGATCTTACCTTTTATCTGCGGTGGACAACCTGCCTCATTCGGGCATCGCCACGCCGCTTCTCCTTCCACCCGCACCAGTGTCGCCCCGCACTCCGGGCAGGTGGTGGGGAAAGAATAATCCCCGTAACCCGTAACCGGTAACCCCTCATCCTTCCCCGTTATCTTCGGAATGATCTCGCCGCCTTTTTCCACCCACACCCGATTTCCCGGGCGTATATCGAGCGATTTGATAAAGTCCTCGTTGTGTAGCGTCGCACGCTGTACTATCGTTCCGCTCAACTGTACGGGTTCCAGGTTCGCCACAGGCGTCACCACGCCCGTCCTGCCTACCTGATAGGTGATCTCTTTGAGCAGCGTCAATTGCTTCTCTGCGGGGAACTTATACGCAATCGCCCAACGGGGTGTCTTGGCGGTATAGCCAAGTTCTTCCTGTTCGGCCAGATTATTCACTTTCAGTACAATACCATCAGTTGCAACGGGTAGGTTCTTGCGCTCTGTATCCCAATAGGCGATGTACGCCATCACCTCGTCCACCGAGTGGCACACCCTGATCGCGTCGCTGATATGAAAACCCCACGCCTTTGCTGTCTCCAGTCGCTCGAAATGCGTCTTCCCTGGCAGATTCTCACCGATCATATAATAGAGGTACGCTTCCAGTCCGCGTCGTGCCACTTCCCGCGGGTCTTGCAACTTGAGCGTGCCGCTTGCCGCGTTTCTTGGGTTTGCGAATAGTGGTTCTTCCTGTTCCTCGCGCTCTTTGTTTAGTGCTTCAAAGCGAGTCCAGGGCAGCAGCACTTCGCCACGCAGTTCAAAGAACGCCGGCACATCGTTGCGATCGATCTTCCATGGGATAGAAGGGATGGTCTTGATATTCGCGATCACATCATCGCCTTGCTGCCCGTCACCGCGCGTGAGGGCGCGAACCAACACGCCGTGTTCATACCAAAGCGAGATACTCAGTCCGTCATATTTCAGTTCGCAAACGATTTCTACGCCCGAAGGCAATTTTCTCACCCAGTCCTCTATCTCTTCGCGCGAATAACTGTTCGCCAGCGACAGCATAGGGTACTTGTGCTTGACTGTCTCAAATTTGCTTCCCTTTGTACCTGGTACATTGTTCCTTTGTACATCCAGGTCACTTCCCACCTGCTGGGTCGGACTCTTCGGATCATACATATCGGGAAACATCGCCTCCAGGTCTTGCAGGCGATGCATCTTCTCGTCGAACTCGCGGTCGGAGAGAGTAGGCTGGTTCAGTACGTAATACTTGTAGTTCGCCTCCTCCAGTTCGCGCCGTAGGGATAGTAACTCCTCGCGTTCGGGTTCTTCTATTTGGCTGAACAGATCCATCTGATGGCTCTATCTCACAATGAACTTATACGCGTGCACTTGTCCATCGTAGAAGAAGCGCAGGATATACACACCGTTAGGCAACGGCAGCATCTGCTTCAACTCGTCCGGCAGGTTTGGGTTGTCTGCTGTCAGGGTATAGTATTTCGTGCGTTGCTCTTTCAGTTCACCATTATACTTGATCTTCGTCGGCGGACAAACGGTAAAACCGTTCACCGTGTGCAAGTCGAAATACACCAGCGGCTCCTCTTTGGCATTGCTATAGACGTAGTAGAAAGAGATGCTGTCTGCACCCAGATCGGCGCTGTTGATGTATGGGTCGTAGGTGCGCGAGAGCGTGCTGTCCAGATGCAAGCCCACGATCACCGGATCATGATCCGAACTACGGAACATAGTGGCGTCATTTCCCTGCGAATAACTGCTGCTTCTCGGCTCGTCCGAATTGATATGCAGTACTGCCATACCGGTTACTTGTCGATAGAGCTGCTTGCTGCATAGCGCATGGTCGATATAGGCCGCCATGTTGCTATATACATAACTATAGCTGCTGTCGGCATGGAAGGCACGATGCAGATCGATCATGCCGCTCTTGGTGAACACCTGAATCGGCTTGGCTTTGGCGTACGAGTTCATGTCACCCATAAACAGCACGTCGTTGTCGCGTACCAGTGCGTTCTGACGGTAGGAGTTATAGAGGTTCACCACCATTTGTGCTTCCACTACGCGCCTTGCCTCATCACCTGTGTTCATGGCCTTGAAGTGGTTGATCGAGAAGATGAACCGTTCGCCGTTGCTCTTCTGACGGAAGCATACCATCTTCTTTCGATATGCCACCTCTTTGTCGGTGTAAACATAGGTGTCAGCCACCGGTTCCACTTTGTTGGCATCATACAGAAAATCCGATTTCTGACTGGTGCCTGATTTCAGGTCATTGAAGTACTTGTAGTTGCGTTCGGGGAATAGTGCATTCAGGTCTCCGCATATCTCCTTGATAGCCTCGTTGCCTAACTGCAACTCACAGAAACCGTATATGTCGGCATTGATCTTTTTCAGCGTAGCCTTGGTTTTTGCGCGTTGTTTCTGATGCTCCTCATAAGAGGCCGCACCCATCGACCCCCAGGTCATGAAGTAGTTCTCTACGTTGAAACCGCACACCACCAGACACTCGTCGCAATCGTCTTCTATATTCAGCATCTTACGTATATCCGCGTTCTTCAACTCCTCCTTGCTGTTGCCCCGCCATGTACCGCCTTGCCAGCTCAATTGGTTCGGACTGCTGCCCACTTTCACCTTTAGCCCGTAGATGCGCTCACCTGTACGGTGCCCGCTCGGCGCACCCGTCAAGGTGAACACACCGCTACTATTGATGCGTATGGTGTTGTTGTATGCATCCGAATAGAGAACACCCTGATTTTCTGGCTGGAAGATACGGAATGGACCAACTGTGTAGTTGCTTCCACTGATGGTACTTACCACAATCGGAATGTCGAAAATCACTGTCTGGTTGACGTACGGACGAAGTTCTTCTGTACTCCACGTGTCCGGATCGGCAGTGGTGATGTGCACTTGGGCTACCATAATCTGACCGATTAGCAGTGCCGTAAGAAGAATAGAAAAGCGTTGCTTCATGGAATGGAACATATTAAATCGGCTACAAAAGTACAAAAAAATTTGCATATGTGCAAAAAAAAAAGTAATTTTGCACAAATTTTTTGCAGGGATGAAGCTTAATAAGGAATATTTCTTGCAGTTGTGGCAACGCATCCATGTGCAGAAATGGGGCAAGTACGTACTTGTACTGGCCGTTTTTGCGGTGGTATATCTTTTCATCGGAGATCAAAGCATGGTGCGCTTCTGGCATCGCCATCGTGAGATTCGTCGACTCGAGGAACAGCGTGATCACTATCGCGCCAGTTCCGAAGAGGCACAGCGCCGTCTGCAAAATCTCCATCGGCGCGACAGCCTCGAGCGCTTCGCCCGCGAACACTATTTTATGCACCAGCCCGGCGAGGATATCTACCTTGTGGAGGAGAATTAAATCGCCGTTGTGCGGCTTTGCTGTATCATCATTAATCTATCATAAATGAAATTATCGTCTATTGTACTGATCATAGGCTTGGTTATCCTTGCCGTCGGGGCAGCGCTCAGCACTGCCAATATCGAACCGTGGGCGGACTACGTTCTCATCGCCGGTGCGGTGGTGGTTATCATCCGGGGCTTCATCCGCAATCACGAAGATTAGAATAATAATCGTGCCCTTGCGGCTAAGAAAAAAAATAATTTTTAATTCTTATTTTTTAATTCTTAATTATGCGCGACGAAGTGCGCAAAGAACATATCATTTTAGGCGTGGACCCGGGTACACTGTTCATGGGGTACGCGCTGTTGCATACCGTCGGCCAACAGGTTGATATTCTGGAGTTTGGCGCGTTTGATGTGCACAAACTTGAGGGGCAATATCCGCGTTTGCAGAAGGAGTTTTTCTTCTTGCAGGATTTGATTGACAAATACAAACCTACCTGTCTGGCCATCGAAACGCAGTTCGTCGATAAGAACCCCCAGACGATGATCAAGATTGTCCATGCGCAAGGAGTGGCGATAGCCGCTGCACTCAGCAAAGACGTACCTATTTATGAGTATTCGCCGATGAAGATCAAGATGGCGATCACGGGCAACGGGCATTCGTCCAAAGAGCAGGTGGCGGGTATGCTGCAACGCTTCATGCATATTCCGGATGAAGAGATGCCTAAGAAACTCGATGCTACCGATGCGCTGGCTATCGCCTACTGCCATTTTCTCCAACTCGGTCTGCCTGTCTCTTCCGGCGGGGCGAAAGACTGGACCACCTTCGCCAAACGCAAAGGACTGACCGACAAAGGGCTCACCGGCCCTGCGGCTCAATTGGCTGCCGCACTGGCTACGGTCAAAAAGAAGAGATGAGCTATAATTTTTTTGTAAAAAAATTTGGTAGTCTCAAAAAAAAGTTGTACCTTTGCAGCGCAATTCAAAAAGACTGAAGGCTGAATGCTGACAGCTGAATGCAAATAATTTAAATACATTATAATCATGGCTTACAAGATTTCAACCGATTGTATCGCTTGCGGTACTTGCATCGATGAATGCCCTATGGGCGCTATTTCCGAAGGTGAACACTACAGCATCGATCCCGATGTGTGCACCGAGTGCGGTACATGTGCAGATGTTTGCCCGAGCGGCGCTATCAGCCTCTAAGCGGATCACCGCTTCCGCATAAGGGACTACGCGCGTAGTCCCTTGCTTTTTTTGAAGAAAAACCAAACCAATACCAACCATGTTAGACGCTTTTTTTAGAATCCACGATTTCTTGGTTGAGCATTCTTTCATGCCTATCCGTCGCAAACTGATGGATGAGATAGACTGGAACGATCGGCTCATCGCCATCAAGGGCGGCCGAGGGGTGGGAAAAACCGATTTCCTGCTTTCGCGAGCTAAAGAAATAGAACAGGAGTGGAGAAAACGTGTAGAAGAATTCACCGGACGCAGGCGCACTAAGAAACTGCTCGCGCGCCCGTGCCTGTACGTCAACCTTAACGACTTTTATTTCACCGAAAACACTCTGCTGGATTTTGCAGGGATGTTCGTCAAGGCCGGGGGAACCTATCTCTTCCTCGACCAGGTGTTCAAGTATCCTAACTGGTCGCACGAACTGCGCCGTTGCTATAGCAAGTACAAGACCTTGCATATCATCTTCTGCGCTACCCCCGTGCTGCCTATCGATGAGGAGAACCCTGACCTGAAGGATGTTGTTAAGACCTACAACCTGCGTGGGTTCTCGTTCCGCGAGTACCTCAATCTGCAGACAGGCTTGCGATTCCATTCATATGCCCTCGAGGATATCATGCAGCACCACGCTTCTATCTCGCGCGAGATATGCGAGCGCGTGCACCCCTTGGATTATTTTAAGAACTACCTCCACCACGGCTACTATCCCTCCTATCTGGAGTCGAAGTCGTTTGAGGCGGCGCTGCTCAAGGTGATGAACTCCCAGCTCGAGGTGGATGTGCTCATGATCAAGCAGATCGATGTGGCTTGTCTGACCAAACTGCGCAAACTGCTCTATATCCTCATGCGGGAGACTCCTTGTGCACTCAATATCAGTACACTTGCAGAGGAGATCGGACTCAGTCGTGCTACGGTGATGAACTATATCAAGTACCTTAAGGACTCGCGTCTGATCAACCTGCTCTATATGGAAGATCGCACCTTCCCGATGAAGCCGACCAAGGCCTATATGCACAATCCCAATCTTGCGCAGATGATCTTCACGCGTGAGGTGGATCCGGTGGATCTGTATGAGACTTGTTTCTATACCTTTATCCACGGTGCACACAAGGTGAATGCCACCGAACGTAATGCGATGTTCATTGTGGACAACAAGTATTATTTCGATGTCAAAGTGGAGTCCTCTTTGCGCGACACTATTCGTCCGACTGCCGTCGGCGAGCTTGAAGCCGGTCGTGGCAACCAAATCCCCCTCTGGCTTTTGGGCTTCTTGTACTAATCATGAGGACGCATCGAGACAATCACGTATCATACCTCACCCTATAATATACTATGTATATTATTTATGACCATGGATGGTAACGCAGCTGCGGCGCATGTGGCTTACATGTTCACCGAGGTAGCTGCTATCTATCCTATCACGCCGTCGTCTCCGATGGCAGAGAACGTGGACGAGTGGGCAGCCGCAGGTCGCAAGAACCTGTTCGGCGAGACCGTACTCGTGCAAGAGATGCAGTCTGAGGCCGGTGCAGCAGGTGCCGTTCACGGTTCGCTGAATGCAGGTGCGCTGACCACCACTTTCACGGCTTCGCAGGGTCTGCTGCTCATGATCCCGAACATGTACAAGATCGCCGGTGAGTTGATCCCGACCGTCTTCCATGTATCGGCTCGTACGCTCGCTTCGCACGTGCTCTGTATCTTC
>CACZVM010000018.1 GCA_902784585.1 uncultured Bacteroidales bacterium | reverse complement strand
AACATTTTTCTACAGCTAACAGCCGTTCTTCATAAGTGTGTTTCTTATACATAAAATAAACCCCAAAAGTTTTTTGTCTAACTTTCGGGGTTCATTTCATGCGGTCGCTTTTTTTATGCTTACTATTCGCTAGATTACATGGTCCAGCTCTCCAGCGTAGCGGTCAGTTCGTCAAACGTTTTTGCTTTGGCTTTCTCGTGCACTTCGTCTATCTGACGGTTGACGGCTACGTCGTATGTCTCTGCCTCCACATTGCGGATGACACCCAGTGCCACCGGCAACTCGTCGTCCACCTCTGCATTCACATTGACGAAGCGTGCCTGGCCCATCAGTGCCAGTAGGCGGTGCAGCGTCGGATCGGGCTGCGTGGCATCGTGCGTCAGCACACGCGGATCATCGGCCGGCACTACAATCATCTTCGGCACAAAAGTCTGCGGATCGATCTCCACGGCCAGACCCTTATCCTTGTTCGCACCGAAGATCATCTTCTCGCCGTGGCGGAGGATGATGCTATGCTCGGCGCGTTGTTCGCGGTCAGCTATCCAGGCGTGCGTACCGTTGTTGAAGATGACACAATTGACCAGACACTCTACGATCGAGCAACCCTTGTGCTGCTGTGCAGCCACCATACAATCAACGGTCGTCGGCATATCAACGTCCAGCGTGCGGGCGAAGAATGTTCCGCCTGCACCCAGTATCAGTTGCGCTGGCACAAACGGACGCTCCACGGTGCCGAAGGGACTCGACTTGCTGACAAAACCCTTGGGGCTTGTCGGCGAATACTGCCCCTTGGTCAGACCGTAGATGCGGTTGTTGAACATGCATACGTTCAGGTCCACGTTACGACGTATCTCATGGATGAAATGGTTGCCGCCGATGGCCAGACAGTCGCCGTCGCCCGACATCTGCCAGACGGTCAGTTCGGGGTGCGAAGTCTTGACGCCGGTGGCCACTGCGCCGCCGCGGCCGTGGATGGTATTGAAGCCGTAGGTGTTCAGGTAGTGTGGCATACGACTGCTGCAGCCGATACCGGAGATGACAGCCACCTGGTGGGTGGGAATGCCTATTTGCGCCATGGCTTTCTGGAGTGCCATGCAGATAGCATGATCGCCGCAGCCTGGGCAGAAACGTACGTATTGATCGGATTTAAATTGACTTGCTTCCATTCTTAATTCGTAATTTTTAGTTCTTAACTCCCTGAACGTATTTCACGATTCGTTCTACCGCAAACGGCTGACCTTGTATCTCGTTGTACTGCTCGATCTTCAGGTCGGGGAACTGCGCACGCAGATAAGCGGCGAACTGACCGGTATTAAGCTCGCAGACGATGATACGTTTGTATGTGCTCAGCACCTCATGCGTGTTCTTCGGCAGCGGCAGGATATAATTAAATTGTGCCAAGTCGCATCCCAGTTCGTTGGCAGCCGCATGCAGATGTCCTTCCGTACTACCCCAGCCCACCAGCAGAGTGTCCGACAGCTGACGGCTGTCACCTGACGGTTTGATCACTTGCAGCGCAGGTATGCTGTCCGCCACTTGGGCTATCTTCGCCTGACGGGCGCGAACCATGCGTTCGTGGTTCTCGGGGTTGGTGGAGATGGTGCCTTTCTCGGCGTCGCGCTCCAGACCGATGTTACGGTGCTCATAGCCCTCCATGCCGGGGAAGGCCCAATAGCGCACGCCGCGCGCGTCACGCAGGGCAGGATTGAAACGGCCTTTCAATTCCTCGGGTACCGACTGCGGCTTGATAGCCGGCAGCTCGGCCATCTTTGGGATACGCCAGAGGGCGGTTCCGTTGGCCAGATAGGTGTCGGTCAGCAGGATAACCGGTGTCATGTTCTCCAGTGCCAGACGGCAGGCCTCATAGGCGAAGTCAAAACAGTTGGCACTGGTCGAGGCAGCTATCACCACCGCCGGACACTCACCGTTACGGCCATAGAGTGCCTGCAATAGGTCGGTCTGCTCCGTCTTGGTAGGCAGACCCGTCGAGGGGCCACCACGCTGCACATCGATGACGACGAGCGGCAACTCAGCCATCACAGCCAGACCGATGGCCTCGCTCTTCAGACTCAGACCCGGACCGGAAGTGGACGTACATGCCAGGTCGCCGGCAAAAGCGGCACCGATGGCCGTACATACGCCGGCTATCTCGTCTTCGGCCTGCACCACCATCACGTTCATGTCCTTGCGACCCGCCAGTTCATGCATGATATCGGTGGCCGGAGTGATAGGATACGAACCCAGGAAGAGGTGCTTGCCGGCTTTCTCCGCCGCAGCTATCAGTCCCCACGCCGTCGCTTTGTTACCGGCGATGGACGTATAGGTGCCGTGCGCCTCTTTGGGCTGGCCGTCCAGTCTTATCTGGTTAATCGACAGCGACAGGTTGTTACCGTAGTTATAGCCGTCCACCATCACCTTCGTATTCGGTGCAATCAGGGCGGGTTTCTTCTTGAATTTGTCCTCCAGCAGGTGGATAGCCTCGTCCATCGGTTCATCGAAGAGCCAGCATATGAGGCCGAGGGCGAACATGTTACGGCTCTTGAGCATGGTCTTGTTATCCAGGCCCGAGTCTTTCAGCGCCTCTTTGGTGAGCGTGGTCAATGCCACCGGCACTATCTGCACACTCTCGGGTATTCCCAGTTCCTCAAAGGGGTTCTGGGTGTGGTACTGGGCTTTCTCCAGGTCCTTGTCGGTGAGCGAATCGGTATCTACTATCACGATAGCGTGACGGTGATAGAGCGAGAACTCATCATCGAAATGGGCATTCGGGTGATTGAAATGACTACCCAGCGTGCACACCTTGAGGGCGGCCGCATTCATAGCCACAATCACGTCGGCCTTGTCGCCGGGCGTATACACCTCGCTTCCCAGTTCCACCTGAAAACCACTCACGCCGCCCAGTGTTCCCTGAGGCGCGCGTATCTCTGCCGGAAAGTCCGGCAGCGTGGAGATTTCATGACCGAGTATCGCGCTCAGCGACGAGAACAGGTTACCCGTCAGCTGCATGCCGTCACCCGAGTCTCCACAAAAACGAACTACTATATTTTTCACTATATCAGGTATTTAATTAATTTCAAGATTTGTTTGGTGATGGATAAGCTATTCCTCCTCTTTCGGTTCGTCATTCTTGCTCATGTTCTCGATGAAGAGATTGACGAGACGCTTGGTGAGGAAAGTATGAGAGATCACCTTGGATAGTTTGGAGTTGCCTTTTGCCTTTTGGCTGTTGGCTATCGGCTTGTTTGCCTGTTGCTCGGCCTGTGCTGCCTGCTCTTCGCGCTGGTCCATCTTCGCGCGTAGGCGTGCAGGAGCATGGTTATAAAGGAAAGTATAACTCGGCACGGCAGCCTTCATGATGTATGGCGTGAGGAAAGTAGTCACGACACTGGAGGCAACTATTATCGGATACAAGGCCGGATGCGTGACGTTGAGACTGTTACCCAGTGCTGCGATGATGAACGAGAACTCACCTATCTGCACGAACGAGAAACCCGTCTGCATCGCATCCTTCATTGTCTCACCGCCCCACCAGCAACCGAGTGTACCGAAGAGGATCATACCAACGATCACCACCAGGCATACGACGAGGATACTCGGCCAATATTCTACCAGAGAGGAAGGGTTAATCATCATCCCGACGGACACGAAGAAGATCGCCGCAAAGACGTTCTTGAGCGGTGTCATCAGTTTTTCGATACGATGCGACTCGACTGTCTCAGCCAGGATCGAACCCATCACAAATGCACCGAGGGCACTGCTGAAACCGGCTTCTTCTGCTGTCAGCACCATGCCAAGACACAGACCGAGGGCAAGGATGATGAGCGTCTCATCATTCAGGTAAGGTTTGACTTTGCGTAGCAGGGTCGGGATAATCAGAATACCGACCACGAACCACACAACGAGTGTGAGAGCCAGGATAAACACTTTGTTGATGAGTTCCGGACCGTCAAACTGGTGCTTGATAGCGATACTGGAGAGCAACACCATCAGCACAACCGCCACTACGTCTTCGATGATGAGGATACTCGTGGCCCCTTTGACGAAACGCGCTTTGCTCAGTCCCGCTTCATCCACGGCTTTCATGACGATGGTAGTCGAGGACATACAGAGCATACCGGCGAGGAAGAGGGAGTTGAGCATATCCATCTCCGCCCATTTGCCGACACCGAAACCGAGGAGCATCATTCCGCCGATGATGGTCATTGCACCTATCGCTGCCACCTTACCACTGCTGATGAGGTTCTTGATACGAAACTCCAGACCTATACAGAACAGCACGAACAGCACACCGATATTTCCCCACGCTTCTACGTTATGGGCATCCACCCATGCGTCACCGAAAGCATACGGACCCACCAGCACACCCGCTACGATATAGCCTAACACGACCGGTTGTTTCATCAACTTGAAGAGCAGGCTGACGATGCCGGCTGTTATCATCAAGATATATAAATCATGAACCATGACTATAATTCTAAATTAATAAATGTTCTAACTTTACAATTCCCTTTCACTTTACTTTGTTCCGCCACCGAGAGCGATATAGAGAGCGATGAGGGCACGTGAACCGTCATAGAGGTTGGCCGCCTCGTTCATCTGCGCCGAGAGGAGCGTCTCCTGTGCGGTCAGTACCTCCAGATAGTTGGCCTTGCCTGCATCCATCAGTTCGTGCGTACCGGCATAGGCATCGGTCAGCACTTCCACCTGACGTTTGTAGAGCACATCTTTCTTCTTGGCTGTCTGGCAGTCGGCAAGGGCCTCGTTGACCTGATTACCGGCATTGATAACCGTCTGCACATATTTCTTTTGAATTTCCTTCTGCGACAACTTACTGATTTTGAGTTGTGCGGTGAGTTTGCCTTGCGCAAAAATAGGTTGCGTGAGGGATGCCAGAGCATTGAAGAGGAGTGCACCCGGGTTGGCAATCATTCCTTGGTTGTTTCCCCATCCCAGGATACCCTGCAGAGATATTTTCGGGAAGAAGGCGGAGCGTGCCGCATTGGTGTTATAGAACGCTTCGGCAAGGGCCTGGTCGGCTATCTTGATATCCGGACGGTTCTCCAGCAGTTCAGCCGGCACACCGGTGCTGACGCGCTCGGGCAGAGCGAAATCACTCCAGGCGTTGCGTTCTATGGTCTGCGGAGTGATGCATAGCAGTCGGCATATGCTGTTCTCCGTGCCGCGGATGTTGCGTTGCACCTCGATGATCTGACGCTTGACATTCAGATACGAGTTCTCCATCTGATTGACGGCAGTAGAGTACGACTTACCGTTCTCGAAGAGGGCACGTTGGGTCTCCAGCGATATGTTCCACAGGCTGTCCGTATGGATAAGGATCTCCATTTGACGGTCGAGCAGCTGCAGCATGAAGTACTGCTGCGCCACAGTGGAGATGAGGTTGGCCTGTACCGATTGTTGACGGTATTGGGCTTGTGCAACGACAGCTTTGGACTTGCGCACCGCATTCAGGTTCACACCGAAAAGATCCAGATCCCAATTCATCTGCAGGGGTGCGTTATACGTGTGCGTCCAGTCTTCAGTACTGTTGTTCCAGCTCCATCCGCCTTGCGGAGCGAGGGTGAACGAAGGCAGATAGCCAAGTTTAGCGGCCTTTAGCGAAGCCTGCGCGCGCTCGATAGCGATGCGTGCGGAGGTCAGATCCGTATTCTGCGCCAGAGCTTTTTCTATCAGTTGCTGCAGCTGCGGGTCGGTGAACACCTCGCGCCACGAGAGCGTGGCTATCGAACTGTCCGCTTGGGCGGTTGTCACATCTTCTGTCGTGCCATACAGATGGTTGTCCACCTCGTTCTGCGAATGATACTTACCGTATATTCCGCAGGAAGAGAAGAGCATCGTACTAACCGCCAGAACAAGTATAATCATCGGCGCTTTTCCTTTCACCTTCGTCCCTTCAGTCTTCACCTCGCTTCCTTGGATGCGTTCATGCAGCGTCTGGAAGACGATGAAGAAGGCGGGCACCACAAAGAGGAGTGCAAGTGTACCTACGGCCATACCGGCGGTCACGCCGAGGGCGAGTACACGGTTTCCGTTTGCACCGGCACCGCCGGCGATAATCAACGGGATCATACCGGCAATCATCGTCACAACAGTCATCAGGATAGGACGCAGACGCTCCTCACAAGCGGCAAACGCTGCGTCGCGGATAGACATTCCCTGTGCACGGCGTTCCTGCGCGAACTCCGTGATGAGGATGGCCGTCTTGGCAAGCAATCCGATCAGCATGATCACACCCGTCTGCAGGTAGATATTGTTCTCCATTCCGGGCAGGTGCTGCAGCGATACAAGCCATGTGACACCGAACGAACCCATCAGTCCGAAAGGTACGCTGAGCAATACGGCCCAGGGGGTGAACCAACTGTTGTACAGCGAAGCGAGGATGAGATAGATGAGGATGGCGCAGATCACATAGATGAGAGCCGTGGCATTGCTGCCGGCAGTCTCTTCCACCTCACGCGACATGCCTCCGTACTCATAGCTGTAACCGTTGGGCATCGTCTCTTTGAAGACCTCGGCGATGGCTATGTGCGCATCGCCCTCCGAATAGCCGTTCGCTGCCATGATACCGCAGGTGATGGACTGGTAGAGGTTGAAGTGCTCCACAGAAGCCGAACCGACGATCTCTTTGAGGGTTACAAACTCGGATATAGGCGCCATCTTACCGCCGTGTACGCGGACGAACATGTTGTTCAGACTCGATGGGTCAAGACGGTATTCGGGTGCGGCATTGGCCATGATACGATAGACCTTACCGAACTGGTTGAAGTTACCCACATACGCACCACCGCAGTACGAACCGAGGGTGCTGAGTACCGCGGCTGGTGTAACACCGGCACGGTCGCACTGCGCAGCATCCACGCTTACTTCGTATTTTGGGAAGCGCTCAGAGTAGGTACTCATTGCCAGCATGATCTCCGGACGCTCATTCAGTTTGGCAACGAACCGGTTGGCATCGTCATTGAACTCCGACATCGGGCGGTCCTGCGTATCCTGCAGCACGAGATTGACCGAGTTGCTGGCTCCGTATCCCGGTACCTGAGGCATCTGGAACGGGATGACGATGGCATTCTTGATCTCCTGACAATCCATCGCAAAACGGCCATACACCAGTTCGATGATATGATTCATACCGGGACGGTCATCCCAGTTCTTAAGGCGGATAATAAGAGTGGCGTAACTGCTGGCCGAACTATTGGACATCATACCATAGCCGTTCACCACCGCATAGCTCTCCAACTCGGGGATTTTCTTTATTTTCTCCTCCACCTTGCTCACGATCTCTTCGGTCTCATGGAGCGTACATCCTTCCGGCGCACGCACTTCGGCAAAGAAGACACCCTGGTCCTCTTGCGGCACGAGACCCGACGGCAGACCCTTCATCGCGAATACCAAAAGCACGGCTGCCACGGCCAACAGTCCCCATGCCAACCAGGAGCGCTTGATGAACTTCTGCACACCGCTTCTGTACTTGTCGGCGATGGCGTTGTAGCTCACCGTATAGGCGCGTTTGACGTAGTAATTGAGGCTTTTCTTGTTGTCATCGTCCGGGTCGAAACGCATCATCAGCGCGCACAAAGCCGGACAGAGTACCAGCGCGGATATACACGACAGGCCCACAGACGAGGCGAGCGTCACACCGAACTGGAGGAAGAACGAACCGGATGTACCGGGCATGAAGGCCACCGGGATGAACACCGCCATGAAGACGAGAGTACACGAGATGACGGCCACCGACACTTCGCTCATCGCCTGACGCGTCGCTTCACGCGCATCGGAGATACCGTTTTCCATCTTCGCCATCACCGCCTCGACAACCACAATCGCGTCATCGACGACCGTTCCGATGGCGAGCACCAAGGCGAATAGCGTCAGGATATTGAGTGAGAAACCTGCCAGTTTGACAATGGCGAACGTACCCAACAGCGATACGATGATCGAGATGGACGGGATGACCGTTGCCTTGAAGTTCTGCAGGAAGAAATAAACGACCAAAATAACGAGGATGATCGCGATGACCAGTGTCTCCACCACATTGTGGATAGCGGCAAAGAGGAAGTCATCCGAGGTCTGCAGTATCTCAAACTCCAAGCCCGCGGGCATGGTCGGTTTGAGGTCCTCGTACAACTGATGAATACGGGCATTGACCTCCGTAGCGTTGGCGCCCGGTGCCTGGAATACCATGAACAACGTACCCGGTTTTCCGTCGATATTGGAGGTGAAGTTATAACTCACCGCACCAATCTCCACGTCTGCTACGTCACTCAGATGCAGCATATGACCGCCGTTGGCCGTGCGCAGCACGATATCATTGAATTCCTCTACGGTCTTGAGTGTACCTTTGTACTCCATCGAATACTGGTACGCGTTCTCCGACCGTTCGCCTAGCGAACCCGTAGCCGCCACGAAACTCTGCCCGCCGATAGCGGAAAACACATCGTTCGGCTCCAGGCCGTACTGCGCCATCACATCCGGTTTAAGCCATATACGCAGCGCGTACGTGTTACCTAATGACATCACGTCACCCACGCCCGTGATACGCATCAGACGCGGCTTGATATTGATGTCGATATAGTTGGAGATGAAATCTGCATCATACTTGCCGTCGGTCGATTTGAGTGCACCGATATGCAGGATATTGTTCTGCTGCTTCATCACCTGCACACCCACTTTGGTCACTTCGGCAGGCAGCAATGCCGTTGCCTTGCTCACACGGTTCTGCACGTTCACGGCCGCCAGATCCGGATCGATGCCCTGATTGAAATACACCTGAATGGACACATCTCCCGAGGCGGATGCCGACGATGTGATATAGGTCATACCCGGCACACCGTTGATACTCTCCTCCAGCGGTTGTACCACCGATTTCATGATCGTGTTGGCGTCTGCACCGGTGTACGAAGTGGATACACGAACCGTCGGAGGCGCGATGTCCGGATACTGCTCAATAGGCAGTGTGGTGATGCTGATAAAGCCCACTAACATGATGACAATCGATATCGCGCATGCCATCACGTATTTATTGATGAATATATTACCCTTCATAATTTCCAATCTTCAATTTCCAATCTTCAATCTTCAATCAGAAGAGCACTCTCTGTCCTTCCTGTACGTTATTGGCTCCGACCGTTACGATCTGCTGACCCGGGTTAAGTCCCGAGGTAACAATGATATCCTTGCCGTTTCCGGTATCTTCGGTCGTGATGGCAACAGCCGTAGCCGTGCTGTCCGGCTGAACAACATAGACGAGGCGTTTGTCCTGCAGGCGTACGACAGCCACTTGCGGGATGACCATCACATCTTTCTCATCCAACGGCAGTACCACCGTACCCTGGATACCCGAGAACAGATGGCCTTCCGGATTGGGGAAGGTAGCCTTGCAGGCGATCGTACCCGTTGTGGCATCCACTACGCCGGTCAGGCTCGTGATACGTCCCTTATGCGGATACTCGGTGCCGTTCTTCATCACAAAGGTCACGCCAGGCAGTTCGTTCAGGTATTTCTTCACATCCCCTCTGGATAAACCCATCGCCACTTGTGCCTCTATCAGCGATTCGTTCAGCGAGAACTCGGCTTGCATCTTCTCGTTGCCGCTCAGCATCGTCAGTTGGGTTGCCGGAGAAACCTGGTCACCCACGCGGTAGTTGATACCGCCGATGACGCCCGTCACAGGGGCAGTGATGGTGCAGAAACCCAAGTTCACGCGAGCACGGTTAACCGTTGCCTGCGCCTGATTGACCGCCGCCTGGGCCTGCTTGTAGTTATTCTCCGCATTGTCCAACATGTACCGGCTGACGATATTCTTCTCGTATAGGTTCTTATTGGACTCCCACTCCATCTTGGCGCTGCTCTCCTGGGCTTGTGCAGCCAACAGGTTCGCCTCTGCTGCCTCTAACTCGAGTTCCGCGTTGCGCGAGTCGATGATGAAGAGCGTCGCACCTTTCTGCACCTGCTGACCTTCGCTCACGCAGATCTGCATGAGCTGGCCGCTGATCTGCGGCACGATGGTCACGTCGTGCTCTCCGCGCATCTTCGCGCTGAACTTCATCGGCAGTTCGATGTCGGATTTGCTAACGGTCATCGTCTCATAAGACGAGGGAGTGGATTTGGGCATGTCAATGCCGCAGGAGGCCATGACTACTGCGGATAACACACACAGTACAATGCGATTGGTTGTTGTCATATACGTGTTCTTTTAGTTTGTTACTCAATTTGGAGTGCAAAGATAGTAAAAATAAATGGACTATGCAAATTTTTTTTGTTTTTCTTCTTATTTTAGTCACTATACGCTTAGAACGGATAGCCGATACCGAAATTGAATCGCAGGGCATCCATCGCGGATGGGATATTAAAGTAGGTAGTGATGGGTTGCGACTTATCGAGATTGCCGTCCTTGTCCTTGCGGTAGGTCTGGTAGGGGGCGTGGATAGCCACACCTATATCCATACGCAGCACCAGTCCGTCCAGGTCGAGTCGCAGACCGGCACCGGTGCCGAGGGCTATCTGGCTAAGGACATCGGGGTTGTTGAGGATACCGTCGTACACGTCGTTGAGCAACTCCATCTTCTCTACTATTTCCTTGTAGGTCTCCTCGTCGTAACGGTCTTTCGCACTACGCCAGTTCCATACGTTACCGGCATCCAGGAAGGCCGCACCGTAGAGTTTCCATACGATCGGGAAGCGGAACTCAAAGTTGGCCTCCAGCTTCACATCACCCGAATGGAAGAAACTCTGGTTGTATCTGGGCGAATAGAAGTTACCCGGACCGTACGAGGAGGGTGAGGCGGCACGCATACCGCTTCCGCCGCCGGCGTAGAACGCCTCCGACAAGGGGGCGTCTTTCGAGAAACCGAGCGGGATGTTCGCACCGGCAAACAGACGCGTGGCAATACAGATGCGGTCGGTGATGTTATATCTGTTGCGCAGCTCGGCCGTCAGTTTGACGTATTGGTTAAACTGGGCAGCACTGGTCGGGTTGCCGTTCTCGTCTAGGCCTCGGCCGAAGAGACGGTAGAGCGCATAGACCAGGTTGCCCGACTCCTTCACTCCCAGTTCCACCATCGTGTTCACAGGACGCGTGGTGCGGTAGTCGCTGTAGGTGAAGTTGTAGCTGATCGAGGGCACGAACTCATTGCCGGCATACAGTTTGATCAGTTGCGGATAATCTGCAGCCTTGTCCATCAGACTGTCCGATTCGGCCTTCATCAGCACGACGGAGAGCGAGAAGGGCGTGAACGAATGGGTGATGAACTCCGAGCTTCGGATATGATAGGTAAACCCGCTGGACAGTTTGTGTACGCCGTAGCCTCCAGCGATGTTCTCGTATTGGTAACCCAGTATATAGCGTGTGGTGCCTTCGGGGATGTTCTTGCCCGTCCAGTGCAGGTAGGGGAAGACCAGCGCCGTGGCCACACCCAGTTTGTAGGTGTCTGTCTTCTTCGGATCACCCGGATGGCGATTGCGTATTCCCCAGTAGTACGCTCCGTTGGCCTTGATGGCAAAAGTCTCGTCGCGCCCGAACAGGTTCTTGATGGACGATTTGATGGTCAGGTCCGGACCTATACTGTTGTTCGAGCGATATGCCACACCGGCATCGGCCGTCAGGTTGTAGGTGCGGAGCAGGGTGTCGCCACGGTATGCCTCACGGCGACGCCAGTCCTTCGTGGCACGCACGCCGAGGCCGTACTTGTACAGTTCACCTTCCAGGACGTTGTTATAGTCGCGCTGCGAGAACACACGCAACAGCACGTTGCCCTGTTTGGTCAGTTTGTATTCGGCCGACAACGAATTGAGCAGACCGCTGGTCTTGTTGATCTCGGGGTCGTCGGTGAAGGTGGAACCTAATGTCACACGCAGACGTTTCTTGAAGAACGACTTGCTGATGGCCACGTTCACATCGTTGGTCGTACCGCCCAGGTGTACCGTCTGCGCACTGCTCAGGTCCACATCCACCACCTTGCCTATCTTCGAATTGGCCATCGCCGCGTTGATACGACTGTTCACGATAGAGGAGAGCGCATAGCCGTCCTGTTGTGCCGCCACGTTGCTCTCGCCCACATACATACCCGTAGCCAGCAGCGTGGCCGCCAGCCCTTCGCGGGTCTCTTCGTCCGCCGCTTCCAGTTCGCGGGTGATCGTCTCGTCTTCCGGGGCTTCCAGGAAGAAATCGATGGAGTGCAGACCGATCGAATCCACCACGCCGTTCACACGCACACCGGTGGTAAAATCCACGCGACGCGTCTCTTCGTCCTCCGACTTGACATCCGATTTCACTTTCTGCGAAGCCGATATATCCAGTCGCGTCTTACCCGCCGGTCCATGGAACGACACGTGGCTGCCCGAATCGACGCGGAAAGGCATGATCGGGTACATCTTCGGCGAATAGCGCACCATGCCGTCGTCCACATTGATCTGTCCGCCCAGGCTGAGCGGCATCGTGTCGGCCATGGCATAGCGTACGTTCACCGTGCCGTGCGGCTTCACTTGCGCCAGGTTCTTCTTGTCTATCGGATAGGTGATGTCGGTAGTGGGTAGTATCGTCACGTCCACATCGGCCACGAGCTTGTCCAGCGGACCGGTCAGCGTGCCGCGCAGGTCGGTGGCCAACTCTCCGTACAAAGGGATCGGACCGCCTTTGACCAGCTTGACCGGAACAAAACTGTCGGCCTGCAGGGTCATGTCCATCCTCATGCGGTTGAGGTCCAGTCCGCCGCTCAGCGTCAGATAGGTGCTGTCCACGCCGTACACCGCCAGACCGTTCAGGTCCACCTTGTTATGTTTCATCACGATAGGCGTCTCGCCTAGGCTGGCACCTATCTTGTAGGGTTTGTATTCGGCACGCACTCCCAGCGGCAGCACCTCGGCCGACACATCCGCCTTACGGGGCAGGCCGTCCACCGAAGCACTCATCCTAACGGCACCGTGCAGTGCCAGATCCGACGAACTGATCAGTCCGTCCACTATATCCAGAGGTATATCTTCCGATTGCACATCCACCCGCAGGGCGTTCGCATAGGCCCGCGAGGTTGTCAGATGCATATCTATAGCCCTGTTGCCCAGTGCCATCTCGCCGTAGGCCAGACTGTCCAGCGTCAGCCTGCCGTCGCCGTGCAACAGCTTGCCCTCGCGCTGGACGGCCATCCGGAATGCGGCATCGGTGCATATGCCTTCCACTGCCATCAGTCCGTCAGTCAGTCGCGTCGCGGCTTCCACCATAGCCTCGGTGTGTCCCTCGGTCATCCCTACGCGCACACCGCCACGGATAGCCGGCAGTCGCAGTGCCGTAGCGTCCTCGGGGTTTTCTGTCTGCGGCAGGGTGGCATCGGCCGTCAGGTCGGTGCGGAGCGAGTCGGAACGCAGCGACAGATGTGCCTCGTCTATCTCCACTCCGCTGCGATCGATCAGGGGTTGCAGCGGACTGCCTTTGTGCATCGTCGCAGCCACCTCTATCGCAGGCAGACTGCGGCGTATCGTATCCAGTGCCGTCAGGTCGCTGAGCGAGGTGATCGATGCGAGCACTGCCGAATCGCTGACGGTGGCCACCATCGGCTTGATACGCTCGATGAGCGTCATCAGAGGCATGGGCGAGGCTGCACGCACCGCCAGGTGCGGCGCATCCACATCAAGGGCCACCATGCTGTCTGTCGAGGCTTCCAGGCGCGTGCCGGACAGGTTCCATACGCCGTAGCGCGCTTCGTCCAGACGCACCCGGACGCTCGATTGCATCGGCCGGCTGGGACGAACGCCCCTACCCGACGCTTCCACCTCACCCGCCAGCACCAGCGGCGTGCTGTCCTGCATCAGTGCCCTGAGATCGACGCGCTCCACGTGCACGATGGCATCGTAGGCCTCGTCGTCTATGTCATAATAGCCGCGCACCTGCGCCCTGCTGCCATGGTAGGACGCATCGGCCGACACATCCAGACGCATACTCTTCAGGTCCATCGCCGTGGCCGACAGGTCGGCTTGCGCACCCCACTCGTCCGAACGCACATGCAGTCCCTCACTGGTGATGCGATTGCGTTGTATGTCGGCGCACGCGGTGCCGTATATCGTATCCACCGGTATATGCAGCTGACGCAGGTCGAGCGCAAAACGCCCTACCTCCAGCCGGCGGGTGGTATAGCAGTTGGTGCCCACGTCCACCGTGGCTTCCGTCGAGAGCGAACCCGTACGTACATGCAGGTCGAGCGGAGTGAGGGCAAAATGGATGTTTCGCAGTTCGCCGTCCGGCAGTTCAAAGCAGAGGCGCAGCGGCTTCTTCTGCTGTTTCGCGCTGTCGGACTTCGCCTTCGGGTCTTTACGCAGATCGATGCCGCAATACACATCTTCCAGACGCAAGCTATGCAGCGGATAACGTCCGTCGGCGATGTTCAGTGCCGGACTGGCCACTTCCAGATGACCTACGGTCACATCCACACCAGTCGTCTTGATCAGAGTGTCGGAGTGGAAAGCCGCATCGTCCAGCAGCAGCTGTTCCACCTCAATCGGAATAGAGGTGATTTCGCTAAAATTGTGCATTGTGCATTGTGCATTGTGCATTGTTGCGTTCAAGCGCAATCGTTGAACGCAAAGTAGCGTGTCCTGACCGCGATGACCTACGAAGAGGCTGTCTATCCCTACCACCACGGGCAAATCCCCCTGCCCCTTGTACGCGCGGTAAATATTGACCGGTGAAACATGAAGAACGAATGGAGAAGAGGCCTGAGAAGAAGTCGAATCGCCGATTATCAACGACAGATCACCTACCTCAATGTCCATGCCCGTCTTCTCACGAGCGATGGCCACACCTTTATCCAGCGCTGCTTTGCGAAGCGAAGGCACATACAGGACGCACCCTACTGCTATCAGCAGCAGAAGCACAAGTCCCAACGCTGTGCACGTCGCGACAAGCGGAATCTTCCAAAGCAGCCTACTTCCCTTCACCAATTACCAATAACCAATTACCAATCATCAAAAACTCTTTTGCACACCGAATTTCAGGCCGTACAGACCTGGGGTGAATTGATTGGCGAGCATGTTACTGAGTTTACCGGAGAAGATGATGACATCGTTGATGTACTGTTTCGAACCATCCGCATAGCAGTATGTACTACCGCTATACCCGATACTGAGGATGGAGAAGAAGATCTGGAAAGTACTCTTCTTATTGAACTGATAGGTGATGACGGGCGATACCTGAAAGCCATACGTAACACTATGCCTCAAGCCGTCATAATCCGTACCTCGCTCCATATTATCCGCAACACGGGGAAAATCCATTCCGGTAAATAAATGCGTCTCGATCCAGATTCCCACTTTCCCGTTAAAAAGCGTCTTGAGTCGATAGCGCATATACGGCTCAATCTGCCATGAACCGTGATGCACGCGCAGATCGGCGGTATAGGTAGTGTCAATCAGTTTCACATCACTTTGGATAGTCATATTGGCATAACTACCGCCTACCCGCATACCTAAATAGATACGGTCCGTGAGTTTCCATCCCACTTCGGGCTGCAAAGCAATCGACCATCCGTTCTCTTTGCGATCCTTACGGGAGTCATGGTGAAAATAGATGTCGAAATTATAGCCGTAGTAGAGTTTCTGTTTCCATAGCGGAATGTCCTGGGCGAGTGTCTGCACCGAACTGCTGTCCTTCTGCGACAGAGCTGTTTTGGTCTCTCCGGCCACAGTGGCCACGCCGCCCAAACCGGTGGCTATCGGATCATTCTGTTGTGCCATCAAGGTCGTAGTGCCGAGCACCACCAAGGCAATAAGCCAATTCGTTCTTTTCATATAGATAGATTGCTTGTTTGTTTACTTCGTTTGATTATCAATTTTTTACTTCGTTTGTCTGCGAAACCTTTGCGGCCGCAAAGGTACGTTTTTTTTCTGACATATGCAAATAAAAATGAGTCAACAAAATGTATATATATACTATGTATATATATAGTATAACATACGCGAAAAAACCTCCGATTTTTCTTGCAAAATCCGAAAAATTGTAGTATTTTTGCACCAAATTAGTGCGTGATAAGTGCGTGATAAGTTGGAGATAAGTACGAGATAAGTGCGTCATTATCGAGATTGACACCTGAGCGACACCTGTGCAACACCAATACAATAATAAATACTATGGCAAGAATCAAACACACACAAGACATCGAGGAGGTGCTTGGTGCCCGCGTCAAAGGAGGCATGGTTGAGCGTCGTAAGATCTTTCGTGACTACGATGGTAATGTGACCAAAGTTGGTCGTCTCGAGGCCTATACACCTCATCCGCGCAATTTCAAGACCAGCCCTGCTCTCATCCGCGAACGGGCGAATATGTCCCAGTTCGGCGCAGCGTCCCATTTTGCCAAGGAACTCATCGATTCCCTTAAGTTCAAAACGCCCCTACCGCCGGACAAACAAGCCCTTTTAGACAACTACAAGGCTCGTTTCTATGCCCAACTTCAGGGTACTCCGGACACCATCGCCCCCAAGGACAAAGACGGCAACTACCTCATCTATGCCCGTATAGACAACTTCATCCGCGCCGTCATCCGCATCGAACGCCCCTTTGGATAGTTTTCTTTCTTTGTTTTCTTGTCCCGGCATCTAATGCCGGAATACACAAGCGGCGACATCTCTGCCGCCGCTTTGCTTTCTTCCTTTCCAGGGCAATCTGATTGCCCGCCCCGAAATATGAGCCTTATTGCTGAATCTGTTCCTTGATGACAGCGCTTACTTTAGGAGCAATTTTCTTATACGCTTCTTGCGCTGCCTGCTCAAAACTGAGCGGTGAACCGCCTTTCTCGGAAATAGTTTTATCTAGTAAGCGTTTGCCGCTTGCTGTTTCTTCGGTTTTAGGCTCTTCTAATGTGCCGTTTTATTCTACCCAACCTCCAATTTCTATAAACTCGTCGGATTGATAAGGCATAAATATCTCTTTCCCTGTCCACCATGAGTCACGCAAACAGGTGTAAACGCCATTACT
>CACZVM010000017.1 GCA_902784585.1 uncultured Bacteroidales bacterium | reverse complement strand
ACATTTTTCTACAGCTAACAGCCGTTCTTCATAAGTGTGTTTCTTATACATAAAATAAACCCCAAAAGTTTTTTGTCTAACTTTCGGGGTTCATTTCAGTAACGGAGGTGCCTTTTTTGTGGTATATAAGGCCTATTTGAGGCGCAGAAAACCTATTCCGAACCGTTCTACCGCAGCGCGTTCCAAGTCTTCACGCACCGACGGGTCGGCAATGCTGATCAGCGCCTTGGCGCGCTCGGCGAGCGGCAGGTTGCGCAGATAAACAATGCCATGTTCCGTGGCGATGTATTGTGCCTGGAAGCGAGTAGTGACGACTCCGGCCCCCGGGGTTAGTCGGGCAACTATCTTCGATTGGCCCTTGTTGGTCATACTGGGCAGTGCGATGAAGCATTTGCCGCCTTCAGAGAGTGCTGCTCCGTACATGAAGTCGTGTTGTCCGCCCACGCCGGAGATGATGGTCTCGCCGATGGAGTCGGCACATATCTGTCCGGTTAGATCCACCTCTACGGCGGAGTTGATGGCCATTACACGGGGATTCTGGCGGATGATCTGCGGGTCGTTGGTCCAGGCTACGTCGCGGAAGACGAAGTCGCGGTTGCCGTCAATGAAGTCGTAGAACTGCTTCGAGCCCAGCGCCAGGCTACCTACCGACTTGCCGGGCAGCACTTTCTTCAGACTATTGTCAATCACGCCGCTCTCAATCAATGGGAGTACGCCGTCGGTAATGGCCTCGGTATGCAAGCCCAGATGCTTGTGGTCACGCAGCGCGTTGATGACGGCATTGGGAATGCCTCCTACCCCTATTTGTATCGTCGCGCCATCGGGTATTTCTGAGGCCACGTAGTTGCCGATGCGAGTCTCAATCTCGTTGGGCACAGGTGTCGGCACTTCCACCAGCGGCACGTCGCCTCGGCACATGGCAGTGAGTCGGCTTACATGGATGACCGGGTCACCGAACGTGCGCGGCATATATTTGTTCACCTGCGCGATCACCACGCGCGAGCACTCGGCACCGGAGAAAGCTATGTCGGCTGACACGCCGAACGAGCAGTAACCTTCCTCGTCCGGTTCGCTCACATTGAGGAAGGTCACATCCACCGGTATCTGGCGGCTGCGGAAGAGGAAGGGGACCTCTCCCAGGAAGGCGGGAATGGTGTCTGCCACGCCCTCGCGCATGGCACGGCGCAGTGTGTTGGGCACGAATATCGACAAGGCGCGGAAGGAGTCCATCAGTTCGCGTTTGGCATAAGGAGCATCCTCCGGGAGCACACCGAAGCCGGAGATCAACTTGACGTCGCGCAACTCAGATGCGCGTTCGGTCAGGGCATTGAGCAGAACGGTAGGAATGCTCGTGCTGCCTTGTACGACAATTGTGTCGCCCGAGCGTACGTGGCTCACCGCCTCAGCCGGACTAACATACTTGATAGGAGTCTTTGGGTTCATAAGGGTCGTATAAGCTAAAATCTTCGTTGAACTTACTGAGCCTCTCGTCCAACAGTTCATATTGGTCTTCGCGTATCGAGGAAGCGCATCCGCGCATGCCTTCGCGTTTGGCTCCTGTACTCTCCAATGAGATGGCAGACACGCCGTAGTAGATGAGTTTGTTGACGAGTTTCTTGCCCGACCAGTCGCGGTAGCCGAAGGTGAAGAAGAAGCCGTCGCCCACCTCGCGTCCATCGGCATCTTTGTCGTAGACGATGTGGAAACCGTTGCGCTGCATGATCTCCTTAATACGATGCGCGCGTCGTGCGTACTCGCGGGTGTTCTCCACGTAACGTATCTTCCCCTCGCACGCCGCCTGCAGCATTGCGGCCATGCCGTACTGGACGGAGTGGGTGACGCCGCTGGAGAGGGCGTAGAGGAAGACATAGGCGAAGCTCTGGAGCAACTCGCCGTTGTTGTGCAGGCGCTTGCCGAGGGCGGGGTAGGTGCGTTTGGCCAGCACAGGGTCGATGGCCACGAAAGCGGCGCGCTGACCGGCGTAACTGAAGATCTTCGAGCAGGAGATCATCTGAATGCAGTTGTGCGTATAATGTCCTACGGACGGTTGATAAGGCTCCGAATAGGGATTACCTCTATCGGGCTCGCGGAAGTCCATGTTGATATACGCCAGGTCTTCGAGTACGATGGCATCGTACCGGGTGGCCAGTTCGCCTATGATGCGCAGTTCCTCATCCGTCAGGCATGCCCAAGTGGGGTTGTTCGGGTTGCTATAGAGGATGCCGGCAATGCGTCCGGACTGGAGATGTCGTTCCAGTTCGTCATGCAATTTTTCTCCGCGGAAGTCCGCTATGTCGAAGGCATCGATGCGACTGCCGATCACGTTGCATTGCATCTTCTGGACGGGGAAACAGGGATCGAGGAAGAGGATTGTATCCTTGTCCGGTTGCAACTGAATGAGCATTGAGTTGAGTGCAAAAGCCGCCTGCATCGATCCCACAGTGGGGAAGATGCACTCGGGCGGACGCTGGAGATGGATGAAGGCGCGTACGAACTCCGAACCCCATTTCTTCACTTCGGGAATGCCGATGATGTTCGGGTAGTGGGAAGCGCAGCCGTTCAGCAGTGCCTTGTGCTCCGCCTCTATTCCTACCTGCTCCGCCGGTAGTCCGGGTTCGCCCAGGGCCATGTTAACGTATTCTACGCCCGTGGCTTGTTCGATCTGCCGAACGACGCCCGCCAGTTGGCGTATGCTGGCATTGCCCAGTTCGTCGAAATTGCGTAGCCCGAACTGGCGGCAGATCGAATCGACTATATGTTTATCTAACGGGAAAGTCATTCTAATTGGTGATTGGTGATTGGTTATTGGTTATTTGGTGCCCCTTCCGGCGGAGGCCGTGTCTGGTTGGAGTGACGCTCCCCGCTACTCCTGCCGTTCGAAGTGCCAAGTCAAGGCATTTCTCCACCCCGTTTGACGGGGACACCGTCAGGTGATTGATTATTGGTGATTGTAGCCTGCTTCGACGGCGCGGATGTTAGTGTCCACGACGGCCTCTCCTTTGCGGGCGAAGACTCGTCTGACGCCGTCAATCATCTTGTGGTGATCGATGCCGAGCATGGGGATGGCTGCACCCAGCAGGACCATGTTAGCCGCCTGCGCGGGAGCACCGGCCTCTTTGGCGAGCGCCTCGACGTCGAGCAGCACATGGTTGTTGTGTGCCTTGATGCGCGTCAGCACCTCTTCCAGCTCCGGATAGTTAGGGATGTTAAGGAACGGCACGCACGAGGAGACGATCCATCCGTCGGGACGGAGGTACTCGGTGTAACGCAGCGCCTCCATGGGTTCGAGCGAGATGATCAGATCTGCTCCCCCTCGTGCGATAAGGTCGCTCATGATAGGTTCGGACGACAGGCGCAGGTTGGACTGAACGTCTCCGCCTCGCTGCGACATGCCGTGTACTTCTGCCTGCTTGAGGTAAAGTCCCTCCTGCAAGGCTGCTTCACCGATAACGGTTGCGATGGAGAGGATTCCCTGTCCTCCTACTCCTGCCAAAATAATATCCTTTTTCATATAATTCACAATTCTTAGCCCTAAAGGGCACGATTATTTGCAGAGCAAATCTTCACAATTCATAATTCACAATTAAAAATGCACAATTCTTAGCCCTAAAGGGCACGATTAATTCACAATTCATAATTCACAATTAAAAATGCACAATTAACCCTTTTTTGCTGCTTTCAGATGCCGCTTGAGTGTTTGGATGCATTCGCGGCGGGCGATGACGACGGAAGTGCCGGGGAAATCGATCTCCTCACGCAGAACGGATTTGATCTCTTCCATGTTCTTCGGCAGCGGCACGACCACGCGTACGTGCTCCGGCGCGACGCCCAAGCCGCAACATATCTGCTCGAGTCGTCCAGTGCCGGCGCTGTCCTGACCGCCGGTCATGCCGGTGGTGAGGTTGTCGGATATGAGGATGACGACGTTGGCGTTGGCGTTCACGCAGTCCAGCAGACCCGTCATGCCCGAATGGGTGAAAGTGCTGTCGCCGATGACGGCTATGGCAGGGTGCTGACCTGCGTCGGCGGCACCTTTGGCCATCGTGACCGATGCGCCCATCTCGACGCATGCGTGGATGGCATGGAAGGGCGAGAGGGCCCCCAGTGTGTAGCAGCCGATGTCGCCGAAGATACGTGGTGAGGTGTACTCGCGTGCCACCTCGTTGAGTGCGGCATACATGTCGCGGTGGCCGCACCCCTGGCATAGAGCAGGCGGACGCCCGACGACGATCGGTTCTTTGTCCAGCGTAGGCAGCGCCTTCATGCCAAGCGCCTGACGCACACAGTCGGGCGACAACTCACCCATACGCGGCAGGTCACCCGTCAGACGACCTCTGACCAGTACACTCGACGGGATCATACCGCAGATCAGTTCTTCCACTACCGGCTGACCCTCTTCGATGACGAGCAACTCCTTCATGCCGTCGGCCACCATTTGCTCAATCAGCGCTTGAGGCAACGGGTACTGGGTGATGCGCAGGATGGAGCAGCCCATCTTCGGATCGTAGTTCTCCATGAGGTAGTTGTAGGCAATGCCTGTGGTGAGGATGGCTTTTTCGGGTTTGGTCCCCTTGACATAGGTGTTATGACCGGCTGTGTTGCTCTCTTCTGTGAACACCGGCTGGAGGTCCACCAGTTCGGCGTAGTTCTTCTTTGCGAAAGCGGGCAGGAGGATGAAGTGGTTGACGTTCTCGGGCATCGACTTCTCGTTCTGCGGTCTTGGGGTGTCGGTGGTGTTGACAACGGCACGGCTGTGGGCCATGCGGGTCGTCACACGCATCAAGATGGGGGTCTTCAGGCGCTCGCTCAGTTGAAATCCGTACGCCATCATGTCGTAGGCCTCTTGCTGATTACTCGGTTCCAGACAGGGGATCATGGCGAACTTGGCATAGAAACGACTGTCCTGTTCGTTCTGGCTGGAGTGCATCGACGGGTCGTCGGCAGCCACGATGATCAGTCCTCCGTTGACGCCGGTGATAGCGGCGTTGATGAAGGCATCGGCGCACACGTTCATACCTACGTGCTTCATGCAGACCAACGCGCGTTTGCCCATGTAGGATATACCGAGGGCGGCTTCCATCGCGGTCTTCTCGTTGGTTGCCCAGCGGCAGCTGATTTCTGAATGCTGAATTCTGACGGCTGCCTGGATGTACTCAGTGATCTCTGTGGATGGGGTGCCCGGGTAGGCATAGACGCCGCTCAGTCCGGCATCGATGGCACCTTGGGCTATAGCCTCATCACCTAAAAGTAAGTGTTTCATGGTGTATGTTGTTGTGTATGTTGTTGTTTGTTTAGTTGTTTATTTGGTGAGTAGTTCCCACATGCGTTCTTCCTCGGCATTGAAGTCTCGTCGGATGCGGCAGGCACGTTGGTAGTCCCGTTCACATCCGATGCCATCGTTTAGGTAACGGCAGAGCATATCCGTCGAGTCCTCGCACGAACTGTCGTACGGACTGCAGGAAGAGTGCTTCCATACGTATTCCACGAGTTCAAAAGCGCGCTTCTCGTCCTTGTCGCCCCCGCGACCGGTCTCTAGCCAGTGTGCCAACTTGAGTTTATACTCGTGCGTGGATCGTTGTGCGGCTATGCGCTCCAAATAGATGCGGGCTTTCCGGTCGTCCTTGCCCTCGTAGTGCTTGAAAAGGGTCTCCAGACAGTCGAGGTCGTCCTGTGCGGCTCCCTTCTCTATATACTGCCACCCGAGTGTTTCGTTGGCCGGATCATCTTTCTCGTAGATGAAGAGGATAGCAGCTGTCTCCCAGCATGCCTCTGCGATGCCGGCATCGGCTGCGGCTTTGAGCCAGGGATAGGCAGCATCGATGTTAGCCTGTAGGATCGTGACGCGCGGGAAGTCGTGTTGGGTGCGTATGCCGTGTCGGAGCAGATAGCCGACGATGAACATGGCGTAGGGATCGCCCTCTTGGGCATAGGAGATGGCGTCGTTGTATATCGACTGCTGGTTGGCACTACAGTCGCTGCGGCGGTAGAGGCTGCGCCAGTAGTCCTTTGTCTGCTGCGGTACGCAGTCGTGCGGCTCTACCTCGCGGTAGATAGGCATGGGCTGCTTGCCTACATGGTCGCAGTAGGCCCTCTGCATGATGATCTCGTGTTTGCCAAAGAGTTTCGACAGCGGTTGGAAGTCAGGGTGGTCCTTCCGGTAGGCCGCCTCGGCGAAGGCGTAAGCGGTTCGGAAGTTTTCGCCCAGCACACGCTGGTACTTGCGGTCGTCATCGCACACCCCCAGCTCCTTGTTGGTCTCCTGGATCGCCTGGTAGAGCAGCGGCCAGAGAACGTCCACGGTGTATTCGTCCTCGGCGTCGATGAGCAGGTTGCTGTAGTCTACAGCGTCCTCTACCTCCGAGTCGATGATGGCGAGGTAGAGCAGAATGTGCAGACTCCCCACGTCTCCTCGGTCCGCCTCTCGGTGCAAGGCGGTGAGGTAACCGTGGATGTCGCAGTTCTGCAGGTATTCTTTGAAGTCAGGGGTCATAGGAAGCTCCTTAGGTTGATGTGGTTATAGGTTGAAGAATCCCAATTGTGAGATGGCCGTCAGCATGCGGTGGATATAGGCATCGTCGGGTTCGGTCCAGTGGAAGCCGAGGCGGTGCAGTATCGAGCAGGTGTAGCGGTTGTCGCGTTCGATGATGACGGCTTTCTGTCCGTGGGTCACATCTTGGTACGCCAGCATCGCTGCGAGAGCATCGGCCTTCGTCGGGTCTTGACTCGAGGTCAACACCGCATCCTGGAACTCCTGCGGCTCCACAAAACGGATGGCAGGTCCCATTGTCTCGAAGAGCATTAGGATATCACCCAGCAGTTTCGTATGGTTGTTGAAGGGCTGGAAGACCGTGCACTCCTTCGGCGTGGAGGCCAATAGTACCACCGCCTTGGCTGTCTGGTCTATCGGCGAGAACTCTGTGATTGAGTCGTACTCGTCGAACGGACAGCAACCGAGCATATGGAAGATCTTGATGCGTCCCATATAACTATTGGTGGAGAAATTGACTTGGAACTCACCGTCGTAACTACGTGCGGCGAGGTTGCCGACACGCATCACTTTGGCACTCAGCCCCTTATGCGCCACAGCGTCCAGGATGATCCGCTCTGCCATGAATTTGGAACTGATATAACGGTTGTCAAGGAACTGCCCGAAATAGAGTTTGCGTTCGTCAATCATCGGCACGGCCTTACCGTCTCCGCGGTCGATCCATATCTCTGCCACCGAAGTGGTGGAGATATGTACAAGCCGTGCGTGGTTCTTCAGACAGAAAGCTACGCACTGTTCTGCCCCACCTATGTTGACGTTCTCGATGTCGTTGGTCTTGGAGTAGTGCTTGACGTTGGCTGCGCAGTTGAAGACGGTGTTGATCAGTGAGGCTCTCTCGCCTACGGCTTCGGTCATGTCTGACGTCACGTCGCCGTTGACGACGAACAGACGCTTACCGAACAAGTCATCAAAGCGACGACTGAAATAGTAGAACAACATGTTCTTCACGCGTCGCTCGGCATCGTGCTGATCCTTGCCGCGCACCAAGCAGGTGATGCTCTTCGCGTCGGATGCGATCAGTTCGTTCAGAACGTGGATACCCAGATATCCCGTCGCACCGGTCAGCAAGATGTGCCCCAACTCCTGCCGCTCACCCTGCAGGAACGTATCAACGTTATTCAGCTGCAGAATGGCGTTGATATCCGAGTAGTCGAAATCCGTCATCGCTACTTCCGTCGGGTCTTCTGCCTTCGTCTCTGCCTTCTCCGGCGTAGCCGAGTGGTCCACCAGATGGGCCAACATACACGGCGAGGGGTTGTTGAAGATATCTCCGTAGGCTACGTGATAACCGGCTTTGTCGGCTTCGATCACCACGCGCGTCACCATCAGCGACGTACCGCCCAGTTCGAAGAAGTTATCCGTCGCACTCACTTTGTCCATCGTCAGGATACCGGCAAAGATGTCGCAGAATAGCTTCTCCAGATCGTTCTCCGGCGCTACGTAGTCGCGGTCCTCGGCTTGCAACTGCGGAGCAGGCAAGGCTTTGCGGTTCACTTTCTGGTTCTGGTTGAGCGGAATAGCGTCCAGCTGCATCGTAGCCGCCGGCACCATATAGGGCGGTTTTCGCTCTTTGATGAAGGCATTGAGCGCCTGTATGTCTATCTTCTCGTCGCTCACGATATACGCGGCGATATACTTACCGCCGTTCGGGTAGTCGAAGGCCTGTACGGTAGCATCTTTGATGCCCTTGTATTCGCGGATGACGGCTTCCACCTCCTTCAGTTCGATGCGGAAACCGCGTATCTTCACCTGTCCGTCCTGACGACCTACGAACTGGATGTTGCCGTCCGGCAGGTAACGTACTACGTCACCGGTGCGGTAACAACGCCGACCGTTCCAGTCGATATACGTCTCGGCGGTCTTGTCCGGGCGGTTCAGATAACCGCGACTCACTTGCGGACCACTCACGAGCAACTCACCCGTCGCACCTACCGGCAGGCGGTGCAGGTCCTTATCTACGATGTATAGACACAGGTTGTCCAGCGGTCGTCCGATAGGTATGTTCTGCTCCTGCTCATGCAGCGGATACGTAGTGGTGAAGATCGTACACTCCGTCGGGCCATAGGCATTGTGCATCAAGTAGTGGGTCGGCGGCGTCAGCGTGGCCAGTTTCTCTCCACCTACCGACAGATGATGCAGCGAGTGGTTGTCGCAGTTCTGTGCGAACTGATAACCCACCTGCGTCGTCATGAACGAATGCGTGATGCCTTCCTCTTCGAAATAATGGTTCAGGTCCGGCAGGTTCAGACGAATATCCTCACCGATGATATACACCGTTGCACCACAAGTCAAGGCCGGGTACATATCCATCATGTTGGCATCAAAGCCGTACGAAGCGTATGCCGCTACCTTATCACCCGCCTTCAACTCATAGTAGCGATGGTACCAGTGACAGAAAGCCACCAGGTTGCGGTGCTCCAACTGACAACCCTTCGGCACACCCGTCGAACCAGAGGTATACAGCAGAATGAACAGGTCTTGAGGATTTATAATGGGTGATTGGTAATGGGTGATTGGTAATTGAGACAGGTCCTTTGTCAAGAGAACCGGTCCTTCGTACTCATCTACTATCGGCCGCAGTTCCTCATCGGCAATAAGCAGCGATGCCGCGGCGTCTTTCATCATGAAGTTCAGTCGCTCTGCCGGATAACTCGGATCGAGCGGCTGGTACGCACAACCGGCTTTCAGTGCCGCCAGTGAGGCCACTACCATCCACTCCGAACGGTTAATCAAGATAGATACAACCGGTTCGGCATTGGCATTGGCTATGGCATTGGCTATTTGTGCCGCGATAGCATTCGCACGCTCATCTACTTCGCGGTATGTCAACCGTACGTCGTGATAGACGACGGCGATGTTATCCGGGGTCTCTTCGACCTGTTTGTTCCAAAGCGACACGATGGTCTGCGAGTCGTCGTAGGCCACCTCTGTCCGGTTGAAACCGTCCAGCACGGCCGTCTGCGCCTCATTGAGCAACGAGACAGAACGCAAAGCCGCTGTCGGTGCTTGCGCAAAGGCTACCACAGCGTTCGCTATCGACTGACCAAGGTTCTGCATCATCGCCTCGCTGTACAGGCCGTTGTCGTATTCGATCGCTATACTCGGCACGCCGTCCATCGGCATGATATAGAATGCGATCTTAAATTTCGGCACGTTCAGTTCCATCGTCTCATCCACCGCCACCGGTTCGCCGAACACGCGGAAGTCACTGATGACGCCCATCTGATAAGCGAACATGATCTCTGCCTTGATGTCAAAGTCGGCAGCGATGCGTGCGAACGGGTAGTTCTCGTGTGCCAGGGTTGCCTCAAAACCCGCTGCAGTCTCTTGGATGAAGTCTGCCACCTGTTGGTTGCCTATCTTAGCAGTCAGCGCCAGGGTGTTGACGAACATGCCCATCGTGTTGCTCACGCGCAGGTTGCTGCGGCCGTTGGAGATAGTGGTCAGACAGATGTCGTCGTTGCCACCGAAACGCGCCAGGGTGTACTCGACGGCAGCCAGCAGTACCGCAGCCGGTGTGACTCCTTGCTTACCGGCCAGTTGTTCCGCCTTCTGCATGTCAAACGGAATGCACACGCGGGCGTTCTCTCCCGGCGAGTGCGGATTAGTGATGTCTGCCGGCAACTCCGTGACGCTCTCGATGCCATTCAACCGCTCGGCAAAGAACGCCTTCGCAGCAGCGAACTCATCACTACTCTCGGCGGCTTTCTGCTCTGCCACGAACTCGTTGTACGAACATATCTCCGCCTCAATCGACTTACCCTCCAGCAGGTTGCATATCTCTTGGATGAAGAGGTCGTACGAAGCACCGTCGCACACCAGGTGATGGATGTCACTCAGCAGGTAGACGGCTTTCTCCGTCCGCACGATGGCGAAGCGGCATAAGAAGTCTTTCGCGAGGTTGAACGGACGCACGAAGGTGTATTTGTATGCCGCCAACTCCTGCTCCGTCTGTTGCAGTTCTTCTATCGCCAGACTACCAGCCTGCGCCAGCAGTTGTTCATCCACCGTCTGTACCACGCCACTCTCGGTGGACGTGAAATGAACGAACAAGCCCGGGTGGTTAGCCACCGCCGTACGTACGGCTTGCCGCAGGGCTTCCGTCTCAGTCTTCAGCGGCAGTTGCATGCAGATAGGTACGTTATACAGCGTGGAGGTCGGGTTCTTGGCGCACTCGAAATAGACTCCCGTCTGCGCATAAGAGAGAGCGGCTTCGCGCATTGGTGATTGATCATTGGTGATTGGTGATGGCTCTCCACTCTCCACTCTCGACTCTCCACTTTTGTTCAGCATCGCCTTGAGTATCTCATTCTCAATCGCCTGTACCGTGATACCTTTCAGCATCTCTTTGGCGTCCAGCTGGATACCAAAACGCTTATAGATCAGTGTAGCCAGTTTGATGGCGAGGATGGACGAGAGACCAACGTACCTGAGGTCCGTGGTGATACCGAAGTCCTCCATGTTGAGGGCCTTGGCTACGATGGCGTGTAGCTCTTCTTCCAGCACGTTCAGCGGTGCGCTCTCCACTTTCGACTCTCCACTCTCCGCTTTCGGTGCTTCGGGCTTCGGTAGCGCCCGCTTGTCCACTTTCTGGTTGGCATTGAGCGGGATAGCGTCTATCTGCATCGTCACAGCCGGTACCATATAGGGTGGTTTGCTGTCGGCAATAAAGGCGTTCAGCGCCGCGATGTCTATCTTCTTGTCACTCACGACGTAAGCCGCGATATACTTACCTCCGTCCGGGTAGTCGAAGGCCTGTACCGTCGCCTCTTTGATGCCTTCGTACTCACGAATGACAGACTCCACTTCCTTCAGTTCGATGCGGAAACCACGTATCTTGACTTGTCCGTCTCGCCGGCCCACAAACTCGATGTTGCCGTCCTCGCGAACACGTACGATATCACCGGTCTTGTAGCAGCGCTTGCCGTTCCATTCGACAAACACCTCCGCTGTCTTCTCCGGCTTGTTGAGGTAACCGAGTCCCACTTGCGGACCGGCAACATACAACTCGCCTTCCGTACCTTGCGGCACTTCCTTGCCGTCTTGACCTACCACGAAGAGCTGTGTACCGTTCGTATTCGCCTTACCGATAGGAATGTTCGGTTCGTTCTTCTCCACATAGAAACTGCTGACGTACACCGTACACTCCGTCGGACCGTAACCGTTCATCAGGCGGTAGGTAGGCGGGTCGAGACTGATCAACTTCTCTCCACCTGTACCCAACCATTCCATACAAGGCACGTCCGGATAACTCAGCACAAACTGCGTCGCCATCTGCGTGGTCATGAAGAGGTGCGTGATATGCTCCTTGCGGATATACTCGTTGATGCTCTCGAGATTAAAGCGGATGTCGTCTTGGATGATATAGATAGTAGCTCCTGCCCAGACGCACGACCACAGATCCATCTGAAACGCATCAAAGCCGTAACCGGCGTAGGTGGCGTAACGGCTACCCGCGTGCAGACCAATATGCTGCGTATGGAAGGTGATGAAAGCCAGCAGGTTGGCCTCGCTCAACATGACCCCCTTAGGAACACCCGTCGTACCCGATGTGTAGAGCAATACAAACGCCTCGTCGCCATCATATTGGGATGCGTCTTCGCGCATGTAGTTGAGTCGCTCGTCGGGATAGGAACTATCCAGAGGCATGGCCGTCAGACCAGCCTTGGCTATCGCGATAGGAACGATCACCATCTGTTCACTGCGAGGCACGATATACGCCGCTACTTTCTCACCGCAACGGGTTACATACTGAGGATCTAAGGTGTCACTCAGTCGGTCCACTTCAGCGAAGGTCAGTCGCTTGTTGCCGGCCACAACAAAGATATCATTCGGCCGTTCGGCCACGTGTTTCTTGAATTGAGAAATAAGTTTTTCCATAACTTATTCGATGGTAAATATGTTTTGGAATCCACTCATACGGAAGATGTCATTTACGTCTTCGTTGAGGTGGGTGATGCGAATACGGCCACCCTTGGCTTCACTCTCACGCTTGAGTTGCATGAAGAACCGCAGACCAGCCGAAGAGATATACTCCAGTTCCGTGCAGTCGATCTCCAGGGCCTTGTCGGCCAGCGCAATCACTTGGTTGAGTTCCTCCGCCTGATTCGTCGTGGCGGTAGTGTCCAATTCGCCTATCAGGCACACACGTGTCTCCTGATCATTCGGTACGATGTTGATTTTCATATTGTGTAATTTTAAGGGCTTACGGGTTATGGGTTACGGGTTATGGGTTATGGGTTAATTTTCTTCACCAGCCCGAGGATATTCCTCTCTTCTTTCCGCTCATAGTGTATCTCATCGACGAGCTGGCGGATGAGATGGATACCCAGCCCACCTATCTGCTTCTCCTCCGGCTTCGCCTTCGTTAGGTGTGCCGTGGGGTCAAAAGCCCGGCCGTCATCGGTCAACCGGATGCAGAAGGCTGAGTCCTGACGGCTCAGCGCCATCTCGATCTCGGCGGCACCGGAGTAGTGCAGAATATTCACCACCGCCTCTTCGGTGGCAACTTCCAGTTTCTGCAGCGCCCGCCGCTCCATCCCCACGCTGACGCCGTATTCATGGATGGCACGTTTGAGCACCGGCCACTGGTCATCGCGGTTGGCCACGCGAAGCGTCTTCGGCTGAACCTCGCTCCGTTTGCGGATGGTCAGCAGGGTGATGTCGTCCACCGGTTCGGCCTCACCCATATACTGCTTCACGGCCGCCAGCAGGTCTCTGCCACTCTTCACCAGCTCGGATAGACGACCCTGACCCAACATCTCTCGCTGCCTGTTACGCGCCTCCGTCACGCCGTCGGTATAGAGCACCAGTCGCTCCCCCTCGCCGAGCATACAACCTTGCTCAACGAACGAGTAACGGCCGTCGTACCCTAACGGGATATTCGGGTTAGGGGTTAAGGGTGAGGGGTTACCGGTTACGGGGGAGTAGATAATCGGCGGCAAGTGACCGGCATTGCAGTAGAGCAACTCACCACTCGGGATATGCAGTCGTCCGATGAAGGCGGTGACGAACGTCAGCGAAGGGTTGTTCTCGCTCAGCACCACGTTCATCTCTTCCATCATCTGTCCGGGCGAATGTGACTGTCTGCCTATCGCACGGAACAGGTTGACCGTCGCACTCATGAACATGGCGGCCGGTATTCCCTTACCACTCACATCGCCGATGATGAACCAGAGTGTGTCCCCCTCCCGGTGAAAATCATACAGGTCACCACCCACCTCGCGCATCGGTATAAGGGTGGCGTTCAACTCTAAACACTCATCTCTAACCTCTCCCTCTTTCAGTATTCCCATCTGGATATTATGAGCGATCTGTAGTTCTTTGGCCATCACGCCTTGCTGCAGTCCCAACCGCGCATTCTCCTTCTCGTCACGCGCCATCCGTCTCAGCAGCAGTCCTACGATCACGATACCCAGTACGAACACGGCCAAGGGCCCCAGAATACCTACTTGAATACTCTTCCAGATATAAGTCCTCGGCACCGCCATCATCATGTTGATGTCGATAGGACGAATCGACTGCAGCGATCGAACCGCGTGATTGCCTGTCAGGAGCGACAAGTCGCTATTCGTCGGAATGCTGGCAGCCAGCAGGGTTCCGTTGGAACTATACAGCGCGAACACTACATCGTCAAAAGGCTTGTATTTCTCCAGCGTGCGCTGCAACCAACTCACGCTGAAATCTATGCCGAAGACGCAGATCAGATTGCCCTCCTTGTCGCGAAAATCATTCGAATAGGTGAAGATAGGCTCCGTGTAGGCCTCGTCATGGTACGGCTGACTCCAGTAACCGTTTCTGCCGCTTTCCTGTGCGCCTATCCACCACTCACGCTGGAAATAATCGTGCTTCGGGTCACCGAACGTGGCCGAGATGATCGTGTCTCCCGAACGGTACGAATTCAGCGCGTACCATTTTTTGCCGGGGAAAGCGTAAGGAGGGTAGGCGATATAGCAGGTGAAGAACTGCGGATGCAGTTTCAGCATCGAATAGGTCTTGTCCAGCAGTTCGGTCGGGTCCGTCATCTCGTCCCGCATGAACTCCTTCAGCTGGTGTTCTACGTCATAGGCGTCGTACAGTTCGAAGAGCAGTTTCTCCTGCGCCACTTGCATCTCCAGCCCCATCCGCTCCTGCACACGCTCCGCCGCACGTTGGTAGGCCACCACACACTGGATACACATTCCTACTATCAGGAACAATGCCGCGATGATGTGTATGTGTTTAAAGCGCATAGACTCTTATTGAATTGGGCGTGCAAAGTTACACATTTTTTTTGACATTCGCAAGTTTTTGGGACGAATTATTGCAAATGCCGAATGATTTATGGCTATCTAAGCAGAAGATAAGCCACAAAGACGGCCAAGGCGCAGTGCATCAGCAGAATAGCCGGAATGCCGTATTTGAATTTGTTGTGCTGCGTCTTATGATGCCATGCTTTCATTCCCAGCCATGCGCCTATGCTTCCTCCGAAAACCGATAGCCACAGCAGCGTGGATTCGCGGATACGCCATCGGTTCTTCCTGGCCTTCCATTTGTCGATGCCGTAGGCAAAGAAGGTCATCCCGTTGATCGCCGCCAGATAAATCAATATGCCATACACTATATAGTGCCAGCTCATCTCAGCATCGTCTTCAAGGTCTCGCTGACGCATCCGTCGGGCGTGAAGGCTCCCATGTCGTAGCTGCCCCATCCGAGAGGTATATACTCGGCGGGTCGCCATCCGCCATAGACCTCGGGTTCCCAATAGAAGATACCGGCGCAGGAATCAATGGCCGTGATGCGCTCGATGAAATCAGTCATCACCGCTTTTGACTCTGGGTTGTTGGCGAATGTACCGACCTCACAGATCATCACCGGGCAGTGCCACTGTGCGATCAGTCGGCGTATATTCTGCTCTGCCAACTCGTTCATCTCCTGCCAGCTCTTGCCTCCGTTCCAGGCACTCATCATCGGGTAGTGGCTGAGGCCGATCATGTCCCATTGGCCGCCGTGCGCCTGCATCGACTCCCAGAACCAGTCACGCTGCTCGTAGGCATTATCGACATGCACGATGACGGTGATGTCAGGGAATGCCTCTTTGGCCGCTTCGTATCCGATGCGTGTGAAGCCGGCATAGTAGTCCCAGTTGCCGTTGTCACGGTCGACTTGTCCGACCGGCCATAACATGCCGTTCGGTGTCTCGTTGCCTATCTGTACCCACTCGGGTTGGATGCCCTCTTCTTTCAACGCATACAACACTTCCAGCGTGTGCTCGCGGACGCATTCCAACAGTTGTTCGTAACTGTAGTCCTTCCACGCCTCCGGGATCGTCTGATGATGCGGGTCGGCAAAGAAATCCGAGTAGTGGATGTCAATCATGATGCGTTGGCCGGCCTTGGCTGCACGCTTAGCCAGACCCAGCATATCCTCTCGGTTGCTCCAACCCGTCTTATGGTTCACCCACACGCGCAAGCGCACGGCATTCATTCCTTCGCGGCGCAGCAACTCGATGCAGTCGGTGGCCTTTGGAGGTTGTGTCTCGTCCGTATGCATATAGAACTTGACTCCATCATGTTCCATCTCGCTCAACCAACTCAGGTCACATCCTTTTGCCCATGATCCACGCGGACTATCCGTGCGGTAGTAGCACCCGGTCAGCAGCGCTGCGGCTGCTGCGATGAAGAAAAAACGTTTCATATCTGTTTGTGTTGATTCTGCTCGTACCATGCTTGACATAGCGCACGTAGTTGCTCCTCATCGCGGATCACCGCCAGTCGCTCCTCGCTGAACCACTCGCGCAGACGCATTTTGCGGTTCTTTGGGAGCCTTGACCGTTGCGGGTTTGCCTATTTTCTCGAAGGCTTTGAGGAGGGTAGGTACATCGGTCTTTTTGGCATCGTAGGTCACCGTGACGGTTTTGGTCTTGAGGTCGCATACGAGGTCTTTGACGCCTTTCTCAAAAGCGATATTCTTCATGATCTTGTCGCAGCATCCCTGACAGTGGAGGTCGCAGGCAAGAACCACTTTTTGTTTGTCGGCCGCAAACGCCATCATCGGAAGCAGAGCCATCAGTAGAATCAATATCCGTTTCATGACAATGTGTTTTTTGTGTTGTTTTGTTGTGTTGCACATTTGGCGTGCAAAGGTACACAAAAAAAATGACATACGCAAGGGTGCATGCCATTTTTTTGACGATAAGGAAAAATCTGCGGGATTAGTTCTGCCGTCGGGTCATATTGCGGTATTGCTCCGGCGTTTGGCCCATGGCGCTCTTGAAGGCAGCATGGAAGGCGGCCTGCGACGCAAAGCCCGACTCATGGCTGATCTCGTCCGGCGTCATCTCCGATGGCTCGCGCAGCAGCCGGCACGCGGCTTGGATGCGTCGGTCCTGGAGGTACTCGTCAACCGTCTTGTCGTAGGCGTTGAAGATAGTATGTCTCAGCCGCCGCTCCGAGATGCCCAGTTCGTCCGCCAGATCGGCTGCCGACAGATTGGTGGTCTTGTAGAGCTTGCGTGTGGCCACCTCGTCGTCGATCCACGAACATAATTTATATAAAGGAATCTCCTGTTCCATCCGTGGCCGGCGGGCATGAACGGAGCGTGCGTGCCGCTTGTCGCGAATATACATGCAGAAAGAGACGACAAAAGCGATAGCAATCAGGAGGATAGATAGGATGACGTAGATCATTGGACGGGCCGAAAAGGATTGTTGTAATAAAAAAGTGGCGGCATAGGTGCGGGAGATGGAAACTTTCATACTTGACTAAATAGTACGCACCTATGCCATAGGGCCACTCAAAACCGAGTGCAAAAGTAGATAAAAAAAAGTACATACGCAACACTCGCATGTACTTATTGACGCAAAGGAAAAATATACCCTGCAAATTCTTACGCAAAGGAAAATTGCTTATACCATTCGCGTGGCGTCTGACCCGTCTCCTTGGTGAAGATCTTAGAGAAAGCGGGTTGTGAGGAGAAGCCGGAACGAGTGGCTACATCCGCCATCTTCAGTTCGGGACACTCGCGCATGAGACGTTTAGCCTCCTCGATGCGGTAGCGGGTGACGAACTGATAGAACGTACAGCCGTAGGTGGTGTTGATGAACTCCGACAGATAGGTGCGGTTCATCGGCAGCACCTGCATGAGGTCGATCAGTTTGAAGTTGGGATTGAGGTAGGGCTTCTCCGTCTCCATCCATTGTTCCAGTTTTCTGGCTTTTTCCGATTGTACGCATGTGCCGTCCGTCACCCCTTTCGGCTCATCCGTCAGAACGGTTCTCTCCGGCCGGCTCTCCGCCGCGTAGGGCTCTTCCGTGCCGATCAGGTTGTCCCACGGGACGCGACGGAAAAGGATCTGATCGATGCTATAGGAGAATATGAAAAAGAGAAGGAGGTTCTGCGTGAAAGCACGGCAGGGGTTGTCGCTCACCATCATATAGACATACGACATCCCCAGTACAAGCAGCATGTTCAGATAGCGGACGATCCACTGTGCGTCAATATGGTCCATCGTCGAATAGTTGTTCTCACACCATATTCTGTACGCGCGTATGTGCGTCAATACAAAGATGAAGAGCAATACCGGATACAGCGAGGTGAGCCAACGCAAGTCGTACGGCACGAAATAATCCAACACGCTCAGCGCAATCAGCGGAAAAAGTTGCAGCAACGCTCTCTCCAGATTCATCCATCCCGGACGAAGTGTTTCCGTAGGATAGATCAGCAGCAGCCATCCGAGGAAATTGCCTGCGAGCAGCATGTATGCCGTCATCCGGTCGCTGCCCAGATGGAGCACGGGTATATCCCAGACATAGGTCTGCAGCATGAAGTACACTTCCGCGCATCCCCATATGGCCAACGCATAACCGCATGCCAGACGAATACGCATCCCGTCTGAGTGGACAAACAGCAACCTCGCGCCGATGGCACAGAGTGCGAGGTTTGCACCGTGCTGGAAGATGAGAATGACATTCTCAAACAAATCGGCCGGAATGAAGCATGAAAGCCAGTGACTCAATACGGTAAACGCCGAAAGCAGCAGAAAAAAGAAAAATTCCTCTTTATAGTTCTTCCAAAAGTCACGAAATGCCGTCATATTACAATTTTTACATTAACAGAAAGTTACGGAAGGTTTTCACTTTGCCTTCAGGGCTTTGATGAATCCGTCTATTTTCTCTTTGGTTACGTGCTGCATGACGACGACGTGTGCCAGCTCGCCGCCGAAATGTTCGTCATAGCCTTGCGCAAGATGGTATTTCTGTACTATCTCCGGTGCCGGACGTTTGAAGAAGACGGTGTTGCTGTACTCGTTTGACCAGCACGGCCATCCGATCTTGTCCAACTGTTGCTTCAGATATACCGTGTTCTCCAGCATTCCGTTGGCTTGCTGGCACCACTTGTCATAGCCCACTTTCTGGATGAGCCACCAGAACTTAAGCGGCTGTACGGCATCGCGTGAACAGTTGATCATGCGCATGTTGCCGTTGAGATAGGTCACGTTGAAGTTGTTCTGGTGGTCATATATATCGCGAGTGCAGAGGAAGAGTCCGCAAGGCGAATCGATGCCGAAGAACTTGTGTCCGCTGACGGCGATGGCGTCATAACGCATCTTCTGGCTGTTGACCAGATCCTTGTGTCTGGTGAACGGCAGATAGCCACCGAACAGCGCTGCGTCCACATGACGGTACACCACCAATTCGGGATATTTGTCCAATACGGCGTTCAGCGCCTCCATGTCATCGATAGCGCCTTTGAAGGTCGAACCCATTGCATAGACCATCAGCACCGGACGCGTGTGGTCCAGCGCCTTGTCCAGTTCTTCGGGGATCATGCGACCCATGTTATCACTCTTAATGAGTTTGATGTCAAGGTTCTGCAGATCGCACAGACGCAGGTTGGAGTAGTGCGCCTCGTCCGACACATAGACTACCGGCATCTTGCCTGTCTTGTTGAACAAGTATTTGGCTCCGAAATAGATTCCGTGATTGTTGCCGTCCGTACCGCTGTGCGTCACGATGCCCCATGCTTGGTTGGGTTGAAAACCGTACAACGGCGCAAAGAACTCAATCACCTCGCGCTCGAACGCCTGAGAAGACATGCTCCACGGATCGTCGGTCATGGGGTCACCGGCGTTGTTCAGGTTTACGGCGTCCATGCCCGAAGAGACATACCATTGGTAGAAATCCGCTAAAGCGGAATGTTCGTTCGCCGGATAACCGAAATAAGTCTGTTGGACTTCTTTCCACGTCTTGGTCCACTCGTCCAGTTTGGCAAAACCGGAACTTTGCGCTGCCGCGCTCAGACAGAACGTCAATAGGGTTGCGAATAAGAGAGTCGTTTTTTTCATAGACAGGATGTTTTCCACATGGGAATTTGCGTGCAAAGGTACAACAAAAATTGCACATATGCAAATTTATTGCTGTGTAATGCAATTTTTCCAAGTATTTCTGATTAATAACCAAGTATTTCTGATTAATAACCAAGTATTTCTGATTAATAACCAAGTATTTCTGATTAATAAGGTCAAAGGTATTGAATACGGTACCTACTGAAAACCGCCAGTAATCCATCATCGTGCCACCAGGGAAACTATAAACCTCATAATAAGCTCATAGGAACCTCATAGAAAGCTTATGATGTTAATTCGTTGAAAATAAAGTATTTGTGGAGAATTTTTCAGGATGCCTTTTGTCTCTCGACTTTCGGCTGTCAATTAGGCTTTCTCAGCCTCGATTTTTTCTTGATTCAGGGTATGTCGGATAAAGTCCCAAAGCCGTACATGCACATAGTAATTATGTTTGCTTCCGTCCCTGCGTGCCAAACGATGCTTTTCCTCCCACTCCGCACGCAAAATAGGGTCGTGAAGTATTACTTGTGCCTCTTTGTTGACTTCTATAAACCGCTTTACTTGAGGCCGTTCGGCCATCTTCTTTCGCTCCGTTTTTGTGTAACTCGGCTTTTTGCATTTTACGGCTATCCCCTCCGGATGCCCCACTAACCGCCGTGCGTAGTGTTTCTCATCCAACTCCCCACTCCGGAACTTGATCTCGTTTCCTAGTATCAAAAACTTTGCCATAAACCACAATTGTCTTTTATATTCTCTCTTCCCGTCGTCCTGACGCCATCTCGTCCTGACCTCATGACGTTTCTCAAATTCCGTGCAAAAATAATACATTTTTTTGATATATGCAAATTTTGATGACTTTCAAACGTATAAAACATTACATTTTTCCTTTTTTTCTCATATCTCCATGCCTGTAAGGAACGAACGTTACAACGGTACTTCGACACTCCGACGCTTCGATATATCGATATTTCGAATCAGGAGTTGCAACGCGGAAATGAGGATAAAAATGCCACCTAAACCTTACATTTTGAAGAAAAAGTAAGATTTTTTGCATTTTTCTTTAGAAAAGTTTGTGTATGTCAGAAAAAAGTAGTACCTTTGCACGCTTTTTCAGCGCGTGCACAGGCTTACATATGCGCAAACGCCTATTATATAAGCACGAAAGCGCGGATGAAAGTATGGAATATTTATAGTTAAACAAATCAAATTAAAAACAACAAAATGCCTACAATTCAACAATTAGTTAGAAAAGGAAGAGCAGAACTGGTGGACAAGTCGAAGAGCCCGGCTCTTGACAGCTGTCCGCAGCGTCGTGGCGTTTGTGTACGTGTTTACACAACGACCCCGAAGAAACCTAACTCCGCCATGCGTAAAGTGGCACGTGTTCGTCTGACGAATACGAAGGAGGTCAACGCTTACATCCCCGGTGAGGGACACAACTTGCAAGAGCACAGCATCGTAATGGTACGTGGCGGCCGTGTAAAAGACCTGCCGGGTGTTCGTTATCACATCGTTCGTGGTTCGCTTGATACCGCAGGTGTGGCTAATCGTCTCCAACGCCGCTCCAAATACGGAGCTAAGCGTCCGAAAGCTAAAAAGTAACCGGTTTAGAACCGGAGCAAGTTAGCCATGCGGCTGACAAACCAGTTAATGCAAAACTAATCTAACTAAATGTTCCATATTTGGGACGAAACAATGGGTTGAGGGTTGAGTAAGCGGTCGAAACTCGGCTACTGAAGAGACAACAACCAAAATTAAAATTATTTAAGACAATGAGAAAAGCAAAACCGCAAAAACGAGTTATTCTGCCGGATCCGGTGTACGGTGAGGTAATGGTTCTGGATATCTGGAAGCAGGCTCTCGACAACATCACCCCGCTCGTAGAGGTTAAATCGAAGCGTATCGGTGGTGCAACCTTCCAGGTGCCGACCGAGATCCGTGCTGACCGCAAGGAGTCCATCGCAATGAAGAACATGATCAATTTTGCACGCAAGCGCGGCGGTCACTCGATGGCTGAGAAGCTGGCTGCAGAGATCATGGACGCATACAACAACCAGGGTGGTGCCTTCAAGCGTAAAGAGGATATGCACCGTATGGCTGAGGCTAACCGTGCATTCGCACACTTCCGCTTCTAACCGGAGAGCCTCCGGAGGCGCTTAGCCATTCGGGGCGAAAAGACAAAACAAAAAGATTGGAAAGAAAATGGCAAAACATGATTTGAAATTAAACCGTAATATCGGCATCATGGCACACATCGACGCCGGTAAGACTACGACCTCTGAGCGTATCTTGTTCTACACGGGTCTGACTCACAAAATCGGTGAGGTTCACGACGGTGCGGCTACGATGGACTGGATGGTTCAGGAGCAGGAGCGTGGTATTACTATCACTTCTGCTGCTACAACGACCTTTTGGAACTACGCCGGCAACAAGTACAAGATCAACCTGATCGACACTCCGGGGCACGTGGACTTTACCGTAGAGGTAGAGCGTTCGCTCCGTATCCTCGATGGTGCTGTGATGGCGCTCTGCTCGGTAGGTGGTGTACAGCCGCAGTCCGAGACCGTTTGGCGTCAGGCCGATAAATACAACGTACCGCGTCTGTGCTACGTGAACAAGATGGACCGTTCCGGTGCCAACTTCTTCGATGTAGTTCGTCAGATCAAAGAGGTGCTGGGTGCGACCCCGTGTCCTATCCAGATCCCTATCGGCGCCGAGGAGACCTTCAAGGGTGTTGTTGACCTCGTGAAGATGAAAGCTATCCTGTGGCATGACGAGACCATGGGCGCTGAGTACGTAGAGGAAGAGATCCCTGCTAACCTCCAGGCTGAGGCTGAGGAATGGCGCGACAAGATGCTGGAGACGGTATCTGAGTTCGACGACACGCTCATGGAGAAATATTTCGACGATCCGTCGACCATTACCGAGGATGAGATCCGCGTGGCTATCCGCAAGGGTACCCTCGCGATGAAGATCTTCCCGGTCATCTGCGGTTCGTCGTTCAAGAACAAAGGTGTGCAGACGATGTTGGATGCTGTCTGCGCGTACCTGCCGAGTCCGCTCGACACTCCTGTGATCAACGGAACCAACCCGAACACGGAGAAGGAAGAAGAGCGTCACCCGGACGATGCAGACCCGCTCTGCGCACTTGCGTTCAAGATCGCTACCGACCCGTATGTAGGTCGTCTGTGCTACTTCCGCGTGTACTCCGGTCATCTCGATGCAGGTTCGTACGTGTACAACCCCCGTTCGGGTAAGAAAGAGCGTATCAGCCGTATCTTCCAGATGCACTCCAACCATCAGAACCCGGTGGAGACCATCCTCGCGGGTGATATAGGCGCGGGCGTAGGATTTAAGGATATACGGAACAAGCCTATCGTACTCGAGTCGATCGAGTTCCCGGCACCGGTGATCGGTATCTCTGTAGAGCCGAAGAGCCAGGCTGACCTCGACAAACTCGGCGTGGGTCTTGCCAAGCTTGCAGAGGAAGACCCGACCTTTACCGTTAAGACCGACGAGCAGACAGGTCAAACTGTCATCAGCGGTATGGGTGAGCTCCACTTGGAGATCATCATCGACCGTCTGAAACGTGAGTTCAAGGTTGAGTGTAACCAGGGTCGTCCGCAGGTAGCTTACCGTGAGGCAATCAGTGCTCCGGTTGAGTTGCGTGAGGTTTATAAGAAACAGTCCGGTGGTCGTGGTAAGTTCGCTGACATCATCGTTCGCGTGGAGCCTGCTGACGCTGACTTCCCGGGTGGTCTTCAGTTCGAAGACGTTGTCAAGGGTGGTAACGTGCCTAAGGAGTACATCCCGTCGGTACAGAAGGGCTTCGAGATGGCTATGAAGAACGGTGTTCTGGCAGGCTATCCGCTTGACAGCCTCAAGGTTACCCTCATGGACGGTAGCTTCCACCCCGTTGACTCCGACCAGCTCAGCTTCGAGATCGCTGCACAGATGGCGTTCAAAGAGGCTTGCGCCAAGGCTAAACCGGTGCTCATGGAGCCGATCATGAAGATCGAGGTCGTAACACCGGAAGAGAGCATGGGTGACGTCATCGGTGACCTCAACAAACGTCGTGGTCAGGTAGAGGGTATGGACACCAGCCGCACCGGCGCGCGTATCGTGAAGGCGAAGGTACCTCTGGCAGAGATGTTCGGTTATGTAACCGCTCTGCGTACCATCACCTCCGGTCGTGCAACGAGCTCCATGGAGTTCAGCCACTATGAGGCAGTATCTTCGTCTATCGCGAAAGCAGTTCTGACTGAAGTCGGCGGACGGGTTGATCTCGTCTAAGAGATAGCAAACGAGCGCGCAGGTGCGCAAGCGTGCGCACCTACACGTTCCAAAATAAATAACGTACATATACACGTACACACGTACGTGACTCTAAGTACGGCAAGAAACAAATTAACCCTGCGGGGCGTGGGTCATCTAAGCAAATGACTCTTTAGGTTATCTGCGCTCTGCGAATTACTAACAAATAAAAACAGTATTACTAATTATGAGTCAAAAAATTCGTATCAAACTGAAGTCTTTCGACCACAACTTGGTTGACAAGTCTGCAGAGAAGATCGTAAAGACCGTAAAAGCTACGGGTGCTGTAGTAAGTGGTCCTATTCCACTGCCGACGCACAAGCGTATCTTCACGGTTAACCGCTCGACGTTCGTTAACAAGAAGAGCCGTGAGCAATTCGAGTTGGCAAGCTACAAGCGTCTGATCGACATCTACAACAGCAACAACAAGACCGTAGAGGCTCTGATGAAACTCGAGCTCGCAAGCGGTGTGGAAGTAGAAATCAAAGTTTGATGAACAACCAACCTCATCCCGTGGATAGTGATACTAGTCAACTAGTCGACTAGTCCACTAGAAGACTAGAAGATTAACCCCCGGGCGAGTGAGGAGTTAAAATTAACAACATTTATTAAAAACTAAGCAACAATGCCAGGTTTATTAGGAAAAAAGATCGGAATGACTTCCGTCTTCGGTGCCGACGGCAAAAACATCCCGTGCACCGTAATCGAGGCAGGTCCTTGCGTGGTTACTCAGCTCAAGACCGTTGAGAAAGACGGTTACAAAGCAGCTCAGGTTGGCTTTATGCACAAGAGCGAGAAGCACACCAACAAGGCCGAAGCAGGCCACTTCAAGGCCGCAGGCGTAGAGCCCATGCGCCACTTAGCAGAGTTTGAGTTCGATGGAGAACTTGCTCTGGGTCAAACTATCACAGCTGCTGACCTCTTCGAGGAGGGCATGTACGTTGACGTCATCGGAACCAGCAAGGGCCACGGTTTCCAGGGTGTCGTTAAGCGTCATGGCTTCGGCGGTGTGGGTCAATCGACGCACGGTCAGGACGACCGTCTGCGCGCA
>CACZVM010000016.1 GCA_902784585.1 uncultured Bacteroidales bacterium | reverse complement strand
CGACAACCTGGAGATCACCGTTAAGCTGATCTACCCGGTAGCTTGCTCTGAGGGTCTGCGCTTCGCTATCCGTGAGGGTGGTCGTACCGTAGGTTCCGGCCAGATTACCAAGTTGATTGACTAATTCGAAAGAAATAGTCGTCTAGTAAACTAGTCAGTCATCTAGTCAACTAGATAAACATTGCTCGGGGTGTCGAGCCCCGAGCAAATTTACGGAAGTCCTCCAATGGTAGGAGAGCGGTCTCCAAAACCGTCAATGTGGGTTCGATTCCTGCCTTCCGTGCAAAGAACAATCGAATTGTTTGAGGTGGTTTGAAATGGTTTGAAATAGTTTGAGGTAGTTCAAACAACGTCAAACAAAGACGAAGTCTCAAACAATATCAAACAAGAACGAGCGTTCAATGTTACATTACATAGCTTCCAATTCGACTTTAGCTTGCGCTGGAGCCGGATTTGGTTGCGCTAAATAAGGATAATAAAAAATCTACTGATATGGCTTTTGTGGAAAACATTAAAGAATCGTACAACGAGCTGGTTCACAAGACGAGTTGGCCTTCCGTTAAGGAGTTGCGCCAAAGCGCAGTGATAGTATTGATCGCTTCCGTAATACTCGCGCTGATCGTATGGCTTATGGACTGGTGCTTTGAGAATATCATGACCTTTGTGTATGGTCTGCTCTAATTCGGAATTAAGAATTAAGAATTAAAAATTACGAATTAGTATGGCTGAATACAAAAAACAATGGTATGTGTTGCGCGCTATTTCCGGTAAGGAGAACAAGGTCGAAGAGTACATCAATAGTGCTCTGACCACCAGTACTATCTTCCGTGAGTATGTGTCGCAAGTACTGATTCCTCGCGAGAAAATTGTGACGCTCAAGAATGGTAAACGTGTCGAGAAGGAGCGCAATCTGCTTCCCGGCTATGTGCTGGTTGAGTGTTACTTGTGCGACGAGAGCTTCCCTCTGTTGCGTAACATCCCGCATGTGATGGGCTTCCTGAGTGGAGGTAAGACAACGGCTAAACCCGAACCCGTTTCGCAAGAAGAGGTCAACAAGTTGGTGGGCCTCGCTAGCGAGTCGGAGACGCGTGCAGCCAGCGAGATTACTTTCATCGCAGGCGAGAGCATCAAGGTCGTCGACGGTCCGTTCAACGGATTCAAAGGCACCGTGCAAGAGGTGATTCAGGACAAGCACAAACTCAAAGTGGTTGTAACTATCTTTGATCGCCAGACTCCGCTGGAGTTGGGCTACAATCAGGTAGAGAAAGAGTAGGAGACCACGTTACAGGTCGTTAGCTACTACTCGGTAGTTTCAAAATTATTAACAGACCAAGGGTTACAGGTTATGGGTTACAGGTTACGGGTTACGGGTTACCGGACCACTCAAAAACCAGCCCGCTTGAAGGTCAAAAACTATTAACAATCGTAAAACTATGGCTAAAGAAATTGCTGGTTTTATCAAACTCCAAATCAAGGGTGGCGCTGCCAATCCCGCTCCTCCCGTAGGCCCGGCTCTGGGTTCCAAGGGTGTGAACATCATGGAGTTCTGCAAACAGTTCAATGCCAGAACGCAAGACAAGGCAGGTAAAGTGCTGCCGGTTATCATTACCGTTTATGCGGACAAGTCGTTTGACTTCATCGTTAAGACTCCTCCTGTAGCTATCCAGCTCCTCGAGGCTGCTAAGGTGAAGAGTGGTTCTGATCAGCCGAACCGCAACAAGGTGGCTACTATCACCGAGGAGCAGGCTAAGCAGATCGCAACGGACAAAATGGTGGATCTCAACTGCTTCACCGTTGAGTCTGCACTCAAAATGGTCAAGGGTACTGCACGCAGCATGGGTATCGTAGTAAAGTAATCTAACTTCAATCAACATCAACAATTATGGCAAAACTGACAAAAAAACAGAAGCTTGCTGCTGAGAAGATTGAAGCAGGCAAGCTCTACACGATCCAGGAGGCAGCTGAGCTCGTAAAAGAGATCACTACCACCAAGTTCGATGCAAGTGTAGATATCGACGTACGTCTGGGCGTTGACCCGCGTAAGGCCAACCAAATGGTTCGTGGCGTCGTGGCTCTCCCTAACGGAACAGGTAAGGTTGTTCGCGTTCTCGCACTCTGTATGCCGGATCAAGAGGCAGCAGCTAAAGAGGCTGGTGCTGACTATGTAGGTCTGGATGAGTATATTGAAAAGATCAAAGGTGGATGGACCGACATTGATGTCATCATCACCCAACCTCAGATCATGGGTAAGATCGGTGCTCTCGGTCGTGTATTAGGTCCCCGTGGCCTCATGCCGAACCCCAAGAGCGGTACCGTTACCATGGACGTAGCTAAAGCTGTCAAAGAGGTCAAAGGTGGTAAGATCGACTTCAAGGTTGACAAGTTCGGTATTGTACACACCTCCATCGGTAAGGTTAGCTTCAGTGCTGACAAGATCGCTGAGAACGCACTCGCGTTCATCGAAACGATCAAGCACCTCAAGCCCGCCGTTTCCAAGGGTGAGTACATCAAGAGCGTTTATCTTTCCAGCACGATGAGTCAGGGTATTAAGATCGATACCAAATCGCTTTAATCTCTAAAAAATCACAGACAAGTATGAAAAAGGAAGATAAAAATCTCGTCATTGAAGCCCTTGGCGCACAACTGGGTGAATACTCGCATTTCTACCTCGTTAACATCGAGGGTCTGAATGCTGAGAAGACCAGCGCACTGCGTCGCGCATGCTTCAAGCAGGACATCAAACTCTTGGTGGCTAAGAACACCCTGCTCCAGAAAGCCCTCGAGAAAAAGGGCGTAGAAGCAGAGATCTTCGAGGCACTCAAGGGTAACACCGCTCTCATGCTCAGCAACACCGGTAACGCACCCGCTAAACTTATCAAGGAGTTTACCAAGGGCGACAAGACCGGAGAGGCTAAGCCGCAACTCAAGGCTGCTTATGTAGAAGAGACTATCTACGTAGGCAAGCAGAATCTCGAGTTCCTGTGCGCTATCAAGTCCAAGAACGAACTCATCGCCGAATTGGTTGCATTGCTGCAATCGCCTGCGAAGAATGTCGTTTCTGCACTTCAGAGCGGACAAAACACCATCCACGGCGTTCTCAAGACGCTCGAAGAGCGCGCTTAAGAAGCAAAAGGCCAATGCCGATGGCTAAAGGCCGATAAATCATGGCAGATCTTAAAGTTATTGCTGAAACATTAGTTAACCTTACCGTTAAGGAAGTAAATGAACTCGCTACTATCCTCAAAGAGGAGTACGGAATTGAGCCCGCAGCTGCTGCTGTAGCAGTTGCTGCTCCTGCTGCAGGTGGTGCAGCTGCTGAGGCAGCTGAGGAGAAGACCTCTTTCGACGTAGTTCTGAAGAGCGCAGGTGCTAACAAGCTCCAGGTTGTTAAGGCCGTTAAGGAGCAAACCGGTCTCGGCCTGAAAGAGGCTAAGGACATCGTTGACGCTGCTCCCGCTAACGTGAAGGAAGGCGTTGACAAAGCTACTGCTGAGGCTTTGAAGAAAGCTCTCGAAGAGGTAGGTGCTGAGGTAGAACTCAAGTAATACCCCACGGGCCAACCACTCTTATCCGAGTGGAATAGGTTTAGATCCTCACCAAAAATGAGGGTCTAAACCTTTTCTGCTCAATAGGACAGAATGATTAATTAACTGAAAAATTTGGTAATTATTTTAGGGGTTATATTAAATTAACATAAAATTCATACCCACAGATTTAGATTTAAATTATTCATTACCAACAGTTTAATTCTGTTAAACAATTATTAACCATATAAAATAATGGCTACAACAAAAAAACAGCAGAGAGTCAATTTCAGTCGTATGCAAAAGCATATGCCGTATCCTGACTTTCTGGACATTCAGCTGAAGTCCTTCGCCGAATTTCTGCAGATGGATTCCACTCCGGAGCAGCGTCGTAAAGAGGGACTCTTTAAGGTATTCTCGGAGAACTTCCCGATTCAGGATACCCGCAACAGCTTCACTCTGGCATTCCTGGACTATTCGATCGACCGTCCCCGTTACTCCATCGAGGAGTGCATCAAGCGCGGTCTGACCTACAGTGTGCCTCTTAAAGCTAAGTTGCGCCTGAGTTGCGAAGATCCCGATCATGAGGACTTCGATACCGTCGTTTCGGATGTGTATCTGGGTACTATCCCCTACATGACACCTAAGGGCACCTTTGTGATCAACGGTGCAGAGCGTGTCATCGTTAGTCAGTTGCACCGTTCGCCTGGTGTTTTCTTCGGCACTTCGATGCACAGCAATGGTACGAAGCTCTATTCGGCTCGTATCATCCCCTTCCGCGGTTCGTGGATCGAGTTCGCTACCGACATCAACAAGGTGATGTACGCTTACATCGATCGCAAGAAGAAATTGCCGGTAACGACCTTGTTGCGTGCTATCGGCTTTGAGTCCGATCGCGACATCCTCAACTGCTTCGATTTGGCAGAGGAGATCAAGGTAAATCGTGAGGCCTTGGAGGCTTGCATCGGTCGTAAATTGGCCGGTGACGTGATGAAGGCCTGGGTAGAAGACTTCGTGGATGAAGATACCGGTGAGGTATCGTCTATCGAGCGTAACACCATCGTGGTGGAGCGTGAGGAAGAGTTGACTCCCGAAGTGATTGATACGATCATCGAGTCTGGCTCGAAGACTATTCTGCTCCACAAGCAGGAGGAGCGCGAGAACGACTTCGCCATCATCTTCAACACTCTCCAGAAAGACCCGGCTAAGACCGAGAAAGAGGCGGTGCTCTACATCTATCGTCAGTTGCGTAATGCCGAACCGGCCGATGATGCAACGGCACGAGAGATGATCATGAATCTCTTCTTCTCGCAGAAACGTTACGATCTGGGTGAAGTGGGACGTTACCGCATCAACCGCAAATTGAACATGTCGATTCCTGATGACACCCGAGTGTTGACCAAGGAAGACATCATTGAGATCATCAAGTACCTCGTCATGCTCATCAATAGTAACGCCGAGGTGGATGATATTGACCACTTGTCGAATCGTCGTGTTCGCACCGTGGGTGAGCAACTCTACAACCAGTTCGGTATCGGTCTGGCTCGTATGGCCCGCACCGTGCGTGAGCGTATGAACGTTCGTGACACCGAGGTCTTCACGCCGACCGACCTGATCAACGCTAAGTCGATCTCGTCGATCATCAACTCGTATTTCGGTACCAACGCGCTGAGCCAATTTATGGATCAGCAGAACCCGTTAGCCGAGATCACCCATAAGCGTCGTATGTCGGCCCTGGGTCCCGGCGGTCTGAGTCGTGACCGTGCTGGCTTCGAGGTGCGAGACGTGCACTATACCCACTATGGTCGTCTCTGTCCTATTGAGACGCCTGAAGGACCGAACATCGGACTTATCTCGTCCATGTGTATCTATGCCAAGATCAATAACCTCGGTTTCATCGAGACCCCGTACCGTCCTGTGAAAGACAGTGTGGTGGATCTGAACAACGAGGATGTGCTCTATCTGTCGGCTGAGGACGAGGAAAACCAAGTGGTGGCACAGGGTAACGCCCCGCTGACTGAGGACGGTCATTTCATCCGTACTAAGGTCAAGACCCGTCTGGGTGCCGAATTCCCTGTAGTAGCTCCGTCTGAGGTTAACCTCATGGACGTAGCTCCCTGCCAGATCGCTTCTGTGGCTGCAGCACTCATTCCGTTCCTTGAGCACGATGATGCCCACCGTGCCCTCATGGGATCGAACATGATGCGTCAGGCTGTACCTTTGGTTACATCTGAAGCACCTATCGTAGGTACCGGTATCGAGGAACAACTCGTGACCGACAGCCGTACGCAGATCAAGGCAGAGGCTGATGGACTGGTTACCTATGTGGATGCAGACATCATCCGTATCAAGTATGACCGCTCTGAGGAGGAAGAGTTCATCTCGTTCGAATCGGCAGAGAAGGAATATAAGATGCCGAAGTTCGAGAAGACCAACCAGAATACCACCATCGATCTCCATCCGCTCGTTCGCAAGGGTGACCGTGTAGAGGCTGGCCAGATCCTGACCGAGGGATATGCTACCCAAGGTGGTGAGTTGGCACTGGGTAAGAACCTCAAGGTGGCTTACATCCCATGGAAGGGTTACAACTACGAGGATGCTATCGTGCTCAGCGAGCGCATCGTTCGCGAAGATATGTACACTTCGGTTCACGTGGTAGAGCAGCTGCTCGAGGTACGTGACACCAAGCGTGGTATGGAGGAGTTCACCTCAGATATCCCCAATGTGAGCGAAGAGGCTACCAAGGATCTGGACGAGAACGGTATCATCCGCATCGGCGCGCACGTGCTGCCGGGTGATATCCTCATCGGTAAGATCACGCCGAAGGGTGAGACCGATCCGTCGCCTGAGGAGAAGCTGCTCAAGGCTATCTTCGGTGACAAGGCCGGTGACGTGAAGGATGCTTCGCTCAAGGCCAGCCCGTCGCTTGATGGTGTCATCATCGACAAGAAATTGTATGCACGTGCCAACAAGGACCGCAAGCAGAAGATGGAGGATAAAGAAACGCTCCAGAAGATGGACCTGCAGTTCCGCGAGAAAGCAGAGGCACTGCGCGAGCAGTTGATAGACAAACTCTATGTCCTCCTCAAGGACAAGCAGTCCGCTGGTGTCAAGGATATCCTTGGTACCGAACTGGTAGCTAAGGGTCAGCACTTCACCAAAGAGCGTCTGCACGAGATGGACTTCACCACCGTGCTGCTCGAGGGTTGGACCTCCGATGAGCACAAGAATGCGCTTGCCGCACAATGCGTGCTCAACTACATCGCTAAGTTCAAGGAGATGGATGCTGCGCTCAAGCGTGAGAAATTCAACTTCACTATTGGTGATGAACTGCCTAATGGTATTATCCAGATGGCCAAGGTCTATGTCGCTAAGATGCGTAAAATCCGCGTGGGTGACAAGATGGCCGGTCGTCACGGTAACAAGGGTATTGTCAGCAAGATCGTGCGCGTGGAAGATATGCCGTTCCTTGCCGACGGTACACCGGTGGATATCGTTTTGAATCCTATGGGTGTGCCTTCGCGTATGAACATCGGTCAGATCTTCGAGGCTGTGCTCGGTTGGGCCGGTCAGGAACTGGGTGTTAAGTTCTCTACACCTATCTTCGACGGATGTACGCTCGAGCAACTCGACGAGTGGACCGACAAAGCAGGTCTGCCCCGTGCCGGTAAGACGCAGCTCTACGATGGCGAGTCGGGTGAACCGTTCGACCAAATGGCTACCGTCGGTGTGACCTACTTCATGAAACTCGGTCACATGGTGGATGATAAGATGCACGCCCGTTCGATTGGCCCGTATAGCTTGATCACGCAGCAGCCGCTTGGCGGTAAGGCTCAGTTCGGTGGTCAGCGTTTCGGTGAGATGGAGGTTTGGGCACTGGAGGCTCACGGAGCTGCCCACGTGCTGCAAGAGATCCTGACCATCAAGTCGGATGACGTGACCGGTCGTGCTCGTACCTACGAGGCAATTGTCAAAGGTGAGAACTTCCCGACACCGGGTCTGCCCGAGTCGCTCAACGTGCTCCTGCACGAGTTGCAAGGTCTCGCACTCAGCATTAACATGGAATAAGATTGGAGGACTATTATGGCTTTTAAACAAGAAAATAAGAAAACCGGTTTCACCAAGATCAGTATTGGCTTGGCCTCGCCCGATGAGATCATGCAACTCTCTTCCGGCGAAGTGCTTAAACCGGAAACAATTAACTATCGTACCTATAAACCGGAGCGCGATGGTTTGTTCTGCGAGCGTATCTTCGGTCCTACCAAAGACTACGAGTGCCATTGCGGTAAATACAAACGTATCCGTTACAAAGGTATCGTCTGCGAGCGTTGCGGCGTAGAGGTAACCGAGAAGAAAGTGCGTCGTGAACGTATGGGTCATATTAAACTCGTCGTTCCCGTAGCACATATCTGGTATCTGCGTTCGCTGCCATCCAAGATGGCTGCTCTGCTGGGAATCCCCACCAAGAAACTTGAGTCGGTCATCTACTACGAGAAATACCTCGTGGTACAGGCCGGTGTACTCGAGGGCGTCGAGGTAGGCGAGAAGCACGACACCGATAAGAACCGTATTCCTATCGAGAATCGTATGTTGCTCGAGGAAGAACAGTACCAACAGGTACTCGCGCTCATTCCTGAAGGAAACGAATATCTGGAGGATACCGATCCTCAGAAGGTAATCATTAAGATGGGTGCTGAGGCTATCTACGACCTGCTGGCAGCCATCAATCTGGATGAACTTAGCTACGAGCTGCGTGCCACGGCCGATAAGTCGTCGTCCGTACAACGCAAGCAGGAGGCCCTGAAGCGTCTCCAGGTAGTAGAGGCTTTCCGTGCCAGCCAGGGCAAGAACCGTCCCGAGTGGATGGTACTCCAGGCTATCCCCGTGACGCCGCCTGAACTGCGTCCGTTGGTACCCCTGGACGGTGGCCGTTTCGCTACCTCCGATCTCAACGACCTCTACCGTCGTGTCATCATCCGTAACAATCGTCTGAAACGTCTCGTCGAAATCAAGGCACCGGATGTTATCCTTCGCAACGAGAAACGTATGCTCCAGGAGGCTGTGGACAGTCTGTTCGACAACAGCCGTAAGACAACGGCGATGAAGTCGGATGCCAACCGTCCGCTCAAGTCGCTTAGCGACTCGCTCAAGGGTAAACAAGGACGTTTCCGTCAGAACTTGCTCGGTAAACGTGTGGACTACTCTGCACGTTCGGTTATCGTCGTAGGTCCGGAACTCAAGATGCATGAGTGCGGTCTGCCTAAGGAGATGGCGGCTGAACTTTACAAACCGTTCATCATCCGCAAGCTCATCGAACGCGGTATCGTCAAGACCGTTAAGTCGGCCAAGAAGATCATCGATCGCCGTGAGCCGGTCATCTACGAGATCTTGGAGCATGTGATGGAGGGACACCCAGTTCTGCTGAACCGTGCTCCGACACTGCACCGTCACGGTATTCTGGCTTTCCAGCCGCGTATGATCGAGGGTAAGGCTATCCAGCTGCACCCGCTGAGCTGCGCCGGTTTTAACGCCGACTTCGATGGTGACCAGATGGCTGTGCACTTGCCGTTGTCTAACGAGGCTATCCTCGAGGCACAACTGCTCATGCTCGGTTCGCACAACATCCTCGACCCGGCGAACGGTAACCCGATCACCGTGCCTTCGCAGGATATGATCCTTGGTCTGTATTATATTACTAAGGAACGCGCAGGTGTGAAGGGTGAGGGACTTACGTTCTATTCCGAAGAAGAAGCTATCATCGCTCTCAACGAAGGACGTGTCGATGTGCATGCCAAAGTGAATGTGCGTGTGCAGGATATTGTGGATGGCAAGCCCGTTCAGCATATTATTCAGACCACCCCGGGACGTGTCATCGTCAACGAGTACGTACCCAAGGAGGTAGGATTCCAGAATGTGCTGATGAAGAAGGGTACTGTCAAGTCGATTATCTCTCAGGTCATCAAGACCTGCGGCGTAGCCCGTGCTGCACAGTTCCTCGACGACATCAAGGATCTCGGTTACTACCGCGCTTTCCGTGGTGGTCTGAGCTTCAACCTCAACGATATTCTGATTCCCGAGGAGAAACAGGAACTCATCAAGAAAGGTAATGCCATCGTAGATGAGATCACCGAGCGCTATAACTTCGGTGAGGTGTCCGACGACGAGCGTTATCGCAACGTGGTCGATACGTGGAAGAATATCGACGACGAGATGACCAAGATCTTGATGAACCATATGGAGAATGCCGACCAAGGTTTCAACTCTGTATATATGATGATGCACTCAGGTGCTCGTGGTAACCAACAGCAGATCAAGCAGTTGGCAGGTATCCGTGGTATCATGGGTAAACCGTTGAAAGCCGGTTCTACTGATACCCGTACCGATATTGAGAACCCGGTCCTTGCTAACTTCAAAGAGGGTATGTCCGTGCTTGAGTACTTCATCTCTACCCACGGTGCCCGTAAGGGTCTTGCCGATACGGCTTTGAAGACAGCGGATGCCGGTTATCTGACCCGTCGTCTGGTGGATGTATCCCACGACGTGATCATCAACGAGGAAGACTGCGGTACGCTGCGTGGTTTGACGGCACGTGCCATCAAGGATGCTAATGGTCATACCATCGCATCCCTTACGCTCCGTATCCTCGGCCGTGTGTCGGTTCACGACATCCTCGACAACGACGGCAAGCTCATTGTGGCTGCCGGCGAAGAGATCCGCGAGCCGCAGTGTGAAGCGATCGAAGCTGCCGGTATCGAGGAAGTGGAGATCCGTTCCGTCCTCACCTGCGAGTCGAAACATGGTGTCTGCGCCAAGTGCTACGGCCGTAACCTGGCATCGCGTAAGATGGTGCAACGTGGTGAAGCCGTCGGCGTCATCGCTGCACAGGCGATCGGTGAACCGGGTACTCAGCTGACCCTGCGTACCTTCCACTCCGGTGGTTTGGCTGGTGGTGCGGCTACTCAGAACACTTATACGCTCACGCGTGACGGTATTGTAGAGATTGAAGATCTGCGTACGATCACTACCGCAGCTGGCGACGTGATCGTCGTAAGCCGTCTGAATGAGATGATGCTCAAGGACGAGAAGACAGGCGTGGTATTGAGTAACTTCAATATCCCGTACGCTTCCAAACTCTTCGTACAACCCGGCCAGAAATATACCAAGGGCACTGTGGTCTGCGAGTGGGATCCGTATAAGGCTTCTCTCATCATCGAGCAGGACGGTCACATCCGCTACGAGGATGTCATCGAGGGTGTTACATGCAAGACAGAGATAGACGAGCAGACAGGTAAACGTGAGGTTTCTATCACGGATACCAAAGATAAGGCGAAGATGCCGCAGGCACATATCGTGGACAAGGACGGTAATGTACTGCGCACCTACAACCTGCCTGTTAAGGCCAGCCTGATCCACGCCGACGGCGATGATGTGAAGGTGGGTGACGTGCTCTTCTCTATGGCCCGTGTGACCAGCAGCGGCGGTGATATCACCTCTGGTCTGCCGCGTATCACCGAGCTCTTCGAGGCACGTAACCCGTCCAACCCGGCTGTAGTAGCCGAGATCGACGGTGAGATCTCATTCGGTAAGATCAAACGTGGTAATCGCGAGCTGTTCGTTACCAGCAAACTGGGTGAGCAGAAGGCTTATCTGATTCCGCTCAGCAAGCAGATCTTGGTACAGGAAGGCGACTTCGTACGTGCTGGCGTGGCATTGTCCGACGGTGCTATCACGCCCGAGGATATCCTCGCTATTCAAGGTCCGACTGCTGTTCAAGATTATATTGTCAACGAAGCCCAGGCTGTATATCGTATGCAGGGTGTGGAGATCAACGACAAGCACTTCGAGATTATTGTGCGTCAGATGATGCGCAAGGTGGAGATCATCGAGGCCGGTGATACCCGCTTCCTTGAGGGTGATGTAGTGGATAAGATGGACTTCCTGGAGGAGAACGATCGTATCTATGGCCGCAAGGTGGTTACCAATGCCGGCGATAGCGAGTCGCTCCATGAGGGACAAATCATTACCGCACGCCGTCTGCATGATGAGAACTCGTCGCTCCGTCGTCGTGATAAGAAACTGGTTCAGGCACGTGACGCACAGAGTGCTACCGCCAAGCAGATCCTGCAGGGTATCACCCGTGCCGCATTGGGCACCAAGTCCTTCATGTCCGCTGCTTCCTTCCAGGAGACGACCAAGGTACTCAACGAGGCTGCTATCCGCGGCAAGGTGGATTACCTCGAGGGTATGAAGGAGAACGTGATCTGCGGTAACCTCATTCCTGCCGGTACTGGTCTGCGTGACTTTACCAAGATAGCTGTTCACAACCAAGAGGAGTACGCCGCTATCCAGGCCGCCCGTGAGGCTGCCGAAGCCGCCCTCAACGGTGAAGACCAGTTCTGATAACTAAAGGCTATTGGCGAAAGGCTAATGGCTAATGTAGAAAGGAGAGCAACCCGCTCTCCTTTCTTCGTTCATTCTTTCACTCGCTATCATATTGTCGTTCGTTTATTTTGCGGCGATTGTATCGCGCCGGTGACAATTCGTAAATTTATGGCGACAATTCGTAAAAAAATGCACGTGCGTATTGCATATGTGAGAAAAAAGCAGTATCTTTGCGGCCGAATGTGAATTTTATTAACTATTTAAAAATAAAAGCATCATGAAAAATTTCTTTGAAATTAATCGTGCCCTTGTGGCTAAGAAAAAGATTTTTGTTGCGCTGATGGCGCTGAGTTTGGTAGGCATGGTTTTCTCCTCTTGTAACAACGGACTCGAGTCCACAGCCGATCCGGCTACTCAACCGATTGCCGGCAAGACCTACCGTGCCAACGATGCAGGAGACGGTTATGTCAAATTTACCTTCCACATGAATTTCAAATGTACAATGGAAGCCAAAGAAGACGGCAAAGCGCCGGTTTCCGGTTCGTTCTATGAGTGGTGGATGTCTCCGAACGATCCGGATGTGGTGATACGTTATGCACAAGGCGCTTACGACAAGAGAACGGGTGCATCGCTTTCCGGCAAAGAATTCCTATCCGGTTCGTATGACGCAAGTGCCAAGACGGTGACCCTGAGCGGAGATGTTGAGGGTACGCATGTTAACTTTATTCTGAACGAGGTACAATAAAAGTGGTCGAGCTCGCAGCCTACGACCAAACCCACAACGGCTAAGCGTAGCAGGGAAAGCGTCCTTCGGGGCGCTTTTTTTTGAGTACCGTTGTGACAATTCGTAAATTTATTGCGACATTATATAAAAAAATGCACGCGCTTATTGCATATATGAAATTTTATTTGTAATTTTGTGCCCGATATGAAATGTTGAAAAATCAATTTACTAAATAATGATATGATGAAGAACAGATTTTTTGTAGCTCTCGTACTAGGTATGATGGCTTTGTGTACGATGAGTGTACACGCCAACAACGACTTCCTGGAGCAAATCAACAACTACAGCGTGATGTCTATGGGCAACGGCGTAGTGCGCTTCAAGATCCCTATCTGGTCGTACGGTTGGCAGAACAACTACCGATTAGGTATTGGCAGTCATGTATGGTACTCCATGAACCAGTCCGGGAGCGGCTCTTCACAGATAATGTACTTCCGCAGTACGGATCGGCAGAACTGCAGTGACCCGAAGGTGAACAGTTCCGCCGATGTCGATCTGCGTGCGGGAATGGGTACCGTTAAGATCACCCGCACCACCAGCGGCACCGTGCAGATTGATGCCGGATCGGGTAACCACTCCGTATCCCTGCCTGCCCAGAGATCGCTGGACGGCAGTTTTGACCGCGTGGTATATCTGGAGTTCGACTGGTATCTGCCGGAGAACTTGACCAACCAGCAGTTCTATGTAGGTATAGATGTATATATCTTTAAGTACAAAGCCGACGATACCCAAACAAAGAATGCATATAGGAATATCCGGTATACATTCCCCGACCGTCTGGACGGTTCGGATCAACTGATGGCGCCTGAGCTGCAGTCACCGTACTTGTATCTGCTGGATGAGAGCGGTTCGCCCATGAAAGATGGCAAAGTGGCTATTCCGTATGTCGTATATCAGACGCCCAAGTCCTATACCACTACGCTCAATTCGACACCGGTGAACATATCCAACCGCGCCGGCGCGATCATCGTGCCGGCTACTGACAGTGTTCAGAGCGGCTTCAAGGCTACCTTTACCGTGCAGCCCAATGCCGATGTGACCACCACCACCACGCGTAGCACCAACCGCATCGATGTCCCGGCATTCCACCGCATCTATAGTTTCAGCGCGACGGAGCAGAAAGACGAGATGGAGAGTTATAACGGTCTGAACCAACTGTCGTGGACGATTCGTAACCCGCAGGCCACCGACCTGATGACTACGGATTACTTTGAGATCCAGCGCGCCATGAAGGCGGACTACAGCGATGCGACGAGCATCGGTCTGGAGCCTATGAAAGCCGGCAAAGGCACTTATCTGTTTACGGATGATACGCGCAACACCGATTCGGGTATTCCTCTCGACACCACAACGGTATGCCGCGAAATGGTGTGGAACGACTATATGCTCTCCGCGGAGGACAGCGACCCGCTCTGCGATATGGACCTGAAACTGGTTGCCAAATCGCAGGTATTGCCGGCCGCACCGGTCTATTACCGTGTACGCCGTGCCTCGACCGGTGCCTGGGGATGGGGCCACCCGTTCGCGCAGGCTACCACCTTGTATCGCCACAATTTCCTGGCTCCGTTGGCAGCTACGCAGGCGAACTACACCAAGGATCCGGAGTTTGCCACCAACCATAAGGTACATTTCAATGTCAAGATCGACAATGCGCCGATCCCGGATCAAGGTACGGTGTTGCCGCAGGATTGCGAACTGGTGCCTACCTTCAAGACCCTCAGAGGTTCCTCGGACTCCATCACGTTCACGATCGACATCGAGCAAGAATCCTATGACCAGACCGTCGGTATGAGTATCCGTCCTTCCGGAACTTCTTTAGTGCGTTATTTGCATGCGGGAAAGAACGTGTATACTTTTCCTGTGACATTAGGTCGTTTAGAGGTCTGGATACACATCGGACAGAATGTGATATACAACGACCACTGGGAGTCTTTCGCCTTGTGCTCCATTGACTGCGATCAGGATCACGTCGACGAACTGGACGGCAGCGTGATACAGATATACAGCACACTTCATGAAGTACGTGGAGGTACGCAACATATCTATAAATCGGCTTATCGTACGCTCAAGAACCAAGGTCCGGCCAGCCGGATGAAAAAGGTACAGGAGCGTTGGGCGGCAGTGCGCGACTCGGTATTCCGGCAGATGGTGGACAGCATGCAGCGCAGCGTCCTTCCCTCCGCTACAGGCGGGCGTTGTATGTGGGACAGAGGCGCACAGCTCATCCTGATGCGCACCCTGCAGGAGACCGGCACAACCATCGAACTCGTTGTGCCGCAGGATAGTATCCGCCGCAATGACGATGGCTCGTGGACTGCCCATATCACCGATGTAGCCAATATGGCATGCACCAACTACAGCTATAAGGTTCGTATTGACCCGAGTGCCGCATCCATTCGCTTCCAGAACCCCGCTTCGCTGCAACCGGTAACGATCAACGGCCCGTCGCTCTACTTCAACGAGGCGGCGAGCATCGCCTCGTTCACCGCGAGCAAAGGCGATGCCGCACGCGACAGGAAGAGCGGCGTGCTGCTGCAATGGATACCCACCTCCGCTGCGGTGGATCAGTATATCCTGATGCGCTTGCCGGTAGGCAGCACCAACTCGCCGGACACGATCTATCGCGGCATGGACAACAGTTACTTCGACACCTCCGCCGTACCCGGACAGCACTACGAATATACCGTCGTTACGCACTACAGCTGCAAGAGCGTACATACCGACCACTCGGCTACCGCCGAAGGTTGGCGTACGCCTTACGGCGAGATCAGCGGCTCTATCCACCAGACCGATAACAGCGGTATGGCCGGCGTGACCGTCAGCCTCTCCGCCAACGGACAGACCCTGAAGACGCTCGTCACAGGTGCCGACGGTGCGTTCCTATTCGACAGTTTGACTTATGGCAACGGCACGCAATATACCGTCACGCCTACCTCGCAGTACGGCACCTTCAGTTATAACAGCACCTCCTCCGGCATGGCTACCGTCACGCTGGCTTCCAACGGCTGTGTACAGCAAGGCATTGACTTTGTCAACACGAGCTGTGCGCGTCTGAGCGGCCGCGTGCTATACCATATGAGTACGATTCCCGTGAGCGGCGTATGCTTTATCCTCAACGGCGATACGATCCGTCGTGGCGGGGGTATCTATACCAGCGGTATTGACGGCAACTTCGAGCTCACGCTGCCCAAGTCCATGCCCTGCCGCCTGCAGGTGGCCAAAGCGGGACACACCTTCACCAACGACGGATGGCTGTTCGTCACAGAGGGCGATACGACTTTCTCGCTCGTCAAAGCGCTCGACGGCGTACGCTTCTATGACCGCACCAAGGTGCGCCTCGTAGGTCGCGTAGCCGGTGGCCTGGACCAGCAAGCCCTGCCACCTGCTCTGGGATTTGGTACGAACAACCTCGGTGATAACCTGCAACTCGTGCTCCAACTCGAAGGCGACAACACCGCCCATATCGTGCATAACCCTGATGACCTGTCGCAAGACACGCTGCATTTCACCGTAGATAGCACGCAGATCATCTACGAGCAGAAACGCATCATTATCCGTCCGAACATACGCAGTGGTGAATACGCGGTGGATCTCTTCCCCGTGAAGTACAAAGTGACGCAAGCCACCGCTACGGGATATGCCACGCTGCTGGATGTGCAGGCGGGCGTGCCGACATTCGACCTGACGAATGCGCCGCTGACCGTGCTCACCTCCGACTCAATGGGGCGCCATGCTACCTATAATGCACGCTTCGACCGCATCTACCGCAATCCGATGCAGGTAGGTATGATACAGCTGATGTACGGAATGGCGCAAGACGGAATGGGCGAAGAGAAACTGGGTGTATCCAGTATCGTTGACCAGAGCCATACCGTCCGCTTGTACAGCAAGGACTCGACCGGCACCGTCCAATACCTGTTCGGTCATCCTATCTTCCAGCAGGGACGCACCTACCAGTTCCGCGTGAGCGCGTACGAGGACTATTTCTATAACAATAATAAGTTGAACGCGCGCGACCGCGTACGCCTTAGTGGCGGAACGCTGAAGGTATTCAACGGCTTCAAGTCCGGCAAAAATACGGCAACCGAAACCTATCCCCTGGATGATAAGGGCGAAGCGCTGATTAATGTGGAGGTGGATAACCTCAACCTCATGGCTACCGGCGATAACGCCCTGCGTGCACTCGACCTGTCGGTGGAACGAGAAGGGAGCAACACCGATTATTGCGCCCTGCGCGGTTTTGTGACCGGTAATAATGTCGAGAACGGCGACATACGCGCCATACAATCTGACATCCAAATCCTGGATATCCTGCGCGACCCGCCGGGAAGCGGCAGTAGCTGCTATCTGGAGAAAGGCGCTACCTATAAGTCCTCCGCTACATTCTCCATTGCCTATAAGTTAGGTACGAACTGCGATGCTACCATCGGTACCTCTTACGACCAGTCAGTAGGTGTCATAGCGATTACCTCCTATTCCGGTCTCATCAGCTCTGTGGGCAAATCCTATCAGTTCACCCTGCCGCTTGTGCTGTCCGGAAAATACAGCCGAACCAACACCTGTACGTATACCACGACCGAGAAGATTTCCACCAGTTCCTCCCCATCCTTCGTGGGTGCATCGGGCGATGTGTTCATCGGCCATACCAACGAGGCGCTGTACGGTACCGTGCGTGCTGTGCGCGTGATTGACGACAGCACCTACCTGCTGCGTCAACCCGCCTTCACAGCCGGGTATTGCAAGGAGGTAGCCTCTGCCATCGGTACCGACGGACGAATATACCACTTTGTCATCGCCAAGGAGACCGTACTCGGCGGAAAGATGGGTACACAGTTCGCCTATACGCAGGACTATATTGCCAACACCTTGATTCCCAAGCTCATCCGCGAACGGAATTCCTTGCTCATTGATGCGCCTGACTCCATTACCGCTCAGAGCATCGCTAACCAACAAGGCAAAGCCGTCTATTGGAACCGTGCTACCAAGGACGACGAGATAGGCACCGTGTATCGCTTTATCACCCCGACGAACAAACCCGACTACAACGAACCCGACCGCATTAGTGCCATCAATGCCGTACTCGTCAAATGGGTGGCTATCCTCGCTACCAATGAGAAGGATAAAGTCACCGCCATCCAGTCAGGCAAGAAAGTGGGCACTTATTCCGTCAGCGGAGGTACCAGCCGCGAATATAGCGAGACCTTCTCCGGCGAGTTCTCCGCGTCCGGTAATGTCTCCTTCGGTATGGATATGGCCAATCTCGGAGGCTTCTTTAACAATGCCGGTAATGCGCTTGTCAATAAAGCAAATGGCGCTACAAATGAATATTTCAAGGCTTTGTCAAACCTTATTGAGAAATATGCCGCAGGCAATACATACACCGAAGACCAGAATAATAGTACCACCATTGAAGGCAAAGCGGCCGGCACACAATGGAAGACCAAATGGAGTCCGGTGATCGATTTGTCGTTGGACGGTTCCGGCTCATGGGACAACGAAAGCGCATCCCGCAAGATAGGCTTTACCATCGCGCCCGATGGTTTTGCCAATACGACCGTTAGCGTCTATCGCTCCGAGCAGGATACCCTCTTCCAGAAGAAACTGGCAGAACTCACCAACTTCATTACCCGTCCTACACAGAAAGAGAAATACGGTAGTTTCATCTTCTTCCAGGAGGGTGGAACCAGCCATTGTCCCTACGAAGGCGAAGTACGCACGCAGTGGTATTATCCCGGTCAGTTTGTGCTGGGTAATGCCACCCTGCCGATGGAGAACCCGAAGATTACGCTCGACCAGTACTCTATCAGCAATGTGCCGGCCGACCAATCGGCAGTCTTCCGCCTCACGCTCGTCAACGACAACCTCAATACCGACGGACGACCCGCACGCGGACAGGTGTTTTCGCTCTCGGTGGAACCCCAATCCAACCCCAACGGAGCCATCCTGCTCATCGACGGCGAACCCCTCACTTCCGCTTCGACGCTCACCCTGTACTGCGAACCGGGAGTGCCCATCGTCAAGACTCTGCAGATACAACGGGGTATAGTGGATGACTACGAGGACCTGACGCTGAAGTTGGCCTCCACTACCTGTACCTCTATCAGTGCCTATGCGAAACTATCCGTCCACTATATGCCGGAGTCCTCGCCCGTCAGCATCGCCTATCCGCGCGATAAATGGGTGATGAATACCCTGTCGGCACGCGACTCGGTAGGCTACTACCTGCCCGTTACCATCGATGGCTTCAATATCCATCATAAGAACTTCGATCATATCGAGTTCCAGTACAAGCTCTCGACGGAGAACAACGACGCATGGGTAACCCAGTGCTCGTTCTATGCCAACGACAGCCTGTATAACAAGGCGACAGGCAACAAAGCCAAGATAGAGAACGGCCGCATCCAAGCTTTCCGCTTCTACGGCGAGCGCGATCCGAAAGAACTGAACTACGACCTGCGTGCCGTCTCCTACTGCCGCTACGGCTCGGGCTTCGTCAGCAAGGCTTCGCCTGTCATCAGCGGTACGAAAGACACCCGTCCGCCCGTACTGTTCGGCAAGGCAAGTCCCGCCAACGGTATCCTGACGCTCAAGGACAATATATCGATGCGCTTTAGCGAACCCATCGCCGGTAATTGGCTGGACGAGGACAATAACTTCCAGATCCTCGGCGTAACCAACAACACGGGTATCACGCAGACCACCTCGCTCTATTTCGATGGACAGAGCGGTCATTATGCCCGCACGAAAGCAGAGCGCGAACTGTCTCTCACCGACCTGAGTATAGACATGCTCATCAAGCCTTCCGTCAAGGGACGCGAGATGGCACTCTTCTCGCACGGAGACGAGGAGTATAACTTCTCCCTCAGCCTGACCGCCGACAACCGTCTCAAACTGACCGTGGTCGAAGATAACAAAGTGGCAGAGACCAAGCAGTCCAAACCCATGGGTCAGTTGTCTGCAACCGACTTCACACGCGTCATCATGGTGTACGATTCCGAGAAAAAGACGGTGCGCTTTTATGCTGGAACAATGGATATCACGGATAACCCGTCCACGCAATGGTCGCTCATGAACTTTGCCGCTCCCATCATGGTGGGTGCTACTATTGACAGCACCAGCCTCTACCAAGGCAATTTAATGGAATTGCGCGTATGGACCAAAGCCATGAGCCCGGAAGAGATCAGCACCACCCATCTGCGCCGCCTCACCGGATACGAGTACGGACTGCTCGATTATTATCCCATGAACGAGAACAAAGGCTCCGAGCTGTCTGACTTGGCTACCGGCGCAACCCTCTTTGCCCGGGGACTGAGTTGGACGCGTCCGCAAGGCCTGTCGTTGGCTACCAACGGTTCACCCGTGCTGCTGCAACCGACACTCTTCAGCCGTAGTGCAGCCGAAGACTATACGCTGCTGTTCTGGTTCCGCAGTAACAATAGCAAGCAAGACTCCGTCTCGCTCTTCGGTACGTCGATGAACGATTCGACCACGATGGAGATAGCGCTGCACGACGGCGAGATTTCGTTCCGGTTCGGCACCGAGCATAAGATGGCTACAGCTAACCTCACCGATGGCAACTGGCATCACTGCGCACTCGTCATCTCCCGTACCTATAACAACGGTTCGATCGCTATCGACGGCAAGAAAGTGCTCCTCTTCCCCGCACTGGAGACCGGCGCACTCAGCGGTACCAAGATATGGCTCGCCAAAGGAATGAAAGGAAACCTCGACGACGTATGTCTGTTCGAGCAGGCATTGCCGTCCGAACTGGTGAATGAATTCTATCTGCAGTCGCCCAATGGCGAGGAGATGGGATTGATCAACCTGCTTTGTTTCTCCCAGGTAAAGCGCAACTCATCCGGCGTGATGGAACTCGTGTTCACACCCAATAACCAGCGTGTCTTCAAGGACGCCAACGGCAATACGGTGGACAAAGTGCAACCGCTGCTGATGGACGATCTCAGCGCACAGGCGGACAAGAGCAACAGTGCGCCGGTACGTGACCGTGGTCAGCTCACCAAACTGCCCTTCACGTGGAACTACCAGTTGTCCGACCTCATGATCAATATCAAGTCGCAACCGCGCGAGATCAACAAACGTACGATGTACCTCACCGTGCGCGACGTGGAGGACCTCAACGGCAACCGTTTGCAATCGCCCGTGACATGGACGGTATATGTGGACCTCAACAGCGTCATTTGGAATGACCGGAACCACCGCGAGAAACTGACGGACGACGAGCAGACACATCAATTCACGATGGTCATCACCAATACCACCGGCATGACCCGCCAGTTCACCATCGAGAACCTGCCCAAATGGCTCACCGCATCGCCCGCACAAGGTACCCTCGAAGCGGAGGAGAAGAAGACCGTCACTTTCACCATCAAGGCTGCCGAACTCAAGATCGGTACGCACCAGCAGATGATCTACCTCACCGACGATCAGGGCTTGGCTGAACCGCTACTGCTCGAGATAGCCAAGGAGACCGAACCGCCTTACATCGACGTGGATCTGAATCGCTATCCGCTCAATATGTCGCTGTGCGGCAATGTGATCCTGAACAAGACTGACAAGACGATAGTCAACACCACACCCGAGGATTATGTCTTCGCTATATACAACAATGATTGTGTAGGCGCAGCCCATTGCACCGACAATGGCGAACTCTATCTCACGGTTCACGGCAGCGAAAAACTGACTAACAAGCCGATCCGCTTCCAACTGTGGAAAGCCGCTACGGGTAAGGTCTATAACCTCATACCGGATACGCTCGTCCTCTTTGCGCACGGCGCTGTCTATGGTTGCGGCAAGGATGATCCCGTACAACTGCAGGCCGGCGGTAGCGAGATGCAGACTATCGCACTCAATCCGGGATGGAGCTGGATATCTACCTATCTGGATATACCTGCCGCCCTGTCCACGGCGATCACGGCAGAGCAGCCATGGACGGAAGGCGACCTGATCAAGAATCCGGCTACACGCAAGTTCTGCACTTATAGCGAGACTGCAGATAAGTTCGTCGGATCGCTCAAGACCCTCGATTATTGGCAGATGTATATGGTCAATTCGTTCGAGGAGAACAGTATGCACCTGTTTGGCTTTACCCTGCCGGAAGACTCGATGCACATCACGCTGAAAGGTAACGGTCAGTGGAACGCACTGCCTTGTATGTTCAGCCAGGTGATGACGCTGCGCGACGCGATGTCTGACTACTACGACCATGCTTCGACGGGTGACCTGATCAAGGCGCAAAACCGCTTTGCCGTCTTCTCGGATGACGATCGTTGGGTAGGTGACCTCACGGCCCTCACACCGGGCGAAGGATATCTCATGCGCCGCATGGAAGAGGGCACCGTAACGGTGAACTTCTATCCGCATAAAGCATCGGCACCGAAGAAGATAACAGACCGCTTCCAGGATGACCTCGGAGCACAGAACACAGACCTGTTCACCAACCCGAAGGCTTCGACCAACATGACGATGATAGCGAAGCTTAACGAGTTAACGAATGAAGGAGTGAAGGAGTTAAGGGTCTATGTGGGCGATGAACTCGCAGCCGTGGCTGCCCCAATCACGATTGAAGAGGAGGCTCTCTACTTCATCACGATTCAGTCCGACCAAATTGGCGAATTGCGCTTCGAAATGGACGGCGAGACCTATGTGCCTGTTTGCGGAACAATCAACTACTCTGCCGATAGTCACCACGGCTCGCTCCGCGCTCCGATCGTACTGAAGCCGATGGATAGGCCTTATAAACGCATCGAAAACCAACATGTAGTAATAATCCGAAACAATGAGAAATATAGCATCACTGGTACTAAATTATAGTACCCTTCTAGGCGGAGGCCGCTCCTCCCGCGTTAACGGGAGGACGCTCCGGGTAAGAAATGGTAAAGCCCTTGCTCTTTGCGCCCTGCTGCTTTTTGCAGTGAGCTGCAAAAAGGACAGCAAAGACGAGCCGTCGCCGGCTTCGGGTACGCAGTCTATTACCGGCAATGTGTCAACCCCTTCATGGGCAGTATCGGACGACTATGACATGACCTCGTCCATGACGGTCATTGCGAGCGTGGACTTGTCGCTCACCTACGCCGATCAGGTGCAATCAACCGGTTGGACCGTAGAGGAAGACGATCTGTTAGCAGCTTTTGACGGCAATCAATGTATAGGTATGGCAAAGCCCTCCGAAGGCTTGTTCTACCTCTACGTGACGGCTCCGTCCAACGGTTCGGAAGTGACGCTCAAGTATTACTCGGCGAAGCTCAAGAACCTCTTCACGGCGAGTACGACGCTCACCTACGGCAACGATGCCATCATCGGCTCCGTCTCTGCGCCTTATGCCCCCCAATGGAAGGTGGCTAACTAACCTAATGAAAGGTGAATAACCCATTTAATAAATCAATGTAAGAATGAAAAAAGTATTTCCTGATTTGGAAAGAGCAAAAGCGACTGCCGTTAATCGGCAGGCATCGGGTGGGCGAGGCTGATACCCTCGCGCACTCTCTATTTTTTAACGAATGACATTGGATTATTAAACACATGAAAAGAACATTTGTGTTTATCATGCCGGTGATGGTATTGCTGTTCGGCATGAATGCTTGTAAGAAGAGCAACAACGAGCCTGCCGGTCCGGCCGATCCGACCGAAAAGGCCAAGTACACCGTTCTCATTTATGCGAACGGCGGTGAGAACCTGGAAGACTCCGAGGAGCGGGATATAGCAGGTGCTGCCGAGTTCCTCGCGACGAAGAAAGAAGACCTCTCCGTTCGGTGCGCCGTGTATATGAAATACTCGTCGCAGGAAGGTTTGATCAAGCAGAGTCAGGAAATGACCGAAAAGGAAGGCAAGCCGTTTGTAGCGGGTGGCAAAGCCGGCGAGGTGTATTTCTATGAAGTGGGACCGGATTGCATCAATTTCGAGAACAAGGAAGCCATTCAATACCTCTCCTTGCCCGACAAATGGATCGTGGATCATTCGGATGCTGCGATGTATGATCCGGCGTATATGGCCTCGGTGCTGAAGGACGTAGCCAAAAACATGCCGGCGGAGAACTACATCCTCGTTCTCGCAGGTCACGCTTCCGGATGGGAACCGGACGAGGACGGTGATTACCCCGCTCCCAGAAAGGCTCCTAAATCGACCGTTACCGATGCCTTCCTCGACGAACGGGCTATCACAGCCAAAGAGCTGCATGACGGTATCAAGCAGTCCGGTATCCCTGTATGCGCGGTTGTTTTCGACTGCTGTTTGCAGAACAGTATCGAGTACCTGTCCGAGTTGACCGACGTCACGACTTATACCCTCGGTTCCGGCCATACGACCCACGGAGGCGACTACGCTTCGCTGCTCAAAGAGCTCTATGACGCTCCTGCCGGACAAGCCGGATTGAAAACAGCGCTCAGCAACTACGCGGACGTGTATGCCATCAACCATAAGAACGACTGGGAAGACAATGAGAATGACAAAGTGCTGATGAACGTCGATTTTGCAGTGGTTGAGATGGCGAAGATACCGGCGGTATGGACGGCGCTGAAAAACATCGTCGATTATATGTGCGCGAACGTTAAGGACAGCGCTGCATACGCGATCCCGTCGCGTCAGTGCTACCAGTATTTCAACGGATCGTCCAAATATGACCTGTCCGACTACCTGTTCAAGATGACGAAGGAAGGTGCGCCGTATGCAGGTAATCAAGCGTACCAGGAGTTGTACAATAACGTCTATTATGCGCTGGAAGGCGCCATCGTTCACCATGCCTACGCCCTTCATTATGCGTCTGACCTGCCGGATGATGCGCAAGCACCCAAACTGAGTATGAGCATCAATCTGGGCGCCAAGGGACGCATGCAGGATACCTATGAGGAATCGGAAGACGGGTATATATGTTTCGATTATACCGGCAAACAATGGTTCTTCACTCCCACTGATACACCGGAATGGACGGAAGGCGACAAGACCAGCGTGTACTACGATTGGCGGTACAGTTATGATCTCTCGGTCTTCGATGCCAAAACAGGCTGGACCCGCTGGATCAAACTCAATCCCGTCATGCCGTACAACAACCCGCCGATCGGCGATGAAGGGGACACCAACGAATAAAAGCAAACGGGAATCGAATCGCATATGAAACATCTTCTTTTTTCCGACAGCGAAATCAACACCGGTCGTCAGATAGGGGTCGATATGGCGAAGATGTTCGCCATCTTTTTCATGGTGATAATCCATACCTTCGAGGGCGGCGATGCCGACATGGAGACGGGGCTGGGCTATTTCTTCGACTCGATAGCCGGCGCGCAGTTCGGTGCTCCGGTCTTCATGCTCTGTATGGGTATCGGTCTGACCTTCAGTCGCAAGAACGATGCCGCCACGATGATGAGACGCGGCGTCATGCTCTTTGTTGCCGGCTATGTGCTCAATATCATCCGTGCGTTACCGTTCCTCATTCTGTGGTTGATCAACAGCGATGAGGAGTACATCACCGATACCGTACATGCCCTGACGGACGTGGATATCTTCCAGTTCGCCGGCACGGCCTTTCTGCTGCTCGCTCTCTTCAAGCGGCTCAGACTGTCGATGGGCTGGGCTGCTGTTGCTGCGGCGCTGATGTCGGTGGCGGGCTGCTTCATACGTCAACTGGATCTGGGTTCTTTCTGGCTCAATCTCATTGCCAGCCCCTTTGTCGGGATCAATACCGAGTTGGTACAGACGGATTTTCCGCTGCTCAACTGGTTCGGCTTCGTCATCGTCGGTTATGGAGTAGGTAAGATGCTTCGTCGCTGTGCGGACGTGGACAAGCTGTGCCTGATCATTCTGCCCGTATCGGCAGCGGTGTACGGCGCGTATGCCGCCTATGCCATCCCGCGCGGGATAGGTATGTTCGGCACCGACTCGACGGAGTTCTATCATATGAATTCGCTGGACTTCGTCATCTGCGTCGTTGCCTCTCTATTGGCTATGAGTCTGTGCCATTTCATCGCCAAGTACATGCCGGACGGTCTGATGCATGTGGTGACACGCATATGCAGTGACCTGACGAAGATATACATTGCCCAATGGATCATCATCATGTGGGTGGTCTATGCGTTCATGACGGACTATATGGACTGGCAGCTGCCTGTCGGATGGCTGTTCGTCGTAGGTATCGTCGTGCTGCTCCTTTCCATCGGATGGGCACGGCTCAAACCGCTCTCCAAACTGAAAATGTAAACTAATACAGTATATGAAAAAGATCACGTTTTTATTACTTTTAGCTCTCGTGGCGGTATTGCTTCCGCTACATGTACAGGCCAATGACTATCTGGAGGTGCAGCGTCACTACCAGGTCTATAGCAATGCCCGCAATTCGATTCACTTCAAGATCCCGGTATGGGCGCATGGTAACTGGAATGACTACCATCTGGACTCCGCCAATACCGTCGTTCGCTGGCAGGTGCTGGGCGAGTCCCCCGAGGCGTTCCTGAGTGTAGGCGGTCCTGCCTTGGGTGTCAACCGCGAGAGCAATGACAAGGGTAACGCCCGCGTATGGATGTGGCGTGGCTCCGATGATCATCATACCAAGGGTGGGGTGATTGTTGTGACCAACGAGTATAACGGCAATCGCCCTCAGATCGAGTTCACCGGCGGTTGGACGACCATCGATCTCAAGCAGCAGGCGGATGACGACTGCAAGCGCGTGACCATTCTGGAGTTCGACTGGTATCCGCCTGCAGTGCTGAATAATAAGAAATTCAAGATCTCCATTATAGCGGATATCCGCAAGCGTGCTTCGACCAAGGCAGACTACTACGAGACCTTCGAGTTCTCCACCACCTTCACCGGTGGTGATAACACGGCGGCGCCGCAACTCTATACGCCCTATCTGTATATGGTCAATGAGGCGGGTGTTACCGGTCGCGGATTGGCGGCAGTCCCCTATTATTCGCAGGCCAAACCGATATCCTATACCCATCCGCTTTCCAGTGAAACGGTGCAAATCCAAGAGAACAGCGGTACGATGTATGTACCTACTTCCGACTCGGGATACTATGCGTTTGATGCCGCCTTCAAGGTCTATCGCAACGAAGAAACCGGAGATATAGAGACCATTCATTCTAATGCCGTACATGTTCCGGCGTACCACCGCATCTATGATTTCAAAGCGACAGCACAACAGGATGATTATGGCAGCTATACCGGTGCGAATATTGTGACCTGGCATACGAAATACCCGCAAGCCAAGGATCTGGTTCAGGGCGACTATTTCGAGATCCAACGTGCGTTCAAGAGCGATTTCTCCGATGCGCAAACCGTTCAACTGATGCCGATGAAAACTACCGACAGTCTCTATCAGTTCGTGGACGATAACCGCACGGCTTGGAACGGTACGGAGTTGCGTACCGATACCATCGCTGCCCGCTTGTCTGTCAGCGAGAAGGACTTTACCGTCTATGATGACGATGAAAACCCCGTAGCGGATGTGACCATGACCCTCACGGCCAATAAGCTGGTATTGCCCTCTGCACCGGTGTACTACCGTGTTCGTCGTACCTCGTCGGCGGTATGGGATTGGAACCACGACTTCGCACGCTCCTTTGAGCTCAACAAGAGCACGTTCCTGGCGCCCCTCAAGCAGACTCAGGTGGATTATATCTTAGATTCGAACTTTGTGAATAACAAAGTGGTGCACTTCTGCATCGGTATCGATAACATGCAGATTGGCCCCCGTGCCCTCTCTATCGACGAGTGCGAGTTGAGCTACAACTCCATCCGCCCGCGTTCCAACGATGGTTGTGTCAACTATATCCTCGATTACCCGAGTGTCTATTGGGATAGAAACGGCATACCTATTCGACACTACAGCGATATCTATATCTATGTTCGTACCGCTGATGGTCAGGAGCCTTATGGCCCCCGTCCCGGTACGTTGACCACCGGTGGTACGACCAAATTCCGTGTACCGGTTGGTAGTACCGTAGAGCGCCTCATTCGCCTCAAAGAGATTGATATCCCCATTGATTTTGACTTGCGCACAGACAGTTTGGCCACGACCTATATGGGCGATGAAGCGCAAGATAAACGAGAACAGATCACCTTCGATTATAACTCCTCATTCTTCAGTTGGTTCGGCTCTAAAACTGAATATGTAAAGGTCAAAAGTGAAATCAACAGTAGACCCCTCATGCCCTCGAGGGAGGTGGATAGTATCCTGACAGCGCGTAAAGAAGACTTCAAGCATCCTGCGTCGCACGATGGTAGAAACAGGACAAGTTATTGATTTGTCGGTTCCCCAAGACAGCATCATTCGTCTTCCGGACGGTAGTTGGATGGCTCATATGACGGATGTCGCAGACGCCCCCTGTACCCACTACCGCTATCAGGTTCTCATTGACCAGTCGCATGCTACCCTGCGCGTAGCCGACTCTGTCTTTTTGCAGCCGATTACCATTAAAGGCCCCGAACTCTATTCCGAGCAAGCGGCACGAGTGACGTCCTTCACGGCTTCGCAGGGCGACGCCCGCGATAAACTCAAGTCCGGTGTACAACTTCAATGGACGGTCAACTCGACGGCAGTCGATTCGTTTGTGGTCAAGCGTGTGATCAAAGGCTCCACCGAGGCTCCCGAGATCATCTATCGTGGCGAGGATAACTTCTTCTTCGACGAGACCGCTATACCTGTAATGGCAATGCTTCGACGAATTACAAGACCGCCGAAGGCTGGCGTTCGCCCTACGGACAGATATCCGGTATGATCCAAATGCCGGATAACACCGGCATGGCAGGCGTACAGGTCATTCTCTCCTCGAATGGGCAGACCTTGGCGACCCTCACAACGGATGCCACCGGTGCGTATCTGTTTGACAGTCTGCGCTACGACCTCACGGCGGGTACGGTCTATACCGTCACACCTACCTCGCAGTACGGTACCTTCAGTTATAACAACACCTCCTCCGGCGTGGCTACCGTGGCGCTGGATGCGAATCATTCCATCGCGTCGGCGATCCATTTCGTCAATACCAGCTCCGTTCGGCTCACCGGTCGTGTACTCTACGACCTATCGACCATACCGGTAGCGGATGCGTATTTCCTGCTCAACGGCGATACCATCCGTCGGGGCAATATCATCTATCGCACCGGTACGGACGGTAATTTCGAACTGGTTGTGCCGATGTCCATGCCTTGTCGTCTGCAAGTAGCCAAACCCGGACATACGTTCAAGAACGACGGTTGGCTCTTCGTCACGGAGGGCGACACGACCTTCTCGCTCGTCAAACCGCTGGATGGTGTGCGGTTCTACGATACCACCAAGGTGCGGCTTGTCGGACGTGTAGCCGGTGGTAATGACCAGCAGGCACTCAAGCACGGTTTCGGGTTGGGTAAGAATAACTTGGGCGATGATCTCCAACTGGTTCTCATGCTCGAGGGCGACAACACCGCTCATATGCTCGAGGGCGACAACACCGCTCATATCGTTCATGACCCCGATGACCTGACACGTGACACACTCCACCGCTCGGTCGATGCTACCGATATCCTCTTCGAGCAGAAACGTATCATCATCCGTCCGGATGTCGCGACGGGTGAGTATGCGGCGGACCTCTTCCCGGTGAAGTATAAAGTGGTGCAGGCTACTGCCAACGGCTATGCCACGCTCTTCCCCACAGGTACAGGCAGCGAGACATTCGATCTGACAAATGCACCGCTGAATCATATCTATGATACCTACAACGACAGCACGATCACCTATAACGCCGTTTACGACCGCATCTATCGTGCGCCTGTCCAGATCAAGATGACCCAACTCCTCTATGGTATGGAGAAAGCCGGATATGGAGAGCAAACGGGCGAATATACCGACATGGATGGTAAG
>CACZVM010000015.1 GCA_902784585.1 uncultured Bacteroidales bacterium | reverse complement strand
ACTTTTTTACACCGGTGTACTCCTCTACCGTTTTGGTTTGGATGGTCGTGGTCGTTTTCGAAGTGTCGTTCTGCTGAACGTAAGTTGCGGAAGTGGAGACGGTACGCCAGGCTTTGCAACTACAGACACCAATGGTGAAGGCGCTAAGTATAAGCGCGAAGATTAAGAACTTTCTCATGATCGATTAATTAAACAATGATTGATGGTCTACTAGTCTACTGGTTTACTAGAGTATCTCGAGGCATATTTTTATGTCGAATATAATTCGACGTCAATGGACGAAACTCTATGCTAGCACGAATTGATGGTCTACTAGTCTACTGGTTTACTAGAGTATCTCGAGGCGGGTTTCCTCTTTGGCTGATTGCTCGGAGAGCCAACGCGCCGTAAGAGTTTGCTCGCAATGGGGAGATACGAGTATGCAGCCTTTGCTGTGTTCGGGTTTTGTTCCGCGATGGACTCTAATCCCGCTACGTCCGGGGACTTGGATGAGTATAGGCAGTAGGCGTTTGAAACGCGGTGACTGCGTGACTTGCACTTTGTACACGAGTGCCGGAATGAGATAGTCGGCATTTTCGATGGTCTGTGCTATTTCTGTGAGGTACTCTTTGTACTCTCCGGCGCTTCCAGAGTATCGGTGTTCGACGCTATAGAGTGTTCCTCTGACGGCTTTCCCGTCTGGTGATTGGCGAATAAGTTTGTAATATCCCATAGTTTCTTTGAATAAGCGGCATCGATGCCAAAGAGAGCTCCTGCAAAGGTGGCAACTTCGCCAAACCCAATGAGCAGTGATTCATGAATCTCGCCCTGTGGCTCTATGCACGTTCCACAGAAGAGGAGCGCGAGCCCTCCAATGGACATCAATGCGGCGGTGATTATTTGTAAATTGTACGTCATCGTGTTCCGAATTTTTTTGCAAATATATACCAGATTTTGGGCTTTTTGCAAATTTTCGGGGTTCGCAAATCAAGAATTATTGATTTACCATGGGATAACACGCGTATTGCTCGAGCGATTGCGCGTCTGCGAGTGTGAGCCAACCTTTGTCGGTATAGGCTTTCTGCTTGCGGACTTTGTGACGCCAGCCGTAGAGAAGGTTATACCATTCGTTATCCATGAGGGGTTGACCCATGGATTGTTCGAGTGCAGCACGAAGCTGATCGAGGGGAATCTTGTTTTCTTCTTTCATATTCTAAACTTTGTTTCGTAACCATCACAGGGCTGTCCTTGGTTACCTATCGGGAGATGATCCCGTGATGGTCTTGTTACAAACATGGTTCACTCTTCTCGCAGTTCTTTTGTGACCTCTTTCCAGATAACGGAACGTGGACGGGTGTCACCTTCTCTTAACCTGCGAGCAACTTCAGAAGCGATAGCACCAAAACTGGAGCGAGCTTTGATTTCGGATTTGGTGGGTTTAGTGCGACGTGGTTTGTCTTCGCGAATGTAGATCTTCTGTTTTCCGTTTCGAACTTGCGCTACGACGCGCTTGGTGATGACACCTTTGGAGGTGACGATGGTGGTTTTTGATAATGTGCCGGAGACATTCGCTATACCGGCGGGAAATAAACAATCTGCCATAATTATTTGTAATTTAGCGGTTTAACATCTTTTAGTTGGAACGCTTGGGCGGCTTTGAGGGTGTAGACTCCGTAGCGGTCGAAGTACTTGGCAGAGACCATTTTGAAGGACTTCATCATGGAGTTGATATGATCAGTGCCGTTCCAGTTGAAGGGTATGGGAACACAATCTTTGATGGCGTAGTACGGGTGATCTTTGATCTTCAGACCGCGCAATTTCTGTTCCCAAAGTGTGACCCAAATCTGCCGCTGGCGTTGGAGCGGGATGGCATTCCATTGCTCTTTGGCCGGTCCTATCATGTGCCAGTTTTGGGGCGCGATGTAGGGTTTTAGCAATTCGAGCATAGAGGTCCAACTGTCCCGCTTGATGATAATGTCGTCTAAGGATTCCATAAAAATTTTGAAAAAGTAGTGAGAGAGACTACAGAGAGAGTATTACTATGCAGAGAGTCTCCCCACTAGAAGATTTTCTTTTACTTTTGCTTCTTTTCTTTTTCTTTGCAGAAACGATCTGCTTCTTAACCGCAAGGGTACGATTATTTCGCTGTATGCTTTTTCTTTTAGTCGAGGCATTTCACTGTCAGTTTGACCTCATCGGGTTCCCAGTCGGGGTGTCAATCACATCCGTCTTTTGCAGTTGGAAACGGTGACCTTCTGCGATGAACTCGCCTCCGTTGGGTGCTAATGCAATCGCTTCTTCGGTGGCTTGGTCGGATATTTCGTCGATACGTGCCTCACAGGCTTTAATGGTATTGCGCAACTTGCGCAGTTCGGAAAGATAGGTATATTTCATATGCGTAAAATATTGTAAATTAAACTTTTATGCTATAGCTTGTCTATTTTTGCTTGTGTGCTTTTTCGAAAAAAATAGACAAGCCAAAACACACATAGGTTATTAATCTTTAGGTTCTCCAAATTCGTATTTGTTGAAGATGGAAAGGGGGGCCAAGTGGGCAGCTGGATCGGGGTCGTCACGTTCACAGAAGGGGTCGTAATGTTTGTACGGTTCGCGGCGGTCGCAGTCGGGATCGATGGTGAAGACGGGAATGAGTGCGAGTTGTCTCTCAAACTCCTCGCGGCTCATCGTCCGCGGGTCTTGGAGCTCTCGCAGCCGCTCATAGGTGAAAGCATGCAAGTCGGGCACACGCTTGCGCAAGGCGCGTTGCCGCCGGTCGGCTTCGGCGTGTTGTTCACGCGTCAGCCAGCAGAGGAGGTTGGCGGGACGGTAGTTCTTCAGGTCAGGGATGAGATGATGACAATGTCCTTTATATTTTCTGCCGGTTTTGGGGTCGGTGAAAACCGGGCAAGGACCGTAATGAGCAAGCGCCATAGCACGATGGCATGAGATATCTCCGTGCGATAAATTTGGTGCCGGATGGCTGTTGCAATGTTTGATGTGGGAAGGAGTAAGATTATCTGCCGTTTTCAGCCCTTTAGCATTGAGAAAATAGCCGTTCGGGTGTCCCCAGCGGATAATGTTTCTACACTCTTCCGGTGGTACTTGTTTACAGCCCTGGGATAAGAACCCGGAGCAGTCTCCCGCCAGACGGGATGGAGAAGTGCCTTGACTTGGCACTTCGAACGGCAGGAGCAGCGGGGAGCGTTGCTCCAACCAGACACGGCCTCCGCCTAAAAGGGCTTTTTGATTATGAGTATTTTGCATAAAACCGCCAATCGGAGGGATGGTTTGTCTCCGAAAGGCGGTGCAAAAGTAGAGGTTTTTGGGGATAGCAACTCATAGTGCTGTACTATGGGTAATCGTGCAAAATTTTGCTATACGCGCAAGAAAAAAGTCGTAATTTTGTAGTGAATTTTAAACCCACAAAATTATGACAATGTATGAATTAATCACCCAACTAAGAGAGTTGGGTTATTGGAAAGCGCTGTTGTGCAAAGATTGTATGCGCACGTTAGACCGTTATTACGATCTGTACGCATTGATTAAGAAATATGAGCCGGAACGCCGACGCGGTTATGTGACGCGGATGATGGCACGAGAAGATTTCCGGGCACTGCTGCCCAAAGATCGTTTCAAGAGTGTTCGCTGGGAGGCCAATAATATCTATTGGTTGATTAACGAGATGGAGCGGGAGGTGTATAGATAGGAGACTGCGACTTTTTAGTCGCAGCAGAAGACGAAGAGGAGGGCGCAGCAGAAGACGAAGAGGAGGGCGCAGCAGGGGACGAAGAGGAGGGCGCAGCAGAAGACGAAGAGGAGGGCGCAGCAGGGGACGAAGAGGAGGGCACAGCAGGGGATGAAGAGGAGGGCGCAGCAGGGGACGAAGAGGAGGGCGCAACAGGGGATGAAGGTATATATCCGTGATACGCATCGTTCACGCGACGAGCGGGAGATGAAGCGAGGTCAGCTGCGTAATCGTTAAGGGATAGGCATTGATTGCGGGTGATGGTGGTTTCAGCAGCATTCTCGTTGCCTGTAGGGAAGGGAGATAGAACAAGGAGAAATCCCTGGACACACGCATCAAAATCCCGCCCTTGCGGATAGACGAACTTGCCATCCAATGCACGTTTGACCAAGCGTATCATGCGACGTTTCTCTTTGTAACACGCCTCATAAACTGCTTTCTCTGCCGGAGAGATAAAGGGAGAGACAAGCACGACTCCGCTACGAGCCAGCGATAGGTAATAATCCACCTCCGCCTGTATCTGTTCGGACGTGAGATTCCGGTGGCAGCGCACCTGCTGCCGGTCGGGGTATTTTATCATAAAAGTATCGCCGACTGCGGTATAGCGCGTCTTGCTCTCGCCTGCGGCGAAGTCATATACCTTGCGTAGGCGGTCTGGAAAATGCTGCTTGAGCCAGCGACGGCGAGGATTATCGCGCAGGTAGGCGATCCAACCATCTAACTGTCCCTTGGAGAGCAGCGGGCGGTCGTTGTAGCCGGGAGTGAAGAGAGGAGAGTTAGACTGCGACTTTTTAGTCGCAGCAGAAGACGAAGAAGAGGGCGCAACAGGGGACGAAGAAGACCAATATGCTTGGGAGCAAACGCTCTTCCATCCGCGGATGATCTTGCCAAGCGTCCAGCCCTTAGGCAAGGTGTCGTGTATCTGTAGTATGCCGTGAAAATGCTCAGGCATCAGCTGATACTGGAGTACCTGTACGTAACAGCCTGTTTTCTCTTTGACGTACCTCTCTATATTACGAAAATAAGCGATGACGTTTTGTCCTAGTTCTGTAGGTTCAATGAGCGCGGTCTCCGCACTATTGCCAACCAAGGTGCCTAGCAGGCGTCGACGATCCGTTGTCTCTATGGTGATGAGATAGGCGAACGGTGAAGCATAGTCATGGCCGAACTTACGGCGTAGCTTGCTATGATGAATAGGAGCACGGTACTGCGACTTTTCAGTCGCAGCAGAAGACGAAGAAGCCTCGCCTATCCCTTCGTCCTCTGCGTCGCGTAAAAACGCGACGTTTTTGGGCTTATCATCGATCATCTTCCTCTGATTTTTTTAAAAAGGCCGGAATATAGCTTTTCATCCGGTTGCTTTTGACTTCGGTCAACTTCACGGTCGATTTTGGTGTTCAAAACCTTTGCGACTGCAAAGGTACTGCTTTTTTTGCACATGTGCAAGAAAAAAATTTTTTTTGTCCATGCAAGGGCTGTCGTTAGTCCATGCAAGGGCTGTCGATGGTCGTTTATTTACCAAGCGTAGATTTGTTCTCCGCAGAAATCGTAAATCAAAAGGAGGTTGCTTTATGGCAATTCCGGATGATAAATCATTGGTCTATCGGACGGACGATGGTGCAGGAACATGGTCATATAAACAGGTGCATAAAGGATTTTGCCACGTACTTCTATATTGCTGTTACTGAGCACAATAGCACGCTTGATGCCATACTCGTCATTGGCAAGTAGATTAGTTAATGCTACATGCCGCTGATAATCCTTTCCGGACTTCACTTCCAAAGGAATAACCTCCGCATCTTGCTCCAACAGAAAATCCACCTCACCTTGTTTCTTGCTGTTGAAATAGTATAGATTCCATCCGTGCGCATACAGCTCCTGAGCAACGGCATTCTCATAGATAGCACCATTATTGATGCACACATCGCCTTGCAAGATTTGCAATTGGATACCCCCTACATATTGCGAGGCTAATAGTCCTACATCGTTTTGGAATAACTTAAACAGATTGCGCAGCTCATTCAGTTTAAGGGGCGCACGCGGTTCTTCTACGTTATAGGTAGGAAGCGCCATGTCCACATCGCGTAACCACACAAAACTATTCTCGTGCCGCGAGAACTTGATATGCTCGTTGAGGTTCTTGAGAATAAAACGTTTGTTCTTGGCATTCAGTTCAGAAGGAATAAGATCAAAGATCTCATTGATATACAACTTACCATCTTTGTCGTAGCGCGCGATGTCTTTTTTATAGAGCGCCAAGATAGATTGCTGCTCCTTGATCACATGCTGCAAATCATTCGTATCTATATATTTCTGAACAACAGCAGGCATACCTCCAACGATCAAGTAGAGGTTGAAAAGTCGCAAGATTTTCTCATGGATATAGGCATCCACCGGTGTTTGCTGCTCCCATGACGCGCGAATCGAATCTATGACTTCGTCCGTAACGCCAATATTGCGAATAAATTCCTCAAAATCCAATGGAAACATAGGGTATTCGTCCATATACCCCACCGGAACGGAACGGATATTTTGCACTTCTACGCCTAACAACGAGCCACTAAGGGCAAACCTAAAACGACCGTCATCGACTAGCGCTTTTACCCAAGTCATGATATCCGGGTAATCTTGTACCTCATCAAAGAAAATGAGCGTTTTACCGGGTTCCAAGGGCTTATTCGCGTAAGCAGAGATACGCAACAACAGATCCTGCACATTAGCAGCACCTTGTGGAATAAGCCGCGTCTCGGGTTGCAGAATAAAATTCAACTCCACCAACTGCAATCCGGCACGTTGTGCAAATGCCCGAATAGCATATGTTTTACCGGTTTGACGAGCACCTGTCAATAAGAGTGCTTTGCGAGTAGATGCATAATGACTGTCTAACACGCTATCAATGTGTCTTTTAAGCATACTAAGTTCTTTATTTTGTCCGTTTTTCCAACATATTTTGATGGTGTTTTGTCCGTTTTTCCAATGTGTTTTGACGGTATTTTGTCCGTTTTTCCAACATTTTCGGCTGCAAAGGTACTACAAAAAATCCGAATACACAAATAAATATTGTAAAAAAACCTTGCGCATTCCAAAAATTTGTAGTACCTTCGACCAACTACCCTAAAGGGGCCCTTCGAAGTTACGTTCGCATTCTCGGTCGGCTCTGTCTCCTCGACAGCCTTCCCTTTTCAAAGCCAAAAGTCAATTGGCTTTTCCAGGTGCAAACTCCAAGATTTTAAGCAAACAAAATCACACTTGTGCAAGCACAGACTACTTTTTTTGCATAAAATCTTGCAAATTTGAAAAATTTGTAGTACCTTTGCAGCCGGAATGGCAAAGATAGGTGTTTTTGACAGTGGATACGGCGGACTGACTATCCTGAGCGAGATACGCCGTGTGCTGCCGGAGTACGATTACCTGTACTTAGGCGACAACGCGCGTGCGCCCTATGGCACCCATTCGTTCGACGTCATCTACCGCTATACGCTTCAGGCTGTGGAGTATCTGCTCAGCCAGGACTGCGCACTCGTCATCCTGGCCTGCAACACCGCTTCCGCCAAGGCCCTCCGCACCATCCAGCAACGCGACCTGCCGAAGATAAATCACCAATCCCGAAGGGTCAATGTCCTGGGCGTGATCCGTCCTACGGTGGAAGCCGTGCCGGCCATCAGCCAAACAGGTCATGTCGGAATCCTTGCCACCCCGGCTACCGTCTCGTCGGAGTCCTATGTGCTCGAGTTGGAGAAGATATCGGAAGGGTTACGGGAGACGGGTGACGGGTTACAGGTAACCCAACAAGCTTGCCCCATGTGGGTGCCGCTGATCGAGGCGGGTGAGCATGAGAGCGACGGAGCGGAGTTTTTCGTGGACAAGTACCTGCGTGAACTGCTCGGCAAGGATCCCGAGATCGACACGCTCGTGCTCGGCTGTACGCACTATCCGCTGCTTGCGGCAAAGATAAGCCGTCAGCTATCATCCATCAGCAGTAGGCCTATCCGGATCATCTCTCAAGGTTCTCTCGTGGCCGATAGCCTGAAGGACTATCTGCAGCGTCATCCCGAGTACCGCGACCAACTCTCTCATGGCGGTTCGTGCCGCTATCTGACTACAGAAAATGCCGACCGTTTTGCGCAGTCGGCATCCCTCTTTCTGGATCAGTCTGTCTGTGCAGCGCACATCGACCTATAAATCACCAATTATAAATCCCCAATCGCCTGCAAGCGATTGTTCATCTCTATCCATTCGTCGCGCAGGAAAGCGGCTTTCTCGAAGTCGGTCTCCTTGGCTGCCGCCAGCATCTGACGGCGTTTCTGGCCGATGGCTTTCTGTAGCGCCTTGGCGTCCATGCGTTGCCATTCGGCATGTTTCCATCCCTCCCGGATAGCTGCGCTGAGGCGGCGTTTCTCTTCCTCCGGATCTTTGTAGAGTCCGGCCAACGCAGAGGTGTTGATATCCTTGCGGATGGCGGTTGGCGTGATGCCATGTTCTTCGTTATACCGCATCTGGATCGTGCGGCGTCGGTTGGTCTCGTCGATGGTGGCCTGCATGGCCGGTGTGATGCGGTCGCCGTAGAGGATAGCCCTGCCGTGCACGTGTCGCGCCGCACGACCGACGGTCTGCGTCAGACTGCGCTGGTCGCGCAGAAAACCGCTCTTGTCGGCATCGAGGATGGCCACCAGACTGACTTCGGGCAGATCGAGTCCTTCGCGCAGCAGGTTGACACCCACCAGCACATCGTATGCGCCTTTGCGCAGGTCCTCCATGATCTTGACGCGTTCGATGGTGTCTATGTCCGAGTGGATATAGGCCGACTTGATGCCATAGCGCCTGAGGTACTCGTCCATCTCCTCCGCCATCCGTTTGGTGAGTGTCGTCACCAGCGTGCGTTCGCCACGACTGATACGCACGCGTATCTCTTCCATCAGGTCGTCCACCTGGTTCTCCGTAGGCCGCACTTCTATCTCGGGGTCGAGCAGTCCCGTCGGGCGGATCAACTGGTCGATGACGATACCTTCGCTGCGCTCCAGTTCGTACTCGTCCGGCGTGGCAGAGACAAAGATGGTGGATTTGTGATTGGTGATTGGTAATTGGTCATTGGTGCCCCTTCCGTCTAGGGTTTCCCCGTTTAACGGGGACACCGTCAGGTGATTGGTTAATCCTACTTTCTGCTCGAACTCATCGAAGCGGAGGGGTCGGTTGTCGCGTGCTGCGGGCAGGCGGAAACCGTAGGTGACGAGGTTGTCCTTGCGCGCCTTGTCGCCACCGTACATACCGCGTATCTGCGGCACGGTGACGTGACTCTCGTCGATGACGAGCAGCATGTCTTCGGGGAAATAATCCAGCAGGCAGTAGGGCGGTGTGCCGGGTTCGCGGCCGTCGAAATAGCGGCTGTAGTTCTCCACGCCCGAGCAGTAGCCGAGTTCGTCCAGCATCTCCAGATCGTATTTGACGCGCTCCTCGATGCGCTTGGCGTAGAGCTCTTCGCCCAGGTCGATAAAGTAGTCGATTTGTTTACTTAAGTCCCTCTTGATCTGCTCTTTGGCCGCGGCAATGCGATCGGCTGAGGTGCAGAAGATAGTGGCAGGACTGAGGTTGTAGTGCTCGAACTGTTCTGTGGGTTGCAGGCTGATGGGATCCACGGTGAGGATAGCATCTATCTCGTTGCCGAAGAACTCCACGCGCAGGAGATAGTCGGCATAGGCCAGGGCGATGTCAATCGTGTCGCCCTTCACGCGGAAACGTCCGCGCGCCAACTCTATGTCATTGCGCACGTATTGGGCGGCCACGAGCTGTTTGAGCAGGTCGTCCATCGCTATCTGCTGACCGCGCTCGATATGGATGCTGTTGGCGGTGAAGTCCTGCGGGCTACCGAGACCATAGATGCAGCTGACCGACGAGACGATGATCACATCCTTTCGTCCGCTCAGCAGTGCCGCCAGAGCCGACAGACGTAGACGGTCGATCTCCTCGTTGATGCTCAGGTCCTTCTCGATATATAGGTCCGTACTCGGGATATAGGCCTCGGGCTGGTAGTAGTCGTAATAACTCACGAAGTACTCCACCGCATTGTGCGGGAAGAAGGCCTTCATCTCCGAGTAGAGCTGCGCGGCGAGGGTCTTGTTGTGACTCATGATGAGCGTCGGCCGGTTGACCTGCGCAATCACGTTCGCCACGGTGAAGGTCTTGCCGCTACCGGTCACGCCGAGCAGCACCTGCGCGTCTGCGCCGGCGTTCAGGCCGCTGACCAGCGCCTCTATCGCTTGCGGCTGGTCGCCCGTAGGCTTGTAGGGAGAGGATAATTCAAAATTCATAATTGTGAATTGTGAAGATTTGCTTTGCAAATAATCGTGCCCTTTAGGGCTAAGAATTCTGAATTAAAAAAAGAGGCCCGAAAGCCTCTTTTGTCACTTAACGCGGCGCTCTTGGATGCGGGCTTTCTTACCCGTACGCTCGCGGAGGTAGTACAGTTTGGCACGACGTACTTTACCGTACTTGTTGATAGTGATGCTCTCAATGAAGGGGCTGTCCATCGGGAAGATACGCTCTACACCGATGTTGCCGCTCATCTTGCGCACCGTGAAGCGCTTCTTGTCGCCGCTGCCGTGGATGCAGATTACATCACCACGGAACTCCTGTACACGCTCTTTGTTACCTTCTTTGATACGATAACCAACGGTTATCTGGTCTCCTGCCTTGAATGCGGGCAGTTCTTTCTTCTCACCGGCAAAAGCTTGCTCGGCTACTTTCATCAAATCCATTCTTTTCTGTATTTATGGATTAGTAAATACGCAATGAGCATTTACTACTATTCGGCCATTCACTCGTTAAACGTTCATTCGTTCACTCGCTGATACCTAATGCAATCGCCAGAGGCTCACAACGTGCTTTGACCTGATTAGCGGAAAAAGCGTGCAAAATTACTGCTTTTTTTTGATATGACCAAATATTTTTCCATTTTTTTGTACTTTTTTTTGGCTATACGAAATAATTTTCGTATCTTTGCACCCTCATTGTGAAACAAATTTAATACGTTTATACAGATGATATACAAACTTACATTTTCGTGCGAGGAAGGCGATCCGAATTTCCGCCGCGTGTTTGAGGCCGATGCCGATGCCACGTTCCTCGACCTGCACAAAGCGATCCTCCAGAGTGTCGGTTATCCCGACGACCAGATGACCTCTTTCTTCCTCTGCAACGACGAGTGGGAGAAAGGCCAGGAGGTGACGCTCGTGGAGATGGATTCCAACTTCGAGTACGACAACATGGTGATGAACGAGACACGTCTGAGCGACCTGCTCATCGAGCAGGGCCAGCGCCTCATCTATGTGTTCGATCCTATGTTCGAGCGTTGTTTCTTCGGTAGCCTCCGTGAGATCAAGGCCGGTGCGATGAACGGCGTGGAGTGCGTGGAGAGCAAGGGCAAGGCGCCCAAGCAGCTCAAGAGCGATGACCCGCTGGCCGGTGTCGGTGGCAAGGGCGGCGACGACGATTTCCTCTTCGACGACGAGTTCAAGGATCAGCTGGACCTGGGCGACATCGACATGGAGGGCTTCCAGGATCTGTCGTTCGATGATGGGACCATGTTCTGACGTGCACGTCAGAACAATTGGTGATTGGTAATTGGTGATTGGTGATTGGTGATTGGTGATTGTTAATTGTATGAATAGAGAGTTAATTACGGATAAGTGTATTCAGTTTTCAGTTAAAATTAACAAACTGAGAAGTTATCTTTGTAATACTCAACATGAATATAATAATTCCGATCAACTTCAACGGTGTGGAACGAGTATAGGTGCTAACTACAGCGAGGCCTGTGATGCTGAAAGTAAAGCAGATTTCGTTCATAAACTCGGAATCGCACAAAAAGAAGCTAATGAAACAATCTATTGGTTGAAAGTTTTATATGGATCGGAACTAATCTCTTTGGAAAAATACGAAGAGTTGCTGGCTGACGTAAATGAATTGTATAGAATTATAACAGCAAGCATCCGCACGGCTAAATTATCAATGACCAATGACCAATAACCAATGACCAATATTAAAACTCTGGTTTTAATCGCTGGCCCAACGGGGGTTGGGAAGACGGAACTGGCGCTGCGTGTGGCGGAGCACTATGGTTGTCCGATCCTCAACTGCGACAGCCGACAACTCTACCGCGACATCCCCATCGGTACAGCCGCACCTACAGCGGCCGAACAGGCACGCGTGCGCCATTATTTTGTGGGCACGCTTGACCTGACAGAGGACTATAGCGCGGGTCAGTACGAACGCGATGCACTGGCTTTGCTCGACAAGCTCTTCAGGGAGCACGACGTGCTCATCCTCTCCGGCGGTTCGATGCTCTATGCCGATGCCGTGTGCCACGGACTGGATGACCTGCCTGCAGTGCCCGCCGCCATACGCGCGGACGTGCAACGCGGATATGAAGAGGGAGGCATAGCATGGCTGCAGCAGGAGGTGCAACGCCTCGACCCGGACTACTGGACCATCGTCGATCAGATGAACCCCGCACGACTCAGGCACTGCGTCGAGCTGAGCCTCACCACCGGCAAGCCGTACTCGTCATTGCTGACGAAGCAATCACCAATAACCAATGACCAATCACCAATCACCAATGACCAATCATCACTCCGGCCATTCCGCATCCTGAAGATCGGACTCGACCGTCCGCGAGAAGAACTATACGAACGCATCAACCGCCGCGTGGTGCAGATGATGGACGACGGCTTCCTCGACGAGGCCCGACGCGTCTATCCTGAGCGCCGGCTCAACAGTCTGCAGACGGTGGGCTACAAGGAGTTGTTCGCCTACCTGGATGGCACCTGCGATCTCCCGCGGGCCATCGAGATGATACAACAGAACACGCGTCATTACGCCAAGCGGCAACAGACTTGGCTCCGGCGCGACCCGGACATCCACTGGCTGGATGCAAGAGAAGCATATGAGAAGAATCTACATATTATTGATGGCTTGCTGCGCTCTGGTGGCCTGCAAGCAGAATGACGTCAACTTCGTCTATTCGCCGGCAGAACCGCGTGCAGGGGAAGCCGTTACGTTCTCCAACCTCAGCACCTCGGGCGAGGACTGGGCTTGGACCTTCGGTGACGGAACCAGCTCCACGCTGCGTTCGCCGTCGCACATCTACAAGAAACCCGGTACGTTCACGGTGACGCTTCGCGTGGACGGCCGTTCGGCATGGACCGCGTCCAAGGAGATTACGGTGTACGACACCGTGCCGACATTTGTAGCCAGCGACACCGCGTTCACGGTCTACAAGGACTACACCTTCACCGCGCAGGTCTATAACCCCTACAACCATCCGGTGGAGTACCTCTGGTATCTGCCCCTTGCCGATGCCCAGCAGCCGCCCTACGCAGTGATCACCGATACCGTGCTGACCGGTACGCAGCTGCATCTCTACTTCACGCGCGACCTCTACGATGCCGGCGTCGGCCTGCGTGTCATCATGGACGACGACACGATCTATGTGCCGAAGTATTTCGATGTCAGCGATCGTCCTGCCAACTCCGTGCTGATGCGAACGAGTGAGTCCGACTACCGCCAGCGTATCTTCGGCGATCGTGCGACCGACCCGAAACAGTTGGCTGCGGCTGATCCGCTGCTGGATGCCGAGCAGGACACGCTGCAGCGCTACAACGACAGCACGTTCACGCTGCCCGCCCTGGCGGAGATCTTCCCGGGTATTCAGGGCTTCCACATCGCCAACCGCAAACTCTATTACCGAGCCGACGGACTCTGGGTGGCTAATCTCGACGGGTCCTACCGCGTGCAGATAGACGAGGCCGAATGTGCGGCGATGACGCTTGACGTGCAGACAGACGAACGTATCTACTGGGCCAATGCCGACGGCGTATGGTATATGCCCCTTGTCACGGCCGACAACAACCGTTTTGTCACGGTGCCTATACGACTGAATACCATGAGTAATGTACAAAAAATGGCGGCAGATGCCGAGAAAAAATGAATACACCGGATTATATCTTCGAGACCAGTTGGGAGGTCTGTAACCGCGTCGGCGGCATCTATGCCGTACTGAGTACGCGCGCGGCTTCGATGCAGAAGGAGCATCCCGACAAGGTCTTTTTCTTCGGTCCCGACTTCGGCGACCATAGTGATATCTACTTTAAGGAGGATAAATCGCTCCTGAAAGATTGGTCATTGGCTATTGGTAATTGCTCATTGGACATCCCTATCCGGATAGGCCGTTGGATGGTGCCGGGCGAACCTATCGCCATACTCCTGAAGTTCGACAGTCTCTGGCCGCGCAAGAACCAGATATACGCCTGGGCATGGAGCATGTTCCAAGTGCAGAGTCATGCCGCCTACGGCGACTACGACGAGTCGTGTCTGTTCGGCTATGCCGCCGGTATGGTGATGGAGAGCCTCGCACATTTCCTGCCGAAGGGCAGCATCTGTATGCATGCCAACGAGTGGCAGACGGCTTTCTCCATCTTCTATCTGCGTGACCACTGCCCCGAAATAGCCACGCTCTTCACCACCCACGCCACGGGTATCGGTCGTTCCATCGCCGGCAACGGCAAACCGCTCTACGACTGCTTCCGGGGCTTCAACGGCGATCAGATGGCGGGCGAACTCAACATGGTCAGCAAGCACTCCGTAGAGAAACAGGCTGCCCACTGGGCCGACTGCTTCACTACCGTCAGCGACATCACCGCCCGCGAGTGCAAGCAGCTGCTCGACAAGGAGGTGGATATCGTCACGCCCAACGGGTTTGAACCCACTTTTGTGCCCAAGGCAAAGGATTTCGATAGCAAGCGCAAGTCGGCGCGCGAGGCACTCCGCCGCGTAGCCGGACAGCAACTGGGAGGAGTGGTGCCCGAGAACGCACTGCTCATCGCTATCTCCGGCCGCTATGAGCGAAAGAACAAAGGTATCGACGTGTTCGCCTATGCGCTGGACAAGCTGGCGCAGAAGATCTACCATAGCACCCAGCAGGAACGCGAGGTGGTGGCCTTCGTCATGATCCCTTATCTCGACCGCGCTCCTTCGCGCAAGGGAAAGGTGAGTGCCGTCTTCGTGCCGTACTATCTGGACGGACACGATCCACTCTTCGGCATGACCTATTACGACCTGCTCATCGGTATGGATGTCACGGTCTTCCCGTCCTACTACGAACCCTGGGGCTACACGCCGCTGGAGAGCTGCGCCTTCCATGTGCCTACTATCACCACTTCGCTGGCGGGCTTCGGTGCGTGGGCCGCTCAGCAGAAAGAGCACTACGGCGTCAATGTCATCGAGCGTAACGACTCCAATTTCGATGAGGTGGCCGAGCAAATCGCCGACGCCCTGCTGCGCTACGATAGGTTGTCCAAAGAAGACAAGGCCCGTGCGCGTCAGGAGGCTGGCGCCCTGGCCAAGAAGGCCGACTGGAAGCATTTCTTCCGCTACTACCGCAAGGCTTACGACATAGCTCTTACTCACGCTAAAAAACGCAATAAGAAATGAAAAAGCATCTATCGGCGAAGATAGTAGCGGCCCTGCTACTCCTCCTCTCGCCTTTCATCTGTCATCTGTCACCTCTCCGGGCTTGCACCAACTTCATCGTCGGCAAGCAGGCATCCGCAGACGGTAGCACCATCATCTCCTATGCCGCCGACTCCTACGGCATGTACGGTTTTCTGCATTTCAGTCCTGCGCAGGACTGGCCGGAGGGCGCGATGCGCGAGGTGAGCGACTGGGACACCGGTCGTCCGCAGGGTAGCATCCCGCAGGTGGCGCATACCTATTCGGTGGTGGGCAACACCAACGAGCATCAGGTCACTATAGGCGAGACCACCTGGGGCGGTCGCGAGGCGCTATGGGACACCGTCGGCATCGACTACGGCTCGCTGATCTATATCGCCCTGGAGCGCTCCAAGACGGCCCGCGAAGCACTCGAATGGATGATCACACTCGTCAACGAATACGGTTATGCCAGCGAGGGTGAGTCCTTCTCCATAGGCGACCCCAACGAGGTATGGCTGATGGACCTCATCGGCAAGGGCCCCGGACAGAAAGGTGCTAACTGGGTGGCCGTCCGCATACCCGACGATGCTATCTCCGCCCATGCCAACCAGGCACGTATCACCACCCTCCCGCAGGGACATTCCCGTCTGACCAAGGAGCAGAAGGCACTGCAGAAACGCCTCGGCTGCGTCTGCCACGGCGACTGGATGTGGGACCGCGACCTCATCCGCTTTGCCCGCGAAAAAGGTTATTTCTCCGGCAAGGACGCAGACTTCAACTACCAGGCAGCCTACTGCCCCTTCGACTTCAGCGGACTCTTCGTCTGCGAGGCACGCGTATGGTCGTTCTTCCGTCATTTCTCAAGCGAGATGGACCGGTATTTCGACTATGCTACAGGAAAGATTTTCTTAGAAAATCAAAAAAAATCACCAATCACCAATCACCAATCATCAATGTTCCCTGCAGGGGAACCGATGCCCCTGTGGATAATCCCGAACCGCAAAGTGAGCGTGCAGGACATCAAGGAGTGTATGCGCGATGAATACCAAGGCACGCCGCTCGATATCACCCGGGGCACCGCTGCCGGTCCTTGGAATAGCAAACTCCGCTACGGAGGCTTGGGCTTCAAACTTTCAAACCAGGACACAGTCCCAAACAGCGAAGCGCAAACTTCTTCAAACGGCGCAGCGGATACGCTGCAATACTGGTATGAGCGTCCGACGGCCACCCAGCAGACGGCCTGGTCGTTCGTCTCCCAGATGCGCAGCGATAGTCCCTACGGCATCTTCTGGTTCGGCGTCGACGATGCGGCATGCAGCTGCTACGTGCCTATGTACAGCTGCATCAACCATGTGCCCGAGTGCTTTGCCGAAGGCAACGGCGACAGCTATACCTTCTCGCCCACCAGCGCCTGGTGGACCTTCAATATAGTTGCCAATTGGGCCTACACCAAATACAGCCGTATGTATCCCCACATCCGCGAGATGCAGCAGACCTGGGACGATAAGTTCAACAGCCAGATAGCCGGTGTGGACGCGCAGGCGGCTCAGCTCAACGAGGCCGAGGCACGCGCCTTCCTGACCAACTACAGTTGCTCGCAGGCCGACAACCTCGTGGCCGACTGGCAACGCCTCGCCATCTACCTGATGACCAAGTTCCTCGATGGACAGGAACGCAAGGAGGAGAACGGACAGTTCGTCCGCAATCGTCACGGCCACTCCGTCAGCCCCCACCGTCTGCCCTTGCCGGAGCCTTTCCTCAGGATGGTAGCACCCGAGGTCACTCACGAATAAGAATCATCTAATACCTGCCTCATATGCGCAATTATCTCTTTATCCTGCTCGCACTGACGAGCCTCGTGGCCTGCCATCGGCAGGTTCGTATCACCGGAGTGGAATCACGCACCTTCGCTATCAATGCGTCGCTTGACCCCATAGAGGATCAGGCCTATCTGCAGGCACTCGAGCCTACACGCGAAGCGCTCAACCGCGAGATGAATGTCCGGATCGGCTACACGCCCGAACGGATGTGTGTAGCGTCGCCCGAGTGTCCGATGCTCAACTGGTCGTGCGATGCCTTGCTCGAGGCTGCACGCCGCGTGTGCCCCAAACCCGTCGATATAGCGGTGGTCAACATGGGCGGTATGCGTTGCGAATGGGCTGCCGGACCCATCACCCGCGGTGATGTATTCGAACTGATGCCGTTCGACAACATGCTGGTTGTTCTGACCCTCAGCGGACGCGACATTCTCGACCTGTGTCAGTCGTTCGTCGACTGCGGCCCGCAGGGTGTGGCCGGACTGCGGATGACAGCCGTTAACGGTAAGCTGGGCCGCGTGACCATCGGAGGCAAGGACGTACAGCCCGATGCCACCTATACCGTAGCCACCAGCGACTATCTATCCGGCGGAGCCGACCATATGGACGCCCTCACGCGCTACACCGACTGCTGGCGGAGCGACTGCATCATCCGCGACCTGTATCTGCAGGCCGTGCAGCAGCACGACACCATCCACGCGGTGGTGGACGGTCGAATGGATATCCGATAAATCGGTTCTTAGGGAATCAGGTCCTGTACATGCAGGTTCTCATCGAGGTAGCGGAGCGTATCTGCTGCCTCGTATTGTGTATGGCCCAGACACAGGCTGTTGTCGCGCAGCGCACAGTCGATGCCGCTCCAGAAGAGCAGCGAGTGAAAGAGTGTCTCCATCGACACGGGCTGTTTCTTCTGCGTCGCCAGCACGCGTAGCATCGCCCGTTGACGGTAACGGTAGTTGGCATTGGCCCAGAGGGCTACTACGCCGTGCATCTCCTGCCGTCCGTCCGTCAGGCGGATCGTGGGGTGGCCTATATACACCAGCATGGCCGGTTGGTGTACCGTGCGCAGCGAGTCGGTCAGTTGTCGCAGCAGGGTAGGCGTCTGCCGGAGCGACGCTGAGTCATGTCCGCCCTGCGTCACCAGCACGCATAGATGGCGTTGTGCCGGTTGGGCCATCGCCTCGCGGTAGGGTACGAGCAGCGCCGTGTCGGGTTGGTCCGGTTGGTAACTCATGTAGCGGCACTCGTCCGCCATCCGCATCAGCAGGTGGTCGTGGTAGCCGTAGTTGCTCAGCCATGCGCAGTAGTAACCCGCCTCGTGGAACGCTCGGATCACCGATGGCTCGTCGTAGAAAGGTGCCGTATGCTCCGCACCGGCACGCGTCAGCGTCATCGGTACGCCTATGCCGCGCGACGGACAGAGGGTATAGGCTTGCTCAAAAACCGTCAGCAGCGTGTCGCGCATTCCCAGCGACTGCCAGTCGTCGAAGGATGTCTCTCCTATCACCACGATCAGCGTCTCTTCGGCTTTGCTGCCGTTAGGCGTCACGCCGTAGCTGAACTGCTGGCGCACCGCCTGCTTCCGTTCGATGCGGAGAGCCATGCGTGCCAGCTGCTGGTAACGATGCAGTACGCTGGTGGGACACACATAGACGGGTAGCAGCAGTGCCAGACACGCCAGGCCGGCAAAGAGCGGCACGCGCCAGCGGAGACGTACCAGGTACTCACGCTCCACGAAGTAATGAGCCAGTACGTAGTAGCCGATCCATACGGCGATGCCCGCTGCCACCAGCCAGCCGTACGGCCGATAGATGGCCTCCAGCTCCTCCGGAGCCGTCTTAATCCAGGTATAGACAGAGAGCACCGTGGTGGTCGTGCCACGGGTGAACAGGTGTATCAACTCAAAAAACGAAAACGGAAATCCCAGCGATATAATATATAGGTACGCGCGCCTGTGTACGAGAAACATTGCGCAGCCGTATAGCGCCAGTGTAGCCAGCAGATAGACCAACCGCTGACCCGCAGTAGCTACGTCGCCGGCCAGACAGACCACCAGCAGGTTAGGCACCATCGCCAGCAGCGTCAAGGCCGCAAACACTATGATCTCTTTGGGTTTCATGGGATAGGCTAAGCCATCGTCAGTCGCACGCCGTCCTTCTCCACCAGCAGCTTGGCCGGCGAGCCGAGCCGGATGGGTAGGTTGCGCTCCACGTGTCCGCAGGGGAAGTCAAACACCACCGGATAGTCGTAGTCCGCTACGGCTTCCCATATGGTCTGTCGGATGCTTCCGCCGGGCATCGACGGGTCGTCCTCACAGTCGCTGAACTGTCCGACGATCAGTCCGCCTATCTGCGCCAGCACACCGCTCAACCGCAGGTTGCGTATCATCCGGTCCACATGGTAATGCCGCTCCCCTACATCCTCTATGAGCAAGATCGGTGCATTGTGCATTGTGAATTGTGCATTGTGCATTGTGAATTGTGAATTTTGAATTCCAAACGGAGTGCCCTGCAGTCCGTATAGCACGCTCAGGTTGCCGCCTGCTATCGGTCCTTCTGCCGTGCCTTGCCGGTTCAGCGGATGGGCGGGCAGGCTGTATTCCAGTTTTTCTCCGCGCAGGGCGGCCCGCAGTGCCGACAGCACTTCGCCGTCTTCCGGCAGCGTGGCGATGTGCTTGCACATGACACCATGCACCGATGGCTGATGGCTGAGGGCTGCCACTTGGTGCAGCGCAGTGATGTCGCTGAAGCCGATGATGGGTTTTTGTATCTTCGGTACACGATCGATGATACGTTGCATGCCGTAGCCGCCGCGTGCACAGAGCACCGCATCTACGTCCGTATCCTCCAGCGCTTCGCGCAGATCTGCCAGTCGCGCGTCATCCGTGCCCGCAAAGCGACCGTACTTGTCACGCGCGTGACACCCTTCGCTTACCTCGAAGCCCCACGCACGCAAACGCGCTGCCGCTCCGTCGATAAACGATGGATCTATCACGCCCGATGGCGATACTATTCGGATATGCTTAATCAATTGTGAAGATTTGCTTTGCAAATAATCGTGCCCTTTAGGGCTAATAATTGTGAATTCTGAATTGTGAATTCTGAAATAATCGTGCCCTTTAGGGCTAAGAATTCAACTATACACTTTATATTCGATCCAGTTGACGAACCGCTTGGGCAGCAGTCGCTCCAGGAAGCAGAGCACACGGTAGCCGAAACCGCCTACGTACTGCGGTCGCGGGCTGTGGCAGGTGGCGATATGATAGAACAGTTGCGCCATCTGCTTGGGTGCCATGCCTGCCCGTTCGTCGCGTTCCATCGTGGTGATAGCTTTGTCGGCGGTGCGATAGACCTCCACGCCGGCGGCGTTCTTGCTCCGCGCATCGGTGAAACCCGTGCTCACGTCGCCGGGCATCATCACGGATACGCTGATGCCGAAGGGCCGCACCTCGTTCGCCAGCGCCAGCGCCAGTGCGTTGATAGCCGCCTTGCTGGCCGAGTAGAACGACTGGTAGGGCACACTCAGGATAGCCGCTACGGAGGAGGTGAAGATGATGCGGCCGCCTTGCTGCGCACGCAGCGTAGGCAGGATGGCCTGGATCAACCGCACCGCACCGGTGAAGTTGACATCTATCTGCCGTTCCACCTCTTGGATGTCGGCGAACTCCACGGGGCCGGATATGCCGAAGCCCGCGTTGCTGATCACGACATCTATCCGCTCAGCCTGACGCGTCACCTCCGCTACGGCCTGCCGCACGCTCTCTGCGTCGCGCACATCGCACGGTATATGGATGATCTCGCCCGTAACCGGTAACCCGTCATCCGTCGCCTCTTTTCCGTGTCGGCTCAGTTCAAAGACGCGCCAGCCCCGCTCCGCGAAGAGCGAGGCTGTTGCTTTTCCTATGCCGCTGCTTCCACCTGTTATAACCAGTGTCCGCATGTCATTCTAAATTTTGAATTCTTAATTTTGAATTTTGAATTTTGAATTACAATTCCGGTGCTCCTTCTTCGAGGACTCTGGCAATTATGCTTACAGCCTCGTCGATGATCGGCTCGGTGTGGGTAGCCATCAGCGTCGTACGCAGCAGGCACTCGCCTTCCACGCACGCCGGAGCGATGACGGGGTTCACATAGACGCCTTCCTCAAACATCTTCTTGCCGAAATACAGCGTGTCCAGTGTCTTATAGGTGAAGATGGGCACGATAGGTGTCGGCGCTTCGATGATGCGGATACCGGCGTTGATCAGTTGGCGCTGGAAGTAGTGGGCTATGTTCATCAGTCGCTGCGGACGCTCCGGGTCGAGTATCAGCTGATGCAGTGCCTCCAGGGCCGTTGCGGCAGAGCAGGGTGTGATCGACGCGGAGAAGATGAACGGACGGCTCACGTGGCGAAGCCAGTCGGCTACGCGGTGGCTCGTCAGCATACATCCGCCTATCGAAGCCAGCGATTTGGAGAAGGTCAGCATGGTAATGTCCACTTTGTCTGTCAGGCCGAAGTGGGCTGCCGTACCGCGACCGCCGGGGCCGAGCACACCAAATCCGTGTGCATCGTCCACCATGACGCGGGCGTTGTATTTCTCAGCCAACTTGCATATCTCCGGCAACTTGCATATGTCGCCGCGCATCGAGAACACGCCGTCGGTCACAATCAGCTTGCCGGCGTTCTCGGGAATCGACTTCAGCTGGCGTTCGAGGTCTTGCATGTCCGAGTGGCGGTAACGCAGCACCTTCGCAAAACTCAAGCGGCATGCATCGTAGATAGACGCGTGGTTCTCGCGGTCGTTCAGGATATAGTCGTCCTTGCCGCAGATGGCTGAGATGATGGCGAGGTTGGTCTGGAAACCTGTAGAGACGGTCATGCACTCCTCGTAGCCCGTGAAGGCGGCTATCTCGCGTTCCAACTGCAGGTGCAGGTCCAGCGTTCCGTTCAGAAAACGGCTGCCGCTCACGCCCGTACCGTATTTGTCGAGGGCCTCATGTCCGGCTTTGATCACTGCCTCGTTCTCCGTGAAGCCGAGGTAGTTGTTGCTGCCCAACATGATGACGCGGTGGTTCTCCATCTTCACCACCGGCGCTTGACGGCTCTCCAACTCGTGGAAGTAGGGATAGACGTTCAGTTGGCGTGCCAGTTTGAGGGTCTCAAAATGGTCACATTTTTCAAAAAGATCCATAAAATCATTTGTTCATTTGTTCATTTACCATGTACTATTTATTTTGCCATTGGGCTATTTAGTCATTGAATGATTAAATGGCTAAATGAACCAATAAATGACCAAATGGTAAATGATAAAATGGTAAATTAAAGAACATTCAGTTCTTTCAGGATAGCTGTAGTCTTGCGTACGGCTGCTTCGCTCTCACGCAGCTTGGCCTCTTCTACGTCCGACAGTTTCAGCTCCAGGATCTTCTCGATACCGTTCTTGCCGATGATACACGGCACACCGATGGTGATATCCTTCATGCCGTATTCGCCTTCCAGCGCAGCCGAGCAAGGAATCATCTTCTTCTGGTTCTTGATGATGGCTTCTGCCACCGATGCAGCAGCTGCACCCGGTGCCATCCATGCACTCGTGCCCAGCAGGCCGGTCAGCGTTGCGCCGCCTACCATCGTAGCCTTCACTACTTCCTCTATCTGCTCGTCGCTCAGGAACTCGCGTACGTTCACGCCCTTATAGGTGGCATAGCTGGTCAGAGGGATCATCGTCGTGTCGCCGTGGCCACCTATCACGAAGCCTTCTACGTCGTTGGCGTTGCACTTCAGGGCGTTGCTCAGGTTGTATTTGAAGCGTGCGCTGTCGAGTGCGCCACCCATACCGATCACGCGGTTACGCGGCAGACCCAGTGCGTGCAGCGTCAGATACGCCATCGTATCCATCGGGTTGCTTACTACTACCAGGATAGCGTCCGGGCTGTATTTCAGCACCTGGTCGCATACGCTCTTCACGATGCCTGCGTTCACGCCGATCAGCTCCTCACGTGTCATACCCGGCTTACGCGGCAGACCCGAGGTGATGATCACTACGTCGCTGCCTGCGGTCTTGCTGTAGTCGTTGGTCACACCCTCTACTACGGTGTCAAAACCCATCAACTGTGCCGTTTGCATGATATCCATGGCCTTGCCCTCGGCAAAACCCTCTTTGATATCAATCAGACATACTTCGTTGGCCACTTCGTTTACGGCCAGCACATTTGCGCATGTAGCACCTACGTTACCTGCGCCTACTACTGTTACTTTGCTCATTTTTTTAATCTTTTAAATATTTTATATTCTTTTAAATATTTTATATTTACCGTTACTTACAAATTAGCATGCAAAAATAGTATATTTTTTTCATATGTGCAAATTTTTCATAATTTTTTTGTATCTTTGTGCAAAAAATCGTGTTATGAACTATGGGTATATTCGCGTCTCGTCCGACAAGCAGACGGTCGAGAACCAGCGCTTTGAAATAGCGCGTTTTTGTGAGGAAAATGACATCCGCATCGACGGATGGATCGAGGAAACAGTCTCTGGAACAATGGCTTACGACAAGCGACGGCTGGGCACTTTGCTCCGTCGGGTGGGAGAGGGCGATCTCATCGTCTGCTCCGAACTCAGCCGCCTCGGACGCAGCCTGTATATGATCATGGAGATCCTCAGCTACTGCCTCCATCGCGGTTGTCGTATCTGGACGATCAAGGACAACTATCGGCTTGGCGAAGACATCCAGTCCAAGGTGCTCGCGTTCGCCTTCGGACTGTCGGCCGAGATCGAACGTAACCTTATTTCTAAACGCACCCGCGAGGCGCTTGCACGCGTACGCGCCCAGGGCAAACGGCTCGGCCGTCCCGTCGGTTCGCGCGGTTCTCGCGAGACGCTTCTGCTCTACAAGCACGACGTATATATACGTCGCCAACTCAGCCAGGGCATCTCCCAGTATGCCATCTGCCGCCGCCTCCATTGCTCCCGCAGCACCCTCCATCGCTATATCGTCCGTTATATCCAACCCGCCGAAAAATAAAACATCTATCTAGTCGCTTTTGTAGCGAAAATGTTTTTTTTTGTTTTTTTCTAAAATATTTGCATATGTCAAAAATATTTTGTACCTTTGCAGCCGGATTAGGAAAAATGTACGTTTTTTACGATTTGGTGGAACGGAAAGAGATAACTACCTGAGCGCATCGAGAGCACATCGAGACAATAACGTATCCCACCCATACCTATATATACATAGTATATATCCCGTGATTTTAGAGGATATCCAAAAATTTTTAGTAAATTTCTTATTACTTCTATTTAATAAGTCGTTTAATCATTGTTTAACTATAAAATTTTTATTATGAAACACTTAAAAACAATTTTCGCCTGTTTGCTGATGGCAGTCCTCAGCATCGGGCAAGTGTGGGCAGGAACAGCCACTGAAACCATTTCTATGAAAGGTTTCGCTGGCTTGACCTCAGGCAGTTACCAAAACGTGACAGTCTCTGGAACTTCAGCAGAGAATGAAATCGCTATGGTGGCGTACGCGTTTAATCCGGGTACTGGCCAGGTACGTGGAGGCAAAACTTCAATTGCAGGCGCTACTGTGACTTCTGCTGACAACAACAAAAACTGGTCACTATATAATTCGGCAGCAATACCAGGAGCAATTACGGCAATTAAAGTTACCCAAACAGCTACTGGCTCAAATAAGTTTCAAAACAACCTATACGTTTCTCTTGGAACTTCAACACAAGGAGCGGTTACTACTATTACTGATGCTCAAGCTCAAGATGCCGGAGGAACTGCAACCGAAATTAATTTCACAATTGACGGGACAAAGAATTACACATTCTTCAAATTATTGTCAAGTGAGAAATTTACAAGCGGTACAGTAGCTGACGTTGTTGTAAAGGTTACGTACACGACAAGCGGAGGTGGCTCTGATCCTGTTGCTGTAACTGGTGTTTCGCTGAATAAAGCATCAACCTCTATTGTAGAAGGTAAGACTGAAACTTTGGTTGCAACAGTTGCTCCGAGCAACGCTTCAGACAAGAGTGTTTCTTGGTCTTCTAATGATGAAAGTGTTGCTACTGTAGATGGCGGTATTGTAACTGCTGTTGCTGCTGGTACAGCTACTATTACTGTTACTACTACGGATGGTTCGTTTACAGATGAATGCGAAGTTACTGTAACAGAAGCTCCGGCTGCGGTAAACTATGAATTAGTTACTAATGTATCGGAATTGGCTGATGCTGCTGAAATTATCATTGTCAATGTTGATGAGGATAAAGCTTTAAGTATTACTCAAGCCAGTAAAAACAGACCAGGTGTGGCTGTTACGTCTGATAATCATGTTATTGCAGTTGGTGATGATGTACAAGTAATTACATTGGAGGCATCTTCTACTAATTGGAAATTTAATGTGGGTGATAGTAAATATTTATATGCCTCAAGTAGTTCAGCCAACGAACTCAAGAGTGCTGTTGTCGGTACTTCAGGAGACAATGGCGTTTGGTCTATTGCAATAGCAGATGATGGCGCTGCTACTATACTTGCGCAAGGCAGTAATACTCGTAACTTTTTAAGATATAATCCTAATAGCGGATCCCCAATATTTAACTGCTACGCAAATAATAGCACAACAGGAACTTTGGTAAAGATATTCAAGAAAGTTGATGGTGCTGTTAAACCTTCTGCTGAATTGGCTTATGCTGATGCACAAAAACTGGCAAAACTTGGTGTCGCATTTACGGCACAGGATTTGACGAATCCTCACTCTGTAACTGTTTCTTACGCAAGTGACAATACAGGAGTGGTAACTGTAGATCCTGCGACAGGTGCAGTTTCTATCGTGGCTGCAGGTAAGGCGAAGATTACAGCTTCGTTCGCAGGTAACGATGACTACAAGGCAGGTTCTGCTTCTTATACTATCTTTGTTGCTGAACAAGCCGGTACTAATGAAGATCCTCTGACTGAGGCTTCCGCAAAAGCTTTGATTGATGATGGTTGTACTTTGAACGCTCACGTTGCGGGTGTGGTGGCATCGCAAGATGGTGGTAATTTCACGGTTACCTTAACGAATGGTTTCAAATTTTACAAAGCGAAAGACATTGGTAATGTAGCTTTCGGAAGTGCTTACCTCAAAATTAATGATGAGGTGACTGCTTATGGTCAATTGACCAAATATAGTTCGACCTATGAATTGGCAGAAGGTTGCTATCTGACCAACTATGTAGAATATACTGAGCCGTTGACTCCTATCGCAAATGACAAGGATCATCCGTACACCGTAGCTCAAGCTCTTGAATTTGCAGCTGCTCCGGCAACATACGACATTACGGAGGCTATCTATATCGCAGGTGTTGTTTATAAAGTAGATAATTTCAGTTCCACTAACGGAACGCTGAATATTTACGTTAAAGACGCAGGTGTAGAAAATCAGTTTGAATTCTATAAGTGTAAAGGTATTTATGATGAATCTCTAACTGCCTTTACCACTGAGGATGATGTACAAGTTGGCGACGAAGTTATCGGTTATGGCGTTATGAAGTACTTCTCGGGTGGTAGCATCTGGGAGTTCGACAACACGGCTACCGGTGACTACTTGGTAGAGTTGACTCGTCCTGCTGTTGCTGTAACCGGTATTGACTTGACCGAAAGCACGGCAGAAGTGGAAGTAGGTTCTACAGTGACATTACATGCATCGGTTGTTCCGGGTAACGCAACAGATCAAGGTATCGAATGGAGTGTAACATCCGGTAGCGACAAGGCTTCTGTTGACGAGAATGGTGTAGTTACCGGTACTGCTGCCGGTGAGGCGGTTATCCGTGCAGCTTCTCACGAAGATGCTTCTATCTATGAAGAGTGCACCGTAACCGTAACTGCTGTTGATCCGACGAAACACACTGTGACATTTGATGCAACAATTGACATAAGTGACCAAGAAACATCGATTACCAAGAGCGGAATTACAATTACAGCATCTAAATTCAACAACAATGAAGAAGGTAAGTATTATTATCAATGCTATTCTGGCGCAGCAATGACTGTTAGTTCAACTGTTGGTAATATTACCAATATTGAATTGACCTGTACCGCATCAGGAACAGCTAAATATGGTCCCGGCAACTGGGATTTCACCGGCTATTCATATAGTGGCGCTAATGGTTCTTGGACAGGTTCCGCAGAGACAGTAGAATTTGGAAATGCGAGTCAACAGGTTCGTATGACCCTTATTACTGTAACTTACAAAGAAGACAATCGTGAAGCCGCTGGTCTGGCTTGGAATCCGGCAGACGATATTGAAATCACTGTTGGCGACGCATTCTCTGCTCCTGCATTGCAGAATCCGAATAATATTGATGCTGCCGAGATTTCTATTGAGAGTAGCAATACCTCTTTGGCAACTGTAACAGCTGGTGAGGTTTCGCTTGTAGCAGATGCAACGGGTACGGCTACCATTACTGCAACATTCGCAGGTAATGATGATTACAAACCTGCAACGATTTCGTACAACATTACCGTAAATGAGGCTGGTTTGGATAATGTAACGTTTGATTCTTCTGAAGACCACGCAGAATCTGGAGAGACGACTATAACGAAGAGCGGATTTACATTGTCATTTACATCCGGTACTATGGATGGAACTCAAGCTGAGTATCGTCTGTACAAGAGCCAAACGATGACTCTGTCTTCGACAGACTACCTTATCAAAAAGATTGAGTTTACATGTACTTCTGGTAATCCTATTACCGGTTTCGCTGATGCAACAGGTCTGGATAAGGATAACAACGAATGGACAGGAGAATCCAATACAGTAGAATTAACGGCATCGAACGCTCAAGTTCGTATGACTAAAATTAAAGTATTCTACGTAGAAGATACTCGTGCAGCCGCTGGCTTGGCTTGGAATCCGGCAGATGATATTGAGTTGACCGTTGGTGACGCATTCTCTGCTCCTGCATTGCTCAATCCGAATAGCATCGATGCTGCAGAAATCTCTATTGAAAGTAGCAACACCGATGTAGCAACGGTAACAGCAGGCGTTGTAGCACTTGTTGCAGATGCGACTGGCGAGGCTACTATCACAGCTACTTTTGCAGGTAACGCTTCTTACAAGCCGGCAACAGTTTCGTATAAGATCACTGTTAACCCTGCTTATTCGATTTATGTTCAACCGAGTTTGAATGTTAACTTCGGTTCTGTAAATCAAAATGCTGAGGTTGCTGACAAGAGCATCACCGTAACACTTACAGGTGTAGATGCTGCGACATTAACGCTTGAAGGTACAGGCGCAAGTGCATTTACTATTTCTCCTGATGCTGCATTGACAGCAAGTGGCGATATTACCATTTCGGCAAGTTCGGCTAACATAGGTACGTTTGTAGCAACTCTTACAATCAGCGATGATGCTAATAATGCTGAATCTAAGGTTGTAAACATCTCAATTACAGTTAATGAGGTGGTTACTCCAGAAACTCCGGTTAGCACAACTTCAGAGTGGGTTCCTGCAACTGAGATTACTGATGGAATGCAAGTCCTCATCGTTGGTGAAAGGAATGAGAAAATTTATGCAGTAGGCGCTCAAACTTCCAACAACCGTACTGCTGTAGAAGGCTCTCTGTCAGAAGGCGTATTCACACCGGGTGAGAATACGATGGCATTTACCGTTGTTGCCCAAGAGGGTGGTACATATGCACTCCAAGCATCTAACGGCAAGTATCTCTATGCAGCAGGTTCTGGTTCTGGAAAGAACTTCTTGAGAAGTCAAGACGAAGTAGATGCCAACGCTAAGTGGACGTTGAGTGTAAGCAGTGCTACTGCTAATGGAACCAACACTAATAATAAGTTGCAACTGAACAATAGTTCTGACATCTTCTCTTGCTATAGTAACGAATGGTCACTACGGAACGATCTGCTTGCCGAAGGCTGGTACGATTGAGGGTGCAACGCTCTATGAAATTGGTTCTTTCGAAAGCAATATGATCTACGTTGACGAGGTTGGCACAACATTGGCAGCAGGTGTTCCTTACATCTTCTATGCAAGTGAGGCACAACTCAACGTTTATTACACTGACAAGACTGCTGATGACGTTCCGGCCGATGATGCAAACGGTCTGTACGGATTCTACAACTTAAGTGATGAAGCTGCAACATTTAACATTCCGGAAGACGCAGGCAACTACATCCTCTACAACGACCAATATTGGGAGGTAAGCGGACGCGCTGCATACATTGCGAACTATCGCGCTTACATTAAGCTTGGCTCGATTGTTCCTAAGTCAGCAGCTCCGGGTCGTCGTCGCGTAGCAATGGCAGTTAACGGTACGCAAACGGCTACTGGTATCGAAGATCTTAACGCTTCTGAGAAGCCGATGAAGATGATGATCAATGGTCAGATCTTCATCCTCCGAGGCGAGAAGATGTACGACACCACCGGCCGTCTGGTGAAATAAAGGAACTGCTAGTTAACTAGTCTACTAGAAAACTACCACGATGCCGTGAGATAGTCAACTAGTAGACTAGAAGACTAGAGAACTGGTTAACTATCTAATTCATTACTACGATGACAACTCTCAATCCAGGCGGGTTTCTGATTCATCCGGGAGGGTATCGCAACTTGGTCTGCTATAAGAAGAGCGTTATTCTATACGATATGACAATCTTCTATATAGACAAGTACCTTCAGTCTTCGGACAGAACGTACGGTCAGATGCAACAAGCGGCGCGTTCCGGAAAACAGAATATCGTTGAGGGTTTAGAGGACAAGATGACATCCACCGATACGGGATTGCATTTGGTTAATGTGGCTCGCGGAAGTCTGCAAGAGTTGCGCGAGGACTACGAAGACCAATTGCGCTCCGACCGTCTTAAATTATGGTCGCGCGACCATGAACGATTTGGCAAAATGTTGCAGTTCTGCGCGGCGCATAATGAGGTAGAGGACTACGCGCCTTACTACGAAAAGTGGGATAAGGAGACATTCTGTAACACGGCGCTGACGCTGATTCATCAGGCAGATAAAGGGCTTATGACGCTGTTGCAGAAGATGGAAGCGGAGTTCTTGGTGGAAGGTGGAGTGAAAGAGCGGATGTTTGCCGCAAGAAAGAATCAGAGAGGATTTTGATAGTCAACTAGTCGACTAGTCAACTAGTATACTAGAACACTAGAAATTAACAAAGCAAATCAACAACACTTATGAAAAAGAATTATATTAATCCGATTGTAGGTGCAGAAGAGTTCTTGATTAGCAATCAAGCACTTTGCACTAGCCCCGGTGCTGGTATTAGTGGCGGTAGCAGTACTGGTTCCGGAGATCCAGGTCTCCCGAGCGGTTCAGATCCTATTCCGGGAAATTAATCCCATCCCCTCGCCTTCGGGCGAAATGTGTTCACAACAACCTTGCCTTCCGGTGAGGTTGTTGCGTGTTTTATGCATATTTTTCTCTTATCTCTTGCATATGTCAGAAAAAAGTAGTACTTTTGCGGCTGCAAAAGTGAAACACGGTATATGAACCTTTTGGCATCTATCATATTGGCGGTGTCCATGCTCACCGGACACCCCTTGACGGGAAGGGCAAACATGTCTGTCCTCATGCAGAATATGCGGACGGGAGAGATCATCGACACCTATCGTCCTGATCATGTGGTGCCCCCCGCCAGTGTGATGAAGCTCCTTACCACAGGCGCGGCACTCGAACTGCTCGGGGCGGATTTCCGCTTCCCTACCACACTCGAATATAGTGCGCCCGTCGAGAACGGCGTGCTGCGCGGCAACCTCTATATACACGGCAGCTGCGATCCCTCGCTCGGATGGAAAGGCCGAACGGCTTTTCTCGACCAGTGGGTACGTGCCATTCGCAAAGCAGGCATCACCCGCATCGAGGGATCCGTCGTGGCCGACATGACGATGCTGGATGGCGATGCGCAGAACCCCGCCTGGCTCTGCGAAGATGCGGGTAACTACTACGCACCCGGTGTATTCGGAATCAACTACTACGGCAACACCATGAATATCGTCCTCCGCAGCGGTGAGGTAGGCTCGGTGGCGGAGGTGATAAAGACCGAACCGCAGGTGGAAGATGTCATGTTCATCAATCGCGTGCGTTGTACGCAGATCACCCATGACGGCGCTTTCGTCAGCGGACTGCCCTACAGCCGCGAGCGTTACCTGAGTGGCGCGGTGCCCTCTAACCTCGGTACGTTTGGCGTCAAGGGCGATCTGCCTAATCCCGGTCTGCTCCTCGCTCGCCATCTGACCAACCGACTGCGCGAGGCAGGTATAGCCGTCACACGCGACGCGACCTACGAGGCGGATCATAATCCCCTCAACCCCGCACGCACGGTGCTCTATACCCATTATTCCGAACCGCTCAGCGAACTGATCAAGGAGACCAACGTCAATAGCAACAACCTCTACGCCGAAGCCCTCTTCCGCTACCTCGGTACGCTCTACTCGGTGCCCGGCACTATCCACAACAGCAGCGATCTGATCCGTGACTTCTGGCGCCGCCGCGGCGTGGATATGAGTGCGGCTATCGTGAAGGATGGCTGCGGACTGGCTCCGCAGGACGCCGTCTGCGCCAAGGCGTTCGTACAACTCCTGCTCTATATGGCGCGCTCCAAACATGCAGAGGCATGGCTCGCCTCGCTGCCCGTCAGCGGCCTGAACGGTACACTCAAGACCCTCTGCCCCAAGACCGAACTGGAAGGACGCATACACGCCAAGAGCGGTACCATAGCCGGAACGAAGAACTTCGCCGGCTACCTGGATATGCCTAACGGAGATAGATGGGTGTTCGCTATCCTCATCAGTTCCGCGCCATGCAAGGCACGCCGCGTACAAACAGTGATACAAGACTATCTGCTCGATGTATATCGCTCGCACCAATAGCACCAACACGCTCCTCAAAGAGCTGATAGCCCAAGGCCGTTGGCCGGCAGACGAACGCTTCATCCGTGCGGGCTACCAGACATCCGGACGCGGACAGGCCGGCAACGGATGGGAGAGCGAGGCGGATAAGAACCTCTTGTGCTCCATACTCCTTCCGCCACGAAAGAACCTGTTTGAATTGAACGTCATTGCGAGCGTAGCGGTGCACCGTCTGGTAGAGGATCTGATTGGAGCAAACGAGATCAAGTGGCCGAACGACATCTATTGGCAAGACAAGAAGGTGGCAGGCATACTGGTAGAGAACGCCATCATCGGCAACGAAGTGCGTTACTCTATTGCCGGCATCGGACTGAATGTCAATCAGACGGAGTGGCACTCCGACGCACCCAACCCCGTCTCGCTCAAGCAGATAAGGGAGAACTGTCAGCCATCAGCCATCGGCCGGCAGATACACGATTTCGATCTTGACGAACTGATGCAACGGCTCATGGAGGAGATAGACGCGCTCTTGCATGCTGACGGAGAGGACCTGTGGAACTATTACAAGGCGCATCTCTACCGCCGCGAAGGCTTCTGGCCTTTCGTCGAACGCGAAGTGAGCCTCGCCCCTACGATGAATGCCGATAGGGCCTACAGCCGTCAGCATTCGGATGTCAGCTTCATGGCACGAATCAGCGATGTACTGCCTACAGGCGAAATCCTCTTAACGGACCAACAAAACCAAGAACGCAAATATCACTTCAAGCAAATACGCTACGTACTATAATAATTTTTAATTCGTAATTTTTAATTCTTAATTTTTAATTTTTAATTCTTAATTACAATATAATGCAGAGCATCATCATCACCGGCGGTGCCGGATTTATCGGAAGTCATGTGGTACGCTTGTTTGTCAACAAGTACCCCGACTATCGTATCATCAACGTGGACAAACTGACGTACGCAGGCAACCTGGCCAACCTCAAGGATATAGAGGATAGGCCTAACTATCGCTTCGTGCGTGCAGACATATGCGATTTAGATACCATCTACGCCCTCATGCAGGAGGAGCACGTGACGGGTGTCATCCATCTGGCTGCGGAGAGTCACGTCGATCGTTCGATCAAGGATCCGTTCTCCTTCGCCCGTACCAACGTCATGGGTACGCTCTCCATGCTCCAGGCCGCCAAACTCTACTGGGAGTCGCTGCCGGAGAAATACGAGGGCAAGCGTTTCTATCATATCTCTACGGACGAGGTGTATGGTGCACTCCGGCTGACGCATCCAGAGGGCATCACCCCGCCGTTCACCACCAAGGCTTCCAGCGGCGAGCATCATCTAGCCTACGGCGAAGACTTCTTCTACGAGACGACCAAGTACAACCCTCATTCGCCCTATTCGGCCAGCAAGGCTTCGTCCGACCATTTCGTGCGTGCCTTCCATGACACCTATGGTATGCCTACCATCGTCACCAACTGCTCGAACAACTACGGCCCATACCAGTTCCCGGAAAAACTGATTCCGCTCTTCATCAATAATATCCGTCATCGCAAACCGCTGCCCGTTTACGGCAAGGGTGAGAACGTGCGCGACTGGCTCTTCGTAGAAGATCATGCCCGCGCCATCGACCTCATCTTCCATCGCGGCACTATCGCCGAGACCTACAACATCGGCGGATTCAACGAGTGGAAGAACATAGATATCATCCGTACGGTTATCAAGACCGTAGATCGTCTGCTCGGCCGTCCCGAAGGCGCTGACCTCGACCTCATCACTTTCGTCACCGACCGCGCGGGACACGATATGCGCTATGCCATCGACTCCACCAAGCTGCAGCGCGAACTGGGCTGGGAACCCAGCCTGCAGTTCGAGGAAGGCATCGAGCGCACCGTCCGCTGGTACCTCGACAACCAGGAATGGCTAGATAACATCACCTCTGGTGACTACGAGAAGTACTACGAAGAAATGTATAAGGGACGATAAAATTAAGGACGCTGAACGGCGTCCTTAATTCTTTAAACTCTAATCTCTAAACTCTAAACTATCGAAACGCGTCACGCATTTCGATAAGCCTTCGGCGTCATGCCTACGTGGCTCTTGAAGAAGCGATTGAAGAAGGCTACATTGTCGAAACCCAGACTCAGGGCAATCTCTTTGATCTGCAGCGAAGTGATCTTCAGTTGCGACTTCGCGTCGGTCAGTATGGCCTCGATGATGATGTCGCCTGCGGTGCGGTTGCCTACCGATTTGATGGTAGAGCAGAGGTGCGGCAGCGTGATACGCAGCGCATCGGCATATTCGCTCACGTGGTGCCATTCCTGATAATGCTTCAGCACAAGATCGCAGTAGTCCTGATAGATCTCCGTCTTGCGGTCCAGCGGCTTGAGCAGATATTCGGCCTGATCGTGTGCATGCTTGGCATAACTGGTCTGCAGCAGGTTGAAGATATGTACCATCTTCTCGCTGTCCAGCATCGACGGACGGGTGTTCAGTGCTTTGATCATCGTATCATAGAACGAACAGAGTACCGCCGCCTGCTCATCATTCACACTGATCTTGGGCGAGTGTAGCTGCAGCGACGTGAGCGACATGCGGTTGTTCACGGTGTTCTTCTCCAGAAATTTGCTGCCGAAGACGATCCAATATACCAGCGCGTCCTCCGAGCACTCACGGATGAAGAGGAAGCTGCTCGGCTCCAGCAGCAGCACATCATTCTGCTTGAACTCATAGTCGGTCACGTTGATCGTCGCGCGCGCAGTGCCTTGTACTACAAATGCGTACACACCGCAACTGATCTTACACGGGTATCTTCCGTATTCGTTCATCAGTTTGCCACTGGCATCACCGATCATATAGTCGCCGTACGGACAGTCAACAATAGGAATGTTCTTCTCTTTCATCTTAATAATTGTACTAATTTTGCCGCAAAAGTAGTAAAAAATATTTATATACACAAAAAAAAGTGACTTTTTCGGTCACTTTTCCCTGTTTTGCATATCCAACGTAGCAACTTAGGCCATTTTATTCACCATGCGAGCCAACTTCGATTTGAGGTTAGCAGCCTTGTTGTTGTGGATGATGTTACGTTTAGCCAGCTTGTCCAGCATCGAACTTACCTTGGGCAGAGCAGCAGCTGCTGCAGCTTTGTCGGTAGCCTTACGCAGGTCGCGCACAGCGTTGCGTGCGGTCTTTGCATAATAGTGGTTGTGCTCTTTGCGTGCGGCCGTCTGGCGGATACGCTTCAAAGATGATTTGTGATTTGCCATCTTGTTTGTTGTTTTTTGCTATCAGCTCTCAGCCATCAGCCTTCAGCTTCCAGCGGTTTTAATACTATCCTTCGGCCTTGAGAGGATTAGCCTCGGGACGTGACTTTAGGGAAGGTCATTTATCTTGGGGTCCCCGAAAATTTTAATTTTTGGGGAGAGCGGGCTTGTTGCTTGCATCTTTAATCAAGCTGGGCTTGAGTTTGTGTGCAAGAAAGAAGACCGCGGTAGTAGTGCCAAGGGGAATCGAACCCCTATTGCAAGAATGAAAATCTTGAGTACTAACCGTTATACGATGGCACCCGGAGGTGTTCCCGTCAATCGGGAAAACCGGCCTCCGCCGGAAAGGGCATCACTATGCGGTCCGACGAAAAAGCGTGCAAAAGTACTGCTTTTTTTTGAATTGACCAAATTTTTTTGAAAAAAAGTTGTGTATGTGCATTTTTTTTTGTACTTTTGCGCGATATTTGCATGCTACATGCGATGATTAGTTCTATGAAAAAGATATTTTTGGTTGTTATGCTCGCGTGCGTGAGCGCTACATGCGTGCTTGCGGACGACGTGCGCAAACCCGATCTGCTGATAGCCGACAACTCTTTCTTCGACCCGACGCGCAAGCAGAAGGTGGAGGAGCCCTATCATTTCCACGTGGAGTATCGTATCGAGGCCGGCTTCGTACAGGGCTGGCAGCACTCGAAGAACCTCAGTTTCCCGGATATGTACCTGAATGGTGCGCGTGTGGGGGCTACGTTCACCTTTGTGCTGCCCCTACATTTCGGCCTGGAGACGGGATTACTCTATACGATCCTCACGGGCGACTATCAGCAGCATTTCCGTAGCCAGAGCGAAGAGAACACCCAGGTGGAGGTGATCCGCCATAATGTGCTCTCCCATCGTCTGACGATCCCTCTGCGCTGTTTCTACACGGTGCCCCTCTGGCGCAAACTCAATCTCTTCTTCTATACCGGTCCGCAACTGCATATAGGTCTGGTGGAGAAAGATCATATCGAGGCGGATCTGAGTGATGCCACTCGCGAGTGGGTGATCGCGCAGAACATACCTGTCGAGTCGTACGACCGCATGAGCGACGAACTCTTGCGTGCCAGCATCCAGTGGGGACTAGGCGGCGGTATAGAGTGGGACCGCTATCGTCTTGAGGCAGGTTACGACTTCGGCCTCAACAACCTCGTGCGCCATCCGCGTACACCCGGACAGCATATGTGGGAGTGGGGATGGAACATCAGTGTAAGCTTTAGACTCTAAACGATATGACCAAACGATTGTTCGCTATATTCCTTTTGACCTGTCTTGTCTTGCCTCTATGGGCGGAAGATGTGGTTTATCTGACGACAGAGCAGTTCTGCCAGCGTATCTTCGACTATCGTCACAACCGCGAGTGGAAATACGAGGGCGACAAACCTTGTATCATCGATTTCTATACTACCTGGTGTGGCCCGTGCAAGCGGTTGGCGCCTATCATGGACGAACTGAGCCAGACCTATTGCGGCGAAGTGGTGTTCTACAAGGCGGACACCGAGCGTGAGCGCGAACTGGCGTATATATTCAATATCAGCAGTATTCCGCAGGTGATGTATATTCCCGTTCAGGGCAAACCGATGTTGCTCAAGGGCCTCTATCCCAAGGAGGAGATAGTACGTATCATCGATGAGTTTCTGCTGGGCAAGCAATCTGCTCAATCCAAATAAGTGATCCACGATGGAAGTTGAGTTTGTTCTGCTGACCCTCTCGCTGCTGTTTTTCGTGAGCATCATAGCCGACAAGATCGGCTATAAGTTCGGCGTACCGGCCCTGCTGCTGTTTCTGACGGTGGGAATGCTGTTCGGCTCGGACGGCATGAGTGCTGTCTTCGGCGGAGTAGGTGTGCGTATCGATACCGAGAGTGCGCAGGCGCTCAGTACCGTTGCGCTTTGTATCATCCTCTTTTCCGGCGGCATGGACACCCGCCTGAGCGACATCAAGTCGGTGATGGCACCGGGCGTCACGCTGGCTACGATAGGCGTACTCATCACCTGTCTGCTGACGGGAGTGACGATCTATTTCATCTTCGGTTGGCTCAATGCGGTGGCTTCGGTTTCTATCTGGATGGCGCTGCTGATAGCGGCTACGATGTCCAGTACCGACTCAGCCAGCGTGTTCTCTATCATGCGCACCCGCCATATAGGCCTCAAGCACGACCTTCGTCCGTTGCTCGAACTGGAGTCGGGTGCCAACGACCCGATGGCCTATGTGCTGACCACTACCTTCATCGGCATCGTCCTGACGACGAACGGCTTATGCGGTATTCCCGGCGAAGTGGAGGTGTTCCCTATCTTCCGTACGATCATCGTTCAGTTGGTGATGGGTACGGCACTCGGCTTTGCCTTGGGTGAGGGACTGGTGTTGCTGATGCGCCGTGTGGCGCTGGCCAACGAGGCACTCTATCCCATCATGGTGCTGGCCGCCTGTATCTTCATCTTTGCAGCTACCTATTATCTGCAGGGTAATACGTATCTGGCGGTCTATGTGGGCGGCCTGATCATCGGCAACAACAAGTTCACGCGTAAGCGGCAGACCAAGGCCTTCTTCAACGGTCTGACTTGGCTCAGCCAGTTGGTAATGTTCCTCATGCTCGGTCTGATGGTTCATCCGGCGGAGTTGCTGCGGCTCAATGTGTGGTTGCCCTGCCTCATCATCAGTCTGGTGACGATCGGTATATCGCGACCAGCAGCCGTCTTCCTCTGTATGCATCCGTTCAAGCGCTACCATACACGCGACAAGCTGATGCTGAGCTGGGTGGGACTCAAGGGCGCTGTGCCGATTATCTTCGCCATCATGTGCAAGGCACAAGGGGTGCCTGCTGCGGATATCATCTTCAATGTGGTCTTCCTCTGCACCATCGTTTCGCTCCTGGCGCAGGGTACCACGCTTACGCTGGTGGCCGAACGGCTCAACATGGCCACGCCGCCTGACGAAACGAAACGGCTGCTTCACTTCGACATGGACCTGCCCGATGAGATACAATCTTCGGCACACGAGATAGCGGTGACCGAAGAGATGCTCATCAGCGGCTGTAAGTTGCGCGAACTGAAGATGCCTCCACATACACTCATCATCATGGTGCGCAGAGGCGAGGATTTCTTCGTGCCTACCGGAATAAGCGAACTGCAGACGGGCGACCAACTGCTCGTCATCACCGATCATGATGCTGATGCGGCCTACCGTCAGTTGACTAACGAAGCTGAAGAGGAGGCGCAATGGCGCGAAGAGATGCGGGCTAAGATGAAGGCGCGCTGGCTCAAGATGACCCGCTGGATGCAAAAGAAATAATTAATCAACTGGCATAATGACTAAGACAACTGTTTTTCTGACCGGTGCCACCGGTACAATGGGATACGCAGGTATGATGGAGATCTTGCGTTTTCCGGATAAGTATGATCTCCGTATTCTCGCACGGCCGAGCAAGAAGAACAAGGAACTGCTTGCTCCCCTGACTGCTAACTATCCGTCGTTAACCGTCATCTGGGGCGACCTGACCAATTACGACGACATCCTCCGTGGGGTCACCGGTGCCGACATCGTGCTGCATGTGGGCGGCATGGTCTCGCCGCAGGCCGACTATCGTCCCAAGGCTACGCTCCGCACAAATATCACCGCAGCTGAGTATGTGACCAAGGCTGTGCTGGCGCAGCCGGAAGACCGTCAACCCAAGGTGGTGTATGTAGGTTCGGTAGCGCAGATGGGTGACCGTCGCGAACCACTCCACTGGGGCCGTGCAGGTGATCCTATCTGTGTGTCTGCTTACGACCATTACGGACTGACCAAGGTACTGGCTGAACGGATCATCACCGACTCGGGCATTAAGACTTGGGCCTCGCTGCGTCAGTCGGGTATTCTCTATCCCGCTATATTGAAGAACTACGACCCCATCATGTTCCATGTGCCTATCCGTGGCGTGCTGGAGTGGGCTACCGTAGAGGACAGCGGACGCCTCTTGGAGCGTGTATGCCGCCCCGAAGTGCCGGCTGAGTTCTGGCGCAACTATTATAATATCGGTTCCGGCGCAGAGTACCGACTGTCTAACTATGAGTTCGAGTGCCTCCTGCTGGAGTGCATCGGCTGCCCCAAACCCGAGCAGATATTCAATGCCAACTGGTTTACCACCCGCAATTTCCATGGCATGTGGTATATCGATGGCGATAAATTGGAGAACATGCTCCACTTCCGCGCGAATGTGCCGGTCAAGGAGTATTTCGCCCGGATGGCCAAGGCAGAGTCCCTGCCCGGTGGTATCAAGTTCGCCGCCAAGACCCGTATAGCCAAACTCTTCCCACATTGCGTGAAAGCCGCGATGTGGTTTATGGCCAACAGCAAAGAGCATGGCACGCAATGGTGGATCAAGAATAATGTCACCCCGCGTATCCATGCTTATTACGGTTCGCTCGAGGCCTACAAGGCTATACCCGACTGGAAGCATTTTGATGTCAGCCACAATAGCGAGACTCCGGTGCTGCTTGACCATGGCTACGACGAGAAGAAGAATGTGGACGAACTGACCGATAAGGAACTGCAGAAAGCAGCTGCTTTCCGTGGCGGTAAGTATCTGGGCAACGACACATGGCAGTGCGCGCAGGGCCATACATTCCGAGCATCGCGCCGACTGATTCTCTTGGGTGGCCATTGGTGCCCCGACTGCTTCCCGTATCCGTACGCTCATGCGCCTCAGGCACAACAGCGTCCGTGGGCTTGGGACCAGGAGGCGAAGCGTAATCCATTCTTCGCACAGCTATGGTCGCCGCTCCATGAGGCTACGGAAGATAATGTCTATGGACCCGAAGTGTTTGAGGGCTGGGAAAAGTAAGGTGTAGCGTGTAGAGATGTATTTCGACGAATTAGCATTATCGGACGAAGTGTTGGATGCATTGTGGGACATGCATTTCGATGAGTGTACCCCCGTGCAGGCAGAGACGATTCCGGTTATATTGGAGGGCCATGATGTCATATCGTGTGCGCAGACGGGTACCGGCAAGACGGCGGCGTATATATTGCCGCTATTGACGAATCTGGCCTACGACGACCATGATCCCGACAAGCTGAACGCTATCATCATGGCGCCGACGCGCGAACTGGCGCAGCAGATCGACCAGCAGATGGAGGGCTTTGGTTTCTATGTGCCCTTCTCCAGCGTAGCCATCTACGGCGGTAAGGACAACAGTGCGTGGGGCAATCAGGTGACAGGCCTGCAGAAAGGTGCTGACATCGTCATCGCTACGCCCGGCCGACTGCTGGCGCAGATGAACATATACGATGTGGATTTCTCCGGCGTCAAATATTTCATCCTCGACGAGGCCGACCGCATGTTGGATATGGGCTTCTACGACGACATCATGACGATCGTGCGGCGCTTGCCTAAGGATAGGCAAACGATCATGTTCTCCGCTACAATGCCGCCTAAGATACGTCAGATGGCCAAGGCTATCATGCATCATCCTGTAGAGGTGCAGATAGCCGTCTCCCGTCCGCCTGAGACCATCCATCAGATGTGTGCGCATCTCTACGAGGCCCAGAAACCGGGAATGGTGCAACTGATGTTGCAAGGGCGCGACCTGAAGAAAGTGATCCTCTTTGCCGGTAAGAAGCAGAAGGTAAAGGAGTTGGCGCGTACGCTGCGTACACTCAAGATAGATGCGCGGGCGATGCACAGCGATCTGGAGCAGAGTGAGCGCGACCAGGTGATGCTCGACTTCCGCAATGGGAAGGTGGGTGTGCTCGTGGCCACCGATGTCGTCTCGCGCGGTATTGACGTGACCGATGTGCCGCTGGTGATCAACTACGACGTACCGCATGATCCGGAAGATTATGTCCATCGTATCGGTCGCACTGCTAGGGCGGAGAACAGCGGCGAAGCGGTGACCTTCGTCGCACCTGAAGATGCACGCTACTGGACGCGCATCGAGCAGTTCCTAAAGAAAGATATTGAGCGACTGCCTCTGCCCGAAGTCTTGGGCGAAGCGCCTCAGGAAGATAAATATCGCAAGCCCTCTCGTAACGGCCGTGGCTCACGCCCGGCTAAGAAGGTCTTTCGTCACAAGCGACGCTAAGGTGCAACCGAAGACGGCTGTCACCTGCATCAAGCTACCTCTTGTCTCACATCGCTGTGCCTGTTCCTCCGAATAGACGCAGCGGATTTTTTTAGAGGGATGGAGATCCAGCTTCTTCATCCGTGCCCTCACCGCCTTGGCCAGCGCATCGCCCTTGACATCAAACAGCTCTGCCGTGCGTACCTGCGTCGGGTCAAGCCGCAGGGCGGCACCCATACTGCTGAATACACGTGCACCGCGTGCGCGCGATGCGCGAATAATAAGGTCTGTCTTTTCTGCCACCGAATCGATGGCGTCGATGATATAATCGTATTCGGCCAGAGAGAAGTCAGCGGCTGTCTCGGCTGTGTAGCGCGCTTGTATAGCGATGATCTCTGCCTCCGGGTTGATGGCCAGCAGGCGTTCGCGCAGAACCTCCACCTTCGGACGTCCTAATGTGGCCGGTAGGGCAGGTAGCTGGCGATTGATATTGGAAGACTGAACGATGTCGTCGTCCACGATGGTCAGGTGGCGCAGACCGGTTCGGATCAACGCCTCGGCGCACCACGAACCAACACCGCCGATACCAAAAAGTATGACACGTTTGCTTTGCAGCAGTGCCATACTTTTTTCGCCCAAAAGGGCTGTACTTCTACTTAACATAGAAATTACATATCGTCGTGAGCGTGCAACGACTGCACATATTTCGCATGTGCCATCTTAACTCGTTTCAACTCACTCGGTTTGTCGAATTGTTGACGACGACGGAGCTCTTTTACGACACCCGTCTTATCGAATTTGCGTTTGAATTTCTTAATTGCGCGCTCGATGTTCTCACCTTCTTTTACAGGAACGATAATCATTGCATACACCTCCTTTCGTAGTACCCAGGGCCGGGATCGAACCGGCACGGTTTCCCATTGGTGTTTGAGACCAACGCGTCTA
>CACZVM010000014.1 GCA_902784585.1 uncultured Bacteroidales bacterium | reverse complement strand
CCGCTCGCAGAATACTATCGCCCGCGATCTCTTCCTCTTTACGGATGACGAAGGCGAGTTTCGTCTGGGTTCTGTACCGTCTCCGGAGTCTTTGGCGCTCCGTGGCGAGGAGACCAAATACCTGCCCGACGCCGGTATCGTCGAGCTGACCCTTGATGGCTTGCAGGATGCACTCATCACTCTCTCTAACGACAAAGGAGAAAAAGTGGTCATGAACCTGGATGTGCACCGACGTACCTTCTCCATGGATCGTACCGCTTCGGGCGATTGCTCTTTCTCCCATGATTTTGCAGCCCGCACGGTAGCACCGCTCTTCGTCAAACGTGATACATACAAAGTCCTCCTCTTTATCGATCATTGTTCGATTGAGGCGTTTGATGCCGAAGGTGCTTGGTCGATGACCAACCTCGTCTTCCCTTCCGAACCCTACAACCATCTCGATGTACAAGGTGGAGAAGTTAAACATTCATTCGTTAATCGTTAATTCATTACATTATGTCTAATATGCAAAAAACTTCTAAATTTGCCCTTCTGTCGGTGATGCTCTGTTTCTTCACCATGGGTTTTGTGGACCTCGTGGGTATAGCATCCAACTATGTGCAGCAGGATCTTGGACTGACGCATGCGCAGGCGAACATCATGCCCTCGCTCGTCTTCTTCTGGTTCCTCATCTTCTCCGTGCCGACGGGTATGCTGATGAATAAGATCGGTCGTAAGAAGACCGTGCTCCTCTCCATCATCGTGACGGTGCTGTCGCTCGTCCTGCCCCTTTGCGGAGAGAGTTATGCGCTGATGCTATGCGCTTTCTCCCTCCTCGGTATCGGTAACGCGCTCATGCAGACTTCGCTTAATCCGCTTGTGTCGAATATCGTAACGGGTAACCTCTCCTCGACGCTGACCTTTGGTCAGTTCGTCAAGGCGATCGCCTCTTTCCTCGCGCCGTATATAGCGATGTGGGGTGCTACGGCGGCGATCCCTCACATGGGATTGGGTTGGAAAGTGCTCTTCCCGATTTATGCGGTGATCGGTGTGATTGCCATCCTCGCGCTGGCGTTCACCTCTATCCACGAGGAACCGGTGGCGAAAGGTTCGTCTTTCGCGCAGTGTTTCAAACTGCTCGGCAATCCGTTTATCCTGCTCTGTTTCTTAGGCATCATGTGCCATGTGGGTATTGATGTAGGTACCAACACTACGGCGCCGAAGATCCTCATGGAGCGTCTGGGTATGGACTTGGCGGCTGCCGGATTTGCCACCTCGCTCTACTTCATCTTCCGTACCATCGGTTGCCTCTCTGGCTCGGCTATCCTGCGTCTCATCCCCGAGAAGGTGTTCTTCGCTATCTCCGTATGCATGATTATCGCAGCGATGGTTCTGCTCGCAGTGAGTCATTCGCAGGCTGCCCTCTATACTGGTATCGCCCTCGTGGGATTTGGTAACTCCAATATCTTCTCTATCTGCTTTGCCCAGGCGCTCAACCATGACCCCGAGCACAAAAACGAGATCTCCGGTCTGATGATCATGGGACTGTTCGGAGGAACCATCTTCCCGCTTTGCATGGGCTTTATGTCCGATCTCATGGGCTCTCTCGGCGCAGTCCTCGTGATGGCTGTAGGCGCCGCCTATCTCGCAGCCTTCTGCCTCAAAATGACTAAATAATTGTGAAAATTTGGCTGTGCCAAATAATCGTGCCCTTTAGGGCTAAGAATTGTAAATTGTGAATTGTGAATTGTAAATTGTGAATTATTATGAAATACGTTATTGGTATCGGTGAGGCGCTCTTTGACTGCCTCCCGGAAGGACGCAAACTCGGTGGCGCGCCCGCTAACTTCGCTTATCATGTGTCCCAATTCGGACTTAACGGATGCGCTATCTCTGCCATCGGAGATGATGAGTTAGGAGAAGAGATCGTAGAGCGTTTTGAGCAAGTTAACTTAAATCATATCCTGCCTGTTGTGGAGCAACCAACAGGAACGGTACAAGTTACTCTGGACAGCAAGGGAGTACCGCAATACGAGATTTGTTTGGGAGTAGCATGGGATAATATCCCTCTGACCAACGAGATGCTGCATGTGGCGCGTCATGCCGAAGCTATCTGTTTCGGTTCTTTGGCGCAACGTTCCCAAAACAGCCGCGAGACAATCCAGACTTTCCTCGACGAAGCGCCGAAAGATGCGCTGCGTGTCTTCGATATCAACCTGCGTCAGTCCTGGTACACGGCAGAAGTGATTGCGGAGTCGCTCAACCGCGCCAACGTGTTCAAGATCAACGATGAGGAACTGGATGTCTTAGCGACCATGCTCTTGGGAGAATCGACGACTCCGGGACATCTAATTGCAGAAGACGCAGAGAGAACACGCCGTATTTGCCGTGACCTGATCGCCAAATATGATCTGAGGATGTTGATTCTTACCTGTGGTGCCATCGGTTCGTACGTCTTCACAGCGGACGATGAGAGTTACGTCAAGACGCCCAAAGTGCAAGTAGCGGATACCGTAGGAGCGGGAGACAGTTTTACTGCTACATTCGTAGCACAACTGCTCCTCGGCAAGACTATCCGCGAGGCGCATGAGAAAGCCGTAGCCGTCTCTGCCTACGTCTGCACCCAGCGCGGCGCCATGCCTCTCCTCCCTGCGGAACTCAAGGCATAATCCCATACCCCGCAACCCATTCAGGCTCACTCCGTAGTGAGCCTTTTTAATATTTTATGGTCATATCTTCATCCTCTGCGGAGAGAAAGTATATACTGTCCAAGGACAGGTTGTCAAATAAATTTGACATTTAAGATTTAAGATTTAAAATTTGTGAATTAATCACACGGGCGACTCATTACCTTGAGCCGCCCGTGTGTTGTATTAACAGTAAATATACTTAATATTTTTGATGAAATACACAAAACATTAAATATACTTTAGTTTTTGCAAATAAATTTGCATATTTCAGAAAAAAGTTGTACCTTCGCACCCGATTATGTTAGAAGATTATATCATCAATGAGCAAATCCGTTACGAGAACCACTATCTGAAAGTGACCGGAACGGATATAGAGATAGGCGGCGTGGCGGGAGCTGCGTTGCTCAGTGCGTTGATAGTGGACACCGAGGAAGGTGTGCGGCGAGGCATCGCGATAGACAGCGAAGCGGAGCGGATGGCGTGGATCAAGAAGTACGAGCGCGAAGTGCGACGCGAGGAATGGGGATTGTTAGGAGCGGAGGTTGAGTTGCTTAATAACGCGTATATCGATTTGGCGACATCGGAAGTTGAGTGGACGGATATATGTCCGAATGTGCGGCTGACGGATCTGGCGCTGCAGTTGGTGACGATGTACATGCACTACCTGAGTAAGGAGACTTTTTATAACCATATATGGGAGTGTTGCCCATGGAAAGAACCCTTTGCCCAATGGTTGCTGAACGCAGCAGAGACAGAGACACGCCGGCAGCAGTTCTTGCACACGAACTGGACGGATCCTGCGCAGGTCAATGCCCTCTATGAGAGTTTGCAGAATGAGACAACCGAACCCACCTTCCTCTTCGAAGGCGAGGACGCAGAAGATATCTATAAGCGCTACCTCACGTGGGTCTGGAAGAGACACCAAGCGCAGATACGGGAAGTCCCGGGCGCACAACCCCGTGCTGCCAAACACCGGAACTATATCGTCGAGCGAGAAACCAACTGGCTTTTTCTCAAAGATGAAATAGAGGCTCTGGACGAAGCGCAGCAACTACTGTGGGCGCAATGGATGCTCAATTGGCAGAAATATATCACCCGCCATCTCAAACCGGAGAAACCAGTCCTATTCTGGGAGAAAGAGGTGAGCGAACTTCAGCAGAAACAGCTGACGCAGTACTTGCGAATTCAAGAGAAAGAGTGGGACTATTTCCAATGCCTTTCCGCCGCCATTTATGCCTTGCGGCAGATAGGGTACGTACGCCGCGCCTGCTCCGTTCGTGACATCACACGATGGATGACACAACAGCTGGAAAAAGACTACACGACGAAGAACAACCACGACCAGTTCGTCCGTGCATGGAAAGAGCTGGGACGCTACTCACCGGAGGTGAAAGAGTACGTTGAGGAACTGGAATCCTACGGAATAACACATTTGGGAAACAAAACGTGAAAAAGTGGTAACATTTTTTGTTAGTTATTTGCTCATTTGGATTTTTTGTTGTAACTTTGCGGCCGCAAAGTATGTCGAATATGAAAAGAGTGTTTTTTCTGATAGTAATAGCCCTTGGTGCAATCACCATGACGGCGCAGAGTCTGTTAACGCCCGAGCAGCTGGCCAAGCGTGAGAAACGCAAAAACCTGACGGTGAAAGAGTGGAACACCGACAGCAAGTCGAAGACCCGCTGGCTCGACCGCGTGAAGGTGTATGACAGCCAGGGACGTTGCATCGAGGAGATAGAGTACGCCACCTACGGCCAGAAATGGCGCGTGACCAGCACCTACGACGACAAAACCGGCAAGGTGAAGGAAGAAGTGGAATACAACGACCGTAACAAACCCGTGCGTATCCGCAGATATGAGTGGAACGCCGATGGCACCAAAGCGAAACAGTACAACTATCTACCTAATGGCAAACTATATAGCGTCAAAGTGTTTGAATATATCTTCTCTGATAAATGAGTTCGAGCCGATTAGTTTGGCGGAGATGGAGAGCGTGAAGTTGATGAACCGCATCGACACGAAGTATGCCGTGCCGCAGACCCTCTTGCCGGCTATCCTCCACGCAGCGCAAGCCGACTACTTCGCACAGGAGACAGAAGGCCGTCGCATCGCCACCTACGACACCATCTACTACGACACCGAGACGCTGGATATGTATATCCGCCACCATGACCGCCAACTAGTGAGGCAGAAGATACGCGTCAGGCAATACGTGGACAGCCGCCTCACGTTTCTCGAGATCAAACGCAAGAACAACAAGGGGCGGACCAAGAAGAAACGCATCGTAGTTCCGGGGTTTGAACTGACGGGTAAGACCTTCGGCGAGTCGAAACGGGCACTATGGAACGTAGAGGATTTTGTGGCGGCGAAGAGCCGGTACTGCTGGGACGAACTGAGTCCGCACCTATGGACGAAATTCCATCGCATCACCTTGGTCAACAAGGCGAAGACCGAACGGCTGACCATCGACATGGACCTCACGTGGGACAATGTGGTGACGGGGGAGAGCCGATCGTTTAGCGACTTGGTGATCGTCGAACTCAAGCGCGATGGCAATGTCTTCTCGCCGATGACCAAGATCATGCTGGACCTGCGCATCAAGCCGCTCAAGATAAGCAAATACTGCATCGGTACGGCCCTCACAACACCCGGACTGAAGCAGAATAGATTTAAGAGCAAGATACGTAGCATCGAGAAGATGCTCGCCAATGCCTAAAGGATAATTTTGAAAATTTGACTTGTCAAATAATCGTGCCCTTCGGGGCTAAGAATTTTGAATTTATATCGTTATGCCGGAGTTAAACAACCCCACTTTGGAATTTCTGGAGAATGATCCGAGTATAGCCGAACGGTTCGGTGCGACGGATAGCATCAGCTATCTGATGAACACCATAGCCGGTTGGCTGCACGTGAGTGCGGATGTAGTCACTATGCCGCTCATGTTCCTCTTCAACCTGCTGGTGATTTGGGCCATCGTCTATGGCATCTACTATCGCTTCTCGCGTCGTCGGGATTTCTACGTTACGTTCATGCTCTTCTCGAGTGCGATGTTTCTGTTGCTATGGCTGATGCAGATCTTGGATATTCAGACCGGTTTTGTGTTGGGTCTGTTCGCTATCTTCGGCATGATCCGTTACCGCACAGAGACGGTACCTATCCGCGAGATGACCTATCTGTTCATCATCATCGCCGTGTCGATCATCAACTCGCTCAGCATGAAGGCGGACGGACTGGCCTGGTATCTGCTCTTGCTCGCCAACGTGCTGATCATCTGCATGACCTACGGCTTTGAGTTGTGGAGCAACCGCCAACGTACCTCCACCAAGATCATCCTCTATGAGAAGATAGAGAATATCCGTCCGGAGAACCGTGCCGCACTCATAGCCGACCTGGAGCAACGCACCGGACTGAAAGTGCTGGATGTGGAGATAGGTCATATCGACTTCTTGCGCGACGTGGCGTATATCAACCTCACCTACGCGCTGGAGAAGGGTAAGATCCGCAATAGTATTGACCAAATAACGAAGTTCAAGTGATGTCAGACCGCTTTGCAGACATAGTTCAGACCGTTATGATCCGACCGATAGTAGCAAGTCTGTGTTCTGTATTCTGTGTTCTGTACTCCCAAATGGCTTTCGCCTGGGACTACAGTGCTACGGGAGCGACGACGGAGCAGACGGTGCAGCTGCGTACCGGTGCGGAGTTCACCAAGAAATGGGACTGCGGCGTGCGGCTGAATATCGCCGAGGAGTTGCGCTTCAACCTTTACGACGTAGAGAGCGGTACCACGGCCAAGGGGGAAGCGATCGACACCGCCTACGGTGCTTCGTTCTACAAGTCGTACACCACACTCTCGCTGGCCTATGCCCATCCTGAGTTCACTTACCTCAAGCTGGATGCCGGATATACGCTGCGGCTCGCGGGTGACAAAGGGTGGAGCGATGCGAACACGTTTTTGCGCCACCGTGTCTTCTTCGGCCTGACGGGTACGTATAGGATAGGTCAATTGGTGAAGTTGTCGCTGCGTGAACGCTTCCTCTGCAACATACGCACCGACAGCGTGAACACCGACGAGAAGAACCGCTACCAGTGGTTGCTGCGCAGCCGTCTGGGTGCTGAGTTCACCGTACCGGGCAAGCCCGTCAAACCCTACCTGTGGGGCGAACTGGAGAACACGCTGAATGCACCGGAGTTCCAGCAGAAGAACGGCCGGCAGTTCGTGAGCAGCGTGCGCGCACAGGTGGGTGTCAAATGGCGGCTGACGAAGATGAGCAGTCTCGATTTCTTCTATCGCTTCCAGTACGGCTACCGCCGCGACGTGAATGTCAATAAGAGTTATTACGAAGGCAAACGGCTGAAGGTGCGCCTGGACGAGAAGACATCGTATCTGCATGCCTTCGGCGTGATCTATCACCTCGATTGGTGAGAACCAACAAGACGAAAAAACAATTAAACACAATACATTATGGAATTTAAGTATGCACCTATGTTCCAACTCGGCAAGGACGAGACGGAGTATTATCTGCTGACCAAAGACCATGTGTCGGTCAGTGAGTTCGAAGGACACGAGATCCTCAAGGTGGCGCCGGAAGCGCTCACGCTGATGGCCCAGCAGGCCTTCCACGACGTGAGCTTCATGCTGCGTCGCAGCCACAACGAGCAGGTGGCCAAGATCCTGCGTGACCCGGAGGCTTCGGCCAACGACAAATATGTAGCACTCACTTTCCTGCGCAACGCCGAAGTGGCTTGCAAGGGCCAACTGCCGCTCTGCCAGGACACCGGTACGGCCATCATCCACGGCGAGAAAGGACAGCAGGTGTGGACCGCGGTCAGTGACCGGGACGGACACGGCCATGCGGTTAGCGACGAAGAAGCGTTGAGTCGTGGTGTGTATAACACCTATACCGAGTGCAACCTGCGTTATAGCCAGAATGCACCGCTCAACATGTACGACGAGGTGAACACCAAGTGCAACCTGCCGGCGCAGATCGACCTGGAGGCTACCCATGGTATGGAGTACCGCTTCCTTTGTGTGACCAAGGGTGGCGGTTCGGCTAACAAGACCTATCTCTATCAGGAGACCAAGGCACGTATCCAGAACCCCGGTACGCTCATTCCCTTCCTCGTGGAGAAAATGAAGAGCCTGGGTACGGCTGCTTGTCCGCCGTACCACATCGCCATCGTCATCGGCGGTACGAGTGCGGAGAAGAACTTGCTGACCGTCAAGCTCGCCAGCACCCATTACTACGACAGCCTGCCTACCACGGGCGACGAGACGGGCCGTGCGTTCCGTGACATCGAACTGGAGAAACAACTGCTGCAAGAGGCCTACAAGATCGGTCTGGGTGCGCAGTTCGGCGGCAAGTATATGGCCCACGATGTACGCGTAGTGCGTCTGCCTCGTCACGGTGCTTCGTGCCCCATCGGTCTGGGCGTTTCGTGCTCTGCCGATCGTAATATCAAGTGTAAGATCAACCGCGACGGCGTATGGATTGAGAAGCTCGACAACAACCCCGCAAGCCTCATTCCGGAAGAACTGCGTCAGGCAGGCGAAGGCGATGCCGTACGCATCAACCTCAACCAGCCGATGAAAGATGTCTGCGCTATTCTCACCAAGTACCCCATCGGTACGCGTCTGAGCCTGAACGGCACTATTATCGTAGGCCGCGACATCGCTCATGCGAAAATCAAAGCGCGCCTGGATGCAGGCGAAGAGATGCCCGAGTACCTGAAGAACCATCCTATCTACTACGCCGGTCCGGCGAAGACCCCGGCCGGCATGGCCTGCGGTTCGATGGGTCCGACCACGGCCGGACGTATGGATCCGTACGTGGACGAATTCCAGGACCACGGCGGCAGTCTGATCATGCTCGCCAAGGGTAACCGTTCCATCGACGTGACGAACGCCTGCCAGAAGCACGGCGGATTCTACCTCGGCTCGATCGGCGGCCCGGCGGCTATCCTCGCGCAGAACAATATCAAATCGATCGAGTGCGTAGAGTACCCCGAACTGGGTATGGAGGCCATCTGGAAGATCGAGGTGGAGAACTTCCCCGCATTCATCCTGGTGGACGACAAAGGTAATGACTTCTTCAAGCAACTCAAACCCTGCGCAGGCTGCACCATTTTGTAATTGGTAAGTGAATAATGTCAGATAAACGTAAATACAGATTAGCCCTACTGGAGGACCGCACCCTGCGTGAGGTCTTCCATATTCGCATGAGTGCCCTGGGTGCGTTCTCGTTCCTCACGTTCGTCTTCATAGCCCTGCTCGTCATGCTGTCGGTACTGATCGTCTATACGCCGGTGCGTAACATCCTGCCCGGCTACAGCGAGAGTATCCGTCAGCAACTCATCGACGAGTCGGCCCGTGTGGACAGCCTGCAGACGGACATACGCCTGCAACGCCAGTACCTGGATGTGATCAAGCAACTCACGGCCGGAGATATTCAGTCCGACAGCGTGCAGAGCCTCGACTCGCTTCAACGCGTGGAACGGGCTCGTATCGCCGAGCAGCGCAACGAAGCAACGGATGAGTTCATCGCGCAATACGAACAGAAAGAGCGGGATAGGATGATGCTGTTCGACACCCAGACTTCGGGTTCGACGCAGACCCTCTTCCGTCCCGTTCGCGGTACTATCGTGCAGCGTCCGGATTTCGGACGGCATGAGTATGCCCTGACGCTCCATGTGGCGAAGAACGAAAACGTGTCGTCGGTACTGCGCGGTACGATCGTCTATGTGGAGCGCGATTTGGACAACACCGCTACCGTCGTGATCCAACACTACCAATACGTGAGTACCTATCGCCACGTGGCCAAGGTGTCCAAACCTGTTGGTACACGCGTCGAGGCCGGTGAGTCCATCGGTCTGATGGACGGAGAGCACGACCTGATGTTCGAGCTATGGAAATCCGGTCAGCCTGTTCAACCCGAAGAAGTGATTGTATGGTGAAGGATGAAAGATGAAAAGTGAAAGATGAAAGAGTTAGCTATTCTTGGAAGCACCGGTTCTATCGGTACGCAGACGCTCGACGTGGTGCATCGCCATCCCGATCGCTATAGCGTCTATGCCATCTGTGCGCATCGCAGTGTGGATAAACTGGTGGAGCAGGCCAAGCAGTTCCGGCCCGAAGTGGTGTGCATAGCTGACGAGAGCCGCTACGACGAACTGAGCCGTCAGCTCTCTGCCATCGGGTATGAAGGCAAAGTATGGGCGGGTGCAGATGCCATCGCCGAGATGGTGACGCTGCCCAGCATAGATGTGGTGGTGGCTGCGATGGTAGGCTACGCCGGTCTCAGACCGACGATAGAGGCCATCAAGGCAGGTAAGACTATTGCCCTGGCTAACAAGGAGACGCTCGTCGTGGCCGGCGAGATCATCTGCGATTTGGCGACACGTCATCATACGCCTATACTTCCCGTGGACAGCGAGCACAGTGCCATCTTCCAGAGCCTCGTGGGCGAAGACCGCAACGAGATAGAGAAAATATTGCTCACCGCCAGCGGCGGACCCTTCCGCACCTATTCGCTCGAACAGATGCGAACCGTCACCGCGGCTGACGCACTCAAACACCCCAACTGGGAGATGGGTGCGAAGATTACCATCGACTCCGCGTCGATGATGAACAAGGGCTTTGAGGTGATCGAAGCCAAGTGGCTCTTCGGCGTACCGGTGGAGAAGATAGAGGTGCTCGTCCATCCGCAGTCGATCGTCCACTCGGCCGTGCAGTTCACCGACGGTGCTATCAAGGCTCAACTGGGTGCACCCGACATGCGATTGCCTATCCAGTACGCACTCTCGTTCCCCGAACGCCTGGCGGCAGACTTCCCGAGAGCTGACCTCTTTGCACTCAAAGACCTTACCTTCGAGCAACCCGACCTGCAACGCTTCCCCAACCTGGCACTCGCCTATGAGGCCATGCGGCGAGGCGGAAACATGCCCTGTGTGCTCAATGCGGCCAACGAAGTGGTCAATCTCGCTTTCCGCGAGGGACGCTGCGGCTTCCTGCAGATGAGTGACGTCATCGCACGGACGATGGACAAGACCGATTTTATCGCCAAACCGACCTACGAGGATTACGTGGCTACCGACGCTGCGGCTCGTCGCATCGCAGAGGATGAATTAAAATTTTAAATTAAGAAAATTCGCTAGCAAAATTTAAAATGATACAAGCGATACAACTGATATTAGCCCTTTCCTTCCTCGTGTTGATCCATGAGTTGGGGCATTTTACGTTCGCCAAGATCTTCCATGTACGCGTGGAGAAATTCTATCTTTTTTTCAATCCCTGGAGGAGTCTGCTGCGCCTTAAGTTCTTCGATGGTCGCTGGCACGTGAAGGTGTTCAGCGCGAACGAAGACGAAGAGTGGGGCAAGCATCCCGAGACGACCGAGTGGGGTATAGGCTGGCTGCCTTTCGGCGGCTACTGTGCCATCGCCGGCATGGTAGATGAGACCCATTCGACGGAAGATCTGGCGGCCGAACCGCAAGAGTGGGAGTTTCGTGCCAAACCGGCATGGCAGCGCCTGTTGATAATTCTGGGTGGTATACTCGTCAATTTCATCGGTGCACTCGTCATCTTCACGATGCTCTTCTGGCACTGGGGACGTGACACGCTGCCTCTGCGTAATGTGGATGGCGGCATCTACTATTCTGAGATTCTTCGCCAGGAGGGTTTTCAGCAGCAGGATAAGATAGTGACTATCAACGGCATCGAACCCGAATACCTGCAGGACGTTATGCATGCCCTCATCATCGAGGGACAGCGCAATGTGGTGGTGCTGCGTGGTGAGGACACCGTGGCGCTCCGCATGAGCGAAGACCTCGGTACACGCTATCTGGCCATGCAGAATGAGTTCGACCGTCTGGAACGCGCGAAAGCCCGCGCAGACAAGAACTACCGGAAACGCCACTACGTGCTGATGGCCGAGTGGATGCCATTCGTGGTGGATAGCGTGCTGCCCGAGAATGCTGCGGCTTATGCGGGTATAGAGAAGGGCGACAGCATCGTTGCGATAGCCGGTGTACCGACGCCCTGCAATGTGCTGGTAACCGAAGAACTCGAACGTCATCCCTGCGACTCCATAACGGTGGATTATTTCCGTGCCGGACAACTCTGTACCACCCGTGCGTTCATCGGCGATCAGTGCAAGCTGGGAATCGTGCCGCGTATTGATTTTCGCTACGAGCATACCGACTATTCGTTCTGGCAGGCCATACCCGCCGGTATCCGTTACGGCTGGGATATCCTGGCGATGTACGTCAAGCAGTTCCGTCTCGTCTTCACCAAAGAGGGAGCGCAGTCGCTCGGTGGCTTCGGAGCCATCGGTTCGATGTTCCCCAGCGTGTGGAGTTGGTATCTGTTCTGGCACATGACGGCGTTCCTGAGCATCATCCTCGCCTTCATGAACTTCCTGCCGATTCCTGCGCTGGACGGCGGATATATACTCTTCCTGCTGGTGGAGATGATCACCCGTCGCAAGCCGAGTGACAAATTCCTGGAGAAAGCCAACGAGATAGGATTTTGGCTGCTCATCATCCTGCTCGTTGTGGCAAACGGTAATGATATACTAAAAATCTTCTTCTAAAATCACCAATCACCAATCAGCAATGACCAATTATTTTGTACATGAGTCGTCCTACGTGGACGAGGGTTGCCAAATAGGCAAGGGCACCAAAATATGGCATTTCAGTCATATCATGAAAGGCTGTGTTATCGGTGAGGACTGCAACATAGGTCAGAATGTGGTTATATCTCCCGACGTCGTGCTGGGACGTAACTGCAAGATACAGAACAATGTGTCGGTGTACACCGGCGTACGCTGCGAGGACGACGTGTTCTTGGGCCCGAGTATGGTGTTCACCAACGTCATCAACCCCCGCGCAGCTGTCTCGCGCAAGGACGAGTACCGCGAGACGATCATCCGTCGCGGTGCGTCAGTTGGTGCCAACGCCACCATCGTCTGCGGCCACACGCTGGGTGAATACTGCCTCATCGGTGCCGGTTCGGTAGTGACCAAAGATGTGCCGGCCTACGCGCTCATGGTAGGTAATCCTGCCCGCCAGATAGGATGGGTAAATGCACATGGCGACAAATGCGCTTCGCTCGAAGAAGCTATGAAGAATTAAAAATGAAAGGAGGAAGGATATGATTCAACGTGTTCAAACATTATATCTGTTGGCGGTAGTGGCTTTGGGCCTTACGCTGATGTGGTTGCCCGTCTTGCAACTCGTAACGCCGGAGGAGGCCACCGAACTGCATATATGGATGCTTACGCCCCTGGGTGGTGCACCGCTGCAGGGCCTATGGGGAATGACGTTCGCTACAGCCCTGATCCCTCTGCTGGCACTAGTGGATATCTTCCTCTACCGCAAGCGGATCATGCAGGCCCGACTTAATATCTTCACCGTCCTCCTGTGCCTCGGTTGGTACGGTGTACTGGCCCTGTATATATGGTTGGCGGTGATCAGTATGGGAGTGGAGTGGCACTTGACGCCTTGGGCTTCGCTGCCGCTGATATGTATGATACTAACCCTTATGGCTACGCGTGCCATTCTCAAAGACGAGGCACTGGTGCGTGCTGCCGACAGAATACGATAGACGATGATGAACCTTGCTACTATCTTATTGCAATCAACGCTGACGGCCGAACAGATCCAACAGCGTCAGGACTCCATTCGTGAAGGTGCGCGCCAGATGGTCGCTTTAGCGAGAGAAGACCCGTACGGATTTTGGGAGGTGGCAAAACAATCCCTTATCTCGTTTGGACTCAAAGTGGTGGCGGCATTACTTATTTTTACGGTTGGCATGTTGCTCCTCCGTTGGGTGCGCGGCCTATTGCATCGCCGTTTTGTACGCCGTAAGACGGAGCCTACCATCGCATCGTTTATTATCTCGTTCACTAACATCTCGGTCGTAACGTTACTGGTCGTGCTGTGCGTCAGCACCCTGGGCCTGGATACCACTTCGCTCGCTGCCTTGCTCGCTGCCGGTGGTCTGGCGATAGGTATGGCACTTTCCGGTACGGTGCAGAACTTCGCCGGAGGAATCATGCTGCTGGCGTTCAAGCCCTTCAAGGCCGGAGATATGATTGAGGCACTGGGAACGATGGGCAAAGTGGTGGAGGTGAATATCACCGCCACCAAGATCCTTACGCCGGACAACCGGGTGGTCATCCTGCCTAACGGTGCCCTGTCGAACGGCACGATCAACAACTACAACGGCCGTCCGCTCCGCCGCGTAGAGTGGTCCGTCAGTGTGTCCTACGGCGTGGATGCAGCCAAATGCAAGGCCGCCATATTGGATATCCTCAATTCCGACCAGCGGATCTTACAGGCCGACACCGATATGCAGGACCTCTATAAGGAACTGAACATCAGTGCCTACCAGCTCTCTACGGTCAACTATCGCATGGATGCCATCCCTGCGCCCTTTGTGGCTCTGAAGTCGCTCAACGACAATGATATCACCTTTGTGGTGCGCGCGTGGGTGCGCGGCGCGGATTATTGGGACGTGTTCTTCGAACTGCAGGAACGTTTCTATACCGAACTGCCGCCGCAAGGCTTCACCTTCGCTTATCCGCACGTGGATGTCACTATGCTGAAGCCCGAAGACTGATAATCCCAGACAACACACGAGATATTTACCTAACTTTTATCGAGACACTATCGAGACATTATCGAGACGTTCACCTGAAAATTGACGGCTGATGGCAGAATGCTTATTAGGTAAGACATTGACGGAGTTGCAGCAAGTGGCGCAGAGCGTCGGACTGCAGCGTTTCGCCGGCAAACAGTTGGCGGAGTGGCTCTATGTGCGTCGTGTCTCGTCGTTCGACGAGATGACGAATATATCGCTCAAGGGACGCGAAACACTCCGTGCGCGCTACACCATCGGTCGGCATGCACCCGTACGTGAAGCCATCAGTGAGGACGGCACTCGCAAGTACTTGTTTGAGATAAATCATAAATCTCTCAACTATATTGAGAGTGTCTATATTCCAGAAGACGATCGTGCCACGCTCTGCGTGTCGTCGCAGGCAGGTTGTAAGATGGGCTGCCGTTTCTGTATGACCGGTACCCTCGGTTTTCACGGTAACCTGTCTGCTGCAGACATCCTCAATCAGATCTTCGAGATTGACCAAAGAGCCATCAACAATCACCAGATCCCATTGACCAATCTCGTCCTCATGGGGGAGGGTGAACCGATGGACAACCTGGATGAGGTACTCCGTGCGCTCGAGATCATGACGGCCGATTACGGATGTGCATGGTCGCCCAAACGGATTACGGTCTCTACGGTAGGTATTCCCGCCATGAAGCGCTTCCTTGACGAGAGCGAGTGTCATCTGGCTGTCTCGATGCACAATCCCTTCCCTGCGGAGCGGGCACAGATCATGCCGGCAGAGAAACTCTTCTCCATCACCGAGGTGGTGGCGCTGCTGCGTCAATACGATTGGACACATCAGCGCCGCGTAAGCTTCGAGTATATCTGCTGGGCATCGAGCGACTCGACCTCCGGACAGACGGTGCAGGCTAATACTACGCCGCGACATGCCAAGGAACTGCTCCGATTGCTGCGCGGTCTGCCCTGCCGCATCAATCTGATTCGTTTCCATGAAGGCGTAGATCGTGCTTTCCCTGCCTCAGACGAACAGGCGATGGAGTGGCTGCGCGACTATCTGACAAAAAACAGCCTCACCACAACGATTCGTCGTTCGCGTGGTGAGGATATTCTTGCCGCCTGCGGCATGCTGGTCAATGCCCTGCAGACTTCTTAAACCTTACATCTTTCCTCTTTCTATAGTAGCATTTTGCTGAGTTGATCGTAGTATTTGGGTGACACGGGTACCGGTTTGATCGCCGCTACGTCCAGTTCGGCCTGAATCATTCCTTCTTTGTCGCGCCGCAACACCTTGACGTGACGCGGATTGACGAAATACGAGCGATGGCAACGTACAATGCCGTGCTTCGCCATCAGTTCTTCTATGCCTCGCATTGATTGCCGCAAGACATATTCCTTGACGATGCCAGCTTCCAGATAATGGATGCTGACGTAGTTCTCCTGCGCGATGATATAGAGGAGAACCTCGCGGGCAATCACCAGTTTTAATCTACCTGTACTGTCGGCAAAACGTACCAGGTCGGCGTCTGCCAGTTCTTGTTCGTCGGGGTGGGTAGTACAGATGACGAAGTCGATGATCAGGTAGGGATACGTAATGGTGGAGGCAAGGAGGATCATGCAGCGGCCCAAGGCGGGGAAATAACCGTAATCGCCGTAGAGCAGGGCCATGTAGAGTGCCATGAAACAACCACTCACGATCCATTCGGTGGCCGACCATAGGATGTATTGCAGCCACGACAGCCTACCTTCGCGTCCCTGCATCGTCATCGCTATGCGCGAGAGTGCCAATATACCCACCATGATGGCCGATAGGATCAGCGTGTTGATCACCATTCCGTTGACCGGTTCGTCCAGAAAGCGCATCATCCATGCGCTCTCATACAGCAAGATGAAGCACAAGAAGAAGACCGGCACGATGATTACATGCAGCAACATCGAGGTTACAGATAGTACGGAAGCAGGAATTTTTGTCATTTTCTTGTCACTTTTTATGATGTGACGAAATGGAGTTTCGTGATTTTTCGTCACTATATTTCCATTTTAGTCATTATTTACATGTATTTGGTCACATTTCGTATCAACCTTGTCACAATTAGTTGGATAGCTTCGATTTTTGTAGTACTTTTGCATCGTCAAATCAATTAAATCCTTTACTACTATGGACAAGACGATTATTATTCAGCCTGAGAGCGGTTTGCAGTACGATTGGAAAGCTATAGCCGCTGATCCGAGTGCAGCGCACGATCCGAAGATGGATCTGGTTGCTTACAAGGCACAATATATAAATAGGATCGCGCAAGCACGCGCGTGTAGTCAGGAACCTGTCTTAATGAGCCTGCCGATTATCGACGAGAACCGTTACTTTGCTTCTATCACTCGCGGTATGACGATGCAGGAACGTAAGAACGTACTCTACTGGTTGGGTGGTTCCACCGAGCGTCTGCGTAACATCCACACCTTGTACAACCTCGCACTCTTCCGCTTGGCAGCGCAACACTGTGTTCACATTGTTGACGTGACTAGTCCTATGTTGGCTAATCTCCGTTATGAAACGCTCCTCGAGCAGGACGGAGTAACGCTCTCACCTGAAGGCTTAGCCCTCGTGGATCACGAACTGGCTAAAGTTCGTGCCCACGAGTCGGCTTAACGCCTATTCGCTTTGGCTTGCTCGCGTGCCAGACGTTGCTGCTCGCGTTGCATTTTCTCCAAACGCTCCATAAAGCCGGACTTAGGTTTCCCGGCTTTTTTCTTTTTGTTCTCTTCTATCTCAGCCAGCAACTTCTTGTCATCCAGCGACCAGCGGAAGATCATCGTCTGCATGATGGTGATGAAGAGCGACAGCAGGTAGTAGTAGCTCAGACCGGCCGCGTAATCATTGAAGATGAAGAGGAACATGAGCGGCATGGCGTACATCATGTACTTCATGAACTTCATGTTCGGGTCGGTGGCCTGCGACTGCATCGTGATATACGTATAGACGATGTTGACGATGGTCATCAGAAGGCAGAACAGCGACAGGTGGTCGCCCAGCAACGGGATGTTGAAGCCCCAGTGGAACACGGCGTCGTATGTCGAGAGGTCGGGTGCCCAGAGCAGCGACTTGCCGCGCAGCTCGATGGCGGTAGGCAAGAACCAGAACATAGCCATCAGTACCGGGAACTGGAATAGCATCGGTAGGCAGCCGCTCATTGGATTGACGCCTGCCTGCTGGTAGAGCAGCATGGTAGCCTGTTGGCGTTCCTGCATCTTGTCTGCCGGGTACTGCGCGTTGATGGCATCTATCTGCGGTTTGAGTACACGCATCTTCGCGCTCGACTTATACGACACGAACACGAAGGGCAGGATGATCAGTTTGATGACGATGGTCATCAGCAGGATGACGATGCCGATGTGCAGTCCCCAACCGGTGAACAGATCGAACATCGGGATGACCAGTATGGTGTTGATCCAACTCACAATCTTCCATCCCAGCGGCACGAGTTTGTTCAGGTGCAAGCGCTCGTCCCTGGCCACGCCTTCGTCATACGCCTTAAGCGTATGGTAGTGGTTCGGGCCCATATAGAAACGCATACCGGTCAGCGTCTTGCCGTTCAGGTCGAAGGGCAGGGTCGTCTGGGTGGTGTATTGCTTGATATAACCCGAGTATTTGGGTTGGATGTTCGAGTGGAACTCGGATGACGAGAAAGCGTCGTCGGCTATCAGTACGGTGGAGAAGAACTGATCCTTATAGGCTATCCAGCGCACGCGTGCGGACTCTTTCTCTGCATCGTCTTTCGACTCGCTCAGCTTCTCGATGTCGCCTCCGGAGAGCATGTACTGCAGTTGGGCGTAACGCTCTTCGAACTTACGTCCCTGCTCCTGCTGCGGAATGAGTTGTTGCCAACGCAGTTCCATCGAGTTGGTGTTCTGTGCCAACTCGGTCTGCATATTATGCGGCTGGAGCGTCAGGTGCACCATGTAGTTGTCCGACAGGTCGTATACCAGATCCAACCATGCATCGGGTGTGGAGGTGGGCAGACGCAGGATGGCGCGGCCCGGCACCTCGGTCTTCACCGGAGTGAAATAGAGGTTGGAAGTCTGCAGAATACGGTTGTTGGCTGTGATGAGCGTGAAGGCCATCTGCGACTCGTCGCCGCGGAAGAGGCAGAGCGGGTGCAGACTGTCGCCGGCGGCGTGATAGCCGAGCAGCTCAGCCTGCGTGATCATACCTCCGTGCGTAGAGAGGGTCAGACGTACATGTTCATTCTCCAACTGAACGAACTGTTCCTCGCCCTGTGCGGCCGGTGCAAAATTGCCGTATGCAGCCTGCAGGCGTGCCTGACGGTCTTCCTCTGTCACTTGTTCAGCGGCAGCAGTAGCCTCGGGCGAGGCCTGCAGCATGGCAGTGATGGAGTCGCTCAAGCGCTGCGCCTCGGCTTCCGCCAGGCGCAACGCAGCGATGGAATCTTGTTCGTGTTGACGCTTCGCCAACTCCTCCTTGGAGGGGCGGTTGAGCATCGTAAATCCTACAAAGATGGCGGCTATCAGAAGAAAGCCGATCCAGGTGTTTTTATCCATTTAATATGTGTTACGTTTTTTCTTTTAGTTACAATCAGATGATGTCGAAGGCTACGTCCATCATGTTGGTGAACGAGGTCTGACGTTGCTCGGCGCTCATTGCTTCGCCGGTAACAATATTGTCCGACATCGTGATCATCACCAGTGCTTTCTTGCCTGCGCGTGCAGCGTTCATGTAGAGTGCAGGAGCCTCCATCTCGACGCACAGTACACCCATGTTGATCCATTTGTCGTTGTGGGCGTTCTCGGTATAGAACGAGTCGGACGAGAACACGTTACCTACGCGGTAGCGGTAACCGAATTTCTCGGCACTCTCAGCAGCCTTGCGGCAGAGGTCGAAGTCGGCGATAGGAGCATATACACCGGGCAGTTCGAACTGAATGCCGTAGTTGCTATTGTGGCACGAGCCTTGTGCAACGACAATGTCACCCAGGTGCAGGTCTTTGTGCAGCGAGCCGGCCGAACCTACGCGGATGATGGTTTCTACGTCATAGAAATTGTACAACTCGTAGGTGTAGATACCAATGGACGGAATACCCATACCGTGGCCCATTACAGTCACTTTCTTGCCTTTGTATTCACCGGTGAAGGCGAGCATGCTGCGTACGTTGTTCACCTGTACGGCATTCTCCAAATAACGCTCTGCCATCAGTTTGGCGCGAAGCGGGTCACCAGCCATGATTACCGATTTTGCGATCTCTCCGTACTGCGCACTGATGTGCGGGGTAGGACATTGATTCTTTGCCATAATTGTTTGTGTGTTTTAAAAAGGTTAATAATGTTATTTATGATGTATGAATTTGCTCTAAACGCTGAACGTTTATCCGTTCAGTTTGTACCATTCGATAGCGTGTTCGAGGTCTTCCGGCGTATCGATGCCGATGGTCTCCTGGTCGGTCACGCCCACTTGGATGTGATAGCCGTTCTCCAGCCAGCGGAGTTGTTCGAGTCGCTCTTTCTCCTCCAGCGGAGAGGGGGGCAGCTGCGTGATCTTCTCCAGTACATCTGCGCGGTAGGCATAGATGCCTATATGGCGGTAGTGCGTACCGTCGGCGCAGGCGATCACCTGGCGCGAGAACATCTTTGCTTCGCCTGTCTGCTTGTCCCATTCCACTTTGGGTGTGTTGGGGTTCGCCAGTGCCTCGGGGCTGTCCTTCGCCGTGAACGGACGTACCAGCGTTGCTATCTGGGTCTTTTCGTTTCGTTCGAAGCAGGCCATCAACGCCTCAATCTGTTCGGGTTGGACGAAGGGTTCGTCGCCCTGTACGTTGATGATGACGGTGTCGGTGTCGTTCTGTGCGCGCCAGGTAGGCGTGGTGATGGCGTAGTAGGCCTCCAGACACCGTTCGGTGCCGCACCGATGGTCCGGTCGTGTCATGACTACCTTACCGCCGAACGACTCCACGGCATCGTAGATACGTTCGTCGTCGGTGGCAACCACCACAGTATCCAGGGCTTTGGAGGCCTGTTCGTACACACGGTGGATCACCGTCTTGTGGCACAGGTCGGCCAGCGGTTTGCCCGGAAAACGGGTGGACGCATAGCGCGCCGGTATGATTCCTATATATTTCATAGTGTCTAAACTTTCATTTCCAAACTGCCTTGTTCTATTTTGGAGAGCAAGGTGATAGCCCCTGCTATAGTCTTCACGTTTTGTATCGACGCATAGCGTCGTCCGGTCTTCTGACCCTTCTTGTCCCGCTCTTCCACCAGCATGCAGCGCTCCGGTCGGCTGATGGCGTATTGCACGATCCTACCAAAGGCTTCCGATTGCCAGTACGCCTCTTTCTTCTGCACGAAATAGACGGTCATCCGTTCCTGCTTGAGTAGTATCTTCTCGATGCCCAACTTGCAGCAGAGCCATCTGAGGGGTACGACGCTCAGCAGTTCCTCTGCCGGTTCGGGCAGTATACCGAAGCGGTCGATGAGTCGCTTGCGGAAGTCAAGCAGTTGCTGGTCGCTATGCAGGCTGTCCAGTTCGCGATAGAGGGTGATGCGTTCGCTGATGTTCTCGATGTAGTCGTTGGGGAAACAAACCGGCAGGTCGGTCTCCAACTGCGCGTCGGAGCACCAAAGGCGAGCCTCTCCTCGTTCCTCCCCTGAAGGGAAGGATGATGCTTGAGCCCCTCCATTCAGGGAGGGGTTGGGGTAGACCTCCATTTCTTCCTTCAGTTCCTCGACAGCCTCGTTGAGGATGCGCTGGTAGGTCTCATAGCCCAGGTCGGCGATGAAGCCTGATTGCTCTGCGCCCAGCATGTTGCCTGCGCCGCGGATGTCCAAGTCCTGCATGGCCAGATTGAAGCCGGCCCCCAGTTCGGCGAAGGTACTCAGTGCCTCCAGCCGTCGCCGTGCATCCTCGGTGAGCAGTTCCTTGTCCGGCGCGATCAGGTAGCAATAGGCCTTGCGGTTGCTTCTTCCCACGCGTCCGCGCAGCTGATGAAGGTCAGCCAGACCGTACTGTTGGGCGGAGAAGATAAGGATCGTGTTCACGTTGGGTATGTCCACGCCCGACTCGATGATGGTGGTTGAGATGAGTATGTCGTAGTCGTAGTTGATGAACGCTTCCAGCCGTTGTTCCATCTCGTCGGCGGGCAGCTGTCCGTGGGCGATGACCATCCTTGCCTCGGGGCACAGGCGCTGGATACGATTGGCTATACGCGGAAGCATCTCGATGCGGTTGTTGACGATGAATATCTGTCCGTTGCGTCCCATCTCCAGTTCGATAGCCTCCTTGATGAGGTCCTCGTCGTCCAGCGTGATCAGTTCGGTCTGGACAGGGTAGCGGTTCTGCGGCGGGGTGGTCATGACGCTCAAGTCGCGTGCACCGAGCAGCGAGAACTGCAGCGTGCGCGGGATAGGCGTTGCGGTAAGGGTCAGTACGTCAATGTTCGTTCGCATACTCTTCAGCCTCTCCTTGACGGCGACTCCGAATTTCTGCTCTTCGTCGATGATCAGCAGTCCCAGGTCGTGCCATTTGACACTCTTGCCCACGATCTTATGTGTGCCGATCAGTATGTCTATCTTGCCTGCCTCCAGTTCGGACAGCAGTTCTTTGGTCTCTTTCGCACTCTTGAGGCGGCTCAGGTATTCGATCCGCACGGGCATGTCCTTCATACGTTCGCGGAAGGTGTTGTAGTGCTGCAACGCCAGTACGGTGGTAGGCACGAGCACGGCCACCTGTTTGCCGTCGGTGGCCACTTTGAACGCGGCACGCATCGCCACTTCGGTCTTACCGAAGCCAACGTCGCCGCATACGAGTCTGTCCATCGGCATGGGGCTCTCCAGATCGCGCTTGACGTCGGCCGTCGCCTTGGCCTGGTCGGGCGTGTCCTCGTAGAGGAACGACGCTTCCAGTTCGTGCTGCATGTATCCGTCGGGCGAGTAGGCATGTCCCTGCTGCTGCTTGCGTGTGGCGTAGAGGCGGATGAGGTCGCGGGCGATGTCTTTTACCTTGTCCTTGGTGCGCTCTTTGAGCCGCTCCCACGCACCGCTACCCAGTCGGGCGATAGTCGGTTCGCTGCCTTCACGCCCTTTGTACTTGCTGATGCGGTGCAAGTTGTGGATGCTGACGAACACGTTAGCCCCGTCGCGGTAGTTGAGCTTGATCATCTCCTGCGGACGTCCGTTGACGGGTGTCGTCACCAGACCGCCGAACTTAGCGATGCCATGGTCGCTGTGCACCACATAGTCGCCTACCTGCAGCTGGTTGATCTCGCGCAGCGTGATGATGGCTTTACCGCGTCGTGCGTTCTCGCTGGCTATCATTACGCGGTGGTAGCGCTCGAAGATCTGATGGTCGGTATAGCAGCAAATCTTCAGTCCCCGATCCACAAACCCCTCATGCAGCGTTGCGTTGATGCCGATGAAGGAAATACAAGCCTCTCCTCGGTCCTCCCCTAAAGGGAAGGAAGTGGGTTGAGCCCCTCCTTCTAGGGAGGGGTTGGGGTAGGCTTCCATGATCGCTTTGAGTCTGTCGAGTTGCTTCTGCTGCTCCGCCAGGATATAGATCTTGTAGCCCTCTTCTATGTGCCGCTTCAGGTCTTCCGTCAGCAGGTCGAACTGCTTATGGAACAGCGGTTGGGGACTTGTCTCGAAGCGGATTGTGCTGTAGGTCTGAAAACTGCTCTTCTCCGCCAGCTCGATCGTCGTCAGTTTTTCCGTGTTACTCAGGTCTTCAGGTACTCCCAGACCGTCCAGCTTGAATCGCACCACGCTCCACTCATTGCTTACCCATATGGTCTTCTCGCTCAGATAGTCGATAACCGATCCGTCGTTGGACGAAGCACTCGTGCCGTCGTCGGACGTTCCTACTATCTCTGCCGTCTTCACGCGCTCTTTCGACAACTGGTTCTCGATGTCGAAGATGCGGATACTCTCGATCTCATCACCGAAAAAATCCAGACGGTAGGGGTCGTCGTGGCTGTAACTGTATATATCCACAATGCCGCCCCGGATGGCGAACTGGCCGGGTTGGAACACGAAGTCCACCCGCTCAAAATCCAAGTCCGTGAGTTGTTGCGTCAGGCGCGACTGCTGCACCTCCTGTCCCTCTTTGAGTTGAAAACGGATGGCTGCCAGCGTTTCCTGCTTCGGTACGCGCTCTGCCACCGCCTCGGGGTAGGTGATGATGAGGGGCGGCCGGCTGTCTGCTGTCTGATCGGACCGGCTGCTGAGTGCGGTCAGGCACTCGGTGCGTTGTATCTGCGCGGCCTCGTCCACGGCACGCCTCTTGCGGGCGGCGGGGAAGAAGAAGACCTGTTGCGTGAGGGTCTTCAGATCGCCAAACATGTAGCGTGCTGACTCCTCGTTGTCCATTACTATGAACAGCGGTCGGGCGGTGCGATGCGCGATGTCGGTCAGCGTCAACGAGCGCGCGCTCGCGTGCAGCCCGCACAAAAGGAGATGTCCTCCCCTCGTCAATTCGCGACGGATAGCACTCATCTCCGGGTGCTCCGCGAAGAGTGTCTGTAGCTCCTCTATCTGCACACTAACCCAATTTGGGCGCAAAGGTACAACAAAAATTGAATATATACAAGTTTTTTACAAAAAAAATCGAAAAGTGGCATATGCATTTGCATATGTCAAATTTTTTTAGTACTTTTGTGCCCGATTTTTGTAATATGGTGGAAAACGGGCTCATATTCAGGTGTTTTGCCAGTGGTAGTAGCGGTAACTGTTACTATCTGGGTACGCGTCAGCGAGGTGTTCTCATTGACGCAGGCATCTCTGCGCGTCAGATACAGAAATGTCTGCGCGAGATGGGACTGGACTTCCAGAACATCATGGGCGTGCTGATCACTCACGATCATGCCGATCATATCCGTGCCGTAGGCACGCTAGGTGAGCGTGTGCACCTGCCCATCTACACCACTGCGCAGATACACGAGGGTATCGACCGCAACTATGGTGTACGGGAGAAACTGCGTACCAGCCGTCGCTATTTTGAGGCAGGTCAGCCGTGGGAACTGTTCGGCATGCAGATCAACACTTTCCATATAGAGCATGACTCCACCGATTGTCTTGGATACGCTATTGACTATCTGGGCCAGCGCTTCGTGATCATCACCGACTGCGGCAGTATCAATGAGGAAATGCAGGCCTTTATCCGTTCGGCCAACCATCTGGTGATTGAGGCCAATCACGACGAGCACATGTTGCTGAACGGGCCTTATCCCACCTATCTGAAGGAGCGTATCTTGAGTCCGCGGGGACACCAGTCGAACGATGTGTGCGGACAACTGCTGGCCCGTAACTGGCAGCCCTCGCTGCGTAACATATGGCTGTGCCATCTCTCGCTGGAGAACAACGATCCGCAAGTGGCTTACGACACCGTGGCCGCCCATCTGCTCAATGCAGGCGTACAGCCCGGGCACGACGTGTTCCTCCGTGCACTCGACCGTACCATCCCCGGTCCGGTATATGAACTAAACGATCAAATAATCAAGTCTGACAGTGGACAACTGACAGCCAAATCCGAATAATTATGATGGAACGTCTGGTTATTATCCCAACCTACAACGAGAAAGAGAACATCGAGGCAATCATCACCGCTGTGATGGAACTGCCTATTGAATTTAACGTCCTTGTCATCGACGACGGTTCGCCCGACGGCACTGCCAACATCGTCAAGAAGATGATGAAGGGTCAGTTCAAGGACCGTGTCTTCCTCGTTGAACGCAGTGGCAAACTGGGTCTGGGTACAGCCTATATCGCCGGTTTCCGTTGGGCTATCGAGCACCAGGCCGACTATATCTTTGAGATGGATGCGGACTTCAGCCATAATCCGCAAGACCTATTGAAGCTCTACGACGCGTGCGCCAACCAGGGTGCAGACCTAGCCATCGGCAGTAGGTATGTGACCGGCGTGAATGTGGTCAACTGGCCTATGGGACGCGTGCTGATGAGCTATTTCGCCAGCAAGTACGTGCGTACGGTGCTGGGCGTGGGTATCCACGACACCACAGCAGGCTTCGTTTGCTATCGCCGCCACTTACTGGAGACGTTGGAACTGGACAAGATCCGCTTCAAAGGCTATGCCTTCCAGATAGAGATGAAGTTCACCGCCTCCAAGTGCGGTGCGAAGATTGTGGAAGTGCCGATTGTGTTTGTGAACCGCGTGCTGGGTACCAGCAAGATGAGCGGTGGTATCTTCTCTGAAGCCCTGCTCGGCGTTATTCGTCTGAAGATCTCTTCGTGGTTCCGCAAGTATCCGAAATTGTAAACCTCTACGCTAAAGGAACAAAGACCGCAGGCAAGCCTGCTAAAAGACAGTAGATTATAATGAATTCGTTAGAACAATCTTTATCTCAATTGGTCAAAGCGGCTGTGAAGTCGCTCTACGCGATAGAAGCAACGGACGCGCAGGTACAACTGCAGAAGACCCGTCCGGAGTTTGAGGGAAACATCACCGTTGTGGTGTTCCCCTTTGTCAAGTTGTCCCGCAAGGCCCCTGCTCAGACAGCGTCTGAGATTGGTGAATGGTTATTGGTGAATGGTGAAGGACTGGTGGCCAAATACAATGCGGTGCAAGGTTTTCTGAACTTGTCTATTGATGATGCCTTCTGGGTAAAACAACTGATCGAAATCGACCAAAATGCCGATTTCGGGAAACTACAAAGGGACAATGTACAAGGTACAAAGCCGTTGATGATGGTGGAGTACAGCTCGCCGAACACGAACAAGCCTTTGCACCTCGGTCATGTGCGCAACAACCTGCTGGGTTATTCGATTGCCAAGATCCAAGAGGCGAACGGATGGAAGGTGGTGAAGACGAATATTGTCAATGACCGCGGCATACATATCTGCAAGTCGATGCTCGCATGGCTGAAGTTCGGCAACGGCGAGACACCAGAGACGAGCGGCAAGAAGGGCGATCACCTGATAGGTGACTACTATGTCCGTTTTGACAAGGAATACAAAGCCCAGATCGCCGAGATGACGGCGAAAGGCATGGACGAGGAGAGGGCGAAGAAAGAAGCACCGCTGATGCTGGAAGCACAGGAGATGCTCCGTAAGTGGGAAGCCAACGACCCCGAAGTACGCGGCCTCTGGGCGAAGATGAACGAATGGGTCTATGCCGGCTTTGACGAGACCTACAAAAGGATGGGTGTGTCGTTCGATAAGATTTATTACGAATCGAACACCTATCTGGAGGGCAAATCCGAAGTGGAGAAGGGACTGGCCAGCGGTCAGTTCTACCGCCGCGAAGACGGTAGCGTCTGGGCTGACCTGACCAAGGACGGACTGGATGAGAAACTACTGCTCCGTTCGGACGGTACGTCGGTCTATATGACCCAGGACATCGGTACGGCCAAGTTGCGCTTCCAGGACTACCCGATAGACAAAATGGTCTATGTGGTAGGTAACGAGCAGGAATATCACTTCAAGGTGCTGTCTATCCTGCTGGACCGCCTCGGTTTCCCCTTCGGCAAAGAGCTCGTACATTTCAGTTACGGCATGGTGGAACTGCCTAACGGCAAGATGAAGAGCCGCGAAGGCACCGTAGTGGATGCGGATGACCTGATGGACAAGATGGTGGAAGACGCGAAGGAGATCAGCAAGGACAAGGTGAACACGCTGCAGGGCATCACCGATGCTGAGGCCAACGAGATAGCGCGCAAGGTAGGACTGGGTGCGTTGAAATACTTCATCCTGAAGGTTGATCCGCGCAAGAACATGCTGTTCAACCCAGCGGAGTCGATCGACTTCAACGGCAACACGGGTCCGTTCATCCAATACACCTACGCGCGTATCCAGAGTGTGCTGAGGAAAGCTGAGGCAGCGGTTACGGGTGACGGGTTACAGGTTACAGGACTTGAGGAGAAGGAGCTGTCGCTTATCCAGCGTCTGACGGAATATCCGCAGACAGTGCGCACGGCCGGCGATGATTTCAGTCCGGCAGTCATCTGCAACTATGCTTATGCGCTGGCGTGCGACTTCAACTCGTTCTATCACGACCTCTCGATACTCAACGAGCCCGACGAGCAAAAGAAATCGCTACGTCTGCTGCTGGCAAAGAACGTAGCGAAAGTGTTGCTGAGCGCGATGGCGCTGCTCGGCATCGAGATGCCCGAACGGATGTAAGAAGAGTGACTTTCTAGTCCAGTTTTAACACGGCGAGGAATGCTTTCTGAGGCACTTCGACATTACCGATCTGCTTCATGCGTTTCTTTCCGCGTTTCTGCTTCTCAAGCAGTTTGCGTTTACGGCTGACGTCACCTCCGTAGCACTTAGCCAGCACATCCTTACGCACCTGCTTGACTGTCTCGCGTGCGATGATCTTCGCGCCGATGGCAGCCTGGATGGCGATGTCGAACTGCTGGCGCGGCAGGAGTTCCTTGAGTTTCTCACACATGCGACGGCCGAAATCGACGGCGTTGTCGCGGTGGGTGAGGGTAGAGAGTGCGTCCACCTGTTCGCCGTTGAGGAGTATGTCCAGTTTGACGAGGTTAGAGGGACGGAAACCGTTCATATGCCAGTCGAAGGACGCGTAGCCCTTGGAGATGGACTTGAGTTTGTCGTAGAAGTCGATGACTATCTCGCCAAGCGGCATGTCGAAGAGCAGTTCCATGCGGTTACCGCTGATATATTCCTGTTTGACGAGTTCGCCTCGCTTGCCGAGGCATAGCGTCATGATAGGGCCGATGAAGTCGGCTGTGGTGATGACCGACGCGCGGATGTAGGGCTCTTCGATGCGGTCTATCTCCGTCAGGTCGGGCATGCCGGCAGGATTATGCACCTCCACCATGCCGCCGTCTTTGGTATAGACATTGTAACTTACGTTAGGTACGGTGGTGATGACATCCATGTCGAACTCGCGGTCGAGGCGCTCCTGGACGATCTCCATATGCAGCAGTCCGAGGAATCCGCAACGGAAACCGAAGCCCAGGGCCATGGATGATTCGGGCTGGAAGGTAAGGCTGGCGTCGTTGAGTTGCAATTTCTCGAGCGAAGCGCGCAGGTCTTCGTAGTCCTCCGACTCGATGGGATAAACACCGGCGAAGACCATCGGTTTGGCTTCTTCGAAGCCGGCGATGGCTTTCTCGCACGGACGTGCCACGTGGGTGATAGTATCGCCCACTTTGACTTCGGTGCTAGTCTTGATACCCGATATGATATATCCCACGTTGCCGGCGCTGATGGATTTGCGCGGACTCATGTCGAGCTTGAGAATACCTATCTCGTCGGCGTCGTACTCCTTGCCGGTATTGACGAAGCGCACGAGGTCGCCGCTATGGAGCGTGCCGTTGACCACTTTGAAATAGGCGATGATGCCGCGGAAGGAATTGAATACCGAGTCGAAGACGAGGCACTGCAGCGGTGCGTTAGGGTCGCCTACCGGCGCAGGGATGCGCTGGACGATGGCGTCGAGTATCTCCGGCACTCCTTCGCCCGTCTTGGCCGAGCAGCGGAGAATCTCCTCGCGCTTGCAGCCGAGCAGGTCGATGATCTCATCCTCCACGCGTTCGGGCATGGCGTTGTCCATGTCGCATTTGTTGAGTACGGGGATGATCTCGAGGTCATGCTCGATGGCCATATAGAGGTTGGAAATGGTCTGTGCCTGAACGCCCTGTGTGGCATCGACGACGAGCACGGCTCCTTCGCACGCCGCGATGGAGCGGCTCACTTCATAGGAGAAGTCCACATGCCCCGGAGTGTCGATGAGGTTGAGCGTATAGCCCTTGTAATCCATCTGGATGGCGTGGCTCTTGATGGTGATGCCGCGCTCTTTCTCCAGGTCCATGTCGTCGAGCACCTGGTTTTCCATCTGGCGCACGTCCACCGTTCCGGTGAGTTCCAACATGCGGTCGGCCAGGGTGCTCTTGCCGTGGTCTATATGAGCAATAATACAAAAATTACGTATCTTATCCATAATCGGCTGCAAAATTACTACAATTTTTTGATATACGCAAATAATTGGTAAAAATAGCAAAAGTAATGAATATATTTGCATATGTCATTTTTTTTGTGTACCTTTGCAGCCGCAAAGGTTTGAAAAGATACTCGATGACTACTTTATCGGATAGCGAAAGAGAAAAAATGATGGCGGACATGAAGTCCTTTGACGAGCCAATGCCTGCTGTAGGAATCTTCTGGTACGACCCGGAGGAACATGATTTCTTTGGTGTGTATAAGAAGGAGTTGACGCCTAAAATGGTAGAGGAAGCTGCAGAGAAAGGTTTGCCCTTTATTAACTATCAGACATTGCATCGTCAGATTTGGCAGAAGCAGTATTTCCGGGCATTGGCCAAGCACGAGCCAACCAAGTTCAGCGGTGATTATACGCAAGTACCGCGTGGTCGCGTAGCATGGAATATTGATAAGTTTATCGTTTTTGTTGGTCAATGGGCCAAGGACAAGGAGGACGAGTTGACTGAACTGATAGAGAAATACTATGCTTTGCCCTATTTTGAATTCCGTTATGATGAACATTGGGACTTAGGTCACGGCTGGTCAGGCGATTTATAAAATCTCGTCGCTTACTCGACGTAAAACAGTAAGGACATATTAGAAATTAAGCGTTTGCTTTATTATAGAATTATCTCACTTATCCACTTTCCAATGCGTTTTTTGCGCATTGGGAACAACTTTCCGACGAATATGCCGCTTCACATCCCTGCCCAAACATCAGTCATGTTTATCAGCATGTTTTTATACACTTTTGCGATAGTAACAGCAGCTATTCATACTACGTACTTCCACCTTGTGTTCAAGTACGGAAGTACTCATCTGAATTTGACTCAAAATACTATTCCAGTTATCCTTTTTTAAGCGAAGGCTACTTTCAAGAAGCTCCAGAATTTGCTTATATTCCACAATTACATACTAATAAACCAGTATTGTATCTTTTTGACAGCGTTGAGAAAGCTTTAGGTGATTATCTCGGCGGAGTGAAAGATGAATATGGAAAGGATATTAACAAAGAGCATGTAGATGATTTACAACAATACATAGAACTACATTATGGACACTGGGGAGGATATTGGCATCTAGAAACAATGCCTATTATCTTCCGAATGTACTTTTTTAGTAATGGCGTTTACACCTGTTTGCGTGAC
>CACZVM010000013.1 GCA_902784585.1 uncultured Bacteroidales bacterium | reverse complement strand
GTCAAGTTGCGTTTTTGCTTTTTAGTCTTCTTCGTCAGAATGTGACTTTTGTAAGCGTGCTTACGCTTGATTTTACCGGTTCCGGTAAGCGTGAAACGCTTTTTTGCACCGGAGTTCGTTTTTACCTTTGGCATTTTGTTATAAATTTAGTTTGTTAGTAAATACACAGTCTCAGGCAGCCGGCCCCAGTTCATGGGGCTTCCAAGGTAAGCCTTACGACTTGTTTTTTATCTATCAGTGGTCCCCCTGGGAGGGGGTGCACTCTCATTATTGTCTCGTTCTGATCTCGATAATGTCTCGATCACACTTGGGTTATTTCTGGCTTTTCGGACTGAGGTTGAGGAACATGCGTTTCCCCTCAAGATTGGGCACATTATCGGGTTTGCCGAATTCAGCGAGGTCGTTGGCAAAGCGTGCGAGCAGCAGTTCGCCCTGCTCCTTGAAGACGATGGAGCGTCCGCGGAAGAAGACGTAGGCTTTCACCTTGTTGCCCTCTTTGAGGAACTCCTGCGCATGCTTGAGCTTGAAGTTGTAGTCGTGATCGTCGGTTTGGGGACCGAAACGAATCTCCTTGACTTCCTGCTTCTTCTGGTTGGCCTTGGCCTCTTTTTGCTTTTTCTTCTGGGCGTAGAGGAACTTCTGGTAGTCAATCACACGGCAGACAGGGGGTGTAGCCGTTGCAGCAATCTCGACGAGATCGAGATTCTGCTCGTCGGCAATATGCATTGCCTGCTGAAAGGTGTAGATACCGGGTTCTACGTTGTCGCCAATGAGGCGAACCTGCTGGACACCGCGTATCTTGTCGTTGATACGATGCGGGTCTTCTTTAATAACGCGACCGCCACGCGGTCTGGGTTGAGGAGTTGCTATAATCTTAACTTTTAGTGGTTAATAATCCACCTTCTCGTGCGGGCACAATACACCCCACCATCGAAAAAGCGTGCAAAGATACAACAATTTTGTGACACTCGCAAGAAAAATGAATTTTTTTTCACTTTTTTCTATAATTATTTGCGTAAGCAAAATATTTTTTGTAATTTTGTGCGCTATTTTGAGAAAGTGTGTAAACCCTGAATCTAATATCAAAAAAATAACGATTATGAAAAAGTACTTATTTATGATGATCGCGCTTGTAGCGCTGGTAATGTTTAGTTGCAAGGAGAACCCGTATATTGGGGGGCCTGGCGAAGACAATCCGCAGATTCCGGACACGATTCCCGTGTTGATACCGGACACCGACGGTATTGAGATCAGTATCGACAGTGCCTATACGATCGTAAACGCGCTGCCAGCCAACGCGACCTCGGCAGAGATCTACAAGATCCGTGGTGAGATCAGTCTGGTGAAGACCAATCCGTTCCTGATTCCGTCGAGCTACACCAACGTAGACTTTGAGATCATTCCTATTGGCGCAACGAACACCAATAAGAAAGTGGTGGCTTATCGTTCGTGGGGTCTGAACAACGTAGCCTTCCGTAATCGCAGCCAAGTGCCTCTGGCAGGAACGATTGCTACCTTCCGCGGTCACCTGACCAAATACAACAACGCGCCGGAGCTGAAGGGCTACGACAACAGCGAGCACTGCTTCATCACCAGTTGGGAGAACCCGACGTTCATCACCAGCCCGCTGCCGAGTTGCTCGGCTCCCGAAGAGGGTGAGTTGAGTTGTACGCAGGCTGCTGACACGGCTAAGCTCGGTCGTTCGAAGAAATATCAGACGAAGGGTAAAGTGGTTGGTATGCTGGAGTTCAGTACCGGTTACGGTAACGCCCAGATCCTGATCACGGACGGTCAGAAGACGCTGCTGGCATATCGCAGTTGGGCTGCAGAGGGCAACAAGAAGTTCACCTCGAAAGATCAGCTGATGATTGGTGATGAAATCACCATTGAAGGTATGCTGACGGTATACAACAACTTCCCGCAGATAGCCACCGGATGTTATCTCGTTAAATCGAACAATCCGAATTGGCAAGCACAATTTATGCAACAATAAAAGTTACAAAAAAGATTATAGTTAAAAAATGGCAAGTTTACAACGAATTAGAAATCATGGCGCCCTCTTGATTGTAATTGTGGGTTTGGCCATGCTCGCTTTTATCCTTGGCGACTTCCTTAACTCGGGTAGCAGTTTCTTCAACCGCAGCCGCGAAAACGTAGCGGTGATCGAAGGTCAGAAGATCCACTACACCGAGTACGAATCGGCCAAGGAGCAACTGACAGAAGTGTACAAAATTGAAACCGGACGCTCGGATTTTGACGAGGACATGACCGCGCAGATCCGCAATCAGGTATGGAACATGCTCCTGATGGACTACACGATGCGTGCGCAGACTAAGGAGATCGGTATGGACATCACCTCCGATGAGTTGAGCGAACTCTGCATCGGAGAACATCCGCACCAGATCATCCGCGGCCGCCGTGCATTCATGGACGAGAACGGTCAGTTCAACCGCAACGCGGTGATCAACCTGCTGCAAGCCATCAACAACGAAAGCGATGACGCAGAGCAGAACGCGAACCTGAAGCAGGCCAAGACCTACTGGCTCTACTGGGAGACCGCCGTACGTATCAGTTATATGCAGGAGAAATACACCAACCTGCTGCAACACCTAGTGAAAGCCAACAGTCTGGAGGCCGAGTATGCCTTCGAAGCACGCAATCACGGTGTAGCTGCCGAGTACGTGATGCAACCGTATTATACGGTAGCCGACAGTTTGGTAAAGGTGAGCGACCGTGCCATCAAGGCGCTGTATAAGAAACATATGCCGCTCTACAAGCAGACCCCGAACCGTGCGATTAAATATGTAGCCTTTGACATTAAGCCGTCGGATGACGACTTCAAGGCTGCAGAGAAACTGCTGACAGACCTGCAAGAGGAGTTCAAGTCCACCGAGGATATAAGCCTGGTAGTGAATACCAATTCGGACATTATGTATGATGGCCGTGACTTCTCGGAAGAGACTGTGCCTGCACAGTTCAAGGAGTTTGCTTTTGCAAAGGGTGCCAAAGCCGGTGATTGCACCGAAATACTGTTTGAGAACAACACGTACGCTATGGCACGTATCATGCAGGCCGGCTATATGCTGCCTGACTCAGTAGAACTGAAGGCTATCGTCAAGGACGGTGAAGATCAGGAACTGGGTTGGTTTAAAGCCACCGATCTGCCGAAGAACATCGCAGATCCTGCATTTGCAGGCAAGCGTGGCGAGCAATTCACAGTAGCACAAGGCATGGGTGAGCAGACCTACGAGATCATGGATATGGGCAAGCCGACACCGAAAGTGAAACTGGCTATACTGGCCCGTGAAGTAACTCCGTCAAGCAAGACCTATTCAATCCTATACAACCAGGCAAAGCAGTTCATCGTAGCCAACCAGAACGCAGAAGCGATGGAAACAGCTGCTCAGGAGGCCGGTATGGCTATTATTCCGCAATATGGTTTGACCGCCACCACCGACAAGGTAGGTCAACTCAAAGCAAGTCGTCCTATCGTTCGTTGGGCTTTCGAAGCTAAAGAGGGACAGGTGAGTGACGTGTTTGAATGCGGTCAGCAGTTCATCGTAGCCGCATTGACGGAAGTGAACGACGGCGAGTATCGTCCGTTGGAAGCCGTGCGTGCTGAACTGACCTATGAGGCCACCAACAATGCGAAAGCCGAATATATCATCAAACAGCTGAAGGGTGCAGAAAGTCTGGAAGCCGCTGCTCAGATCATGGGTCAGCAGATTCAGACCGCAGAGCGCATCAGTCTTGCTGACAACCGCTTTGGCAATGCCGGCATGGAGCCCGAAGTGATCGGAAAGACGATGGCATTGGGCGAGAACACCCTTAGTGAGCCCATTCAGGGTAACATGGGTGTGTTTGTAGTAAAAACAGGAGCTGCACTCAATAACACAGCTGAGTTTAACGCGGATGCAGAGAAGGCCCAACTGGGTGCTCGCTTTGCATATCTGCCCTACCAGGCTATCCAGTTGATGGAAGACCAAGCAGAGGTGGAAGACAACCGCGCTAACTTCCAGTAATACGTGCGCGCGTACGTGATAATAAATAAGGAGAGTGCTCGACAAGGGCAACTCTCCTTTGCGCTAAAATGAAACACATTAGTCCTTGGGCTTGGGTTCCAACGCTGTATTTTACGGAAGGAATCCCGTACTTTCTGGTAAACAGCATATCTGTCATGCTGTTTGCCAAGATGGGTGTGCCCAATGACCAGTTGTCGTTCTTCACCACCCTGCTCTACTTCCCTTGGTTCCTCAAGGGACTCTGGAGTCCGTTCGTAGATATACTGCGTACCAAAAGGTGGTGGATAATCGCCATGCAACTATTGCTGACGGCTTTGTGTATCTTGCTGACAATCAGTCTGCCGCACCCTGCAGCAGAGACAATAGCAGCCAAAGCGACCTCGGTAGGAACGTTCCGCTTCACGCTGATTCTATTCATCATCGCCGCTTTTGCCTCCGCCACGCACGACATCGCAGCAGACGGCTTTTATATGCTGGCGCATGATACAAAAAGCCAAGCGGCGTTCGTAGGAATTCGCTCTACGTTCTACCGCATCGCTGCCGTCTTCTCGCAAGGCGTCATCGTCTATATAGCTGGTTATCTGGAGAATAAGACGGGAGACATCCCGGGTTCATGGCAAATCACTCTGGGTGTGACAAGCGCTATCCTATTGGGTGTCACGCTGTACCATTGCTTCTTCCTACCCCATGCAACGGAAGACCAACCGCGGGAAGTGAAAGACTATAAGGGAGCCATGCGCGAATTGAAAGAGTCGTTCGTGACTTTCTTCACCAAACCGGGCGTGGCGCTGGCCATCGCATTTATGCTGCTATACCGTTTGAGCGAAGGCTTCCTCGTCAAACTGTGTCAACCGTTTCTGGTAGACGCTCGAGAAACATTCATCCGCGAGGGACAGATCATCGGCGGCGGATTGGAACTGAGTACGGACACTGTGGGGCTGCTCTACGGCACAATTGGCGTCATCTGTCTCCTGCTCGGCGGTATCCTGGGAGGTATATATATATCCAAGAAAGGCCTCAAACGCTCGATCTGGCTGATGGCGGCAGCATTGACATTACCGAGTTTTGTGTATTGCTATCTGAGCATGGCGCAACCGGAGTCCCTATGGCTGATCGGAAGTGCGGTCAGTCTGGAGCAGTTCGGCTACGGATTCGGTTTTACGGCGTATATGATGTATATGATGTATTTCTCAGATGGGCCGTACAAGACCTCACACTATGCGATCTGCACCGCCTTTATGGCACTATCGATGATGATTCCGGGATTTATCGCCGGTTCTATCGAAATGGCAGTCGGCTATTCCGCCTTCTTCTGGATTGCGAACGCATGTAGCGTAACGACATTTTTGATAACATATTTAGTATATAAACGATTATGAACATCAAACGTATTATACCCGATGCTATTACGAGCGGCAACCTGATTTGCGGAAGTATAGCTGTTTTTCTGGCGACTCAAGGTGCCTTCATATGGGCATTCGTGTTTGTGATGGCAGGTGCTTTTCTGGATTTCTTCGACGGACTGAGTGCCCGTCTGCTGAAAGCGCCAAGCCCCATTGGCGTACAATTGGATTCGCTAGCGGATGACATCACCTTTGGTCTGGCCCCGGCAATGATGCTGTTCTGCTATCTGCGTCCATTGTTAGGATGGTGGGCAGGTATTGCGTTGCTGATGGCCGCTTTCTCTGCGCTGCGTCTGGCGATCTTCAATGTAGACGAACGTCAACATGAGTCGTTTATCGGCCTGGCTACACCGGCAAATGCCATTTTCTGGGGCGGCATATGCTGTATGCCGTACGCCATGCTGGCTTATGACTGGATGGCATGGGCGTTGCTGGGCTTGTCGCTGGTGAGCTGCTATCTGCTGAACGCGCAGATCCCGTTCTTCAGTTTCAAGAGCATGAAGACACAGAAAACCGAGGTCATACTCTTCCTCTGCGGTTGTATCATATTGCTGGCTTATTGCATCGCTAAAGCACTGATTACCAAACATATCGAGTTCGCATTGTTTGGCGGAACCGCATGCATCGTATGGTATGTAGCACTGAACCTGCTACTGGCTGCCATGCCTAAAAAGAAGTAAACCCTAAAAACGAAATATCATGAAACGACAAATCGCGTTGCTATGTGCAGTAACCTTCTCCATCGCCATGATGGCAGAAGCCATTCCCGCTAATTACTACAACAACATCCAAGGCAAGCAAGACTCGGTGCTCAAATCGACACTATGTCTGATTGTCCGCGGCGGTGACCGGTATGAGTATGGCCTGAACCAATACCATAGCTCGAGTAATCCGCCGGAGTGGGAAAAAGGCGACTTAAAGGCCTATGGTACATGGCAAGCCTTGCCACTGACCGACATGCACCCCGACGGCATCGTATGGGACATGTATTCCAATTGTGTGCGCTATTATCCGAACAAACGAGGAGACTCCGGCTGTTCGCTCAATATCGAACACTGTTTGCCTAAGAGCTGGTGGGGCGGTACGATGAATGAGGCTTATGCGCCGGGACATGTCACAAAGGGCGACAAGTTCAATAACGGTTCATTCCTTATGGATTCGAAGAGCAAGTCGCAGTACGGCTATATATGCTGGGAACCAGCGCCTGAATACCGTGGTGATTTTGCTCGTACCTATTTCTACATGGCAACCGCATACGAGTATCTGGAGTGGACGGCTTATCCGGATTATATCAGCAATGCATCGTATCTGATGTTCTCTGATACGATACAAAAGGTGCTACTGGACTGGCACAGAGCAGATCCGGTGAGCGATAAGGAAATTTGTCGTGCCGATCAGATCTCCACTATTCAGCACAACCGCAACCCGTTTATCGACTACCCCGACTTGGTGGAATACATATGGGGAAACCGGAAAGGACAAACCGTTGACCTCTCATCGCTTACATGTACGGCAGGAACGGGTATTTGCCCCGAACCTATTACGCCGGAGCCAAGCCCTATCCTCTATGACACCCTCATCAATCTGCCTGCCATTACCGCAGCCTTAGTCAATGCAATAGATGGAGCTAGCGCGAACTCCGGCATTCAATCCAACGGCAACGCATCAATCACCATGGGTAAATCCTCCACTGACGGTGAGATTTCCTTCTCAGGAATCAACCTGACCGACACAGCTGTGTTGGCCTTCCGTGCTTCGCCCTACAACAGCGCAACCAGCATGCAGTTGGACATCTACATCAACGGGAACACTACCCCATTGCGATGCATTGAAGAAACCGTGGAACAAGAGACTCGCAACGAAGTGCGCTATCGCACTTCCCTGCCCCAAAACACCACCTCTATCCGCATTGTATCGGTAGGCGGCAGCACCAACAAACGTGCCTGCATGCAAGAATTGTATTTGTTGCAGCCGCGGAGCAATACAGCTATTGAGCCTATCGGACAGACAGGTCAAAGTGTGCGCAAAGAGATACGCAACGGACAGATCGTGATTGTACGCGACCAGAAGATATACTCGCCCACAGGGCAAGAGTTGCGTTAAGCAAAGAGAATAATAGCATAAAAAAATATGAGAAAAAAAGTATTCATTGGTATATTATGGGCATGTTGTGTACTGCCTGCTACGTTGTTTGCACAAACCGAGCAAGCAACGGTTCAGGCAACCTATGGCACCATTACGAAGACCTTCGCCGACGGTGATATAAGCACGGAGAAATTCTGCTTTGGAGACAGTCGGGAATTTCAATTCGAAGCGCAAGTGAATGCAGCAGGTTTTACCCTTCAGCGCGTGAACTGGGATTTCGGCGACGGCATCACCCTGCTGGATGGTACGGCCAGTGTTACCCATGACTACACGACGTCCGGTTGGTTCCGAATCGTGGCCGATATATACGGGCGTCTGAACAGCGTCAACACACGTTATACCGTAGCGTTCTCTATTCCGATAACACAGCCCGACACGCAATATGTGTATCGTCATGAGTGCAAAGAGTTGGGCTATACCGGTTCGCTTCGCAACGATACTATTCCTGAGGCGGAGCCTGCAGACTGCAGTCATCGCGTGGACACAGTTGTCGTCTATGGCGTGCCTTCGGTGCATCAAGATGAGGTACGTGCGGTGGATTCGTACTACGAACCGCTGAACGGACAGACCTATATCTACACAAGCGAGATAGAACTCAATCTGACAGAGTTGATGGGCATCAAAAATGTCACGGAGTGCGACTCAATCATCCAACGTCATATCATCATCAGTTCGTGCCTGGAGGTATATGTAAATCCTGTGTCAGCACAGGTATGCAAAGGCGAAGGAGGTATTACGATCACTTACCAAGTGATGAAGGGCGAACTAGGGGATGTCTATTTTGTATTGAATGGACAGAAAACCCGTCTATCCTCGGAAAACAATCAGTTAAACTTGCCGATTAGCAACCTCAAACCAGGCAACTATGATGGCACTTTGCAATTCAGCGATACGTATTGCAACCAGATCGTAGAAGTGCCGATCAAGTTCACCATCTTGTATCCGAAAGATATTATCAAATATAAGTTCAACAACGTGCTCTCTGTTTATCTGCCGGGGTATGGAGGAAATGCGGGGTATGAGTTTACAGCTTATCAGTGGTATAAGAACGGTGAACCTATCGAGGGTGCCACGAGTGCCACCTATTATCAAGAAGAGCCTTTCACTGCCGGTGATCGTTTCTATGTGCTACTGACAGATAAGAACGGGGTGACACTTCCATCGTGTGAGAAAGTCATTGACAATGTCCCCGTATACGGCACTTCCGAACCGCAGTTGTTGCCGAGTAAGGTGATACGCGACAAACACCTGTATATCCGTATAGACAATCGTTTATACGACTTCTTCGGACAGCGCGTGAAATAATGAAGTCCTTGTTTAGACAAAACTTCCTTTTTATAGGGTTAAGCCTAATGCTGATTCTGGCATTGGGCTTTGCTCTTGTAGGGATACCTAAGGGCGAATTGCATCTATTGCTATGCGATCATCACACAGCGAACAGAGATATCTTTTTCCGCTATTACACTCGTTTGGCCGAATGGTTTCCGTATATACTCTGCATTCTACTACTCCTTTTCGGTCGTGTAGGAGACGGCTGTTTTGCATCTGCATGTCAAGCATTTTCAGCACTCACCACGCAGATAATCAAACATTTATTAGTTGCTCCTCGCCCGCTCACATGGTTTGCAGAACACTATCCGAACATACAGTTACCACTTGCAGAAGGAGTGAAAATGAATCACTGGTTGTCCTTCCCATCCGGGCACACCACCTCTTTTTTTGCTCTGGCATTTGTACTGAGTATATTGGTTTCTCAGCGATACAACCGATTCACCAATGCATGGCTACAACCGACTCTATTTGTGCTGGCGGCCTTGGGTGGCTACAGCCGCATCTATCTGAGCCAACATTTTGCAGCAGATGTGTTGGGCGGCATCGTAATTGGAATAAGTATCACTTTGGTTTGTTTTGCCATTTTTCATCGTTTTGAGGAGCAAAAATGGTATAATTACCGTGTTTTTGCAAAAAAATGACGGTAAAAGTGCATTTTTTTGTCAAAAAATTTGGTCATATCAAAAAAAAGCAGTACTTTTGCACCCGCTTTCGAAAAGAAAGGGCGTTTAGCTCAGCTGGTTTAGAGCATCTGCCCTACAAGCAGAGGGTCTGCGGTTCGAATCCGTAAACGCCCACACAGAGGAACTTAATAGTTCCTCTTTTTTTGTGTATTCATCTCTGCGAATAGTATCTTTTTCTATCATTTTCGCAAAAAAAGTAATAAAAATTTGTGTATATGCATTTTTTGTTGTACCTTTGCACGCTTAATGTATCGTGCGTGCGTATATACGCACATGTGCCACGCCCGTTACGCGAGCGATGAAACACAGAAAATAACATCCAATTGATATGACATCTATCATGCAATCCATTGCGCTTCGTCGAGCATATAGCAATATGCGGATGATATGCGTTATTTGTTTTACTCTATCCGTCTTACCGGTCTCCGGACAAGTATGGCGCAGAAATCACTCGGCAGGTCTCAACGGAGACAACTATCACTTCGGTTATGTCAGCGGTAGCATGGGCTACTCGATGCTGCAGATGAGTTCCTCCAGTGCAGTATCCAAAGGAGCATTGGGTGGATCACTGGGTATAGGCTATGAGTTCCGCAACAGTGGTTTCTGGACCAGCATGGGTGTGCAGATCAGCATGCACCGTTCGTCGTTGCTGGTAGATCAGTACACGCGTGACTTCGATGGTTTTGACACACAGGGTAAAGCTGCTGTCTTTCACTACCGCGTGGATCAAACGGATGAACACACCTGGAACTTCTTTGATGTTCCTATCATGGTAGGTTATTATATTCAGGGCTTTTATATCGGTGCGGGTCCGAAACTGAGTTATGCGATTCGTCCTACTACCATCAGTAGAGGTACGTATAACTTCAGCGCCACCAACACAGATTATAATATCCCCTTTGAGGATATGCCCAACCATATGTACACCGACTACGCCTTCCGTTCCAAGGCAGCCAACAGGCTGAACGTAGGTGTGTCCCTCATCGGCGAGATCGGCTACGACCTGTTATCGTCGGTAGGCACACGCAGCCAGTTGTGCCATGTGCTGAAGTTAGGTTTCTATTTTGAGTACGGTCTGAACAATTTTACTGCATCGTGGGATGAAGCGCAACCCAATATTGTACCCGAACAGCAGAATGCCACTCGGGCCACTGTGTATCCCTATATCAACACCCTGAGCGGACGTATTGTACCGTTCTATGCAGGTGCCAAGTTGACTTATATGATAGGAGGCAGCCGCACTGCGCGTGCCGGTTTCCACCACGGATGTATGTGTTATCAATGAAAAACAGATGAATATGAGATATAGTTTTCAACGACTTTTCCTCCTTGTGGCCATGTGTATCGCCACTACGCAGGGATGGGCAGCAGATGGACTGATAGGAACACGTACCTACTCCATCTGTCCGGGCGACACCCTGACTATCACCGCATCGCATGAGGTAGAAGTATTCCGCGACACGATCTTCCAGGATACCATTCATGTGGGCGATCCCACGCTGGATAGTATCACGCGCTATATAGTGAATATCTATCCTGCGTATCGGCAGGTGGAGCATCGCGAGATTGTGTTGGGTCAGACCTTCAGTTGGTGTGGCGAGACGATCCACGAACCCGGTACGTACACCAAGGTCTACAAGTCGCAGCACGATTGCGACAGTACGCGCGTACTGGTGGTCACGCTCAAAGAGGGCATGCACATGGAGTTTCGTTCGCAGCAGATCATTCCGTTCTGCGACAGTGTAGCATGGAAGGGGACGACCTTTCACGAGTCCACCATTCGCATCGACACGCTCCGCTCGCTGGTATATGGTTGCGATTCCATCGTGACGACTATATTGCAGAAGGGCATGCCTTTCCGTCACTATGAGACCGATACCATATCTGTTGGTCAGACGCTCTATTGGCATGGTCAAACCATTACGGAAGCCGGTGAATATCAAGATATTAACATCAGTCGATTCGGTTGTGACAGTACCTACGTATTGCGCGTCGAACTGAAAGCCTCAGCACCTCAGCCAAAGATGCACACCACGCGTCAATCTATCTGCCAGGGCGACTTCTTCTTCTGGCGAGGACAAGCGCGCACATTGAATGGCAGCTACTACGACACAGCTTGGGTTGGCACTGAGATTGATACGCTCTTTGTTCTCCATCTGACAGTCAACCCCACTTACGAGTTCACAGAAACGGTATCTTTCAGCTCCTTCCCGCAGCTCTATCGTGGTCAGACCATTACCGGTCCGGGTACGTACCCAATCACCTATATCTCCTCCGGTGGCTGCGACAGCGTCATCAACGTCATCGTCAACCGTCAGGCCATCGTGCATGAGGAAACGGCAACGATCTGTTCGGGCGAAGAATATGTATGGCGTTTTCAGCACCTCAAAGAAGCCCAGACCTACTCGGAGACCATCAAAGGAAAAGATGGTACCGACAGTGTGATATATATACTCCATCTGAATGTACACACTATTCCCGAGACTCACATTACCCGTACGATATGCCAGGGCGACAGTTACGTCTTCGGCACACGTATTCTGACGGAAGCAGGCATCTATCGCCATACCTTCAAGCAGGATGGTTGCGATTCTGTTGTCGTACTCTCGCTCAACATAGCCGATGTGGACACCATCGTTCAGGTGCATCGCCTCAATCCAGGCGAGACGTACACATGGCCTGCCAACGGCCACACCTACAGTGCTGCCGGCACGTATCAGGAGACCAATATCAACCGCTTCGGCTGCGATAGCATCACCCGTTTGGTACTGACAATCAACCATGTAGACACCATAGACACCGTAGCTACCATTTGTCCGGGCGAAACGCTCATTTGGCATTCCATCAGTGCTAATCAGACTGGACACTATGAGAACGCAGAGACCGGTGCACACGGCGACATGCGTTATTACCGGTTGGATCTAACCGTACGCGAGCTGCAAGAAAAAGAAGTACGATTCTCTATCTGCGGCGACGAGAGTATATCGTTCAACGGCAAGACCTATGACCGCGCAGGCTATTACTACGACAAAGGCACCTGCGACACGCTCTACCACATCACGATTAGCCAGGCGCCCCTACAGACCTACGTCACCAATGCACGCCTAGACGGCATTCATCCCTACACCTGGATTTATTGGCACGACGGGAAACAAGACACCACCGAGTTCAGCAACCCAGGCACGTACGAGTATACCAGTCTTAACGCAACTACGGGTTGTAACGACACCTGGCGACTGGTATTGAGTCTGGATACCACCAGCTATCATTTCGTAGAGCAAGTGACGCTCTGTGAGGGCGAACCCTATACTTGGCACGGATTGACTAATATCAGCCAAGTGCCAGGTACGATGTCGTATTTCGACAACCTCAAGACACGTACAGGCCAAGACAGCATCTATGAGTTGCAAGTAACCGTACGCCCAAAAGGATACGGCTATCGCACCGTTACTTTCTGTGGTAGCACCACGTGGAAAGGCACTAGTTATACAGCCTCGACTATTGTTTACGATACCCTGACAGCTGCTAACGGATGTGATTCTATCGTAGAAATCAGTCTGCGCAAGACCGAAGGGTTCTTCCGTCGCGACACAGCCACAATAGTGCAAGGCGAACGCCTGGTATGGCATCAGCACACTATCACTACCAGTGGCGTGTACTACGACACCCATACCAATCAGTTCGGTTGTGACAGCACCTATGAGTTGCACGTAGGTATCCAGCCGGCTGCTCCGCAGACCAATCTGGTCACTACCGTAGCAGAGATATGCGAGGGCGATTATTATGTCTGGCGAGGCAATAAGTATTTCAACCAAGGTAACTATCCCGATACTGTTTATGCCACTAATCAGGATGAGAGAGACACGATCTATGTGCTTCGTCTGCAAGTGACTCAGGTAGAACGTCGTCATGAGCAATACACCTTCTGTGAAGGCGGCAGACTGGAGAGTATCTACGGCACCGATTATAATGATCTGGTCAAGACAGGCGAAGTATATCGCGACACCGTCACGGTCATCAATCCCGAGCATCTGGGTTGTCCGGATACCGTCTTTCTGGAGATCTATAAGTACCCGAAGACCCAGTATACCGAGACCGTCGTACTCCATCCTGGAGACACCGTTGTTTGGCACGGTGACACTATCACGCATCCCACAATCATCACACATAGCCAGTTGGACGAAGGCATTGGCGGATGTGGTATAGACAGCACGCTGCGTGTCATCGGCGACTTGCGTGAGACGGTTTATGTCTGCTATCTGGACACTCCCTATGTATGGCGCGAAGACACGTTCTACACTTCCGGTTTATGGTTCGACACTATTTATAACTCCAACCATGAGATAGAGCAGTTCTATTCGCTCGATCTCCATATCACCATGCCTCATGACACAACGGTTTATCTGCATGCATGCAAGAAGACCGGTGTGGTATGGCGTGATCAACTCTACCTCCAAGATACTACGTTTATCGACCGTGTACCCGTTAATCCGTACAATCCGCTCAACCCGTGCGACTCTGTTTTCCATGTGAATATACGCATCGACACGATGTATAACATAACCATCGACACCACGATCTGCGAGCAAGACCTACCGCTCATCATCGGTCGCCAGAAGCCCGAGATGATTTGGTCGGAGGGAACATGGCCGCACACAGACACTACAGCCTGCGGTTGCGATTCTACTATCCGTGTCAACCTGACCATCATCCCCAGCATTGATCATAACGACTCTATTCTGGTTTGCGAGGAAGATATCAAGCACAACCCTGTCGTACTGGGCAATCTGGTTGATCCGGTATTCGACACCAGAGAGGGCGGACGCTATCACGGCTTGTGGGAGAACAAGTGGCACGGTGTGCAATACTACGACGACACTATTGTTTGGAACTGCGACAGTTCGCATTTCTTCCACGTCATCGTACGTCCCACTATCGTCAAAGATACCCTCTATTATCTCTGCCAGGGCGACTCTGTACAACTCTTCTGGCCCAAGCAGACATGGATCAAGACAGCAGGTTGGCATCTGGATACCGTACCGGCTTACTCTCCCTGGCTGGATGAAGCACACGGCTACACCTACGACTTAGACACCTTCGCGTGCGACAGTGTCACTCGTTGGGGCGTCATCTATCGTCATCCTGAGCACACCGAAGAGACACGTCATATCCTATTGGGCGACTCGCTGTTGTTCAATGGCATATGGCGCCACCACACCGGTGACTACGATTCGATAGGCAATGCTACAGACAAGGACACGCAGGACAAGTACTGCCGTCTGACGCACACGCTGCATCTGATCGTAGATACCGCCTATATACTGCGCGACACAGTGGAGTTGTGCGAACGGGCCGACAAGACGATCACCCATACATGGGCCGATGGTCATGTCACGCAGTTCAACACTGAGCGCAAGGACACGGCTTTCCATGTGATTCATCAACTCAAGACCCATAGTACGCTGAGTCTGGACAGCGTCTATGATCTATATGTTGTCCAGCGACTCATCCACGACACAACGCTCTATATGAATATCTGTCCGGGCGACTCCGTGGTGTTTGATCGTCATTGGATGGCTACCAACGACAACTCCGTAGCGCTGCAGTATATCTCTAAGGCAGGAACCTATCGCGACACCATCACAGCCCACAACGGGTGCGACTCGATCATCACTCTGCATCTCAGCTTGTACGATCGCATCGCCACTACCCATCAGACAGTACATATATCCGACCAACAGACACCCTATCAGTGGCATCATCAGTGGACCGACGCGGATGGAAATGCCATCGATTCGCTGCGTCTGCTCACCGCTTCGGGCAACTATAGTTGTCATATGCTCAGCCGTCACGGCTGTGACAGTATCGACAGTCTGACACTCTTCATCCATCAGTCCTATCATATCGTGGATGACGAGATCAACATATGCCGCAAGGAGACTCCTTATACCTGGCGCGGATTGACCAATATCACCAAGAGCGGTGATTACGTCTTCTCTGCCCTCACTCACGATGGCTACGACAGTACACATGTCGTACGTATCAACGTCTGGGATCAGGCTTACGAAGAACTCTTCTTCACCACTTGTCATGGTGACTCTATCCTGGTGAACGGCAAAACGTACAATCAACCGGGCGTCTATACGGATACACTGCTGACATCGCACGGCTGCGACTCCGTACTCACCATCCATCTGGATTGGTTTGACACCTATTTCGTCAACAAGACAGCCAAGACAGATGACAAGACACCGTACATATGGACGGAAGGTAATATCGTGCGTACACTCAACTATTCGGGTACGTATTACGACACGCTCCCCTCTATCCATGGTTGCGACTCGATCATCGCCCTGACGCTTACGGTTTATCCCACGTATCTGTTTGAGGAAAATCAGATCATCTGCGAATCGGAGACACCATATCTCTGGCACGGACGTCAGTACTGGACCAGCGGTGATTATGTAGATAGCATGCAGACCGCTGCGCACTACGACTCGCTCTTCATTCTCCATCTCACCGTACGCGACACCTTCTACGTAGAACATCCGTTCACTATCTGCCACGGTGAGAGTTTCACCTATAACGGCAAGAAATATTCGCACGGCGGTGTTTATCTGGATACATTGCATACAGCCTACGGTTGCGACTCCATCGTGATTATTCGCGTACAAGAGCGTCCGCACTATTTCTTCCCCGACACGGCTGCGACTGCCAACCGTCAACCCTATCTATGGCGCGGACGAACCTTGACACACACCGGTGTCTATGCCGATACGCTCACTGCTTCCACCGGTTGCGACTCGATCTATCAGTTGGTGCTGACCGTGTACGACAAAGAGGTGCTGCGCGACACCTTCATTAATGCATGCCAGACCGAGTTGCCTATCCACTGGCGCGGCAAATGGCTCAGCCAAAGCGGCATCATCTATGACACCATCACCACGCTTGGAGTGGACACTATCTGGCGTGTCGATGTACGTATCACACAGATGGAATATGAGACGATAGAGAAGACCCTCTGCGCAGGCGACAACTATTCGTTCCATGGCCATATCTACACACGCGACACCCTGCTACGCGATACCATCCAAACAGGTTTCGGTTGCGGCAAAGAGTACACGCTCTTCCTCCGTTTCCGTCCGTTGCAGGTGATCGATTTCTATGCCAAGACACCTAACAAACAACCATATATCTGGCATATAGAAGATGCCACTTACAGTTTCCTGGCTGCAGGCGAACACGAACATATCGTACGCACCAAAGATGGTATGTGCGACTCTATCCGCTACGTACTCCATCTCACGGTAGGCCAGACCTATCTGTTCCCCGACTCCATCAGACTCTGCCAGTCCGAATTGCCTTACCTCTGGCGCGGACAGCAGATCCACGATACGGGAATCTATTACGACAGTCTGCAGACCTCACTGGGATACGACTCCGTCTATATGCTCAAAGTGCTGCAGATCATGCCGTCCTATTATGCCGAGCAACATATCGAGTTGTGCGAAGGCTCCAGCGCCTTCTACTATCGGGGCAAGCCCTATAGCACCAACGGTATCTTCTACGACACCATCCCGTCTGTGGACGGCTGCGACTCGATCTTCCGTATCAACGTACGTGTACTGCCCACCTATGAGAAATACGACACCGTACATATCTCCGACAAGGAGACCTATGAATTCGACGGACGTACACTCTGGGTACCCGGTCCGTACGTAGCATACAAGAAGACGGCTTCGGGGTGCGACTCGATCATTCATCTCCAATTGCAGGTTCACCCCTCGTATCTGATTGAGACCGAAGAGGAAATATGCCAGAAAGATACGTTCATCTGGCGCAACGGACGTCGCTTGGTTAACGAAGGTATCTATTACGATTCGCTGCTGACGACACAGGGCTACGACTCAGTATACAAACTTCATCTGATCGTTCATCCTACGTACTTTATGCAGGAGTCGCATCTGATCTGCCCGGGACGCAGCACCTATATCCACGGCATCGAGATATCCCGTCCGGGTATCTATCTCGACACGCTCTATACCATCCATGGATGCGACTCGATCTATCAGATCACTGTCAATGAGACACGTACCTTCCGTCAAGAGTATTCCGACACCATTTGTCAGGGAGAAACCTATAATTTCTACGGAGTGGACTATACCACCACACGTACTGTCCGCTATGAGATAGGATGCGACTCTGTCATCATCCTCCATCTCGTCGTTCGGCCTAAGGACATTGTGGAGAAGAAAGTGGTGGTGGCTGACGAAGATCTGCCGTATCGATACAAGGGACATGAGTACTGGAATACGGATGTCTACGTGGATACCTTCACCAACATGCATGGATGCGACTCGATCTTCAAACTCAATCTAACCATCTCGCAACACGTCTCGCCATGGTATCAGATGCCTCTCTGTCCGAGAACGGAGATCAAGATCGGCGGTGATGTGATCACGCAAGCAGGCGAATATACCTTCCTGCGCCGCTCTCAGGTCAGCGGACTGATGGACAGTCTGTATCGCGTGCAGGTATATGACGCCCCTGCTTACGACATGCCTACCGAAACACGCCGTATATGTCAGGGCGACACTCTGCGCTACGGCGGACGTGAACTGACACGCGGAGGCCACTATGACTTCACGCTCAAGACCCAAGAAGGGTGCGACTCACTACTCCACCTCGACTTGACGGTTTATCCCACCTATGAGTTCTTCACCGATGCCACCATCACCGACTATCAGTCTTATCTATGGCGCGGACGCGAGTACGATCAGCAGGGTGAGTTCCATCAGACCTATCCTACGATCAACGATTGTGACAGCACCTATACACTGCGACTCACAGTTATCCCCACCCAGCGTATCCATATGGAGGACTCGATCTGTCTGGGAGAGAAATATATCTGGCGTGGCGACACGCTCTACGACACGGGACTCTATTCCGACACCGTTTGCGTATTGGGCACCCACACCTCTGTCATCTATTCGCTGCGTCTGATCGTTGTGCCGCCTACCCGACTCCGGAGAGCCACTATCAACGAGGTATGTGCCGATGCACAGACGCTGGAAGTGAAGTTTGAATACACAGGTGCCGAACCCACTCGCTACAGCATCCTCTTTGACCAACTAGCCAAGCGTCAGGGCTTCCGGGATGTCATCGGCCAGCCGTTCACCAGCGATATGGTGGCACGTGCACCGATGCCGCAGAGTTCGGATGTCATCTATTTGGATCACACCAACTACGTGCGTCCTGACTACTACACGCTGAGTCTGGTGTTCGACAACACCGTCTGCCCGTCCAGCACAGTAGATTCTGTGGGCTTCCTCGTTCGCTATCCGTCTTGGATCATAGAGCAGAACTGGTCCGACGTAGTGGCATCGCTCAAGCCCGAACTCAATGGCGGCTACACCTTCTCGCTCTACGATTGGTACGTCAACGGCACACGCCAGGCTACCGACGGCAAGGGCTATCTCTACAGCCAGTCCTTGCGCGAAGGAGACGAAGTGGTGCTCTACGCTACACGTCAAGGCGAGAGTTATCCTATCCCGACCTGTCCGCTCATCATCCAACGCGCCGCAGCACCTGTCTACACCTATCCTGTCCTGGTATATCCTACCCAGGTATCGCGTCGTTCGCCTGTTGTGACACTCGAGGCCACCGAGAGCGGTTCCTATTCCGTCTATTCGACGGCAGGCATGCTCGTGGAGACACGTACCTTTGAGGCAGGCACTTGTCAGATAAAACTGCCGGCTCAGAACGGCTTGTGGTTCATCCACACCATTACCAGCGACGGACAGCACGAGACACACAAGATAATCATGTATTAATTGAGACAAACAATATGATCACATTTATTGTAGCACTGGTATTGTTAGTCGTAGGCTTTTTCACCTACGGTGTGCTGGTGGAGAAGATTTTTGGAGTGGAGCCGGAACGAAAGACACCGGCCTTGACAAGAACTGACGGCGTGGATTTTGTGCCTATGGCACCGTGGCGTATCTTCCTCGTTCAGTTCCTTAACATTGCCGGCCTTGGCCCCATTTTCGGTGCCATTATGGGTATTTTCTACGGTCCCGCAGCCTTCCTATGGATCGTCTTCGGAACGATCTTCGCCGGTGGCGTACACGATTATCTGAGCGGAATGCTCTCCATCCGTAAAGGCGGCGCATCACTTCCTGAGATAGTGGGAGACGAATTGGGCAAAGGTACCAAATCGTTCCTGCGCGTCCTCTCGCTCGTCCTTCTAATTCTGCTGACCACCACGTTTCTGAGCGGTCCTGCTGTCCTACTGCAAGGCCTTGCTCCGCTCGGTACGATGGAGATAGAACGCATGGGCGTAATCTTTTATGTGCCTATTATGTGGGTGCTCATCATCTTCGGTTACTACGCTTTGGCGACGGTATTGCCCGTGGACAAACTGATCGGTCGATTCTACCCTATATTCGGCGGTATTCTGCTGTTTATGGGTCTGGGCATCATGGTTGTCATGCTTGGCTGGCACGCCGGTGAGATGCCGGAAGTGTTCGACGGGTTGCACAACAGACAGACCAACGGTCTGCCGCTTTTCCCGATGATGTTCGTGAGCATCGCTTGCGGCGCTATTTCCGGTTTCCACGGTACGCAAAGCCCTATCATGGCGCGTTGCGTGACCAACGAACGTCAGGGCCGTTGGATCTTCTACGGTGCGATGGTGGCCGAAGGCATCCTTGCCCTCATCTGGGCGGCCGCAGCCGGCACCTTCTTCGCCGATCCCGAGAAGGGTCTGTACGGCATTGACGGACTTCAGGCTTTTGCAGCGGAACATCATGGAGAGAATATAGCCGCACTGGTGATTGACAAAGTGAGCCGCAGCTGGCTTGGCACAGTAGGCGGCATACTGGCTATCATCGGTGTCATTGCCGCACCTATCACCAGTGGCGACACAGCGCTCCGTTCGGCTCGACTCATCGTAGCCGATTTCCTCCAATGGGACCAACGCCCCATCCCCAAGCGCCTCATCATCGCCCTGCCGCTCTTCCTCTGCGTTTTCGGCATGGTGTTTGTCGATTTTAACATCGTCTGGCGTTATTTTGCATGGACCAACCAGACGCTCGCTACTTTCACTCTCTGGGCAGGCGCCATATGGCTTTACAAGAAGGCGAACGGCCAACCCGTAGCCAACGGTTACAAATACGGCTACCTGATAGCCATGATACCGGCACTGTTCATGACGATGGTATGCAGTAGTTATATCTTCATTGCACCGGAAGGTTTCCATCTGCCCCTCCACTGGGTAGGCTATTTGATAGCCGGTATAGTTACCTTGGGTTGCCTCTGCGGTTTCATTGTTTGGGCGAAAAAGAATCCTAAATCATAAATTTGAAATCATAACTAATTTATGATCAAATCCGCTCAATATATCATATCCAATCCGGATGTAGCGTCGTGTCCGCAGAGCACACTTCCGGAGTACGCCTTCATCGGCCGCAGTAATGTGGGCAAGTCGTCGCTGATCAATATGCTGTGCCATAATTCCAAGCTCGCCAAGACGAGCCAGAAACCGGGTAAGACGCTGCTCATCAACCATTTTTTGGTTGAGAGCGTCAGCAATCAGCAATCAGCAATCAGCAATCAAAAATGGCACCTCGTCGACCTTCCCGGCTACGGCTATGCACAAGCGGGCCAGAAACAACGTGAGGCGCTGAAAAAGATGATTGAACGGTACTGCCTGCTCCGTGAACAGCTGGTATGCCTGTTCGTGCTCATCGACTGTCGCCACGAGCCGCAAAAGATCGACCTCGAGTTCATTAACTGGCTCGGCGAGAACGGTGTTCCGTTTGCCATCGTGTTTACCAAAGGAGACAAACTCGGCAAAGTACGGCTGAAAGAGAACGTTGAGGCCTACAAGACACGCCTGCTCGAAGAATGGGAAGAACTGCCGCCTGTGTTTGTAACCAGTTCGGAAACCGGTCTTGGCGGAGAAGAATTAACGAACTATATTGAACAGTTGAACGCAGAAGTAAAATCTTAAAAATCGTATACTTTTTGCCCTCGTAAATGTCTCGTAAATGTCTCGTTAACGTCTCGTTAGTTCCTCGTTAAAGTCTCGTTCACACTTAACATGCATAGAATCTTAAAAATAGTAAACTTTTTGCTCCTGTGTTCGTGCAGTCTGACGGTCTTTGCTCGCAACGCCCGTATCTACGGTTACGTGGTCGATCAAGACAACATAGGTATTGAGTTGGCGAATGTGGTGGTTCTCAATGCCGACCGACCGCTCGGTACATCGACGAACAAGAACGGCTTTTACGAACTCGTCATGGACGAAGCGGACACGGTAGTCCTCTCCTACTCCATGATCGGCTATACCACCGTCCAACAACGTATCATCGATCTGCATGACGTGCTCAATATCAACGTTCAACTGCTTACCGACGAACAACTGCTCACCGAGATAGAGGTACGCGGTCTCAAACGCACCCAGGGAACGATGGACCAGATAGATGCCTCCACCACCCGCGTCATGCCCGATGCTACCGGTGGATCTATCGAGAGTCTGCTCATCACCTTCGCCGGTGTGAGTCAGACCAACGAACTCAGTTCGCAATACAACGTTCGCGGCGGTTCGTTCGACGAGAACTCCGTCTATGTCAACGGCATCGAGGTACACCGCCCCTTGCTGATCCGATCGGGCCAACAGGAAGGACTCTCGTTCGTTAATCCAGAGATGGTGGACAACCTCTCTTTCTCAGCCGGTGGCTATAGCGCACGTTACGGCGATAAGATGTCCTCCGTACTCGATATCAGCTATAAGCGGCCTACCGCTTTCGAGGCCAGCCTTAGCGCCAGCCTGCTTGGAGCACAACTCTACATAGGACACGGTGACAGCACCTATTCGATGATGCACGGCTTGCGCTATAAGACCAGCAAGTATATGCTCGGAGGTCTCTCCACTTCCGGCAATTATCAACCCACATACCTTGATTATCAGACCTATATCACGTGGCGTGTAGCACCGCGTTGGCACATGTCATTTCTGGGTAATGTCAGCCTCAACGACTACCGTTTCACACCTGATTCACTTAGCGAGAGTTGGGGTGGACTGGTAGCCACACGCCAACTCAATATCTACTACGACGGTCAGGAGAAAGACCGATTCCTCACTGCCTTTGCGGCTATCAGTGCACAAGGTCACGTGAGCGATGAGGTGGAGATCGGCTTCGACCTGTCCGGTTTCTATACCAACGAGCGCGAGACCTTCGACATCACCGGTCAGTATGTACTCTCCAAGGGTTCGGCCGACGGTTCCGCCACCGGCAACATGCTCAGCGAGCAAGTCAACCCGTCCGACCAGAGCAACGTACTCGCCACGGGTATCTTCCATCAGCACGCGCGCAACTTCCTCCGCGCCGGTGTCTTCACCCTCGCCCACCACGGCAGTTGGACACGCGAGTCTAACACGCTCTCCTGGGGAATAAGCGGACAGGGCGAACTCATCCGCGATCATATCAGCGAATGGGAATGGCGCGACTCTGCCGGCTACTCCATGCCCAACAACGGGCACGATATGGCCCTCTACTATTCCATGCGTGGCGACAGCTCGATGCAGTCCGCACGGCTTCAAGCATACGTCCAGAATCAACACCGCTGGCACACCTCTTCCGGACAGTGGATCCTCACCGTCGGCGGACGTCTCCAATGGTGGAGCTGGAACAACGAAGTACTCCCCTCCCCACGCGCCAGTGTCGAGTGGATACCCGGATGGAAACGCGACCTGAGCCTCCGACTGGCTACGGGCCTCTACTATCAAGCGCCGTTCTACAAGGAACTGCGCGACACCGTCACCGACCATAACGGCATCACCCGCATCGCACTCAATCGCAATCTGCGCGCCCAGCGTTCTGTACATGTTGTACTTGGCACCGACTATTATTTCCGAGCATGGGGCCGACCGTTTAAGTTCACCGCCGAAGCATACTACAAGTATATCGACAGGATGGAGACCTATACCGTTGACAATGTGCGCGTACGCTACAGCGGACGCAACGATGCCGTAGGCTATGCCGCAGGACTTGATCTCAAGCTCTATGGCGAACTCGTACCCGGTGCCGACTCTTGGATATCCTTCTCCACCATGACAGCCCGGCAACGGCAAATCGCCAGTCAGGAGGGAACCGGAAGCGGGCCATGGATCCCCTCCCCCACAGAGCAACGGTTCAATTTCACCATGCTCTTCCAGGACTATCTGCCCCAACTGCCACAACTGAAGTTCCATCTCAAGATGCAGTTCTCCGACGGCCAACCATTCTACCTGCCGCATAACAGCCAGCAGTGGGGAAGAATGCCTATGTACAAACGTATCGACCTCGGTGCCACCTATGTCTTCAACGAGAAGACAGCGAAGTTCATGCGCCGCCCCGGAGCCAGACATATCAAGCAGTGGGCTATCCAGTTCGAGGTGTTCAACCTCGTCGGATGGCGCAACGTCAATTCCTATTTCTACCTCGACGATGCCGACGGTCACTCCTGGCGCAGCCCCAACTACCTCACCGGAAGACGATATAATCTGAAGATAACTTTTGATCTACGCTAAATCATGGCAAATAACGAAGAACTAACCCCGATGATGCGCCAATTCCGCGACATTAAGACGCAGTATCCCGATGCGATGCTGCTCTTCCGTTGCGGCGATTTCTACGAGACCTACGCCGAGGACGCAGTCCGGGCCAGCAAGATACTCAATATCACCCTTACCCACCGCTCCAACGGCTCTTCCGGCGCCGCACAGGCACTCGAAATGGCAGGCTTCCCCTTCCATGCACTCGACACCTATCTGCCCAAACTCGTGCGTGCCGGCCTACGCGTCGCTATCTGCGACCAACTCGAAGATCCCAAATTGACCAAGAAACTGGTCAAACGCGGTGTCACCGAGCTCGTCACCCCCGGGGTCAGCTATTCCGACACCACCCTTACCCAGAAGGAGAACAACTGGGTGGCTTGTATCCATTTTGTGGACAGCCGCCAGCATTCAGCATTCAGAGGCCAGATAGGCGTAGCCTTCCTCGACATCTCCACCGGTGAGTTTATGGCCGGACAAGGGGATAGCGACTATATCGACAAACTGCTCACCAACTTTGCGCCCAAAGAGATTCTTTATCTGCGCGGACGCAAAGCCGACATAGAGAACCTCTTTGGCAATAAGTATTTCACTTTCGAACTCGAGGACTGGATGCTCGTCGAGTCCACTGCACACGAACGCCTACAGAAGCTCTGGGGCGTCTCCTCGCTCAAGGGCTTCGGACTCGACAACATGCCTGCAGGCATCACCGCAGCAGGAGGCATACTGATGTATCTGGATATGACGCAGCACCTGCAGACAGGCCATATACAGCACCTCAGCCGTATCGAAGAAGAGAAATATGTGTGGCTCGATCGCTTCACCATCCGCAATCTTGAACTGCTCGGTGGACAGACAGAAGAGAGTCGTACCCTCTACGACATCATCGATCGCACCATCACCCCTATGGGCGGACGCCTGCTCCATCGATGGATGGCTTTCCCGCTCAAGGACGTGCGGCCTATCCGCAATCGTCAGACGGTAGTGGAGCACCTCTTCCGCCACCCGGAGGCACGCGAGACACTCCGCGAAGCACTCTCCCAGGTGGGCGACCTCGAGCGCATCGTCAGCAAGATATCCACCGGCCGTATCGGACCACGTGAGATGGTTCAACTCGGACGCGCCCTGCGTGCTGTCCGACCCGTCAAAGACATCTGTCAGGCCGCTCACGACAACACCTATCTGACGCTGTTGGGCGAACAACTCGATCCCTGCTCCGAGATGCGCAGCCGTATCGAACGCGAGATAGTACCCGATCCGCCACTCGCTCAAGGGCGCCCAGGCACCATCGCACACGGCGTGGATAGCGAACTGGACGAACTGCGCGCTATCCAGTCGGACGGCAAGAACTACCTGATCCAGGTCCAGCAGCGCGAAGCAGAACGCACCGGCATACAGAGCCTCAAGATCGGATTCAACAATGTCTTCGGCTACTACCTCGAGGTACGCAACACCTACAAAGATCAAGTACCTGCCGAGTGGATACGCAAGCAGACACTCGTCGGAGCGGAACGCTATATCACCGACGAACTGAAGGCGTACGAAGAGAAGATCACGTCGGCGGAAGACCGCATCCTCGTCATCGAGAACCGACTCTATCAGGAACTGATGCTCGCCCTCACCGAATGGGTGCCGCAGATGCAACTCAACGCAAGCGTTCTCGCACAACTCGACTGCCTGCTCTCTTTCGCGACCGTAGCTGCCGACTACCGCTATGTGTGCCCCGATGTCAACGACAGCCTCCTGATCGATATCCGACAAGGACGCCATCCCGTCATCGAACAACAACTGCCACCCGGCGAACAGTATATCGCCAACGACGTGCTGCTCGACAACAACAGCCAGCAGATCATCATCATCACAGGTCCTAACATGGCCGGTAAATCGGCCCTACTCCGCCAGACAGCACTCATCGTGCTGCTCGCACAGATGGGTTCGTTCGTGCCTGCCGAGAGCGCCTCTATCGGAGTGGTCGACAAGATCTTCACGCGTGTGGGCGCGAGCGATAATATATCATTAGGAGAGTCCACCTTTATGGTTGAGATGAACGAAGCCGCCTCTATCCTGAACAACCTGAGCGAACGCAGCCTCGTCCTCTTCGACGAACTCGGACGCGGTACCAGCACGTACGACGGCATTTCCATCGCCTGGGCCATCGTCGAGTATATCCACGAGAACAAAGGACACGCCAAGACCCTCTTCGCCACCCACTATCACGAACTCAATGAGATGGAGCAGACTTTCGATCGTATCCGCAACTACAACGTCTCTGTCAAGGAGATCAACGGCAAGGTGATCTTCCTGCGCAAACTCGTGCGCGGCGGCTCCGAACACAGCTTTGGTATCCATGTGGCCAAACTGGCTGGCATGCCTGCCTCTATCATCGAACGGGCCAACCAGATCCTGTCCGAACTGGAAGGATCAGCCAATACTAATATCAATACCAAGGCCCACCTGGGCGAGAATCGCGAAGGGATGCAACTCAGTTTCTTCCAACTCGACGACCCCGTTCTCGAGCAGGTCCGCGACGAAGTCAAATCGCTCGATATCAACCGTCTCACGCCCCTCGAGGCACTCAACAAACTGTCGGAGATCCAACGCCTCGTCGGTGGCAAATCCTAAATCATAAACCCTAATTCAATCATTGCTACGATGGACATTAAGAAACGCTATATCGTCCGCACGGTGCTTATTACGCTGAGCATACTGCTTTTCCTCGTCGGCTCATTCGCCGTCGAGCAGTACTATCGTCTGCAAGTGAGCAACTTCCGCGCTCGCGACGGCCAGTCGCATAGCTATCATATCTACCCCGGAGCCACCGTCGACTCCGTGCTGGCATTGCTTGATAGCGACTATTTCATCGGCAGCCGGCACGATTTCTATCTCCATAAGCGCTTCAAGCTCTTCCTCTCGCCCGAACCCGGCCACTATACCTTCCCGCCGCAGATGGGCGATAGCGAACTGATCAACAGGCTCAAATACGGACGACAGACCCCCGTCATGATCACGTGGAACAACTATGTCCGCACGCGTGAAGAACTGGCGGGACGTGTCACACGCCATCTTATGATGGATAGCCTCACCTTGCTCTGCCTGCTCGACAGCGATGCGTATATGGCACAATACGGCCTCAACCGCGAGACCAGCCGATGCCTCTTCATCCCCAATACCTACGAGGTGCTGTGGACTATCACGCCCGACAAACTCTTCCAGCGTATGCAGCAGGAGTACAACACCTTCTGGAATACAGAGCGACGCCAACTGGCCGACTCGCTTGGCCTCACTCCTGTCGAGGTGGCCATCATTGCCTCTATCGTCGAGGGCGAGAGCCATAACAAACAGGAGATGCCTATCATCGCCAGCCTCTATATCAACCGCGTACACCGCGGGATGCACCTACAGGCCTGTCCTACCGTCAAGTATGCCGTGGGCGATTTCAAACTGCGACGCGTACTCAACCGACATCTGGCTGTCGACAATCCCTACAACACCTATCTCTACCCCGGACTACCTCCCGGCCCCATCCGCTGTCCTAATCCCGAGACCATGGATATGGTGCTCCATGCGCCTAAGACCGACTATCTGTTCATGTGCGCCAACCCGCAACTCAACAACACCCATATCTTCTCGTCCTCCTACGGCAACCATGCCGCAGCAGCACGTCAGTACCGCCACACCATGGATACCATCAATTGGGAACGCTTCGATGAGATGCGACGCCAGCAACGCGAAGCCGCCAAACAACAAGAGCAGCAGACACTATGATCTGGGACAATAACGACGATATCCGACTCATCGAGTGCGCCAACCGGTCACGCACCATCCGACAGCATCTGCAGGAGTGTCGCGACGAACGACGTCCCTACGTCTTCATCACCCCCACGATGACGATCAAACCGCTGCACCGCTTGCTCGTACCCGTTTCCATGCTCGAAGAAGAAACCTACAAGGCGGAGATATGTACCTATATCGCTCGGCATACCGGCGCACATATCATCCTGCTCCAGGCCAACGACTACGGCTCCCGCGCACGGCAGAACGTCAACCGCATCGTCACCCATATCGAGAGAATCAGCCAGCAGCTGATAGCCGATGGCCGGCAGCCTGTCTCTTACGAGATAGCACAAGCTCGCAAAGACAGTTTCTCGCTCGTCAAGGAGGCCAGCGAACGACAGAGAGATTTCCGCCACGACCTGCTTGTCCTCACGGCCAGCCGCGACTACGGACTCGACGACATCCTCTTCGGACCACCCGAACAACATGCCATCCAACGCGCACTCGTACCTGTTCTACTGGTCAACCCTCGCGAAGATCTTTTCTCACTTTGCGACTAATCACACCCGAATACTGCCATTTTGCAAACTAAAAATTGCAAAATGTGAATTTTTGACACTTTCTAATCAAAATATTTGGTCATATGCTCAAAAAGCAGTACTTTTGCACCGTGTTTTTCATGGTATTAGATTTTAAGGTTAAATGAAAAAGATTGGTTGTCGGGATGACAACCTTCTTTTGTTTTATACAAAAAGGCTTCACTTTTCGTGACAACCTTCTTTTTTTACCCAAATTTATGTTGAGACTTGCGTATATGCAAGTTTTTTTGTAATTTTGCACCCAAAATCATAAATCATAAATCTGAAATGATTCTCCTCGCCGATAGCGGCAGCACCAAGACCCACTGGTGTCTGCTCACAGCCAGCGGACAAGTGTCCGAATTCCGCACCGATGGCATCAACCCCGTCTTCCAGTCTGCCGACGATATCCGCCGGTGTCTTAACAATCAGCTGCTTCCGCAGATGGCACGCCTGCTCTGGGCGGGAACTATCACCCATATCTTCTTCTACGGTGCCGGATGTACGCCGGAGAAGAAAGTGCTCGTCAGCGAAGCGCTCAACGATGTGTTTCCCAAGGCCGCAGCCGAGGTGCAATCCGACATGTTGGGTGCAGCCCGCGGACTGCTGGGGCATCAACCCGGCGTAGCTTGTATCCTCGGTACGGGTAGCGGCAGTTGTGCCTACGACGGACAGCAGATTGAGTGGTGCGTTCCCTCGCTGGGCTTCATCCTCGGTGACGAAGGATCAGGTGCCGTGCTGGGCAAACGACTGGTGGGTGATATACTCAAGAATCAGCTGGGGGAGGATCTGAAAGAAGCCTTTCTAAGTGAACAACAGACGTCCATGGCCGAGATCATCGACCGCGTCTATCGCCAGCCCCTGCCCAACCGCTATCTGGCCTCGCTGTCACGTTTCTGTGCCACCCATCTGGACGATGAGCGTATCCACCACCTGGTTTACGACCATTTCCTTAGCTTCATCCGCCGCAATCTGCTGCAATATGGGGTGTCGTCGGCCTCTTTCGTCGGCTCCATCGCCTATTACTACCGTCCCATCCTCGAGGAAGCACTCGCGGCAGAAGGACTCACGGTAGGCACTGTCCTGCTCGATCCTATCCCCGGACTCATCGACTATCACCGCGCAGACGCACGACCCACTACCGAATAGACTCGCTATGAACCAACCATTGGAAATGATTGCCAAGACCTTCAAGGGTCTGGAACCCGTTTTGGCAAAAGAACTCATCGAACTGGGTGCCGACCAGGTGCAGATCGAGCGACGCGCCGTACGTTTTGCGGGCGACAAAGCGCTGCTCTATCGCGCCAATCTATGTCTGCGTACCGCCAGTCGCGTACTCCTTCCTATCGCCTCTTTCCGCGCGAAAGATGCCGATGAGGTGTACGCCCAACTGATGCAACTCAGCTGGGACCGTTATATGTCGGCCGACACCACCTTCGCCATCGATGCTACGGTCTATAGCGAACATTTCCGCAACAGCCGCTATGTCACCTATCGCGTCAAAGATGCCATCGCCGACTGGTGGACCGGCCACGGAGGCAAACGGCCCTCTGTGCGTGTCACCGATCCCGACCTGCTGCTCAATATCCATATTGCGCAAGATCGTGTCACCCTCTCGCTCGACAGTAGCGGAGAGAGTCTGCACAAACGCGGCTATCGCGTCGCTAACACCGAAGCGCCTATCAACGAGGCACTCGCGGCAGGTATGTTGCTGCTGGCCGGTTGGCACGGGCAATGCGATTTCTACGACCCCATGTGCGGTTCCGGCACGCTACCCATCGAGGCGGCACTCATCGCACGCAACATCGCACCGGGTATCTTCCGCCAATCGTTCGCCTTCGAGCACTGGCGCGATTTTGATGCCGAGCTATGGAGCGAGATCTACAACGACGACTCCGCTGAACGACCGTTCACCCATCATATCTATGGCTCCGACGCCTCTTTCTTCGCCATCCAGCAAGCCACTAAGAACGTCCGCGCGGCAAGCCTGCAGAAGGATATCGAGTTAAGGCAGATCCGCCTCGAGGAGTTGAAGATCACAAATTCGGAATCACAAACCGCCAATACATCCGCCTTGGTGATGATCAATCCTCCGTATGGAGAACGACTGGCGAGCAACAAGGATATGGAAGATCTCTACAGCCGTATCGGTACGGCCCTCAAGCACCAGTTTGCCGGTTCCACCGCGTGGATCATCTCCTCCAACGAGGTGGCCATGAAATGTATCGGTCTCAAACCGTCTAAGAAGCTACGCCTGCTCAACGGTGAACTCGACTGCCAGTTCAATCGCTACGACCTCTTTCAGGGAAAGAGAAAAGAAAATCTTAATTCTTAATTCTTAATTCTTAATTTTGAATTCTTAATTCTTAATGTCTCAGCCCATCTACATAGCCGATTACAACTATCCCCTGCCCGACGAACGTATCGCCAAGTACCCGCTGCCAGAACGCGACCATAGCAAACTGCTCGTCTATCGCGACGGTGAGGTGTCGGAAGATCTTTTCTTCCGTGTCGGCAACTATATCACTCCCGGTTCACTCCTCGTCTACAACAACACACGCGTCATCCAGGCGCGTCTCGAGTTCCGTAAACCCACCGGTGCACGTATCGAGGTGTTCTGTCTGGAACCGCTCGATCCGCACGACTATCAGCTCTCGCTCTCTTCCACTGCCGGCTGCACCTGGAAATGTCTCGTCGGCAATGCCAAGAAATGGCACGATGAGTGTTTAGAGTTGAGAGTGGAGAGTTCAGAGTTGACATTCTGCGCGCACAAGGGCGAAGCCATTGGCAACGCGTATGCCGTCCGGTTCGATTGGGACAACCCGCAGGTCTCTTTCGCCGAGCTACTCGACGCCATGGGCGAACTGCCTATCCCTCCATATCTCAACCGCCCTACCGAAGAGTCGGACAAACGTACCTACCAGACGGTCTATTCGCGTATCAAAGGGTCGGTAGCCGCACCTACGGCCGGACTCCATTTTACGGAGGCGGTGCTCAACGATCTGCGCACACGCGGCATAGAGACGGACGAACTGACGCTCCATGTCGGTGCAGGCACGTTCCTGCCGGTCAAGACAGCCGATGCCAACCAGCACACCATGCATACGGAGATCATCGCCGTACCACGCGAGACGATCGCACATATCCTGCGTCGGCTCGGTCATATCGTCGCTGTCGGCACCACCTCTATGCGTACACTCGAGTCGCTCTATTTCATGGGCTGCAGCCGTTCGCCGCATGTCGGTCAGTTCGAGCCCTATGAGCAGGACTACCCAATGAGCGCGAAGGATGCATTGCGGTCATTGCTCGACTGGATGGACCAAACGGGGCAAGAGACCTTGCACGCCGAGACGCAGATCATGATCCGCCCAGGCTATCGTTTCCATATCGTCGATCAGCTCATCACCAATTTCCATCAACCCCAATCCACCCTGCTGCTGCTCGTCAGCGCCTTCGTCGGTGGCGACTGGCGCAAGATATACGACTACGCCCTCTCCCACGACTTCCGCTTCCTCTCCTACGGCGACAGCAGCATACTAAATCTTAAATCATAAATCCCAAATTTGATCGACACTCACTGCCATATTGACGAAGAAGCTTTTGACGCCGATCGCGAGGAGGTCATCTTGCGCCAGCGCGAAGCAGGCGTACGCGCCATGATCGTACCCGGCATCAATGCGGCTTCCATCCGCACGGTGCTCGATGTGTGCCATGCCCATCCGGGCTTCTGCTTCCCTGCGCTGGGCCTGCATCCCGAAGATGTCAAGGATGATTGGCAAACGCAACTCGCCACCATCGAACACGCCATCCGCAACCATCGCCACCAACTCGTTGCTATCGGTGAGATCGGACTCGATTATTACTGGGATCGCACCTACAAAGAAGCGCAGCAACAAGTGCTGCGCCATCAGCTTCTCCTGGCTCGCGAACTCGATCTGCCTGTCATACTCCACAATCGCGAAGCCACCGAAGATATCTTGACCATCGTCAAAGAAATCACCAATCACAAATCACCAATCACAAATCACAAATACGAAGCTCCGCTTCGTGGTGTCTTCCATTGCTTCAGCGGCAGCCGCGAGACAGCGCAGATCATTCTCGATCTGGGTTTCTATCTCGGCATCGGTGGTGTCTTCACGTTCAAGAACAGCCGTCTGCCCGACACCATCGCCGAACTGAATCAGAAATCTAAAATCCTGAATCCTAAATTTGAAATCTTAGATCGTCTCCTCTTGGAGACGGATGCTCCCTACATGGCTCCTGTGCCTCACCGCGGCGAGCGCAACGAGAGTCGCTATATCCAGCACGTCGCCAACTGCATAGCGGAGACCTTGCTAGTCACTCCCGACGAGGTGATGGCTCGGACCACCGCCAACGCCCGCACTCTCTTCCGCCTCTAATCGTAAAACTTCAAAAAGTACTTCCACAGCGGAGCCGCATGTAGCGCCTGCACTATCTCGCCATCCTCCAGCATCTGCCTCACCTGCTCCGGGGCCATCACATCCACGTGGATGTCCTCGGTCGGTTCCTGGTGCTGTTCGCGCCGCTTCTCCACACCTGTTGCCAGAAACGTATACGAGAGGTTGTTATGGTTCGTCGGATTGGGCGACAGCGTCATGAAGAGGGTCCACTCGCCTCCTTCGTATCCTGTCTCTTCGCTCAACTCGCGCTGCGCAGCCTCCAGCGGTGTCTCGCCGGGATCTATCACGCCCGCCACCAGTTCGTAGTGGGTCTCGCCTAACGCGTGCCGGTACTGGTCTTCCATCACCATCTGTCCGTCCTTCGTGATAGCGATCACATTGATCCAGTCGGGAAACTCCATCACATACCAGGTCGGTATCTGCCGGCCGTTGGGCAACTCCACGCACTCCTGCCTCACCGACAACCACGGTCCCAGGTGCAGGATGTTCTCGCTCTTCACCACCTTCCAAGGGCGGTTCTTCAATTTCGGATAATCCATTTTCTTTCTGTCTTTGCGTCGGCAAAGATACACAAAATATTTGACCTGAGCAAATTTATCTACTCTGCGTCAAAAAATAACCTGAAAAATTTAGTTTATGAAAAAAAATGCACGTACATATTGCATGTGTGCAATCTTTTTATTAACTTTGCAACCGATTATATTATTTTTTTGCTTTATGCTACTGATGATTCTTCTTTTTGTGCTGATGCTTTTCGCGCTGTGGTTGGGTTCCAGGCACGGCGGTCTGGCGTTGGGAGCCATCTGCGGTCTGGCACTGGCTGTCATGGTATTCTGCTTCGAACTCAAACCGGGCACACCGCCTATCGATGTGATGCTCATCATCGTTGCCGCCATCACCTGTGCCGGTATCATGCAGGCGGCCGGAGGTATGGACTGGCTCGTGCAGTTGGCGGAGAAGCTGCTGCGCAAGCATCCTAACAACATCACTTTCCTGGCACCGTTCTCCACGTTCCTGCTCACCGTCCTCTGCGGAACAGGACATGTGGTCTATATGATGATGCCTATCATCTGCGATATCGCGCTCAAGAAGGGTATCCGTCCGGAGCGTCCATGCGCCGTAGCCTCTGTGGCGGCACAGGTGGGTATCACCTGTTCGCCTATCGCCGCAGCTGTCGTGGCGTTTGTGGCTATCAGCAACGCCAACGGTTTCGATATCACGATCCCGCAGGTGCTGATGGTCAATATCCCGGCCTGTCTGTGCGGACTCGCGGCGGCAGCAGCATGCTCCTATAAGCGAGGTCTGGATCTCGACAAAGACCCGGAGTTCCAGGCTAAGATCGCTGATCCTCAGCAGCGCGCCGCTATCTTCGGCGATAGCAACAGCTCGCTCGACAAGCAGATCTCTCCTCGGGCCAAAGCCTCTGTCTTCATCTTCCTGGGCGCACTGCTGCTCGTCATCCTCTTCGCCGCTTTTCCGGGCCTTCTCCCGAACTATGAGACGATCAAGGCCATCCAGGGAGCCGACCCTCTCGAGCTGATTGGCGGCACCACTATCACTGCCCAGCAGTTGGCTGACGCGGGGATCGAACTGAGCAGTTTCACACAAGTGGAGATGGAGGAGATCAAGATGAACCATGTCATCGAGATCCTTATGATCTCCGCCGCAGCACTGATGGTGCTCTTCTGCCGCGCCACCTCCAAGCAGGCGGTGGACGGTGCCGTGTGGAAAGCCGGCATGACGGCCGTGGTGGCTATCTTCGGTATCGCATGGATGGCAGATACCTATTTCGTCAATTTCATGCCTCAGATAGAGCCGGTGCTTGAGAATGTGGTGGCCCACTATCCCTGGAGTATTGCTATCGTCTTCTTCATCGTCTCTATCCTGATCAACTCGCAGGGGGCTGTCATCGTGGCTATGCTTCCGCTCGCCTACTCGCTCGGCATACCCGGAGCGGTACTGCTCGGCGTCATGCCGTCGGTCTATGGCTATTTCTTCATCCCCACCTACCCCTCCGATGTTGCCACCGTCAATTTCGACCGCTCGGGTACCACCAAGATAGGCAAGTATCTGCTCAACCACTCGTTCATGATGCCGGGACTCGTCTCCGTCGGTGTCTCTACGGCGGTAGCCTACCTGCTTGCATGGTTGATATATATGTAATATTGTTTATATTCAGCAACTTATGAATATATTCAGACTTTTCGATCCGTTCTCATTTCCGCGGCTATCAGATACAATTTGTTGCATTGAGTTTAGGCGATATGTAACTATGGAGATTTGTTAGGCACACCATTCACATCGGCGGTCGTGATTGCCGTCTGCAATTTCCTTACGATGCGCATGACGAACATGGCTATTTGGCTGCTTCGTTAAGTCCAGAGAATGAATATCTGCTGGATATGGAGGGTGTAGAGCAAATCTCCCGTTCGGCAGCAGACGAACTCTACAACCTTACCCACAGCGAAATGCATGTGGATTTGATCAATCTGGAACCATTTGTAGAGAAGATGCTCTCTGCTGTCACCAAAGGTCGTTTCCTTCCACGTCATCACACGGCAGGTGACATGCCAATTATCCATTGTGCGACCATCGGTAGCGTTCAACGCCAACTGATGGCAAAATAAAATAATCGTCCCTCTCCGAGACGTAAAAGATGGAGAAAGACAAGCTCGTAGTGAACGGACTTCGTGTATTAAACAATTATGATTATGAAAAAGACTCTACTATTACTGATTTCTTGCGTGTATATCGTTACTATGACTTCCGCAGAAGATTTCCTTCTCCCTGATTATGATGGCATTCAAGCAATGGGGAAATCCAATTACAATTTGCTTTTAAATCGTTTTCAGGCACAAGACACGACTCTGTCCATCCGTGATTTTCAGGCTATTTACTATGGCTCGGCATTTTATGGGGCTCCTTCATCAGGAATGAGCATGAAACGGCTTAATGCTATTTATGAAGCAGAGGGTAATGAGGGCGTCATCATATACGTGGATTCGTTATTATCGGAATCGCCTTTGAATCTAGGCGCACTACGAATGCGTTTTATTGCAGCATACAATGCAAATGATAGTATCACTACAAGCAAATATTTATGGCAGTATGATCGGCTAATGGACGCTGTTTATGCAACAGGTGATGCTTTAACAGAAGAGACTGCACTACATGTAGTTTGTGTTAATGACGAATACACAATTATGAATTATGTTATGCAGGTG
>CACZVM010000012.1 GCA_902784585.1 uncultured Bacteroidales bacterium | reverse complement strand
AGAACTACGTGAACATCATCTTCAACAACGGTGATGCCCAGACTGCAGACCTGGTATGGAATGCAGCAAAGCCGTACTTCTACGATGGCGCATGGTATGCATTGGATGAGATTCCGACCGAGCCGATCGTACATGAGACGATGACGGTTTACTTCGTCAACGTTCCTGAGTGGGAGACTGTTAACGCATTCGTATGGCCTGCAGAGGGCAATGCTCCTGTAGCATGGCCGGGTGAGGCGATGACTCCGGTTGATATGGAGATCAACGGTAAGGCAGTCTTCGCATACACGTTTGATGCTATTAACGTAAACATCATCTTCAACAACGGTGAAGCACAGACTGCAGACCTGGTATGGAATGCAGCTAAGCCGTACTTCTACGATGGTGCATGGTATGCATTGGATGAGATTCCGACTCCTGGTCCGACCGTAGAAGATGGATTCTATCTCGTTGGTACGCTGAACGAATGGACAGCTGCTGCTGAGTATAAGTTCGTGGCTAACGAAGGCGCTGCCGGTGAATATTTGCTGGTTGCAACGCTGGCTCAAGGCAATGAGCTGAAGGTGAAGAAGGTTGAGGCCGGTCAGGCTGATGTATGGTATCCTGCAGAGGGTGGCAACTACGTTGTAGACGCTGCTCACGCCGGTACGAAGACCATCTACTTCCGTCCTGAGTACAATGCAGAGTGGGCTGCGTTCGGTGGCTACATGTACATCCCGGGTCAAGGCGAAGGCGTTGAGAATATTGATGCTGACACCAAAGTGGTTAAGCAGATGATCAACGGTTCGCTCTTCATCATCCGTGGTGAGAAGACCTACACGATCCAAGGTCAACTGGTTCGCTAATAGCGAATGACGATAACGAAAGAGGGACGCTTCGGCGCCCCTCTTTTATTTTGTGTCTGACAGCTGAAGGCTGACGACTTATTTAATGGCTTTCCAGATCAGCGGAACAATCTCGCTGTTGTCGTGCCAACCGGTGAAGAGCTCTGCTCCTACTCCTATTGCAAATACGGGCACGGCGTGCGCGGTATGCGCGTGCGAGGTCCAACCCAAGTGGGCTTTCTTGTTAAGCAGTTGTATGCCCGCATCGCCCAGCTGGTTGATGGTCTTGTACATCGTCTTGGTGTCTTTGCCTTTGTGGCAGACAGCCGCTTTGTAGAGTGCCTTTAGTTCTGCTTCTTCCTCGTGGCTGATCTCCACCTTGTCCCAGAAGCCCAACTGCTCGCGATAGAGTTGCTTCACTTGTTCCCACTGCGGGCGTTTGTTGTTCTTGAAGAGTTGGGTGAACAGGTCGCTCAGTATCCAGGCCGAGCAGCGCTGGTATTGCAGCAGGTCGAGGTGCAGCGTATAATCGCTGTTACCCAGCGCCATGCCGCCCGTCTCATGATCGGCCGTCACGACGATAAGCGTCTCATCGGGGTGCTTGCGGTAGAAATCCCAAGCCACCTGCATTGCCTCGTCCATGTTCCATACTTCCTCGATGGCGGTGCGGCCGTCGTCGCCGTGGCAGGCGTAGTCGATCATACCACCTTCTACCATCATGAAGAAGCGGTCGTAGCGTTGCTCCAAGAAGGGAATGGCTGTGCTGACTATCTCTGCGAGCTTGAGATCGCCCTCCTTGCGGTCGATGGTATAGGGGAGGTTCTCACCGTGGTGCATTCCCGTGTCGCCTTCTTGCACAAGGATCATCTTTTCGGCCGACGACTGCAGACTGAGGGCTTCTTTGTATCCATGCGCGATGGTGTAGCCCTGTTTCTCTGCCAGGCGGTAGAGGTTGATGTCCTTGTCGTCTTTCTTGCCCTGCGGGTAGTGGAAACCTGCGCCGCCGAAGAAGTCGAAACCGCTGTAGCAGAGCTGGGTGCCTATCTCATAGTAGTGGTTGCGTTTCTCGTCATGACCGTAGAAAGCGCCCGGCGTAGCGTGGTCGATGGCTACGGTGGTCATGATGCCGATGCCCCAACCATCCGCCTTTAGCTCTTCGGCTATCGTACGCAGGGTGTCGCCGTTGGGCGCAATGCCCAGCGTACCGTTGGTGGTCTTCGTGCCCGTGGCCAGACAGGTGCCAGCGGCGGACGAATCGGTGATGCCGTTGCTGGCGGAGTGGGTGGACAGATGGCCCATGTAGGGCATCTGCGTCATCAGCGTTTGCACGCGTCCCAGCGGTTTGCCCTGTACGGCCGAACGGTACATCTCGGCAGCCAGCACCTGGTTGCTACCCATGCCGTCGCCAATGAAATAGAATACGTACTTGGCTTCGCCAAAAGCGTACAGAGTACCAAGTACTGTGTACAAGATAATCAGAAATCGTTTCATAGAAAAAATATTTTTTCGTTATATCGTTATAACGTGTGATTACGATTTGTTTTCTGTCGTCGAGTTCTTTTTCCTCTCCGACTGCCGCTGGCGTTTGCGTTTACGTGCCTCGCGGCGCTTGGCGGTCTTCTTGGCGGCACGTTCTTCGGGTGTCAGCATGGGTGGCGGTTCGATACCCTGTTCGCGCAGACGCTCAGCCTGCACCTCCTGCTGATGTTGCAGTTGCTGCTCATGATCGGCGCGACGGAGTGCATCGGCCTGCTCCTTCGGCAGGGGAGCGTGTTGCAGCAGATCGAGATAGATCAGCAGCGTAGCCCATGCGTCGGTGCTCGCATAGCGGGCCTGCTCCGGCGTCAGGTGGGTGTTCTCCCAGTTGGTCAGTTGTTGTGCCTTGGATATCTTCTTGCCGAAGCAGATGGCGAAGATCTTCTGCAGCCCCAGATCCATAATGCCGTATTGGCCCACCATCGACTGCAGGTCCACACAATTGGCGGGTGTGAAATTACGACGTCGGCGTAGTCCGTTGATGTCGTCGCGGAAGGCCAGACCTACCTTGCATATCTTCGGATCGGCAAACACGTCGGCCAATGCTTGCGGCATGCCTACGTGCGTCAGCCGGAAGAGGTAGCAGCGCTCGGTGCTGGCTATCTGAACGAGTGCCGTGGGGTAGTGGATGCCCCGCTGAAAACTCGGACGCGCCTCCGTGTCCACGCCCAGCACCCGTTGCTTCTTCAGGTAAGCCACCGCATCGGCCACCTGAGCCTCCTGGTCCACCACGATCACCTCACCCTCAAAGGCGGCCACAGGCATCCATTGCAGCAGGTCTTTGCTGACATGATGAATATATGTGCTTGGTGTCAGTTGCTTCATGATCAGTCTTCTATGTCGCTATGCGAGAGCGAGTGGAGTGCACGCATGACGGCCAGCAGTTTCTGTCCCCAGTGGGCTGCAAAGGCCTCGCGACAAGCTACTACGGCATCGTGCATGATGGCCTCTTCGCCCGTCTGAAAAGCCGCGGCCAGATCCTTCAGTTCCTGATAGATGTCGGCCAGTCCTTCGGATATATACGCCGTCTGCACCTCATCGGTATAGACGCCCTGGTCCACAAACACGTCCAGATAAGCATCGTCCGCACCGAAGGCGTTGCGCAGCCCTATCAGGGTGTAGTTGTAGTCCTCTTCCGTTACAAACCGTTGCGGCTCGTCCTCCGTCAGTGCCTCTTCTTCGCCCAGCAGCCGCGTACGCAGATACAGCACCGGTAGCAGGCGTAATAACTGCTCGATCAGCTCTTCCCGCGTGTGTTCATCCGGATGCTCCAGCAGCAGACAAGTCTGCGCAGCAGCCGTCACAAACGCGATAGTTGATTCGTCATAAACCATCGTTTTCATCCTATATCAATAAAAAATCGTGCAAAGGTACGAAAAAATTTGCATATATGCAATAATTTATGTAACTTTGTGCCCGAAATTCAAAAAAATAGAATATCATGAGAGTTATTAATCTTTCCGAGCAAAACAGTGTACTCAATCAATTTCTTCGCGAGATCCGCGATGTGGATATCCAGAAAGACCCGCTTCGTTTTCGCCGCAACATCGAGCGAATAGGCGAAGTGATGGCCATCGAGGTGAGCAAGGCGCTTGCGTACGAGCCGGTTGAGGTGCAGACTCCCCTGGATACCGCTACGGTGAATACCATTGCCGACCAACTGGTGCTGGCTACGGTGCTGCGTGCCGGTTTGCCTCTGCATCAGGGTTTCCTGAATATCTTCGATCGCGCAGAGAATGCCTTCTTGAGCGCTTATCGCCGTGTGAACAAAGAGGGTCAGTTGGAGATCGTGGCGGAGTATATGGCTGCGCCGGCGATTGACGGCAAGACGCTGATCTTGGTGGATCCGATGCTGGCGACGGGTATGTCGATGGAGGTCGCTTATCTGGCGCTGCTGCGTCACGGTAAACCGAAACATGCGCATCTGTGCTGCACCATCGGTACGCCGCAGGCGATCGATTGTCTGCGTAAGTCGCTCAACGACAGTCCGGACGTGACTGTATGGTGCGCAGCGATCGATCCGGTCCTGAACGAGAAGAAATATATCGTGCCGGGCCTCGGTGACGCCGGCGATCTGTGCTACGGAACCAAAATTCACCTGTCCGATCGCAAGTAATCGAAGGTATATGGCGTATCTGCCTGCGGTGCTGCTGACCGTAGGTATAGCGGTGCTCAGCCTGATGGAGAGTCCCTATGTGCCTCAGTCGCTGAGCGGGAAGGATAAGTTGCTCCATGGCGCGATGTACGGCTGTCTGGCTGTAGCGTGGCTGGTGCCGACGGCCTCTTGCCGCTCGTGGCGTGTGTGCCTGAATATATGGATGGCTGTGACGGTGTTCGGTGCACTCATGGAGGTGCTTCAGCGCTTTTGCACGCTCACCCGTTCGGGCGAGATGGCTGATCTCTACGCCGATGCCATCGGTGCGATGGTAGGCGTGGCCCTTGTCTTCGTCATTGCGTCATTACGAAAAAAATCATCAAATACGAAACACTAACTATCAAAAATCCCCTTTTTGATATTGCCCTCTCCTGGCTCTTTCGCACCCGTCTCCGCCGGTTGCTGGCGCTCTACGACCATTATGGCACGGCCGAGGAGGTCTGGCGTCATTTGGACGAACCCGGGATGAACGAGGCGCTCCGCCGCGCTGAGCAGGAGCTGGAGTGGATAGAGGCGCATGGCATTCGCGTCTGGACGCTCTCGGATGACGACTATCCGTACCGCATGCGTCAGTGTCCGGATAGGCCTACTGTGCTGTTTGGCAAGGGCAATGTCAATCCCTCGGACGAGCATATGGTGAGCATCGTCGGTACGCGCCGGCCCACCGAACGGGGCAAAGAGCTGACGCGTGCGCTGGTGCGGGGCTTGGCAGAACAGCTGGAGCACGTCACCATCGTCAGCGGCGGTGCCTATGGCATCGACATCACCGCCCACCGCGCCGCTATCGAACTGGGTATACCTACGCTCATCATCCCGGCCCACGGACTCGATCGTATCTATCCCGTTCAGCACCGGCAGGATGCTATCGCTGCCTTGCAGCACGGGGGTCTGCTCACGGAGTTTATGTCCGCTACCGAACCTTTTGCCGCTTATTTCGTACAGCGCAATCGTATCATCGCCGGTCTGGCCGATGCGGTGGTGGTAGTGGAATCGAAATTGAAAGGCGGTAGCCTCATCACGGCACATATGGCGCTGGACTACGATCGCGAACTCTTCGCTTTTCCCGGGCGGCCGCAAGATGAGACAGCCAGCGGATGCAACGGGCTCATACGTAGCCAATCGGCGCATCTGATCAACTCGGCCGAAGAACTGATAGAAGATATGAGTTGGACCACCCGCACCGATCGTCCGCAGCCGCTGCAAACCCAGATGGTGGGCTTGTCCGCCGAGGTGTCGGACCGGCAGATGCAGTTGCTGCAATTGCTGCGTGAAGCCGAGGATGGTATGCATATCAACCTGCTTGTCATGGAGACGCAGCTGCCCTATGCCGACGTGTCGTCCGAACTGGTGATGATGGAGATGCAGGGCCTCGTCAGCGCCTTGCCGGGGGGTATTTACAGGGCACTGAAATAAAAAAATCAACGAAAAACACGTAAAATTTGCATAATTGCAAAAAAAGTTGTAATTTTGCGAGAAATTTCGATCCGACTAATCTAACGCGTTAAGAATATATGAACGATTTGAAGAAGTATCTGGGAGTCATTCTCCTTTTGCTGGGTGTTCTCTGCCTGGTGATCTACAAGTTTGCGCTGTCTACCAACGGCCTGCTTGTTGCCGGTATTGCGCTTGAGGTAATAGGTATCTTGGCCTATATCTTCATCAACAAGAAGGGACAATAATACATGGCTGTTACTCCCGAGGTTAAGTATCACTTGACGGGAATGTACCAGGACTGGTTCCTGGACTATGCGTCGTACGTGATACTCGAGCGTGCTGTGCCTGCCATCGAGGATGGCCTCAAACCCGTGCAGCGCCGTATTCTGCATGCCATGAAGTGTGTGGATGACGGCAAGATGAACAAGGTGGCCAACATCGTCGGTCAGACGATGCAGTACCACCCCCACGGCGATGCGTCTATAGGTGACGCACTCGTCCAGTTGGGGCAGAAAGACCTGCTCATCGATTGTCAGGGTAACTGGGGTAATATCCTCACCGGCGACGGTGCGGCTGCGCCCCGTTATATCGAGGCGCGGCTCAGCAAGTTCGCTCTGGAGGCTGTGTTCAATCCCAAAACCACCCAGTGGATGTTGAGTTACGACGGGCGCAAGAAAGAACCGATCCATCTGCCCGTCAAGTTCCCGCTGCTGCTCGCGCAGGGCGTAGAGGGTATCGCCGTCGGACTCAACTCAAAGATCCTGCCGCATAATTTCAACGAGCTGTGCGATGCCTCGCTGGCCTACCTGCGCGGACAGGAGTTCCAGCTCTATCCGGATTTCCCGACGGGCGGCGTACTCGACGTGACGCGCTACAACGACGGTGAACGCGGCGGGTCGATCAAGATACGTGCCCGCATCCAGAAGGCCGACGACAACCGCACACTCATCATCACCGAGATCCCCTACGGCACTACTACCTCGAAGATCATCGAGACGATCCTGCGTGCCAACCAGAAGGGTAAGATCAAGATCAAGAAGATAGACGACTTCACGGCCGACACGGCCCGCATCGTCGTCCAGTTGGCCCCAGGTTCATCGTCCGACAAGGCCATCGACGCCCTATACGCCTTCACCGATTGCGAGGTGAATATCTCGCCTAACTGCTGCGTGGTGGAGAACAAGAAACCGATCTTCACCTCTGTGAGCAAACTGCTGCGGCTCTCTACGGAGAACACCAAGGCGCTGCTCAAGTGGGAGCTGGAGATAGAGAAGGCTGAACTGGAGGAGAAATATTTCTATACCTCGCTGGAGAAGATCTTCATCGAGAACCGCATCTACAAGCAGGAGGGCTACGAGAATGCACCGAACAAGGAGAAACTCATCGCGTTTGTGGATGAGGCACTCACGCCGTGGAAGGTGCAACTCATCCGCGAGGTGCGCCCCGAAGACATCGAGAAGCTCTTTGAGATCCGCATGATCCGTATCACCAAGTTCGACTCCAAGAAGGCGGACGAGCTGATGAAGGATCTGGAGAAGAAGATCAAGACCTGCGTCAAGAATCTCAACCATCTGACGGACTATACGATCGCCTGGTTTGAAATGCTCAAGGCCAAATACGGCGAGGCCTATCCCCGCCGCACCGAGGTGCGCAACTTCGGCGCTATCAACGTCCAGGCTGTGGTGGAGAACAACGAGAAACTCTATATCAACCGCGAGGAAGGCTTCATCGGTACCGGCCTCAAGAAGGATGAATTCCTCTTCAACTGCTCCGACATCGACGACATCATCGTCTTCCACAAAGACGGTAAATACAAGATACAGAAGGTGGCCGACAAACTCTTTATCGGTACCGACATTCTGCATATAGCTGTCTTCCAGCGTGGCGACGACCGCACGGTGTATAACGTCGTCTATCGTGATGGCAAGAAGGGCACGTACTTCATGAAGCGCTTCTGCGTCACCGGCGTGGCACGCGACAAGGAATACGACCTCACGCAGGGCAAACCCGGTTCACGTATCGTCTATTTCACTGCCAATCCCAACGGAGAGGCCGAGGTGATCCGCGTGGCGCTCAAGCCGCAACTGCATCTGAAGAAACTCGAGGTCTGCAAGGACCTGAGCGAGCTGGCCGTCAAGTCGCGTACCGCACGTGGCAACGTGCTCACCAAATACGACGTCAAGTCGATCACCCTCAAGCAGAAAGGCCATTCCACGCTGGGCGGCCGCAAGGTATGGTTCGATCCTGACGTGCTTCGCGTCAACTACGACGAACATGGTATCTATCTGGGTGAGTTCTGGGACGAAGACCGTATCCTCGTGCTCACCAAAGAGGGCACCTACTATACTACCACCTTCGATCTCACAGCCCACTTCGAGGATAATATCCTGCGCATCGAGAAGCTCGATGCCGACAAGGTATGGTCGCTCATCCAGTGGAACGGCGAGCAGCAGTTCTACTACGGCAAGCGTTTCCGCTTCGACGACGCGAATGCGAAAGTGCAATCTTTCCTTGGTGACGATGACGACTCGCGCATGGAGCTGCTCTCCGATCGTGCGGAGGCTACCTTCCGTGTCCTCTTCCGCGATGAGAAGCGCGAACCGCTCGAGATACTGATGGCTGACTTTATCGACGAGAAATCGCCGCACGCGAAGGGCAAACGTATCACGACGCTCGACGTGGCCGGCTTCGAAGACATCACGCCGGAGCCTATTCCCGATGAGCTGGAAGAGGAGTCGGAAGAACCGGAGGAGAACAACGAGAACGTCCAAGACAATACACCCGATTCCATCGAGGTGGAAGGCGTACAGATGACCTTCGAGAAACCGGCGGATACACAGTTGGATTTGTTCTAAATCATCTATGACACCTGTATCACAACAAATACTGTTAGGCAGCGCTTCTCCACGCAGGAAGGCGCTGCTTGCAGGTTTGGACTTGCCCTTTACGGTCGTGGCTATCGATGCGGATGAGTCTTATCCCGCCGATCTGAAGGGCGGCGATATTCCTTGTTATATCTCGCGTGCGAAGGCGCAGGCTTATGCGGACCGCCTTATGCCCGATCAGCTCCTCATCACGGCCGACACCATCGTCTGGCTTGAGGATCAGATGCTCGGCAAACCTCATGACGATGCGGAAGCCGTCGCGATGCTCCGGCTGTTGAGCGGCAAGACCCATCAGGTCTATACCGCAGTGACGTTTGCTGAGAAATCGCCAGCCGCCAACTCCGAATCACAGGTCGTTTTATCTACTCTCGTTGATAAGACCGATGTCACCTTTGCCGAACTGACCGACGAGCAGATCCGATACTACGTACAAAAATATCGCCCGCTTGATAAAGCAGGCGCATATGGGGTACAGGAGTGGATCGGCTATGTGGCTTGCACGCACATGGACGGTTCGTATTTCAATGTCATGGGTTTCCCCGTCCACCTCGTTTATGGCGAACTCAAGCGCCGAGGCTTCTGACGATCACGATGCTGTAGAGCATTCCTATCAGCATCGCAAATTTCACTACTTGCTGACATGTCTTATAGTCGCTGGGAATCCTAGCCGACCATAGCAACCATAGTGCTCCGAGCAGGGGCACTACGATGCCCAGTATGATATAGCGTGTGCTGAGGCTTTGCCATGCGGTAGGGAAGGGGAGCACGTGCCACCATAGATGGCCGATCAGCGCGAGGGTGATGAGGATCAGTGCGCTGACAAATAGTTTGGTCCACTTTTCTCCCCACACGATTGGCAGCGTGTGGCATTCCAGTTCGCGATCACCCATCTGGTCCTGCAGATCCTTGATGATCTCGCGTATCCAGGTGAGCAGAAAAGCGAACAGGGCGAACCCTCCGAGCCAGGCGTATAGGTCGTGTTCCAATGTGGTGTAGGGCAGGATGGCGGCATAGAGCAATCGTAGTTGTGCTATGTTGGCCATCGCCACTACGATCGGCGTAAGGCCGGCCAGTAGTGCTATCGTCAGGTTGCCGATGAGCAGCATACGCTTGTAGCTGCTGGAGTAGAACCAGAGTAGTCCGGGTATGATCACAAAGAGGATACCCAGCGTCATGCTGTGCAGCAACGCGGCGGCGGCAATGCCGCATAGCGTGCCTGCTGCACTCAGCCCGATGCTCAACTGCATCGCTGCCGGCTTGCTGACCGTACGCGTCACGATCAGTTCGTCCGGGCGGTTGATACGATCTATCTTGACGTCAAAATAGTCGTTCACCACATAGCCGCCGGCGGCTATCAGCACTGTGGCCAGGATGATCAGCCAGAGTACGTACCATGGCAGCAGTTCGCCGAAGCCCGGCTGACGCAATACTGCCACAGCCACCCATTTCTCCATCAGCCATACCAGCGCGGCGAGGAAGAGCAGATTGCTCCACCTCACCAGTCGCAGTATGTCTTTTAGCTGTTCCAAAATCTCCAATCTCAAATTTCAAATCTCAAATTACTCAAAATCATCGAATTTTGAGTATCACACCTCTCCATGCCGGCAAGGTGATGTCTATCGGTTGGTCGGGACGGAAGCTGATGGCCTGTTTGCCTCCGCGCAGCAGGTCGGTGGCTGTAGCCTTGGCTTTCTCCTCGATGCCCAGATAGATGAAAGCATCGTTGGGGATCCGTACCTGTATCTGCTGTTCGCGGTCGTGGAAATTGACTACCACCAGCAGTGTCTCTGTGCCCATATGGCGCAGGAAGGCGAAGTGCTTCTGCTTGTTGAATCCCTCGCCTTGCGCGTAGGTGATATCGTACATCTGGCCCTTCTGTATCGCGCGGTTGTCGCGTGCCAGTGTCAGCAGACGCTGGTAGAAAGCGCGCAGGTCGCGTTGCTCGTCGCTCAGTTGGGCTCCGTCGAACAGACCGTGATTAGCCCAGGCCTGTATGCTCTTCACTCCCCAGAAATCGAAGATGGTGGTACGTCCGTCTATACCGGAGAAGCCCTCGATGTCCATGCCTTTTTCGCCCAGTTCCTGACCCATATAGATCATCACCGGACACTGGTTCAGCGCAGCCGTCACGATCATCGCAGGCTCGGCACAGGCGCCGTCGCCGCAGAAGAAGCCGCTGGCTATACGCTGTTCGTCATGGTTCTCCATGAAGTAGAGCATATGCTGCAGTTGTGCATCGCCGTGTTGCATCCACTGGCGTGTGATGCCGTCTGCCGACCAGTTCTTGGTCATCACGCCGCGCAGGTAGTCGTACATGCCTACTTTGTCGTACAGGTAGTCGAACCCTGCTGCCAGATAGGCGTTATACTGGTTCGGATCGTAGCACTCGCCGATGAAGAGCATCTTCGGGTATTTCTTCTTCACCCGCTGGATGGCCCAGGAGAAGAACTCCACGGGCACCATCTCTGCCATATCCACCCGCACGCCGTCTATCTTCTTGCCGGCCCAGAAGAGCAGGATGTCCAGCATCTTCTGCCATGTGTCGGGGATGGGGAAGAACTGCTTCTCGCGGCCGCCCTGATAATAGACGCCGTAGTTCAGTTTGACGGTCTCATACCAGTCGTTCTCACTCGGATGACTCGTGAAGCAGTCGTTGCCGGTCACCTTAGCCGGCATCTCTGTATACCCCTGCAGGTCTTTGTCCATCGTGAAGGGTTGGCCGGGCAGGTAGTAGAAGTTGTTCAGCGGTGAGAAAGCCCACTCGGGATGATCCTCTTCACCCAGATCCACCACGCCTTTCGGCTTCTGTGTGCTGTGGTACTGGCGACTCACGTGGTTGGGCACGAAGTCCAGCAGCACGCCCAGTCCGGCCTTGTGGGTGCGAGCCACCAGCGATTCAAACTCCGCCATGCGGTTGGCTTCGTCTTGGGCAATGTCGGGATGGACGTCGTAGTAGTCGGTGATGGCATAGGGCGAACCGGCCTGACCCTTGGTGATGGCGGGGTGGTTCAGGCGCGCCGTGGCATGGCGGATGATGCCGGTGTACCATATGTGCGTAGCACCCAGGTCGGCGATGGCCTGCAGGGCGCGCTCGTTGATATCAGCCATCTTGCCGCACCCGTTCTCCTCTATCGTTCCGCAGCGCTTACGCGTCTCGTTGTAGTTGGTGAACAGGCGTGGCAGTATCTGGTAAATTATCGGTTTGCTCATCTAGGATGTGTGGTGTTAAATGAGTGCTTCTGTGTCGGATGCGATCATCAGCTCTTCGTCCGTCGGGATCAGGCAGACAGTGACTTTCGAGCCCTTCTTGGAGATGATACGCTCTTCGCCACGTACGTTGTTGGCTTCGTCGTCCACCTCAATTCCGAGATAGCTGAGGCCCTTCATGATCTGGGCGCGGATATACGGATCGTTCTCGCCGATACCTGCGGTGAAGACGAGGATGTCCAGACCGTTCATTGCGGCGGCGTATGCTCCGATATATTTGATGGTGCGGTAGATGAACATCTTACGCGCCAGGTCTGCACGGTGGTTGCCGGCCTTGATTGCGGCCTCGATGTCACGGCAGTCGCTCGACACGCCGCTCACGCCCAGCAGACCGGATTTCTTATTCACCAGGTCGTTGAACTGTGCGGTGTTCAGGTGCTCCTTGTCCATGATGAACGTAGCGGCACCCAGGTCCAGGTCGCCGGCACGCGTACCCATCACCAGTCCTTCTACAGGCGTCAGACCCATGGAGGTGTCAACGCACTGGCCGTTCAGCACGGCTGCGCAACTGCCGCCGCCGCCGATATGTGCGGTGACGATTTTCTGCTGCTTCGGATCCACGCCGAGGAACTCGCAGACGCGGGCACTCACGTAGCGGTGGCTGGTGCCGTGGAAGCCGTAGCGACGAATCGCGTATTTCTCATATAGTTCGTACGGCAGCGCATACATGTATGCGTGCTCGGGCATCGTCTGATGGAAGGCGGTGTCGAAGACGGCTACTTGCGGTACGCTCGGCAGGATTTTCTCTATCGCGTCAATACCCTTTAGGTTAGCGGGGTTATGCAGCGGAGCCAGGTCCACACACTTGATGATCTCTGCCTTCACATCCGGCGTGATCAGTACCGACTTGTTGAATTTCTCACCGCCGTGCACTACACGATGGCCTACGGCATTGATCTCCTTGAGGTCCTTGATGCAACCTATCTGCGGATCCACCAGTTTCTCCAGGATCAACTCGATACCTACGGTATGTTCCGGCATCGGTTTCTCAAATTTCACTTTCTCGCCGTTCGGCAGTTTCACCAGCAGGAACGAGTCGGGCAGACCGATCTTCTCGATACCTCCTTGTGCCATCACTTGCTTGCTCTCCATCTCAAAGAGCTTGTACTTGATACTACTGCTACCGCAGTTCAAAACTAAGATTTTCATGATATAAAAATTTCAATTTTCAATTACCAATTACCAATTACCAATTACCAATGGTCATTTTATGGCTTGATTGGCCGTAATGATCACCATTTGCACGATGTCCTGCACCTTGCATCCGCGGCTCAGGTCGTTCACCGGTGCGGCGATGCCTTGTAGGATCGGTCCTACGGCGTCTGCACCCGAGAAGCGTTCCACGAGTTTGTATCCGATATTGCCGGCCTGCAGGTCGGGAAACACGAGTACATTCGCTTTGCCGGCTACAGGACTGCCCGGTGCTTTGGTCTTCGCTACACTCTCGATGAGTGCGGCATCGGCTTGCAGCTCGCCGTCCAGCGCCAGATCCGGTGCCATCTCTTTGGCCAACTTCGTGGCCTCGGCCACCTTGTCCACCAGCTCGTGCTTGGCACTGCCCTTCGTGGAGAACGACAGCATTGCTACGCGCGGCTCGATACCTGCGATGCTGCGTGCCGTCTCTGCCGTCGAGACGGCTATCTCGGCCAGCTGCTTGGCATCGGGATTCGGGTTGACGGCACAGTCGGCGAAGAGCAGGAATCCGTTCTCGCCCAGCTGTTTGGCCGGAGTGAACATGAGGAACGCGCCGCTCACGATGGAGCAACCCGGACGGGTCTTGAGTATCTGGAAGGCCGGACGGATCGTGTCGGCTGTCGTGCCGCGCGCACCGGCTAGCTCGCCGTCAGCGTCACCTGCTTTGATCATCAGGCAGCCCAGATAGAGCGGGTCTTGTGCTTTGCGCTTGGCCTCCTCTTCCGTCATTCCCTTCGCTTTGCGGAGTTCGTAGAGTAGGGCAGCGTACTCCGGCATCTTCGGATCGTGCTGCGGATCTACTATCTTTGCCTCGCCGATATGCTCGTAGCCCTTCTCTGCGGCCATTCCCTTGATCTTCTCGGGGTCACCAATCAAAATAAGCTGCGCAATCTTATCTCTCAACAAGATATTGGCAGCTTCCAGAGTACGGGGTTCATCGCCTTCCGGCAATACAATGCGCTGGGGATTAGCCTTCGCCCGCGCAACCATTTGTTCCAAAATATCCATAACGTAAATCGATTTATCAAATATGGCACAAAAGTACAAAAAAGTTCGCATATATGCAATACCTAATATAAAAAAAGTTTTTTTTATTCAAAAAATTTGGTCATATCAAAAAAAAGTAGTACCTTTGCACGCTGAATTGGTTTTTTTATCAACAAACTTACTTCTGTTTATGAGGAAATCTGTACTATTGATGGCATTGCTCTGTGCGTCTTCCGTGCTCTTTGCGCAAGAGGAAGAGGCGCTGAAAGGAGCACATCCATACAAGGTGGGTGATGATGAGAAGGTTTCTACTGAGTTCGCGCATTGGTCAATCATTCCGCATGTGGGTTTCAACGCCTTCGACGGAGACTTCAATGCCGAGAAGAAACACACGATCGGTTATCCCAGTGCCGGCCTGGCGCTTGAGTATGCATTCACACCGGTATGGGGTGTCGGCTTGGAATATATGTTCAGTTGGTACAACGTCACCGGCGATACCAGCAATCCGGCTAATGCCGAGACCTTGCTCCGCGGTATGATGCACCGTGCCGAGGGATATGTGTCGATGGATTTCATCAATCTCTTCTTCCCCCGTGCCCGCAAGAAGATCGTGAGCATCCAGGCGGTTGCCGGCGGTGGATATGCGTGGTACAAGAGCGATACCTACTATCCTGATCCGTCGCGTGGTCATACGGCTACGTATATCAATAGCAAAGGTGAGGTCGGCCCTGAGGAGATGGAGAACTACAAGGGTGCTCCGTTTATCGGCGGTGGTCTGAATGTGGAGTTCAACCTCAATCGTACCATCGCACTCGGTGTACGTGCTACCTACAATTATTTCATCAACGACTATCCCGATGGCCGTGGTTACTCGGGTATGCAGTCGTTGGCATCGAAGAACAACGATGGTCTGGTGGACGTGACGCTGAACATGCGCTTTAAGTTGGAGGCTGTATCCAAGACCCACGTTCGTAATATTGCCAACGAGGATAAGTTGCTCGCTCGCATGGCTGAGTTGGAGAAAGAGCCGACTACCAATGCCGGTATGGGCATGTGCCACGACACCGTCATCATCTATCACGACACGATCATCAAGCAGTATCGTGAGGTACAGAAGGACGAGCAGAATGTATACTATGTCTACTTTGATAATGGCAAGGCTATCATCAAGGAGGATGGCCTGATCACGATCCAGCAGGTGGCTGATCGTCTGGAGGAAGACAGCACTCTCTATGCTGTAGTCACTGGCTTCTGTGATAACACCGGTTCCGACAAACTCAACTATGTCCTGGGCGACAAGCGTGCTGCTAACGTGATGGATGAGCTGAGCCAAGAGCACGGCATCTCCGATGAGCGTATGTATGCGATGGGTATGGGTAAACTCGTCGGCCGTCGCAGCCAGGCTGCTTACGGACCTAACCGTCGCGCTTCTATCCGTCTGGTGGACAAGGCTACCTTCGAGCGTATGAAGCAGAATCTGGACGACAAGAAGGCGCAGCGTGGCGAGGAATTCAAGACCGTACCTCTCTCTGAGAGTTCGAAGCAGGAGAAGGTGAACACTTTCGCTATCCGCGACCACGAAGAGACGGTTGTCGAGAAGTCAACCACGCTCTCCAAGCTGGCTCGTCAGTACTATAGCAACACGCATTGCTGGGTATATATCTACATAGCAAACAAGGATCGTATTCCTAATCCGAATGCACTCGAAGCGGGCTCCACGCTCATCATCCCTGAGCTGACCACGGAAGAGATGCAGATTACGAAAGATCAGTGCCTGCGCTTGTACTATAACGCCCGCAATAGTAAGTAACTTGCACTAAGGGTTCCGGGTTCCCTTAAAAAACCTGGGGTCCTCAGCGCAAACTAGCAAAGCGTTTGCGATGGGGAAGAGCGGAGGCCTCGAGGACTTTAATGAATCTGTGATTCAGTTCGTGTCCGAGAGTGCCGAACATCAAAGGGTGACTCCCAGGTAACCCTAAAAACCCTGGGGCCCCCAATGTAAACCAAGCCCATAGGGCTGTTTGCAGTGGGGAAGAGCGGAGGCCTCGAGGACTTTAATGAATCTGTGATTCAGTCCGTGTCCGAGAGTGCCGAACGCGAGGTCCTATAGCTCAGTTGGTTAGTAGCACCTGACTCATAATCAGGGGGTCCTTGGTTCAAGCCCAAGTGGGACCACGACAGGAGGATAGTCCCGACGACTGTCCTCCTGCTCGTTAAAAGAATCAGTATTATCATGCGCCTGCGCCTGTTCATATTATTGCTGCTCACTGCTTTCGCTCTCGGCGATGGCTATGCCCTCACGCCTGCGCAGAAGCGCGCTAAGGCGAAGGAGGCTCAGCTCCGCAAGCGCGAGGCTGCTAAGCGCAAGGCAGAGCGGAAGAAAGAGGCACAACGGCGCAAAGCCAAGCGTAAGCGTATCAAGGAGGGCAAGCTGCTGCTCTATGTCTATAGCTACGATATGCGTAGCGGTGAGCAGTTGCCGGCCACGCATATCCAGGTGCAAGATGTCAATGCCCGTCCTGGCAAGAGGCCGCTGATCAACAAGGCCACTGACAACAAGCGCGCACGTGTCAGCAAGACTCTGCCCGTCGGCCGCTACTGGGCCTATGCCGCCAAGACCGGTTATTTCGCTTCCGACACCCTATGGTTCAACCATCGCGACGATGAAGACACCATCCGTCTCTCGCTCTATCCGGAGACGCGCCTGACGTTCACCGTCACCGACAGTCTCACCTCGCGTCCCGTAGCGGCGAACATCATCGTCCGCAACTCGGAGCGGCATAAGGTCATGCAGACCACCTCTGATTCGCTCCACGCCACGCTGGCGGTGCTGCTGGACGATCGCCTGCCTTTCTATACCATCGAGGCCACAGCGCCCAATTATTTCCCCTTCCGCGATACAATCACCGACCCGAAGCGTTTTGACGGAGTGCGGATGTCGCCGCGTGAGGTCAAGACCTTTGTGCTCCATAATATCTATTTCGCTACGGGTAAGACCCAGATACTACCGTCATCCGAACCGGCCTTGCAGGAACTATATCGTTTCCTGCAGTCGCGCCCTAACCAGCGCATCCGCATCGTGGGGCATACGGATAATATCGGTTCCGATCGCAGCAACCAGGCGCTGTCGGAAGGTCGTTGCAAGGAGGTACGCCAGGCGATGATCGATCGTGGTATCCAGCCGGAGCGTATACAGACAGAGGGCCGCGGCGAGCGCGACCCTATTGTGCCGAATGACTCCGACGACCACCGCCAGATGAATCGCCGTGTCGAGATCGTGTTGCTTTAGCAACGAGAATCGATTTTCATCGAAATCGTCCTGCTTTAACTTCGGCTTTGCTGAAGCCACATTTCTAAGAATTTATCATACACCTGATAAATCCCCTTTTCGCAGGTGATAAGGCCCTTGTCTAACAATGCAGGAATCGCCGATTTGACCGAACTCGCGGATAGTAATCCGTGCCGTTTTATGAATTTTCCGGAAGTCAGATTCTGCGCCTTTCCATCCTTGGCTATAGCCTGCAAAACCAACGATTGCTTCTCCGGTAACTGATACATCAGGTCTTCATATGTGATAGCTGATGTAAGTATGATGTATCGGATGGCATCCTCAATCTGCTCCTCCGTGCAGGTCTCTTCTGTCGATGTGCGAGCAAATAATTCGTTCATCACGCGCTGCATATAATAGGTTACCCCTTCAAATCGTTCATAGAGTGCGTGCGGCACTTCCGGCGAGACATGCTTGCCGCGTTCCTCGAATAGTCGCTCGCAGAATTCGGTATACTTATCTTCTGGTAGCAACGGAAGGTTATATATCGCTACGCTCTGGTAGAATGGACGAGCCGGAGAGGTAAACATCTGCCCCATTAGGTGTCGTTGCGAGCCGGAGAAGATAAAATGCGTGTTCGTGCAGTACTGTACATGCGTGCGCAACGTCGCTTCAATCAACTCATCTCCGTACTGCGTAATCTGTTGAAACTCATCTATAGCTACGATGCAGGGCTTGTCTGCATGCTCCAAATAGTAGAAAATCTCCTCCAGAGTAGTAGTTGGCGTAGCGATGTCGCCTATACTCATCATCCACGCCGGGTTTCCTAATGAGTCATACCCGATTCCTTGCCGCACGGAAGACAATACAGCGATAAAATTCTCCCATGCTTTTCGCCCCATTGGTTTGAGTGTTTCCAGAATACTTAACCCCAAACGGTACACCAAATCGGCTACCGATTTCGTGGAGTAGATGTCAATGATAAAGGTATAATAGTTATCTGCAATAGCCGGTTGCGCAAAACAATGGCGAATTAGGTTCGTCTTTCCGTAACGACGAGGCGAAATCAGTGCCACATTATTACCGTTAACCAACATACGTGTCAGATCGACCGTCTCCTGTTCTCGATCGCAGAAGTACGCTGCTCCGGCATATCCGGTAGTTATAAAAGGGTTTAAAATTTTCGTCTCCATAGGGTCTATTGTATTAAATTTGCCGCAAAATTACTACATTTTTTTTATATGTGCAAATATTTTTCCATTTTATGGAAATTATTTTATGGAAAAATAACGAAGACAGGGCTCATCTATGCCCTGTCTTCCTAATCTCTAACTCCTATAGCGTAGCGTCCTGTAGCAGCTCGCTGCGTCCTCCTTTACTTCTCTACCTGCCGCCCATTCATGTCGTACAACGTGCCGTTCCGCATAATCAGCACTTGCCCGTTGCGGACCATCTTCTCTGCCTTCATCTCCGCCTCCGCCTCGTCGATACCTGTTCCAAGTGCACGTACTGCCGCGCGTACCGTCAGCGTTACTCCCTGGCTCTTGATGGTCCAATCCTCATCCTCAAAGCTATAGAAGCTGTAGGTCACTTCGTAGTTACCCGGCTCAATGGCATAGAACTTCACCCATACAGTCGGACCGGTAGGTTCATTCCATTCGTCTCCGCCGTACCAGTAGTCGCGGCCATCGTCTGAGGAGATATAGAACTCGTAGCCATCGTTGGCTTCCGGTGCATTCAGCGTATCTACATACACGCTGCAGTAGGGCTGCAGACCCGACCAACTTAAGGTTGTCGACAACCAATCGCTCTCATACTCGCCATTCTCATCCAGATTAACCGTTCCGAAATCAATCACGTTCGGGCTGACGGTGATGTTCACTGTCGCCCAACTCATTACACTGAACAAGGCCAATGCAACGAAAGTAAAAAAAATCCTCATTTCTTCGATTATATTTTTTTCGATAAACTACATCTTATTCACGCGCGCTTGCGAGCACGTACGTACCTAATTAGTACGTACATGCACGCGAGCAGCGCCAACGGCCATGCCGCATCGCCGATCGGGCTAGGCTCTCCCGGATTTCCTGTAGCAGGCTCATCACTTGGATCCCCTTCGTCAAAGCCATCATTTTCTCCAGCACGTCTTGGCCCAACTTTTGCTGCTCTGTTGGTAGAATAGGTCGTTACTGCACCTGTCACGGCAGCCTGTGGCAGAGCACTGCCGCTGGGCGCCATGATAGAGGTGGACTGCATTCTTGCTTCGGGTTGCTGGGCAAGCGCCTGAGCACTAATGCTCAGTACGCTCATCAAACCCATTACGATCAATAAATATCTCAATGCTTTCATAATTGTTCTCCTTTCAACATTAATTCACTAATTCTTTCACTCATTAAAATCATTTATTGATTTCACGCACACGTTTGCCCGTCGCATCATAGATGATTCCGCGGTGGTAGATATATACCTTGTCTCGGTATAGAAACTTAACCGGCTTTTCGGAGTTGAGATCACCTCCACTATTGATAACATCAATATCGGTCGGTGTCTGACGTTCGCCAACAATTGCATTGATTGCGAAACGTCCTGAGATAATACCCGGAGCAGAACCGAACGAATAACTGTTGTCTAATAGATTCGTAACGACGTTGCCCGCTGCATAGTCAATCAGATATACACCTTCCAACTCATCCACTACGCTTGCCTCGTGCAATGAGAATGTGTACGCTCCGCCTTCCGGCAGTTGAACGGTTACCGGAATCCACTCTTGTGCCAATACAGAGTTAATCGCCACATAAGCCATATTCATGTCTCCGTAACGCATGTAAGTCTTCAGGTTGTTTCCATCGCCCAACAGTTTCTCAAGGTCGGCATTGATCTCATATGCTTCAGTATATCTCTCACTGACAATTAGACCCATCATGTCGTCTGCATCTTCATTATTCAGCACGATATACGCTTTCTGTTTGGAAACAACAGGAGTCGTTTCTTCCTTGATGAAGCTCGGAGCAGAAGCTTTGCGGTTCGTTGTACCGAAGGTCAATGTTCCGGTAGCAGCTGCTTGGATAAAGAAACCGCTCGAAGGCGATAGTTTCCTTAAATCTACTCCAACAGGATATTGCGCATAATTCTTGAATTCCAAATCCGGAATGTTGACATATTCAACATCGTAGTCGCTGCCTTCGCTGTGCGTAATCGGTCCTTGATAGATGGACATATACGGGTTCGCAATGAAGTTCCAACCTAAAGTATATGCCGGTTTGTCTTCTCCTACTCCGTGTGCTGTAATCGTCACTTGATCCTTGTGAACGCTACTTACCTCACCTTGCTCTCCCGAGGTTGTCCATGCCGTAGAAGGAATGGTCAGCGGCATACGGATTATCGAGAATGCCTTGCCGGTCGGACGACGTGCTGTCATCGCATATCCGAGACCTGGAGTCAGAGTTTCTGGATATTTATATGTCTTGTCTTCAACCTCTCTACTATATTCTATCCAGTTAGCACCGTTGCCAACTCCTGTTTGACCATTTGTTGCACGATTTGCACCGCTATAGTAACGCATCTTTACACCTGCTTGGGCAGTGCTGTTACTATTCTTGTAACTCATACCACTGGTTGTTACACTCCAAGGTACTGCCACCGGGTAGTATTGATCGAAATCTATATACCAATCTGCATATGCACGTGTAGCCGCAAGACTTCCTGTACTCGGAGTGATGTACAAACGCGCCACATCATATTCTTTACTACCTGCGCGAGTCCAACCATTACGCATGACAAGATCTGTTACACTCAATGTACCGGTTGTTACGTTAACTGTTGCACCCGGATAGATGTGCAGTTCCTTGATTGTGGCTCCGGATGGGGAATAAGATGCCGTGTTCGCTGTCAGCGTCACACCAGGTAGCACATGTACTTCTGTTTCCCATGGGCCTTTTGTTGTTTCCCCAACCTTGTACATGTCTCTTGATGTTGCAATAATCCACGGAATAGTTATCGCACTCGTGCTAATTACATTATCCTCTTCGTCCAACCAGTCAATATAAAGCAATTCTCCCTTATGCGTCGAGAAGTCTGTGGTACTGAAGCTTACCGTGTAGTTATATTTCGATGCTGCACTCAAAACAGATGTTCTGGTCTGACTGAATGTACCTTTTTCTGCTGCTCCAGAACCGATACGTGCTTGAGCTCCGCTTGCCGATTGAGCATCTACATCCAATATGACACTCTTTTGTCCCCACTCGGTAACAATAGCATCGTTGTCCACCAACTTATTTGTAATTGGCAGGAAGTAAATTTGTCCAGAAGGAGCAGTTGGACTTGCATAGTAACCGATGTTTCCGCCGTCCATACCAATCTTCTTCGTTTCATTGCCAGTGTTGGACGGAATCATTACACTATATGCACCGAAGTTCGTACTACTAAGCCACCAATCTTGGCAGGCTGCACTTCCTGTTGATGATAGCCACATCTTGTTATTTGAACCGGTGGTTGATACTTGCAAGTGGTTCGTACCGTCAGTTAGACGAACACCGTAACGGTTAGAGTTAGCGGCATAACGACCTTCGCCTTGATATACGGTAATGTCCGGAGCATAAGTGGCAGCCGTCGGGGTCGTAGTATTGTCAACAGTGATCTTCACACCGGCAACAGCTCTTGAAGCGACCTCAGTTGCCTCTAACGTGTTCGGCAATGCGTACCATTCACCTCCAAACTTAGAAGCCACCACAAACTCTTCCGGTAGTGAACGGCCGTACAAGTCATGTGTTACTGTTTTCACAGCACGTGTACCGCGCTTCATCGTAATCTGCAACTTGTAGTGATTTATCACTCCATGTGCAGAAGGAGTATAACGAATCGAGTAACTCAAATCACATGTATTGGATGCCGACACATTAATCTGCGATCCATCTGCCGTATTATAGTTCTCGCTTCCGTCATTACACAAACGGAACAAACTGCTTGCGGGAGCCACTTCCGCATCTGCGTTATCTGCGTCTAAATACTTAATATCTAATTTATCTACGCCACTCAAATCTTCGCTGCTAATGGTTAGCAGGTTATTCGTCGTAGAAGTGGCATAAACCGCAATTCCGTTCGCAGATGTCAAATGAATGTCACCGGTAATCTCAATATCCGGATCACACCATGCTTTCAACACAGAACTATATGTTACATCTTCCCATTTCGCATACAATGTAGTTTTTCCGGAAACGGTATTTACATCAAAATCCCATTTGTTAGCATAAGTATCTTCTTTATACCATCCAGCAAAATGGTAATCTTCTGCAGTTGGTTCTTCCGGTTCGATGGCTTTTTCTCCGCTCTCCACTTCTTGGTCATCAATCGACGAACCGTGACCTTGCATATCAAACGATACTGTATACAATGTTTTTGACCATTTAGCATATAGTGTGGTGGATTCGTCTCGTGTCCACTTACCGGATGTCGTGTAGCCGCTGACGGTGGAATTAACTACATTACCGGAAGCGTCTAACACCTTATTAGCAGCCGCACAAGTGCTCTCGCTATAATAACCGGCCAATGAAAAAGTAGCATCGGAATTAGTGGCATGTGTCGGACTACTGTTGACGGCATCGCCATCAAAAGTAATGGTTGCCGAACCATCCGTACCAGTGACACCATTCTTGCTTAACGTCAGACTTATCGATTTTGCTGTCCATTTAGCATAGAGTGTCAAGTCATTAGCGTATTTCCAGTTCTTGCTTGCGTCGGTATAAGTATTAGTCCCACCATCATTAGCGCTGGCATTCACAGTGCCATCAGCAGCAATCACTTGAACTCCTTCTCCTCCGGTACTTGTGTAATAACCACCAAACGTGTAACCGGTCTTGGTCGGCAGTGTGGTAACCACCGTTCCTGTCAAACCTGTTGAAGCGTTATATGTCGCGGTTAAACTGGTGGGAGAAGCCGCTGTGGTCGCACTCTGGTCATTGAGCGTGATTGTATACTCCGCAGGAGTCCAAACAGCATACATAGTTGCATCTGCATTTGCTGTATAATCGTCTCCTAACTCATAAGGATCTCCTGTACCGTCATCTGCTGTATTCCAGCCACTCAAATCATAACCGGTCTTACTGAAACTTGCACCTCCATTCAATACAGCCGTTGCATCCTCTTCTTTCTTCTGAGGACTAATACTTCCACTACCACCATTGTTGTCATAACTAATCGTATACTCATTTAATGTGGTAAATGAGATGGCTGTACTATAGCCGTATGTGCCCGAGCTACTATTCTTCGCATAAGCGCGTACGTAGTAGGTGGTGTTAGGCGATAAACCGGTTACGCCTTTCGATCCATACTTCGTTCCGACTGCAATAGACGTATTCCATTCTGCCTTTTTGGCTCCAGTAGTAGAAACTGTAACACCGGATGTTGTTCCTACAACAAATCCATATTTGGCAATGTCTGCGCCGCCATCATTTGTCACTACGCCACCAACAAAAGTTGCTGTTCGGGCAGTTTTTGCACTTACTTCCAATACCTTGCTGGTGGTGTTATGAGAAACGGTTGGTGCTTTAGCAGTAACAGTTACCTCACAAGTGGCGCTCCCCGCACAGTAGTCGCCTTTCTCTGCAACCGAATAGGTGATGGTTGCTGTTCCTGCTCTGCCGGGAGTAACCGTTGCACCTGTAGCACTCGTACTGCTAAGCGATGCCACCGAGGTATTGCTACTCGTCCATGTTACGGTACCTGTACCCAAACGAGAGGCCGTCAAACTAAACGCGGATGCTTCATAAGCCACCGATTTACTCGTCGGACTAACTGTCGCAGAAGGGTTTGTACAATCGTTAAAATCTACTTGAAAACTATTGGGTTTTGAGGTGTATAAATACGGGTCAGCATATGGGTCCTGATACACTGCATATAGAACCGATGGCGTTCCGCGTGTTCCGTATGTTTCCGTTTGATAATAAAAGCTGGAACTACTTGGAAAAGAAGAACTTCCATATTCGCTCGGAGCCCATGCTAAGACACAATAGTAATTTGATCCATCATTGGGATAGTCACACAGAGTTGTAAAAGTATAACTCTCATCAATTACCATCCAGTCTCTATAAGCTCCGGCTGACTTATCCCAGATTTTCAGGGTACAACTGGTCGCCCACGCGTGTGCGCTCGTGCCTATTAGTAATACTACCGCGCAGATATATTTTAAATATGCTTTCATAATCATATTGATTACTGTATTGTTTGCAATGATATTCTTTACCACAAGGGTACGATCCATGTTCGTTTTCATAATCTTCAAATCTTTAAACATTAAACATTAATCATTAAACATTAGAATGAATATCATTCTTCTTCCGCCCAAACGGCGTAATAAATCTTGTTCGAAGCAGTCATGGACGTTCCTGCTGTTATCAGCGTGTAACCGCTCTTCAGCGTTCCATCGTCATTAATCTCCGTAGAAACCACCCAACCCTTGAACTTGTAGTGGTTGCCCTTACAATCATTAGCCGTCTTACCTGCCGTCTTGCTCGTTCGGCTCGGCGCTGAATAGGAACCAGTCCTATTCGCGCCCACTTTCGCATTATCATGCATGTAGTCGTAATACTCATCATGCATCTGCTCGAAGGTTGCCGAAACAGCGTAAGTTCCGCTGAGGTGTTGGTTGAACGTCAACGCAATCTCTTGCTCATCGCTATTATCTTCACCGGTTACTACAGCAGGACTCGTGCTTGAAGCAGCAACCTTTCCATCACCAGTTGCAACGCTCCATTCGGATAACTTGTAACCTGCATTCGGCGTAATAGTCATCGTCACATTCTGGTTCGCGTCACAAGTCGCAATCGGGCTCACCGGATCAAACGTAATTGTTCCGTTCGATGGACTATTCGTACTCAACTCAACCAACTCATCACAACACGAAGTCATGTAGTCTTTATAGCCATACCCCGTATAGTTAATCTGTATGGATTTTACATAAATTGATTTATTAGTAACTGTGACTACAAAACTTACTGCACCCGTTAAATATGTAGCAGGGGTGGTGGGGGTGTAGGTTAGCGTTTCGTCTGTTTGCCCTCCCGATATACTTCCGGATGACAGAGTCATTGCTGTTCCTCCTACAGAAACCGCAATAGAACCAGTAGCGCTACTACTTGAGCCATAGGTAATAACAACAGATGTTACTTTATTATAACTACTTTTTGTATGAGCACCTGCACCGGTATAATCTTTCGTTACTTGAACTCCTTTAGTATCTGTACCGTATGCCGCTTTATCAGAAGTCCACAACGAGTTAGCATCCGCCCATGCAGTAGAAGTAAATGTCGTCGTGATATCAGCAGGTGTCTCACTTTCTGTATCCACACTTGCAAACACAGCATAGAATGTTTTATCTTCATCTACAATCGGAGCGTAAAAAGCGTCGGTAAACAAGTCTGCCGGTGCACTTTTCCCAGTGCCGATGAGTTTCGACCCACTCCATCCCATAAACTTCTCTGCGCAATCCAAAGAACTGTTCGATGGCGCTGTCGGCAATGTCTCTATTCCGGCACAAGTACTTGTTTCTTCTGTCGGACTGCCTGTAGAGTACGCACTATCATCCACTTTCCATGTAATAGTATATGTGTCACAACTTGGTTCGGTTGCATAAGTGGCACTTTGACGCTTGTAGATATAACAACTTGAATAGCCGTCATGCTCATCATCTACACTCCATTTGTTGCCGCTATACATATACAAGAAATAACTTGTTTCTGTTGTGGAAGCTATATTAAATAATAGACTGCTAAATTTTGTAAAATTCAAGTTGTCTGATGTTGAGGCTTGCAAGATAGTTGCTGCACTGTTAGACAAATCCAAATATTTTGAACCGGCTTCATTATACAATCGTCCTGACGAAGCTGTTCCCGTAAATTTCCATATGACAGAAGAGGTCGGATTATATATATAATAACTTCCTCCTTTTTCTACTATATTACTGCTTATATCTACTGATGACGCATAGTAGGTATCGGTTGTCGTGTTGGACATTGCATATTCATTACTGCTATTCGTCATGGTCAAAATATAATATTCGTTTGCTTCCAGATCACTCGTAGATTTGATTAACTTATACTCCGCTTTCCCAAACACCGCGTACAATATAGTCGGAGTGGTAATACCATGCGTCCCGGCAGACGCTCCGCCTGCATATTCCGGAGTAGTAGAACAAGTAGAACTTGCATCCCATCCGGCAAATTCCCAACAATCACCACAAGCCGTTGGTACATCTGCTGAACTCGGAAGATCCTCCGTGACATCTCTGGTCAAATCATCATCTATCGCACCATTCACGGAGAATGTAATCTGTGCCACCCAATTGGCATACAATTTCGGATTTGCGCTATACATTGCCATGTTAGTTGCGCTCGAACCATCAGCATTATAATACTTCGTTCCTCCTCCGTTTTTATTGGTATAATAACCATCAAAACGATAGCCGGTTTTGGCAGGTAGATTCGATGCAATAGATGGCATCGCTTGCCCGAATGTAGCACTCACGCTCGCTGCGCCGGCAGTAGTAGCACTCTGGTTGTCAAGTGTTACAGTATATACATTCGCCGACCATTGAGCTGTATAAGTTGTATTCGCGGCCGGCATGTTATCCGCAACATCAGGACTCCAGCCTGTAAACGTATAACCATTCGCGTTGCCACACACAGGCGCTATAAGTGCCGTGTTGTATTCCTGGCTACTGCTTACATTACCTGTCGCATTAACATCCGCACCTGTTCCGGCAGTAGTTACTTTTCCTCTTACTGTCGCCCATGTCAACGTGTAACTATTAATGCTCCATTGCGCATACAGGTTGGTTGCACTTGTCTTATCCCAGGCATTTGCACTTGATAAGGTCTTCGGACTTCCTGTATATTGGTAATACTGCTTTCCTCCGCTTGAGTTATCGAACCAACCGGTGAACGAGTAACCCGTGCGCTCAGGAATAACGATTGCCGTTCCGGCTGTCTTCACCGTCGTCGGCATCGCTGAACCATAAGTGGCCTGTACCACCTGATCCGTCACACTTCCCGTTTGGCTTGTCGGTTTCAATGTTACATCGTATTTATTTGCTGTAAACGTAGCCGCAATAGTAGCATCAGCAGCCAAAATATGAGTACTACCGCTCGTAAAGGCAGCAGCATTCACCGTGAGCGAACTTAAACTATAACCATCATCGGGAGTAGCTGTTATGGTCAAGATAGTACGGTGAGGCAGATTGGCTGTTGTACTTGTAGCCGACAACGACTGATCTGTATTAGAAATAGTGATTGTACCATGACTCGGTGTCGTGATAGTCGCTGTATGCGTCAACATGCCCGACGTCGGAGTGTTGATAGTGTAGAAATCGCAGTTGTTGTTCTTATCCTCACTACCTTTTGAAGACGTTGTAGTCGGAATGATAGTCATGTGTCCGGTAACAACATACTGCTGGAACGCGATAGACTTGGTGATAGCATAATCATCTCCGGTCTTTGTTTTATAAATATCATTACTTCCTGTCCAGCCGGTATTATTGGCAATATGCCATGCGGATATATCTGATTTCGATGGTGTGGTGGTATAGTAGAAATTATCCGTACCGGCAACCAAAGTAAAATCTTCTTTTACGTTCGTAGAACCACTACCTACACGATAAAATATATCGCTCCATTCCAAGATAGAGTTGTCAAAATAGATGTTCTTGCCTGACGCCTGATCATCTGGCGGATATGTTACTGAGATAGCGGGAGTTCCTGCGGCAAGAGTAAAGCGATACGAACCTCCTAAGTTGGTTTGAAGTTGTACATTAGCTTGTCCTGTATATAACGTCCAATTGGAGCAATTACTGCTTGTCATTTTCGCATTTGCGCTCCACCAAATAACTCCACCTAATGATAGCAAATATTGATAATAATCTTTATTGGCCTCAAGGGTTATATCGACATAACCACTATGACTACTGATGCTTGTTATATAATTATGTGCATAGTTGGCATCGGTGGCGTCATCAATATAGATGGAGTATTTATTTAAGAACTTGTTGTCGGTAAGTGAATTACCGTTAATACTCGTTACGGCTGTCTCCTCTCCGTCACAATAAGAAGAACCGTTTCCGATAGCCTGAACAGTAAACTTGTATGTCTCACCATACTCTAATCCGCTATAAGTGACTCCCGTACTACGGTTGGTGATTCCTGTACGAGTTCCTTGCGTTCCCGAAGCTCCGCTGGCCGCAGAACCCGAAACAATTGTCCAAGTGGAAGGTGCGGTTAACTTATACATCCTTACTGTATAGCTGCTTGCATTAGATACTTCTCCCCAATCTTTCACCGTCACTGTTCCATCCGTCGAACTGCTCATATTAATTGAACCATTAATTGAACCAAGAGGAGTGCAAGATGAATAGCACAAAGCAAAACCTTGACAATAGAGTGAGTTAGTTGTTGCAGCAATAGTTATAACAATGTTTTCCCCCGTTCCTACTGTTACTTCGTCAGACAATGTGACATGTACTTTTCTATAGTCCGTCCCATAGGAATCATTGTCATACCATTCATTAAAAGTAGTAGCAGAGGAGATTGAGGCTACTGTTGTAGAGCCAATGACCATACTAAAAGTACCAGCACCAGCTGAACCATTAGAACGCATATCAAGAGTCAGTCCTTTGATTTTCTTACCTGCATAACCGGTCAAAGTTAGTGTCATCGAATTGCCGCCGGTTAACTGATATTTAGAACTATATGTACTACTATATGAAGCAGATGTTCCAGCAGGTGCTCCCGATGGTGTAACAGAACTGGTAGAAGCTACTGTGTATGTTACTTTGCTATCCGAACATCCGTCCAATGTTGTAACGGATTGCTCAGAAGTTGCAGTACCTAATGCACAGAACGTTGTACCATCACCTTTTGCCGCTACTGTCCAAGCATAGGTTTTCTCTTTTTTTAAACCAGTAATAGTTTTAGTGGTAGTACCGGAAGCTATATTATACTCTGTCCCTCCAAAAGTAACCAAATAACCACTCGAATTGGCAACCGAGTTCCAACTCAAATCCACACTCGTTTCATAAGGTGTGGATGAGGGACTTCCAGGAGCGGATAAAGTGGTACAACTGGCAGTAGTATAAGTTACTGTTATGGATTTGATATATAATGCTCTTGCTCCAGAAGTAGTGGTAAAAGCAATTTCAATATTACCCGTAGAACTTCCCGTTCCGTATTTCGTATCAATTGTTGTCCAAGATGCAGTAGCTGTGGCTGCTAGATAGGAAGTCCCACCTACCGATATGGCAACTCTATGATTTCCGCCGTAACTAGAGCATTCAACTTCTACTTTTGTTACTTTATAAGAAGAGAATGCACTTGTTGATAAAGTAATTGTTTGGGGACGGTTTTTTGCACCCAATTGCACACAACTATTATTCAGACTACTTTCATTTGTTGCATCACTTCTAACGACATTCCAAGTCTTTCCATTTAGAGTAATGGTACCCGATGTTTTCGTTCCAAAATCACTTGCAGAACTTGCCGTCCATGTCCAAGTAGGATCTGCTCCCCACGCATTCCCAACTCCGACAGTCAGCAGAAGTACCAGAATGGTGCATAGTTTTTGCGTCCAATGCCGACGGTGAACCGACGGTGAACCGACGGTCAAGGCTAATGTCGCGCTTCTGTCAGTCCCAGATGGACTACACAGATTTGATAAAAAGTTTAATTTTTTCATATTATTTTGATTTTTATATTATTCCTTATTTATATCTACACACGCGTGTGCATGTTATTGTATTTTGTGACCAAGGGAGAACCCAATCTCCCATGGCCGAGATGAGTGAACTATTTATTGTCCGATTTCAAAATAATAGTTATAGTCATTATTTCCTCTACATGCCTTCCATCCTTCTCGCTTTACATTGTCTAAAAACAATACTCCAGCTGCATTGCATTTTCCTTGTTTTAAGTAATTTGCACACTTTTCTTTGTCTTCTTGGTAGACTTTTAGTGTCCTTTTGAACTTAAGTTCTAAGAATACTAATCCGTCTATACACTTAATAGAGATGTCAGGGATTTGACGATCTACATTTGCGAAATCTCTTTCATTAACGGCACTATTCGTGTTCTCGACATCCTGTTTCTTCAATACTTCAAAACCTTCATGTTCAAGCATGTAACGTACGGCGCGTTCAAAGTGTTTTTCGTCAGTAAACTTATCGCCATCTACTTTAAGTCTCATATAGTTTTCAACAACACGACACAAATCGTCAATCGTTTTCTGTTGCCCTTTCGCTACATATTTAAATAATTCTTCCATAATCCAATATTTTTTAGATGAATTATAATTATTCGTGGTACTCACATCCGGGTACCGGACATTTTACTGTATCATTATTATCTGGTTTTTTAGGATGTTTATCATTTAACTTATATCCCATATGGTAGTATTTGCTTTCTACTGCATAAGCTTCTTCCTCTGAATCTAAAACACAGTACCAGAAATGAGTACAACTTTTAAATTTCCTGTCTGTAGTATGGCGAGATTTTATCTCTTGTCTTAAATCAGAATCAGATCTGCCAATATAAACAGGTGAAATTTTTTGATTTAAGTCTTTCTCTCCATAAACATATGCTCCAATTAAAGGATCCTTAACATTTTTTTGTTTTAAATAAAGGTCGAGTTCTCTGTTAACCACATCGTTCTCTAGTGAAAAAGGTCCATGCCATGTAGGGTTATTCTGTGCCATAATCATTCGCGCCTCTTTATCGTGCAGGCAACACGTTTAAATGTTTTACTAATGCATTAGATTTTTATATCTTGTAAGCAATATGTTCCTTGAAACAACACTTCTTTCAACGGACGATTTGTCATTTTGCCTGACCAATAATTGTCTACGACTTGTACATATTCTTTGTATTTAGCAAAAATTTCAATCTCATCTAACCACCGCATGTCATATACCTCTTGTTTCTCAGCATACTTTATATCAACGCGGCAAATTTTATCAATTGCATAAGATGGATTTTCTTTAATGCGTTCCTTTAAATACTTCTCCGCATTTGCCTTGTTTTCGAATGTAAAAAGGCAGTTGTAGCGCGATATACAATTGGAGTACTTCGCTTGCCTTACTAATTCCCATAAATATTCCCATATATGCAGGACATCGAATGGAGAAAGATAAACTTGAAGAGACTGATATTTTTGCCAATACGCTACCATCTCCATGGTGCCAAACATAATACTGTCTTTTTCATTTATGTTGCTCGCTGGGAATAGCGTCTCTCTTCCTGCCAATGCCTCTTGCAACTTAGGAATATACGTCTCGGGCTCCGATAATGCCTTAACTGCCGTTAATAATTGGCAACCGGTTGCTTCCCAAAATTCAGTGATCAAATTAAACACTGGACTTAATTTGAGGGTCTTATTAATCCGCGGCGATAGCGGGCGCGATACTGCATCTACTTCTTCTCCAATTCTTTCCTCTATCGGATTAATAACTCTATATAATTGTTCTTCTTCCATCTTCATTTGCCCTCTCCCGTGCGCGCTTTTATATTTGTTTGACTTTTTTACTTAGTCCTTTTCTCTTCCGGTTTTGGGGTAATCGGGTTATGTCCTTATTATCTCCTTATTATGTCCTACTTTTATGCAGGTTATTACCTGTTCAGAATTTTTACTTAGTCCTTTTTACTCAGCCTGTTCCTTTTATACTTGTTCCTTTCGGACCAGGCTTATATAAATTTGCTTGTCTATTTTATGCTTCCTTGTTTATTTTTTTTATACAAGCTTGTATCTTTTTTGTTTAGCTTGTATCTTTTTTACCCAAAACCTCTTTCAAAAAAGTGGAGAAGGCAATCGGCTTTTGCCTTTGAAAAGGGAAGGCAGGCGGGGAGCCTATGCCGACCGAGATGATGACGTCACTATAGGGTTTCTATCCCTCTTCTACTTGTTCCCTTACCTTGTTCCTTTTACTTTGTTCACTTTCACTTAGCTTGTACCCTACTTGTACCTTGCTTGTACCCCAAGCTTGTATTGTACTTGTATCCTACTTGTATTGTTTTACTTGGTCCTTTTCACTTGATCCTTTTTACTCTTAGCTTGTTCCTTTTTTGACTCGAAAGGGAACAACCCTCCCTTTTATACTTGTTCCTTTTGGACTTAGCCTGTATAAATTTGCTTGTCTATTTTATGCTTCCTTGTCTATTTTTTATACAAGCTTGTATCTTTTTTGTTTAGCTTGTATCTTTTTTACCCAAAACCTCTCTCAAAAAAGACACAACCTCTGTTTCCATTACCCTAATCCGTGTCGGGCACAACGATTATTTATTGTTTGTATTTTTATTCATTTAGCATTCATTTCCACGACCATCTCGCGACCTGGAGAAGGCAATCGGCTTT
>CACZVM010000011.1 GCA_902784585.1 uncultured Bacteroidales bacterium | reverse complement strand
GAAGTTGTTGTAGCCGTTACATTCGCGTTGATGGTAATGTCGCCTTGTAATGTTCCTATACATGTGTTGGTAGATACAGCATTCACATTCGCGTTAATGCTAATGCCGTTTTGGGCACCGATAGCTACATAAGAAGCAACTACATGCACCGGAGCACTGATTGTAACAGAAGACACATAGATAGCATAACCTTCGGAATTGTCAAGAGTAAGGCTGTTCCCTCCGCTTAAGGTCAGTGTGTAATCACCACTGATACTCTTAAATGTTTTGTTGGCGTCCATGAACAGATTTGCATTGCCCACCAACTCAATTGCAGAATTGTCGGCAATTGTACTCGCATCAACCAAGCCCGATATTTTGACGGTTGCTGCCAAAGGGGCTTTTCTAATGCCGGTTCTTTGTCCGTTCTCAATTCCGTTGGAAATGCCTGTTCCTGAGAGCTTCATTGATTTTAAAACAGGCATTTCGAACTGGGACAACCGCGGAGTTTCATCGGTAGTCATGAAAGTTGGAGAAACACCATTAATTGTGCTTTCTGACAACTTTGTTGTTTTCGAAGTACCGAAATCCGTCGCCGTGGCACTAATACTCAACAGCACCAGGGCAATAAATAGGATAAGTTTTCTCATATTGTTTTGTGTTTTTAAAGAATAATCAATATTATATATACACACGCAAGCGGCGCACACTAACCGTGTACACCGCCTATTTATGCGTTGCTATTATCTTTATGCCCTCTAAATAAGGCCCATTCGCAATATGGGTGGGAGCAAAATTGAACATTCTATTATTTATGATTTAAGGATTATGATTTACATTTTGGGCGCAAAGGTACAATAAAAAAACGAGATTCACAAGAAAAAAGTACATTTTTTTTTGTATATGTCCGAAAATTTTCGGTCAGATTGCGGAAAAATGCAAACTTTTTCAGTCTCAGGAATGAAAAATTGATGATAAATGCATTAAAATTAGATATTTTTACGGTTATTGGCTTGCTCGTTTACGGCTCAATCCCGTTCGCATCTCGTTCGCATTACGGACATCTACGTCCCGTCTTTTCTCCTTGTTATTAAAAAGTTCGGAGCAAAATATGAGAAAAGTTCGGAATAAAAATGCAAAAAAGTTCGGAATTATTTGCGTATGTCATAAAAAAGCAGTACCTTTGCAGCCGAAAACGTATAACAGATTATACATTAATTAAAATAAAGTGTATAATTAGTTATACAAATTGTAGTATATAATGTATAGTGTATTATGCAGCGGTTATTTCAGCTTCAGGAGCAATTATTGGGATTAACGCCGATGGAAATCGTGCGAGAATGTGCATCTAAAATCAATTGGGACAGCCAGTTAGTAGCTATACGGGGTCCGAAAGGTGTCGGTAAGTCTACCATCATCCTGCAGTATATCAAGCAGCATTATGCCCCAAATGATCAATCGGCGCTTTATTGTTCATTGGATACCAACTATTTTGTGGATCACTCCATTTTAGAATTAGTAGAGCAGTTCTATAGGATTGGAGGCAAGCATTTGTTCTTGGACGAGGTACATAAATACCCCAATTGGAGCCGCGAAATCAAGGAGATATACGATTATTATCCCGACCTCCGGGTGGTAATTAGCGGCAGTTCGTTGCTGAGTTTGATGCAGGGCGATGTTGATTTATCACGACGCTGCATCAACTACGACATACAGGGATTAAGTTTCCGCGAGTATCTCCATTTTTATGAAGGAATTAAATTACCGGTTTGTACAATCGATGAATTGGTAAGCAATGCTCATTCTTTTGTTGCACAGGTATATAAACAATGCAAACCGATGGCATACTTTGACAAATACCTGCAATATGGATATTTCCCGTACTACAGAAACAATCCTGTGGAATATTACGCCGCTGTCGCCAATGTGGTACGCTATATCATAGAAGATGAACTGCCCAGGATTTGCAAGGTAGATTTGAGCAACACCCGTAAAATTCGAGCACTCATGAATATCCTGGCGTCAAGCGAACCCTATGAAGTAGATATCACCCGGATGTCCGTGCAGAGTGGCTTACAAAGACCTACGATCCTTGCCTATCTCAAATACCTGAGCGATGCCAAACTTATCCATTTGTTGTATAGCGATCTGGTGAACGTAAAGAAATTACAGAAACCGGACAAGATTTATATCGAGGATACCAATATGTTATGTGCGCTGGCCTCTCGCCCTGTAAAAGAAGGGACGATGCGGGAGACCTTTGCTATCTCCCATCTGAGTGTAGGGCATGAGGTGGAATACGGCAAACAACACGGCGATTTTGTAGTGGATGGCCGTTATACATTTGAGGTAGGTGGAGCCGGCAAGAACTTCAAACAGATAGCCGACATCCCGAATTCTTTCATTCTTGCGGATGATACGGATTACCCATTTGGCAACAAATTACCTCTCTGGCTCATAGGTTTTTTATATTAAGCCCCCTTTTTTGTGTAATTATATACCGTTTTCGGGTCTATATAGATGACCACGTCACCGTCGGGTTGATCGAAGAATACGTCACGCTACGCAGCGCCACCGGATCGGAAGCCGTCAGCCTAGGCTCGATGAAATCTTCGCCCAGTGTAGCTGTCATCTGGCGAACCGTACTACCGTCGGCACCGATAAAAGACAAGGTGATTGCGCTCTGCTGAGCCAATACCATTTACGGCACAAGCGCCATCAGCACCGTGCACAAAAAGAGGGAGATTTTTCGCATACTTACTATAAATTTGAAGTTAGTGATGTTTTGTCGTCTATGCTATATTAATATATATGTACGGTAAAATTATACAAAAAATTTGACATACGCAAATATATTTATTTTTTTTGCCTAAATCCTTGTGTATTCCAAATATTTGTTGTAAATTTGCAGCGGTTTTTGTCAACTTGACTTTACAAAAGCACTATAAATACCAAAAAATAACACAATTATGGCTAAAGTTTATCAAGCAAATGAGATCAAGAACGTCGCTATGTTGGGCGGTTCGGGATCCGGTAAGACGACTTTGATGGAGTCGATGTTGTTCGAGTGCGGGGTGATCAAGCGCCGCGGTTCGATTGAAGCACAATCCACCGTGTGCGACTATTTCCCGGTAGAAAAAGAGTATGGCTATTCCGTCTTCTCGACGGTGTGCAACCTTGAGTTTGAGAACAAGAAACTCAACATCATTGACTGCGCAGGTAGTGATGACTTCTGCGGCGGTACGGTAGCCGCCCTGCAGATGTGCGGTTCGGCACTCATCGTGCTGAGCGCCAACGGTGGCGTAGAGGTAGGTACGCAGAACAACTTCCGCCTCGTGGAGAAATCCAAGAAACCGCTCGCATTCGTCATCAATAAGTGCGACCACGAGGCCGCTGACTTCGAGCGCACGTTCAACCAACTGAAGGAAAACTTTGGCAATAAGTGTACCCTCATCCAGTTCCCCGTGAACGCCGGTGCCGGCTTCAACGCCGTGATCGACGTGCTGAAGGGAAAGATGCTGGTTTGGAAGGCCGAAGGCGGTGCTCCCGAACTGAAGGACATCCCCGCTGAGTATGCCGACAAGGTAGAGGAGATGCGTGCTGCACTGGCAGAGGAAGCTGCCGAGGCAGATGAGACGCTGCTCGATAAGTTCCTGGGCGAAGGACTGAGCGACGAAGAGATCATGCAGGGTCTGAAGTGCGTATATGCCGACGGCTCGATGTATCCGGTGCTCTGCTGCTCGGGTGCGAAAGACATGGGTGTACGCCGCCTGATGGACTTCCTCAACGGCATGGCTCCCTCGCCTGCACAGTTCAGCTATCCGACCGTGGACGGCAAGACCGTCACTCCCGACCCGAAGGCTCCGACCAGCCTGTACGTGTTCAAGACCAGCGTAGAGCCGCATATCGGTGAGGTCAACTACTTCCGCGTAATGCAGGGTACCGTGCACAACGGCGACGACCTGGAGAACATGGAGCGCGGCTCCAAGGAGCGCATCTCGCAGCTCTATCAGGTGGCCGGTTCGATCCGCGTACCGGTGGATGAACTCGCTGCCGGCGACATCGGTGCTACCGTGAAGATGAAAGATACCCGTACGGGTAACACCCTCAATACCAAGGGCTGCGACCTGCAGTATGCCCCGATCAGCTATCCGCAGCCGCGTTACCGTCGTGCTATCAAGCCCGTGACGGAGAGCGACGCCGAGAAACTCGCTGCACTGCTCACCCGTATGCACGAGGAAGACCCCACATGGATAGTAGAGCAGGAACAACGATAAGATGCCGATCGAGTTCCTCGAGCCGAAGATCCCGTATCGTGAGACGATCACCAAGGCTGCTCGTGCCGACTATCGTCATAAGAAACAGTCGGGTGGTGCCGGCCAGTTCGGTGAGGTTCACCTGATCGTTGAACCGTACGAGGAAGGTCAACCGGTTAAGGAGACCTATAAGTTTGGTAATCAGGAGTATAAGATCTCCGTCAAAGACCAACAGGAGATCAACCTGGAGTGGGGCGGCAAGCTCATCATCATCAACTCGATCGTGGGTGGTGCTATCGACGCACGCTTCATCCCCGCTATCGTCAAAGGTATCATGGATCGTATGGAGCAAGGCCCGTTGACCGGTTCGTATGCACGTGACGTGCGCGTGATCATCTACGACGGTAAGATGCACCCGGTTGATTCGAACGAAATCTCGTTCCGCCTGGCAGGACGTAACGCCTTCGCTCAGGCCTTCAAGGAGGCTAACCCGAAGGTGCTCGAACCCGTCTATGACCTGGAGGTATTCGTTCCGTCGGAGATCATGGGTGATGTGATGAGCGATATCAACGGCCGTCGTGGTATGGTGATGGGTATGGAGACCGAGAAGAGCTTCACCCGTCTGAAAGCCCAAGTGCCTCTGAAGGAGCTGTCGAGCTACTCGACGACGCTCAGTTCGCTCACCGGCGGACGTGCAACGTTCACCATGCAGTTCAACAGTTATCAGCTCGTTCCGGCTGACGTACAGGAGAAGCTGCTGGCCGCTTACGCCGCTTCGCAGACCGAAGAAGAGTAAACCAAACGCGAATGTATATCGCCATCGCTGGAAATATCGGTGCCGGCAAGACGACACTGACCAAGATGCTCGCCAAGTACTACGGGTGGGAGCCACGCTTCGAGAGCGTGAGCTTCAACCCGTACTTGGAGGACTACTACGGCGATATCAACCGTTGGGCATTCTGCCTGGAGACCTATTTCCTCAAGGAACGCTTCAAGGACATGCTCGCGGTGCAGCGCTCGTCGCATACCATCGTGCAGGACCGATCGATCTTCGAAGGCGTGTACGTATTCGTGCGCAACAACTACGAACGAGGCGACCTGAGCGAACGCGACTTCACCACCTTCATGGAACTGTTTGAACTGATGAAGGCGCAGATGAAGATGCCCGACATGATGATCTATCTGCGTAAGTCCGTTCCCGCACTGATCGCACAGATTCAGAAACGCGGACGCGACTACGAACAGACCATGCAGATCGACTATCTCAAAGACCTGAACGAGAAATACGAGGACTTCATCTTCCATCGCTACGAGGGACGAGTGCTCGTCATCGAATCAGACGGCATGGACTTTGAGAACAACCCCGAGGACTTCCGTCGTGTGATCAACAAGGTGGATGCCGAACTCTTCGGACTATTCAGCGAACAGAACTGGACGAAATCATAAATCATAAATCAAAAATCACAAATCGAAAGATATGCATATAGCTGTCGCAGGAAATATAGGTTGTGGCAAGACCACACTGACTAACATGCTGGCCAAACATTACGGCTGGGAACCGCGTTTCGAGAGCGTAGAGTACAACCCCTACCTGTCGGATTTCTATGCTGACATGGGACGCTGGTCGTTCAACCTGCAGATCTATTTTCTCAACAAGCGCTTCAAGGACGTGGTGGAGATAGGTAAGTCTGACCAGTACATCATCCAGGACCGTACTATCTATGAGGATGCCCGTATCTTCGCGCCCAACCTGCACGACCAGGGCTTCATGTCCGATCGCGATTTTGAGAACTACCGCGATCTGTTCGACCTGATGATGTCGCTCGTGAAGATGCCCGACCTGCTCATCTATGTGCGTGCGTCCATCCCCACACTGGTGGCGCAGATACAGAAACGCGGACGCGGCTACGAGTCCAGCATCCGTATCGACTATCTGCAGGGTCTGAACGACAAATATGAGAATTGGATTAAGGACTACAAGGGCAAACTGCTCATCGTCGATGGCGATAAGATCAAGTTCGGCAATAACCCTGAGGACTTCCGCTGGGTGACCGATCATATCGATGCGGAACTGTTCGGCCTCTTCCCCTTCGAGGCGAAGGAGCAGACCGGCAAGGAGATCTGAGGCTTATAGCCCCAGGTGAATACGGAAACGCATCGCCCATTGTACGTTAGGCGAGAGCGACCAGACTGAATACAAGTCGCATAGGCGTAGGATATTACCAATACCTACGCCTATTTCTGTGTAGAGTAGTGATCCGGATGGCAGTTCGGGTGTCGAGCCTCTCGACCCGTAGGCGAGCTTGGCTTCCACAAGTTCGCGCAGATGCAACCAGCGGATACCCGGGATCATGTTAAACAGTATGCCCTGGCCGTTCCACTCCGTATGCAGCGCCACGTACTTGTCTGCCAGCAGCTGTCTGCCGTGCAGCAGCGTGAAGCGGTAGGGGTCGTAGGCATAGCCCTGGTTGCCGTTGGCCTGCCAGAGCAGCGTGGTCGGTACGCGTCCGAAGAGCGCACCCGCCTGCAGTGCATAGGTGAGCGTTCCACCCATGCCCAATTGGGCATGCTGGGTCAGCATCAGGCGCAAGTGGGCGTAGAGCGCGCTTTGCGCATTGGTGGTTGGTGATTGGTCATTGGTCATTGACCAGTGGCCTGTCTCGAGTCCGAGGTAGAGCACAGGATACTTGCCTGAATAGGTGTAACGGCGCATGAAATAGCCGTCGTACTTGCGCTCTCCCCAACTCAGGCGCATGATGGCGCTGAGCGACTGGTAGGCATAGCCGTCCTGCCAGCCCGCACGGATATATGCGTGGGTCTCTATGTTGGATGTCCAGTCGGCAAACCAGTGCGCCTGCAGTTGGCGCTGGCGCAGCGCAGTGCTGACACATAGCGAGTCGCGCCATAGGGCCTCGAAGGCATACGCCGTGAAGTCCATGTTGCCCCAACCCATGCTATTCTCGCGCAGCAGGCGGTCCATATCGTCCACTTCCGACCATACATAGCGGTCGTGGTACTCCAGCTGCAGGATATTCTTGCGCGGCGTAGGCAGATTGACCGACACACGTCCCATGCCCTTCACGCTGCGGTCGCGGAAACCGTAACCCACCGAGGCCTCCAGACTGACGGTCTTGGAGAACTTCTCATTGGTGCGCAGCGGTAGACCGATATGTACGCCCTCGTGCCGGTTGACCTGAAGTATCTCCTCTATATGACCGAAGTCCACCATCGTTCCCGTAGGTATATACCCCGTCATGGCGATGGTGGCGAACCATTTGGCGGTGCGCATCAACGGCATCGAGTCTAGTGCCGCAAAAGCCGAATCGGTGGCGGCCGTTAGATCGGCTACGCCTGTTAGACCGTCCTGCGGACTGTTCGACCGCGTTGCTGTCAGATCGGCTCTTTCAGAGCCTGTTAGACGGGTGGTCAGCAGGAGGGTGGGGAAGACGGTGCCGCCGCGTTGGGTCTTGACGGCAAAATCCAGCAGGACCGACAGCTGCTCTTCGCCGAGGCTGCCGTCGGGCAGGAGCGTCTGGCTCAGATGGATGGTGTTGACGTAGTTGACGGCCACCTCTGCCGGCACGTACGCCTGGATGGCGCGCAGCGCGAAAGTGGAGGTGTCGATGACCATCGTACCGTTGAAGGTGGCGTAGAAGGGGTTGCGCGTCCGAAAAACGATGGCGCACTCTTTGTCTGACAGCGGAAGGCTGACATCTGACGGCTCCGCTATGTAATAGCGGTAGTATAGGTTGCCGCCTGCGGCGAGCGGCGAGAGGAAGGCGTGGCCCATCAGGCTGACCGAGTTGGCATAGAAATTCAGGTTGCCCTCGCCTCCTAGCAGAGACGAGTAGTCGGTCTCGGAGAGGATGAGCGCCTGGCGTGTCTGGTCGTTGGCCGGCCACATCTCTTTGCCGCTCAGCAGAAACGATTGTGTCTCGCGGTAGAGCGGCAGGATATAGGTGGAGTCGGCTTGCGCAATCATGCCGTCCTGCAGGTTGCGCCAGAGGGCGCGGCGCAGATGGCGTTTCTGTATCTGCGACACATATAGCGTCTGTTCGCGTTGCACGCGGCTGCTCCGTTCGTCATGCAGGCTGCGGTCGTTCTCCGCACGGTGGGCACGTACCTGCCGGAGCACCTCCAGCGCAGGGTTCTCATTGGGCGCCACCACCACCTCGGCGAGCATCGCGCTCTTCTCGCGCATCGCCACCTGCAGACCTGCCATCGCACCGGGTTGGATGTCAAAACGCTGGGTGTAGTAGCCTACGGCGGAGAAGACCAGTTGGGCCTCGCCCGTCATGTCCACGCGTAGCGCATACGCACCGCTCTCGTCCGAACTGGTGCCAATCTTCGTACCGCGAAAATGGATGTTCACGTTTGGGATAGGTTCGCCCGTCGTCTCGTTCACCACCTCACCGACGATGATCGTCTCGACGGCAGAGAGTGGAGAAAAATATAAAATGAAAAATGAAAGGATGATGAGTCCTATCTTTCCTGCTATGTTTCTTTCATCCTTCATCTTTCATCTTTAACCTCTGTTCGCCGGGTGGCATTTCAGTACCGCGTTGCGCAGGTCTTGTACGTTCAGGTGGGTGTATATCTCGGTAGTGCCGAGGTCTTCGTGTCCCAGCAGTTGTTGTATGACGCGCAGGTCAGCCCCGTTCTGCAGCAGATGGGTGGCAAACGAGTGGCGCAGCGTGTGCGGACTGACGGTCTTGCTGATACCTGCCTCGGCACACAGCCGTTTGACGATGGTAAATACCATCGCACGCGTCAGCGGACGTCCGTAGCGATTGACGAAGGCGATGTCCTGCGACTCAGGCTTGAGCGGCCACGTGCTGCGTTCTTGCATCCAATAGCCGAACCACTCCTCCGCTACCGGAGAGAGGGGTACCAGGCGTTGCTTGCTACCCTTGCCCTCAATGAGCATATAATGGTCGCTGAGGTAAATATGGCTCAGCTGCAGGTTGACCAGTTCGCTCACACGCAGTCCGCTGCCGTAGAGCATCTCCATCATCGCGCGGTTGCGATGTCCCTCGTTGCTGCTCAGGTCGATAGCCGCCATCATGCGGTTGACCTCGTCCAGCGAGAGGACCGTAGGCAGATGACGCGACTTACGCGGCCCCTCCAGCAGTTCGGAGGGGTCTTGCTCGATATAATCCTTGTAAAGCAGAAAACGAAACCAGGCGTGAATACCCGCGAGTATGCGTGCCTGCGTGGCCTCCGAACGGGTGTCCTTGAACTGCTTGAAGATGAAGTCCTCGAGTTGCTCAAACTCCATGTGCACATAGTCCAACTGCAGTTCGGCGGCATAGGTGCGCAGCTTCTCCAGGTCCTGTTCATACCCCTCTACCGTATTGGGCGAGTAACCTCGCTCCAGGCGCAGGTAGGTATGGTATTCGCGCAGCAGCGCCTCGTCGGAACTTATTTTTTTTGCCATGGTAGCAGCAGGCCTTGGTAGTGGGTGGTGTATTGTAAGCGATAGCCGTAGGCGTTGTGGTAGTAGAGCGTGAACTGCAGGTCGAGCAACCGGTTGGTGGTGTCGCGAACGACCATCGTACCGCTGTCGAGCACTTGTATCGACTGCAGTTGCCCCTCCTCCACGTAGAGCAGATACATGCCCGTAGGGGTGCCGTCCCAGTTGCGCCCGGGCAGGAACGTATAGGGTTCGCCGCCTGTGGCCGAGCGGTAGGTGCCGACGGAGAGCAGTGAGTCGGGAACGAAGATATCCGAGAGGTAGAGGTTATACCCCGTGCCGACCATCCGGTGCTCCTCGTTGTCCACACTCAGCCCGTCGCTATACAGGTCGAGAGAGACGACCGCCGAAGGGATGGAGTCATAGCAATGACCGTAGGCCGTCTGCCATGCCTCGGTATATTCCGTGGGTAGACCTCCGCGAGGCGCACGGTGGGTAGGCGTACACGAGGCCAGACTGATGCCCAGCAGCAGGACTGCTACCGGAATACGAATCTTACGTGAGGGGTACCAGGCGGCCACCAGACCGAGCAGCAGCACGATAGCGGCTACCAGCACGATATCGCCCGCCTGCACCTCCACGGGGTAGGCGGAGATGACATAGTCCATGCCGTTGCCCAGCGTGAGCCAACCGAAATGCTGTTGCCCCAGGCAGAGCAGCACGCCGACGAGCAGACCAATCAGTGCGCCCAGCGATGAGATCAGCCATCCTTCGCAAAGGAAGATGCGACGGATAGTAGGTTCGTCAGCCCCCAGATGGGAGAGGATGCGTATATCCTCCGTCTTGTCGATGATGAGCATAGAGAGAGAACCGATGATATTAAAACTGGCGATGAGAAGGATGAAGAAGAGCAGCAGTACCGTCAGCCATTTCTCGATACGCAAAATACGGAAGAAGTCGGCCTGCTGTTCGTAGCGGTCTAACACTTTGAAGGATAATCCCAACGTTTTAGATATTTGTGATTTCAGATTTATGATTTCTGATTTTTTTTCATTTTTCGGCTGGATGCGCAGGGCAGTGACGCTGCAACTGTCGTACTCGAAGAGGCGTCGGGCCAGGTCGATGCCTACCACCATGACCTGATCGTCATACTCGATCTGGTTGACGGCGAAGGTACCGGCTATGAAGGCATGCTCGTGGCGCAGCGACAAGTCGGGGCGCAGCATATTGATGCTACCCGTGCGCGTAGGCGCATACAAATGGAGTGCACCCACGAAATGGGCGTTCACGCCCAATTGTGAAGCCAGTCCCCGGCCGAGTACGGTACGGTCGAACGCACCGTCCCAGACGCTGTAGAAGCCGTCGTTGATGATTGAGTCGATATGAGCTGTGCGGGTGAAGAGGCTGTCCACGCCCAGGATGCGCGCCGGCAACTGATGGTCTTTGTAGCGCACCAACGCCGTCTGCTCGAGTTGCCCGCTCAGGTAGTCGATGCCGTCCATTGCATAGAGCGTCGAGACGGGTAGGGTGTCGGTGCGAAAAGCCTGGCCGTCGGTACGCTCCACGAGCAGCACCGGATCGAACTCGGAGAACATATGCTCCACCAGCGTGCCGAAACCGTTCATCACACTCAGCACGCATACCATCGCTGCCGTCACGACAGCCACCGCCACGGTACTGACACCCGTGACGATGTTGATGGCGTTGTGTCCCTTCCGCGAGAAAAGATAACGCCAGGCTATGTAAGAATGCAGATTAGGCATGAAGCAACTCATCAATGCGCTCCATCCGGTCGATCGTCTCGTCCAGATGGAAGATTATTTCGGGAATAATACGCAGTTGATGGCGCTCCAATGTGCCGAGTTCACCGCGAAAGCGGTGGGTGTTCTCTGTGACAAGCGTCATCGTTTCCGCCACCTTGTTTTGCGGGAAGATAGACAGATAGATGTGCGCGATAGAGAGATCAGGCGAAACGCGCACCTCGCTGACGGAAATAAGTGTTCCGTGCAACGTGCGCGCGTATCGCAGAAGAATGTCGCTCATGTCTTTTTGTATCAACCGAGCGATCTTGTGTTGTCTAGTTGACTCCATTAAAATTTGTGGCGTCCTTCGTCAGCAACGGTCAGTTTCTTGCGACCTTTGGCACGACGTGCTGCCAGCACGCGGCGACCGTTAGCAGAAGCCATTCTCTCCAAGAAACCGTGTTTGTTACGGCGCTTGCGTTGGGAAGGTTGAAATGTACGTTTCATTGTTCAATTATTGTTTGTGTCCTCTCACGAGGACGGGTTTATACATGTGTTCTCGACGTAAAAAGCGTGCAAAGGTACTGCTTTTTTTTTACATGACCAAATTTTTGTGCATTTTTTTTGCATATTTGAGAAAAAAGCAGTAATTTTGCAGAAAAATTTTTTGACAACGATGAAACTTATTGCCCCTTCTGTGCTGTCGGCTGATTTCGGCCATCTGGCTGATGACCTGCAGATGATCAACCGCAGTGAGGCCGACTGGCTGCACGTGGATGTGATGGATGGTACGTTCGTACCCAATATCTCGTTCGGGTTCCCGCTGATGGAACCGATGCATAAGTATTGCACCAAGCCTTTGGACGTACATCTTATGATCGTCCATCCGGAGAAATACGTAGAGCGCTTCTGCGACGCCGGTGCCTGGTCGGTGGGCTTCCATCTGGAGGCTGTGGACAATCCGCTGCCTGTGCTGGACCTGATCAAGTCCAAGGGCGTACGTACGTGCCTCACGATCAATCCGGATATAGACGTGAAGCGCCTGGTGCCTTATCTGGACAAGGTGGATATGGTATTACTCATGTCCGTCTTCGCCGGCTTCGGAGGACAGAAATTTATCCCTGAGACCATGGATAAGATTCGCTTCATCAAGGCGGAGATAGAGCGTCGCGGACTCCAGACCCTCATCGAGATAGACGGAGGCGTCAACACCCGCAACGCGGCCGAACTGTTTGCAGCCGGCGCAGATGTGCTGGTGGCCGGCAGTGCCGTGTTCGGCGCTCCTGATCCCGAACAGGCTATACGGGAGATGAAGGCATAAGAAGGATATAAAATCAAAACCGTTATGCGAACCGACAACGAACTACAGGGTGTCACCCTGCTTGGCAACCAACACGTGCAATACAGCGATCAGTACAATCCCGACGTGCTGGAGACCTTTGAGAACAAGCACCCGGAGAATGAGTATCTGGTCACCTTCAACTGCCCGGAGTTCACTACGCTCTGCCCCAAGACCGGACAACCCGACTTCGGACATATATACATTAGTTATATCCCGCGCGTGCGTATGGTGGAGAGCAAAAGCCTGAAGCTCTACCTCTTCTCGTTCCGCAACCATGGTGACTTCCACGAAGACTGCGTGAACATCATCATGAAGGATCTGGTGCGGCTGATGGACCCCAAGTATCTGGAGGTGACCGGCTGGTTCATGCCCCGTGGAGGCATTAGCATCTATCCGTTTGCCAATTACGCCGATGCCGAACATCAGGAACTCAAAGCCCAGCGACTTCGCGAGCAGTTTAGCAAGGCCTATGAAAGATAGTCTGATAGTTTTGTCCGGCGGACTGGACTCTACCACGATGCTATATGAGTACCGCGAGCGGATAGCCTTGGCGGTCTCGTTCCACTACGGCAGCAACCATAACGACAAGGAATTGACCTTCGCTCGGCTGCATTGCCAGCGGCTCGGTATTCCGCATAAAATAGTGGCTCTGTCCTTCTTTAAGGATTTGTTCCGTTCGTCGTTGCTCGAAGGCGCAGCAGCTATCCCCGAAGGTAATTACGACGAAGAGAATATGCGTTCCACCGTCGTGCCTTTCCGCAACGGCATCATGCTCTCTATCGCGGCAGGCATTGCCGAGAACGAGAAGCTGCAATATATTATGCTGGCCAACCATTCCGGCGACCATACGATCTATCCCGACTGCCGACCCGCCTTCGTCGAGGCGATGGACCGTGCGGTGGAGGCCGGCACGTGGAACGGCGTCCGACTGCTCACTCCCTATACCAATATTTCCAAAACGGAAATAGTGCGTCACGGACTGAAACTGGGTATCAACTACGACGAGACATGGAGCTGCTACAAGGGCGGAGACAAGCCCTGCGGCGTCTGCGGCACATGTCGCGAAAGAGAAGAAGCATTAAGAGAAGCATGTATTACGTTGAAAAAAGAATAGAGATCTCGGCAGCGCACAATCTGGAGCTGTCGTACGAAAGTAAATGTGAGAGTCTGCATGGCCACAATTGGATTATCGTGGTCTATTGTCGCGCTAAGGAGCTGAACCGCGATGGAATGGTCACCGACTTCACGCATATCAAGCGTGTGGTGAAGGACACCTTCGACCATAAGTATCTCAACGAGGTGTTGGATATCAATCCTTCGGCAGAGAATATCGCCCGCTGGATATGCGACCACGTGGAGAACTGCTATAAAGTGAGCGTGCAGGAGTCAGAAGGCAACGTCGCTATCTACGAGAGAGATTAGTGTACCGCGTTAATGAAATATTCTATACCTTGCAAGGCGAAGGAGCACACAGTGGTATTCCCGCTGTGTTTGTGCGCTTGAGCGGTTGCAACCTGCGTTGCCCGTGGTGCGACACGGAGTTTGCCGACTATCGTGAGATGAGTGCTGACGAGGTGGTGGCCGAAGTATGCTCCCTTTACGACCTGCAGAACCCGCGACGTAAGATGGTGGTGCTGACGGGTGGAGAACCCAGTCTGCAGGTGGATAAGCCGCTTGTGGATGCGCTGCATGCCGCAGGTTTTTATATCTGCATAGAGACCAACGGCACGCATCCGCTGCCGGAGGGCATCGACTGGATTACCTGTTCGCCGAAGGAAACAAGCCTTCAGCATTCAGCCGTCAGCGGTCAGGCTCCGTTGGCGCTGAAGAGAGTGAACGAGGTAAAGGTGGTCTTCACCGGCACGTACGACCCCGAAGTGTGGCGCTCGCAACTGGAGGCTGAGCACTGGATGTTGCAACCTCTGCGCTTTACCGGCGAATGGCTGATCGATCATGCCGTGGACGAGTGGGAAGATGACCGCAACGACAACCTCGATGACACCGTCCGTTATATACTCGCTCATCCCTTCTGGCGCCTGAGCGTACAACTACACAAAATAGTAGGCCTAAGGTAAGGTGAAAGGGATAAAAAAACAGACACATTGAGTGCCTGTTTTTTTATTTATTAGCTGTCAGCAGTCAGTATTCAGCCATCAGAGTTCAGATTTAGTATTGTGCGGCGTCATACACGGCATCGGCGGCATCAGCACCGGCCAGATGCTCGATGATGCAGAAGGCGAAATCGGAACTCAGTCCGGGACCCTTGGCTGTGATGATGTTTTTGGACTCCACCACCAGTCCGCCTACGTAACTCTCTCCCAGCGGTTCCTGGCAACCGGGATAGCAGGTGGCCTGTTTGCCCTTCAGTATGCCGAGTTTGCCGAGCACCATCGGTGCCGCACAGATGGCGGCGATGGGTTTGTCGGCCTTGTTGTGCTCTACGAGCAGTTCGCACAATGCGGAACAGTCGTCTAGTTTGGTTTGTCCACCGGGCAGAATAAGCATCTCTGCATCGGAGAAATCAATGTTACCAATCAGTCCGTCGGCCTCCACGGCTATATTGTGTGCGCCCAGCACCATCGGGTTGCCGGTGATAGAGACGGTGGTTAGCGCAATCTTCGCGCGACGTAACAAATCGATGGTGGTAATAGCCTCGATTTCCTCGAAACCGTTGTCAAGAAAAAGATAATTCATAAATCGTGAAGCGATTAGTGTTAGTTTAACTTGAATATATAGGTAATTGTTCCGATCTGATCATGATCGCCCTCGGTGAACGATGCCTTGCGGGCCGCCTCAAGTGCGAGTTGTTGGGTCTGTTTGTCAGAGACGTCACCGCCGATGACGCTGGCTGACACCACTTGTCCGGCTGCATTGACGCGTATCTGCACCACCACTTTGCCTGCCTGGTTGAAGTTGTTGGCCGGTAGTGGCAGCGTACCGCGTATGCCTCGTCCGTTCAGAGACCAGCTGTTGCCTCCGTTGGAGCCGTGCCCCACAGGATTGCCTTTCTGTCCTGGGCCTTGCCGGTCTCCATCGCCACCGGTGTTGGTGCCGTTGGTCTTACCGAAGAGCGAACCCATCGCGTTTGCCTTGGCGATGGCCTCCGCCTCTTTCTGCTTGCGGGCACGTTCGGCTGCCGCCTTCTCCTCTTTCTCTTTGCGTGCACGTTCCAGTGCCAGCGTCTCCTCTTCCGACAGGATGTGTTCGGCGGCTGAACCGGGGGCAGGACTAGTGGCTACCTCTTCTGCCGGAGAGGCGGGAGCCGCAGGAGCCGCATCGGTAGTCTGCTCTGCAAAAGCGGCAGCATTCGCCGCCGGCTCTTCCGGTTCTTCTATCTCGGCAAACTCCACCTCTACGCCTTCTTCCTGTTCCGGTGCTACGGCGGTCAAGTAGATGAACCATAGTAGCAGGAAAACCACTAGCAAAAAGAGCACCGTACCCACGGATGCGATAATATGTCGTTCTTGTTTCTTAGTCACGTTTTGTCGCTACTACCAACTTTATCTTATGCTCATTCGCGATGTCGAGTACGCGTACCACCTCTTTGTAGGCCACGTCTTCGTCGGCATGCAAAGCAATATACATCGTGCTGTCCGATGCTTGTATTTCACTCAGGTATGCCTCTAGATCATCCGGATTAACCTGCACCGGCTTCGCCTTACCGATGGCAACAAAATAGTTGCCCAGGTTGTCGATGCTGACCTTGGCCACCTGCGGACGCGAGACTTTCTGTGCACGCGAGGTGGGGAGGTTGATCTTAATATCGTTGGGGAACGACATCGTCGATGCCATGACGAAGAACAATAGGAGCAGGAATACCAAGTCCGTCATCGAGCTCATCGCAAAAGTCGCGTCCACCTTATTGCGTCTTTTTAAAGCCATTCTTCTTTTTGGTTTTTGTTTTTATTCGAGCCCCGAAAATTTTCGTACGAGGCCAGTGACTGCGACTAAGCGGGTTCGTTCAGCAGGTCCATAAACTCCAGTGTGCGGCTTTCCAGCAGTCGTACCACGCGATCGATGCGGGCTACGAGGTAGTTGTAGGCGAACATCGCCAGAATACCTACGATCAGACCACCGATAGTAGTCACCATGGCCTGGTACATTCCCGTAGAGAGAGCACTCATCTCAATCAGTCCGCCGGAGGTCTGCGCCATGTTATAGAACGTCTGTACCATACCGAGTACCGTACCGAGGAAACCGAGCATCGGTGCACCACCGGCGATGGTGGCCATGATGACCAGTCCCTTCTCCAGTTTACCTACCTCCAGGTTGCCCACATTCTCCACCGCTACCTGCACGTCTTGCATCGGGCGGCCTATACGACTGATACCTTTCTCAATCATGTGTGCCGACGGGGTGTCCGTCTGCTTGCACAGACTGAGTGCGGAGTCGATCTTACCCTCGTGTATGCAGTCGCGGATGCGATCCATGAACGACTTGTCCTCGCGTGTGGCCTGCTTGATGACCACTAGACGGGCAATGAAGATATAACATGCCACAGCCAGCAGCAACGCAAGGATGATCATAATCCAACCGCCATACTGAGCCATGGTCCATAGGTTAATCGATTGTTGTGCAGCCTCTTGCAGGGGCTCTTCCGCTTGCAGCAGTTCGTCGGCAAGCGCTACAGTGTCAATTTGTAATAACATATCAGAGATTTTCGATTTACGATTTTACGATTTCTATTCTATTTCTTCAAGCAGTCCAGGTATTCCTGAATGGTCTCTTGTATACCCAGATAGAGGGCATCGCAGACGATAGCATGACCGATGCTGACCTCTGCTGTCCATGGGAAAGCCTTGATGAACGCCTTGAGGTTCTTGAGGTTCAGGTCGTGGCCGGCATTCATGCCCAGACCCAACTCATGCGCCTTCATCGCCGAGGGACGATACATGTCGATGGCTTTCTTCGGGTTCTCGGCATACATCTCAGCGTATGGACCGGTGTACAGCTCCACGCGATCGGCACCGGTGCGCAAGGCATACTCCACCATTACCGGGTCGGGATCCACAAAGATGCTGACGCGGATGCGGGAGGCATGCAACTGGTTGACCACTCCCTTCAGAAAATCCAGGTGTCGGCGGGTGTCCCAACCATGGTTGGAGGTCAGTTGGTTCGGGTCATCTGGCACCAAGGTCACCTGCGTCGGACAGATGTCCGTCACCAACGCCAGAAACTCGTCCGTCGGGTTGCCCTCTACGTTCAGTTCCGTAGTAACCATCGACTTGAGTTGATACACATCTTCCTTGCGTATATGGCGCTCGTCCGGACGCGGATGAACCGTAATTCCTTGGGCTCCAAACAACTCGCAATCAACCGCAAAACGTTGAACGTCAGGCATATTACCTCCACGCGCATTGCGTAGCGTAGCGACCTTGTTGATGTTGACACTTAGTTTCGTCATCGTCTTTATCTATTTTTATGCTGCAAAATTACAACTTTTTTTGCATATGTGCAAGATTTTTAGTATTTTTGCAGCAAAATTCTTCAAACTATGACTGTAAACGAACGAATAGCCGCGTTGCGGCAAGAGATGCGTGCAGCCGGTTTGGCGGCCTATGTAGTGCCGGGAACCGATCCGCACGCAAGTGAATATATGGCTTCCCATTGGTATGAGATGCAGTGGCTTTCGGGCTTCAACGGCGAGAGCGGTACGATGGTGGTGACGCTTGATGAGGCGCTTCTCTGGACCGACAGCCGCTATTATCTGCAGGCTGGCATCGAGTTGCAGGGCACGACCATCCAACTGATGCGCGAGAGCGACATCGATTGTCCTAAGTTGATCGACTGGTTGGCTGAACATGTAGAGGGTGCGGTTGGCGTCAATACGGAGATGTTCAGCGTCAATGATTTTGCCGACTGGCAGAAGCAGCTGACGATGAAGTCGATAGACCTGATTCGTCCTATCTGGACTGAAGGACGTCCCGCTATCCCGCAAGACAAGCTCTATCCCTATAGTGCGGACTTTGCCGGCGAGACAGTGGAGAGTAAGTTGCAGCGTATGCGTGAGGCCCTGGCGGCTAAGAAAGCCGATGCGATGATCATCAGCGCACTCGACGAAGTGGCCTGGTTGCTCAATATTCGTGGCAATGATGTGGAATACAACCCCGTTGTGATCAGTTATGTAGTGCTCGAACAGGCGCATTGCACCCTGTTCGTAGATGCCGCCAAGGTGGACACTGTGGCACAGAACTACTTGGATTTCAACGACATCAGCGTACAGCCGTATGAGGCTGTGTTCGACTATATCCGTGGGCTGAAAGGCACGATCCTTTTCGATGGCGCGAAGGTCAACGAGGCACTCTACGAGGCTATTCCTGCTGAATGCCAACGCATGAACACCAAGTCGCCTATCCTGATTGACAAAGCGAAAAAGAACGCTGTCGAACTGGAGGGCGAGCGCATTGCCATGCGTCGGGACAGCGTTGCGCTGACACGTTTCTTCCGCTGGCTGGAAGAGGAGGCTTTTGCCGACGGCAAGACGCTTACAGAGTGGGATCTGATGGAGAAATTGCATGCGTTCCGTCAGCAGGGCGAGAACTTCGTGGAGGAGTCGTTCGGCACGATAGCCGGCTATCTGGGCAACGGAGCCATCGTCCATTACGCTGCCACCAAAGAGCAGTGCGCAGTGGTGCACCCGAAGGGTATGTTGCTGCTTGATAGCGGAGGCCAATACTTGAACGGCACTACCGACATCACCCGTACCGTCTGGTTGGGCGGAGACGTCCCTGCGCAGGCAAAACGTGATTACACCTATGTGCTCAAGGGTCATATCGCTTTGGCTACTGTCCGTTTCCCCATGGGTACGCGCGGTAATCAACTGGATGCACTGGCCAAGCAGTATATGTGGGCGGCAGGCATCACCTTCGGTCACGGTACAGGCCACGGCGTAGGTCATTTCCTCGGTTGCCATGAGGGGCCGCAGAACGTGCGTACCGATAACAATCCTACGCCGCTGGAGGTAGGACACATTATCTCCGACGAACCGGGTATCTACCGTACCGGCCAATGGGGTATTCGTACGGAGAACTTGATTACAGTCATCCCTGCGGAGCCGACAGAGGCGACAACGACCGAGGACAAGTGGTTGCAATTCGAAACCCTTACGCTCTGTTTCTACGATACACAGCTGATTGATCGCAGCCTTATGACTGACGAGGAGATAGCATGGATTAATGCCTACCATCAGCGTGTTTATCAGGAGACAGCACCGTTGCTATCGGCGGATGATGCAGCCTATCTGGCACGCAAATGTGCACCGATAAAATAAAAAAATGATCTCCTGTGTCCGGTTTGGCACGGTGTTTGCTTTATTGTAAGTAACACTAGTTCTTAGTGGATAAATAGGAGATTGTTTGTTATATGAAAAAAACGAGTTCGTCGGGAGACGAGCTCGTTTTTGTATAGGAGGCTTCAGCTTACTTAAACCATTTTCCCTTCACTTGATAGTTGGGTTTCTCTTCCGGTTTAGCCTCGGCTTTGGCAGCGGTTTTTGCCGGCTTTCCGCTCTGCTTTTCCTGAACAGTCTTTACGGAATTGGTTGCAGCTTCGGGTGCCTGACGGGCCGCTTCTTCGCGAGCTGCTTCAGCAGCCGCTTCGCGCTCCTCTTGTCTTTCGCGTTCCAGTGCTTCACGTGCTTCGCGTTCAGCTTGCTCTGCTGCGCGGGCCGCCTCCTCTTCTGCTATCCGTTGAGCTTCGGCCGCTTGCGCTCTTCTGAGCTCCACCAAGATGCGCGCCTTGCCTTTGTCCAGAAAAGCCTTGAACATAGGATCGTTCACCTTGATCTTTTTCACTGCAGCCATGTAGGCTTTCTGCTTCGATTCGCCGGCACCGCTCACTTCTGTCGAACAACTGGAGTAGAGGATAGCGTCGAGTCCGTCGCCCAGATAGAAATTCACCTCCAGGGTAACGATATAAACGACCGGAGCCGTTTCGCTCTTTTCTACATTCAGCTCATTGATGTTAGCCGTGACGATAAAACGCTCGTTTTCAGTGGCGACGAGGCCGTTTTTCGACAGGATCTTCTGCATCTTGTCAATCATCACCTTTTGGGCACTCTGAGGAATCGATAAAGAGGGATCCATGTAGGCGGACAAAGGAATGGATGCGGCTTCATCCGTTGTTGCCGGTTCCTGAGCTTGTGCAGAACAGATGAGTGTTCCGGCAAGGGCTATTAGATAGAATAATTTTTTCATAATCGCTATAGATTATTGGTGTTTATTCGTCCATTTCTGAGTCGTCTTGACCCAACGTGATAACGGCTTTACCCATACTGCGGCTGTCCACACGGCAGGGCAGGTTGGTGGTCTCAGTGATGAAGTCAGCCAGTTCGTTGGCAAAGTCCTTGGCACTCTGTGCGCGCAACTCCGTCCGTTTGGTGACGCGGTTTTTCTTCTCTTTCATCAGAGGTATCATCACCTGTTTGTATTCCAGCCTGTTCGCTGTGTTCTTGCCGGAGGTAAAGCCCGGGGTTTGCACTTTGGCATTCAGCCAGTCCTCAATCCAACTTGACAGCGGATCACCGTCGTATTTCTTGGCAAAATTGACGGGACAAGTCTCTTTGCGTTGGATGAGCAGGCGAATCTCACGGCCATTCTTGGCCATGTTGCCAAACTTCTTCTGCAGCGCACCGATGAACTCGTCCTTGATGTTGAGTACCGCCTCTTTGAGTTGGTTCACCATCTGGCCGGAACCGTAGGTGCTGGTACCCTGAGCGGACATCGTGTAGAACGCCTTGTTGGTGCTGGCATCCACCGCTTTGATGCGGAAGATGACATACTGTTTGCCGGCGTCTTGACGCAACTCGGGGTAGAACTCGATGCAGAAATCTGCGTTAGCGGCCGATGCCAGCAATTCGCGTGCACCACCGGCCTTGTCTTCGCCGTCATCTACGGCATCGGCCATGCCCCAGGCTTTCTCATTACGGAAATCCTTGAGGGTAGCAGCCAGGTCTTCGCATTCATACCCGCATACGTTTACCATGAAATTGGTGAACTCATTGATCAGATCTTTCATGTTCACATCCGACAAGGCTTTGTTGTAATCCACCGTATTGGCATCATCCGCCATCGTATAACGATGCGACTTACACCAGTCCTCGTCCGGAAAAATCATGATCACGGGTTTCTGCGCACTGCCTATAGCATCGGTCAGTCCTTTGATGATGCCGTCATTGATCAGCTTCTTCCTCAATTCGTCGAAACGAACTTGGATCTCCACTTTCACCTGGACACCACCTTTCACCTCACTCATGTCTTTGCCCGAGGGCGCAGACACTTGCGTCAGAAACATCTTATACTGACCTTGGTTGAAGAAGTTGTCAAAATATTGCTGATGTTCGGGTGCGGGAGCGGGACTGCCATACAGGGATGGGGTAGGTTGACCGTTGTTGCCACCGGGAATACCGTTGAAGATAGCCGTATGGACGGCATTCATTCCTGCACGCTCGATAGCGGCATCTTTGTTCTTCGCGATACCCGACACTTTGATGTTCTTCGTTCCGGCGGTGGCTACATTGATAAACATGCACGAGTACGACTGCGGGTCGTCAAAGACAGCGGCATGACGCGGTTTGCCGGCCATCATCGGCATGGCTATCAGCATCGCCAACGCGAAAATAAAATACTTTTTCATATACTCTTATCGTATTAGAATGTCCATTTAACACCGGCTGCTACACCTAGACCGTAATTGCGTTTGCGGCCGCATTCACCTAGTTTATCATTCAGTCGTTTGTAGGTGCCACCTTGGTATACAGTGACGCAATAGTCGGTTTGGAAGAAGATCTGGAACGGGTAGCCGCAGTTGAATACCAGACGTACGGCCGGATCGATGAATACACCGAAGTTAGATTTCTTTTCGTCAGAACTCATGGCGTCCTTGGCATGGCAAATAGGCAGATCGACACCTACATTGAACATCGGCTGCAATTCGAATACCTGTTTTGCTTTCAATCCAACCATATAACCGATCGAAATGTTGAAGAACGAAACGCCATCTTTCAACCATTCATCGTTTTTGATAGCATATTCTGCTTGGGCTTCGCTTACGTCATTCCGATTCTTGTAGCCGTTGCGCAGCATCTTGCTGGTGGCTATATCGTAACCGAAGTTGACGCGAGCATAGTGGGAGATACCGTTGCGTTGGATGTGCATCAGGTAGTCCAGCGTGAGGTCTACCATCGAGAATGCACCAAACACATTCTGGTTGTCCCAACCCAGACCGTTGTAGTTGTAGTCGATACTCAGACCCAGTTTGATGTCGTTGCTCTGTTTGAGGAACTCTGTGCCCTTCAGGTATTTACCGGAGATCTGGTAGAGGGACGAAGTAGCGGTGTTGCCGGTAGCCACTGAGTTGTTGTCAGCCACGGTCGTCACACGCGCGTAACCTACTTTTACGGTACGCAGATCGCCCTTGTCTTCGTCGCCCTTGTTCTTCAGAATCTTGAATCGCTGACCGTTCTTCAGTCCTTCTTTCTTACCGATCTTGGCAGTGATGTACGGACGAACTTGCTCAGGAGTGATCTTCACTTCCCATGCGGCGATGTTATTCTCCATCTTGCTCAGCAGGTTCTCATACGAGCCGGCGATGGCTTCGTGCATTGATTTCTCTGATGAAGCAGAGGTGGCTTGTGCGGTCACGCATCGCATCGGGATACGCACCTTGTTGTATGCCTCGCGCTTGGCAGCCACGGTGGCGGCATCGTCCGTGTCGTAGATCCACATGTTGTGCAAGATGTTGTTGATCACCTCATCTGCATTGTCAATCTTAAAGACATATGCCGAGACAACGGCTTTGTATTCGTTGACCCTTTCTCCGTAACTGTTGGTCTTCTCCTCTACGCGTGTCTCTTTGGCGTCAAACACCACGATGTAGCTGTTCTTCAGCAGAGCAGGTCCGTTCTCATCCATGGTCTTTACTTGCGAGGCATTGTCCAACTTGACATCTTCATCGTTGGCGTTCCAACGGCTGCGAGCTACCATTCGGTCGTAGTGGAACCGGCCATTCTGATCCACCATCAGGATGTAGTCGAAGATCTCCTTACCGATATTATGCTGGTTGATATAATTGGTTAGCAGCGTCCGGGTGTTGATGTCGGTCTGTGCGGAGGTGTTGCCCGTCGTACGTGCTGCGCCACGCAATTGAATCGTCTTAGTCTGCAGCTGGTTGATGTCAAATTTGGCACCGAAGTCGATGGCGTCAAAACCTTGGCTGGTCTCCCGATTCCACTGGTCATCATACACAATGGCAATTTTGGAGACGCTATTACGGGAATAATCCGAAGAGATGACTTCTCTCTTCACCTGGCCTGCAAAAGCAGACATACTGAGAGCCAGAGTCAACCCTAAGAGTAGGAATTGTTTGTTCATAACAGGAAACCTTTTGGTTACTTAATATAACAACGTGTTGATATTTTCTTCGTATTGACGGTGAAGGTGACATCGAGCCAGTTCTGATCGTCGTCGTAACAACCGGTTTCGAAGTCATAGGAGATGCGGGTGGCATTTCCTTCGCTTTTCGTTTGGATAGCGGTCATACAGTTACTCTTCACCTTGGGCACCACCGTGTATTGGATGCGTTTCGGACCGTACATCAGTGCGACGGTCGTTTGCTGGCGGTCCGATGCAATCGTCTCTATGTGCAGGTTGCCGGCCAGCATCTTGTCGTAGCCGTTCAGGATCGTCTTGCAGATGGCATGACGGTTGTCGTCCTCGTGCAGTCCTGCTTCGAAGCGGCTAAGCGCTGTGTATTGCATCAGCATCTTGTTCAGGTCGTCATAATTGGCCATGTTGACGGATGCAAAAGCCTGCAGCGAGTCGTTGATCTGCTTCTGCTGTTTGTCATATTCATCCACCAGCATGCGCAGTTTGGATGCCGAAAGCGGATAGAGAATATGGTACACGTAGTACACCGACTTGTCGCTTCTGCGTACTTTCACCCAGTAGTAATCGCTAGCCAGAGAGGGTGAAATACTGGCCAGATAGGGAATGTCAGCTGCTTTTACGCTGACCTCACTCTGTATGTCCTTATGCGAGTCAATCACGCCGTTCTCGGTCACCTCGCGAATGGTGATGGAGGTGGCGGAATGAACTTGCGTAGCGATAGCTGCGATGATCTCTTCGCGTACACGGTTCATGGCTTTCTGCTGGGCTTCATCCAGGGTGGGCGCCTCTGCGCTCACGATGAAATAATCTTCGCCCATGCCGCCGATCCAACCGGGGGCTCGTTTGGCGGATGATTGGATTACTTTGTCAGCGGCTACTGCCGTCCCGAGGAACAGCAGTGCCGTTACAAAGAATAGAAAACGTTTCATAGACGTTTCTTTTGTGGATTACAAACCAAGGGCTTTGTCCAACTTCTCGTGCAGGTCCTCACCCTTCTTCTCCAGCTCTTCACGAACTGCTTTCTTCACAGCCTCTTTCGCCATTTTCTCGCTGTAAGCGATGCGAACCAGTACTTCGATGTTACCGTTTTTCTTCAGTTCACGATAGCACTCTACCAGCGGCAGCGTACGTCCGATCGACTGTGTGATCAGGTTCTTGCTCGATTGAACGGTCTCAACGATAGATGCAGCCTCCTGCGGAGCAAGCTGTTTGTTGGCGATAGTGTTCTCTATCAGGGCAGCCACCTCCGTCTGAATCTGGCCGGCAAGCGAACTGATGGCGAGACTTGTGGCAGCAGCGCGGGCAGCTTCGTAGCTCTCGCCGATCGACTTGCCGTCTGCCATGATATACTTCGGGAACAGATCATCGTCAAACTCCTGTTGCTTCAGATACGAGTTGTCCAGCTGTTTCTCCAGGGGCAGTGCACCCGGATTAACTTTCCAACCTTCTTTCTTCAGGGCCTTTGCTTCATTGCGAGCAGCCTTGGTAGCTTTGGTGTTGAATTCTTTTGCGGACAGTTTACGCAACTCTGCACGCTCTTTGCGCAGTTGTTTCATGTCTTTCTCTTCAGCATAGCTGACACCACACGCTATGATTAAGGCCATAGCAACCATCAACAGTTTTTTCATAATTGTAGTTATTTGAGGTGAATAAAAAGTTAATTATCGTTTATTTGGCCATGGCATATGCCAGCGTCAGCCATACCAGCAGCAATACGCCGCTGCACAGCAGATACGTCGGCGTGCTTACAGCCGAGAACGTGAAGATCAATTGCATGGCGGTGATGGCTGTAGCGAACAGACCGTTCATCACTTTGAAATTCACATTGCGTTTTTTCTCTGTCAGGCTTACCGCGATCGTACCGGCCCATGCCAAGAAGATACTTACCCCGCCAAACAGGGTGATCAACCATCGTAACGCCTCTGCGTGGCAGTAGGAATAAAGTGCGTACGATACGATTGCTGCGAACAGCAGCGCAATGATCGTCAGAAATGGATTGATTTTCATTGTTGTATGTATTTGTCGGTTAACGAATTATAAAATAGATGCTATGTCGGCTCGGGTCGAGGCGGGCTCCCATCCGCTCATCCCTTGACACCATACCAGCGTCTGACCGTTGATCTGGCCGGTAGGTACAAACGGACGCAGTTGATCTACAGTGAACGGACCATACTGCTTGCCTTCGATAGCCAGAAAATAAGCCGTGGCCTGTGGTACGGGAGGCGGAGCGGGTTGGTTGGCTGCTGCGCTGGCCGCATTCATCATTTGCGGAATCTGCTGACAGAGAGCCATGCCCATGCCAAACTCCACTACTTTGTCGAACATGTCAGAAGAATCGTTCATATCAATCACGTTTTTGGGTGATTAGAGATTATTAAGACAGGTCTTCAGATCCGTCCAGTCTTTGGTGCCGACACGCCATACCTGCGTGTTCTCGTCAATCACGTCTGCGATAGCCAGACCTTTCAACTGTTCCAGCGTCAACGGACCTTTCTGGGCGCCGTTCAGCAGTACATGGAACTGTGCTTCTAGCGCCTTGCGCTCCTGAGCCATCTGCTCAAAGGCCGGCGAGACGGGTACACCGGGCACGTTGCCCATGGGGACGGCCGTCTGCATCGCCTGTACATTCTGCAGGGCCTGTTGCGTCAACTGGTGGTTGGCATCCGAGTTCACCATCTGGGTCTGACTGTAGAAACCTGATTGCGTGCTTAGTAACGCATCAAAATCTTGTGGATTCATATTCCTTCAACATTAAACATTCAACATTAAACATTCAACATTACATCGCAGGAGGTGGCGGTGGCATGCTACCAGGCGTCGGCGGCATCGGTGGCGTCTGCTGCGGCGCTTGGAAGAGCGGCGCGAGAGTCGATACCCGACCTGCTGCGTCCCATTGCGGCATACCTTGAGTCCATACCATCGTCTGGGCGTTGAGCATACCCGAGGCAGCCAGCTGGCGCAAGGTGTTCATGTCATACGGACCCATCTGCTGGTTGTTGTTGAGTACGTAGAAGGCAGGGGCCTGCGGCGTGGTCGGTGCCGGAGGCGTCTGTCCCGGCATCGGCGGAGGAGTGGGTGCACCGGCTTTTGCCACTTGGGCGTTGAATGCATTGCCCATGTTGCTCATCATCTGACCCATCTGACCGGCCATACCGGCGGCCATACCCATGCCCATCATCATGCCGGCAGGGTTCATGTTGTCGCCTGCACCGAAGTCCATCGTGCCCATGTTGCCGATGTTCTCCATACCGGTCTGCATCACTGCACCCTGTACGTTCACGGTATGTGCACCCAGATAAGCGGTCTCCGAAGCCAGATCGGTACGGTGAGCAGTGCTCTCCGTCTGCGTGTGTTGTGCAAACTGTGCCTCTTCGCGCATTCTGGCCATCATGTCTTCCTGATGATCCATCTGAATCTCGGCCTGACGTGCCACCATGCCGTTGCGAACAGCTGCATCGGTAGCCAACTGGCTGAGCAGGTTCTCTTCGTTCTGCATGCTGATGTTGAACGATTGACCCGTGGTGATGCGCTTCAACATCTGGAATTCATCGGTCGACTCGTCAAAACGGATGTCGGTGATGTTCATGCGGGTCGGCCATATACCGATCGAGTCACGCATGATCGGGTAGATCTGCTCGTAGATATATTGTGAGAACTGTTTGGTCAACTTGTTCAGGTGAAGCACAAAGATACCGTCGGGGATGTTCGCTACGCGATCGATCAACTCGGTCTTGATGGTGTCTTTGATCTTGTCCTGCAGCATGTCCAGTGTGGTGTTCTGTCCCTTGCACATACGGAAGATCTTACGCACCGCCTCTTTCAGGGTCGTGTCGCGGAATTCCTCGTACGTCATCTGCGATCCGTTCTGCTGTGCCTGCTTGTACAGGAAATCCAATTGCATGTCAGTCGGAACACAAGAGAACATCAGCGAACCGCTCACAGCCACCTTGACGGTGTACATCGAGAGGTTCGGCTGCGACGGACGGGTCTCTACAAATCCTTCCGTTGAGAAATTCACCTGCATACCACCTTCCATCGACACGAAGTAGATACGTGCCTGGAACGGCGTACTGCCGTCATAGGCCGCACCGATGATGTTGGCCAGGATGGGGTAGTTGCCGGTTCTCGAATCGATGGTGTCGTTGTGGTAGCCGAGGATGACATCCGACTGGTTGCTGTTCGGATAAAGGAACATCGCTGCCTGGCCGTCATTCACCAGCAAACCGCTACCCATGCGGATAGCATTCGCTTTGTTCGACGTGTCCAGATCTTGTCCTTTCGGGCGCCACTGCCATACAATGTGATTACCCATGCCATCCGCATTGATGGCGTCCATGACGCCTCCGTCATGTTTCTTACCAAAACCAAAAAGTCCCATGGTACTATATTTTTTTTAATTCTTAATTTATAATTCTCAATTCAAAAACTGTGCCATTATTTGTATTGATTGACTATCTTGTTCAGCCTCTCCTGTACGCGGGTCTTGCTGTAGTAGCCCGAGCTGGCTGCGTAGTGCAACGCCTTTTTGGCAATGAAGGCTTGCGCCTCACTCAGCATTCCTGCCTGGCACATCAGTTTGACGCACTCTTCCATGTAGGTGTAATACTCTCTGTCTGTCGGCTTCTCTTCTACGTTGATATAGTTCTCCGCTAGTTCATATTCGCCGATCGACAGCAGGTAGTTGAACAGACCCTTGTTCAGCGGCTTGGTGTATTCGCCCTGGCCGTAATATTCCACCAGCGACTTCGCGTCTTCCCACTTGCCTTCGTCCAGATATTTGCTCAGCAGCGTCACGTAGCCTTCGATCACCTCATCCTTGTCTTTCTTGTAGCTCACGAGGAAGTTACGGGCTTTCTTCAGGTTGTCCTTATCCACCGCCTTCGTCACCGCCGTCACGCAACGGTCCGCATTGTTCGCAGCTGTGTCGCGGAAGGCAATCAGCACGCCGCCGCCTATCAGCAGCGCCAGAACAATCACCACCGACGTGATCAGCAGCTTCGAGTGCTCGCTGAACCAGTACTGACGGTCGGCTTTCTTCTTCTTCACTTCTATCTCAGCATACAGCGCATCAAACTCGTTCACAAAACGCATCAGCTGCTGATCTTTTGCAAACGACGTCTTGATCTTCTCAATCAACTCCTGGTATTTCACCATATACGCATCTGCCAGCGGGTTGTCGATGTTCTTGATTCGGGGCTTCAGTGCCGTGGCAAACTCCAGCAGATCGACCTTCGAATTAGGCAACGGGAAGGTCTCAATGATCTGACACTGACGTTCGTAATCATCCGTCTGGGCCAGCAGCGTCGCCAGTAGCATGGAACTGCTGTTGGCTTCTATCTCGCTGAACTCATGGCCGCACTCGGGACACACCGACGCAGACTCCGGCACGATGGCGCCGCATTTAGGGCAATGCAACACATCACCACCTCTTTTCTTATACTCGCTCATGATAGTAAATAGATGTATTTAATCTTATTTTGCTAAAAATATAACTTATTTGGGCGCAAAGATATGAAAAATAGTTGATATACGCAAATTTTTTGTGTGTTTTATTTCACTTTATATAAAAAAAACGCACATGCGTGTGCATATGCGTTCTTTTTTGTTTGAAAAATCAGCTTAGAGTTTGTAACGAACTGCGAAAGCGAGTTTCCAATCGAAGAAGTGACTCGGATCTACTTTCGAATCTCTGAAGCTCATACCGTAACCCGGACGGAAGTCAAAAGCGAGTACCAGAGGTACAGCCTGGATGTCATAGGTAACACCGCAGATAGCGTTAATGCCGAACTTACCACAGACAGTGGAGCTCGAACCACCTGACATGCGAGCGCGATGAGCCGGAGCGTAGTCCATGAAATCGGAAGGGTCAAAGCTGTAAGCACCACCATGTGTACCAAGACCGTCGCAAAGACCGAAGTTGAGACCACCACCGACATAAATCTTGAAGTTAGCTGGCAGATCGAAGTGATACTCTACGTTCGGGTTGATCGTGAAGTCATATTGACCTGCACTACCGCCTTTGTAAGCAGCCTCAGTCAGACCTACTGCGAGGTCAGCCTGCAGAGCCAGTGCGTCGTTGAACCAGTACTTGTAGCTAAGACCGTTCATACCACCAACGATACCACCGATCTCGTGTTGAGCTTTCATAGAAGTTGCAGCCATCATAACGGCTACACAAAGCATCAAAATCTTTTTCATACTTGTAAGTTGTTTAAATTTGTGAATAAATAGGAAATTGTTTATTATGACAATTTTTAATTACTTGTTAAGCGCCAATGCTACGTTCACAGCGCAAGCTACGGTGCATCCTACCATCGGGTTGTTACCGATACCCAGGAAGCCCATCATCTCTACGTGTGCCGGAACGGAGCTCGAACCTGCAAATTGTGCATCGCTGTGCATACGGCCGAGGGTATCCGTCATACCGTACGAAGCAGGACCTGCAGCCATGTTATCCGGGTGCAAGGTACGACCTGTACCACCACCGCTGGCTACGCTGAAGTACGGCTTGCCTGCCAGGATACGCTCTTTCTTATACGTACCTGCTACCGGGTGCTGGAAGCGCGTCGGGTTGGTCGAGTTACCTGTGATGCTGACATCCACGTTCTCGTGCCACAGGATAGCTACACCCTCACGAACATCGTCTGCACCGTAGCAGTTCACTTTCGCACGCGGACCGTTCGAATATGCTTTGCGACGAACCTCTTTCAGTTCTCCGGTAAAGTAGTCGAACTCGGTCTGTACGTATGTGAAACCGTTGATACGGCTGATGATCATAGCAGCGTCTTTGCCGAGGCCGTTCAGTATGCAGCGAAGCGGGTTCTTACGAACTTTGTTCGCCATCTCGGCAATCTTGATAGCGCCCTCAGCAGCTGCAAAGCTCTCGTGGCCTGCCAGGAATGCAAAGCACTGGGTCTCCTCGCGCAGCAGACGGGCTGCCAAGTTACCGTGACCGATACCTACCTTGCGGTCGTCAGCCACAGAACCCGGGATACAGAAGGCCTGCAGACCGATACCGATAGCCTCGGCAGCGTCAGCGGCGTTCTTGCAACCCTTCTTCAAGGCGATAGCCGTACCTACTACATATGCCCACTTGGCGTTCTCAAAGCAGATACGCTGGGTCTCCTCGCAAGTCATATACGGATCGAGGCCATATTGCTCGCAAATCTGATTTGCCTCCTCGATGGAAGCGATACCATTCGCGTTCAGAGCGGCGAGAATCTGTTTCTCGCGGCGGTCTTGCGACTCAAATTTTACTTCACGAATCATAACGTTCCCTCCTTAGTTTTTGCGTGGATCAATTGATTTAACTGCGCCTTGCTCCTTGGTCGTACGACCATAGGTGCCGGTAACGCTCTTCAGTGCCTCATTGGCGTCCATGCCCTTCTTTACAGCGTCCATGAACTTGCCCATATGTACGTATTCGTAACCGCAAACCTCATTGTTCTCATCGAGGAACTCCTTGGTGATGTAACCTTCGGTTAACTGCAGGTAACGAACGCCCTTAGCCTTGGTGGAGTAGAGCGTACCGCACTGGCTGACGAGTCCCTTACCGAGGTCTTCCAGACCTGCACCGATGGTCAGACCGCCCTCGCTGAACGCACTCTGCGTACGTCCGTAAACGATCTGCAGGAACAACTCGCGCATCGCGGTGTTGATGGCGTCGCAAACGAGGTCGGTGTTCAGTGCCTCAAGGATGGTCTTGCCCGGCAGAATCTCTGCGGCCATAGCAGCCGAGTGGGTCATGCCCGAGCAACCGATGGTCTCCACGAGGCATGTACCCTGTTGCGGAGCACACCAACCGATACCGTGCGTCATACCCGAGATGTCCTTGATCTCAGTAGCCTTCACCCATTTGCCCTCTTCGGGAATCGGTGCCGGGCCATGCTTCGGACCCTTCGCTACAACGCACATTTCTTGTACTTCTTTCGAGTAAATCATGTTAGATTAAATGTATTGTTTGTTTAAAAATTTATGTTTCACACATTTTGCGGTGCAAAGTTACTGCTTTTTTTTGACATGTGCAAGAGTTTACGCTATTTTTTATTAAAAATAGTATATTTTATCGCAATTCTTCGTCCCGTGCTCGTAACTTTTGTTGCGAGTCCCTCTTTCTTTCTCAAAAAAGCCTGCAATATGTATATTATATATTTTATATATAATATAGTATAGAATGCTTAAAAAATCGGTCGTTTTTTCTTGCAAAAACCGAAAAAATGTAGTAATTTTGCGCAAAATTAGTGCGTGATAAGTGCGTGATAAGTTGGTGATAAGTACGTGATAAGTGCGTCATTATCGGCGTAATCTGCAGATAAACTGCTACTAAAGACCTCCTTGATTAAGAATTAACTAAATTCTACGAATAGTAAATATGGCTAAAATCAAACACACACCCGACATCTTGGAGATGCGCGGAGCACATTCCAAAGAAGGATTGGTGGAGCGTCGCAAGCATTTTCGGGACTATGAAGGCAATATAACCAAAGTCGGTCGTCTGGAGGCGTACAAACCGGCTCCTCGTAATTTCAAGACTTCCCCGGCTCTTATCCGTGAACGGGCTAATATGTCGCAGTTCGGTGCAGCTTCACATTTCGCCAAAGAACTCATCGACTCCCTCAAGTTCAAAACGCCCCTTCCGGCAGACAAACAGGCCCTCTTAGACGGCTATAAAGCCCGTTTCTATGCCCAGCTCAACGGCACACCGGATCCAATTGCTCCGAAGGACAAAGATGGCAACTACCTCATCTATGCCCGCATAGACAATTTCATCCGCGCCGTCATCCGCAAAGAACGCCCCTTCGGATAACAATAAGCGGCGACATCCCTGCCGCCGCTAGTTCTTTCTTCCCTTTCAGGCGGATGTGATCCGCCGCTCCGCTTTTTGTTTGCTCGCCGCATAGGCGGTTTAGCGTCTCGCTTCCGCCCTCTGCATGTGGACATTGTTCGCCTCCTTCCGTCCGAGCCTTTGTCTATTGCGCTGGAATCAAATTCCAGCATAGCCAAACGTCTCGCCCCGCCCGGAAGAGGCTCAATGCGGATGTGGCGCCATGCGGAGTGTAGCCTTTTTGTCCTGTGCTCGTAACGTTAGTTGCGAGAAAAAACAGGCGGCGACATCTCTGCCGCCGCTTGTCTTTCTTCTCTTTCAGGCTCATCGGATGAGCCGCGCTCCTTTTGTTAGCTCGGACGTTGGCGGTAGTCGTCCTTCGCGTCCGCCCTCTGCGTGCGGACAATTCTTATCTCGCTTCGCTCGAACGATTTCTTCGCCCTCGCGTCTCGCTATCGCTTCGCCCGCCCGATACACGATAAATGCGAATGTAGTCCATGCGGCATTAAAAACAGCGGCGACATTTCTGCCGCCACTGTCTCATTGCACACAACGGATTTCCGTTTGTGCAAAGCAAATTTATTCATCTCTCAGAGGATCCCACTTCTGCTGAATACGAATTCTATAACCCTTTGCTTCTCCTTTGTCAATGTATTCCAAAACACGGAGACGGGTGTATAAGCAAGTATAAGAATACGATTCATGGTATTTAAGAACATAGCCATGACCTATTTCAATCTTTATTGATTTCCCCCAGTCCGATGGTACATAGTTGACATCCTTCAAATTTTTTACCTTGCCGACAGATGAAACCCAATTATCCCAGATAACATTACTTTCCTCAAGGCATACAAGATTTCCATCTTGAAAATACATACAAGGGGCATAATTTTCTCCATTATTTTCATAAACAATCCATTCCACTCCTATATCACTCTTTGGATTGTCCACACTCGTATCGTTCTTTTTTTCGCATGAGGCAAACAATAGTGGCAGCGCAGCCAGAATAATAAACAATATCTTTTTCATTATAGTTGTTGGCAGTTATATCCCATCGCCTCGTCGGTTTTAAGTAATAAATTGTATATGGGTCACACAAAAACGTGAACTTTTTGCCTTCTATATTGGTTTGTTCGGGTCTCGACTCCCTTTTGGCTCCAATATACGCAAAAAGCCCACGTGAACACGTGAGCGTTTCGCAGTATTCGGGAAAGCCAAAATTCAAGTTGTCGAGAAATGAACAGTTTCCTCAAATAAAGCAAACGCTTTTTCTATGTAGCGCTCACCAGCGCTTGTCCTTGCTGTTTTACGTCCGCAAGCGACGAGGGTTTATCGTATTGTTTCAAAAATTGTTTCCGTCCATTGAGGGAGTGCCTCTACGTATTGTTTAGCGAGATTACCATCAACGGTGCGGAATAATAATTTTGCGGTTTGATTGTCGATGGAGTTGTCATAGAAATATGCTCTATCTGCAAAGCCGGCTACCTTGATGGCATTGATTATCGCTTTCTCGTAACGTGATATAATCTTTTGAATAGGTACATCGTGCCCGCCTTCCATGACGCGGTTTGCTATTCGAGCTGCATTGATGGTAGGTGATTCGGTGCAGATAAAGAACATGCGAATAAAATAGCCTTCTTCTTTCGCTTGTCTCAAAAAATCCACTTTTCCATCGGAAGATAGTACCGTTTCAAAGATAAAATCTTTGTGCTCACGCAAGAGTTGTTCCCGCCATTCTTCGCAGTACTCAACCGCTTGACGCACGGCATTCACATCATTCCAGTCTCCGAACTTGCTTTGTGCGATCTCGTCAGGATTGATATACACACACTGCTCTGCCCACTCGTGTTTGATCACCAAACGCGTGGTGGAAGTCTTCCCAGAACCGTTAGGGCCGGCGATTACTATCAAAACAGGCTTTCTCATAATGCTTGCGCCATTTGACGTATATGCTCAAAATATGCCGCATGAGCACGATCGTGGCGCTCTTTTGCCTCCACGGCTACTTCGTGCATCAATTGTGCCAATTGTTCCTCTGTCGGCTCCTGATCAATGTTTATGAAACGATAATCATCCATAATTCTAAACCTTTGCGACTGCAAAGGTACTACAAAAAAATGACATACGCAAGTTTGTATGCCATTTTTTTGTGATTTTTTATTCCCAGGGTAAATTTTCAGCCCTGTCGTCTTTGTAAATGAGTCGTATCGTGTCGCAAACACCTCTCGGATTTCGCAACAACGGCCTCGTTGAATAGAAACACTCGCCGGTGATCTCGGGGATTGTGCGGTTGAGACGCATCTGGCGGCCTATCTCGTTGCCCTTCCCCCACGGGGATTTGGGCAAAGCGTTCTCAAGGCGATAGGGCGCCATGCCGATATAAAGGCGGCAACGGGTACCGCGCACTTCGTTGGCCCACCAGTGGGCAAGGATTTCGTAGTCGGCGACGCGTTTGCCTATCTCCCAGTAGAGTTGCGGTAGCACATAGTCGATCCAGCCCCGCTGAATCCACAGGCGAATGTCGGCGTAGAGGTCGTCGTAATTGGTGATGCCGGCCTGCGTCGCGCTGCCCGTGCTATCCACCTTCGCATTACGCCACACGCCGAAAGGCGAGATGCCGAATTGCACCTCCGGCTTGCATTCATGGATGGTGCGGCTGATGTCCTGGATGGCGAGGTTGACGTTATTGCGTCGCCAATCGCGGATGTCGGTAAAACCGCGCGGATGCGCAGCAAAAGTCTTGGTGTCCGGAAGAAGCTTGCCGCCTGCCGGGTACGGGTAGAAGTAGTCGTCCATGTGAATGGCTTGGATATCATAGCGCGTGACGATGTCTTGTACAATAGTACAAATCCACTCGCGTGTGACGTCCAATCCCGGGTCAAAGTACCATTGTTTATTATACTCCCAAAACCACTCGGGATGCTTGCGCCAGACGTGGTCTGCGCAAATCATGGACGTGTCTGTCTTTGCCAGATTTACCCGATACGGATTCAGCCATACATGTACTTCCATGTTACGAGAATGTGCCTGCTCAATGGTCCATTCAAGCGGATCCCAGAATTCGTAATTTTTAATTTTTAATTCTTCATTTGGAAAGCTCTGCTTTCCTGCAAGCCAGTGACTCACCGGTTCAAACTCACTCTTGTACAGCGCATCGGCCGTAGGCCGCACTTGGAAGATGATGGCATTGATCCCCAGACTCTCCAGCGAATCGAGAATCCACGTCATCTCTGCTTTTTGCAGCGAATCGTTTCCTACGGCTTCGGGAGTCGGCCAGTCGATATTCGCCACCGTTGCTATCCATGCCCCACGGAAAGATATCGTTTGACTAAAGACCGCTACGCTGAAGGACAAAAGACAAAGGACTAATATGTATCGTTGAATGATTTTCAATTCTTAATTTTTAATTCTTAATTACTCCTTCGTTCACATGGAAAATGCGCGCATTTTCATTTGGACGGAGGATATCAGTGAGGTGCTGGCGGTCGGTATCGGTGATGAAGATCTGTCCGAAATCGTCGCCTTGTACCATCTCCACGATTCGTTCTACCCGTTCGCTGTCCAATCGGTCAAAAATATCATCCAGCAAGAGTATTGGTTTTTGTCTTGATTCCTGATTCCCGATTCCTGATTCTCCTAAATACAAAGCCTGTGCCAATTTGAGTGCCAACACAAACGTGCGTTGCTGACCTTGCGAGCCGACTTGCTTGAGCGGGTACTCGCCGAGACGCATATCAAGGTCATCTTTGTGGATACCCTGCGACGTCCAGCCGAGTATCAAATCCCGTTGCCTCGTCTTGACGTACGCCTCTCGCAGATCGCGGTCTTGGAGCTGAGAAATATAGCGGAGATTCGGAATCTCTGCTGAGTCGCTAATCTGTGCGTATGCCCTCGCAAAATAGGGGTTGAAAGCCTCAAAGAACTTTGTTCTTGCTTTAAAAATATACTCTGCCGGTTCCACCATCTGCCATTCTAATACCTCCAATAGATCCTCCGCAATCTCCCCTCCTTTCAGGGAGGGGTCGGGGGTAGGCTTCTCCGCAAGTTGTTTCAGCAGCGCATTACGTTGTTTCAGCAGGGCGTTGTATTTGGTCAGGCAATCCAGATATTTTCGGTCCAACTGACTGATCACCACGTCCATAAACCGCCTTCTCTCGTCACTCCCCTCATCGATCAACTGTTGGTCACTCGGGCTGATCATCACCAGCGGAATCAATCCGATATGATCAATCAACCGCTGATAATCCTTCTTGTCCTTCCTGAACTGCTTCTTAACTCCTCTGCGCAGTCCACAAGAGATAACTGTGCGATTATCTCCCTTCCCTTCAGGGAGGGGCTGGGGGTAGGCTGTATTATAAACGCCCTGAACCATCGCCATCTCCTCTCCATGGGTGATGTTCAGGCTGTCCTGATTGGTGAATGACGACTTTGCAAAGCTCAGCAGATAAATAGCGTCCAGCACATTCGTCTTGCCTTGCCCGTTCAAGCCCACAAAGCAGTTGAGCTTCGGACTGAACTCCAAACTCGCCTCGCGTATATTGCGATAGTTGAGAATATTTAATGAAATTAAATTCAATTAAAAATTAAAAATTAAGAATTATGCGTATAATTCTACATCTTCCGCTGTTATCTTACTGCCCGCCAAAATAATCAGCCGTTCCACCACGTTTCTCAACTGACGTATATTGCCCGTCCATTCTTTCCCCTGCAGCGCCTTAATTGCCGCGTCATCAAACGTCTTGGCCGCAATGCCTTGTTCCGCACATATCTGTTCGACGAAATAATCTACCAGCAACGGGATATCTTCCAGTCGCTCATTCAGTGCCGGTACGTGAATAGGAATGACATTCAAGCGGTGGAAGAGGTCTTCTCTGAAATTACCTTTCTCGATCTCTTTCTGTAGATCTTTGTTCGTTGCCGCCAGCACGCGCACGTTCACCTTGATCGCTTTGTCCGAACCGACGCGTGTGATCTCGCTCTCCTGCAGTGCCCGCAGCACCTTCGTCTGCGCAGCCAGACTCATATCGCCTATCTCGTCCAGAAACAGCGTGCCGCCGTCCGCCTGCTCAAATTTACCTGCCCTGTCCTTCACCGCACCGGTGAACGAACCCTTCATGTGGCCGAACAACTCACTCTCTATCAACTCACTCGGGATGGCCGCACAGTTCACTTCCACCATCGGACCTTGTGCACGGGCCGAGTTCTCGTGAATCAAATGAGCCACCACTTCCTTACCCGTGCCGTTCGGACCGGTGATCAACACGCGTGCCTCCGTCGGCGCTACCTTATCAATTATCTCGCGTACGCGGGTGATAGCTTGGCTTTCTCCTACCATCTGCGGACCCTTTGCCGCAACGCGCTTGCGCAACTGCTTGGTCTCTTGTTTCAGACTCTTGCTCTCCAGCGCATTCTTCGTCGTGATCAATATACGATTCAGATCCAGGGGCTTCAGCAGAAAATCATATGCCCCTAACTTGAGTGCCTGCACCGCCGTCTCCACATCTCCATGCCCACTAATCATCACAATAGGGACTTCACCATTAAGCAGGTCAACCTGGTCACCATTTTCATCATTTTCACCATTCTTCAGCGCTTTAAGCACTTCCATGCCGTCCATCTCAGGCATCTTAATGTCAGAATAGATCAGGTCGTACGCTTTCGCTTGCGCCATCTCCAGTCCTTGTTTGCCATTCTCGGCAACATCCACCTCGTGTCCTTCGTCACTTAGTATCTCGCGCAGCGTGTTACGTATCCCGCGCTCGTCATCTATGATCAGCAGTCTAGCCATCTTCTTCTGTGTTCAAAAACGCGACAAAGTTACTGCTTTTTTTTTAATTACGCAAGAAAAACGACAAAAATGCAAAAAAAAGCAAATTTATTTGGTCATATAAAAAAAATGTCTTATCTTTGCACCGTCGTAAAATGTAAACTATGTTTTATAACATACAATAACCAATTTAATTCATTAATTTTAAAATTTATTTAACATGAAAAAGTTTTTCGCTTTAGTAGCTGTAGTAATGGCATGTGCAACTCTGAGCGCTGAGGTTCTCTTTGAGGAGACTCTGTCGACTCGTCGTAGCTCGACCTACATTCAAAAGACGGACAAGGGTTACTGGCCGTATGCAAGCCAGTGGTTTGCGGGCTATGATGCACAAAACAACGAAACCGTTAGTGGCAACCAGTTTGACAATGACTACACCGCAGTTGCTTCGTACACGGTATCTGTTCGTGGTAAGAAATTGGACGGCGCTACTGAGAGTTCTGTAGGCTTGTATTTCGGCGCAACGAAGGACGCTGACCAGAACTACGTTAAGTTCGAAGGTGCTCTGCCTACTGTAGCTGAAGGTGACCTGCTGAAATTCTTGGTTACATCGACAGAAGCTCCCGGTGGTGACCTCGAGACAATGATCGTTAAGGTGAATGGTGAGGAGCTTGCTGTTCCTTCCACTACGCTGGGTGAGCAGTATGCTACTACTGAGGTCGCTATCGCTCTGCCGGCTGGCCAGATCGAGAGCATCGAGTTCGCTTTCAACCAAGTTCCTTCGCAGAAGTTCATTCCGAAATTCTGGATTGAGGAAGCTCCTGCTGAGGGCATCGAGAACATCATGCTGACCGAGAAGGCTCACAAGATGGTTGTTGACGGTGTTGTTTACATCGTTCGCGACGGTAAGATGTTCAACTTGACCGGTACGCAAGTTCGTTAATTGCGCACGGCAATAGAATAACCAAACAGCTCGCAGCAATGCGGGCTGTTTTTATGTTTTTTTAAGAAAATGTACCAAAATCTTGCATAATTGAAAAAAAAGCAGTACTTTTGCAGCCGCAAAAGTCAAACAACAACCGCATGAAACGAATAGGACTGATTTTGTTGGCCGGCCTTCTCCTCCTCGGAGTTGACACTACCGCTGCAAAAGTGAACGATCATTCGGGCGTGACTACCGTCACCTGGACTGCTATGGTAGGCACACCCGTCATTGACGATACCAACCTTACCGTCTCCGGCCAAGTACGTTATGGTACGGACCTGACGGCCATCACCGTGCGTTTTACGGGAACGAACCTTAGCTACTTCATTCCCGGTGGCCCGCAGGATTTTACCAACGGCCCCGTGGAGTATCTGCTTACCTCTTCTACAGGCGCAGTGGATACCTACACCGTATCCATCACCCCAGCGCCAATCGGCGAGCACCCCGTCCTCTATCTCTATAAGACGTCGGAGGCTTATCTCAACGATGGCGTTTATCAGCATCTGGTGGCACAAGGCAAAAACATCATTCCTATTCAGGCAGCCGCTCAATCTCGCTCCACGGCTGAGTACGCCCGCTATGACTGGGTACTGATCTCCGAGGATGCCGATGCAGATAATGCAGAGATACTCGCAGTCACACGAGGCGCGTCCGGACGACCCGTACTCAACATGAAGTCGTTCTCCTATTCGCCTGACCGTCTGGCTTGGGGCGAACCCGACAACGGTAGCATTACCAACAATGCCCGTTTCCTCACTGTTCAACGTGCCGACCATCCTATCTTCCAAGCCCTTGGCTGGCAACAGGGTGCCCGCATACAGATGCTCTCGTCAATCAACAAGAAAGGCCTGATGCCCGTATCTGTACATCTGGGCAGCACCCTTTGCTTGGCTACCGCCTATACTCGCAATCTTGACGACTTCAATGCCGACGGTCCGCTTCAGACCTTCTTGCACGAAGTGCCCGCTGCGATGAGAGGAGGAAAGAAGTATATTTGCATGCCTATAGCAATCAGCAGCAGTCAGCACCTCACAGCCGATGCCTATGCCTTGTTGGATGAGGTGATTCGTTACTTGCAGGACGAACGCGGAACGGTGGATCTACCATGGTTGCAGATCAATAGTTTCCATCTCAACGGCGTCGCTGCCGACATAGATCAGATGGAGAATACCATCAGCCTCAAGTTGGATATTACACGTCCCGAGAATCGTGATCTGAGTACCGTAGTACCGGAAGTGACGGTGGAGGATCCCTTGACGCACGCCGTGCCTTTGGCCGGCGATACGGTGGATATGTCTACAGCCACCTTCCATCCTTTCGCTTATGAGGTGACCGATTATATCAACCGTCGTGTCTATGAGGTTAGCATTCGCACCTACAACCCGCAGGGCATCGACGAAATCTATACGGTGGGCGGGGAAGTGAAGGTCTTCGACGTGTTCGGCCGCCTGCTGATGACTACTACCGAGGATCTGCACACCATCTCTCTGCCTCATGGCGCCTATATTGGTGTGACGACGGAAGGCAAATCATTCAAGTTTGTGCGCTGACGCGCGGCTACATGTATGCGAGACTGGATTCGAGCATACCCGATGATTGTATTGCTGCTACCGCTGGTGGCGGCAATACTTATATGTGATCATATAGGGCCGCGCTACGCCTGCCTGCGCCATACACCCGTCAACCTGCTTTATCGCACCGAATATGAGGGACTCGATAGCCTCTGTGACTATCGGTTTCTTCTTATTTCTCCTTCCCGTCCTACGGCGCGATGTGAGCGTTACGAAGCGCAACTGCTCTCCTCTTCAGGTCGCGTCATCCTCTATCTGCCGCACGACACTTTGCTTCCCTTACCTCAGATAGGCGACACGCTCCTTGCGCGCACTCGTATACGCCGACCCGACAGCATCGGCACGTTCGACTATGCTACCTATCTGCGTCGCAGCGGTTTTATCGGTACCGCCTACGTCCGTCGCTACTTGCTGCGGCCGTCTGAGACCCACCTACCCAACCTGCAGCAACGTCTCTACCGCCGCCTCGCCGAGGCTGGACTGTCAGGCGATGAGCAGGCCGTAGTAGGGGCATTGACCTTAGGCTGTAAGGATGATCTCGATCCTAAGTTGCGCCGCCTGTTCCAGGCCTCCGGTGCTGCGCATGTGTTGGCCGTCAGCGGATTGCATACAGGTATCTTCTACGGATTGCTGTTAGGACTGTTGACCTTGGGCGGACGATTTCGTCCGCGTCATGAGAACCGCCTCGGACGCTGGCTGATTAGCCTTCTGGTTATTGCTGTGATGTGGGGCTACGCATGGCTTACAGGCCTCACGCCCTCGGTAGTTCGTGCCGTGCTGATGGTGACGATAGTGGAGGTGGGACGCATGGCCTATCGGCGCTCATTCTCACTCAATGCCATCGCTGCAGCAGCAGTGTTCATCCTCCTCGTTCATCCGCTCGATCTATGGAGCGTCAGTTTCCAACTCAGTTTCGCTGCTACGGCGGCTATCATCATATGTGCCAAGCAGGCGGAGCGATGGCTTCACCTTACAGACTTGCCAGACACTCTCCCATGGCGTCTGTTCAAATGGGTAATAGGCACTATGATTGTTTCTATCGCCGCGCAACTGGGTACATTGCCCATAACGATGTATTATTTCGGGCAGATAAGCAATTATTTTCTGCTCACCAACCTCATTGTCCTGCCTCTGACCACGCTGTTAGTGCCCTGCGGACTGCTGACGATAGCCCTGGGCGGTACTACATTCGGAATCTGGTTAGGCCACCTTACCCGCGGCATTGCATGGACGATGAATCATGCCGTAGGATGGCTCGAGGCCCTACCCGGCAGCACCACACAAGTTGGAATAGGACTCCCCATGGTGGTTGTCTACTATGCGATCTTCTTGATTTTTATTGTTTGGATGAAATATATCAGATATAATGAAGCATTACACGTTAAGCGAACTATGCGCTGAGATAGGCGAACTGCTCAACGAAGGTTTGGCGCCCTCCTATTGGGTTCAGGCGGAAATCAGTAGCCTGAGCGAGAAAGGCGGACATCTCTATCTCGAGTTGGTGGACGGCAAGTCCGCGAAGATGCGTGCCACCTGTTGGGCGGGCAACCGCGAGTTACTCATGGCGTATTTTGAGCAGGAGACCGGACAACGCCTTCAGGCAGGTATGGCTGTACTCATCGAGGCGGAGGTGCAGTGGCACGCTGTCTATGGTCTAAGCCTGAGCATCATAGGCATCGATCCGAGTTACACGCTGGGCGACTTGGCGCGTCAGCGCCAGCGTACAATCGCCCAACTGGAGGCGGATGGACTGCTCGATGCACAACAACTGCTACCCTTGCCGACGCTCATCCGTCGTGTAGCTGTCATCTCATCGCCCGGTGCAGCCGGCTATGGCGACTTCATCCATCAGCTGGAGCACAGCGGTTATCACTTCCGTACACAACTCTTCGAGGCTATCATGCAGGGCGAAGGTGCTGAGGCTTCTATCCTTGCTGCACTCGAGACCGTCGAAGCAGAGGCCGATCGATGGGATGTGGTAGCCATCATCCGCGGAGGCGGTGCCACCACCGACCTGAGTTGTTTCGATCGTTATACGCTCTGTGCCGTCTGCGCACAGTTCTCCCTGCCCGTGTTGAGCGGCATCGGACATACACGCGACGTGAGTGTACTCGATCTGGTGGCACATGAGGCACTCAAGACTCCCACCGCTGTCGCCGAATGGCTCATCCATCGTCTGGATGCAGAGGCGGCGCGCGTCAACGATCTGCTCTTGCGCCTCCGGCGTACAGCCGACCGTCAACGACTCGTACGACTCCACCGCATTGAGATGCTTGAGCAACGACTCACGGCCTGTAGCCCGGAGCGTATCTACCGTCGCGGTTATAGTCTGCTGACGCTTAACGGACGCGTCATCCGTTCGGTCAGTCAGCTGCGTCCTGGTGATGTCATCACTACCCATCTGGCCGATGGACAAATAGATAGTACTGTAAATCCCTGATCACTATGTTAGACCATGGACAACGTATAGCTGCTCTGATCCTCTTCGCTATCGCACTGACGGCTTGGCTCGTCGTTGCCATCCGCTGGCAACCAGGAGCCATCCCTCCTTCCGATCCTTATTGGGCTGAGGCGGATAGTCTGCGACATCTGTCCGACAGCCTGCGGCGGGATAGCTTGCGCCGAGTGCGTGAGGCGCGATGGGAACAGAAGAAAGATTCTTTCCGGCGCGTGGACGATGCGCGTTTTGCCCGTTGGGCACAGGAGCGTCAGTTGCGCTACGACTCCGCGCGACTGGCCGACTCGCTCTGGCGCGACTCGGTGGGATGGCATTATGCGTCCTCGCAACGTAAGATAGATACCATCCTCGACCTCAATCATACCGATACTTCGCAGTTGCGACTCATTCGCGGCATCGGTGCCTACAAGGCACGGCGTATCATGCGCTACGGACAGTTGTTGGGCGGCTACTGCAGTCCCGCACAACTATTGGACGCAGAGATGGCTGACTTGCAACTGGATACGCTCTTGCGCTTCTTCACTGCCGACCCGCGTGACGTGCAGCGCATCGCTGTCAACCGCTGCCGCCCGGAGCAGATGACGCGCCATCCATACCTGCGCTTTACGCAAGCAAAAGCGCTCTACGAATACCGCAGAGCGCATGTGCATATAGATAGTATAGCCGAATTGCGCAATGTGCGCGAACTAACGGAAGAAGATATCAATCGGTTGGCTCCGTATCTTTCTTTCGCTCCTTGAGTTCTTCTAGATAACCGGCAGTGATCACACCCGATGGCAGTGCAATGACGGCTACGCCGAAGAGAGCGGAGAACATGCTGATGATGCGTCCAAGGTCTGTGGCAGGATAGATGTCGCCGTAGCCTACCGTCGTCAGCGTTGTCGTTGCCCAATAGAGCGCGTCAAAGAAATCGGTGAACATGGTCGACTCCTCGGTGTTGAACATGATAAGCGCTGTGATGAAGATATACGACAGGGCGATAAAGAACACCGTGAGCAGTATATGCCGCTCTTTGTGTAGCACCTTCAGCAGCAATTGTATATTCGAGGAGTAACGTACGAAGCGCGCCACACGCAAGATCTTGAGCAGACGCGTGATACGGAATAGTTTTAGAGCACGGTTGATAAAGGTGAACGAGGGAATGATCGACAGCAGGTCGATGATAGCGAACGGCGTGAAGGGGTAGAGCAGAAATGCTTTCCAACGTGGCTGCTTGGAGCAGCGCATGTCGGCGGTAGTCCAACGCAGTAGATAATCAACGATAAACACTGAGACCGACACTTTGTCCAATACCTCAAACAGCGTTGTCTGCTCGCGAAAAGCCAGAGGGATCAGGCTTATGATGATGAAGAAGAGCATTGTCCAGTCGTATAGGCGACTGGAGAAGGAATGACTCTCGGTCTCAATGATATCATAGATCTGTCGGCGGGTCATCATTATTCGCTAACGCGCGTGAATAGGTAAATAGTCTGACGGAAAGCAGGCTCATAGAAAGCCAGCGAGTCTGTTGTCGACTGACTGATCGTATAGTTTTTGCCGATGGGCACGTCACGTGCATCCATCGTGTGCAGTTCAGACAGTTGTCTGCCTTCTTTTTTCCAGCGGAACCAACCGTTACCGTGGAAGACGAGGTCCACTTCCTGCACATCCTCTTTCTCGTCCCACTCTTTGCCCCAGTAGTAGCCTTCGCCGTCGTAATCGTCGTAGTACACTTTATACCACTGCGGGTTCTTGGCATTTACCCATTTGCCGACGATCATAGGGTCAGCCGGCGGTACGTTGGTTTCCAGCACCTGTGCACCATGAGTGGCATACGGATCGGTCGGTTTGACGGTTGGCTCTTGCATCATCTTGTGCTCATACCAGGTATAACCGTACCATGCGATGGTAGCCGTCACCAGGACAGCTGCCAACACGCAGAGAAAGATGAGAATATTACGTTTCATTTATTTCAGAATAATCACTTTGGCTTCTTTATTATCCATGCCCGGCATCGTCATACCTACACCGGCATTGATATATGTAGGATCGCATACGATGTATTTCCGTTGTTGATAGGTCAACCAGTCGCCGCGCTCCTGTCCGTTGAAGGCCACTGCCGTAGCCAGGTGTCCCGGATAGTAGAGTAGTACCACGTCCAGTCCTACCAGGTCGCGTACCAGACGCGAGAAGAGAATAGCGCGGTCTTCACAGTCGCTATACGGATAGTGGAGCGTCTCTTGTGCGAAGAACGGACGGTCGCCGCCCCATACCTGATCGTCGTAGCCGTATGTGAAAGCTGTCTGTACCCAGTTGAGCAGGATACCTACTGCGTCGCGCTCGCTCATGCCGGCGATGGTCTTCTTCAATGGGGGATAAAGCTGTGCTTTTACTTCCGGCTCCAGCGGGGTGTTGGCAAAAGCTGCCCAGCGTGTACCGAAATCACCGTTGATAGAGGCCTTCGGGTATTTTTCAAAGAAATTCAGCATGTTCTTGTTGACGCTCACCACGGCTGTCACACCGCGTTTGGAGGTCAGCGTGCGACGCGGAGTCTGGTCGTCACTCAGCTTTGGCAGATTGGCTATTTGCAACGAGAGCGACTGCTCTTTCTCAAACTTTGCCTTACACATCTTCAATTGGGCATCGCCCTTCTTGCCGAAGATGTAGTATTTCGTGCCGTCCAGGGTGACATAACGCATACCGTAGATATGATAGAGACTGGCGATGAGCAGCACCAGTTTGTCATCGGCCATACCCATACGGATACGATAACCTGATTGCGTCATCAGATAAGCCTGCATCAGTACTGCTTCATTCGTCTGACCGTAGTGTTTCTCCGTCACGTTACGCAGTACGTCCAGATACGACCAGTCGCAGAGTGCATTTGCCTTACGGGCATCTATCGCCGTCTTGACGGTGATGTCATATTTGCTGTCGGCCATCTCTTTCCATGCGTCGGCTACGCCGTTCTCATTCACTTTCTTCAGCTTCAAGTCGTCTTGGAGTGGGAAGGCAATAGAGATAGGAGTACCGTAATAAGCGATGGTCTCGCGTTTGAATTTCTCCTCCGGCTTGGGTTGAACCGGTGCAATCGGCTCCGGTGCAGGTGTAGGCGCAGGCACAACGACAACCGTCGGCTGTACAGGGATAGGCTTCGGATCTACTTTCTTCGGCCTTACCGTGATAGGCGTTATGGTCGGCAATTTTAGCGGATCTACTTTCGGCAGCGGAGCCGGAGCCTGTTCGGGTTCTGGAGCTTGCTCTGCCTCAGGTGTTTGTTCAGCCTCTTGTGCTTTCGGCTGTTTAGCCAGAGGAGTTTCTTCCTGCGGTGTCGGTACTTGTTCCGGTGCTTGCTCCGGTGTTGGTTCAGGAGCAGTTGCTGCTTCGTCCTGCGTAGGCACCGACGGATCTTCATAGATTACGGGAGGCACCATCTCCTCTTTCTCCGGCTCGTCGGCCGGGTGAGTGGTAAACGTTTCCCATGCTTGGCGCAGGAACTCAGCGTACTGGTCGTTCAGACTTTTACGGTAGGCGTCATACTCGGCCTGTTTGTCGTTCTTGAACTGGTCAAAGGCCTTGCGATACTCCTCAAAGGGGTCTGTTTGCGCAAGGGTACTCAGACTGATCAACAGTGCGGAAACCAGGAAAAGGGCTTTTCTCATAGTCGTATGAAGTGTTAAGTGATTTATTTATCGAATCATATCGTCGCCAAAGAACGGTTGCAGTGCTTTCGGGATACGGATTCCTTCTTCGCACTGGTTGTTCTCCAGCAAGGCTGCTACGATACGCGGCAATGCCAGGGCTGAACCGTTCAGCGTGTGACAGAGCGTGACTTTCTTGTCCTCTGCACGGCGGTAACGGCACTTCAGACGGTTTGCCTGATAGGTGTCGAAATTACTCGTGGAGGAAACTTCGAGCCAACGGTGCTGTGCCTCGCTATAGACCTCAAAGTCGTAGCAGAGCGCGGCGGTGAAACTCATGTCGCCGCCTGAGAGACGAAGAATACGGTACGGGAGTTCAAGTTTTTGCAGCAGACCCTCTACGTGCTCGAGCATCTCTTTGTGCGAAGCGTCAGAATGCTCAGGCGTGTCGATGCGTACTATCTCAATCTTCGAGAACTCATGCAGACGGTTCAGTCCGCGTACATCCTTGCCGTATGAGCCAGCTTCGCGACGGAAACACTCTGTGTATGCGCAGTTCTTGATAGGCAGTTGTGCCTCGTCGAGGATCACGTCGCGATAGAGGTTCGTCACTGGCACTTCTGCTGTGGGAATCAGATACAAGTCGTCCACCTCGCAGTGGTACATCTGGCCCTCTTTGTCAGGCAACTGACCTGTGCCGTAGCCGGAGGCGGCATTCACCACCGTCGGCGGCATGATTTCGGTATAACCGGCCTTGTTGGCTTCGGTCAAGAAGAAGTTAATCAATGCACGTTGCAGACGCGCACCCTGACCGATATATACAGGGAAACCGGCACCTGAGATCTTCACGCCCAGGTCAAAATCGATCAGGTTGTATTTCTTTGCCAACTCCCAGTGAGGAAGTTTGGCCTCATCGTTATTCACTTCCCCTACCCAGGTGCCTACGGTGTCGCCACCATGGTGGGGTACATTGGATTTCACAACGAGGTTATCCTCTGCACAACTTCCTTCGGGCACAATGGCATAGGGTACGTTAGGAATGGTCAGCAGCAGTTTGGTCTGCGCTTCCTCGGCTTCCGTCATCGCTTTGTCCAACTCGGGTATCTGTGCTTTCAGCTCACCCGTCTGGGCTTTGGCCGCCTCTGCTTCAGCGTGCTGGCCTTTTGCCATCAGCATACCGATAGATTTGCTGATACGGTTCATCTCGGCGGCAGCTGCATCTTTCTTCTGCTGCGCGGCCTTGCGCTCTGCGTCCAAACGTAGCACTTCGTCTATCGCCTCGCGAGCGCCTTGGAAATGTTTCTTTTCGAGACCCGCAATGATGGCCTCTTTATCGTCATAGATTTGTTTGAGTGTTAACATATAATGTTGTTTGTGTGTTGCTAAAAAAACCAAAATCTCCCACCTCGAGCCGAAGCTGTCGGTAGGAGAATTGGGATTTTGTCTCCGCCGATTAAGCTTCAGCCATCGGCTGGATGGAGACGTACGACTTATTGTCGCGTTTCTTGCGGAAGGTTACAATACCGTCGCAGAGAGCGAACAAAGTGTGGTCGCTACCCATACCCATGTTTTCACCCGGGTTGTGAACCGTACCACGTTGACGTACGATGATGTTACCTGCCTTAGCGAACTGACCACCAAAGATCTTCACGCCCAGGCGTTTGCTTTCTGATTCACGGCCGTTCTTTGAACTACCGACACCTTTCTTGTGAGCCATACTCTGTTGTCCTTTCTTTTAAGCAATAACAATCTCTTTTACTACGACATTCGTCAGGTCCTGACGGTGTCCGTTCATCTTGCGATAGCCTTTACGACGTTTCTTGTGGAAGACGCGGATCTTCTCACCGCGTGCCTCGTTGTCGAGTACTTCGCAAACTACTTTTGCGCCCTTAACGTAGGGTGCACCTACTTTTACTTTGCCCTCGTTGTCGATGAGCAGTACGTTGTCAAACTCAACCGTGGCGCCCTTCTCGAGCTCGTTCATGCGGTTGATGAACAACTTCTTGCCAGCCTCTACGCGGAACTGCTGGCCCTTCATTTCTACAATTGCGTACATTGAAATACGTTTGTTAAATGGGTTACGGCGGTGCGGCGATCGTGCTACTGTGCGCTGCTATCATATATAGATTCATACGCTGCGTGACGATACTTATCGGGCCTTTCCGTCAAAAAATCGCGCAAAATTACTGCTTTTTTTTCATATACGCAAATATTTGTGCACTTTTTTCTGCTTTTACTTGCAAAATTCATAAAAAAGCAGTAAATTTGCAGCGTAAAAATGAAAAACGAGCAGATCATACAATCCGAAATCATCCGTCGGCGCGATATGCGCGATGTGTTGACATTCACTGTCGATCCGGCGGATGCCAAAGACTTCGACGATGCCCTCTCTTTTGTGCGCAATGACGATGGCACCATGCAGATAGGTGTGCATATTGCCGATGTGAGTTTCTTTGTGCGTCCCGGGACTTCTGTCGACGAGGAGGCTTATCGGCGTGGTACCAGTGTTTATCTCGTGGATCGCGTATTGCCTATGCTTCCTGAGGAGTTGTGCAATGACCTGTGCTCGTTGCGGCCAGGAGAAGACAAGCTCTGTATGTCGGTGATCTTCACTATGGACGACGAAGCGCGTGTGCTCAAACATAAGATTTGCCGGACGGTCATTCGCTCGGATGCACGGCTCAACTATGATGAGGTGCAAGAGATTCTTATGGCGCCTGAGAAGGCAAATCAGACTAACGAGACACTAACGAGAGAGAATCGAAACGAGACTTCATCGAGAGTGGCAGCAGAGCAGGCACTGAATGTTGAGGACGCGCTGCGAACCTTGGGTGCGTTGGCCTCTCGGCTTCGTGCGGAGCGTATTGCCAACGGCGCACTCACTATCGAGCAGGACGAGATACGTTTCCGCTTGGACGAACAGGGCAAGCCGCAAGAGATCTATTTTGATAGGCCCAACGAGTCCCACCACTTGATTGAGGAATTCATGCTCTTGGCCAACCGTACCATAGCTAAGTCCGTAGGTAGCGGTCGTCCGTTCGTCTATCGTGTGCATGACATCCCCGATCAGGACAAGATGGAGGAGTTCCGCCTCTTCAAGCAGAAGCGTGGCAGTCGTGTGGCACAGCAAGTGCTGGATATGATGCTCATTCGTGCTCAGGCCAAGGCGGTCTATTCTACTTACAACATCGGTCACTACGGCCTTGCTTTCACTCATTATACTCACTTCACCTCGCCTATCCGTCGCTATCCCGACCTGATGGTTCATCGACTGGTGGACAAATATCTACTGACGGGCAAAAAAGAGTCGCTCAATCGCGAAGAGTTGGAGCTGATGTGCGAGCATTGCTCCGGTTGCGAGCAAGAGGCACAACAGGCTGAACGCGAGAGCGTTAAGCAATACCAAACGATGTGGATGGAGGCGCATTTGGGCGAACAGTTCTCCGGTCATATCAGTGGTGTGACCGAGTTCGGGCTCTTTGTCCAATTGGACGACAGTCGTTGCGAAGGATTGATACATGTCTCTACGCTTCCTGACGGTTGGCAGCAGCGTTATCTGCTTGGCGATAATGTCCGTGTACAGGTGGTACGTGTGGATGTTATTCGCAGCCAAATAGATTTTTTGCTCATATAATTTGCATATATCAAAAAAAAGCAGTACCTTTGCGGCAGTTATGAAAAAACGTATCTACCTGTTGCTTGTTGTCGCACTCGTTGTTCTAAGTGCGCGCGCAGAAACTATAGTACTGCATACGGGCGCACGTGTGCAAGGAACGATCATCTTCCAGAACGAGGAAGTAGTCATCTTGCGAGATGCCGATGGGGCACGTTTTCAGTACCCCCGTACTGACGTGCGTGAGATCATTGCGGATGCAAAGCCAAAGGAGGAAGAGAAACAAGAGCAGCAGGTGGAGCAGATCAGTACGCCCAAGAAGGCATCCATCCTCCTGGAGTTAGGTGGCGGCGGTGCGGTCATCCCTGGAGATCAGACGGGAGGCGCCTTTAGTGTCGACCTGTTGGTGGGTTCGCATCATATAGGTGACCGTCATATCTTCATCGGTGGTGGATTGGGATATCACGGCTTGTTCTTGAACGATAAATTTAATTTCCTGCCTGTTCAGGTGGCCTTGCGCCTTCCGGTGCTGGAGCAAAAGCATGCTCCGGTAGTGGGCGTGTCGCTCGGTTACGGTATAGCGTTGAGTAGTAGTTATCTGGGCGGCCTATATGCTGGACTGGATTTCGGTTATCGCTATCAGATTAATCCCAAGACGGCTGTCGCTGTCACCTTCAATGTACAGTTCCAGCAGGCTAAGGTATCTGTGACCGAGGTGCTTGACGACAATGAGTTTACCAACTATTCCGGACGCAACCTGGTGATGCCTGGCGTCAAATGTGCTCTCTATTTCTGATGGCCACCAACAAGCAGCCACGCGCACATAGAATCTCTATCCTGCTCAATGACCGGGAACAGCGGGCATTGGATCGGTTCTGTGACCGTTATATGGTTGCCAACCGCAGTCGTTTGATTCGCGAAACGCTGATGCGTGCCATCCTTAAGAAAATAGAAAACGACCAGCCGACTCTGTTCGACTGATCGTTTTTCTTTATCTCTTTATTTCTCTATCCTTTATTAACCGAGATAGGTCATCAGGATATGACTGCGTTGACCGCTCTCCAGTTTATGGATGGCTTTCTCCTTTATCTGGCGTACGCGCTCACGCGTCAGGTGCAGTTCGTCACCTATCTCTTCCAGTGTCTTCTCCGGCGTACGGATGCCGAAAAACTTACGCAGTATATCTGCCTCACGCGGCGTCAGGGTGGCCAGTGCGCGGTCTATCTCTGTGCTGAGCGACTCGTTGATAAGGCCGCGGTCGGCATTAGGCGAGTCTTCATTGACCATCACATCTATCAGGCTGTTGTCTTCTCCTTCCACAAACGGCGCATCCACACTGACATGTCGGCCCGACATCTTCAGCGTATCGGCAATCTTATCCACCGGCATATCCAGTATGTCGGCTAACTCTTCTGCAGAAGGTTTGCGCTCGTGCTCTTGCTCAAAACGCTGGTATGCCTTGTTGATCTTGTTGAGCGAACCTACCTGGTTGAGCGGAAGACGAACAATACGGCTCTGCTCAGCCAACGCTTGCAGAATAGATTGACGAATCCACCATACGGCATACGAGATAAACTTGAAACCGCGGGTCTCATCAAATTTCTCAGCTGCCTTGATCAGTCCCAGGTTTCCCTCGTTGATCAGGTCGGGCAGACTGAGACCTTGGTTCTGGTACTGCTTGGCCACCGACACTACGAAACGCAGGTTGCTCTTGGTCAGTTTTTCCAAGGCAGCACGGTCGCCGTTGCGAATTCGTCCGGCCAGTTCTACCTCTTCTTCTACCGAAATAAGTTCCTCTCTACCAATCTCCTGCAGATACTTGTCAAGCGATGCAGACTCACGATTGGTGATCGAGTGTGTGATTTTTAGTTGACGCATTATGTTGTTTGTTTAATCTGTGATTCGGGCGGGATTCGAACCCGCGACCCACAGCTTAGAAGGCTGTTGCTCTATCCAACTGAGCTACCGAACCCGGAGGTGTCCCCGTTAATCGGGGAAACCGGCCTCCGCCGGAAGGGGATTACCCTTTACCAATACCTAAGAGGGCTTTTGATTCGATATGCACACACCAAACCAAGCCTACTCAGGCAAAATAGGGCGCAAAGGTACTGCTTTTTTTTTAATTGTGCAAGCCTTTTCGCTTTTTTTTTACAAAAGAGCATCAAAAAGTTGTGCCAAGTCCTGTTTGCGGCAAGCACCTACGTGACGATTGACGAGTTCGCCATTCTGGAAGAAGAGCATCGTAGGGATATTCATAATGCCGTATTCTTCGCAGGTGTCTGCGTTCTCATCTACATTGAGTTTGCCTACCACAATGCGGCCGTCGTACTCATTGCTTAGTTCCTCCAGGATAGGCAGCATCATTTTGCACGGGCCGCACCATGCTGCCCAAAAATCTACTACTACCGGTTTGCCTGACGCAATCACATCCTTGATGTTAGCGTCTGTAATTTCCATTGTCATGATTGTTTGATATGTTTGATTGTTATACGTTTCTGATCAGGGCGTCTGAGCAGTATATCTGTCAGCGGGTCTTCCAGATAGGTCTGCACAGCGCGTTTAACGGGACGTGCACCGTTCTTATGGTCATAACTCTTCTCTACCAGTTGATCCATCGCTTCGTTGCTGACAACCAGAGCATGGCCCTGCGTCTTCATTCGTTGCTGTAGCAGTGCAATCTCAACGCGCAAGATGCGCGCGATGGTCTCACGGTTGAGCGGGTCAAAGGTGATGATGTTGTCAATACGGTTCAAAAACTCTGGTGGGAACTGCTTCTGCAGCGCTTTCAGCAGTAGATGATGAGCCATATGTCGGTCTGGTTCGCCCATGCCGAAACCGATGCCTCCGCCGTTCTCTTGGAGTTGGCGCGTTCCCACATTACTGGTGAGGACAATCACCGTGTTGCGGAAGTCCACTACATGACCTTGACGGTCTGTCAGTCGGCCTTCGTCCAGCACCTGCAGGAGGATGTTGAAGATGTCGGAGTGCGCTTTCTCTATCTCGTCAAAGAGCACGATGGAGTAGGGTTTGCGACGCACCGCCTCTGTCAGTTTGCCTCCATCCTCATGGGCTACATATCCCGGAGGGGCTCCTACCAGCAGACTCACTGTGTGCTTCTCCATATACTCGCTCATGTCAAAGCGGATGATGGCATCCTTGCTACCGAAGAGCTCCTCGGCCAGACATTGCGCCAGATAGGTCTTTCCTACGCCCGTCGGACCAAGGAAGAAGAAGGTGCCTATCGGACGTTTGGGATCGCGCAGACCCAGACGGCTGCGCTGGATGGCCCGCACGACTGTCTCGACGGCTTTGTCCTGACCGATGATGCGGCGACGCAGCGATTCGTTCATCGTACGTAGTTGTTCGTTCTCGGCTTTGGCTACACGTTGTACCGGTACGTTCGACATCATGCTGACTACACTGGCTACATCGTCAGTGGTGACTACATAGGCTGCTTGTTCGTCTTCACCGATAGCCTGCTGACGGGTGTGACTTCGTGCACCCACTTCATCCATCACGTCGATGGCTTTGTCCGGGAAAGCACGGTCTGTCAGGTAACGTTCGCTTAGCGACACGCATGCCCGGAGCACCTCTGCCGTGTAAACGACGTGATGGTATTTACCGTAGTGCTCGCTTAGACGGGTTAGAATATCAACGGTCTCTTCTCCCGTAGTGGGGCGCACCGGCACTTTCTGGAAACGACGCTCCAGCGCACCGTCTTTCTCAATCGACTTGGCGTACTCCGCCGTCGTCGTTGCACCTACGCATTGTACTTCGCCTCTCGCCAAGGCCGGCTTGAGGATATTGGCTGCATCAAGCGAACCGGATGCATTGCCGGCACCAATGAGGGTGTGTATCTCGTCGATGAAGAGGATGACCTCAGGATGTTGTTGTAGTTCCGTGATGACATTCTTCATGCGTTCTTCAAACTGTCCGCGGTACGTGGTACCGGCTACCATTGCAGCTATATCCAGAGTCACGATACGTTTACCCTGTAGCGCACCGGCTTCGCCGGAGACAATACGCCGTGCCAAGCCCTCTACGATGGCCGATTTGCCTACACCCGGTTCTCCTATCAGAATAGGGTTGTTCTTCTTGCGGCGACTGAGTATCTGTACGACGCGTTCTATCTCCACTTCTCGTCCTACGATAGGATCGAGTTTGCCCTCCTCTGCCATACGTGTCAGGTCGCGACCGTATTTGTCGAGGGTCTTGGTTGTATTCTTGCTTTTGTTCTCTGGCTGCGGCTGTGCTGCTTTCCACGAACCTTCGTTCAGGTCACCCATCTGATGGTTGCCGTTGCGTGGTGCTTCGGATGCATGATGCGGTTGGCCGTAGAGTTCCACTAGTTGCTGATAACTCACTCCCCATACATTCTCCAGGTATGCGGCTGCGTTGTTGATCTGATCACGCAATATAGCCAGCAACAGGTGTACCGTGCCGATCTGTTCCGACTGATACTCGCGGCTGATGCCTTCGGCTACGCGTAAGATACGCTCCACTTGTGCACTGCGGGTGATGGGAACAAGCGTCGACTCAGGCTCATGACGCAAGTCTTTGTCGAGTTGTTCCTTCGCCTCGTCCGAACGGAAGGAGGTGCGTTGCAGCAGGTCGTAGGCTGTGCCTTCACCCAGACGGATGATAGCCAGTAGCAGATGCTCCGGCTCAATCGTCTTGCAGGACAGTCGTTCGGCCTCGTCGTGCGCGTAATAGAGTATTTTGTTTAGACCTTGTGTCAATAACATATCGTGTGAAATTGGTTTGTCTTAGTTGTAAAAGTGCCATGCTACTCCGGCGCGGAATACATCGCGGTTGGTAGGATAACCCGGCATAGTCAGGTAGTTGCCGGTCTTGCCCATAAACAAATAGCTTAGGTGCTGATAGTGGAAGAAGAACCGCAGACGAATAGAACGTACGTAGAAACTGGCGTACACATTCATCCACGGATAGTTTCCTATTTGTGTGTCCTGCTGGTTGGCGAACATACCTGTGGCAGGACAAAGCACTGGTGCGTGATAGTAGGTGAAATAGCGCAGGTCGACACCTATTTGTGCGTCTAATGCGCGGAACCACGTGCCGTGGTAATAGAGTCGGTGCTGTAGGATCAGCATCGGGACGGGCATTACCGAGTCGTTCGTCGTATGCTGGAAGACGGCGCGGTTCTCCAGATTGATCCACGGTGTGGTCAGGTCCAGTCCCAGGTCAGCGGTGATGACTTGCACGCTACCGCTGAATTGACGTGGTTGCCAATCGCTCGCCGAGCAAAAAATAGGGTGAGTGATGTTCTCAAAGCTGAAGTCCAAACGGGGTTTTACCCAACGGGTGGGATAGGCTACCGTTGCGCCGCCTAGGAAGCGATAGGTAAAACCAAAAGTGTTGTCCCAGCATAGATGGTTGGAGCGGTAGTGCTGCAAATAGGGATTGGGAGTCTCACTTTTGGCGTATGCACGTGCCGAGATATATAGCTTGTCCTTGCCGGCTGGGATCGTCGTCTCAATGCGTCCGGTGGCGTCAAACTCACCTATCTTATATCCCACCAGACATACTTTGCCCTCTACGTGATAACGAATCCAGTTGCCGCTGTGCTTGTGGATGGCACCGCCGACGTAGGTGTTGTTGTACCATCGGTACACATCAGTGCTGTCATAAGGCATCGTATCCATCAGCACACGCTGACATTCGTTCATGGCGAAGACGGTGGCTCCGAACTTCAACTTGGCGTTGTATGCCTCGCAAAAACTGACCGCTATCGTGTTGCGGATATTCAGTACATCGGTTGAGTCACGTGTAGCGATGCTGTCAAAATAGGTATGGTCGTAAAAACCCTGGTTTGCCTCATGCTCTATATAGCGGCGATTCGAGTTGTTGATATCCAATATGTGCGAGAATGTCATCAGCGGTGTATAGGCCGTCTTGATGGTATCTTTCTGCAACTGCTGGCCATTCTCCACCACGGTAATGGTGTCGTGGTACTCGCGGCTTTTAGTCAGTGTGTATTGGTTGTGGAGGTAGCCGCTTAGGTAGCGATAACCTGTCATGGCTTGCATCCGTACCGGTATATTGATCGTATTCAGATTGCTTTTCAGGTCGTTGATGTCACGCAGACCTCCGTTGTCGAACGAACTGAGTTTGCTCCAGCTGAATGCACCGTGCATCGAGTAGTGGGTGCCGTCGTAGCTGCCCCATACCGATCCGCGAAACAGTTTGCCGGAGGTGTGTTGATAATGTCCCAGCGAACTCAGGTAGTCCAGTTCCAAGCCAAGATTGGTTCTGCGGTTCAGGTTGCCGGTAAACAGAAAACTCAGGTCGTTTTCCTCTTGGCCGGCTACAAACCCTCTCTTGTAAGCAATCGATGAGTAGGGCGTTCGGGTATTGAAGAAGCGTTGTTGCTGCGGCGTTACCACATACGGTGCCAGACTCCAGGCAAAGGGATCGTCTATGGTATGTACACGGTCGTTGATGATTCGGCTCTCTATCGGCGACACCAGCACGTTTCCGTTGGTGGTGCTACTTAGCGAATAGCGTTGCTGAATATCTATGTCGTGGTAGTTGAGCATCGCCGTATCGGTGAAGGCAATCGTGTCGGCTATGGCACTTAGATCGGGCATGCGCCATGTGCGCACCTCCGTGCGTACATGCGGCCGTTTAGCGGCAGCCGTGACGGCCGCCGCTAACAGCACTAATACTATACCTAAACGTTTTGTCAGGATACTTACTTTTTCGCTTTCAGTTTCGCTTGCAGTTTCTGAATCTCTTCCTCTTGGTTGCGGATAGTCTTCAGCAACTCGTTCAGTTCTTCATTCTCGATCGTGGTCGGGTATTGCTCCTCAACGGTCTGGAGGAAGTCGCTCAGTACGTTCATGTAGTTGATGAACGCATCGTAAGCCGACTCATACTGCGTCTCACCCTGATCGATATGATTCATGTTATGCAGGTAGTTGACGTCTTGCAGGCGCAGCCAGTTGGTCTTCAGGCTCTTGTCCTGACACAGATGTACGCGCTCGGCTACGGCAAACAGTTTGTGGATAGCCTCTTGCTGCAGATCATTGCCTACATAGATACTCAGGTCTTTTGCCTCACCGCTCCAAGTCAGTGCGTACGGGCTGGAGATGACGTTGTTAGCCGGCAGCTTCTTGGCTGCTTCAGCCGGAGTCAGGAAGCCCATCTCGCGCTCCAGTACGTAGTAAGGAAGTGCTTTGAGGAAGTCGAAGATACCCGACTCTGCATTCTGACGTACACCAAAGGTGTCTGCTCCCACCCAGATGTTGATGATGTCCTCACCCTCAGGGAAGGCTTGCAGTTGGTTGGCATATTTCTCTGCGTCAATCGGGAAGTTGGCCCAGTTGGGATCCGAGAAGTGGAAACTCAACTCGTCGCTGAGATTCGTGTTGCGCAGCAGCACTTTCATCTTCGGAGCACCGGCCGACTGGTAGACGCAGTTGGGGGTGTTCCAACTCAGGATATGTTTCGCACCTTCGGTCAGGATAGTCTTGTATCCCATTTTGTTCAGCTGGTAAGCGGTCTCGTCGGTGTAGAGCAACTCGGTGTTCCATACCGTCTGGGCTTTCACGCCGAAGATTCCTTCCAGCAGGTCGCCTTGTTTCTTGAACTGCTCTTTCATCTCGCTCTCGTTGTACTCCGAGGCCAGCGAGTAGCTGTACGGCGTAGCCAGAAACTCCACACACTTGGTGGCTGCCAACTCTTTCAAGATGTCAATCATCTCGGGATTGAATTGCTCGAACATCTCAATCATCGTACCGCTAACGCTCAGTGCGCAGTGGAATTTGCCCTTACTCAGACTGATCATGTCCTTGATGGTATGGCAAAGCGGCAGATAAGAGGTTTGAACCAGCCAGTTGATATGCTCTTCGGTGGCCATGTCATCATAGTAGTAATGATCATGACCAATCTCAAAGAAACGATAACGTTTCAGGCGATAAGGTGCGTGCATTTGAAAGCACAAACATATATTTTTCATAATAAGTAGAATTTGTTCGTTTATAATGTATGGTTAATTACTCCGTCGTAGATGCGACGCACTTTCAGTCCGGCATCCGCCCACTTGATGTTGTTGACTTCCGCCATGCCCAGTTCGTGCAGACTCTTGTACATCGCCGGATACTTGACGATCGCATAAATGGCGTCGGCCATCGCGTCGATGTCCCAGTAGTCGGTCTTGATGGCATGCTGCAGAATTTCTGCGCAACCTGACTGATGGCTGATGATGGACGGACAACCCACCTGCATCGCCTCCAGCGGACTGATACCGAACGGTTCGCTTACGGATGGCATGATATATACATCACTCATAGCCAGCATCTCCTGTACCTGCTTGCCGCGCATGAAGCCCGGGAAGTGGAACTTGTCGGCAATACCGCGTTTGGCTACCAGGTCAATCATCTCGGCCATCTTATCGCCGCTGCCGGCCATCACAAAGCGCACGCCGTCAGTCTTGCTTAGTACGCGGGCTGCGGCCTCGACGAAGTACTCCGGACCTTTCTGCATCGTAATACGGCCGAGGAAGGTAACCAGTTTGTCTTTGCGCTCGGGTTTGGTGAACTCTTCCGGATGAGCCAGCGGTTCTACTGCGTTGTGTACGGTGCTGACTTTGCGCGGATCGATGCCGTATTTCTCAATCACGGTGTTGCGTGTCAGGTTGCTCACGCATATGATATGATCGGCCTCGTCCATACCGCGTTTCTCGATGGCATAGACCGTCGGGTTCACGTTGCCGCGACTTCTGTCGAAATCCGTCGCGTGCACGTGAATCACCAGCGGCTTACCGCTGATATGTTTGGCAAACACACCGGCCGGATAGGTCAACCAGTCGTGGCTGTGGATGATGTCGAAGTCCAGACTATGCGCCAGCACACTTGCTACGGCCTCATAGTTGCCGATCTCCTCAATCAGGTTGTCGGGATAACGGCCCGAGAAACCGATGCAACCCAGGTCGTCCGTGCCGATGCGGCGGTAGTCGTACCGGATGCCGTCACGCAGGTGGTAATACTCCTCCGGACTCATGCGGCCGGCCATGCGCTCTTTCACATAGTCGTAGTTGACATCTTTCCATACTACAGGCACACTGTTCGCACCGATGATACGTAGGAACGATTGATCCTCGTCACCCCAGGGTTTGGGGATGACAAAAGTGATCTCCATGTCTTTCTGCTCAGACATACCGCGGGTCAGACCATAACTGGCTGTACCCAGACCTCCCAGGATATGAGGAGGAAACTCCCATCCAAACATTAGTGCTTTCATTGCTGTGCCTCCTTTTCTGCTTGTTCTTTCTCATATTTCTTCAGCGTATCCAGCAGGCTGATGACTGCTGCTACACTCGGAGCCGAACTCATGCCGCCGTGTCCCTTATAGGGCGGGTTGCCGTCGTAGAACTCGCTCAGCGTACCGATACACAGTTCGCTCAACTCTTGTTCATAACCGCCCAGCATGCGCTCCATGAAGCTCGTACCGCTGTATTTGTACACGCTCATGTAAGCACGCGAATAAGCGGTGATGGTGGACGGCCATACGATACCGTTGTGCAGGTGACGGTTGCGCTCCTGCGGATCGCCCTGATACATCGGACGGTAACTGCCGCTCTTCGGACTCAGGCTGCGCAGACCACGCGGCGTTAGCAGTTCCTTCGTGCAGATATCCACCACTGCTTTCTGCTGCTTGCGGTCCAGCGGACTGTAGGGCAGACCTACTGCCCAGATCATGTTCGGACGAACCTCTTTGTTCTGATAGTTGTCCACTACGTAGTCGTTCAGGTACAGGCCGTTCCAGAAGGTCTTCACGAAGGCATCCTTCGAGATTTCTGCCTGATACTCCATCAGGTCGGCACTCACCTCTTTGCCCATCTCGCGCAGCATCTCCGCCGTGAAGAGCATCGCATTGTACCAGAGTGCGTTCGTCTCTACCACATAGCCCGTACGAGGGGTGATCGGCCAACCGTTCTCGGTGGCGCTCATCCATGTGGCCGGACGTTGGGTGCCATCCACCCATATCAAGCCGTTCTGGTGAACCCACGCACGCGGATGGTTCTGCTTGCGATACCAGTTGATGATGTTCAGACACAACTCTCCGTATAGGTCGGCTGCCTCGCGAACGGTGTACTTGTGCGCATATTTCTGAATGGCACGGATAAACCACAACAGCACGTCTGGCTCATCCATACCGGTCATCTTGACCTCATGCATCCGTCCGTTCATGAAGCTCAACACTTCCGGCACCGCCGTCTTGTTCATGATGGCATCCCAGTATTCCGGACGGTCGATGTCCAGCGTACAGCTTGCTACACTGAAGAACGTGGCGCGAGCGTCAGCGTGGAACCACGGGAAACCGGCCAGCAGATAGCATTTGTCGCCTTCGCGTTTGTAGAACTGGCTTGCGGCGTTCTTTAGCGTCAGGAACATGTCGTCGCGACGGTTACGGCGCTCCAGCTCTTTCTTCCATATGGTCTTCAGCATACCGGTCTTGCACTCGGTAACGCCGGCGGAGAAGATGACGCTCTCGCCTTTCTTCATCGGCAGTTCGAAGTAACCCGGTACGAGCAGGTCCTCTTTGTAGGCATAGCCGCGCTCTTTCTCCTTCATATACTCGATACCCTTGTACCACTGCGGGTCGTGGTGATACTCCACTGCCTTGCTGAACTGCATGTACAGATTCGGGAAACCCGGATACATGCGGTTGAAGCGGCCGTTCTCGCAGTCGTCCATGTTCGGGTTGGCCAGCGAGTTCTCATGCGTCAGCTCGTTTACGTTCCTGAAGGCCAGGAACGGACGGAAACGTACCAACGTCGGACTTCCGCTTTCCAACAGTGTGTAGCGAATCAATACGCGGGGTTCGAAACTAACGAGCAGACGCTCTTTCTGCAGAATCATTGCGCCTACGCGATACACTGTGCGAGCAATCACCTCGCAGTCAAACTCGCGGATGTACTTGTGCCCGTTGGGCGAAAAAGTGTTCTCACCGTATTGGTGAACACCGAGGTTGAACTCGGCACCGTGCTGGATCACTGTCTCGTCCAGCGAACTGAGCAACACGTAGTTGTCAGGTCCCATCTCGGGCAACGGCATCACCAACTGACCGTGATACTTGCGGGTGTTGCAGTCAACGAGCGTCGTCGAGTTGTACACACCGGCACGGTTGGTTCGAATCATCTCTTTCTGAAGCGAGCGCTCCAGATTAACAAGCACCGTCTTGTCAAAATTCAGATAACTCATGATGTGTTTAAGTATTAAGTAAATTAACGAAATCTTTGATTCTTTGTTCTTCTGCTTTCTTGCAAATCAGCAGCGCACCGCTTTCCTCTGCAATGATCATATCGCTCACACCCTGCACGATTGCTGTTTTGCCTTTCTCCAGCACCACAATATTGCCTTCTGCCTCATAGAAATGAGCCTTGCTGTGCAGACTCACATTTCCCTGTTCGTCTTTCTCGCTCAACTCATACAGACTGCCCCACGTGCCTAGGTCACTCCAGCCGAAACTGGACGGCAGCACGAACACATTGTCCGCCTTCTCCATGATGCCGTAATCCACCGATATGTTCGGACATTTCGGGAAGTTCTCCTTTATCCACTGTCCTTCTTCCTGCGTTCCGATAATCCCTTCGCCTCTCGCGAAGATCTCCGCCACTTCCGGCATATAGGCCGCAATCGCGTTTTCTATCGTCTCCAGACTCCAGATGAAAATACCGCTGTTCCAGAGATAGTCGCCGCTTGCCAGATAGTTCTTCGCCGTCTCCAGATTCGGTTTCTCCTTAAATTCCTTCACGGGATAAATGCCCTCACTAGATGCTTCCGGCTGACGTTGGATATAGCCGTATCCGGTTTCTGGACGGGTGGGGGACATTCCCAGAGTGCAAATTGCATTATGCAGACCGGCAAAATCGAACGCTTTCAATATGGTCTGACGGAATTTCTCTTCCTCCAGGATCAAATGGTCGCTCGCAGCCACTACAATGCGTGCGCCATCAGGCGTGGCCTCTTCGTTTGCGCCATGAAGAACTCTCGACTTTATAGCTGCCGTGGCGTACGCGATACACGGCGCTGTATTGCGGCGTGCGGGCTCACAGAGTATCTGCGATTCCTGCATGTCGGGAATCTGCTCCAGGATAATATCCTTGTATGCTACATTGGTGACGATCAGCATGTTCTCAATCGGCACGATCGGACGAAAACGGTCCACCGTCATCTGCAGCAGACTGCGGCCTGTACCGAAGAAATCCAGAAACTGCTTCGGCTTCTCTTCCCGACTGTACGGCCAGAAACGACTCCCGATGCCGCCGGCCATAATGACGCAATAGTTATTTTTGTTATTCTCCATATTCATGATTCGGTGTGGCGATTGTTGCGAAAATTGAATAAAATGCTATTAGATACATTTTCAGGCTGTTATCGAAGTGTTATCGAGGCATTATCGAGGCATTATCGAGACATTGTCGAGGGCAAACCGGGGTTTTGTCGGATTTGGAATGATTTATCGGATTGTCTGTTTTTGTCGTGGGGTGGATGGTCTTTCGCAAAAATCGTGCAAATATACAACTAATTTTTCATATGTGCAAACGCGCGTGTACTTTTTCTTCAAAAAAGTTACAATTTTGTACAAAAATGCAAAATTTTGAATTTTGAATTTTGAATTTTGAACGATAATATCTACCTTTGCATCGTAATTTGGAGTAAAATGGGCTTTGGCCGAAAAAATAGAATTTTGAATTTTAAATTTTTAATTTTTAATTTGGCGGTATTGGCTTTTGCCTCTTGTGGCAAAACCAACACCCCCAAGCCCTACGGCTACTATCGGATCACCACGCCCGATACTTCCTATGTGGATTTTGCTTCGCAGTATCCGCAGTTCCCGTATGATTTTGCACTCTCGCGGAATGCACAAGTGCAGCGCCGCAACGAACCTGGTGAGCAGTATTGGATCAATCTCTATTATCCTGCGCTGCGGGCGACGATCCACTGTTCCTACAAACCTGTTCGTAATAATTTGCGTGAACTGACCGAAGATGCATTGGAGTTTGTCTATCGCAATGCCTCTCATGCCTCGGCGATTCCTGAGCGCGAATATGCCCATCCGGAGGCGGATGTATATGGTGTACTGTTTGATTTGGAGGGAAATACGGCTTCGTCGTGTCAGTTCTTTCTGACAGACTCCACTCGCCATTTCTTCCGCGCTTCCGTCTATTGTAATTGTCCGCCTAATGCCGATTCGTTGGCTCCTGTATACGAATATCTTCGCAGGGATGTAATCCGTCTGGTAGAGACTTTCCGATGGAATTGAGAAAAAGCAGAAATATTGCCCTATTGCTCGATCCCGAAAAAGCGGATCTGTCGCGACTGGTCATCACCGATGAGGTGCGTCCTGATTTTATCTTTGTCGGTGGTTCTACAGGAGGGGATACTACGGAGTTTGTGAGAGAACTGAAATCCCAAATTTCTAATCTGAAATCACCAATTCCTGTCGTTCTTTTTCCCGGAAATTCGTCCCAATTTACCTATGAGGCAGATGCCGTTTTGTTCCTCTCTCTCTTGTCTGGTAACAACCCGGAATACCTTGTTGGTCAGCAGATTAGGTCGGCACGCGCTATCCATGATTCGCATCTGGATTTCCTCCCTACAGCCTATGTCCTTATTGATGGCGGAGTGGAGACTTCTACGATGCGTGTTACGGCTACTCAGCCTATTCCTCAGACGGATGTCAATCGTATAGTGGATGTCTGTCTGGCGGCAGAACTGATGGGCAAGCAACTGATCTATCTGGAGGCGGGAAGTGGTGCAAAAACGCCTGTCTCTGCCGACATCATCCGTGCGGTGAAAAATGCGGTTTCTGTTCCTCTTGTGGTGGGGGGAGGTATCCGCACACCCGAAGCGATGAACGCCGCCTTCGATGCCGGTGCCTCTATCGTCGTTATCGGCAATCATTTCGAGGAACATCCGGAGGAGTTGGCCGCATTCATGAAAGACCGTAAGGCCTCTAAGGACCCTAAAGACCTTAGCGACGCCGACGAACGCTTCATGCGTATCGCGCTTGCTGAGGCGGAGAAGGCGCTTGCGGCAGACGAGATTCCTATCGGCTGTGTGATTGTTTCGCAGGGGCAGATCATCGGTCGCGGACATAATCTCACCGAGACACTTGCGGATGTGACTGCCCACGCAGAGATACAGGCAATCACGGCGGCTGCGCAGACCCTTGGAGGCAAGTACCTGCCTGATGCCACGCTCTACGTCACGGTGGAACCCTGTGCGATGTGTGCCGGTGCTATCGGCTGGGCGCAGATAAGCCGTATCGTCTATGGAGCGGCTGATCCCAAGCGAGGATACGCCACTTATGCACCGCGTGCGTTCCATCCCAAGGCTACCGTCACGGCGGGCGTGCTGGAGCAGGAATGCCGCACCTTGATACAAGAATTTTTTAAATCCAAACGCTGATATGAAAGTACCTTCTTATGTCTTTCGTTTAGGTCTTTTTGTTTTGCTGGCAGCAGTCATTGTGCTGCTTTTTCCGAGGTACAACAACTCCTTCCGCTACCACTATGAAGTGGGAAAACCCTGGGGCTACAGTATGATTACTGCGGAATTTGACTTTCCTATCTACAAGACCGATGAGCAGATGCAGGAGGAGCAGCAGAAACTGCTGTCCGCCTTCACTCCTTACTTTAGATATATCCCGCGTGTGCAGCGCGAGGTGTTGGTTGTCTCCTTGCAGGACTACGAGATGATCCGTCAAGGTGGATTCTCCCGCATTGCGGTGATCAACAACGGGGTGTCTAAGTCCTATCCGTTGTCGGAGGTGTATACGCCCAAGACGGCTTACGATAAATATCGCTATGAGATCAGCCAAAATCTCGTTCAGGACACCGCCAAGACGCTATCCATGCGAGAGAACTTGCTCTCTACGCTCTCGCCTACTCAGGGCTTGGTGCAGAAGGGGGAGAAGATCATCGATCGCGGTGATATCGTAACGGAGCGTTCCTACCAGATTCTTCAGTCGCTCCGTCGCGCCTACGACAATGAGTCGCTCGGGCAACGTCAGCGTACACTCTCCATCATGGGTGAATCGGTGCTGGTACTGCTTTTCCTCACGCTCTTCGTGGTATATCTCTATGTCTTCCGCCGTGCTTATCTGCGCGATACGAATACGATTCTCTTCTTCTGCCTGCAGATGTTTATCGTCATCGCTTTGGCATGTCTTACCTTGCAGTTCAACCTCTCGGTATATCTCATTCCCTTTGCCTGGGTGCCTATCCTGACGCGCGTCTTCTTCGACAGCCGTTCGGCGCTCTTCCTGCATTTCACGACGATCCTCATCACTTCGATCGTTGTACCTGCACCGGTGGAGTTCTTCTTCATCCAGATCGTAGTGGGAATGGTGGCTGTCTCTTCGTTGAGCGACATGACACGCCGTGCACAACTGGTGCAGACGGCGGCATGGATCTTCCTGGCGCAGATGGTGGCTTACACTGCCTTCTCATTCGCACAGACAGGCGCTTGGTCGTCTATCAATCTGTGGATGTATCTGTATTTCTTCATCTGCTCGCTGCTCACCGTAGGTTGCTACGGGTTGATTTATATGTTTGAGAAGTTGTTCCGCTTCATCTCTTCGATCACGTTGGTGGAGTTGACGGATATCAATTCCGAACTGCTGCACACGCTTGCAGAACGTGCCCCGGGTACGTTCCAGCACTCGATGCAGGTGAGCAATTTGGCTACCGAAGCAGCGAAGGCGGTGGGTGCTAACGCTTTGTTGGTCCGCACCGGTGCACTTTATCATGACATAGGTAAGATCACCGATCCGCTCTATTATACTGAGAATCAGCAGGGGGCTGAGAATCCGCTGCTGAAGATGGATCCGCGCGACGCAGCGCAGGTGGTCATCGCACATGTGTCGGAAGGCGAGAAAATAGCACGGCGCAACCATCTCCCCGAGGTCATCATCAATTTCATCACCACCCACCATGGCAACTCGCTCGTGCGCTATTTCTACAATACCTATAGCAATGCACATCCGGGCGAACAGGTAGACGACTCGCTCTTCCGCTATCCCGGACCCAAACCGTCCACGCGTGAGGCTGCTATCCTTATGATGGCCGATGCTGTGGAGGCGCGTTCGCGCAGTCTGTCGGAGTTTACCGAAGAGGCTATCACCAATGCTGTCAATCAGATGATTGATGCACAAATAGCAGACGGACAGTTTGCCGAGACACCACTCTCTTTCAAGGATGTAGAGGATATCCGTCGCGTCTTTGTCACGCGACTCACGGTGATGAATCATCATCGTATCTCCTATCCGACACTCAACAAGTGACCAATCACCAATGACCAATCACCAATTATATTTGGCCCCGATGGAGGATGTCACGGATCCGGCGTTTCGTATGCTTTGTAAACGCTACGGAGCCGACCGTGTGTATACGGAGTTCGTCAATGCTGATGCCTTGGTGCGGGATATCGCGTCCACTACGCGCAAACTGACTATTCATGACGAAGAGCGGCCGGTGGCTATCCAGATCTACGGACGCGAACCAGAAGCAATGGCCGATGCTGCACGTATCGTAGAGCAGGCGCATCCCGACTTCATTGACATCAATTTCGGTTGTCCGGTGAAGAAGGTAGCCGGCAAGGGTGCCGGTGCCGGTTTGCTCAAAGATGTACCCAAAATGCTCGAGATCACCCGCGCGGTCGTCAACGCCGTTCACACCCCCGTGACAGCCAAAACCCGTCTCGGTTGGGACGAAAACAGCCTCTATCTGCCCGATGGTACGCCCTTTATTGTTGATCTGGCAGAGCGGCTTCAGGATTGCGGAATACAAGAACTGGCCATACATGGCCGAACACGATCTCAGATGTACCGCGGCGAAGCCGACTGGACGCTGATAGGCGAGGTGAAGAACTGCCCGCGCATCCGTATTCCTATTATAGGTAACGGTGATGTGACGACGCCCGAACGGGCGAAAGAGTGCTTCGAGCGCTACGGTGTAGATGCCATCATGATCGGCCGTGCAACCTTTGGTTGCCCGTGGCTCTTCGCCGAGATGAAAGGCTTGCCTGCGCCGCAGACGATGACCGAGAAAGTGGCTGTGCTCAAGGAGCATGTCCTGGCGGCGATCGAGTGGTGCGGTAGCGATGAACGCAAAGGCATCGTTCATTCGCGTCGTCATTTTGCGGCTTCGCCGGTGTTTAAGGGCTTGGCGGATTTCAAGCAGACACGCATCGCCCTCCTCCGCGCCGAAACCCTCGCCGAGGTTTTCGCTATCATGGACGAGATTGTAGCTAAATGGGGTGCTAACAATGAATAATTTATCTATGTTTATCGTTGATTATTGATTATTTTCGGTATTTTTTGAAGCGAAGCGATTTTTTGACATTAAATAGGATTACCATCCTAGATGTAAGGATTTATTGTGGATAGGCTATCTGAGAGTTTACTATTAAGTAGCCTATACAGAATAAAGACTTAAAGTACTGAAAGTACGAATCCTATTTAATGATTTTTCTTAAATCTTTTTTGATTAAAATATTAATCCTAAAATCAATAATCAATTTTATGTAGTTTTATTTACTTTAAATATGCGAAAGTTTTTTGATAGTAATGCCCTCTGGCTCTCGATGCTCATCGGTGCCGTGGGTTACAAGCTCTTTTTGCCGCTGAAGCCTACCCTTCCGTGGTGGATATTCTTTATGCTCTTTTTTACGTTCTGCAAAGTCAATCCGATGGATCTGCGCCTGCATAAATGGCATGGGGTAGTGTTGGCGCTGCAGTTGCTTTTCAGTGTGGGCGTCTATTATGCGATGATGGCTTGGACGGGCAATGTGGTCCTGTCGCAAGGCCTCCTGATGTGCTTCATCATGCCTACCGCCACCGCCGCACCTATCATCGCTGGTAAGATGGGCGGATCGATCCAGAACCTCACGACCTTCACGCTGCTCTCTAATTTTGCTACGGCGATCATCGTGCCGGTTCTGTTCCCGCTGATCTATCCTGCGGCAGACATGACATTCTGGCCGGCGTTTATGCTGATATTGAGTCGTATCAGTCCGTTGTTGCTGGGACCGTTTTTTGCTGCGTGGTTGCTGCGAATCATCTACAAGTGGCGTAAGAAAGAGGAGTTTGTGCTCTCTAAGAGAGCAGCAGTTGTGCCGTTCTATCTGTGGGTGGCTTCGATCACCGTGCTCTCGGCCGTAGTGACGAACGATGTAGTGGCTAATTTGGAGGTATATCTTTCTTCTATGATCTATCTGCTCATCGGTTCGTTTCTGGCTTGTCTGATGCAATTCGGTTTGGGCAAGATGATTGGTTATTACTTGCCGGCACCCAGTAAGGGACGTGATTATCAGGATGTGCTGATCAATCCTGCTGCGGCGCCCACGACGATGGCAGGGGTGTCGAGTATTACGGCGGGACAGGCGTTCGGCCAGAAGAATACCTCGCTGGGCGTTTGGATGGCACATACATATCTGCACCCGCTTGCCGCACTTGGAGCTGCTGCATATATCATCTGGCAAAATATCTTCAATTCACTCCAATTGACCCTTGTGGCGAGGAAAAAGCCAAAAAAATGAAAATAAATTTGCGTAGATAAAAAAAAAGTTGTATCTTTGCGCCAAATTGTGAAACAAAATAGTTTTTAACTATACAATCCACTTTTTATTAACTAACAAAATCTTTTATTATGAAGAAATTATTCTCTATTCTGGCTGCCGTGCTCTTTGCAGGCAGCATGATGGCGACAACTGTGACAAAGACTGTCGAAGAGTTGGCTACTGCTAATGAATGGGCAAATGGTACTGTTTGCACGCCGTTCGCTCTTGATGAGGTAATTACTGTTGCTACTGAGGCTACGGATGCTAACACTGGTAAGTACTACACCAGTGGTCAGCAGATTCGTCTCTATCAGTCAGGTGCGGCTAAGCTCATCATCTCTGCTGCTGAAGGCTACACGATCAGCTCTATTACGCTGACCTATGTTTCGCAAAACACGGGTATATTCGTGGAAGCTGAGTCTGGTGTTGCTGTTGATTTCGACAATGTTCAGTCGGCAACCTTTAACGTAGGTAACTCGGGCGATGCTACGAATGGTCAGGCACGTGTTACTGCTATTTCTGTAACGTACGACGGCGAAGGTGGTGGAGTTACTCCTCCGGAGCCTGAGACCAATTATTATCTTGTAGGTTCTGTTATCGGCTGGACAGCTCAAGAGGCTTATAAACTGGCTGAAAATCCTGCTGTAGAGGGTGAGTATATGATTGAGTATACTGCTGCTGATAACGAGGGTATTAAGGTGCTTGGCATACAAGGCGAGACTCAGACTTGGTATAAGGACGGTATGGGCAATGAGTACATTATTGCTGAGGCTGGTGATTACACTATCTATTTCCGTCCCGCAGGCAATAGCGATTGGGATTACGAATACATCTATGCAGCCCTGAAAGAGGATCCGATCGTTCCTCCTGTTGTAGGTAATGAGATTATCTTCACAAGAGAAGATTTCCTTGGTCAAGGTACAGCAAACACCGGTAGTGAAGTAAGTGCTACCAAGGGTGGCGTAACCTTCACCTACAGCAAGGGTTACTGCGCTGACGAGTCTCTCCGTTGCTATGCACACGGTGCATTGTCGATCACTGCTTCGGCAACCATCGAAAAAATCAATTTCACCACAACCGGTGGTAAGACCGGTGGTTTGGATGCAGAGGTTACCGTTAACGCAACTTCTTATGTAGTAGAAGATTTGGCTTCTCAGGCTCGTTTCACCGAGGTTAAGGTCGTTCTCGCCGGTGGCACTACCGCTATCGACAACAACGAGGTTGAGATGAAGGCAGTTAAGCGCGTTGTGAACGGCCAGCTCTTCATCGAGAAGAACGGCGTGCTGTACAATGCACAGGGTGCTGTAGTTCGCTAATCCTTGATTAGATACTTCTGAGAGGGACGCTTCGGCGCCCCTCTTTTTTTGTGGCGTACGGCAGAGGATTTGGGAGCTGTTGGAGAATAGGCAGAAGGTGGGCGGTAAGGAGGAAATGTAGGCGTAAGGTACGAAAATGTTAAAAAAATGCCAAAAAATGTTTTTTTTATTTGCGTAGTTGAAAAAAAAACTGTAACTTTGCCGCTGATTTGTGGGGGTATGCGCGTGTTGCTCGCGCGCATCTCCAAATATAAACGATAATACCGAAAAACATGATAATACCGGACACACATATCAACAATATGTTTACAAAACTTTTTAATTAACCTTATTTATTAACCAAAATCAACTAACATGAGAAAAATTCTTTCTTTGTTGACTGCAATTCTATTTGCAGGAAGTTTGATGGCAACTTCGGTTTCCAAAACAGTTGAAGCATTAGCATCCGCTAACGAATGGGTGAACAGCACAGTTGTTACTCCGTTTGCGTTAGATGAGGTGATCACTGTTTCTACTACAGCGTCTGATGCTAACACGGGTAAGTACTACACGGCAGGCAATCAGATTCGTCTGTATCAGACAGGTGCAGCTACTATGACGCTGACGGCCGCTGAGGGCTACACGATTAGTTCGGTGAAGCTGACATATGCTTCGCAGAACACCGGTATCCTTGTTGAGGCTGGGTCGGGCACAGCAGTTCCGTTTGAAAACGTACAGTCGGCTACCTTCACGGTAGGTAACAGTGGCACGGCTACGAACGGTCAAGTTCGTCTCACGGCTTTCGAGGTAGAGTACGCCGCTACCGGTGGTACTACTACCACGAAGACCATCTATTGCAAGTGTGCACAATCTTGGTGGAAAGCAGACGGCGCTGCCGTTGCTGTCTATGCTTGGACGGGCGATGTGAAAAACGCTGCTTGGCCCGGCGTGCGCATGGAAGCTGTAACAGGTGAAGAAGGCATCTGGAAAGCGGACATCGACACCGCAAAGTATGCGAAGATTATCTTCACCCGCGTAAACGCAACGGGCGATATCGCCGACTGGGGCGCTAAAACAGCGGACTTGACTATTCCGGCTGACAAAGACCTCTACACCATTACTTCTACCTCTGCTGTATGGGGTGACCCGGGTGTTGCGGGCGCATGGTCCGTTTATGGTGGTGAAGTTACGCCGGTAGATCCTCCGACTCCGGTGGACAGCATGACTGTATTCTTTGTTAACGTACCTGAGTGGACCGCAGTGAATGCATTCGTATGGCCTGCTGAGGGTGACGCATACAAGGCATGGCCGGGTGAAGCAATGACTCCGGTTAACACT
>CACZVM010000010.1 GCA_902784585.1 uncultured Bacteroidales bacterium | reverse complement strand
AGCAAGCTTCTCCCGCGCTGCCCCTCGACTTGCATGTGTTAGGCCTGTCGCTAGCGTTCATCCTGAGCCAGGATCAAACTCTTCGTTGTAAAAGAAATTTATAAGATAGCTCAGAATAATCGATTTATCAAGTGTAGAATTTTTTCGGGAACCTCTAGTAAATAAATTTACTCAGTTCTTGTACTACAATCTTGTTATGAATAGACATCTTTTCAAAGATCGATGCTTAGGCTCTTGGGCGCTGCCCGTTTTTTGAGCGAAAGCGGATGCAAAAATACTACAAATTTTTGAACTGACCAAATATTTTTGCATTTTTTTTTCATTTTTTTTATAATCGACTGATAATCAATGGTCGATTTTTTTGCTTTTTCTACCCCTTCGCACACAAAAAGGGCAAAATCGGACTATTGGGCAGAATCCGCTTTTAGCGCACGTGTATTAATTAGGAACGCACGCGCGCGTAATAAGAAAGGAGAATGGAAGCAAGAGAAAGGATAATGGGTGTAAAAAAGCAGGAAAAACTTGCATATATGAAAAAAAAGCAGTACTTTTGCAGCCGCAAAAGTTTAAGATATGATAACAATAGAACAACTAAAAGATGTACAGCAGCGCGCGGACAAGCTGAAAGCGTATCTGCAGATAGACGAGAAGCGCATACAACTGGAAGAGGAAGAACTGCACACGCAGGCGCCCGGCTTCTGGGATGACGCGAAGGCTGCGGAGGCGCAGATGCGCAAGGTGAAAGGTATCAAGCGCTGGATAGAAGGATATGAGGGTGTGCGTGCAGCCGTGGAAGAGTTGGCGTTAGCGTTCGACTACTACAAAGAGGAGTTGGTGACCGAAGAAGAAGTGGATGCGGCATATGCAAAGGCCATGCAGGAGGTAGAAGACCTTGAGATGAAGAACATGCTGAGTCATGAGGAAGACCAGATGCCGGCCGTGCTGAAAATCGTGTCGGGTGCCGGTGGTACCGAAGCACAGGACTGGGCGGAACAACTGATGCGCATGTATATGCGCTACTGCGAAAAGCACGATTACAAGGTGACGATCGAGAACCTGCAGGAAGGCGACGAAGCGGGTATCAAGACCGTGACATTCAACATAGAAGGCGACATGGCCTACGGCTATCTGAAGAGCGAGAACGGTGTGCATCGTCTGGTGCGCGTGAGTCCGTACAACGCCCAGGGCAAGCGCATGACGAGTTTTGCTTCGGTGTTCGTAGTACCACTGATTGATGATACGATCGAGGTGGAGGTAAACCCTGCCGGCATCAGTTGGGATACGTTCCGCAGTTCGGGTGCAGGAGGTCAGAACGTCAACAAAGTGGAGTCCGGTGTGCGTCTGCACTATAAGTTCGTCAACCCGCTCACCAACCAACCCGACGAGATCGTGATAGAGAACACCGAGACGCGTGACCAGCCGAAGAACCGCGAGAACGCCTTAAGGCATCTACGCTCGCAGTTGTATGAACTGGAGATGGAGAAACGTCGGCAGGCACAGGCTCAGGTGGAAGCCGGCAAGAAGAAGATTGAATGGGGCAGCCAGATACGCAGTTACGTCTTCGACGATCGCCGCGTGAAAGACCATCGCACCAACTATCAAACCTCGAATGTCAATGCCGTAATGGACGGCGATATCGATGCGTTTATCAAAGCTTATCTTATGGAATTTCCGGATTAATCGGGAAAATCGTTAAACTGTCAAATCCTTAGATTATTATGATATTTTTATCTTTTTTAGCAGCGCTGATGCTGGACAGTGCCGCCGTAGATACGGCGAAAGTAGATAGCGGTTTTGTATTCACCACCGTAGATAGCGTAGCTATCACGCGTGTGAAAGACCAGCACCGCAGTGGAACATGCTGGGCCTTCTCTACCCTGAGTTTTCTGGAGTCGGAGGTGCTGCGCACGAAGGGCGAGACCGTTGAACTGGCCCCGATGTACGTGGTGAGCAAGACCATGATAGATCGTGCGACATACACGGTGCGCCAGTACCTGGAACCGCGTTTTGCCGAAGGAGGCAGTGCGTACGACGTGATCTACTGTATGCAGCACTACGGACTGGTGCCCAAAGAGGCGATGCCGGGTATACGCTACGGTTGGACAGCAGCCGACAGCCTACCGGTGTTTACCGAACTGAGCAAAGTGGCGAAAGGCTACCTGAATGCACTTAAGGGACTGAAGAAACTCAGTCCGGTGTGGCGTGAGGGTCTGCAAGCCATCTATGACACTTATCTGGGTGCATGTCCAGAGGAGTTCGTCTATGACGGCCGCATCTACACACCGAAGAGTTTTGCACAGAGTCTGGGCCTGAATGCCGACGACTACGTATCGCTGACCAGCTATACGCATCATCCTTTCTATGAGAAGTTTGCGCTGGAGGTGCCCGACAACTGGCGCATGGATCAGATGTACAACCTGCCGATAGACGAGTTGATGCGCGTGATCGACCATGCCATCGCAAACGGTTACACCATGGCCTGGGCGGCCGACGTGAGTGAGACAGGATTCACCCGCAAAGGTATCGGCGTAGTACCGGACGAGGATAACGGCGCTGACATCACCGGTAGCGACATGGCCAAATGGGTTGGCATGAGTGCGGATAAGAAGAAAGAGGAGTTGACCAAGCGTCCGCTACCGGAGAAGACCATCACACAAGAGATGCGTCAGCAGGCTTATGACAACTGGGAGACGACTGACGACCACGGGATGCACATCTTCGGTACCGCCAAGGACCAGAACGGCAAGAAATACTATATGGTGAAGAACAGTTGGGGCACAATGCGCTCCGACTACAAGGGTATATGGTACATCAGCGAGGCCTTCATGCGCTATAAGACGAATGACATCCTGGTGCACAAAGATGCGATACCAGAAGATCTGAAGATCAAGTTGAAGCTGAAATAAACCGTTCATGGCGGCAGAAGGGTTCTATAAGGACCGAGGCAGTAAATTCCTGGCATTCGCAGAAGCGATAGCTAACGAGGATGAAGCTAAAGTGCGCGTGGCATGGTACAAGAAGAAATACCACGATGCGCGACATGTATGCTATGCCTATCGGTTGGGACCGAACCTCTGGCGCACGAAGGATGACGGCGAACCACACGGTACAGCCGGTGCACCTATACTCCGCTCTATCAATGCCCGCGGACTGGACAACATCCTGGTGGTAGTGGTGCGTTATTTCGGAGGAACGCTCCTGGGTACCGGCGGGCTGATGGTAGCGTATCGAGAGGCAAGTAAAGCTGCTCTCGATAATTGGTAATTTGTAATTGGTAATTGGTGATTGATATGAAAGATCCATTTGGAGATATTCGGGCATACAGAAACGGTTGGTTGCTGGCCGTGGTGGACTGGTTGTTCGCTTTTCCGATGTTGCAGGTGCTCATCTGGCGCACGACGAAAGGAGTGAAGCTAGATTATCTGGGCGACCGTAAGCAGATAGAGCAGGACATCCGCCACGGTGCGTTCTTCATGACCAACCACCGCGACATTGTGATGGACTCGGCGTGGTTGTCGTATAAGTTGCGTTGCCGCTATTTCATCCGTCCCTTCATCGGCATCGGCAACAACCTCTTCGCACATAAGTGGATTGAGTGGGCTGTACGTTTCAACCGCTGCTTCGTAGTTAAACGCAACGTAGGAGCCCACGCGCAACTGGAGAACGCCAAGCAGTTGTCGGCATATATCCGCCAACTGCGCGAACGCGGCAAATCGATATGGCTGGCCCAGCGTGAAGGACGCGCCAAGGACAGCAACGACCTGACGCAAGGCAGTGTACTCAAGATGCTGACAATGGGTACAGACGATTTCTACGAGGCTGTGAAGGCACTGAATATCTGTCCGGTAAGTATCACCTACGAATATGATCCGTGTGACTATCTGAAGGCCAAGGAGATGCAGTTGAAACGCGATAACCCACGTTGGCGCAAGCGGGCGAAAGATGACGTAGAATCAATGGTGACTGGTATCAAGGGCTGGAAAGGACACGTGGTGTACCGACTCACACCCAGCATCAATCCGGAGATAGACCGGATGCTGGCTACACATCCCGAATACAGGGAACTGCCGTACAACGAGCAGATACAACATGTCTGCAATATCATCGATCGACATATCCACCAAGGCTATGAGATATACGAACGTGGCACGGAATTTGAGGTGTACGTGGATAGTCGCATAGCGAAAGTGGAACTGCCGAACAAAGACGAAGCGTTCCTGAGAGAAAAAATCATAGAGATGTACCATTTTCCGGTGATTAATCACCGAAAAAGTTTAGATTTTAAAGATTAGAGGTTAGAGATTTATGAAAAGAGCTATATTCCCCGGGTCGTTCGACCCGTTTACAGTCGGCCATTACGACATTGTGATGCGCGGACTGGAGTTGTTTGATGAGATCGTGATCGGAATAGGTCGTAACAGCACAAAGCGGGAGACTTTCCCTATTCGCGAAAGAGAAGAGGCGATAGGTAAGATTTTTGCCAATGAACCGCGCGTAAAAGTGGCTATCTACGACTGCCTGACAGTAGATTTTGCCAAGGAGCAGGACGCACAGTTCATTCTGCGCGGTATACGCTGTGTGGAGGATTTTGAATACGAGCGTAACATGGCAGAGGCCAACAAGCAGATAGGGGGCGTAGAGACCATCATCCTCTACACGCGTCCGGAGTACGCCCATGTATCATCGACACTGGTGCGCGACCTATATGCCTACGGCAAGGATGTCAGCGAGTTCGTACCGAACCATCTCAGATAGATCGCTTCGCTGACAGAGTACAGACCATTTCATTGACAGAATACAGACACAAATGAACAGACTGATAGTAATAAGTCTTTTATCCATACTCCTTGTTCCTTATTCCCTCCTCGCACAGGAGCGGCAGGCAACGAGTAGAGCGGACGAGTGTATCACGATCTTCAACGACGTTATGCGTCAGGTGGATGTTAACTATGTGGACACGCTCAACTACGAGGCTCTGACGGAGACCGCCATCAATGCGATGCTGCGTAAGATAGACCCATACACCGTCTATTATCCGAAGAAGAACGAACGGGAACTGCGCATGCTGACCACCGGTAAATACGGCGGAATAGGCAGCATCATCCAGCAGCGACCGATCAAAGGGAAAAATGAAAGGACGAAGGCAAAAAGCGATTCAATAGGCACCTTTATCGTCAATCCCTACGAGGGAAAGCCCGCTCAACGGGCAGGCCTGATGGCCGGCGATCGCATCCTGACGGTGGACGGACAGAAGACCAAAGGACTGAGTGTGAGTGAGGTGAGCAACAACCTGCGCGGCGTACCGGGTACCACCGTGGTGCTGGAGATCGAACGCGAGGGAGAGAAGAAACCCTTCAAGGTAGAGATCGTGCGCGAGGATATCCGACTGGAACCCGTCACCTACTCTGCCCTCTTCGCCGCCGACAGTCTCTCCGCGCCGGTGGGATATATCGCCTTAAGTGAATTTACCGAGGGTTCGGCACAGGACTTCACCAACACGCTGGACGACCTCTATTACAACCAAGGTGCACGCCGGTTGATCATCGACCTGCGCGGCAATGGTGGCGGCATGGTGGACGAGGCAATCAAGATCGTCAACCTATTTGTAGAAAAGGGTCAGACAGTAGTGGAGACCAAGGGTAAGACGGCCAACAGCAACCGCATCTACCGCACTATGGCGCGGCCGCGCTATGCCGACCTGCCGCTGGTGGTACTAGTGGATAAGAACTCCGCTTCGGCCAGTGAGATCGTAGCCGGTGCGCTGCAGGATATGAAGCGTGCGAAGTTGGTTGGACAACGCACCTTCGGCAAGGGACTGGTGCAGAACGTACGCAACGTAGCATATGGCGGCCACCTGAAAGTGACGACCAGCAAATACTACCTGCCTTCCGGTCGCTGCATCCAGGCTATCGACTATAGCGAGCAGCAGAAAGGCCATCAGCTCAAGAAAGATACGGCCGGCGGTATATTGCCGGACGTAGTGATGGACGACTCGTCGAAAGTGGACATCTGCTATACGCTCTATATCAACCATTATTTCTTCGATTACGCGACGCGTTATCATCGTCAGCACGACAGCATCGCCGGGCCGAAAGCATTCACCCTGACGGATGCGGATATCGAAGATTTCTGCCGCTTCCTGGACGAACGCGGTTTCCGATACGATACCGAGACCAGTAAGTTCTACGCCGACATGGTCAAGATGGCCAAGCATGAGGACTTCGACAGCGCCACCATCGCACAACTGGAGGCACTGGAACCGATGCTCAAGCCCGATTTCCGCGAGGCGATACGTCGCAACCAAGAGGAAGTGAAGGAGATGCTCGGCACTGAGATCGTGCTACGCTACTACTACCAGCGCGGCCAAGCCGCCTACCAGTTGCGCTTCGACAAAGAACTGAAACGCGCGCTGAGTGAACTAAAGTAGCTATCAGCATTCAGCCGTCAGCATTTAGACAATAAAATAGAGCCCCTTGAGGCTCTATTTTTGTATAGGGGAAAATGTACGATTATTAAGATTTGATCCCCTCGTATCTGTCTCGTTAATGTCTCGTTAACGTCTCGTTCACACCTCGTTAAAGTTTTAGTCAAAAAATCACCAATAAAAATATACGATTTTTAAGATTAGCGCACTTCCTGGCCGGTGATGGGATTATTCTACCTCTTTATATAGAAGGCAGACACCTAAATCTTTAAGAAACATTTGTACCTCTTTCAGCGAAGTGTCATATTCCTTCTTCGTTCCAACAACAAGAACGATAAGTTTATTCTGATAGCACCGTTTAGAATAGTAAACAGCTTGGCCTATTAATCTTTCCTTTGTACTACTATCCGTGAGTTGACGCGCAAGTTTAAGTTCAATGCCACAACACTTGCTATCAAAGAGGTCAACATCGCATTTTAAGCTTAGAAATCCCCCTACATTGTATTGACGATGCACATTTATGTCGCCATATTGTTCTCTCAATTGGTCGGTAATAATACCCTCTATGCTGCGTTCGTTGTGTCTATTATACTGAGATCTCTTAACTACTAATCCTTCTTCAAGGAAAGAAATCACGTCTTCGAGTGTCGGTATTGAAGTGTTTTCTTCTATATTCATATCTATCAACAATTAAAATTTTATTATCTCTGCTGAATCATAGCCGCCAGAGACAAAACGCGGAATAATACCTTGCGCATAAGAAAACTTCTTCTTAGCTTTCTTGATCAATCTATCGCGCAACACATTATAATCAGAATTCAAACCACCCGCATAATTAATCTTACCCACAAAAGTATAAATATTAACAGGTGTGCAATCTGTGAAAACAAAGATACCAAGATGCGAGTTTACTCGAGCCAGTGACTTATCTTCAACTCCATCTTTAAATTTAATAAGTGTTGCCCGTCCTTCCCCTTCTTTGGGAATATCTATTAAAACTCCCTCTACCTGCCGATTTGCCATTATTGCTTGTGCGACCAAGCCATCACGAATATCGGGATATTGAGGAGTTTCAGTATATGTATACGCAGATGAATTGATAGATTTACTCTGAGCATTATAGTACATTAATGTTCTGGCGTGTGTTTTCCCTTCTTTGTCGAAATACACATCCCCCAACACTTCGTACTCGCCTACAGGTATACAATCTGTAAATACGTATACTCCACTATAGAAAGAGACTTTAGCCAAATTTAATTCATGTTTTACTTGCGGTTGATTTGTAATCACAGGCATAACGGGTGCTTTCTCGTTATACGTTTTCACTTGACCATTTTGAAGGAAAGTCACTTTTTCTATACGTGACGCAGCTATCGTTGAGTATTTTCCATCAATGATATATCCAACATATTCACTACGAAGATCTTTGATTTGTGCCGTTATCTTCTGCCCGTCTAAAAGCAAAATCTCAACAGTACTCTCATTGATGGTTGTGGAAGATCTTTGAGGGTCAACATTTGCAGGCTGATTATACACAACCATCTTGCCATTAGCATATGTAATCGTACTAATCTCCTCTGTGCTCAGCACAAATGTAGGACCATCAAGATTGTCCAATTCTTTGTAACGAATTTCAGACTTATGAACTTCCGTAATTTTAGCCTTAATCGTTTGTGCGTCGGTAGTAACAATGACATCTTGAGCCAGAGCAATCATTGCTATGAATAGCACACCTGTACTAAATAAAAATCTTTTCATAATATTGCTAATAAAGATTAAACAAAAACGTGGACTGCCTGCATTTAGTTGGTTCGTTCGGGCATCCACTCCCATGAGTTCCAATATGCAGAACAGCCCACGACTAAGCGTGGGCGTTTCGCATTATTATGGAAACTCATTTCAAAATGTGGATGATTGAACGAATCCTTAATAAAGCAAACGCTTAATTTCTAATATGTCCTTACTTTTTTACGCTGTTAAGGCCAGCGGGAAGGTATAGAATTCGCGCCAAAATTGGCGGATATAAACCTTTGCGGGTGCAAAGGTACAACAATTTTCGGATATATACAAATAAATGTGATAATTTTATCGTAATTAGGTAATTACGGGATAACGTAATTACAAAGTTTTTCTCCTAATAGACACAAAATGACGTGTTCGGCATATATGCAGAGGGCTCAACATGTCAGCATTCGATGCGGACGTAACTGACGGAGAAGAATACTACACCCCGCATGGGCTACACCCGCATTGAGCACCTCGCGGGCGGGGCGGCATCTTTCGCGGCCTTATGGAATATGACGCGAATATGACGGACGCGAGGGGGCGAATACATCCGCACGCTGAGGGCGGACGGCGAAGGCCTAAACCGCCTATGGCCGAGCTCACAAAAAAGCGAAACGGCAAGAAAAAAAAATAATAGCGCTACGGAGAGCGCTATTATTGAACGATTAGTGCATGAACTTAGCGAGGTGTTTCTGGGCGAGGAAGAGGATCCAGTCGGGTGTGTGCTTCAGCAGCGGCGTAGAGAGCCAGTTGATGAAGCCCGGAGTGTCTGCTTTCTTGCCACGGAACATCTTCTTCAGTGCCCGTTTGACGAGCCGCTCAGGCGGGATAGAAACCGTCAACGCCACCGCCAGTTTGCGCAGGTTGGGTGCCAGTCCGAAGAGTCCGGTGTCCACCGCACCCGGTGCCATGACGGTGATGCCGACATTATGCGGACGCAGTTCGTACCAGATCGACTTGGAGAAATTATAGATGAAGGCCTTGGTGGCATTATATGTCTGGATACCAGGCATCGCCATCCACGCCGACATACTACTCATATTTAATATATAACCGCGCATGCGCTTGCGCCCGCATATACGCGTAACAGCTTCCTCAGGCGTCAACTTGCGATGGATCATATCGGCTGCAAAGAGACGCGTGAGTTTGGCCACGGTGATCATATGCAGCTGTAGCATCAGTTCGATACGCTTCATGCTCGTCTCGCAGTAAGGATTGAAGAAGAACACGCCGGCGTTGTTGATAAGGATATCCACCTGATATCCTTCTGCCACACACCAGTCGTGGAGCGTCTCGGCGGCATCGGGCAGACTAAGGTCGGCAAAACGCGCTATGGTGCGCACACTGTACTGCGCCGCCAGATCAGCAGCTACCTGATCGAGTTCCTGCTGCTGATTGCTGACAAGAAGCAAGTCGCAGTGATAATCGCGTGCCAGTTGCGTGGCATACTGCAAGCCTATTCCGCTACTTGCTCCCGTTACTAATGCGAGCATCGTTCTCCAGTTTATTTATTTCACGTTTGATACGATCGGGGATTACTTCTCCGTCACGCTCCACGCACTCATGGCACTTCATATTGAGCGTGTACATGCGGCCGACGCAGTAGTTGGAGCGTCCGCAACCTGCATGATAATGCGGGTTCTGCTGTACATGATGTACGAACTCCGGATCCTTGATCAGCACATGGGCAATCTGGAAGAGTTCGAAGCCCTCGTCCATGATCTGCTGACAGTTGTCACCACTCTGCACACCACCTACATAGATGAGCGGCGTATCGGTGATCTCCTTCTGGAAGATCTTGGCTTTATCCATGAAATAGAGCTCTTTGAACGGCGAAGTAGGCAGCATGATCTGGTGTACACCGGGCAGGTTGAGTGCGGCCTTGAGCCACCAGAACGACTTCATCGGCATATAATGAGCCAATGTCTTGTAGGGCATCGCACCACTCAGAATAGTCATCGGCGAACGGCTCACGGTTCCACCAGAGAGGATGATGCCGTGTACCTTGTGCTTGGCTATCTCCTTGGCAATCGTAATACCCTCTTCGATGGTGACGCCATGCCAGCAGTCGTCCCACATATTGGTCTTAACTACCACTGCCATGTCATCTTTGGCGTGCTCCATGACAGCATCGAGCACCTCGTTCATGAAACGCATGCGGTTCTCCAAACTACCGCCGTACTCATCGTGACGATGGTTGGTACGCGGCGAAAGGAACTGAGAGATCAGATAGGCATGGCCGGCATGTATCTCGACGCAGTCGAAACCGCACTCGCGTGCCCAATCGACGGCCTCACCGAACTTCTTGACGAGACCCTTGATCTCTGCCACCTTCAGACGACGGTGGATAGTAGGCGAATAGAGGTTGAACCATGTATCGGCACTGACGGGCATACAATGACATGTATAGAAATGCGTCATGTTGCCACAGTGGCCCAACTGGATGCTGGCCTTGGCACCTTCCGCATGGATAGCGTCCGTCATCTTCTTCATATCAGGAATGATCTCCGGGCGCACATAGAGTTGTCCGTCGAAGGAGACGCCGCTCAGGTCGACAGCACAGTAGGCAACCGTAGTCATACCTACTCCGCCGCGCGCTACGCTGACATGATAATCCTGCAATTCCTTGGTGGGCGCATTCGCACGCGCCATATTCTCAAACGCTGCACTACGGATGATACGATTGCGCAACGTGATAGGTCCCAATTGGTAGGGAGTGAAGAGCTTCGACTCTGCAGCCGGCTCTTGAATCTTTTTTGTAGCCATTTTTAGTAAATAAACGGAATGATACGTTTCAATTTCTTACGATCAAACTCATCGGGGAATTCTTCTTCGTACTTCTTGTAAATAGCGTGGCTGCGCGGCACGAGATTGCAGCAGCTGAACCAGAAAAACAGCAGTCCTGCTACCGACCAAGTGAGGATAGCAAAGCCGAGCCACTCAGTGATCTCGCCCAGATAGTTGGCGCTCGTGACATAACGATACATGCCCTTCTTGGGCAGGTAATGGTTCGTGTCACCGGGTTTACGCAGGTGGCGGATCACATGATCGGAATGCACATTGATGATCCAACCGGCAAAGAAGATGAGCGTACCGATGATGAAACGCGGATCGGAGAGCCAAGCCTGAGAATAAAGCTGGGAATAATACGGATCACGCGGCGCAATATGGAACAGGAAATATCCCTGTATATAACCGTTAATCAGATTCCACATCACAGACATGATCATGATGGCAAACGGCATCTTGCTCTTACCTTTCAGGAGGAACGGGAAGATGAACGAACGCTGGAAATAATGGAATTCAAAGATCAGGAAGAATATCCAATATGGCGCCTGTTGAACTACAGCCGCCAACTCGGGGTCGCCCCACGCCTTGAAATACTCATACAGCACCACAAAGAACACCGGGCACTCCATCAGTAGCCAACCAGCTTTGTTGTTCATGGCCGGGCCCCACTTCTCCGAACGCATCTTGCCGTAACCGGCGTCCACAAAATAGAGGGATACAAACACGACTAAGCCCACCAAAAACATGATGGCCAACAAGTCGCCAAAAGAAGAGTTTAAAATTTCCATATAGATTGTTTGTTGTTTGTCTGCAATCAGTGTTCGCTGTCAGTACGAATTTCTCGTCTTCCTCGAACGAAATAGTTTGCAAAGTTACGAAATATATTTCGTATACACAAAAAAATCTTAACAATCGGAAACTTTTTCTTGCTTTTGGCACACAAATAGTCCGAAAATGATTAACAGGATGCCTACCCATTTAGCCAGTGGCAAGTGTTCGCCGAAGAAGAGAAGCATCCATAGAGCCGTAAAGGCAGGACGGATATTATTGAAGGCATTCGCACGCGTGACACCCACCTTGCGCAAGGCATAACAGAAGAGGATGAAAGCGATGACGCTGGCAAAAACAGTCAAATAGCCGACGCAAAACAGGGCTGTTGGCAATTGACTATTAGCTATTAGCTCGTGGTAGTCAATCACCGTCGCTTCACGCCAGAACCAGATAGGTAGGAAGAAACAGAGGCTGATCAGTTGGGCATAGAAGATGAAGGAGAGCGAACTATAGCGGCCAGGTACCTTACGCATCATGACGGAATCGATGACGGCAGCCGAGACGGCAGCAAAAGCCAGCAGGACACCCCAAGGATTGCCGATCGAATAATCGGCACTGCCCACCAGCGTCAGTGCGAACACGCCGGCGGTAGATATCATGATGCCAAAGATGTTAAACCGCGTCACCCGTTCGCGCAGCAGCACGGCGGCAAACAAAGGACTTAGCAGCGGACTGGTGGAGAGTAGCGTCTCGGCGATGGTGGGACTATGCAACACATCGTAGGTAAAGGTCTCCAACAGATAATAGAGGAACGGTTGGCAGAAACCCGCTATCAGGAAGAGTGGCACGTCACGCCACTCCAGTCGCTGCAAACCGAAAAGCGGACTACGGCGACAGAGCAGACCGATGAGGAGCATCAGCAATACGGATGGAACGAACCGCAACACGATCAGCGTGAACGGAGGCAGGACAACCAGTGCATGCTTGATGGCGATACCACTCACCGACCAGATGATCATCGACACGATCAGAGCTGATATAGGAAGGATATTCTTCATTATACGATCAGAGCGAGCAGGGCCACGAGTTGTGTTCTATTCCCGCTAAGCGACATAGCGCATGGTGTGAGGCAGTTAACAATCGTTCTACTTCCGCAGCCCGCGGTTGAGTGGTATCCGGATAGATAGGTGCACCTATCACAACCTGCGTCAGCGGTTCATCTTGGGGACCTAACCATCGCCAAATGCCCGTTCGCGGACGATAGGTGACCGCACAAGGGATAATCGGTTTTCCATATTTATACGCCATGGTGAACGCACCTTTCTGGAACGGACGAACGGGTTTGTACCAGTCCCATCGCTTGGCCTCGGGGAAGATATGAAACCAATAACCACGGTGGTGGAACTCGTCGAAGGCCCCGTTGAAAGCCTTCATCGCACTCAGTCCCTCTTCCGGCGCAGGGATAGGTATTCCGCCCACGATACGCAGGTAGAACTGGTCGCGGGTTCGGAAATTAGGTGCGAACATAGGGATACGCAGGTCAGTGCGGAAATAGAAACCTAACGCATTGAGGATAGAAGCGCAATCGTGGCGATAGCAGTGATTGCCTATGGTGATAGCACCGCGGCTGAAGTCAAACTGACGCAACCAGCGTTGCACACTCAGCGGACTGCGATGCCATCGCGTCTCCCCCTCTACCTTCCAGCGCAGACCGTACTTTATACGCAAAATTATACCCAACAACGGCAGGATGACAGAGAACCCCCAAAAAAGCCGCAAGCGGTTCGGCAAACTATCATCCACATAAGGATACGAGGCATCTACAGGCGGATAGTCACGATCGTAAACCGGACAGTGGAGTTTGGCGTACGGATCGTCATCCGGAAAATCTGTCTGCACTGGCGGCACGTACGTACCGGACGTCACGCGTAAGTCTTGGTAGCGCTTATTCATAAGTATTCTGCTATCAGTTTTCAACTTTCAGTTATCTGTTATCTGCAAAAATTTTGCTCCAAGTAGGCGCGCTGTTGCGCCGTCGGTGTCATCGCGATCGCCGATGAAGAGTGTGCTCTTGGGATCAGCCTCAGCTATCTGCATCAGACGCTGGGCTGCTTCGGCAGAAGGTTTGCGTGCACCGAGCGAAGGGGAGTCAATACGCAGATCAAAGAGCGCGGGATCGATCCGAAGCACCGCCAACTTATCGTCTATCGCAGCGTAATCCGAATAGAGCACTGTGCGCAGTCCGCGCCGATGCGCCTCCGTCGCCAGTGCCACCACCGCTTCGCGTCGCGGACACGTAGCACCGATGAGTTGTACCATCGTAGGCATATAGACACGCCGATACCAACGGCCTGCAACCAGCCACCGCCACCAGCCACCGCGTGCCATGCGATCGATGACCAGCAGGGGCAGAGCCCACCAGAGACGAGCCACTATACGTTGCGCCAGTCCGCGCTTGTCATACAGTGTTCCGTCGAGATCGAATACGACGCTCGTCACGCCGTTTAGCACGTTGTTTGCGTCTGTCATCTATTCTGTCCGCTCGGTTAATAATATTATCACTCCATTGTTCAAGACGATTCTCCCAGCGCTGCAGCATATTAAATTTGGTGCGGCGTTTCTCGTCCTGCATCAGCAGGTTGAATTTGAACTGTCCGTCGCGGAAACCGTCCTTGAGACATGCAGCCTTGAAGCGCGCATAGGCATTGGATAAGAGAATGTGGGTCTCTGGGTCGTGCAGTCGGAACGACTGGCGTTTGCTCTCGTACTCCAGATTGATGTGCTGCAGTTTCTCGTCCACCACGCGGGTGAAAGCCTCCGCCTGCTCTTGGGTCATCTTCTCGTCTTCGAACTCGTAGTAGAAATGGTATTTCGATTCCTCTACATCCGCAAAGCCCACAAAGAACTTGGTCTTAATACCCGTCTCGGCCTCTGCCTGATGCACGGCGTCCATGAACTGCGGTTCATAAAGTTTCTCTCCCGTCATGGAGACGATGCCGTTTACCTTGCTCACCATATGGACGGTAGGTGTATTGTAGTACATACCTCCCACCTCGATCAGGTCGTTCATGTTATAACGGAACAGACCCGAATAGGTCGTCACATATGCGCAGTAGCGCTTGCCTTGCTCGAGCTCATATATCTGGCGGAAATGCTTGCGTGGACTATCGAGTTCGCTCTCTTCCACAAACTCATAGTAGTGGAACTGCGGAAAGAGCACCGACTCGTTGCTGTCGTCCAGCGCAAAGCCAAAGCGGCACTCTGTAGCGATATAACCCAACTCCTGGTAGTAGGTCTTATGCCAGTCGAATTGGTCCATATACTTGTCCATGTATATCTTGGTGTTGCCGCACTTCCAAGTACTCAGATATTGCAGCCATGGCCAGAAGTCACGCGGATAGAGATGCCCTGTCTCACGCTTGATACGACGCAGTTCCGCCGCCCGTTCGGGCTTGGGCGATATATAATGGTCCAACTCGTCACGGATAGCAAAGGGGATGTCGAAGTCTTCACATATAGTGCCGTGCTCAATGTCGTAGAGCATCTCGTCGATGTTTTCATTCATCACCCGCAACAGTTCGAGGATGGTAGACGGATTAGCCGTCGCCCAAAGTGTCACATCGCGGTGCTGCAGTGCCAGTCGCATCAGGGTGTAGTTGCGTGCACTGTAGTCGGGGATCGACATTACGGAGGCCGGTGCGGTATAATGCTTCTTGATGATACGCGGAATGTCGCGCACCAGTACACCGCTGACAGCGCCGAAGAGGGTGCCATCAGGTGCGTAGCCCTCACACTCTTTGCCCACGGTAGTGAATATATGTCCGCCAAAGATACGACTGCGGTGTTTGACGAAGTTCCACGTCCATATATGACTCATCTTGCCATATACGTCCTTCAGATACTTATGCGTCATCGGTATCCATTTGGGTTCACTGGTCGTACCCGACGTGGTGGCATACATATCTGGTTTACCAGGAAAGAGCACATCTTCCTCTCCCTGCTTATGGCGCTCCACGTAAGGCCGCAACGTCTCAAACGAGTTGTTCACCGGAACATAAAGACGATAGAGACGGAAGAGATCCTCGGCAGTGGTGGCCGACAAGATACGATCGAAATGATGCTCGCGCCCATAGACGGTGTCGCGCGAGATAGAGAGGATGTCGCGCAAGGTCTTCTCGGCTGCATGCTTGGGTTTGCGACTCCATATCTTCAGACGGATGGTCTGACTACCTCCCACCAGGGCCAACATATTATTGATGGTCCAGGGATAAGGCAGGGCGCGTCCCTCTTGGTCTACATAAGTTTTCTGGCGGCTCATACTGTTTTCTCAATGTGGTAGCGCGGACGACGCTTCACCTCACGGTATATCTTACCGATATACTCACCTATCACGCCCAGCGAGAGCAGGATAGCTCCGCCGATGAACCAGATAGATATCAACATCGATGTCCAACCCACCACGGTGTTACCACACAGATGCGACACAAGGGCATAGATAGCCGCTACCATAGAGAGCAGCGTGACAATCAGTCCGAAGGTAGTGATTACGCGTAGCGGCTGAACAGAGAACGAAGTGATGCCATCCACAGCAAAATTGAGCATCTTCGACAACGGATACTTGCTCTCACCGGCGAAACGCTCCTTGCGGTCGTAATAGACCTCAGCCGTCTTGTAGCCCAACAACTTCACCATGCCACGGATGAACATATTACGCTCCGGATAGAGCATCAACTCCTTCGTCGCACGCTGACTCGTCAGACGGAAGTCAGCATGGTTGTAAACGATGTTGACGCCCATCTTCTGCATCAGGCTGTAGAAGCCCAGCGCGGTCCAGCGCTTGAAGCGGGTGTCTGTCTTACGTTCCTTGCGCACACCGAACACAACGTCACAGCCGTCCTTGTACGCATCCACCATTTGCTCGATCACGGTGATGTCATCCTGCAGGTCGGCATCGATAGAGATGATGGCATCGCACTTGTCGGCCGAATATTCCAGACCTGCCCAAAGGGCAAATTGGTGGCCTACGTTGTGTGCCAACTTGATACCATGCACATACTTGTTCTGCTGCTGCAGCTGCTCGATGAGCGTCCAGGTAGCATCCCGACTTCCGTCGTCCACATACACCAGATTACAGGTCTTGATCTTACCCTTCGCGATGAGTTCGTCGATCAACGCAGACAGTTGTTTGGTGGTCTCTTGCAGCACTGCCTCTTCGTTATAGCAAGGCACCACAATGTTTAGTTTCATATTATTGGAAATGTTTAGATGTAAATACTAATCGGACAAGGATAAAATTGATCGGGATCACGATGCAGAACACCGGAATAGGTGCAATCGCCTCCGAGAGTCCCACCCACAGAAACAAGTTCAGGAACAACAGATGCAGCAAATAATTCACGCCGTGTGAGAGGGCAAAACCGATGCCGCGCTTGACACTGGTATGACTGCGGAAAGTGAAATGTGCCGACAGGTAGAAATTGCACCCCCATGACACTATATAACCCACCGAATAAGCAATATTGGTATAGAGCGTCTCTGCCGCATTAATGCGGCAGGCCCACAGGAGGAACAGGTACAAGCCGTAGTGAATCGCTGTAGCCAGTACGCCTACCATCGCAAAGCGAATGAACTCGCCAAACTTAGGCGAACGGAGAATGTCTATTATCTTCTGTTTCATAAGTGTATAAGGGTTAATCCCGCCCCACCGTGGTTGATATCGCCGTCGCCGAAATCTAGGGCCACCTGCCCGCGTTTGCGGCGTTGACGGTTGAGTTGCTCCAGATAGTCGCGTGTCAGTTGCTTGAGTGCACCCGTACCAGTACCGTGCAGAATGGTCACCTCACCGGCACCCACCATCAGGGCGTCGTCCATATACGCAATCAGGCGCTCCAGCGCTTCATCTACCCGTGCACCGCGCAGGTCTAGCGTGCGCTCAAAAGCCAGCGTACGTTGCCGCACCGTGCTGCGAACGACGGTGCTATTCGGCGTCTGTTTCACCGCATCAGGTAGCCCCTTCAGACGACGCAGTTCGGCGAAGTCGTGCATCACCTTTGGCACTTCTATCGGCTGGTTGGATTGCGTAGTTTTGGCTGTTTTCTTCGTCGACTTTGGTGCTGCCACACGCTGCTTCATCTCTTCCACTTTCTTGCGCGCCGCCTTGGTCTTCTCCTTATCCGCCTTCGCCTCTTTGATCTCACGGATCGTACGTTCGATGGTGGCATTGCTTTCGGCCAACAGGTCGGCAGCCTGCTGACGCGCCTCGTCGAGCAACTCGCGTTTCTTCTGTTTGATACCACTCATCTGTTCGTCATACTGCGCAATGCGTTCTTCCAACTGCTTCTCTTTCTGACGAATAGCCTGCCGTTTGTTCTCCCAGTATCGTTTGTCGCGGGCGATGTCCTGCAGTTGCTTGTCATAGTCGATATGTTCTTCACCAACAAGATCGGTGGCATAACGGATAATCTCCTCCCCCAACCCTGTCTGGCGGGCTATCTCGATGGCAAAACTGCTACCGGCCTGACCTATCGACAATTGGAAGAGCGGACACATCGCACCGCGATCGTAGAGCATCGCACCGTTGACAACCCCGGAGGTCTGTTCGGCAAAATGCTTAAGGTTCGTATAGTGAGTAGTGACGATGCCGAAAGCACCCTGATTCACCAGCTGGCGCAGCACCGCCTCAGCCAGTGCTCCTCCGATGAGCGGCTCTGTACCCGTTCCCATCTCATCAATAAGAAAGAGCGTTCGCTTATCCGCCTGACGCACAAAAGTCTTCATATTCCTCAGGTGGGATGAATAGGTGGACAGTTCGTCCTGTATCGACTGCTCGTCACCGATATCGATCATAAGCGTGTCAAATAGTCCCACCCTGCTCTGTTCGCCTACCGGTACCAGCAACCCACATTGTGTCATGTATTGCAGCAGCGCCACGGTCTTAAGGCACACAGACTTTCCGCCCGCGTTCGGACCACTGATGACCAGCACGCGATTCTCTTCTTCGCGCAGTCGGATAGAAAGCGGAACAACAGTTTTTCCTTGCGGTAAATAATGCAGCAGCAACACCGGATGATGGGCTTCTGCCCAGTCAAGCAAGGGAGTCTCACACAGTTCGGGACGGATAGCCTCCAAGGTCTCCGCCAGCGACACTTTCGCACTGAGGAAATCCACCTCGGCCAACAGTGCTTGACTACCAAGTATCTCTCCCACCTGCGGCCGCAACTGGTCTGTCAGTGCCTGTAGGATACGCACCCGTTCGCGCCGTTCGGCACTCTCCAGTTCGCGTATATGATTATTGGCTTCCACCACTTGTTGAGGCTCTATATACACCGTCTTGCCCGTAGCTGACTCATCGTGCACAATTCCTCCTATCTTACGCTTGTAAGCCGGTGGTACAGGGATCACCAGTCGTCCTTCGCGTAGTGTAGGAGTTGCATCTGCATCTACCAGTCCATCAGTCTTAGCCTGCCGCAGGATGGCCGTCAGGGCACGGCCTACACTCCCTTGCAAGTTGCTGAGTTCACGACGTATTTTAGCCAGTTCAGGCGAAGCATGATCGGCCAGTCTTCCGTAGCGATCGAGTATTCGATCTATCTCTTTTACGATGCTTTCTAGGCCTCCTGGGTTTCCTAGACTGCCTAGTTCGCGCAGCAGAGGGTATTTATTCGCATCTAGCGAACCGAAGAAAGCGGACAACTCGACGGCATAGCCGAGGCTACTTCGCAGCTGGTCCAACTCGGCCTCATCCAGAAAGAGTCCTTCCACGCGAATGCGCGCGAGCGCTTCGCGCGTGTCATAGATGATGCCGCGCGGAAAAGCCAGCGAGGCATCAGCGCGAACAATCCGCATTTGGTCGGTGAGTCGCAGCAGTCGGTCCACCGTGACAAACTCTGTCTGCATCTGCATCGCGTCCACTAGTTCGCGCCCCAGCGAAGACGCACAGCGACGCGATAACTCATCGCGGATCACCGTGAAGTCAATCTTCTGTTCTATGTTAGCAGGATATATCATCCTAGTATTCGACAATCTTTCAGTACAGGTGCACCTACAGCCTCATTGAGTTTCTTCACCAGTTCGAAGCGGTTCTCAAACAGTTGTGCCTTAAGTGCTGCCGAACGGACACGCACCAGCAGCATCCCGTCTTTCACCTCGACGCTATGCGTCAAGCCGGCCACCACCTCACCCATCACACGCGGCCAAACCTCTTCCACCTGCACCTCCAGTACAGGTTTCTCCAAGCCGTTCTCACGTAGACAGGCTACCAACGCATCGTCTAGGCTGAGTGCAGAAGTCATCGTCTTACTCCTTTGTCTTACGCAAATAGAGTTTCTGCCGTGTACGGAAGGTACGCACTGATGGGTCCAGTCCGTTAAGTTTCTGCACCACTTCCATCTGCACACCCTCATCTTGGCAAATCGTCCAGAGCGACAAGCCCGGCGCCGTCCAGGTGTAGGTGTTCGCACCAAAATTATGTTTCTGCGAGAGATAAATACGATCACCCGGTTGCAGTTCGCGTCCCAAGGCATCATTATGTTCGCGCAGCGTACGCTCCTTCACATTCAGACGAAAAGCCACATTCGAATAGGTATCCCCTTCGCGAGCCTCTACATAGTAGAGCCCGTTGAATTTCTTCTTGGGATGCGAGAGCATGAAGCTGTCGAGTTCCTCCTTGGCCGTAGGCGGCGCCATATACGGAGGTTCGGGATCTTTGTCAATCACACGGATCGGTTCGGTCTTATGCACCACCGCGGCCTTCAGCGGACGGTTGTCACGCTTTGCCGCCACTGGCGCAACAGGCTTACCTGCAGCCGCCTGCGTCAACGTGTCCAGACGGTAGTCTTCGATCAGTTTGATCAACTTCTGCGGATAGAGTTTATCCGTAGCATACCCGCAGGCACGCAGGCGATGTGCCCAACCTTCATAGTCCTCCACGGCAATCTCGAAGCAAGACTGATAGCGGGGCTTCTGCAGGAAGACAGCATGATCGCGGAATGACTCTGCCGCATCGTAATAACGACGGAAACACTCGCCCTTACTGTCATCATCGTGATAGTACACGCCGCCCATCCAGGCACCGCTACACTTGATACCGAAATGGTTGTTGGCATTCACGGCCAACTCGCTCTGACCGGCACTCGACTCCAATAAAGCCTGCGCCATGATGATCGACGCCGGGATGCCATAGTCCTGCTGGTTCTGCACCGCCACTTCTTTCCAATGCTCGATATACGAGAGATAAGTGGGGTTCTGACGCTGCGCCGACACACTCATCGCAGTCAGCCACGCCATCATAAAAAATACGTATTTCTTCATATTCATTCGGATTAGCTAACAATTTTGCGCGGCAAAATTACAAAAAAAATCTCATATATGCAAGATTCAGACTGTTTTTTTCATAATAATTTGTATATTTGAAAAAAAAGCAGTAATTTTGCGGCTGTTTTTTAAAATGGATATGACACACGCTGATTCTTGGGGACGACGGATTTGGTATCATCCGTGGATTGTTGTTGCCTGCAACATTGCCTTGCTGATGGTGCTTTATACTATCTCACGCCTGTTCTTCTATTACGTCAATCGCGACCTATTCTCGGATATTTCGTTCTCCCACATGATGGAACTCTGTCTGGGAGGTACGGTCTTTGACCGTTCTACGGTGCTTTTCTTCAACTCGCTCTACCTGCTGCTGGCGCTCTTCCCATGGCCGGAGGCGTGGCGTAGCGATCCGGGTTATCGCAAAGCCATCCAATGGAGCTACTGGATTCCGAACACCATCTGTCTGATTGCGAATTGCATGGACATGGTCTATTTTCGCTTTACCGACCGGCGCACCACCTGCCGCGTGTTCACCGAGTTTCAGCACGACAACAACCTGCTGAGCATCTTCAGCCAGGCCGCGGTGCAATATTGGTACGTAACGGTATTCGGCATCGTGTTGCTGGCAACCTTTTTCCTGTTGAGCCGCCGTCCGCCCGTGGTGGAGAAACGGCGTAACCCGTGGGTGTATTATATCACCGAGTCGATCATCATCAGCCTCACGGCCTTCGTGACAGTGGTAGGCATTCGCAATGGTGTACACATGTACACACGCGTCATCAACGTGAGTTACGCGCTGGAATATACCAATGAACCTATCGAGACGGGCATCGTGCTCAACACGCCCTTCTCGATGATTCGTTCGCTGGAGAACCTGGGATTCGAAGAAGTACATTACTACGACGAACAGGAGATGGAGGAAATCTTCACGCCCATCCATCCTGCGCCGGACACGCTCGTCACGGGTCACGAGGGCATGAACGTGGTCATCTTCATATTAGAGAGTTTTTCCAAAGAATATATCGGGTTCTTCAACCACGACTTGGATAACGGCACCTACCAGGGCTACACACCTTTCCTCGACTCGCTCTTGGAGCACAGCCGCAGCTACCGACTCAGTCTGGCTTCTGGCCGCAAATCCATCGAGGCGATGCCCTCTACACTCGCCTCACTACAACTGATGTATGAGTCGTATATCCTTACGCCCTACTCTACCAATGACATCAGCTCGCTTGCCCATTGCCTGACGGAGAAAGGCTACAGCAGCGGTTTCTGGCACGGTGCACCGAGCGGTTCCATGGGGTTCAACGCCTTCGCTCGCGCTGCGGGATTCCAAAGCAACTACGGCTTCGAACAGTATGACGGACCCGAGGCTTTCGACGGCACATGGGCAGTCTGGGACGATGAGTTTCTCCAGTTTTTCCTGCGCGGTCTAAACCGTCAGCCACAGCCCTTCTGCACCGCGATCTTCACCGCCTCTTCCCACCAGCCGTTCAAAGTGCCCGAGCAATACCGCGACACCTTCCCTGAAGGTCCTCATCCCCTCCATAAATGCATCGGCTACAGCGACCACGCGCTGCGACACTTCTTCCGCTGCGCACGTACCCAACCATGGTACCAGAACACCCTCTTTGTCTTTACTGCCGACCATACTAACGAGATAACCCACGCGGAATACAACAATGCCAAAGGACTATTCGAGATTCCTATCTTCTTCTACCGCCCCGACGACTCGCTAACGGGATTGCAGGACGACATGATCGCCCAAGTAGACATCATGCCCTCTGTATTGGGTTATCTGGGCTACGACAAACCCTACTTCGCCTTTGGCGAGGATGTGCTGACAAGGCCGCGCGAGCACCGCTATATCGTCAACTACAACTACCCTGTTCATCAGATTTTCTCCGACAGTCTGCTCGTCCAGTTTGACGAACAGAAAGTGACGGCGGTGTATAATTTCAAACGCGACCGAGTGATGAAGCACAACCTGGTGGATGAGATGCGCGACACGGAAGAGGTACAACACATGGTACGCTACCTGAAGGCATATATACAGCAATACGTATCACGTATGATCAACAACGATCTGAAGGTAAAAGACGAAAAATAGAAACTAAAGTTCGCAAAAATAAACTTAAATTTGCACATTTGCAAAAAAAGCAGTATTTTTGCAGCGATTTTTGAAAGAACCGGTATACATACTTGGTCCTTGTAGTGCGGAATCGCGCGAACAAGTGTTACTTACCGCTCGCCTGCTTCGTGAGGCGTGCGGTGAGTTGCCGTTTATTTTTCGCGCGGGCGTATGGAAAGCGCGTACGCGTCCTAGCACATTCCAAGGCGCAGGCGAAGAAGCGCTGGATTGGCTGCAAGAAGTGCAGCGTACTTACGGCCTGCCCGTAGCCACCGAGGTCGCGACGCCGGAGCATATCGAGGCAGCCTGCAGGGCACACATCGACTATCTGTGGATAGGCGCCCGAACGAGCGCCAACCCGATAGCTGTGCAAGAACTGGCGGACGCGCTGAGTCAACAATCCTTCCGTCCGAAAGGGGTACTGATCAAAAACCCCGTACATGACGATCCGAAACTGTGGCTGGGAAACATTGAACGTCTGGAGAAAACAGGCATCCCCGTTATGGCTATCCATCGCGGCTGTAACCATCAACCCTGCTGGTCGATGGCGCACATGGTGCGGTTATCTCGTCCGGATATACCGATGTTATTGGATCCAAGTCACATGAGCGGAGATGCCAGCAAAGTGCCTGCGTTGATGGGTAAGATTGGTGAGTTAGGATTGGATGGTGCGATGATAGAAGTACATTGTAATCCAAAGGGAGCATTATCTGATAATGCCCAGCAGATTACTCCGACTTGCCTTCGAGATTCCCTCGATTCGATTCTCTCTCGATTGTGTCTCGTTAGTCTGATTTGCCCATCTAAAGACCAGGAAGAACTTCATTGGTTACGTGCAGAGATAGACGAATTGGACGACCTGCTGTGGGAAACCATCGCCAAACGAATGGACGTAAGCAGACGAATTGGAGAATGGAAAAAAGCGAATCTCATCCGTCCGCTGCAGCCTCAGCGCTATCAACAGATCCTCTCGCAACGCCAAAAGTGGGCAGAAGAAAATAACATAGACGCGGACTTTGTGACGCAACTATTTGATATTATTCACCAGCAGAGTTTAAAACAACAATTATAAATATGAAACTGACTGAAAAAATATCGTATTGGTTATTAGCACTTATTAGTTTTGTACTACAGATCCCTCATTCTATGGCACCATGGGGGAATGGCAATTACCCGACAGATATTTGCATCTACGCAAGCATTGCGGGATGGATGAAGCAAGGGCTTGTGTTATACCAAGATATGTTCGACCACAAAGGGCCGCTGGTCTTTCCGGTTTATATAGTGTATTGGCTTACCTCTTCTGCGACTCCTTACGGCGTTTGGCTGATGGATATCCTCATCTTATTCCTCTCGCTCGTCCTCATTTATCGCATGGCCAAACTTTTCGTAGCTAACGATCAAGCTTTGTGGATCACCTTCCTCATGGCATGCTTTATTCAACTGCCTTTCGTCAATGAAGGTGGATCGGATTGGTTGGTGATGCCGGGTTGTATCTACAGTTGCTATCTGTTGGCCAAGCGGCTCAAAGATGAGCAATACTGCTCTTTAACGGAAATCTTCCTATTCTCCGTGAGTGTTGCCATATGTCTGATGATCAAGCCCAACACTTCGGCATGCATGATTCCTATTGCTATTTTTATCGTTTGCCATCTTATTCGCCACTTTGATCTTCGCGTATTAGGTCGCTATACCTTGGGTGCGTTGTTAGGCGTAGGAATTATTCTGGTACCGATAGCTATATGGCTGGTACAGCAAGATAATATCGATGGTTTTATAGAGGGCTATTGGCGCTTTAATACCAGTTCGTATGGTCCGATCTCTGCACATAGACGGTTGATGGGAATACTTACTATCACGCTCGTGTGCTTACCGGCATATCTTACATACGTCGTTTATGCCATTTTTGCCAATAAACGTGCCTGGCCTTTCTGGCTGATAAGCATCCTGTTCTTTTTCACCGTGGCGCTCAATGCCTATCTGAAAAACGGCTATCCGCATTATGTTCTCCCGACTATCGGTGTTTTCGCCTTAGTGCTCGTATTGGCATGGCAACACATCCATAGCCGCAAAGCATTATTAGTAGCAACCTCCGCAATCTATCTGCTGGTTGGCATTGGAGCCTTTGGCGCACGCGCATACATCTGCCTGACGCCATTTGACACATCTATTGATGAACAAACAGCACTGTATATCAACTCACAAACAGAAGCTGACGATTACGTCATGGTCTGCGACGTAGAGGACCGCGGCCGCTGGAATGTGATGGATCCCAGCTACTCGTTCGTTTTCCGCTTATGGCTGTTGCTGGACGCAAAACCGGCAAGTCCTTATTTCTTCCTTCCTCCGTCTATCACCCCTCAGATGCTTGACTATTCGTGGGAATTGATTACCCAACGAATGCCCAAATTTGTGGTTTGCACGGACGACCACAAGGCGGATTATCTGGGCATAGGCTATACCGTAGACAAAGACTTACACAATGATTTTTATATCTTACGAAGACCCTAACGCATTATGATTTTCTGAAAACTATGCGACAGATCAAATTTTACATACTATCCCTACTCTTGTGCTTCGCCGGGACGGCGATAGCGCAAGACGACGACCAACGTACCGGCATATCGGGTATCGTGGTCGACGGTGACACCGGCGAGACGCTGCCCTTCGTGCAGATCTATTTCCTCAAGTCCACCGCCAACAAGGGTTCTATCCCCTCCGAGGTTGGAACTACCTCCGACCTGGACGGTAACTTCTCCATCTCCAATACCGCCGGCTATACGACGGTGAACTTCCAGATGGTGGGTTATAAGACCGAAATGGTCACCCTGCGCAAGGGCCAACAACGCAAGAACGTCAAGATCAAACTGACACCTGACGTCTATGGTCTGCAGGATATCATCGTCACGCCGAAGAACCGCAAACGCGACTACAAGCGCAAGGGCAACCCTGCCGTCGAACTGATCCAAAACGTCATCGCGCGCAAGGACTCGTTCTGCGTCAAGTCGGCCGACCAGTACACGGCCAACACCTACCACCGTATGTCCTTCTCGTTCGACAACCTCAAGATCAATTGGAACAAACGCTTCTGGAAGAACTTCGCCTTCGCGCAGAAATACATCGACACCACGGGTGTCTATCCCAGCATGACTGTGAGTATCCGTGAGCATATCAGCGAGGAGTACTATCAGCGTAAGCCGCACCGCGAGAAGAAGATCCTGAAGAAGAAACGTACCTTCGGTCTGGAGGATGTCATCGGTTCGGGTTCGTTCCAAGAGAACGTCAACGCCGTGTTCAAAGATGTCGAGATCAACGACAACAGCATGAACCTGCTGTTCAACCGCTTCGTCTCGCCGCTCTCCTCCACCATCGCTACCACGTTCTACCAGTATTACATCATGGATACTATCATGGTGGACGGCTATCCGTGTATCGACCTGGCCTTCGTGCCCGTCAACTCGGAGAGCTACGGCTTCACCGGCCACCTCTATATCGTCAACGACTCAACCTATCGGCTCAAGAAATATGCGATCAACGTGTCGCCGGATATCAACCTCAACTTTGTGAGCAACTACTCCGTGGAGCATAGCTATCGCCAACTTGACAACGGACTCTGGGCACCGGATCGTACGACCACCTACGCCAAGTTCTATATCTTCAACAACAAACGAGGCATCCTCGCCCGTCAGACGAAGATTTACACCGGTTGGGATCTGGACACGCCTATCCCCAAGGAGACCTTCTCCAGCTTCACCAGCGAGGACGAGACCACCCAGGTCAACGACACCACCGCCGAGTCGGTGAGCAGCAAGGACTGGGAGACGCTTCGTCCCGAACCGCTCAGCTGGTATGAGAGCTCGGTAGAGCAACTGGTCAAGGAGTTCACCTCCACACCGCTCTTCAACAGTCTGACGCTAATGGTCAACGCCCTTACCACCGAGTATATCCCCACCGAGCACTCGTCTCATTATTGGGACTCGAAGTTTGACTTCTACCCCATCTATAGCTTCGTCAGCTGGAATATGCTGGAGGGCGTGCGTCTACGCGTCGGCGGTGCCTCCACGGCTAAGTTGCACAACCAGTGGTACTTCCGCGGCTACGTGGCCTTCGGTACCAAGGATCTGCGACCCAAATACAACGCCACAGTGCTCTATACCTTCGAACCACACGAGTGGAATGCTTATCACGGCCTGCGCCATCATATATCCGTCACGGGACAATACGACGTAGAGCAACCGGGTCTGAACACCGAGACGGTGGAGCGCGATAATATCTTTGCTTCTATCCCGACCAGCAAACCGACGATGGGCTTCTACCAGTACGTCTTCCGCGCCAACACTGAGTATATGAAGGAGTGGACCAACAAACTCTCGCTGCGCACGAGGTTTGAGTTCTCCAACAACGAGGCGGCCGGCGCACTCACCTATAAGCGTGTCGACTGGACCAACAGCGGTACGGAGGACGAACCGCAATGGAACAAGACCCTCACCGACATTGGTCAGTACCGCAACTACGAGGGACAGTTCGAACTGCGTTATTCGCCGGGCAGCCGCGCTACCTACGATCGTATGGGTAAGGAGAGCACCTTCACGCTCGACAAGGATGCACCTACCTTCAAACTCACCCACTACGTGGGCTATCTGGACGATCGCCACAACGGCGGTGATGGATGGGTGTACAACCGCACCGAGTTCATGTTCGACAAGCGCTTCTGGTTCTCCGCCTTCGGTCACCTTGACCTGCGTCTGGAGACGGGTATGATCTGGCAGAAAGTGCCGTTCACCCAACTCTATATGCCGCAATCGGGAAGCAGCATCTTCCTCGCCAAGCGCGCCTTCAACCTGATGAAACCCATGGAGTTTCTCATGGACGAGTATGTCTCGCTCTATGCCACCTATTACCTGAAGGGCTGGATCATCAACCGCATCCCGGGTCTGAACAAACTCAAGCTCCGCGGCGTGATCGGTGTATCGGCCATCTACGGCGGACTGACGAAGAAAAACAACCCCTTCCTGGAGGGTAACAACGGACTCTATGACCTGCCCCGCACGCCGATGTTCGACGCCCAGGGTTACCTCACCTCCGGTACGTCCACCTCGCCTATCGGCAAACTGCCATATATCGAGATCAATGCCGGCTTTGAGAACATCCTCAAGTTCATCCGCATTGACTATGTGCGTCGTATCACGTATAACGACTACGAACTGCCCTACCCGGCTACGGATGCCGAGGGAAATATCCTGCGCAACGAGAACGGAGAGCCCATCATGGGCCGCCGCCGTATACCCGCATGGGGACGCAACGGCGTGAAGATTTCCTTCCGCTTCGCCCTATAACCGAAGTATGAACCCTGAAAAAAGACTGCTATGAAACGAATGATTTTCCTGAGCGCACTGCTTTGCCTCACTTTGGGCCTCAGCGCGCAAGAAGCACAAACAGATAGCACGGCTATGCCGAAAAAAACCAATAAGTTCGTCCACGCGATGAACAACGTAGGCGATGCCTTTGTTAAGTTCGACAAGGAGACCACGCTCGACTCGCTCGATCAGGAGGACTTGCCCAAGCTGGTTACAGGCGGTATCTTTGCCGGCGTCAACATGAGCGATTTCCTTATCACCCACTCCCACCAGACCATGGCCTCGCACCGCCGTGTGGGTGCAGAGTTGGGTGGCTATCTCGATTTCTCACTCGGCAAGCATTTTGCGATCCAACCGCAAGTGATCTTCACTGCCCATCAGAACTATTTCGCCGCCACCGACACGGCCAATCACTTGTGGTCGTTCGGTATGGAGATACCAGTTTATTTCCTTGGACGCTTCGGCAATATGAAGCAGGGCTACGTGCAGTTCGGTGGAGGTATATTTACCCATTTCACGTTCGCCTCCAACATCGCCGACAAGTATCATAGTTCAGACACGCCGCCCGCTCCGCCGGTCAATCCCAATCCGTCTCCACTTGACACACTCGACTTCAGTTCTCTCTACCATCTGCACAACAACCACTTCGGTATTTGTGCCATGGTTGGCTATGAGTTCTGGTTCGGACTCCAGATCAACGTGAGCTACAAGATCAGCCTCTCTGACATCGCCGGTTTCTACAGCGAGAAGAAAGGCAAACCGGAGGCAAACGCATATATTTACCCCCAATCGCTCAGCCTCTGTATAGGCTATCGGTTTAAGTAAAGGCTGAAATAATCATTGCGGATCAGTCGATCCGACAGCGGAAATGCCTCGTCCTCCTGGATGGGGCGTTTTTGATGCGCCGCAGGGTTCTCCAGGTCGTCCGGTTCGGCCAGCAGGTTGATGCCGAAGCCGTGCCAGCGGTAGTGATCCACTCCCAGCAGCGACTTATAAGTCGGATAGATATCCATCTGGTAGCAATCCATCGTGTAACGCGGGTTGCCGCTTATGCGGGGCGAATAGATGAGTAGCGGCAGACAGTCGTCCACAGGCGTTAGGTCGCTCAACCAGCAGAAACGGTCATCGCCGTGCAGATCGTCGCGCCAGCGATTGGCATAGCGTTGCATCTGCTGCCGCTTCTCGCGGTGGAGGATACGATGGTCACCGGTGATGACGATCGTGTATTGCTGCAGCACAGGATCGGTCTCTATCTTACGCACCAGATATCCCAAACCCTCGTCCAGGGCATTGAAGCCGCGGATGAAATTATACATCACCCATGGCATCGACTTAGGTAGTTCCAGTCGACTGTATTTCTCGTTGACGAACGGCGCATGAGTCGATTGTGTGATACATTGTATATAGCGTCGTCCCTCGTCCACCAGGCTGTCGAGTTTCTGGAAGAGGATCGTATCTACATCGCTGTAGATAATGGTGCTATCGTAGCCGTAGGCGGGTGACATATGCGTCTGGTTCCATACGCAAGTGTCGTGCGGCAGCAGACAGAAGGCGCTATCGGGTGCCAACTTCATAATGGCGGGATAGGTGTTGTGATCGTAATGGAGACACGTACCGCCCGCATTGATGGGCAGCAGACCGGTGTTGACGATCATCTGGCCGTCGGCTGAAGGCGCACCCACTATCTGTGTATGCACACGATTGGCGTAGAACACATGGTCGTTAGTCGTCAGTCGGTATAGATTAGGCATGATCTCCGGTGTCAGCACCCAGTTCTCCAGACTCTCCAGCAGCACGATGATAAGCGGGCCGTTGAGTGTGGCGGTGTCGCTACCGAAGTCCAGACGCTGCATCACGGCATAGTCGTGCGGCGTCAGCGGTCTATCGGGCTGGATATCATTGATCATCAGGTAGTAGTCAGAAGTGATATAGAGCGGCGAGAAGAGAACGCTGGTGTTGGCCACCGTTGTCGGAAAATGCGTACCGTATACCGGTTCGCGATGCTCACGGATGAAGGGGATGGCATCGTAAGGAACAGGCTTGTCCGTACGATGATGATCCACCACGTACATCGCCTCGCTCGACCAGAACATCACCAGTCCAAGCGCCACCATCCAGAGCCATCCTCGCCAGTTGCGCGGACTTTGGGTGGTGAAGAAATAAATCACGCAGAACACGCCAGTCAGGCTGTAGAAAAGCAGATCAATCCACCATTCGATATAGATCAGCACCGACCAGAAATAACCATGCAGGTTACCCGACATGTTAAATGCCTCGGCGTCCAGCAGGATATGATTGTTGCGCATGTAGATGAGGTTGGCAATGAGCCAGGTGTCAATCACCACCGACAGCACTATCAACCATCGTTTGTCGCGCAGCAGCAGAGCGAACGAAGCAAAGAAGATCGCCGCAGCCAATTTGCTGAGCCACATAGCTACGCGCACCAACGGCGTCGGCTGGAGTTCCAACTCATGGAACGCAAAATGGTCGAACAACAGCGTCTTCAGAAAAATCATCAGCGCCAGCAGTCCGAATACGACCCAACCGGCCCGGTTTCCCTGCGCCAACCACTGCTTCATATGTTGTCTCCATTCATCCATGACCTGTCACTATTAAACTTTTGCTATGCAAATACACCCTATAATCACCAGCATCACCCCCAGCCACTGCATCAGTCCTACCTGCTCATGAAAGATCAGCCAACCGGACAACATACCGAAGATAAAGCCCAGACTGGTCAACGGATAAACTTGCGACAATGGGTATTTATGCAGCATCCATAGCCAGAAGAGGTTGGCGATGATCATCAGTGCCACGGCAATCATCAGCCACCAGTTCAGCAATACATGATGCCATATGAAATTCCAACTCCATTCCCAGTGGAGTCCCTCCATCGCCAGTTTGAGCGCTACCTGACTGAAGGCCAGCGTGGCCGTCTGCAGGAGCATCAGTAGAATCATCGTGATCATTTGCCGTGCTTGAGTTTATACGATTCTTGTATGTCGCGATAACGCAATATTACCTCGTCTATCACGTTCTCCCACGAACGGGAAATCGTACGCGATGCCTTGTCTCCTACGCGCTTGAGTACCTCAGGATGCTCCATCAGCCATGTGATACGCTCTGCGTAGCGGTGCACACTGTTGGGTGTGAGGAATCCGTTTACGTCTGGCGTGATCACCTCTGCCGCCGTCGATTCCTCCAGCATCAGTGCCGGTGTATGCATCGCTGCCGCCTCACGCACCACCAGCGGAGCGTTGTCGTACAGCGAAGGGAAGAGGAAGAGATCTGCCGCAGCGTCTATCTTCTTCAGTCGCTCGCGGTCGTGGATATTTCCTAGCAGCGTCACCTTATCCTGCAGTCCCAGCGCACTGATCGTCTGCTTGATCTCGCGCACCGCATAGCCCGTGCCGACCATAAAGAGTTGGAACGGACGGTCTTTAATTAGCGCCAGCGCATCCAAGATAAATCCGATATTCTTCTCCCATATATGCTGCCCCACAAAAAGCATCATCGTGTCTTCGGGCTCCAGGCCCAACTCCAGACGCATCTGTGTGCGCATCTGCTCTATCTTCTTCACCGGGGTGTAGAAGTCATTACCGTTCTCCACCACCTCAACGTGCCCCTTGTATCCGTACTCACGCAGCGTAGGCTCGACGGCTGCCTGAGGAATCCATACCTCATCAGCTTTCTCGAAAAATTGGATGATATGACGCACCATCCAGTCTACGATACGCTTGCTCTTCACATTGTGCTCGAAGTCCTGGCGATATTTGCTATGAAAGGTCGCCACCATCGGGATGCCCTGTTTCTGCGCTGCCGAGTATGCCAGATCACCCGAGGTGAACGGACAGTGGGCATGCACGATCTCGAAATCCATCTTGTGCCAGTTGCGCATGAAGGCCCAGTCCAGATACGGCATGCCGTAGCGATACGGATGGCGGAAGGGGATAGGCACCGACAAGTAACGGTTGATTGGATACGGCGCTGCGTCCAGCACCGCACCTGCCTTGGGTGCATAAGGTGTGATCACACGCACGTCATGTCCCTTCTCATGCAGCCAATAGGCATAGTTCTGCGCTGTCAGCGCCACGCCGTCCAGGATGGGCGGAAAATTATCATTGAAGATTCCTATCATCGCCTTCTTTCTGTTCGGTTGCTCAGTTGCAAACCTTTGAGGGTGCAAAGGTACAACAAAAAAATGACATACACAAATAAAAGTGAGAAATAAACGAATTTTTAAAGAAAATGCATATATGCTTGCATATATCAAAAAAAAGTATTATCTTTGCAGCGGATTTGATAATTCACATTCAATAAACACAATAAAAACATTTGGTACAATTATGGTGCGTACAACTTTCAATCGCCTTCGCAGCGTAAAGGACAGCCTGCCGCACGGCAGCATGGACGCTATCGCAGCTGAGTTGGAAATCTCCGGCGACGAGGTAAGAGCTTACTTCAACGGAGAGGGTAATGCTGACTATCACATTGAGCCTGGTCCTGACGGCGGTATCGTGGTGTTCAGCAACACACGTATCCTGGAGGTAGCCCTCCGCATAGCTTGGGAGGTGCAGAACGCCCTCTGACGCAAGACTGTGAACCGAAGACGAAACATGTTACGGGTAGTGGCTCTGACAATATTGGTCGGAGCACTACCTTTTTTGAATTTCGCGTACGCGCAAGCGTCCGCGAAGGCGGATTCGCTTAGCGCCAAGGAGCGGTGGCTGGATGACTACAGCAAGCCAGTCGGCTTCACTTATGGGGTACAGATGAGTCTGAACACCACCTACCTATGGCGCGGACTGTATTGCGGTGCACTCAACCTGCAGCCTACGGCGAACGTCGGTTACGGCGGGTTGTATCTCGACGTATGGGGCAACATAGGCACAGAAGACTGGTCGTTCCGCACGTTCCAACCCGAGATTGACCTCACCCTCGGTTTCAACCGTTGGGGACTGGACGTACATGTGCTCTATATTCATAATTTCAAGCACGGACTGTTTGACCTGAACTACTACGACTCGGGGCGCAATGCGCTGGAGTTGGCGCTGCGCTATACGGTGAGCAGCAAGCTGCCGCTCAGTCTGCTCTGGGCTACGCGCTTCACCGCAGCCGACAGCTACGTGAACGAAGCCAACGACACGATACGTGCCTACTCGTCATATTGCGAGCTGAGTTACACCCATCATTTCCGCTACGGAATGGATCTGTACGGCGCCATCGGCATCACGCCTTGGAAGAGTCTGTACACGGGTTACCAACGCGGTTTTGCGGTGCAGAACATCGAGATCCGACTGAGCCACGAGCGCTCGCTGAGTGAGCACATCGGACTGCGTGTGCAGACCACCCTGAGCATCAACCCCTCGGCCCTCGCGGCCGACCCGGAGACGGTCATTTGGCATCCCCACTCGCCAAGCAAGCAGAGCATCAACACCAACGCGTCGCTCACGCTCTTCCTGAAGAAATAAGTCATAACATATAACAAACAAAAAAAACGAAAAGGTAATGAAAAAACTGTTTACTCTGTTTGCCGCTGTACTGATGGCGGCGATGGTACTGGCCCAAGACAAGGCCAAGTTCACCTACGAAGCCGGTGCTGAGGTAGTGAGCTCGTATATCTGGCGTGGCCTCTACAACGGCGGTCTGAGTTTCCAACCCAGTGCATCCGTAGGCTTTGTTTCGGCAAGCGACAAGGTGAAATTTGACATCAATGTATGGGGTAATATCGGTGCTTCGGATTGGAAGTTCCGCTTCGGACAGCCTAATCCCGACGAGAATGACATGAACCCCAACACGCATTTCGTACCCGAGGTGGACTTCACGGCTACTCTGCAGGTTTACGGACTGGTACTGGGTGCTACCCACTATTATTACTTCGGCGGCCAACCGTTCTTCTCGGGTCTGGGCGAAGGCGGTAGTCAGACGGAGGTGCAGATTGGTCTGCGCTTCGGCGACTTCAGCAAAGCCAGCGGTCTGTACTTCAACTGGCACACCATGGTAGCCGGTGACGATGCGTTCTATCAGTACGACGAGAACGACCAAGTGATTGAAGGTTCCGGTAAACGCGCTTGGTCCACCTATATTGAGTTCGGTTACGACGCAGAGTTCGAGCATGACATTACGATGGGCATTTGCGTAGGTTTCACCCCGTGGAAGAGTCTCTACACCGACTATGAGGGCACGTTTGCTGTCAACAATATCTCCTTGCGTCTGGGCAAGACCTGGAACGTAGCGGATATCGTAGACATCGAGTTGTTCGGTCTGGGTAGCCTCAACACCTACGCCATCAACCACGGTTCGCCCTTCGCATGGGAAGCCGGTGACTACAAGTTAGGTGCAGCTCAACGCCTGAACGGTACGATCGGATTAGGCTTCTGGTTCTAGTCGCGTTCGGCAACAAGATCGCACTGACCGACCGCTCCGCGCTCATTAAAGCGACTTGTGCCTCCGCTCTCCCCAAAAATTAAAATTTTCGGGGACCCTGATAAGATAGTATGAATTTACATCAACGAACGATAAGCGCCCTCTTGGGCGTAGCCATATGTGCGGCATTGATTTGGGGGCTGGATGAAGCTCCCAAATCGTCGTACTACCGGTCGGAAGGCCGTGTGTTCGGTACGACCTATTCTATCCAGTACGAAGCCACTGCCCCACTCGACGACTCGATTACTGCAACGCTGCAGGCTTTCGATTGCAGCCTGAGTATGTTCAATCCCCTATCTACCCTCTCGGCTGTCAATCAGAATCGCGACACACTCACCGACCCACTCTTCGAAGCCATGTGGGCAGAGGCGGCGAATATCTACGTGCTCTCCGGGGGAGCCTTTGACATCACCGTCGCACCACTTGTCAATGCATGGGGATTCGGAACAAAACGTCGTCCTCAACCGTCTGACATTAGCCCAGAGACGATCGACAGTCTGCGTCGGTTAGTGGGTTTTGACAAAGTACAACTGATTGACCATCGCGTACACAAAGCCGATCCGCGGATGATGGTGGACGGCGGTGCCGTAGCCAAGGGGCAGGCCTGTGATGTCGTAGCCGCCATGCTCTCCCGACAAGGATGCCGGAACTACCTGGTAGAAATCGGCGGCGAGATAGTGAGCCGCGGACAAAACAGCCGAGGCGACTGCTGGCATGTAGGCATCACACGGCCGGTGGATAATAACGGTGAAGGGTTAACGGCGAACGGTGAGGGATTGCAGGAGATCGTCAGCGTACACGACATATGTATGGCTACCAGCGGTAACTACCGCAATTTCTACTATGAGGGCACCGAGCGTCGCAGTCATACCATTGACCCGCGTACCGGCTATCCCGTTCATCACTCCCTGCTGAGTGCCACCGTCATCAGCGTGTCGTGTATGCGTGCCGACGCACTTGCCACCGCCTGTATGGTGGTAGGCGCAGAAGAGGCATTGCGACTGATTCAGCGGGCTGGCAATGCGCAATGCTACCTGATTGTAGCAGAGGGCGACAGCATGCGCGTTGTCACCTCCACCGGTTGGGAAGCACAGTTCAAACACGAATGACAATGACCACTTATACACACATCGTCCGTTATTATGAATGTGACCGGATGGGAATCACCCACCACTCTAACTATGCCCGCTTCATGGAAGAGGCACGTATTGACTGGATGGACCAACTCGGTTACGGATTCGAACGCATGGAAGCCGAAGGTGTTGTCTCACCTGTGATGGCTATCGAGTTGCACTTCAAGCAACCTACCACCTTCAAGGACGCTATTCAGATAGAGGTAAGCGTGACAGAGATGACGACACTGAAGATCACCATCGGTTATACGATGCGCGTAGGCGATACCATCGTCTGCACCGCAAGTTCCACTCATTGTTTTCTGGAGAACAACCGCCCTGTGGCGATAGAGAAACGCTTTCCGGATTTCTACCGCGCTATCTGCGACCAGATAGGATGATCCATATGATCACCGGCGCTCCGAACAGGGCACTAACTGTCGAGATAGGCAGGGGATACGTGAAGAGCGAACAGAGCACGTCGCACAACAGTAGCAGACAAGCACCCAACAGGGCCGAAGCCGGCAGCGTGATGCGATGATTAGACGTACGGAAGAGTCCGCGTGCCAAATGCGGCACTGCTACGCCGATGAAGGCAATCGGACCGCAGAAAGCAGTCACGCCTCCGGCCAACAGACCCGTTGACAACACTATCAGCAGGCGTGTACGACGCACGTCAATACCTAATCCTCGGGCGTAATCTTCGCCCAGCATAAGGCCGTTGAGCGGCTTCAGCACACACAACACCAACACCATTCCCAGCAGCCAGACAGGCAGCAGCAGCTGCATGTCCGCCCAACTGACGCTACTAAGCGAACCGAGGGTCCATACGATGAAGAGCTTGAGTGCATCGGGGTTGGCGAAGTTCTGCAGCAGACTCACCAGTGCACTGGCGATGCTACCGAACATCATACCTACTATCAGCAGACTAACGTTGCTCGTCACTCGCCGACTCACTGCCATCACCAGTAGCAGTACGGCTATCGCTCCCAGACACGCTACGACAGGAATGCTGAAGGCTGATAACTGAAGGTTGATGGCAGCCAGCATTGTCAGCAACGCCACGCCCAGGCTCGCACCGGATGAAACACCCAGCGTATAAGGTCCCGCCAGCGGATTGCGGAAGAGGGTCTGCACCATCAGTCCCGCCACAGACAAGGCTGCACCCGCCAGTACGGCTGTCAGCGCTTTAGGCAGACGGATGGCATGCAGAATCTGCTGCTCCATAGGCGACAAGACATCACCGAATGGCCAAAGCCACACGCTCCCGCTACATATATCCAAGCAGAAAAAGAGCACTAACAAGACTCCCAGAAAGATAAACAATCCACTGTTGCGCGTCATAGATGCCGATAAAAATTGTGTGCAAAGGTACACTTTTTTTTGGATATATGCAAAAAAAGCAGTAATTTTGCACGTTTTTTGAAAAAAGAAGTATGTCAGTACATGTACAGAACAGCCGAATGACGACAGCCAAGCTGCGTCAGATGAAGGCAGCAGGCGAGAAGATAGCCATGCTGACCAGTTATGATTTCACCCTCGCGCGTCTGGAGGACGAAGCGGGCATAGATATGCTGCTGGTAGGCGACAGCGCCAGCAACGTCGTCTGCGGCAATCAGACGACACTCCCCATCACCGTAGATGAGATGATCTTCCTGACCAAAGGCGTAGTACGCGCCGCCCAGCATGCCCTCGTGGTCTGCGATATGCCATTCGGCAGTTATCAGGTGAGCGAAGAGGAGGCTGTGCGCAGTGCCATCCGCATCCTAAAAGAGAGCGGTTGCGATGCCGTCAAGTTGGAGGGAGGCGAAGAGATCCTACCGGCTATTCGTCATATGATTCAGGCAGGCGTACCCGTGATGGGTCATCTGGGTCTGACTCCGCAAAGCGTCAACCAATTCGGCGGTTACGGTCTACGCGCCAAAGAGGAAGCCGAGGCCGAGAAACTACTTCGGGACGCCCGACTGCTGGACGAGGCCGGCTGCTTCTCCATCGTACTGGAGAAGATACCTGCCGCACTGGCCGAACGCGTGACAAAGGAGGTGAGTTGTCCCGTCATCGGTATCGGTGCAGGTGCAGGTTGTGACGGACAGGTACTGGTGCTGCACGACATGTTGGGATTGAACCAGGGTTTCCAACCTAAGTTCCTACGTCGGTACGCACAATTAGCCGACGACGTAAAGAACGCCGTCGGCCAGTATGTAAGCACCGTGAAAGAGGGATCGTTCCCCAGTGCTGAAGAAAGTTACTAATTCTGTTTACGCCATCTGACGCTCGATGAGCGTCGCCAGCTCGTCCTGGTATTTGTTACCCGTCACCGGATTGATAGGCAGTGCGCCGAAGTCAATCGTGATGAAGGGGTACATACTATTGCTCGTCACGAGCTTCAGGTCCTTACGTCCGCGACGTACCTCCATGATTTCACGGAAAGGCAATACCACGCCCTGGGCGTACAGCAGACCTTCTTCTATATTAGCCAGCACATTGCGACTCAAGAGAATATCGTGGGGATACCAGATCTCATAGTTGACACCCATCAACTCCTTGATCACTGCCGCTGCCTGCTGATTGAGCTCCGGAGCCTGGCGACGCCACTCATCACGCTGACGCTCACGCTCAGCCGCTGCCTCGCGCACGTGTTCCTCATTGATATTGATATAATAATCTAGACTACCCAGCAATTGCTTTGCACGCATACGCAGGCCCACCAAGATCAGGATATCCGCGAGAATCACCACGCCCGGATACACCAGCGTACCGAGAAAGTCAGTATTGATGAAGGGGAAAGGCACATAGCACAATGCCAAGAAAATACCGATGAACAAGAGCAGCCGGCACTTGTTGTGGCTGCGACGAATAGCCTGAATCGTCTGCTCGCGCGTGATCTCACGAACGATCTGTACCCGGTCGCGTGCATCAAACCACTGCCAAACCAGGAAGAAAGACACAAACATCAATCCAATAAGGATGAAAAGAAGGGGGTAAATAACGAACTCGACTCTCATAGTATTGACGGCATATGCCGCGTTTAAAGTTAATTTCGCTGCAAAGTTAATACATTTTTTTGGTATATCAAAATTTTTTTGTAATTTTGCAACAAATTTTAGTAATTATTTTCTAATTCCCATAAAATTATGACCCTATCCGAACTGCAAACTTCCTTTGAGCAGGCCTTTGGCAAACAGGCAGAGAAAATCTTTTTTGCCCCCGGTCGCGTCAACCTGATTGGTGAACATACCGACTACAACGGTGGCAGTGTACTGCCCTGCGCCCTGAGTTTTGGTGCGTGGTTGCTGCTCCGGAAGAACGACGATGGCGTACTGCGTTTCCGTTCTCTGAACATGAAAGAGACGTATAGCATTCAGCTATCAGCTATCAAACCTCAGCCCAACCGCGCCTGGTGCAACTATGCGTTAGGTTGTATCGACATCATCGGTCAGCGTCATCCTGAGGCAAAGCTTACGAGCGGTTATGACTTGCTCTACTACGGCAACGTACCTGCCGGTGCAGGTCTAAGTAGCAGTGCGGCGATGGAAGTGGTGACGGCACGGGCATTCACAGAAGAGCTATCAGCAGTCTGCTATCAGCAGTCAGATGACAAGGCGTATCGTACGGAGTTGGCGAAGATCAGTCAACTGTGCGAACAACAGTATGCCGGCGTGATGTGCGGCATCATGGACCAATTCGCCTCAGCACAGGGAAAAAAGGATCATGCGATCCACCTGCATTGCGACACACTGGAGTTTGAGCACGTGCCTGTGAAATTGGATGGCATCAAAGTGGTGATCACCAACACCCACAGTCCGCACCACCTCGACAGTGGGGCGTATAACGACCGCGTACGACAATGCCAGACGGCGCTGGAGCAGATCCGCAAGGTGCGACCAATCAATTACCTGGCAGAACTGACGCCAGAAGACTGGCAGGAGGTGGAACAGGCTATCACTGATCCGATCGCAAAGAAAAGGGCACACCACGTAGTGGGTGAAGTAGCTCGCACTGCGGCTGCCGTAGAGGCACTCAAGCAAGGCAACATTGCCTATTTCGGCGAACTGATGACTGCCAGTCACGTCTCGCTGCGCGATGACTACGAAGTGACAGGTCCACAACTGGACGCACTGGCAGAAGCCGCTTGGCAAGTAGAAGGGGTACTGGGTAGCCGCATGACCGGAGGCGGTTTTGGAGGCTGCACGGTAAGCCTGGTGAAGGATGAGGCGATTGAGTCGTTCAAGGCGTTCGTGGGAAAGGAGTATGAAGCTAAAACAGGTCTAAAAGCCGATTTCTATGTAGCGGAGATAGGTGATGGCGTTACACGCTTGCGCTAAAACTCGCACGACCGCGCGCTCTGCGCTTGTATAGTGCTACGTTTTGCACTACGCTTCTCCCCATAGCAAACAGCCTCCGGCTTGGTTTACTCTGGGGACCCTAATCAAAAATACATCAAATGAAACCGATACATTTTTATACGATTAAGAGTAGCGGAGGACTGAAAGTGGAGGTGAGTAACCTGGGTGCGAAGATCACGAAGTTGCTCATCGCCAATCGCAAGGGCGTGGTGCGCGACATCGTGCTGGGATTCCGCACTGCCGACGAATGGCGCACACAAGAACCATACTTCAACGCCGTCTGCGGACGCGTAGCCAACCGCATCAAGGGAGGAACATTCAGAATAGAGGATACAGAGTACAGGCTGCCGCAGAATAACGGCGAGAACAGTCTGCATGGAGGAATAGAGGGTTTTAATGCAAAGATATGGGAAGTAGTGGCGCAGAGCGCCTATGAGATCACGCTGCGTTACCGCTCGAAGGATGGTGAGGAAGGCTATCCCGGTAACGTCATGGCGGAAGTGACCTATACCACCACCAAGGACAACCGGCTGGTGATCCACTACACTGCCAAGACCGATGCACCAACACTGGTGGCACTGACCCAACATGCGTTCTTTAACTTGGCAGGCGAAGCCAGCGGACGCATTGACGATCATATACTGCAAGTCTATGCTGACCGCTATACACCCTTCGACGAGACGACGTGTCCAACGGGCGAGATACGAGATGTGGAAGGTACACCGATGGATTTTCGCACGCCGGTTCGCATCGGCGACCGATTGAATGATCCCTTCTTCGCACCCGGTAAAGGGATCGACAACAACTGGTGTCTCTGCGAAGCCGATGCACCGAAGCAGTTGCGCCATGCCGCCACACTGGATGCCGATGGCGTACGGATGGAGTGCTGGACCACGATGAAAGGACTGCAGGTCTATTCGGGCAATTATATCCGTTCGTACGTTGGCAAGAGTGGTACGATGTATGCGCCCCAACACGCCGTGTGTCTGGAGGCACAGCAATGGCCCGATGCCATTCATCATGAGGGATTCCCGAATGTGATGCTGATGCCCGGACAACAAGTGGATGAAACCACGGAGTATCGATTCAGCTAAGCAATTCACAATTCAAAATTCACAATTCAAAATTCACAATGCTTTCACTGATTTTAGCGATTAGTACGTTGCTGACGAGTTGGCAATTCCGTCAGGAACCGAGTGAACAGATGCCGCAGGTGGATACCACGTGGCATGAAGTACGCGTACCGCACGACTGGGCCATCAGTGGTCCGTTTGACCGCAAGAATGACCTGCAAGAAGTCATTGTCGTACAGAACGGCGAGAATGAACCGACATGGAAGACCGGCCGTAGCGGTGGTCTGCCGTGGATGGGTAAAGGTCATTATCGAACGCGCGTGGCCGTGAAGCGGGACCGCTTCTATACGCTGGTGTTCGACGGCGCGATGAGTCATGCCGACGTGAACGTGAACGGCGAAGAGATGGTCTATTGGCCATACGGCTACAATACGTTCGACTGCTATATATTGCCCGAACTCATCACCGGAGACAGCGTAGATATAGACGTCTGGCTGGAGAACAAACCGCAGCAAAGCCGGTGGTATCCGGGTGCGGGACTATACAGGAACGTTCATCTGGTGGAGAGCGACCCGATACATATACCTACGTTCGGCATATGCATCCGCACGCCGCAAGTGACGCAATCGTCTGCGCAAGTAGAGATCAGTGTGGATCTGCAACACGGTGTGGATCGCACAAGTGCGGAAAAGGAGGGTGTGTTCGTTCGCACCGATATCTACGACGGCAAGGAGCTGGTAGGCTTCATCTACGGTGAGAATGGCACAACAACAGTAAATAATCCAAAGCTATGGAGTCCGGAGACGCCGCACCTCTATACAGCACGTACGCGGGTACATAAGCCCTCCGCTACCAGCGGGCAGACGACAGTCATTGAGGAACGCGAGACGCGATTCGGTATTCGTAGTATCAGTTATACCAAGGAGAAGGGATTTCAGTTGAACGGCCAGACAAGGAAGTTCAAAGGCGTGTGCCTGCACCACGACTTAGGTCCGCTAGGTGCGGCGGTGCACAGAGATGCACTGAAGCACCAGATCACGATGCTTAAGAACATGGGATGCGATGCCATCCGCACGAGTCATAACATGCCGGATCCGCAACTGGTAGAGCTATGCGACGAGATGGGAATGATGATGATGATTGAGCCGTTTGATGTATGGAATTGGGGCAAGACGGAGAACGACTATAGCAAGGAGTTCAACACATGGTGGAAAAGGGACATTACCAACATGGTGAAGCACTACCGCAACAACGCCTGCGTGATGCTCTGGAGTAGCGGCAATGAGGTATGGAACCAAGTGTTGCCGGACGGCATCGAGATAGTAACTAAATTGCAAAACCTCTTTCATCAGCTCGACCCTACCCGCCCTGTGACGAATGGCATGGACCAGGCAATGCACGTGATCCACAACGGTTTTGGTGCCGCAGTAGAGTTGCCAGGCTTCAACTATCGTACGGGACGCTACGAAGAGGGCTATCAGTACATGCCGCAGAAGATGATTCTTGGCACGGAAACGGCTTCCACCGTTTCGAGTCGCGGCGTATATAAGTTGCCTGCAGTCATTCAACCTGATGCGATGTATGCCGATCAGCAGAGCAGCGGTTACGACCTGGAGTACTGCGCATGGTCGGGTCTGCCGGAGCAGGACTTCCAATTGCAGGATGACTATCCGTGGACGCTGGGACAATTTGTCTGGACGGGATTTGATTATCTGGGTGAGCCTTCGCCCTATGATACAGACGCCTGGCCAAGTCACAGCAGCTATTTCGGCATCATCGATCTGGCATCGCTTCCGAAGGATCGTTATTGGTTGTATCGCAGCCAGTGGAACAAAGAAGAGAAGACCCTGCATCTGCTGCCTCACTGGAACTGGAAGAAGAAACAGAAGGTAGCCGTGTTCTGCTATACCAATTATCCGGAGGCAGAGCTCTTCGTCAATGGCAAAAGCAAGGGTAAGCTGCGTTTTGCGACAGCAGCAGAGACAAAATTAATAGCGAACGGTAATCAGATAGCTGGTGTGAGTCAGATGCCGAAAGTGGGCGAGTTCGAAGTGCCAGAATGGGGCAGTGCGCCTCGTCCGGAGTTGCTGCCGCGCTACAGACTGATGTGGTGGGATGTGCCGTGGAAGAAAGGAAAGATAGAAGTGGTGGCCTATGACAAGGAAGGAAAGATAGCTGCGCGAGAGATGATCAAGACTGCGAAGAAACCACACCATCTGGAAATTGTCTGGGCTAACGAGCAAGAGAATCCCGAAGAACTATGCTATATGACCGTGCGCGTATTAGATCGCAAAGGCAATCTCTGCCCCGATGCAGACAACCTGATCAGCTACGAGGGAGAAGGTTTTGTAGCAGCCGCAAACGGCGATGCAGCTTGTCTGGATAGCTTTGTAGAACCAAAGATGCACGCCTTCCGCGGACAATGTACATTCATCCTAAAGAAAGGATGGAAAGGAAAATTCAAATTGGCAAAATGAAAGATGAAGGATGAATATAAAAATAGCCTGAGCAAATGCCCAGGCTATTTTTTGTAAGTGTTAGTTCGGATTAGCGAACTTGGGTACCCTGAACGTTGTACAACTTGTTGTCGCGGATGATGTAGAGTACACCGTCAACAACAACCTTCTGTGCCTTCTCGGTGAGAACTACGTTCTCGATGCCCTCTTCCGGAGCGCACAATGCGAAGTAAGTTTCAGCCAGGTCAATGGCAATATTACCATCCTCCTCACCGTCTTCCATGTCAGCAGCGTGGAAAGTAGTTTGAGCAAAGCCAATTACTTCGTTGCTCCAGTCACCAACAGACTTATCCAAGAACTTGAACTCGTCGGTATTCCAAGCGTGAAGAGCAGCTACACCATCTACAACTGCTACAGCATCAGCAACTGTCCAACTGCAAGCAGCGAAACCACCTACGATAGACAGAACAGCCTCACCACAAACAGGAGCATTTGCTACAGTAATCGTGTAGTCAAACTGTTTGCACCACCGTTGAAAGCAACCCATTCGTCAAGTGAGTCAACATATACTTTGAGCTGGTTGGTCCAGTCTTTACCCCACTCTTCAGAGGAACGGAATTTGAAGTCAGAACCCTCAGCAGCCCTGAAGCTGATTTCAAATACACCACCGGGGAGGCCTGCATTCTGACGCTGAGCAGTCTTCAGCTCGTTCAGCGTCATAGCCTCTTGTGCCCATCCGTTGAAACCACCGGAGATAGCAGGAACAACAAAGTCCTCATCGTTGCAATCCGGGGAAACCAATGTAACATTGTACGTATGATATACAGCAGTACATGGGTTGTTCTTCCAGCTCTTTACATCAATAACAAGGATACCCGGTTGAATGTTCTTGATATCAACCTCTGCACCATTAGGATTTAAAATGGGCTTTCCATCTAATTCTGTACCACGAATCAGTTCTGCATCCGGACCAAGCTGATAATCCCAGTTGAACAAATTACTACCGTCCAATTGAATCGGCTTAGCTTGTACACCACCATCTTTTGTTTCAGCACCGGTCGTATCGTTCCAAGAAACGACATACCAACCTTCGAAACCTGTTACTTCTACGAAGTCAAGCAGAGTAGCGTGATCGGCGGCATTAGGCCAACCAGCATAGGTACCATTAAGAACGATACCATTACATACGCCGTCATTGTAGATACACATCGTGTAAGTTCCGGTTGCATACGGTGCCAGATCAGCATCCGTCGGAACCACCTCACGACTTGCGAACATAGCAACGCTAACCAGAGCAGCTGCTACAAATGCATAAAATTTCTTCATAATTGAAAAATTTTGATTGGTTAATAAATAATTTGGTTAATATAAATTCGGTAAACGAATTATTAGTATCCTATTTCTTCGTTAATACCTTTCAGGTTTTCATTGGCAGTGACATCCTTCTCAGGAATCGGATACACATTGTATTTAGCATCCTTGCCAGCCTTGTGTCCTTCCCAAGTCATCGTAGATGACGGACCAGCGAATTGTCCGAATCGGATCAAGTCGGTACGACGACGGCCTTCACAGTAGAACTCCTTAGCCCATTCTGTCAGCAAGGATTCCTCGTCCAAGGAGGTAATCTCAGGCGCATTGGCGCGACGACGCAAGCAGTTGACAGCCTCGATAGCAGGAGTAGTCTCGCCCGTACGGAAGCAAGCCTCAGCATAGGTCATATACGCCTCTGCAAGACGGAACAACGGAATATCCGTATCCGGCCACTTCGGTTCGCCAACAGGTGAAGCCCATGTCCACGGGGCATCTACGATAGAATCATTATCATGGATATCCTTCAGCGTATCCGTTCTAGCGGTAGAATATATTCCGTTAAACTTCAGGACAGACCAAGAAGCATAGAAATCTGCTTGCTCATTACCTGTCAATTTCATCTTCTTACCAGCCGTAGTCTTAGAAGCCATGATGGCGCGGTCGTCTCCCAAAGCAATCGGCATCTGATACTCGTTCAGCGCAATATTGGATGCTTTGGATTTGTCTACCCAATAAAATACGAACTCAGGCGAAGAACGGAAGCAAGACCACGTATCCGTTGATCCGAAAGGAACATAGTTGGCATCGCGAACTGCGCTAAGCAGGAAGCGTGAGCCACCCCAGTTCTGGCAATTGATTGCATCCTGGTAGATCATGAAGATTGCCTCCTCTTGTGCTCCGTTCTTATCGTTATCGCCCATAAACAACTGCTGGTATGCAGAGAAGTAAACATGGTCAGCAGTACGCTCTGCTGCCAAATCGATGGCCTGGCCACTGGCTTTATTATAGCCGTGCAGTTGGTAAGAGCTATCCATCAATTTCTTAGCATAAGCCTTGGCATCTGCATAGCGCGCTTCACCATCTCGGGCACCGAGTGAGGACTCGTTGTATACCTCTGAGTTGAGGTAAAGACGCATCAGCAGGAACCATGCACATGCCTGATCGACACGATATTTATTGGAGCGTTGTCCGGCTTGGATGATATACGGATCTTTCTCCAGATCCAGACACTCCGTCTCTAACCAAGCAAACAATTCCGGACGGGTAGTCGGCATCGGTTTGTTAGGCGAGACAGTCAGCGTGAAGGGCACGCGATAGAACATATCCAACAGGTAGTAGAAGTTGATCGCACGCAACATACGTACTTCTGCGCGCTGCGCCAAAGTCTCAGCATCCGTATATCCGGAAGTCTTATCCAAGAACGAATTGCACAGCGTAACATCGAAATTGAGACGCGAATACAAGCCGTATACCAAGTCGTTGCTTGCGCTCCAAGTCAATGTACGAATATCCGCCAATCCCACATCGTTCCAGATCCACCAACCCTCGTCGGTACAGAACTCGTTGAGTTCCCAGAACATACGATAGAAGGAAGAGGTTCCCTCGTCGATGCCATCGACATCTCCGCTACCGGCAGGACCTTGCTGGCCGGTAAGACCAAACGTAGCGTAGCATTTAGCGAACACAGCATCTTTGTTGAATTCAGTGTCAGTATTAGGATCCAGAGGTTGTCTATCCAACGAACAGGCCGTTAATCCAAAACCTAATAAAGCTGCAAAGAATAGTTTTGTGTATTTCATAACGATATTTTTTTAGTGTTCTTAATTCTATTAATCCTCTTACACATTAGAATTGGAGGCTGATACCCAGCGTTGTAGTCATCGAACGCGGATAGATATTGTTATCAATACCGCCACCTACCTCCGGGTCAAGTCCTTTGTAACGCGAGAATACGCAAGGATTGCTAACCGTGCAATAAACACGACCCTTTACGACTTTGTCAAACGAGTAGCCGAGGGTGATATTGTCGATGCGCAAGAAAGATGCGTTCTCTACAAAGAAATCGGAAGCGTACCAGTTGGAGTTCTTAACCACCTCTCCCGTCTTAGCATCTACACCAACTTGGTAGGCTTGGGCTGCCTCGTTCCAAACATAGGTACGGATATCATCGCTACGCATATTGTCGCCATAATAGCAACTGAAAGCAGATGTCAGCACAGAGTGGTAGCCGCCATTCTGGTTCTGGTAAACCTTATCAGCCTCTACCCATTGCAGGTTGCCGGCCAACACATCGTTGTACACATAGTTGCCGATATTCGCACGGAGGGTAATACCCAAGTCGAATCCATAGAACTGGAACTTGGTTTGCAGACCCATGGTGACAGGAGCAGCAGGATTGTGGTAGATGTACTTATCCTTATCGTTGATCTGACCATCCTTGTTACGGTCTACGAAATAATAACGCATCACACCTTGATCATCGGTCATAGCTTTGGTCTCGTACACGAGGAAAGAGTATGCAGCTTCGCCTACTTTATGCGCCTGGATCTGGTTACCAGTACCGGAGCTGATACCACCTACCGGTACGAAGTAGTCAGGATCGTCAGACAACAATTTGGTGATCTTGTTTTGGTTCCAAGCCATATTGTAGCCTAAATCCCACTTGAATTTCTTCGTATCGATGAGCACTGCATTGATAGCGAACTCAACACCCTGGTTGTAGAGGCTACCGATGTTACCCTTCATTTGGTTCTTGAAGTTAGAGCCAGCAGAAACATTGACATCACTCAACAGGTCTTTGGTACGACGATGATAGTAGTCGATATTACCATTGATACGGTTGTTGAGGAAAGCGAAGTCGATACCGATATTGCTGGTATATGTTTTCTCCCAAGTCAAGTCGGTATTATATACGCCCGGACGGCTGGTGTTATACACCGCGTTGCCATTAGCATCTGTACCTGCGTAAAGCGGATTGTCAGCACCTCCATCCAAAACGGGGTAGAAGGCATGAGAATGATCCTGCGTCTTGGTGTAGGTAGGCATGTAATAATAGTCCAGACCAATATCTTGCTGACCAGTGATACCATAACCAATACGCAGTTTCAGATCGTTGACAGCATTATAATCCTTGAGGAAGGTCTCCTTGATCTTCCAACCGATAGCCACAGAGGGGAAGAGACCCCAACGTGCGTTCTTGCCATTCGAATCGTATTTCGCGAAACGAGACGATGCGTCAGCACGGAAGGTAGCGGTAACCAAGATCTGGTCCCAACCATTCCAATTGACACGACCATAGACGGACTGCAGTGCATTATCCGTGATGTAAATATTGGAATATGGGTCATAGGGCTGACCTGCCAATGTGGTATCATTATTCGTAGGCTGATATAAGCCGTTATACTCAGCCTGCTCGTGACGGTAGAAATACTGGTTTTCGTAACCAACCATCACATCCATATGCTGCTTAGCCTCCTCCCAATCATGTCCGTACTGAACATAAGCCGAGAACTGGAGGTTGTACTTGCTCTTCTCACTCCATCCATTTCGTCCGAAATAGTGATTGTCACGACTGTAAATAGGGTATGATGTAGTCTGCTTACCGAAGGAATAGTCTGCACCAAAGTTCGCGTGGATATGCAGATCTTCGAAACCGTGAATCTTGTAGTCGGCCTCAATATTACCCACAAACGAACCTGCATGTGCGCGGTCATCCTTGTGTGCCAAAGCTGCAGCAGGGTTACCAGTTGTCTGCGCATTCCACGTATAAGGCCATGCATCATCATTATATCCAGAAGGGGTTACTACGCGCTGGTAGTAGCCATCGAACCAATTGTCGAGCACGCTCTGAGCTACCAGCACATCCCCATTGGCATTGACTGCTTCACCTCTAACGGGCATCGTAGGATCCATCGAAAGTGCTGCTCCTACCACATCCGCACTATAGCGTGCGTAGTTATACAATCCCTTGGTATTGATATTGAAATTCAAGTGGTTGTCCAAGAACGACGGACTGAGGTTGAGAGAAGCGGTAACACGCTGCATCTGCGAAGTCTTGATTGCACCATTCGAGAGCGTATAGCCCACCGAAGCACGATAGGGCATGTCCACTGTTGCGTTCTTCACACCACCCATGACAGAGATGTTATGGTCAGTGGAGACGGTGGTGCGGTAGATCTGATCTTGCCAATCGGTGTTAGCCGTACCTAAAGTCTTCGTCTTATCTTCGTTGTGGCCCAAAGCAGTAGCATATCCACGCAGCTGGTCACCCGTAAGCACCTGCATGCGATTAGTAAGTGTACCGATAGACAAGTTGCCGGCGTAACTTACTTGGGGCTTAGCTCCTTTAGCACCCTTCTTGGTTGTGATGAGGATGACACCGTTGGAAGCGCGGCTACCGTAGATGGCGGTTGCGGAAGCATCCTTGAGGACGGTGAAACTCTCGATATCATTCGGGTTGACCATGGCGAGCGGGTTGGCAACACCCTGGATACCATTATTATCCATAGCCAGACCATCGATGACGATAAGCGGGCTGTTGGAAGCGTTGAGCGAAGCACCACCACGAATAGTGATAGAACCGGCACCACCCGGGGTACCATCGGCAGCCACCACATTCACACCGGCGATCTTACCCTGGAGCATGTCCTGTGCATTGGTCGTCAGGGCTTTGTTCATATCATCGGGTTTGATAGCAGTAACAGAACCGGTGGCATCACCTTTCTTAACCACACCATAACCTACGACTACCACCTCGTCGAGAAGTTCGGAATCCTCTCCGAGCTTCACGCTCATCATCGGTTGAGCAGCCAACTCCTGAGTCTTGTAACCCATATAGGAGATAGAGAGCTTTGCTCCCGGTTGAACTTTTAATTCGAAGTTACCATCAAAATCGGTGATTGTACCGTTGGTAGTACCAATCTCAAGAATAGACGCACCAATAATCGGTTCACCGTTCGCTCCGTCAATAACCGTACCTTTGACGGTTGTTTGTGCAAATGCTGACAGTCCTACCATCAGGAAACATGCTATCAGCAGAGCGCGAAGATTGAATATATCGTTTTTCATACTGTATTATTTTTTCAGGTTATGATAAATCGCGTTATCCAGTGTAAACGTACTATCCGTATAAGCGGACATCTGCAGCGTCTCATCATCGCTGTCATCCGTATATTTGAAGATCACATCAAATGCACCATCTTGGAGTGCAGCAAGACTCCAATGAGCAGCCGAGTCGGTTAAGAAGCGAGAAGCCGGCATCTCCAGAATAGAGAATGTGATGATCGTATCATTCTTGGTAGGATCCTGGATTTGCGGCAGGATAGTGGTATCCGGCGTAACGATATTCTCCTGCTCGCCAGTGGACCAAGCCATGGTCTTTCTATGCGAAGCAGCATCGTCATAGAAACGGAGATACTTGATATGCTGGGAAGCAACGCCAACAGGAACCTTTTCCTCGTGTTTGAAACGACCGGTAATCGTATCTACGATGATCTTCTTTCCTACGCGGTGAGTGACATACCAAGTGGTATCCATGGTCCAGCGGTCTTGCATCACATAAGTCGGATCATAGGAAGCCCAATCAGAGTTGGCCACATTCGAAGAAACGGAAGAGCCGATATCAGCAAGCGGTTCCATCTCCGACATCCGTACTGTATCTGCCAAAATAAAGAGATTATTCAGATAGATCAGATGCAGCACATCGTCATCTGCGACGAGTCGCGCTTTTCTTCCTAACTTAGAATCCGTAAAATCTTCCCACTCAAACAAATAGGTTTTCGATTCCGACTCAACAGGAATACCATCACCAAACGAGAAAGTGGTTTTCTCTACAGTATTGTTTGCATGATTAAAATGAAATTGAATGACATCCATACTGTAGCCATTCACATCTACATGGCTGCAATACGTGAGACTTTGAAACGTCTCATTAGATAGTTCTTTCAACTCATCTTCAATGTCAATCTCATTCTTTCTACAGCCCACAAAGGCTGTCATTATGGCCAAGGCCATGATTAGAATTGTAGATTTGTTTTTCATAAATAGATATGTTTGATTAGTATTTGTTTTGTTTAGGAGTGGGACCCTTCGGAGGGGGTGCTACCTCGATATAGCCTCGATAATGTCTCGATAATGCCTCGATAATACCTCGATAATGTCTCGATAATGTCTTGATAATGTTGCGACAAAGTCTCGATAATGTCTCGATAATGTCTCGATCACTCTTTTTCCTTAATGAGGGCTACACTGGCCGCACCGAGAAGGAGGAGTACACCGGCAACGACGAGCATTCCCGCCTGCACGTGTGCGCATATACTTTTAAGGAGAAGACCACCACAGAGGGCTGCAATGATCTGCGGCACGCAAATCGTGCAGTTGAACAAGCCCAGCAGAGCGCCCATGTGCTTGCTGCCGGAGATAGCGTTGGTGATGATCGTGAACGGCAACGCGAGCATCGCAGCCCAAGCGGCACCGATGAGCGCATAGCTGAGCCAGAGCACGTACTGGTCGTTGACAAAATAGACGGAGATAAAGCCCAGCGCACCTACTATCAGAGAGATCGCATAAGCGCCTTTGTTTCCGAACCAGTGCTCGAGTTTAGGCAGGAAAGCCGCCCAGAGGAGCGAGCCCACCGCCTGAACGCAGAAGACCACGCCTACCCAGTTGCCGGCATTCTGGAACGCCACATCCTTGGCATCTCCGGAAGTCCAACCGAAGCAGTTGGCCGCGATGGCACCGTTGGAATAAGTCCACATATACATGAAGGCCGCCCAGCAGAAGAACTGCACGAGGCCGACCGTCAGGAACGAACGAAGAATAAAGTTATTGGAGCCTTGCTCCGATTTATGATCAGCAACTGCCGATTGTTGATTTTTCTCCTCTTTCCTATTGAGGCCATGGAACTCGGCATACTCCTGCGGATCCATCTCCTCGACAGCCAGGAACGTATAGAGCGAGCAGAGGATGAGGATAGCGGCACCGGCATAGAACGACCACTTGACAGAATCGGGGATGACACCCTCGGGAGCCGTGTTGGCGATGCCTATCCAGGTAAAGAAGATCGGGAAGAGATAACCCACCACCGAACCGGCATTACAGAGAGCCGACTGGATGGCGTAGGCTGTACCCTTCTGCTCCTCGTTGACCGTGTCGCCCACCATCATCTTAAACGGCTGCATGGCGATATTGATACTCGTATCAAGGAACATGAGGCTGAAGAGGCCGAACCACATAGCGGCATTCAGTCCCAGCCAAACACCCTGCTGGAAAGTGAAGTTACCTGCATTAGGCAGCAGGATCATCACCGCTACGGCGATGAGAGCACCAACCAACAGATAGAACTTACGACGACCGAAGAACTTACCAAACCAAGTACGGTCGGAAAGAACACCGATAATCGGCTGGACAATCATACCCATCAACGGGGGCAGAATCCAGAAGAAAGAAAGCTGGTGTGGATCAGCGCCAAGGGTAGCGAAGATACGAGAGATGTTAGCACTCTGAAGCGCGTAGGCAATCTGTACTCCGAAGAAGCCGAAGCTCAGATTGAACAGTTGTGCGAACGACAAATTACGTTTTTGCATGGTGACAAATATTTTGTAACCTTTGGATATTACTATCCATATTCACATATTCGGCCGCAAAATTACAATATTTTTCGCATATACGCAAGAGGAACCTACATTTTTTTTCATTTTTTATATTTTTTTTCGAAAAAATTTGCATGTATAAAATATTATGCGTACTTTTGTATCCAAATTTGCTTAAGTGAAAGAGAAACACATGAATGTAACTCATGAACAATTAGTAGCTGCGCTGCGTGAGCACTTCGGATTTGACACGTTCAAGGGCAATCAGGAAGCCATCATCACTAATGTGATGGAAGGCAGAGACACGTTTGTGTTGATGCCGACGGGGGGAGGAAAGAGCCTGTGTTATCAGTTGCCGTCGTTGCTGATGGACGGTGTGGCGATTGTGATCTCGCCGCTGATTGCGCTGATGAAGAACCAGGTGGATGCGATGCGCAACTACTCGGAGGAGGAGGGCGTAGCGCACTTCATCAACTCGAGTTTGAGTCGCGGAGAGATCAATGCCGTGAAAGAGGACGTAGTGGCCGGTCGGACCAAACTGCTATACCTGGCTCCAGAGAGCCTGCAGAAGAACGAGAATGTGGATTTCCTGAAGGGTGTGAAGATCAGTTTCTACGCTGTGGACGAGGCCCATTGTATCTCAGAATGGGGGCATGATTTCCGTCCGGAATACAGCCAGATACGCAGTATGGTGCAACGCATCGGCAAGGCGCCCATCATCGCGTTGACAGCCACCGCTACGCCGAAAGTACAGAAAGATATCCAGAAGAACCTTGGGATGCCGGATGCGACTGTGTTCAAGAGCAGTTTCAACCGTCCTAACCTGTATTACGAAGTACGTCCGAAGACAGCAGACGTGGATAAGGATCTGGTGCGTTATATCCGCAGTATGGAAGGCAAGAGCGGTATTGTATATTGTCTGGCGCGCAAGGAGGTAGAGGACTTGGCCGAAGTGCTGAAAGTGAACGGCATCAGTGCCCGTCCTTACCACGCCGGCATGGATGCCCCGACGCGTACCGCCAACCAGGACGCGTTCCTGATGGAAGAGTGTCAGGTGATCGTAGCGACTATCGCTTTCGGTATGGGAATAGACAAGCCCGACGTACGTTTTGTAATCCACTACGATATCCCAAAGAGTCTGGAAGGCTATTATCAGGAGACAGGACGTGCGGGTCGTGACGGCGGAGAAGGACAATGTATATGCTTCTACTCGCCCGATGACATTGAGCGTCTGAGGAAGTTCCAGCAAGGCAAGACGCCGAAGGAAATAGGCATCGGCAACCAGTTGCTCTTTGAGACACAGAGTTACGCAGAGAGTACGATATGCCGCAGGAAACTACTGCTGCACTATTTCGGTGAGGAATATACAGAGGAGAAATGCGGCAACTGCGACAACTGCCGTAAGATATACAAGCAAGTGGATGCCAGCGAACTGCTGCAGATTGCACTGGAAACGATCCAGCAGGTGAACGAGAACCACCGCGCCGAACATATCGTAGATATACTGCACGGCAACCAGACCGCCGAAGTGATGAGTTATCATCACGACGAGCTTGAGAACTACGGTGCTGCCAGCGATGAAGACGAGAGCACGCTGCATGCTATCCTGCGTCAAGCGCTACTGGTGGGTTTCCTGAAGAAAGACGTAGATTCCTATGGTGACCTGAAGTTAACCACCGATGGCAAGAAATTCATCCGTCGTCCAAGCAAATTTGAGGTACCGATAGAAGTACACGATGAGGACGAGGACATGATGGAAGGTGCAGGTGCTACCTGTGCAGCCGCCGATGAGGTATTGTTCTCCATACTGAAGGATATACGTCGTAAGATGGCGAAGAAATGCGATGTACCGCCATTCGTCATCTTCCAAGACCCGAGTCTGGAAGCGATGGCAACCACCTACCCCATCACGATGGATGAGTTGCTGACCATTCCCGGCGTGGGTGTGGCAAAGGCCAAGCGCTATGGCGATGAGTTTCTGCGCGTGATCAAAGAGTACGTAGAAGAAAACGAGATCATCCGTCCGGAAGATCTGCGTATCCGCACCGTAGCAAAGAAATCGACCCGCAAGAAACAGATCATCCAAGCCATAGACCGGCGCGTGGATCTGGACGACCTGGCCGAGAGTTGCGGCATGAGTATGGAGGAGATGATGGATGAACTGGAGGCGATTGTGTTCAGTGGCACGAAGATCAACATCAACTACTTCATCAAGGAAGTGCTCGATCCCGACGAGGAAGAGGAGATATACGACTACTTCAAGAACACCGACGACGACGGTATCAAGAAGGCGATGGAGGAACTGGGCGAAGACTACTACGACGAGATGCATGTACGGTTGGTACGACTGAAGTTCCACTGCGACCTTGGGAATTAATAATTCACAATTCAAAATTCACAATTCACAATTAAAATTTAGTAGGGTGTGAAACGCGGAGTCGTGGATTTTATTACCTTGGGTTGCTCGAAGAATCTGGTGGATGCAGAGCGGGTGATGCAACAACTGGAAGCGGCAGGCTGGACATGCGTGCATGATCCGGAAGAGCCGAAAGGAGAGGTATGCGTGATCAACACCTGCGGTTTCATCGGTGACGCCAAGGAGGAGAGCATCCAGATGATTCTTCAGATGGCGGAACGAAAGAAGAAAGGGAAACTCAGGAAACTGATCGTGATGGGATGCCTGAGCGAACGATACAAAGCCGAACTGGAAGAGGAGTTGCCGGAGGTGGACAGATACTATGGCAAGTTCGACTTCATGGAACTTACCAAAGAATTAAAAATTAAAAATGAAAAATTAAAAACCGGCTGCGCAGCCTATGAGAGGAAACTGACGACGCCAAAGCACTATGCATATCTGAAGATCAGCGAAGGATGCAACCGGATGTGTTCGTACTGCGCGATTCCACTGATCACAGGAAGACATACCAGCCGACCCATGGAGGAGATACTGGACGAGGTAAGATGGCTGGTGAGTCAGGGAGTGAAGGAACTGAATGTCATTGCGCAGGATCTGAGTAGTTACGGACTGGATTTAAGCCGTCAGCCGTCAGCTGTCAACCATCAGAAAAGACATCTTTTGCCGGAGTTGATAGAAGCGATAGCGAATGTCCCCGGCGTGGAGTGGATTCGACTACATTACGCCTACCCTACGGATTTTCCCGAGGAGTTGCTGGACGTGATGGCAAAACACGATAATATATGCAAATACCTGGATATTGCCCTGCAACATTGTACGGATCACATGTTAGGATTGATGAGACGACACATCACACGGGCAGAACAGGATGCGCTGATACGCAAGATTCGTGAGAAAGTGCCGGGTATATGTATCCGAACCACGCTGCTGGTGGGCCATCCGGGCGAGACGGAAGCAGATTTTGAGGAGTTGAAACAGTGGGTGAAGGAGATGCGTTTTGAGCGGATGGGTTGTTTCGCCTACTCGGACGAAGAAGGCACCTACGCCAACAAGCACTACAAGGATGACATACCGGAAGATGTGAAACAGGCGCGTGCAGCGGAACTGATGGCTATCCAGCAGGAGATCAGCGGAGCACTGATGGCGCAGAAAGTGGGGACGACGCAACGTGTGATCATCGACCGTCAGGAAGGCAACTACTGGATAGGGAGAACGCAATATGACAGCCCAGAGGTGGATTGCGAAGTTTTGATAAGCCGTCAGCCTTCAGCCGTCAGTATTCAGATTGGTGATTTTCATGATGTAGAGATCACAAAAGCAGAAGAATTTGATTTATACGGAATAGTATGCTAACAAAAGAACTGATCGGCAATATAGCCGAAGCCACAGGGCTGAGCAAGAAGAGCATTGAACACCTGCTCAGCACTAATAACGCAATCATGCGTGAGCATCTGGTGGCCGGTAAGGCAGTACAACTACAGGGACTCGGTACGCTGGAGATCAAAGAGCGCAAAGAGCGTACGATCGTTCATCCCCGCACCGGGGAACGCACCGTCGTACCTGCCAAGAGCCAATTGGTATTCAGAGCGGTGGCTAACCTGAAAGATGAATTGAAAAAAAGTTAAACCATGACCAATAAACTCACATGGACCGAACTGAGGCGTCTATTGGCGCAACGTGCCGGCGTCAGCGAAAAAGAAGCGGCGCTGTTTCTGAGCACGTTCAACAATCAGTTGATTGAGGCCCTGAAGAAAGACAAACAAGTGAAGATCAACGGCTTGGGTATTTTTCGCCTCCAGGCCGTCGCTCCACGTAAGAGCGTGAACGTAAAGACTGGAGAGCAGATCACGATAGAAGGGTACAACAAACTGGTTTTCGCCCCTGAAGCGGGAGTGAAAGAAATGGTGGCGAACGGTCCTTCCGCCCCTGAATTCGACGAACTCACGCCCCTGAAGAAACTCGGCGAACAAGCAGAAGAGATAGTGGATCTGCTAGCCGATCTAGGACAATCGCCGAAGAAAGACACACCGAAGGAAGAGATACCCGAGACACCTGCGCCGGTGATAGAAGAACCTGCGCCAGCGGTGGAAACACCTGCACCAAAAGTTGAGATTCCGAAGAAAGAAGAGCCGCAGAAAGAGGCTCCAAAGAAGAAAAAACACCATTTCTTCCGCGATCTGCTAATCACTATGCTGATTCTGATGATGCTGACTGCAGGCGGGTATTACTTTATGCGCACACAGATAGCCGGCTTGTTGGAGAAGATGCTGGAACCTCAGCAGACCGAGGTGGTGGAACAAGCGCCAGAGGAAGTAGTGGCGACAGATACCGTAGAAGTAGCGCCTGCCGTGGATACGGTGCCGATGGAGCCTATCTTCTATGAAGAATTGATCACCATAGAGCATATCCGCAACGGCAGTCGATTGACATGGATATCCAAAAAGTATTACGGCGATAAGATCTACTGGCCATACCTATACGACGCCAACAGGGACCAGATCACGAACCCCAGTGACATCGAAGTGGGCACACCTATCCGCGTACCGAAGTTGACACCGGAACAACTGGACACCACTATTGAACGTTCGCGACTACGTCTGGAACAACTGACGCGTGAAGCACAAGAAGCGTGCAAGAAGAAGTAATTCACATAGAAGGAGCCAACACCCACAACCTGAAACATATATCCGTTGATATCCCGAGAAATCGGTTGGTTGTGGTGACGGGTGTCAGCGGCAGCGGCAAGAGTTCGCTGGCGTTTGACACGTTGTATGCAGAAGGTCAACGCCGCTACGTAGAGAGCCTGAGTGCATATGCCCGTCAGTTCATGGGACGCATGCAGAAACCGGAGGTGGACCGTATCGACGGCATTCCTCCGGCTATCGCCATCCAACAGAAAGTGAGCAGCCGTAACCCACGTTCCACCGTGGGTACGGTGACTGAGACATACGACTACCTGAAACTTCTATACGCGCGCATAGGGCGCACTTACTCGCCCGTGAGTGGAGAAGAAGTACGGCGCAACACCATACGCGACGTGGTGCGCTACATGGAGGAGCAAGCGACAGGTACACGCCTGTATCTGCTCAGTCCGATTGTGCTACCGGAGGGCCGCAGCCTGAGAGACCAACTGGCTATCTGGATGAGTCAGGGCTTCAGCCGACTGCTGGTGAACGGTGACACGGTGCGACTGGATGCAGACACATGGGAGAGCGTCGAGGGAAAGGAGGCCTACCTGCTGGTAGACCGCATCGTGGTAGACCATGAGCCGGCGACGAGCAACCGCTTTGCCGATTCGGTGCAGACTGCCTATTTCGAAGGACAAGGAGAATGCCGCGTATGGGTGGACAAACGGGAAAAAGTGTTCTCGGAGCGCTTTGAGGCAGACGGTATTCAGTTTATCGAGCCAAGCGAACACCTGTTCGACTTCAATAGTCCGATAGGTGCCTGTCCGGAGTGCAAAGGATTTGGCAACGTGATCGGCATCGATCCCGACCTGGTGGTGCCCGATAAGTCGAAGTCGATCTACGAAGGCGCGATAGCCTGCTGGCACGGGGAGAAGATGAGTCAGTGGAACGACGAACTGGTATACAACGCCGCGAAATTTGACTTTCCGATCCATACGCCCTTCTACGCCCTGACATCGGAGCAGAAACATCTGATCTGGACCGGCAACGCCTATTTCCGCGGACTACACGCTTTCTTCAAAGAACTGGAAGACAAACAATACAGCAAGATACAATACCGCGTGATGCTGGCTCGTTACCGCGGCAAGACCGTCTGTCCGGCGTGCCACGGTACGCGTCTGCGGCCAAAGTCGGCCTACGTACTAGTGGGCGGTTGCAGCATCCAGCAACTCTGCGCGATGGCAATTACCGAACTGGCAGAATGGTTTGACCGGCTACAACTGAATGAGACTGAGCAGCAGACAGCCGAGATGCTGCTACACGAGATACGAAGCCGATTGCAGTTCATGCAGGATGTAGGTCTGGGTTACCTGACGCTCAACCGCATGAGCAGTACGTTGTCAGGCGGCGAGAGTCAGCGCATCAGTCTGGCCAAGTCGCTGGGCAGCAGTCTGGTTGGTTCGCTCTACGTGCTGGATGAGCCGTCGATAGGTCTGCATCCGCGTGACACGGAGCGACTGATACATGTGCTGCGGGAGCTACGCGACCTGGGCAACACCATCGTGGTGGTGGAGCACGACGAGGACATCATCGCCGCTGCCGACGAGACCATTGAGATAGGTCCGGCAGCCGGCCGTCACGGCGGAGAGATTGTCTATCAAGGCAAACCGCGGATGGACCAGTTCCGCTATACAATCCCTGCGCAACGGAGAAGATGGAACAACTACATCCAGATAGAGGGGGCATGTGAGAACAATCTGCAGAACCTGACGGTGCGTTTCCCGCTGAACGTGATGACAGTAGTAACCGGTGTGAGCGGTAGCGGTAAGTCGAGTCTGGTAAGCAAAGTGCTGTACCCTGCCCTAAAGAAACACTACGGCGGTGCCTTCGCAGAGCACACAGGTGACTTCGGTAACCTGAGCGGCAGCCTGCATCTGGCGCATGATATTGAGTTTATAGACCAGAACCCGCTAAGCCGCAGCAGCCGCAGTAACCCGGTGACATACCTGAAGGCCTACGACGAGATACGCCGACTCTACGCTGAACAAGCGCTCAGCAAACAACTAGGACTGACGCCGGCTCATTTCTCGTTCAACACGCCCGGCGGGCGATGCGAGACCTGTCAGGGAGAAGGCACGATCACCATAGAGATGCAGTTTATGGCCGATCTGGTGCTGGAATGCGAACAATGCCACGGCCGGCGGTTTAAACAAGATATATTGGACGTGCACTATCGCGGCAAGTCGATCTACGACATCCTCTGCATGACCGTGAACCAGGCCGTCGAGTTCTTCAGCGAAGACCCCGAATGCAAGAAGATCGTCAAACGGCTCAAGCCGCTGCAGGATGTAGGCGTAGGCTATCTGCAATTAGGTCAGAGCAGCAGTACATTGTCAGGTGGTGAAAGTCAGCGCGTGAAGTTGGCTTCGTTCCTGGCACAAGAGGACAACAAACCCACTATCTTCGTGTTTGACGAACCTACGACCGGTCTGCATCATAAGGATGTAGATGTACTGCTTGACTCGCTGAACCGGCTTATCAGCAAGGGGCACACGGTGATCATCATTGAGCATAACCCCGCTGTGATCCTGGCTGCTGATCATGTGATTGATCTGGGCCCGGAAGGCGGCAACGCCGGTGGACGGATCGTGGCAGAAGGTACACCCGAAGAGATCATGAAATCTGAAACAAGTTATACAGGCCGACACCTTGTCCGGCTGAGCGAACACATATGAAAAAATCGACAATGCAATATTTGCCCCCATGGGGTGTGCTGATGCTGGATCTGCTACTCTGTACAGCTGCTTTCTGGCTCAGTATATGGATAGGCAGCGGCATCTTTGACTACAAAGCGATAGGTCAGGCTGTGTTGCCCTTCGGCTATCAGTACCTACTGGTGATGACCCTGCAGCTCCTCTGCTTCTGGGCATTCCATTCGTACATGGGCATCCTGCGCTATTCGACGTTTGTTGACACAATCAAGATCCTATTGTCAAACATGATCACGGGTATTTTGGCTGTGCTCTTCAACCTGAGTGTGCAACTGATGACCGGTTCGCACCCTCTGCTGAACACTGTGCTTGCCATCTACGTCCCACTGGCATTCGTGCTACTATTCTGTCTGCGCGTAGGGGTGAAGACGATCCAAGACTGGATGCAGCGCGGTAAGGGCAGTCCCCGCGTGATGATCTACGGCACCAAATACGCAGGTGTAGCTATCGCCGACATGCTCCGCTCGGCAGGAAACATCCCCTATCAACCGGTAGGCTTCATCAGCGACAACCAACAACGCACCAACTATCAAGTGGCGGGTCTGCGCGTGAAGATGCTGAATGACAAGCTGTTTGAGTGGATGCAGTCGCGAGGCATCAAGCACGTGATCGTCTCGCCACTGAAGATGAAGGAGATTAACCCGGCCAAGGACCTGCAGGTGTTCATCGACCATAACATCAGCATCCTGACCACACCCTACTTCACTCCGATGGAGAACACCGACACGATCGATGCACAGCGTATCGGACGTATCGCGGCCATCCGCATCGAAGACCTGCTGGAGCGACCGGAGATAACGATCAATACCGACAACCTGCAGCAACACCTGCATGGCAAGGTGCTGCTCATCAGTGGTGCGGCCGGCAGCATAGGTAGTGAACTGGTCAGACAGGTACAACAATACCACCCCAAAGTGACCATCCTGCTAGATGCAGCCGAATCGCCGCTGCACGACCTGACACTGGAACTGAAGAGCACGTATCCCGATGCACGTTTCATAGCCGTTATCGCTGATGTACGCAATCGCGAACGGCTGGAACAGATCTACCGTGAGATGCGTCCGGACATCGTCTATCATGCTGCAGCCTACAAACATGTGCCGCTGATGGAGGACTATCCGAACGAGGCGGTGCAGGCCAATGTGCTGGGTACGAAGAACATGGCCGACCTAGCTGTAGAATACGGCGTACAGCGCTTTGTGATGATATCTACCGACAAGGCTGTAAACCCCACAAACATCATGGGAGCGAGCAAGCGTATTGCGGAGATATACGTGCAGTCACTCTTCAAGCACCTGCAGAAGGAACACCCCGAATGCACCAAGTTCATCACCACCCGTTTCGGCAACGTACTGGGCAGTAACGGTTCGGTGATCCCCTATTTCCGCAAGCAGATCGCTGCCGGTGGCCCCGTCACGGTGACTCACCCGGACATCATCCGTTATTTCATGACGATACCCGAGGCATGCTGTCTGGTGATGGAAGCCGGTTTTCTGGGACAAGGCGGCGAGATATTCGTCTTCGACATGGGACAACCGGTAAAGATACTCGACCTGGCACGTAACATGATCCGTCTGGCTGGTTACCAGCCGGAAGTGGATATCCCCATTGTTTTCACGGGCCTCCGCCCCGGCGAGAAACTCTACGAAGAGCTGCTAAACCAGAAAGAGCGGACCATCCCGACCGAGAACAGCAAGATCATGATTGCCCGTGTGAGGGAGTTTGACTTCCAGCAAGTTAGCAAACAGGTGGATCAACTGCTGACTACCAGCAGGCAAGACAAACCTTTCCTGACCGTGAAGCAGATGAAAGAATTGGTACCGGAATTTATCAGTAAAAACTCCATATACGAACAACTCGACTAATCACACATGATAAGAGAATTCTTCTTGCAACATAGCTACCTGATCGGTCTGGTGAGCTTCCTCTTCGGATGGCTCGGTATGCCTATCGTCCTGCGTATCGCCAAAGCCAAAGGCTTCGTGGTTCGACCGAACAAACGCATGTGTCACGAGGGAAGTATCCCCAACATAGGCGGACTGGACATCTACTTCAGCGTGATGCTTACGTATCTGCTGTTCGACTTCAGCCAGATCGGTCACAACCAGTTTTTCCTGATTGGCGTAGCCGCTATCATGACCATCGGTTTTATTGACGACATACTCGTGCTCACGCCGCTGACCAAGCTGCTGGGCGAAGCGTTGGCAGGCATTGCCCTGATCGGGTTCGGCGACCTGCGCATCACCCACCTGCACGGAATCTTCGGTATCGAGGGTATCGGAATTGTACCGAGTTATCTGCTCTCACTCTTTATCCTGCTGGCGATCATCAATGCCATCAACCTGATTGACGGCATCGACGGCCTGGCTAGCGGGTTGGGTATATTGTACTGCATGTTTTTCGCCATCTATTACCATTTGGTAGGATCGGAAAGCTGGTCGATACTGGCCATATGCATGATCGGTGCACTGGCTGTATTCTTCATCTACAACGTGTTCGGGCATCGCGATAAGATCTTCATGGGCGACTCAGGCAGTCTGCTGCTAGGCTATCTGCTCACAGCGTTCATCTTCCGTTTCTGCGAGCAGAATGCACTGCACGTGATCCCGGAGCAATATCATATGAATGCGGCACCAGCGGTGGCCATCTGTGTGCTGACCGTACCTATCTTTGACACTATCCGCGTGAGTCTGACACGCCTCAAACAGCACCGCTCGCCTTTCCAACCGGACAAGAACCATATTCATCACTTGATACTTCGCACCGGACTGAGCCATATACAGACGACCTGCGTCCTGCTCACCGTGAGTTTGCTCTTTATCGGACTAGCCGTGATAGGACGCAATTGGAACTTCTGGCTGTTACTCATGGCGGATTTCGGGCTCGCTACAGGTCTGACCTTGGTCTTATGGCATATCATCAATCGTCAAATAGCACAAAAGAATGCTGAGCATTGATCATCTGAGTATGGAGTTTGCGTCCCGGCCTGTGCTGGACGATATCACGCTGCTTGTCAACCGCAAGGAGCGCATCGCGCTGGTTGGCAAGAACGGTGCGGGTAAGACGACGCTGCTCCGACTGATAGCTGGTGAATATACGCCTACGTCGGGCCGTATCGCCCGCGAAGCAGACATGACCATCGGTTATCTGCCACAGGTGATGCTTTTCCACGACGACCGCACACTACGCGAAGAGGTGCTCTCTGAACTGAAAAATGAACGGATAAGGGATGAAGGGGACGAAGCCCGTTTCATCGCCGAGATGGACCGCACCATCATCGGTCTGGGCTTTGAGCGCAAGGACTTCGATCGTCCGTGTTCGGAGTTCTCCGGCGGATGGAGAATGCGTATCGAACTGGCGAAGATACTGCTGCGCCACCCCGACCTGCTACTACTGGACGAACCCACCAACCACCTGGACATCGAATCCATCCAGTGGCTCGAGGACTTCCTCAAGTCGAGTCCATCGGCGGTGTTGCTCGTCAGTCACGACCGCGCCTTCATCGACAACGTCTGCAACCGTACCATCGAGATCACGCTGGGACGCATATACGACTACAACGTCAACTACAGCCGTTTCGTGGAACTGCGCAAGGAACGGCACGAACAGCAAGTACGTGCCTACCAGAACCAGCAGAAGATGATCCAGGACACCGAGGAATTTATCGAGCGCTTCCGCTACAAAGCCACCAAGGCCGTGCAGGTACAAAGCCGCATCAAGCAGTTGGAGAAACTGGAACGGCTGGAAGTGGATCTGGAGGATACCAGCCGGCTGAACCTGCGTTTTCCGCCTGCGCCGCGTAGTGGCGACTTCCCATTGATAGTGGAAGACCTGCGCAAGGACTTCGGTTCGCACAACGTGTTCCATGATGTGACATTCACCATCCGCCGCGGAGAGAAAGTGGCTTTCGTGGGTAAGAACGGCGAAGGAAAAACAACGTTGGTAAAATGTATCATGGGTCAACTGGACTACTTGGGTACGCTCAAGATCGGTCACAATGTCAAGATAGGCTATTTCGCACAGAACCAAGCGGCGCTATTGGATGAGGACAAGACCATCTTTGAGACCATCGACTATGTTGCCGTGGGCGACATCCGCACCAAGATACGCGACATACTCGGCGCATTCATGTTCGGTGGCGAAGCCAGCGAGAAGAAGGTAAAAGTGCTGAGTGGAGGTGAGCGAAGCCGTCTGGCCATGATACGCCTGCTGCTGGAACCCTGCAATCTGCTCATCCTTGACGAGCCGACCAACCATCTGGATATGCAATCGAAGGACGTGCTCAAAGCTGCTTTGAAGGATTTTAACGGTACCCTGATATGTGTCAGCCATGACCGCGATTTCCTGGACGGACTGGTGAGCAAAGTATATGAATTCGGCGGGGGACGCGTGCGCGAACACCTCGGCGGCATCTACGATTTCCTACGGGCAAAAAAAATCGACTCACTACATGAGTTGGAATATAAAATTTCATCGAGACAACAACGAGACACTAACGAGACATTAACGAGACAACAACGAGAGTGCACCCCCTCGGAGGGGCACCACTCCAAGCAGGATTACGCCGCCCAGAAAGCGGAAGCCGCAGCGCGACGCAAGAAGGAACGACAGATAGCAGAAACCGAAGCCGCCATCGCTGCACTGGAGGCACAACAAGCCGAGCTGGAAGAGCTGCTCGCGCTACCGGAGAACCAGACGCAGGAGAATTTCCAGCGCTACGAATCCGTCAAACACCAGATTGAGCAAAAGATGTATGAGTGGGAGATTCTGAGTGAGTAATGAAAGGTAAAAAGTGAAAGGGAAAAGGAAGATGAAAGAGATCATCGATTACATCATCACATGGCTATGCTACGGCGATGCCGAAGCAGCCAAACGCGTCGCCTATACCGACGATGAGCGTGCGCTGGAAACGCACGACGTGATTATCGTGCCCTGCGGTCATATGGGCCGAGATATTGTTGCGCCCGACCTGAAAAGAGCCGTTGTAGAGATGCCGGCTAAAAACAAGTCGATCATCCGCACCGACATTGTCTATACCACGTTCTTCTTCATCTCCCGCGCAGAAGAACTCATCAACAGTCAACGTGACGAGCACGGCCGCTTTGCCGCGCGCTACTCCATCCTATCGCAGAAAAGCCGCCTGCAGATTCCCCGTCTGGACGAGTACGGACGACTGCTGCTCAAGCAACTCGGCTTACCTGTACCCGAGGCCGGTTTCGGACATATCTACCTCACCCACGACATCGATGCTATCTCACAATACCGCCACCTGCGCGGAGCCTTGGGCGGCTTCCGGCGAGGCGAGACCAAGGCCGTACTGGCCGCCTGGCGTGACATACACAACGACCCGCTCTACACCTTTCCGTGGCTGCTGGAACAGGACAGCAAAGTAGCGGGTGCGGAAGCCATCTATTTCGTCAAACGTACACATGGCAGAGGGTTCGACTATCCGCAATACTGTTTACACGGCCGGGATTTCAAGCGACTGAAACATATGCTGCGCCACAACAACGTTTATCTGGGCGTACATGGCAGCTACTACGGAACGATACCCAAGATTGAATACAGCCGTATGTTCCGTGCACACTATCTGCGCAGCTCGATTGACCATATGCAGCGTCTGGCCGATGCCGGTTACACCGATGACTTCACCATGGGTTTCGCAGACTCGGCGGGCTTCCGGTTGCAGACCTCACGCGCCGTGCGATGGATCAATCCGAAGACCTACCAACTGACCTCACTCACGCTACATCCGCTGATCATCATGGACAACACGCTCAGCCAAGCAAACTACATGAACCTGACAGAAGATGAGGCGTATTTCCTATGCGAGCGGCTGATTGACAAGGTGCGTCTGCACCACGGCGACTTGTGTCTCCTCTGGCATAACAACAATATCCAACCATCGACCTACCATCGATCGCTTTATGAAAAGGTTATTAGTTGTATCTGACCCTCCCGTGGCTCCGGGTTATCTGCCCAGGCTACGTTTTCTGTGCGACTATCTCGTGCAGAAGGGTTATGATGTGACCGTGCTGACTGAGGAGAGCGATCCGCTTCTGTTTGCGCACACCTATCCGATACATACTATACGCATGTACTCCGGAGGCAAGTTCGACTGGTTCTGGAAGACCGTCTGGACTCTGCTCACCGACTGGCACAACCGCGTGTTTGCCAAGAAGAGCCTTCAGCTATCAGCTATCAGCCAACCGTTCGATCTCGTCCTCTGCACCGCTTTCAGCGATTTCCCGCTAGGTGCGGCTCTGCGCATCGCCCGTGCGCAACGACTGCCGCTCATTTGCGACATACGCGACTTGGACGAACAGGTGGATGACTCGCGTTACCAATACCGCCACCAATCACGCTGGCTCATGCCCTTCCGTCGGCTTTACCGCAGCGTGCATATCCGACGTCGCAACCGCGTGCTCCGCGCTGCCACAGCCATAAGCACCATCTCCCCCTGGCATGCCGACTTCATCCGTCGGTTCAACCCAAAGGTGGAAGTGGTGTACAACGGCTACGATGCCAGCCAGTTCTATCCGGCAGACAAACAGGCAGACTCCTTCACCCTCACCTATATCGGTTCGCTCTTTGACTGGCAACGTCCCGCTTTGGAACGGGTGAGAAGCATAGTAGAAGACATCAATCAATCTGAACTTAGAGATCAACAATCAAAGATCGTCTTCAACCTGCACACCCCGCAGCACGACCCCATAGCACACGATCGGCTCGGCGACGCTATTCGCCGTAGCGGAGTCATGCTTGTGCTCACCAGCCCGAGCACCCACGGCATGCTGACCACCAAGTTCTACGAAGCACTCGGCTGCAGCAAACCTGTACTCTGCGTGCCGTCCGATCAAGGGGCTCTGGCTGAACTGATAGATTATACCCACTCCGGTATCGCCACCGACGATGCCGAACAGATACGTGCCTTTCTGCTCCGCTATTATCAATCCTGGCAGCAACAAGGCTATACCATGCATCCCACTGTCCACCGCGAAGAGTTCTCGCGTGAAGCGCAGTGTGAACACTTAGAAAAAATGATTGTATCTTGCCTATGATAAGCATTATTATACCTATTTACAATGCTGAGGCATACCTGAGTGCCTGTCTGGACTCCGTCATCGCTCAGATCACGAGCGAGCCTATTGAGATCATCCTTGTGGATGACCGTAGCACCGACGGTAGTCTCGCTATTGCCACCTCATATGCCAAACGCCATGCCGAAGATCCGCATCGGCAAGTCATCCTACTGAATCAACCGCATTCGGGTCAATCTGCTGCCCGCAACACAGGCTTGAGGCGCGCCACCGGTGACTACATCGCTTTCTTGGACGCAGACGACCGTCTGGCACCTGACTGGTGTGAACGCCATCGCAAAGTGCTCAGCCGCGGCAAGTACGACTACGTGCAAAGCGGTTACCGTCGCACCAAGGATGCCGACGAGAAAGGCTGGTGGGTTGGCCGTCGCCACCTGCCACGTAATCGCTATCAATTCACTTCACCATGTATGCGCCTCTACCGCCGTCAATTGTTTGAAGAGAAGAAGCTGCGCTTCCCTGAGGGGATGATCTATGAGGACGTTCTCTTCTCTGTCAACCTTTGGTTGAGCAACGCCCACTGCCACATGATACGCTATGCCGGTTATCTATACACCCGCAATCCCGAGAGCACCACTTCTCGGCCGCACTTGAAGGCGCAGCAGCGCATACTTCAACTGCTCCACCAGCGTATGCGTGGCGAGTCGCTCCGCAACCGACTGATTATTTTCTATACTATCCTGCGCCTGGAAGGCCATTTTATCAAGCCATGAGACGATTTATCCTTTTTGTCAGCTGCGCAGTCTGCAGCCTTTACTTGTCTGCCACCGAGGCGATGTACCAAGATGTCCGATATCTGCTGGATGACAACTACCTGACAGCAGAAGTGGGACTTAACCCGTCCGCCTCGGGTGAACTCATCATCCCCGAGCATATCACGGTGGGTCAGCAGACCTATACCGTCACCGCCATCGCCGACCGGGCCTTCAAAGGATGTAAAAACCTGCGGACTATTGTGCTACCCCGCACGTTGGAACGCGTCTATCGCTCAGCCTTTGATGGAACGGGCATCATGCTTAATCGCGATAACTGGACCGACGGATGCCTATGGATTGACAGTATGCTCATTGCCACCGATAAGACCATCAAACCCCGTATGGTTATTCCCGAAGGCACCCGTCTGATTGCGGCCGGAGCTTTTCAGGGTAACAAGACCCTGGTGCGCATTGACCTGCCGACATCGGTCACCCGTATTGATCATGAGACCTTCCGCGACTGCAAGAGTCTGCAAAAGATCACGATTCCCGCCACCGTCACCTCCATCGGCGAGGACGCATTCACCGGGAGCGGCATCTACTTGAATGAGAACAAATGGAAAAAAGGGGCACTCTACATAGATGACTGCCTCATAGCCACCAACAATGACCTACCGGCCAATTTTGTCTTCAAGAACAAGATTCCCACCCGCCTCATCGCAGAGCGGGCCTTTGCGACACGTAAGAGTCTGCGCACGATTGAGCTGCCCGCCACAGTTACTGCCATTCCGGCAGCAGCCTTCTATGCATGCGAAAACCTAACCGAAGTGCGCATTCCTACAACAGTCACACGAGTTGGCAACTTTGCTTTCTACGGTTGCGCATTACTCAAAGCAGCCACGCTACCCGTCTCACTCGAACGCCTTGGTATGGGGGCTTTCTACGGTTGCGTCAACCTAAAGGAACAGGTACTGGGAGACCGCTTGGAGGTGCTGGAGAGCGCCACTTTCTTTGCCTGCCGCAATATCCACCACCTATTATTGCCGGCTCGTCTGCGCCGCATCGAGGCCGGTGTCTTTGCTGGTTGTGCTGCACTGGAAGAGATACAACTGCCGGCTACGCTCACCTACCTCGGTGACCAGGCACTCGCCGGTTGTGCTGCGCTACGCGAACTAACGCTCCCCTCCTCTATCCACTCGCTGCCCAAACAACTTTGTCAGGGCTGCTCGCGGCTCTATCGCGTCAACCTGCCGGACGGACTGTACGCCGTCGGTGACGAGGCGTTCGAAGGATGCCTGATGCTCGAGAAAATATGGCTCCCCGCCTCTACTTTCCGTATCGGGCAACGCGCTTTCCGCAATTGCCAAATGCTGCGTACCATCAACCTGGTGGACCATATCCACATGTTGGAAGAGGGCGCATTTATGGAGTGTAAGATGCTGGAGGAGATTACGCTGCCTGCCTCACTCAAGGTGCTTTCTCAGGGCGCATTTGCTCAGTGCGTCAACCTGCGTCGTGTCACGCTTAATGCCTCACTCAAGGAGATAAAGGAAGGCGCTTTCTGTCAATGTCGCAGTCTGCGCGAAGTAGCCTTCAACGATTCGCTGCAGTCGATTGGTCCGAATGCCTTCCTCGACTGCTCTAACCTGCGCCAACCGCTCTTACCTACACACATAGAAATAGGGAAAAATGCCTTCAAGGGCACTCGCAAATAAACGCTTATGAACTTCACGCATTTACATGTTCACTCCCACTATTCGCTATTGGACGGACTGTCCAAAGTGGATGAGATAGTTGATAAATGTATCGCCTCCGGCATGCAGGCCGTGGCGTTGACCGATCATGGTAACATGTACGGCATCAAGGACCTGCTGGACTACTGCAAGAAAAAGGAGGGCTTCAAGCCTATCGTGGGTACAGAGGCCTATTGTGCGCGTCGCGGACGCCACTCAATGCTGGACGACAAAGCCGTCAACGGTGAAGGACGCACCTACTCGATTGACCGATCGGGTTGGCACCTGATTTTGCTGGCGAAGAACATGACCGGCTACCACAATCTCTGCCGGCTCGTCTCACACGGATATATGTCCGACGCATTCTACCATACACCGCGTATCGACAAGGAGTTGCTCGAACAGTGGCATGAGGGCATCATCTGCTGCTCCGCCTGTCTGGGTGGTGAGTTGCCCCAAAAAATACTGGAGGGCATCGCAAAAGGCGGAGACTTCAGCGAAGCGGAAGAGACAGTACAGTGGTTCAAAAACCTCTTTGGAGAGGATTATTATATCGAACTGCAACGCCATGAGACGCAGAAACTGGGTGGTGACCAAGAGGTGTATGAACGTCAGAAACAGGTGAATCCCATCTTGATAGATCTGGCCCGTAAGTACGGTGTGAAACTCATCGCCACCAACGATGCCCACTTCGTCAACGAGGAGGATGCTGAGGCGCACGACCGGCTCATTTGCCTCAGCACCAACCATTTCGTCAACGATGTCAACCGCATGCACTACACCAAGCAGGAGTGGCTCAAGACCCCAGAGGAGATGGCTGCCATCTTCAGCGACATCCCTGAGGCGCTCGAGAACACGCAGGAGATAGTGGATAAAATTGAGGTGTACGACATTGATCACGGCCCCATCATGCCTAAGTTTGACATCCCCGAGTCGTTTGGTAAAGAGGAAGACTATCCCGACCGTTTGGCCTTCGAGTCTGCTTATCTGCGTTACCTGACTATAGAAGGCGCCAAACAGCGCTACGGACAAGAACGACTTGACACCGATGAAGTGCTGAAGGAGCGCATCGAATTTGAGCTCAACACCATTATCTCGATGGGCTTTCCTGGCTATTTCCTTATCGTGATGGACTTCATCCGTGCGGCACGCGAAGAGCTGGATGTTTCGGTCGGTCCGGGTCGTGGTTCAGCGGCCGGAAGCGTAGTGGCCTACTGTCTGAAGATCACCGATCTTGACCCACTCAAGTACGACCTGCTGTTTGAGCGTTTCCTTAATCCCGACCGTATTTCACTGCCGGATATCGACACCGACTTTGAGGACTGCGGACGCGGCAAGGTACTCGACTATGTCAGCCGCAAGTACGGCGAGACGCACGTGGCTCACATAGTCACATACGGAAAGATGGCCACCAAGTCGGCTCTAGCCGATGTAGGACGTGTACAACAGATACCCTTAGCGCGTGTCAATGAACTGAAGTCGCTCATACCCGATCGCGAGTTCCCCGGTAACATCAAGGACGACAAAGGTAAGTCGCCCAAGGTCAATCTCAACAACTGCTATAAATACATAGACGAACTCAAGCGCGAATACGAGCAGGGCGATCCCAACACCCGCACGATGCTCCAATACGCTGCACGGCTTGAAGGTACTATCCGACAGGTGGGTGTACACGCTTGCGGCGTGATCATCGGCGCAGACGATCTGACCAATTTTGCACCGCTTTCGTCCGTAGAAGACAAGAATGCCAAGAAACGCGTGCTCGTCACTGAATACGACGGCCATGTGGTGGAGTCAGTCGGCTTGATCAAGATGGACTTCCTCGGCCTCATCACCCTGACGATCATCAAGGAGTGTCTGCGTAATATCAAGCGCGCTCATGGCATCGACATTGATATCGACCATATCCCCATCGACGACGAACTGACCTACAAGCTCTTTCAGGAAGGCCGCACCGTCGCTGTCTTTCAGTTTGAGTCAGGCGGAATGCAGAAATACCTGCGCGAACTCAAGCCCACCGTCATCGGAGACTTGATTGCCATGAATGCGCTCTACCGCCCGGGCCCGATGGATTATATCCCGCAGTTCATCCGCCGCAAACAGGGCATCGAACCCGTGACATACGACATACCTGTCATGGAGAAATACCTGAAGGACACCTATGGTGTCACAGTCTACCAGGAACAGGTCATGCTCTTGAGCCGCCTGTTGGCCGACTTCACCCGCGGCGAGAGTGACAAACTGCGTAAGGCCATGGGAAAGAAGCAGATGGCCGTACTGGCTTCGCTCAAGGACAAGTTCATGGAGGGAGGCCGCAAGAACGGCCACGACGAGAAAGTGCTACAGAAGATATGGGCAGACTGGGAGAAGTTCGCCTCATACGCTTTCAACAAGTCGCACGCCGCTTGCTACTCCTGGGTAGCCTACCAAACCGGCTATCTCAAGGCCCATTACCCGGCCGAATTCATGGCGGCCAATCTCACTGTGCACAAAGACGACATCAAGGAGGTGACCAAACTGATGGACGAATGTCGTGCATTAGGACTGAGCGTACTCGAACCAGACGTCAACGAGTCAGAGTTGAGTTTCACAGTCAACAAGCAGGGCGACATCCGCTTCGGCCTAGGTGGCATCAAGGGTGTGGGTGAAGGTGCCGCCGAAGCCATCATCGTAGAACGAGAGAATAACGGCAAGTATAAGAACATCTTTGATTTCCTCGAGCGCGTCAATCTTCAGAGCTGCAACCGTAAGACCATCGAGTGCCTCGCCCAGGCAGGTGCCTTTGAATGTTTCCCAGACATCTATCGCGAGCAGTTCTTCGGCTGCGATGAGACGGGTGCAAGCGGACTTGATCTGCTTATGAACTATGGCAACAAATGGCAGGCCGACAAAGCCAATAATACCAATTCGCTCTTCGGCGACCTGAATGATGCGATAGAGATCAAGCACCCCGACCTGCCCGTCGTGCCACGTTGGGACACCATCGAACGACTCAACCGTGAGAAAGACCTCATAGGTATCTACCTCTCTGCCCACCCACTGGATGAGTACGAATATGAGATACGCGAACTATGCAACGTCACGGCATCCGAACTCAGCCAGTTTGATCACTGGCGCAAGGCCGACGAACGGGCGGAAGCCGAACGTCGTATCCGCGTCGAGATAGCCGAGAACGGTGAGGACCTGGAAACCAAACCCATCCTACCGTCGGAGTTCATTGCGGCGCACAAGAACCAACCCTGCCTCATCGGCGGACTCATCACTTCTGCGGAACAGCGTATCAGTCAGAAGGGCAACCCCTACGGCCGCTACACGATAGAAGACTACACAGGAAGCTATGAGTTTGCTCTCTTCGGCAACGCATACAGCCGATTCGGCCACCTCATCCTCAAGGATCTTTACGTGCTCGTCTCCGGCGTGGTGCAACAGAAAGGATCCGGACAAAAATGGTTCCGCGAAGCCAAAGACGAAGAGGCAGAGTTTGAGTTTGTAGTACAGCAGGTGGAGATGCTCAACGAGACGCAAGCCAAACGTACGGAGGGACTCAACTTGCGACTCTCGCTTGAAACCGTCACGCCGGAGATGATTGACGAACTGGCAGACATCATCCACGCCAACCCGGGAGAAGGACGACTACACGTGACCATATACAACCCTATGAATCGTCAGCAGGTGGCACTCACCAGCCGCTCGCTGCCCATCCGCGTGACACCAGTACTATATAAATGGCTCAGCCAGCACCGCGCCGAGGGCGTTCTGGACTTCACGGTAGTAGAAAAGTCGTAATGAATTACAGCGAAGCGATAGAATACTTGTACTCCTCTCGTCCACCGTTTCATCAAGTGGGCGCAGCGGCTTACAAACCGGGGCCGGACAACATGCTTCGGCTCATGGAGGAGGCTGGTAATCCGCATCAACAGCTGCGTGCCATCCACGTCGCCGGCACCAACGGCAAGGGTTCGACATGTCATCTGATGGCAGCCGCCCTTCAAGCAGCCGGTTTGCGTGTGGGACTTTACACCAGTCCACACCTCCTCTCGCCTTGCGAACGCATCCGCATCAACGGTCAACCTATCCCCGAAGCCGATGTGGCAGACTTTGTGACGCGCCATAAGGAACTGCTTGACCACGTGCAACCTTCATTCTTCGAGACCATGACCATGATGGCGTTCTGCTATTTCGTTAAGCAGCAGGTCGATATCGCCGTCGTTGAAGTGGGACTAGGCGGACGACTCGACAGCACCAACATCCTCACGCCTATCCTATCTGTCATCACAAACATAGGATTGGATCATACGGAATTTCTCGGTACAACCCTTGCGGAGATAGCAGCAGAGAAAAGCGGTATCATCAAGCCAGGCGTGCCCGTCGTCATCGGAGAGACACAACCGGAGACAGAGCCGGTCTTCCTGTCCCGCGCTAAGGTGTGCAACGCACCTATCTGGTTTGCCGACCAATGTGAGTATCTGCGCCGCTGCCGAATGCGCTTTGTACCAGAGTGCGAACTCCGCGGCATCTATCAGCAACATAACCTGCAGACGGCCTACGTCGCACTGAAGGCGCTGAACAATTTACAATTTACAATTCACCATTCACAAATAGCCGAAGGCTTTGCACATGTCTGCACACTCACAGGTCTTCGCGGACGATGGGAGACGCTGCAGAAGCAACCGCTCATCCTCTGCGACACCGGCCATAACAGCCACGGCATCCGTTATGTGGCACAACAGCTACAGAACCTGCCTAATCCGCATATCTACATCGTCTTTGGTATGGTTAATGACAAAGATACCGACATAGTCATGCAGATGCTGCCGGATGGCGAACGCTTCCATTATATCTTCACGCGCCCCTCAACCCAGCGTGCCCGCTCAGCCCGAGAGATGCTCGCTCTGTGGAGCAAGAACGGCATTGCCATAGAAGATCCGCAAGAGGCCATTACGTATGCTATCACCCATGCTTCCGCAGACGATGCCATCTTCATCGGGGGCAGCAATTATCTAGTATCCGATGCGTTATCACGTTTTACACATTAAGACCCGTTTTGCCGAAGAGTGGCAGAAGGATCTGTTTGAACAGCAGTTATTCGATCTCGGGGTGGACACAATCGATGGGGAAGATTATTATATCCCATCGGAAATCTGGACACAAAACACCGATGAGATCAAGGTCTTTTGTGCCGCTACAGAAGGCGTGAGTTTTATCCAAGCGAAGGAGTGCGAGGATAAGAACTGGAATGCAGCCTGGGAGGCCGACCATCCGGTGCAGGAACTGCCGCTCGGCATCCGCATAATCCCTCATTGCGCCTTTGGTGCAGGCCATCACGAGACCACCTCAATGATGACGGACGCGCTTATAAATCACAAATCGCAAATCACAAATCACAATTTTAAGGTTCTCGATCACGGCACCGGAACAGGCGTGCTAGCTATCTTCGCCAAGCATCTCGGAGCCGATTACGTACTGGCGCTTGACATTGATGACAAAGCTGTCAGCAATGCTCGCGAGAACGCCACTCTCAACGGCGTGGACATTGACGTCCGATTAGGCGGCAATATAGCCCCGTTCTCCTCTCAACTTCCGTCTTTCAATTTGATCCTGGCCAATATCCACCGCAATATCCTCCTTGAGAACATGGAGGCGTATGCGACCTGCCTGGCACACGAAGGCCAACTCTGGCTCAGCGGCTTCTACACCGCCGATGCGCCCACCCTCATCGCTGCCGGAAAGGCCTGCGGACTACAGCTGCTTGACTCACGATCCGTCAACGACTGGTGTATGCTGAAATTGAGGAAAATAAACTAATCGCATTTCCACTTTTTACTCATAACTCCTTTATTTGTAAGTATTTTACAAAACACATCTCATGAGATTCTCATGAGCACTATAGCCATCGCTGGTTGTCTCCTTCTTTCCAAGGTCCATTTTAGTATTCGAAACCTTTGCTAGCGCAAAGGTACTGCTTTTTGGGACCTACACAAGAGAAAGAGCGAAATAAAAATGCTTTTTATTTGCGTATGTCAAAATTTATTTGTACCTTTGCAGCCGCAAAGGTTAGTTAGGGATGCAGATACTTAGACACATAGGCGAATATACACTGCTGATGGGGCGCGTGCTTCGTCTGCCGGATAGGCAAAGTATGTTCTGGCGGCAATACAGCCGCGAGTTGGAGAAACAGGGATTGCAATCCTTACCCATTGTGCTTATCATCTCTGTCTTTATCGGTGCTATTCTGACTATTCAGGCGAAAATCAACACCGAGAACCCGTTACTGCCGACCTACACAGTAGGCTTGTTGACGCGTGAGACCTTGCTGCTGGAGTTCTCCAGCACGATCCTCTGTCTGATACTGGCGGGTAAAGTAGGTTCGAATATAGCGTCAGAGATTGGCACAATGCGCATCACCGAGCAGATAGACGCTATGGAGATCATGGGTGTGAACAGTGCCAACTACCTGATCCTGCCAAAGATCATGGCGTTTGTAAGCATGATGCCGATGCTGGTCATCATCTCCACAGCTATCGGACTAGTGGGCGGTTGGGCGGTAGGCGCCTTCACAGACATCATCACGATACACGACTACCTGATAGGCGTGCAATACGCCTTCAATCCCTACTACGTATGGTACGCTATCATCAAGAGTCTGGTCTTCGCCTTTGTCATCACCAGTATGTCCAGCTACTACGGTTTCTATGTACGCGGTGGAGCACTCGATGTCGGACGCGCATCAACCAATGCGGTGGTGAATAGCAATATCATGATACTATTTCTGGACCTCATTTTAAGTAAGCTGTTGTTATGATTGAAGTGAAAGACGTAGTCAAGAGTTTTGATGGGAACGTAGTACTCGATCACATCAGCACAGAGATGCACGACGGCGAGGTGAATATGATCATCGGTCAGTCGGGTAGCGGCAAGACCGTGCTGATGAAGAGCCTGATAGGACTGCATCAGGTGGACTGCGGACAGATCTTATACGACGGACGTGACCTGGCCCGGATGAAAGAGAAAGAGATCCGTGAACTACACCGCGAGGTGGGTATGCTGTTCCAGGGCAGTGCGTTGTTCGATAGTATGACAGTGATGGAGAACGTGCTGTTTCCGATGGAGATGTTCGCGCGCCAGAGCACTACACAGATGCGTGCCCGCGCAGAATTCTGCCTGCGGCGCGTGGAGATGCCTGAGCGGGTTTGGAATCTGATGCCCAGCGAGATAAGTGGTGGACAGCAGAAACGTGTGGCGATCGCCCGTGCGATTGTGTTGGAACCGAAGTACCTGTTCTGCGATGAACCCAATTCAGGACTGGACCCCAAGACCAGCCTCGTGATAGACGCCCTGATACAAGACATCACCCGCGAGTACAACATCTGCACGATTGTCAACAGTCATGACATGAACTCTATCATGGAGATAGGTGATAACATCCTATTCCTGAAAAACGGCAAGAAAGAGTGGCAAGGCAGTCGTCATGAGATCATGACAAGTGACAACGAAGCACTCAACGACTTCGTCTTCGCCAGTGAACTATTCAAGAAAATCAAGCAAAACAATAGAAACGTATGAGAAAACTTTTTTTATTGGTAGTCCTCGCGACTATCGTAACCCTCGGTGTCCAAGCTCAAGAAGCTAACAAGGTGCCCGGTAAACGTGGTGTACCCGCCTATCGCGGCATCATTGATCGTGTACAACCTAACGGCGACACCCTGCAGACCTATCTGCGCGGCGATGAGCATATGCACTGGATGATGACCATCGACGGATGGCAGATCCGTGAGAACAACAAGGGATGGCTCGTGTACGCCAAGAAGAACCGCAAGGGAGAGGTGGTGACCAGCCGTCGCAAAGCGCATAACGAAGCCAACCGCAGTCGCTGCGAGAAATGCTGGCTACGCAGAAAAGGCATTTCATTAACCAACAAGATCTGATATGCGCCGCACCATCACATTGTTGCTAGCTTGTGCGGTAACATCTCTCTTATTAGCCGTACCGGCTTCGCGTCGTCCGGTGCTACGCACGGCGGATGACGGCACGGAGAAGACGGTGTATCTGCATGGCGATGCAGCCTTCCACTACCTGACTGACAGCGAGGGACAGTGGTTGGACGAGCAGACGCTGCTGCCCATGACGGACGAGGCACGCCTAGCCCGTATAGACGAGGGCATCGCGCGTCAGCAAGCACGCCGTGTGCAACGACAGAAGCAGGGCATAGGCGAACTCAACCTCGCGCCACGCGGATTGATCATCCTGGTCAATTTCTCTGACCTGAGTTTTGTCACCTCGCCTGACACGATGCGCAACATGCTCAACGGTGAGGATTTTCACCGCAGCTACTCGTACACCGAGAAATACACCGATCTTCTGGGTCGACAACGGACACGAACGCACAATATATCTGCGAGCGGCAGCGCCCGTCAGTATTTTCACGACCAGAGTTGGGGACAATACAACCCGCAGTTTGATGTAGTAGGTCCCTACACGCTGAGCAAGACACAATCTTACTACGGCGGCAGCAGTAGCGGCTATAGCTATGAGGTGGGCGTGATGATCAAGGAGGCCTGCCAGGCCGCCGACAATGACGGTGTGGACTTCAGCCTCTACGACAACGATCATGACAACCGGGTGGACTTCGTCTATGTCATCTATGCAGGCTACGGCAGGGCGGACAGCCCTGAAGCCAACACCATCTGGCCGCACAACTATGACCTAAGCGCATGGGGCATCAGCTGCAAGGTGGACGGAAAGTACATCCGCAACTACGCCTGCTCCAACGAGTTGAGTTACACCGCGAAGACCTACGCCGGCGTCGGTACGTTCACCCATGAGTTCGGTCACGTACTCGGTCTGCCGGATTTCTACGAGACCAACGAATCGCCGCTGGGATTGAACACCCTCAACGAGTGGGACATCATGGATTATGGTCCGTACAACAACGACGGTAATACGCCTCCCGCCTACTCGGCCTATGAGCGCTTCTTCATGGGTTGGCTCACGCCGCGCGTGCTGACCCATCCCGAATCGGTATGGCTAGGTCCACTCAATAGTGACCAACAGGCACTGCTGATGTGCGAGGGCAATCAGCATAACATGGACGCACTCCATCCGAGTCCCTCAACATTCTACCTGCTGGAGAACCGTAAGCAGACGGATTGGGACACCTATCTGCCCGGAGCAGGACTGCTCATCACCAAGATTAAGTTCAGCGAGTACCTATGGGCCACCAACAGTGTCAACAACGACTCCACCAACATGGGCGTGGACATCATAGAGGCCAAAGCCAACCGTAGCCGCTACGGCCGCGCCACCGATGCTTATCCCGCCGGAGCAACCGCCTATACAGGTTTTGCGAACCATGAGATAACCGACATCGTGCTGGAGTCCACCGGAGCCATCACCTTCAGTTACCGAGGTGCAGAAAAGACGGCCATTGACAAGGTAGAAGACGGGCAGGCTGCCCGTAAGGTGCTGCGCAACGGACACATCATCATCGTGCGTAACGGCACGGAATACGATATTTTAGGACGATGAAAATAATCAGTTACAACCTCAACGGCATTCGTTCGGCTATCAACAAGGGACTGCTTGACTGGCTGTGCGAGGAGAACCCCGATGTGTTCTGCATCCAGGAGAGCAAGGCTCAGCCCGAGCAGATCGATGTGCTGGCGCTGCAGGAACTGGGCTACCACAGTTATATCCACTCGGCGGAGAAGAAAGGCTACTCGGGCGTATGTATCTTCTGCAAACAGGAGCCGGACCGCGTAGTAGTAGGTATCGGCAATCCGGAGTTTGACCGTGAGGGCCGCGTGTTGCGTGCGGACTTTGGCGACCTGACGATAGTAGATGCCTACATACCCAGCGGTACGACGGGCGACATACGTCAAACGGTGAAGATGGCCTTTCTGGAGGAGTTGCTCGGGTGGACCCAAGAGCTGCGCAAAGAGCGGCCGAACGTGATTGTCTGCGGCGACTACAACATCTGCCATAAGCCTATCGACATCAACCACCCGGAACGCCAGATAGGCGTGTCGGGCTTCTTGCCGGAAGAGCGCGAGTGGATGGATCGCTGGGAAGCCACAGGCATGATAGACAGTTTCCGTGTGTTCGACCAGAGTGCTGAACGCTACAGCTGGTGGAGCTGGCGTGCCGGTGCACGCGCACGCAACGTAGGCTGGCGTATTGACTACCTCTGGGTGAGCGAACCGCTGAGAGACCGACTGCAAGACGGAAAAATACTAACAGAGGCAGTGCATAGCGATCACTGTCCCGTGGCACTATGGATACGTTAAGAACAGAACATCTGGTAAAACGGTACGGCAAGCGTACGGTGGTCGACGATGTGTCGATAGAGTTGACGCAAGGCGAGATAGTGGGTTTGCTGGGTCCTAACGGAGCCGGCAAGACAACGACTTTCTACATGACAACCGGACTGGTGGCTGCCAACCACGGACGCATCTTCCTCAACGACCAGGAGATAACCTCCTACCCTATGTACCGCCGTGCGAAGATGGGTATCGGCTATCTGCCGCAGGAGGCAAGTGTGTTCCGCAAGATGACCGTAGAGGACAACCTTCGGTCGGTGCTGGAGTTGACCGATTTCAGCAAGGAGTACCAAGCCGAGAAACTGGAGCAACTCATCAAAGAGTTCAACCTGGCACACGTGCGTCACAACCTGGGCGACCGCCTGAGTGGTGGCGAGCGACGCCGTACGGAGATAGCACGCTGTCTGGCTATCGAACCGAAGTTCGTCATGCTGGACGAACCTTTTGCAGGTGTAGACCCTATTGCCGTGCAGGAGATACAGGACGTCGTTTGGCGACTGAAGGACAAGAACATCGGCATACTGATTACCGACCATAACGTAGATGAGACGCTGATGATTACCGACCGCGCCTATCTGCTTTTTGAGGGCAAGATCCTGTTCCACGGCACGCCGGAAGAGTTGGCCGCCAATCCGGTAGTACGGCAGAACTACCTGGGACGGGATTTTGAGCTGAAACGCAAGACGAGGGAGTAGAAAGTGAAGAGTGAAGACTGAAAAGTACATCATTGGAGTGCTGGCGCTGTTGCTCATTGGCTGCAGCCCATACAGGCCGGAGGTAGAGTTGCCGATACACGAGGCAGCATCGATGCCCGGAGGCGGCAGAGCCAGTGCGACCTGTTTTGTAGTGAACGACCGTGCGTATGTCTTCGCGGGGCGCGACTCGGCAGGCATCTATCATAATGACCTCTGGCGTTATACGCCGGCTACCGACCAATGGGAGAACCTGGGCAGCACACCGCTCGTGCCGCGTGTCAATGCCACAGCGTGTGTGGACGGCGACATCGTCTATCTGGGACTCGGCTACAACGGCGGCCACTACGGTCAAGACACCAGCTATCTGCAAGACTGGTGGGCCTACACTCCTTCTACCGACAGTTGGCAGCAACTGCAAGACTACCCCAATGCTTATACCGACGCGGCTACGTCGTTTGTAGGACAGGGAGAATTGTACGTCGGTTTCGGCTTCTGCGGGAACTACCGCCGCGACATGTTTCGTTATACCATCACCGACAACCGCTGGGACTCGATAGACGTGGGTGTCAGCTTCTCGGGCTACCCTACCCGTTCGTTCGGCGGCACAGGTTGCACCTGCGCCGGACGACATTTCATGGGAACGGGTTACCACCGTTTCAGTCTCGACTGGTGGGCGGAACTGGTGGACGGCACCCACTGGGAGGCACGTGCCGCAGTGCCCGGCCGCACACGCACGACAGCCGCCTCAGGCGCCTCAGCCGACGCTATCTATCTCTGCGGCGGCTTCCACTACGGCGGTGTGACCACGACGGGCGAAGTGCTGCAAGACATGTTGCGTTACAACCCGCAGGAAGATCGCTGGCACTATATCGCCGTCATGCCTAAGCGGCTGATGAATCATATCTGTTTTGCCATCGGTGACCGCGTCTATTTCGGACTTGGCGAAGACGACGAATGGCGACTGAACGACAAACTCTACTATCTTGAGGACTAAGCTACTCGGCATATTACTGTTGCTCAGCGCGGCGATGAGTGCCCGTCAGTTGAGTTGGGAATGGTGGCCCACAGGCATCCGCGACAGCGTACCGGCAGGCGGTGACACCTTGCGTTACGACGGACATGTATACGCCGTAGCTTCGAGAGGTCGCTTCGCGCCGTTCTGGCTGCAGAGTAACACCCTGGGCGACATCAGCAGTAGCCCCTATAGCGGTAACCTGAGTGCCGGTATCTACAAGACAGCCCAACATCCCGAACGGTGGTGGGACTACGACTTCGCGCTGCAAGCCACGCTGCGTCTGCAGTCACGCATAGCCGGCAGCGCTTTCGGCATCCAGCAACGTGTGGCGGCAGGCTATCTGAACATGGCCTACGCGCACGTGCGACTCTACCTGTTCGACCTCACGATAGGTATCAAACCGATGATCTACGAGACGCAGGACACCCTGCTGTCGGCCGGCAGCCTGCTTTTCTCCGGCAATAGTCACCCGCTGCCGCGTATCACCATCGGTATCGACCATTATGTACCCTTCCCCGGCTGTTATGGTTATTTCGAACTGAAAGGCGGTATCACACACGCCTGGCTGACAGACAAGATCTATATGCGTGGCAGCTATCTGCATCATAAATGGGCGGCCGTTCGTTTTGGCGGCCGGCTGCCGGTGAATATCAGCTATGAGTTCCACCACGCAGCTCAATGGGGCGGCGTGAGTCCCGTATACGGCGACATAGGCAGCGGCTGGACCGATTTCCTGCACGTACTGATGGCGCAAGGCGGAGGCGTGATGCGTAACGACCAAGCGAATGCACAAGGCAACCACGTGGGAAGCCAGCAGTTGATGTTGACCGGCAAAGGACGCGGATGGGAAGTGAGTGCGTACTGGCAGAATTTCTTTGAGGACAACTTCGCCATGCTGGGGCTGGGACAGAACCGTACGGACGGTCTGTGGGGTATCAGCCTCAAGCAGAGCCGCTGGCCGTTTATAGAAGGCGTGACGATCGAGTATATGAACACTACGGACCAGAGTGGTCCTTGGCATGATCGCGACGGACTCTGCTACGCCGGCAATGACCAGTACTACCAGAACAGCGTGTTCCGCAACGGCTGGAACACCTACTATCGCTCGATAGGTACGCCTTTTATCACCTCGCCGCTGTACAACGCCGACGGGACGATATACACGCTCAACAGCCGTGTGCGCGTACACCACGTAGGCGTAAGAGGTAACATCTACGGCTATCGGTATCGTGTGCTGGTCAGCCATGCGCGTAACTACGGCAACGACAACACCAGCCGCCAACTGCTGAGTAGCAATGTGGCGTGGATGGTAGAGATAAACAAACATGTGGAACGGGCCTGGGGGCTGGACTTCGGTCTGAAACTGGCCGGCGACGCCGGAAGCCAGTGGGGTAACACGTTCGGTGCACAACTCACCGTCAGCAAAAGAGGTATCATCACACAATGGTAAAAGATTCGGTATATATCATCATGCCTGTGAAGAACTCGCCGCTGACGACTGAGGAGGCTATCCGCGCCATCGTGGAGAGCGGTCATACGCTGTGTGTGTACGACGATTTCTCTGCGCCGGAGAATGCTGCCCTGCTGGACCAGCTAAAGGACGAACTGGGTATAGCGGTTATTCACCTGAGCGAACAAACCGACCATCCTTCGCCTAACTACCGCACGGTGCTAATAGATGCGCAGCGTGAGTGCCTCCGGCGAGGAGCACACCTCGTCATCGTAGAGAGCGATGTGGTCGTCAAGGCCAAGACGATAGACCGACTGGCAGAAGCCGTTCGGCCGGGCAGAGGCCTGATAGCTGCCGTGACGACGGATGAGAAAGGGCAGATCAATTTCCCCTACGACTACGCACGGGGCTGGACCGCAGACGGCGTTTGCCGCAAGCGACTGTCGTTCTGCTGTACGCTGCTGACCAACGAGCTGCTCCACGCATACGACTTCGCGCAACTGGACGAGAAGAAGAACTGGTACGACGTGACGATTAGCCATCTGTCGCAACAGCTGGGGCTGGAGAACATCCTGCAAATCAGCAATACCGTGCTGCATCGCCCCCACTCCAGTCGACCTTGGAAACAACTGAAATACACGAACCCCTTGCTCTACTACTGGCGTAAGCTGACGCAAGGACTCGACAAGATATGAAACCGCTGGTATCCGTCATAGTGCCCCTGTACAACGCCGCACCGTATATCGGTGAGACGCTGGAGAGTGTGCTCAGCAGTACGTATCGTCCGCTGGAAGTCATCGTCGTAAACGACGGCAGTACGGACGACAGTCTCGCGGTGGCAGAGACTTTTGCGAAAGCCCATCCGGAAGTGCAGGTGCTGAGTCAGCCTAACCGTGGCGCCTCAGCGGCCCGCAACGTAGCTATCCGTGCCAGTCACGGCGAGTATATCCTGCCCGTCGATGCCGACAACCGTATCCATCCTTTGTATATCGAAGAGGCGGAGCAGATCCTGGAGAGCCAAGCGGAAGTGCGCGTAGTCAGTTGTCGAGCGGAGTTCTTCGGAGACCGAACTGGCGAATGGCGTTTTCCGCCGTTCAGCAAAGCGTTGCTGGCGCGCAAGAACATGATAGACACCTGTTCAATGTACCGTCGTGCCGACTGGGACAAGACAGCGGGTTATATGGAGACTTGTGCGGCGCGCGAAGACTGGGATATGTGGATATCGCTCTTCGAACAGGGCGGCGAGTTCGTGCGACTGCCGGAGATACGGCTGCACTACCGTGTGCGCAAAGGGTCAAAGCGAATGCAAGACAGGGCGCTGAAACATAAACTGATTGACGAACTCAACCGTCGGCATCCGACGTATATGCAAACCTATCTGGGCGGGCCGTTGCACTACCACCGCACGTGGAGCAGGTTGCTCAACCGCCTGCGCAGCGTGAAGCAGGTAGGCGATTTCGACCGATGGGAAGAAGGCGAAGTGATTGATGCACGGCGTAACATACTGCGCCTGACGGACGGTGTCGTCGTCAAGCGTTTCCGCACACCGGGGCTACTGCGTGGACTCTGGTATGGCTGGTTCGGCACCAGCAAAGCGCGCCGCAGTTATGAGAACGCGCTGCGTCTGGAAGGACTGACGCCGCAACCTATCGCCTACCGCGAAGTACGCATCTGCGGTATCCTACGCGAGAGTTGGTACGCCTGCCGCCTGTCGGAGTGCAAACACACGTTCCAAGAACTGATAGAGCAACCCGCCTTCCCACGCCGCGCAGAGTTACTGCGCGCCATAGGTCGCTTTACCGCCAAGCTGCGCCGGATGGGTGTATGGCATCGCGACTATTCGCAGGGCAATATCCTGTTTAATGAAGACGGTAGCCGGATAGAGATTGTTGACCTGAATCGTATCCGCTGGCGCAGACACGTGCCGGGCAAACCGTTTGAACGACTGGAGCGTATCGGGGAAGAGGGACTGAAACTACTGAACGAAGGTTATGAACAACTATAGAGCCCTCATGGGACGCGTGAACTATGCGCTATACATAGTAGCTGTCGTGCTACTGCCATTCCCGCAGATTTTTCTGCGGTACGCTTGCGTGGCATGGATCATCGCCTGGTTCCTGGAACTGAGATGGCTACCCCGGCCAAATAGCAACTATCAAATATCCGGTATCAAATATCAAATCCCCTTCTGGCTCTTCGGTCTATGGTTCGGCTGGAACTTACTCTCCGGTTTGTGGGCCGGAGATCACACCGCGTGGTCATGGCAGATAGAGCGGTATATCGCGTTCGGGGTACTCGTTCCGGTAGGTATATGGGGAGTAAATGAACAATATGATTGGCGGCTGATAGGCAAAGTATTCGTTATTTCCTGTCTCTGCGCCGCATTCTTCTATCCGGCCGCGATGACGCTGCTTTTATACCACCGCGAGATCATCGATTCCCATCCATGTCTGCATGCGTTGTGGGATTACAGCACCTTCGAATGGTTGCATTTCTACACCTCCAATCTGTCGCATCTCAAACATCGCCTTTTCTTAGGTGCGGTGGAGACGATGGGTATCGTCGTTGCTACCAAACTATGGTTCAATCGTCGTTGGCTCTGGGGTATTACCTCTTCGATCATGGCGGTCAGCGTAGTGCTTACCGGTTCACGACAAGCTGCTATCAGCCTGGCCATCATCACCCTTATTGCCCTATACTGGTGGTTAAGCCAACGGTATAAATGGTACCTCAGTGCCGGCATGGTAATTGGCGCTATCGTACTGAGTGCAGGTCTGCTCTCCCTCCATCCGCGTTTGCACTCGATGGAGGTACAATCCGAAGTGCGTACGCAGCTATGGGAAACGGCGATGCAACAACCCGAGGACTATTTCTGGACGGGATTGGGATGCGGACAAGATGGCGTCTATATGCTGTCGATGTTCCCGGAAAACGAGGTGCCTGAATATTTCGGTCAACTCGGTCATTGTCACAACCAATACCTGCAGGAATTGATAGAACTGGGTATCTTCGGATTGATTCTCTTTGTGCTGGCATGGCTTTCTATTCCCCTCTGCGCACCGAACGAAAAACGGCGAATAGCCATCTTATTCACCGTCCTATATGTCTGCAATATGCTCACCGATTGTATGTTCGGTTTGTACTGCGGTATCGCGTTATGGGCCGTTGCGATAGTCTTTATCTTCGCTCAAAGCCAACCGCAAAACTCAGTATCAGACCGCGAGGGGTGCACAGACTAAGCGGCGTACGACCGGTTTTCTGATCCTTGCCGGTAGCGCCGTCGTAAGAGAAGCAGTATTCGTTAAGTTCGGTAGCAAAATCCCAGATGTTATAGCAGACTGCCTGTACCGAGAAGGGCACACCCTTGATGGCGCCGCGGTACTTCAGACGCAGGTCGAAATTGAAAAACGAGTCGGTGCGCTTGCCGAAATTGGCATCGCGCACGTTGATACCGCGTGTATTGGCACTCCAGATGACGGCCTGCGAGTGACCGGCATTGTCGGTCGTCAGATAGGTGCGATAGGACGAGAAAGCGATACCGTCGCGGAACTTACCACTCAGACTCAACTGCCAATTCTCGGTGATGTTGACGCCCAACTGCAGACGGGCGATATAGGCGCGATCCTGATTGAGCCGTCCTAATGAACGGATAGCGGGATCCGTCTGCTGCATATTAGCATCCACGAGCACGTGGTTCGGACTCGCCAGCGATTCGCTCAGCATATTGACATCTTGGGTCTGCACGCCGTTGCCCAGAGCCGAAGTGCCGGACTCCACGTAACTCTGCCAGCTGAACGAGAAGAACACTTTCTTGCCGTTGTAGGTATACTTGATGACGTTGGAGGCAAAGACCGGTGAGCCGAAGACGCCGCTGCCGGTCCGAGGCTCTTTCGTAACCTCGTAATAGCGCTCCTGCGGTTTCATCGCGTAGATGTCGTAGGCGATACTGCCACCGTCCTGTTGCACCGTGATGGGATAGAACGAATCGGTATAACCCTCCGCCATACCGACCGACCAGGTGTTGTAGTATTTCTTGAAACTGGAGAGGATACTGATCTCGTGGCGACCGATGGTGAAGACGATAGGTATATCTACTGCCACGTATTGAGGCTGCCAGAGGTTTTTGCCCCACCGGTGATACTGTCCGCCGGTAGTTGTCAGCAGCGTGTTGGTGCCGGCATAATAGACCTCGCCGTTCAGATAGCTGTTGCTCATGAACTGTATCTGCTCGTAGGTATAGGGTATCCGGTAGTTGGCGGCGATGAGGTCCACGCGAAACCATTTGACCGGCTCGATATGCACGTCTGCCTTCGCTTCCCAGCACGGCGTCACCTTCGATTTCCCGCCAAGGAGCACGCCGTCGAGCGTCGCGGAGAGACTGGCGCGCAGGCGCATCCAGGGCAGCACCTGATAGTCGGCTTCCAGCGAGACGGCATTCTCCAGCAGGCCGGAACAAAACGCGGCTGACTGCCAACGATAGTCGTACAGAGAGACGGGAGCCGACATGTTGTCGCCCTGCAGATACACGGTGTTGGTCCACGCCGACTGAGAGGGACGGAAAGCCAGAAACGAGTTGTAGCTGTCTATATGCAGTTGGAGCCACGGCAGTATCCGATAGCGATAGTCGACCGCCCAGTTGAGTGCGTGGGTGTGTCCGTCGGGATACCACGGGTTGAGCGACTCGCCGTCCACGTCGATGATGTTACGGCTGAACTGCAAGTCACGATGCTGATCACGATGGAGCGCATAAGTCAGACCTGTCGTCAGTTGTCCCGAGCGGCCAAACGACTTGGTGCCGTAGAACGAAAACGAGTGGTCGGTGCGTTGCGCCACTTCGTTGGCGTTATAGCCCCACTCCCTATAGGCGTCGGCGCGATAACCGGCACGGATGATATAGTGCAGACGGTCGAAAGCGCGGTTCGGTTTCACCGGCAATTGGCCATCCAGCTGCACATGATAATAATCGGCATCATACGTGCCGGCAATACCCGTGTAGTCCCACTGCAACTGGCGGCGTACGCCATAGTCGGCATATACATGTTGGGTGTAGCCGATTCCCTTGACGGGAAGGACAAAGACCACATCGACATGGCCCGCACCCACGATGTGCCGACGGTGGTGGATAGGCCGGTCGTCGGCCAGCCTGCTGACAGCAGAGCCGCCGGGTTGCAAATCCAGCAGTTTCTTTGCCAAAGGTCCGTAGCCGCCTATGTTACCTGCCTGCCCGGACAACACAACCTGTTGCGGACGGACACTATCTACCGTCCAATAGACCGCTCCGCGGTTGTAGTCGATAGCCATCGAGTGGGCAAACATATCCGGCCGATAATAGGCACCGCCGGCGTCCACACGACTGTCCACACGAAAACCGTTCAGGTAATATTTATTCCAACGATAAGAGTTGCCGTTGATAGAAAAGAGATAAGGCTCAGGAGTTGTCCACTCGCCCGTGGTCTCCGACAGATAGGTAGTCACGTCGCAGTAGTTATCCAGATAGTGGCTCAGTTCGTTCCACTGATACCACTCGCGAAACCACTCGCTGCGCACGGTATCCATCCCCATATTCGCCGCAGCCGTGAGGGACAATGGAAGAAGGACAATGGACAATAGACAGATTACAATTCGGCGACACATGGGAGGGGGCTTTTAGCTTTCTGCTTTAGCGGTCTTTGCTCTTTTAGCAAAGCGACCTAATATATCGATATGATAGACCAGTCCGATACGGAGTTGGTGGAACGGATAGTCGTGGATGCCGTACTGATACTGCACGTAGGGTTCGAAGCCCTTGACATGGCCGGCCACGCGTGCCTTGATGGTCATCGGCGCATCGCCGTAGTGTTCCCAGCCTACGTAACCGCCCCATGTAGCTTGCACTGAGAAGTACTCATGGCGCAACTTAGCTTGCAGGCCGTACATGAAGGCATCGTTCTGACGCCCGTTATCGGTTTGCCAGCACAAGAATCCTGCCGAACCCGCCAAACGAAGCGTCACATGCTTCATCGGAATCGACTGACCCATACTGAGGTCGAAGAAATAACCCGGACAGTCATAATGGCGCCTACGCTCCATCTGTTCCCCGCTCGCCGTTTTCAATGCCGCCCGAAGCGTCATCTGCGGGATATATTTGGCATTCGGCGTCTTGAACCATTCGTTATGTAATATCTGGATATCCGCGGATATATATACGTCGCCGGCACCGCTGCCACGCCCGTCATACTGGTTATACCATCCGTACACCGGCATCCATAGACTGATGTTCGCCCAACGCGTGAATAAAGGAACGTGCACGCGCGCGAAGATATCTCCTGTACGACTACCGTCATACCCGAAATATCCTTCACCCGCTAATTCCAAATGCAACTCGCTTTGCGTCAAACCGTCTAACATATCCGGCACAGGGAACGCATTAGGACCGAAGAAAGCCGGCGCTATTCCCGTCGGCTCCTTCAAGTTGGGCTTCTCTATCGGCGTCAAAGCAAATAGAGGAGCACAGAATACAAAGTACAAAGTACAGAGTAGTATGTACCGTTTTATGTTCATATTCCGAATAGGTTACGGAAGAAATTCTTCTTGTCGGCCGAACCCGGCGCGATATTCGGACTGTTCTGCAATTTCTCGATCAGCGCCCGCTCGTCCTTGTTCAGTTTCTCCGGGATATAAACGCCTACGTTGATCAGCAGGTCACCTACCCCGTAACTGCGACCGTATTGGTCAATCCGCGGCAGACCTTTTCCGCGCATGCGGAGCACCTTACCCGGCTGCGTACCCGGTGTGATGGTGATCTTCACGTCGCCCGTCAATGTCGGGATCTGCACTTGTCCACCCAGCACCGCCGTCGGCATGTCCAACAACAGGTTATAGATCAGGTCGCTGTCCTGACGAACGAAATCCTTATGTTCCTCTTCTTCGATCAGAACCAGCAGATCTCCGTTCACACCGCCGTGCGGCGCTGCGTTACCCTTACCGGGAACGGTGAGTTGCATACCACCCATCACGCCGGCCGGGATAGTGATAGGAATGATCTCTTCGTCGCGAATGACACCCTCGCCGTTGCATTTCGGACATTTGTTCTTGATAATACGTCCTTCACCGCCACAGGTGTCGCAGTCGCTTTGCACCTGCATCATGCCGAAGATACCGCGCTGCTGACGGATGACGCGTCCTGAACCCTTACAGGTGGGACAAGTCTCGGTGGAACCGTCTTTGCTACCCGTACCGTTGCAGTCTTTGCATTGCACGAGTTTGCGTACCTTGATCTTCTTCTCGCAACCGTTGGCTATCTCCTCCAGCGTCAGACGCACCTTGACGCGCATGTCACTGCCACGGCGTACACGGTGACCGCGACTGCGACCGCTGCCGCCCATGAACATGTTGCCCAGGTCGCCCAGGTCGAAGCCTGCGCCCTCGAAGATGTCACCGAAATGGGAGAAGATGTCTTCCATCGACATGCCGCCTCCACTGAAGCCGCTTGCGCCACCCATGCCGGCAAAGCCGTATTGGTCATAACGCTGACGCTTCTGCGGATCACTCAGCACCTCATAAGCCTCAGCCGCTTCCTTGAATTTCTCCTCAGCTTCCTTATCGCCCGGGTTTTTGTCCGGGTGATACTGGATCGCCTTCTTGCGGTAGGCCTTCTTTATGTCTTCTGCACTGGCGGTTTTCTCCACCCCCAGCACTTCATAGTAATCACGTTTCTCTGCCATATGTTCGTTTAGTGTTTAGCGTTTTGGGTTTAGGGGTCAGTCGCCGACAACCACTTTGGCGAAGCGGATGACCTTATCGCCGAGTTTATATCCCTTTTGCGTGCAGTCGATCACCTTGCCTTTCTTGTCCTCACCGGCAGCGAAGGTGGTCACGGCCTCATGTTCGTCGGTATTGAAATCCACGTCCTTGGTCTCGATGGCATGTACATCCTCCTTGTCGAGGAATGCGATGAACTTCTGCTGTATGAGGCGTACGCCTTCGCGCAGGGCATCGATGTCGTCGGTCTTGGCCATGGCATCGGTGGCACGCTCGAAGTCATCCACCAGCGGCAGCATCTCGCGGAAGATACGCTCTCCGGCAGTCGCCATGAGTTCGAGTTTCTCCTTGTTGGTACGACGACGGTAGTTGTCGAACTCCGCCATCATACGCAGGTTCTTATCCTCCAGTTCGGCGATACGTGCCTCCAGCTGCTGCACATCGGCTACTTCCTTCTCCTCTTCGGGCGCTTCAGTCTGCGTAGCCTCCTCATTAAGCGTAGCGTCCTCCAGACGCTCATCTCTCATCTCTAAACTATCTTTCTCTTCTTTCTTCATAATTGCATAGTTAAATACACTTGTCTTATGACAAATTGCATGCCATAAGTCAATTTACTGCCATTTTGGCAGATACAAAAAATCCCACGTTGTTGCGGTGGGATTTTCTGGTGATTGTTTACTTGAAGAACTCTTGAACTTTCTCGTTCAGAACGATTTCCTCTTGGAAGATGTAAGCACCCGTCTTAGGCGACTTCACCATCTTGATGCACTTAGAGTGCGCACGTCCGGAATTACCGGTTTGCAGTGTTGCGACCGCTTTCTTTGCCATAGTTCTAAGCCTTTCTAATTAGGGTTAATTACTTAATCTCCTTATGAATCGTGTACTTCTTCAAATAAGGATTGTACTTCTTCAACTCCAAACGATCCGGAGTGTTCTTGCGGTTCTTGGTAGTAATGTAGCGAGACATTCCCGGAACACCGCTGGCTTTTTGCTCTGTGCACTCGAGGATAACCTGTACGCGTGCTTCTTTAACTTTCTTTGCCATTGTTCTTGCTCCTTTCGTTTAATAGAGGTAGCCCTTCTCAGCCGCCTGCTTCAAGGCGTTGTCGAGGCCGATCTTGTTAATTGTTCTCAGACCGGCTGCACTCACGTTCAGCTCGATCCATACATCTTGTTCTACCCAGTAGAACTTGCGGCGGAAGAGGTTCACATCGAAGGTGCGCTTTGTGTGGCGCTTCGAGTGCGAGACATTGCAGCCGCCCATGGCTTTCTTGCCTGTAATTTGACAAATCTTTGACATTGTAGTATATATTTTATATTTTTCTCTCGAACAAAAAGCTCTAACCCATTCATCCTCAGCACAATACAGATAGACCACGCGCAAAATGCAGTCTATTCCACGAAAAAAATCGTGCAAAATTACTACTTTTTTTTCAATTGACCAAATATTTTTGCGTTTTTTTTGCATTTTTTTATTTGCACATATCAGAAAAAAGAAGTAATTTTGCAGCCGGAAAACAAACCAATATTCTTATAAATCATGATTGAACATTTAATTCCCGCGTGGATGTTAATCCCGTTTGTGGTGATGTTGTTGTGCATTGCGGTGCTTCCTCTTATTCCGCATGTAGGCGAGTGGTGGGAACACAACATGCACAAGTTGTATGTCTCGCTGATTCTGGGTGTACCGGTAGGTGTCTGGCTGTGCGTACACGGCATGAGCCACGAGTTGATTCACCAGATGATTTACGACTACGTGCCGTTTATTCTGTTGCTGATGGCGCTGTTTGTGACCACCGGCGGTATCTGTATCCGTGGAGACCTGAAGGCTACGCCTTTTACCAACACCAAGATCATGGGTCTGGGCTGGCTTCTGGCTTCGTTTATGGGAACGACGGGTGCGGCGATGTTGCTGATTCGTCTGCTGATTGCTACCAACCAGCAGCGTCAGTATCGCGCACACACCATCCTGTTCTTTATCGCCATTGTGGCTAACTGCGGCGGTTTGCTCTCGCCGCTGGGTGATCCTCCTTTGTTCCTGCTGTTCCAGAAGGGTGCGGACTTTATGTGGTGGATGCAGAACATGTTGCCCGAATGGGCTGTAACGGGTGCGCTGCTGCTGGGTATCTATTTCCTGGCGGATATGTATTACTACCGCAAAGAGCCGACGGCTAACCTCATGGCCGACGTGCGTGAAGCCAAGAAGCTGAGCATGAGCGGACTGATCAATATCGTTTGGTTGCTCTGCGTGATAGCCAGCACGATGTTCATCAATCCGAAGTATATCCCGTCGATGGGTGATCCCAGTGCACCGTGGTACCTGAAGCTGCTGCGCGAGTGGGCGTTTATCCTGATCATCGCGGCATCGTGGCTGACGACGAAGAAAGAGGTGCGCGTGAAGAACAACTACAGTTGGACGCCGATTATGGAGGTAGCCTGCGTGTTCCTCGGCATCTTTGCGACGATGACGCCGGCGTTGATGTTCCTGGAGAACATGAAAGAGACGATTCAGCAGGTCATCAGCGAGCCGTGGCAATACGTCTATATGACCGGTTCGCTCAGTGCGTTCCTGGACAACGCGCCTACAGCCATGGTCTTCAACTCGATGGCTCCGTGCGGAGACATTGCCGGTCTGGCTTCGGATGTGTACCTGAAAGCTATCTCGATGGGTGCCGTCTTCTTCGGTGCTCTGACCTATATCGGTAACGGTCCGAACTTCATGGTGAAGTCGATAGCGGAACAAGAGGGTATCTCGATGCCGTCGTTCTTCGGCTACATGATTAAGTTCAGCTTGATCGTGCTGCTGCCGGTTTACATCATCGTACAAATACTGTTTATCTGATGAGTCTGGTAGATCAAATTATCGCCTGGTATTCGGCGCATATGAACTATGCGTCGATTACTGGGTTGATGGCAGTGGAGAGTTCGTTCATCCCCTTCCCGAGCGAAGTAGTGATCCCCCCTGCAGCGTATGTAGCGGAGAACCCCGAGAGTGTGCTGTGCGCCACGGGTAACTATCCGGTGGACGTACTGCTGATCGTGCTCTTCGGCACGCTGGGTGCTATGATCGGTGCGATCATCAACTACGCGCTGAGCGTATGGCTGGGACGACTAATCATCTATAAGTTCGCCGACTCGCGTCTGGGGCACATGTGTCTGCTGTCGAGCGAGAAGCTGGAGCGTGCCGAAGCCTATTTCCGCGAGAAAGGCAACGTGTCCACCTTCGTAGGCCGTTTCATCCCCGGCATCCGCCAGCTCATCTCTATCCCTGCGGGCCTGAGCCGCATGCATTTCGGTGCGTTCCTCTGGTGGACGTTTCTCGGTGCATTCATATGGAACTGCATCCTGGCGCTGGTGGGATACGTGGCAGCGGGTCAGGCAGACCTAATCAACAAATATAGCCACGAACTTAGCGTGGCTATACTGGTACTGCTTGGCGCAGTGGCGTGCTACTATGCTGTGCGCTGGCTTATTGGGCGAACCAAGCGGCGATAGCCTTGCGGCGGTCGATGAGTTCGGCCAGTACGCAGGCACCTATCCAGCCCAACAGGAAGAACAATATCACAAACTTGCGGCGACCGTTCACGGGTTTGGAGTCTACGGTAAAGTGGTTCTCCAGCACGACAGGAGCGGTCGCTAACTGTAGGCGCTGGTCCATTTTGAAGGTACGGTTCTGGTGGGCATAGATGTCGCCGAGGAAGAGGTGGACACGCCAATCGCCCATGAATACCAGTCCGTTACGCACCGAGTTGAGGGGTTCCGAACCCGGGTTGGAATGGAAATAATACTGGTCGGTCAGGCTGTCGAGTTTCTCCACCTGCGCATGATTGAAGCGCACCTGCTCAAGCATATTCATCATATAGGTCTTGTAAGCCCCCTGCATACTGGGATTAGCGTTGAGGAAGGTCATCACCTCCTGCTCTACGGCAGGTATCATATCCAAGTCACGATGCTTGATACGGAACTGCAGACAGAGGCGGTCCTGCATCTGCACATTGACCGTATCGGTGGGCGACGAACTATTCTTGAAGTCGATATAATCGGCCACGGAGTCGTTCATACAGTCGATGACGCGATAGGTCTCGAAGCAACGGAGCTTCTTCTCATACAACCAAGACTGGAGGGGTGATTCAGGCGGCAGCTGTTGAGCGGAGCGAAGGGGCATGAAGGCCTGTTCGAACTGCTGCACGGTAGGTCCGTTGAGCACCGCTACGGCATTGACACGATAGATGACATTGTCGCGACGGGTGTAATAGAGTGCAGCTGCCACGCCGAGAGCGACGCAGAGCAGGACGAGCCACCAGTAGCGATAACTAAGTCGTAACGCGCGCGCCAAGAGGCAGCCAATGGCTTTACAAGCGCGACCTAAGGCATGCCAGCAGGCTACGCAGAGGTCAAAAAAATTCATCTCTCTTTCCATATATATCAAAAATCTAAAATCCTACATCTAAATCATTTTCTCCGTATCCATCCGAAGGTACGGTGAGCAGGTTTGGGTTCTTCTGCCTGTGCGGGTTCGTCGTCAATGGTGATGACCACCTCGTCGGCGGAAGGCGATGCCGTATGTTCGCGTGCAGGCTTGGCCGGTTCGTCATCGTCAAGCGGGAAGAGCGTGCCGCTCAGGTCGATCGTCTGTGTGGGTTCGTCCTCACGCGGCGTGTCCACCTGCGGCGGATAATTGCTGTCAATAGCCTCGTTGATGGCCTCTTCGTCCTCGGTAGGCAGTCCGTCCACCTTGTAGCCCGTGGCGATGATGGTGACGCGTACGTCTTCGCCCAGGCTCTCGTCGATAGACGCACCCCATTGCACCTCTATGTCGTCGCCCACCTCCTGTACGAACTCATTGATCTGGTCGATCTCCTCCATGACGATAGCATGTTCGGTGGAGCAGTAGAACTGCAGCAGGATACGCTCGGCACCATGTACGTCGTTGGTGTTGACCAGCGGAGAGTTGAGGGCATCGTTGATGGCCTGGGTGATACGGTTTTCACCCGAGGCGCGTCCCACGTTCATGATAGCCACCCCACCCTTGCGGAGCGTGTTGCGTACATCGGCGAAGTCGGTGTTGATATATCCCGGTACGGTGATGATCTCCGCGATGGCACGTGCGGCATTGGCCACCACGTCATCGGACTTGGAGAAGGCGTTCAGGAGGTTCAGGCCCGGATATATCTGCTTGAGTTTCTCATTGTTGATGATGAGCAGTGCATCCACATGCTTGGCGAGTCGTGCCACGCCGGTCATCGCCTTGACGATCTTACGCTTGCCCTCGAAGGCAAAGGGGATAGTGACGATACCTACAGTGAGGATACCCATCTCTTGAGCCACTTCGGCTACGACAGACGAAGCACCCGTACCGGTGCCGCCGCCCATACCTGCAGCCAGGAAGAGCATCTGCGTGCCGTCGTTGAGTGCCTCGCGTATATGTTCGCGGCTCTCCTCGGCGTACTGACGTGCGGTCTCGGGATCGCCACCGGCACCCAGTCCCGGGCCCAACTGCAGCTTGCAGGGGACAGACGACTTGATGAGCACCTGACGATCGGTGTTACATACCAGGAACGAGACGTCTTTGAGTCCCTGACGATGCATGTAGTTGACGGCATTGCATCCGCCGCCGCCTACGCCGATGACCTTGATGATACTATCTTCGGTCAAGCCCTCGAGGGGCAGAGTAATCATTTCTTCATCCATAATGGTGAGTTGTGATTTGTTATTGTTGAATAATTATTCTTCCAAGAATATCTCGAGTGTACCGTTCTTCATACGTTCAAGCAGGTTGGGCGTACGTATGGGTTGGTTCTTATGGCTGTCGCGGTAGTCCTGTCCGAGCAAGAGAGTACCGACGAGCGAGCTATATTCGGGCGAGAGATACTGCTCGTCCGTATCGCGATGGAGGAGCAGATTGTGCGCGCCGTACTGGACGCGTACGCGTGTCTGCTGCTGGAGGTACTCCACCATGCCGGTGAGCATACTGGCTCCGCCGGTGATATAGAGAGTCTGAATGCGGCTCTCGGCTTTCTTGAGTTCGTCGATGAGGGGTGCGAGTATCTCGCGCAGTTTCATCTCGATAGCCTCCGCCAGTTGTTCGGTGGTGATCACCATCTCCTGTGTCTCCATGCCGGGTGCGGCGGGTACGCGCAGGCGCACGTTCCTCTCTACCAAGGCAGGCGAGGCGATGCCGTAACGGCACTTGAGCACCTCTGCCGTACGGAAACTCATACCCTGCTGCTCGAGCATGCGGGTGATATGATAACCCCCCTTGGGCACAACGCGATTGGCGAGGTATTGCCCTCCCTTGTAAACGGTGAGTGTGGTGGTCTGTGCGCCCATGTCAAGCACGGCGCAGCCATTCATCAGCACATGATTGCCATCGCAGGTGGCGAAGGCGGAGAGTAGCGCCTCAGGGCGGACGAAGGTCTGCTCGATACTCTTCGCAGCCTGGGAGAAGGCCTTCTGGAGCTGGCTGTCAATCACCTTGCGACCGTAGAAAGCGATATAATGCGCCTCCACTATCGCGGCACGCTGGTCGGAGGAAGGCACCTCGTCCTGCTCCACGCCGTCGAGGATGAAATAGCTGGGTACGAGTCCGAGCACCGCCACTTCGGGGTTGTGCCGTTCGATCTTGGTCTTGCACTCAGCCTGCATCTCGTCGAGCAGCTGCTGCGTGATCTCTTTGCGTCGAGCCTGATCGCGCTTGCTATGCACGGCCACAATCTGCATCGACTGACCGCCGAGTGCGACGAAGGCTGTAGGCAGCTCACGCAGGCCGATACGGTTGGCCAGCAGCTTGAGTACCTCGGCCACGGCAAAGCCGGCATTGCTCGACTGCGTGACGATACCCTGCTCCACGCATATGTTACCCAGTCGCTGTGCACGCTGCTCCACCCCGAGCACCTGGAAGAGGTCAGGGGCGAGTTGGCGTGCTGCCATCGCACGGATGCTGTCGCTACCCAGTTCGATAGCTACGAGTGGAAGGGAATCAGCTGTCTGTGTCTTTTTTCTTGCCATGACTTATCTTGCTACCACTTGTCCTGCGTAGCGCAGGTCAAGTTCGGTATATTGTTTATCCCGTGTAGCCTCTCTGCCCTTGTCGAGGAACAGTTGCAGCTTGTGTAGTTTCTTCTCATAGTCGTCCATTCGTCCGATCAGCACATGCGGCAGCCGCTTGTCGCGCAGGAGGACGACGGCCATCTCGGCGCTGCGTATATGCACATGATCGATGCGCGGACGCCAGTAGCGGTTGTCGCGAAGCCAGAAGGCAAAGTCGGCCAGCTGTCCGGCCGCCATCGTCATTTCCACCTGTCCGGTGACACGCAGCACGGAGTCCTTGACGGCAGGACGCGCCTGCATGAGCCGTCTGTCGGTGTCGATCAGATAGGTGCCATCGGCGTTCTGCACACGCAGCAGCGGAACACGCTGGGTGATCACCACCCGTACGTCGTGCCAAGGCGTGATATAGCACTCGGCTGTGCGCACCATGGGATGTTGGCGTACGGTGTTCTCTATGCGCTGCAGCGAGAGCTGGTCAACGCGGCGTCCCACGGGATGGATGTCGAGGCTATGCAGCATGCCCTCGAGTTCGTTGCGGAACACATACACCCGTTCGTCGCCGTCGGCCAGTATATACGTGATCGAGCGGCATGCCTCGGGTTCTCCTGCACGGCGGTAGCCCCAAGCTATGGCCAGAGCGAACAGGACGAGCGTCAGCACGATGCCGAGTGTCCGGAGCAGTATGCGGGTCAGAGGGCTCATTTCAGGGCTTCGGTTATAGCCGGTACGAGGCGGTCGATGTCGCCGGCACCCACAGTGAGGATAACAACGGGCGACGGACTCTCTGCCACATGTTTTTTCAGTTCGTTTATCAGCGCAGTTTTCTCCACCACCTTCATCCTTTCATCTCCCTCCCTCGTCTTTTCAATCAGCATCTCGCTCGTGACGCCCGGGATAGGCAGTTCACGCGCCGGATAGATAGGCAGCAGCATACATTCGTCCAGGGTGGCAAGCACACGGCGGAAACCGTCCGCGAAATCGCGTGTGCGAGTATAAAGGTGCGGCTGAAAGACACCTATCAGCCGGCGCTCGGGATAGAGACGGCGTATAGAGTCGATAGCCGTAGCTATCTCCTCGGGATGGTGGGCATAGTCGTCCACATATGCCACGCGTGGCGTATTGACATGGATGTTGAAACGCCGCAGTACGCCGCGGAAAGAGGCCATACGCTCCTTGATCTGCTCTTCCGGCACTCCCACCAACAGCGCCACCGTGATGGCAGCCACGGCATTCTCTATATTCACCCAGACGGGCACACCCAGACGGATGTCGCGGATAGTGGCCAAGGGGGATACATAGTCGAACATCAACTGACCGTCGCCGATGCGGATATTATGCGCATTATCCCATCCGTAGGTGTAGCATTTGACGCCGGGTTGCAGACGGGGCTCCAGGGCAATGCCTTGTTTCATGACGAGGGCACCGCTGATGAGGCTCGTATAGTGTGCGAAAGCCTCGCGATAAGCCTCAGCCGTTCCGTAGATATCCAGATGGTCGGGATCGACGGCTGTAATCACGGATATATAGGGCGTAAGATGATGGAACGAGCGGTCGTATTCGTCGGCCTCCACCACCACATACTCGTTCTGCGGGTCTATCAGCACATTGGTGTTGTAGTTCAGACTGATGCCGCCCAGAAAGGCATTGATGCCCGTTGATGAAGTATCTGCCGATGGCGTATTGGCGGTCACATAGGCAATCATCGTGCTGGTAGTGGTCTTGCCGTGCGTACCGGCCACGCAGAGCGCTTTCTGTGCACGCGTCACGAGCCCAAGCACTTCCGCGCGCTTGCGGATGTCGAAGCCCTGTTCGCGCAAACGGGTGTAGATACGGTTGTCTTCCGGCACGGCCGGAGTACGCACTACCAGCGTGGTGTGCGGATTGATGATGTCGGATTGATGAGCGATGATCTCCGGGTCGTCGTCATAGATGACGGCGAGGCCCTCGGCTTCCAGTTCGCGAGTCAGGTCGGAGGGGGTACGGTCGTAACCGCATACGTGGTAGCCTCGGCTATGAAAATAGCGAGCCAGAGCACTCATTCCGATGCCGCCAATACCCAAGAAAAACAGGGTCTTGATATCTTCCAACCGAATCATTGCGTACTTAGCCAAATTAAATCGGGTGCAAAGGTACTACAAAAAAATGACATACGCAAGCGCGCACGTCATTTTTTTTTTGCTTTCTTTCGCAATGCTTAACCTCTTGCTTCTGACGTCAGATATTGAGTATCTTGTAGGGTTTGTCGTTAATCTTGATGACATAGCCGAGCTGGATAGGCAGCGGTCGTGACCACTCGGTGGCGGCGGCAGTACCCGAATAAACGAGTTGGCCGGACGAAGTATACACATCGATTCGGTCACCGGCGATGAGGCCGCGGATGAAGAGACTGCCCTCTTTGGTAAAGACGAGATAGGTGCGGCGGTTGTTGGAGTCGGTCATGGGGAAGCCGCCGATACGCACGGCAAAGCGGTTGTTCTGCTGGCCGACAGCTATATCGGTCTCGTAGTCCTCCTCCATGAGGTTGACGGTGCGGCCTTTGACACGGTCGATGAGCCATACATAACTATAACCGGCGAAGGCCTCTTTCTCCGGCAGGCTGAAGCAGAAGGCTCCACCCGGATAGGACGCGGGTATCTGTACTCCGAGCGGTATATCTACCTCGGTAGGAGCGGCATCCAGCAGCGAGATACGCGACTGGCATCTGCTATCCATCAGATAGACATACGGCATGCTGTCATTGGTGATCCATTTCATACCGTCACGGCCATAGGTGTAGGATACATATTTGTCAGCCTCCTGATCGGGGATCACGGTGAGGTAGTCGCTGGTGACGGCTGACCCCTGACGGCTGACAGCCGAACGATGGCTGATCTGGGTGGGACCGGAGCGCTTGGCGGAGAGACGGAGAATGGGTCGAGAGGCTTTCTCGTTCATGCCGTAGTATGGCAGATGGAAGGCTACGGCCTCGCGGTCGGCGGTGGTGGCCGTCTGGGTGAAGAACGCCTTGCCCATCGACATCATTGCATTCTTATCCCACGAGCGGGCTGTGAGCATCTGGTCGCCGGCAGAGACATCATCACCCGCACCGTCCATATGGTAGAACACATGCGGGATGAACATCTGACGCTGGTAGTTACCCTCCTCCAGCACCGTATCGGTACGGTAGTTGCTGACGAGCCACGGCAATCCCTTCATATTCCATCCCATATCCTCCTGACGGGTGAAATTGAGTTCTTCGCCTATACCGGCTGTACGGTTGTCATACTGGGTCAGATAGACTATCTTGTCTTCCGCACCTTCTTCCTCGGTATAGACATAGCGTCCTGCAACAGACGCAAAAGCCGTGAAGCGGAGAACGGTGTCGGTGGTGGCACCGAAGTCCATGAGGTAACCCTCGGTAGCAGTGCGGTTGAGCGTATCAACCGGTAGCCAGAGCGACGAGTTGGTCGGCTGGAAGACATAGTCTTTCTGCGAGCGGGCGGCACCGCTGTACTGGTAGGTGCTGAAGTCAAACGGCGAGAGGGCACAGATCAACGCGTCGGTGGACTTGTTATAGCCCGTGACCGTAATGTTGCCTTTCGAATAAGTGAAGGGGAAGGCGGTCATAGAGTAACGCTGGTTGACAAAGCGTTTCTCGGCAGCCACATAACCGAGCTGCACGTTATAGCCGTTGCCGTAGAAGGAGGCTTCGGGCTTGAGCATCATATAGCCGGGCGAGAAGATGATATCCTGGCCGCGGAAATCCTCAAAGTCGGGATTCGCATACTGCATCGACATCGCACTGCTATCCATCAGATAGACCACCGAACCCGGATGCGGATAGCGGTGACCGCCGTAGTTCTTGGTAAAGGCGGTGTCACGCTCCAGAGGCGCAGTGGAGGTATATGGTACCCTGTTGGTGATAGCCGTGATCTCCTGTGCCTGGTTCTTCGCCACATACCAGGTCTCGAGTGCACCCTTGTCGACCGACGAGCTGATCTTACGCGGGTTGCCGAGCACATCGCGGTCCCACTTGAAGTTGATGATATTATCCGCCTTATAGTCGTCGAAGAGGGACGGCAGTGCGGTATCCATTGTTCCGCTATTGAGCATCGTACTCTGCTCATGGAGCTGGAAGGCGAGCGGCTCGTGGTTGGTCAGGTATGCGGGCAGCGTGTAGGGGTTGTTGGCGGTCATGTATGGCGCGAAGCAGGTGAGCGACGACAGTCGTCCGCTGATGTTGTTCTGCACGGCTCCGGCTGTTGCCTCGGTATCGTCCATGGGAGTCACATCCGAACTATTCGTCACAATGGTATTGTTGAGCACCAGTCCGTCGGCGCCCACCTTGACCATCACCGCTGCGGAGTCGTTGTAGAAGAGGCAGTTGTAGAGCAAGCCGTGCTTCACATTGGCTATCGGGTGGTCGGGACCGGCGATGCGGTTGTCGACGATGAGACAGTTGCGCACAGCCGCACTATCGTTGTTGATCAGCACGGGCGACATCGTCAACTCGCGGGTGGGGTTGGTGATGACAAATCCGTCCAGCAGGAAGCCTGTCTTGAATTCATCACCGGTGATGCGGATAGAGTTGATCTTGGTCTGCGGTGCATTCGGGGCCGCTACACCCGGTGTTGTGGCACGGACGTAGTTGACATAGCGGTGGCACTCCTCGTTGGTAAATTTTCCCTCATCCTTCCAAGCCTCGTCGAGGAAGTAGCCGGGCAAGGAGCCGTATACATAGACGCCGTCACGCGCCACGATATCGTAGTGCTCGGTGGAACTACCGGTACCTTTGACGAAGACATAGGCTTTTCTGTCCTCCCGCGGCAGATTCTGGTACATATAGGTATATACCGCGGCGGCATCGATGGCGTTCTGGAGTTGTCCTTGTCCGAAGGCGTTCTCCCAGGACGAGCCGTCGCCAGCGCTGGAGGCAGGCAGTTCCGGACGGACGTAGAGCACACGCTGGAGGACAGCCAGACACTCATACGCACCACGCTCCATGCCTTCACCGGACACACGCGGTTTGGAGGCGAGGTCGGAGTCGTTAGCCAGCTCGTCGACTATACCCGTAAACGAGAGCGACTTGAATCCGTTGGAGCGACGCCAGTACTTATTATGCGTTTCGGCACAGGTGTCCGGATAGACGCGGAAGAAGACACGGCTGAGGTATATCTCCCGATTGGCTTTCTCGTGGGTACGGATAGACGGGTTGAGGCGGAACGAGCGCTCGCGCCGTTGCTCGGAAGTAGTAGCCGTGACGTAAGGCGACAGGAAGCCCGGACCCTTATAAACGTCGTTATTGTCAGAAGACAGCGGGTGGTTAAAGCCCACCGGATCACCGGTACTATTCTCTTCACCCCATGCCGGTACCTGGAAGCATCCCCATACGGCATTATAGGACATTTGGCCGTCGATACCTGCACGATTCTTGTTGGTGGTCTTGTCCCATTGGTTGGTTCCCATCTGGAGTTGGACTGTCGTGTCGTTATACAGGTCATCAAGCCAGATGAGGGAGTTATGCACCTCACTGTTGTCGGACTCCAGACGGATATGTCCGTCGTTGAGCGCGGAGGTACAGTTGATGATCGTTACATTGTTGGGCACCATCGCCAAGTCGTTTTCTTCCTCTATGATATCGAAGGTACGTGCATACACAGGTGCTCCGGCATTGGAGTGGAAGAGCGTGTTGACAATAAGGGATGAACCGCCTCCGTGATCAATACGCACCGCAGGAGAACGCTCCTCCCGGGACACGCCGTCACGTGCGCCGTTATCCATGAAGATACAATTGGAGAGCGTAAGCTTAGGCAGGGTCACTTTCCGCCCGTCGATCAGTGCGGAGTCAGGGTGCAGCGCCCTGGTGAAGTCCGGCGAATAGACACCATCTACACCCTCGTAGCGACGCTGCCAGCGATAATAGATAGCGGCGCCACCCTTCTTGGACATCAGACCTCCCTGGTTGTTATAGCCGCCCTCATCGGAAGACGGGTCTTTCGTCGAATACGGGTTGATGAAGGTGATACCGTCAAAGACGATAGGTATGACGACGGAGTCACGGGAGGTATATTCACCCTGCCAGTTCGCCTGTACCATCTGGCGGGTCATATCTTCGACGACGAAGAGCTGGTTGCGTTGCGCCATCGTACCGGTATTGGGCATCTCGATGATGGTCGGGTGCGCTTGCGGGTCGCGCGGTGCGTCCTTGACGTCAAAGCTGTATCCGCCGAGGAAGGTAAGGCTATTCACTCCGTAGTCATAGTCCGCTTCGGCGCTATCCGGCAGCAGCGGCTCGAGCGTATTGGAGGTGATGATGAACGAACGGCGGTTGTCAATCACATTGCTCGGCGAGAAGGTGCCTCCCTCGTCGTCGCCCATGAGGCAGATATATTTATCATGGTTGTTATGGGACGACATCAGCACGTCGATAGCCGTCTGGATGTCGGTAGTAGGTGTCTCCCACGTCAGACCATCGTGACGGATCGGGTCTTTGGTCTTGGTAGCCACCCACATTGTATCGATTTCCTGACCTTTGATATCCAGTTGCACATATTGGTACTCGTAGATACCTATGTCGATATAGACGTCGGTCTCACCGGTTTTCGGGTGTTTGGAGATACGATCCATGTTGCCGGATACCTCATCATCGCTGATTGTACGGGAGTACGCCATGTAATACTGGTCCTTGAGAGGCAGCGGGGCGCTGACATCTGACATATAGGTGCCATATCGCTTGGAGTACCAGTTATAGATGGATCCGAGCGGATGCTGTACATCATCAAAGGTAGCGATCGGCAGACCGCGGACAGGGAGTACGCTCCACGCGGTACAGGTATCGGTGCCCAACTCGGCGTTCGCAGCCGCAAGAGCTTCTTCGAACGTCTCGTATTGCGTTTTCTCGGTATAGCGGGTCAGGAAGTACCCTACTCCACGGGTAACGGTCTGCTTGAGGTGCCCCCAACCTTGGTCGGTCGTCAGGTTCATACGGGCGAGCAGCCAGTCGGCGTTCTGCATGTAGCCGTCGATACCGGCGATGAAGGTAGGTTGCTTGAAGTTCGGACCGTCGGTTGCGGTATTGATCGGGTTGATCAGCGTGTTGTTATTGCCATGGACGTAGGTAAAGAGACTATCGTATATCTCCACCGGGAAATCATGCACTGTCTTTGTACGAACCGGTTTCTTTCGCGGATCAACGAAGTGGCGTTGTTCGTCTCTCGTCAACAGGTATCCTTCCTGCGTCGGTTTCATACCGGTAGGACCATAGGTCTTACGATAGGAGCAGAAATAGAGTCCCTCCACCAAGTCACCCTGCGCACGCAGTTCGGCTAACTTATCCGTTACCTTAACATTAAAGGTATCGTTCTTGGCTGCATAATGGGTATAGAGGCTGTCGTACTCATGGAAAAGTTTCTCGTATTTATCCCATTCTACCGGGTCGTAGTGGAAGACACCCTTGCGAGAACCTTTGTAGCGGGTATTGAAGTCATTAATCGTTTGTGCCGAAGGCGGTACGATATAATCCAATTCATCCAGATTATCCACCTCGAATACCTCATTACCCCAGAAGATGGTATTGAACGCAAACTGCTTCTCTTTCGCGTCGTCTCCATATTCATTATTAGGGGTGAAGTTATAGATAGCAGGGTACGCCACCGCCTTGTTCTTCATAAAGTGGCAGTTGACCACACGCAAATAACTCTGGGTAGCAGCCGATATCACACCTGCAAATCCCTGGCGGGCATCCGCATATGGGATATACTCATCGCCGGAGGCGGTAATCGGGAAAAGTCCACGGCGCGCTTCGTTGTTATCGAACAGGGTGTTAGCCACATCGCAAACGGCGTTGGTAGCGATACATCCTCCGGCGGTCCAAGCGGTTCGGTCACGTTCGGCAATACATCTCCCGGTTCATCGAAGTCGCTGGTCCAGTTACCATCGACGAAGATACCGCCTCCGCGGAAATAGGTCTTCTTGACGTACGGGTGACGAAGCGTATCCTCCGGATTAAGGTGGTTCGCATACCCACCGGTAATCTGGATACCGTCGAACTCAACGGTACGGCCGAGTATAGACTGGTCTAACTCATCGACGAATAGATCCGGCTGATTCATCGGAATCGGATCGATCAGCATCGGGATGCCCGGACGAAGATTATTCCGGTCAAACTCCGGATTCATATGGCGGAACTTTAGCGGCTGCGGGCCGACATGGGTAGAGTCGGCGTGCATCGTAATGACGTGATAGACGTGGGTGAAGTTCTCACCTGCTACGGCATTACCCGAGAGAATCGTCTGCCTCTCTAACTCCCACGGCTCGATGACGGAGTTGAGGTTGTTATCGCGCATGGGGCGGTGACGGTCATCACGCAGACGGATAGAGTCCAGCGATGAGGCGTTGATAGTATAGGATGTGGTGGCGCCGCTCGGCAGTTTGATCCGTACATCTACATCTCTGTTCGGATCACCGTAAGCCGCACCGGTGAACATATCGAAATAGCCCTCCTGACCGTAATGGTGGTCATCAGGACGCGAATCGACACCGCCGATGACATAGATACCCTCGGGCACAAGGAAGGTGTTGTTTCGTACCTCGTCCTGCTCGCCGTACGCATTATGATACGGATAATACGTACCCGCCTCGATAAAGACCGAGAAGACACGGTTACGATAGAGGGCAGGGTTCGCCTTACGCGCCGCGATGATATAGTCAAACGCATCACCGAGACGGTGGAAGGGGTTCAGGATACAGGAACCCATCTGGCGGTACATATTCGCGGTATCGTTATTGAGGGTATTATCCTGAAGCGCACGCGCCGCTTCGGAATTGATGAGGTCGGTATGCATGACGTACAGACGGTTCATCACATATTTCTGATCTACGTTGATGGCGAAGTTCTTATTGATCGCGCGGGCGCCGATCTCGATGAAGTCGTTATTCTTTGTTATCAAGGTATCCGAACCCCACGCGTAGCCACGCGGCACATTCGTACCCGGCGAAGTCCATTTGGTACGGCTCACGCCGGCTATATCTACGGAATCGAGGGTCTTAAAGGTACTCATGGTATTATACCACTGGTTATACGTCATACCGGCGCGGGAGAGCGTAGAGGACATCTCTATCGGGTAATAGAGGATAGCGTTGAACGGATCCTGCCTATCCCAGCGGACACCCTCCGTCTCGGTCGGCGAGAGTTCGACGTTTCCTTGTCCTTCCAGACGACGGGATTCTACGGCGCAGAACGTCAGCGGGTAGTCCGTCTCTTCGCTGGAACGCGAGAAGACACCGGAGATGTTGGCGTTGTCGTTTGCCTCATTATGCCATAGTGCAGTCGAATTGATGCGGGCATAGGTGTTATTGAAATACATACCGCCGGCGCTCATACGAGCTGTGTTCTCGCATATCGTAGATGCATAGACACGTGCCAGAGAATCCGGATTGATGGTTGTAGGAGGTGTCTCGACATAGATACCGCCACCGGTCTCCGCCGTATTATTCTTGATGATCGTACCGCTGACGAGGGCGAACGGTTTGAGGTACAGACCTCCTCCGTCTGCTTCGGCGGTGTTATTCTGAATGACGCAGTTACGAATATGCGCATACTCGGTCACCACGGCCGCAGCACCGATACGGTCCACGTATTCCGGCGAGTTGGCATGACCGTCCATGATGAAGATACCATCCACCACGGCGCGGTCTTTCTCATCGGTCATAAATGCCAGCTGATCACGTATCGCCTCGCTCGGCTCTCCGTCATCCATATAGAAGGTCTCATCCGGCGTAAAGAGGTCGTTCGTGAAGGTCACTACGTGGAATATATTTCCTTCGGCACCGGTGGACGATTTGATTCTACCGGAGAGGACGGTACGATAGGTCAGCGGGTCGCGTCCCGTGAAATCCGAAGTATATCCGCCCTTCACCTGCACGCCGTGTGGGATGATGAACGAATAGTCGAGGGTGTTATCGACGTAGTTATCTATGTTATGTTTAGTCGAACGCGTCGCCGTGTACCATTCGGCATACTCGCCGCTGACGGTGCTGTTCGTATTATCGCCCTCGAGCCAAACCTCTACTGACCAGTGTTTATTCGGCTGATCCGCTACATACGTACCCGCCTCGCCCTTGTCATATTTAGCCAAGGTCATCAGGTTGTATTTGTATCGTCCCGCGGCATCAAGAACCAACTGCAACTTCTGCTTACAAGCTGCGTTCTCCGGCGAATCAGCCGAAGCGTCACCTCCGTGCGCATTGAAGGTCACGTAGAAGATCGCCTGACCCGGATGAGTCGTCGTATCCGGTTTGATAGAGTACGCCGCGTTGAACTCGTACGCACCCATATCAATCTGGCAGTCCTGCACACGTTTGGCAAATGCCACATCGTTATCCGGCAGTTGCGCCGCCTCTACACTCTTATAGATGAAGGAGTTTCGGATCTGGCTGTCTGTCTTGCCTTTATGTATCAACGCCGTAAAGAATTCTCCGGCGAATTCCTCAGTACCATGGTTGACGCAACCTATACCGTCGCGCAGACGGAAGTCGTTGAGCGAAGCGGCACGACCTTCAACATAGTTGCCGTTCTCATCAAAGTCCGCCGCAAAAGGCGTATTGGCTGCTGAAGGAGCAACACCATTCAGGAAGGTATTACCGGTACCATAGTTGCCTGTTGCAGACTCTGTCCAGTTGGTTACATTCTTTTTGGTAGCATTATGCGGCTGTGCCACTGCCGACTGGATATAACAATACAGGAAGGGGTTCACCTTATTTACCTTATCTCCTTTTTCGTCACGGTCACGGATGGCAATACCGTTATTACCGAAGACGATGGTGTTTGCCACAAAGAGGTTCGGATTGGATTCCGTGGCTAACGAGATAGCGCCACCGCTGATACTTCCTTCTACAAGAGTAGCCGTGTTATACGCAATGGTGTTGTTGAAGAAACGTCCTACGCAGAATCCTACACCGCCTGACGAACCGTAAGAATAGTTATTGGCGAAGAGGGAGTTGAAACACGTACCCTCGTACATAAACAGTCCACCGGCAAAAATCTGATTTTGGCTGGCTGTCAGTTTCGAACTCAGTGTAGATTGGTTGTTGAGGACGAAGCAACCCTCAATAGTCGATGTGGCACCATCACAGAATAGTCCGCCACCCTTCACACGCGGGCAATGGGATATATTGTTAATCACAATACAGTTTTTGAGGTGTGCACCTTCGTACATATTCACACCAGCACCTCCTCCGTGCGCCATAGCTTCGTCGGTGAGGAAGCCGTGACGAATCGTGAAACCATCCCAATTGGCTTCGTTATATTCTACATAGTGCGGATCCTCTTCTTTTGCAAGAGTTGCAGCAGTACGCAGAGCTTTCGTTGGACCGAATACACGGTCGGTGTGCGCCAAACCGTCGGCTAATTTACCATTACCAATACCAGCCGGGTCTCCCACTGAACCGGCACCATAAGTAGGTACACACACATCCGGCATCGTCAATACACGTTTGCGGAGCGTGACACGGTGCTTTTTCGACTGATAAACAGTAGAGGCATTGATTTCCGATGCATGCGGGTCTGGTACAATAGTATCATTTTCAACAACATCTATATCCTCATCGGCAAGCGTATAAGACGATTGTGTCTCATCCACCTTCTTCAAGTTCAAGTTGGTGATAAAGAACTCACGGCGGTTCGGATTATTCGTTCCCCAGTTGTTTCCTGTGCCATTACATTTTTTGTTATCCCACACATAATCACAAGGTATTGGGTTAGGGTCGCGACCATCGGGAGTGCCGTAAGTAGCATTGCGTGCTTTTGTATTCCGTGTACCATCTAACACCTTGACTAATATGGTAATATTATCGACTTGGGACGTAGTGAACTCTATCGTCTTACGGAAGGCCGTATTACGGACATTATTCTTGTTTGTGCCGGATGGATTATTATAATCACGGCATTTAAGCTGTATCGAGTCGATTAATTCATTCCCCTCTCCATCGACAATATGAAGCCATATGTTGGATGGAGTGGTAACATCAAACGGATCACCGTTACGGTAGCCGCCCATCATATCAAGGGTCAGTTTATAAGTTCCAGCCTCTACATTCTTCATTTCTTGGTACATATGCATACCTGTCAAAGAACCATTGGCGGAACGACACCATCGAGAAGATTTATTCTCTATTGTCGCCCCTGAATCATAGTCAAATATATGTAAAGTACCTGTCTGTACAGATAGATCTACATTGTAGTATTCCTGTTCTTTAGGATACGTAAAATGCCAGCAATCTTTATTCGCTTCTTTCGCGGCTACAGAATCGCCATATATACAATGCCCTTCGGTACCAACACTTATATCTTGTATCGAAGTCGATGGCGTATTGCTAAAATTCGGATAGAAAATACAACTACTGGTCACATCCGTTTCCACGGAGGTGTATCTCCAAGTATTGGTTATATTGCGTGTCTTATAGGCATAATTGTGCGTATCTGTTGTCTCGGAATAGGCATAGTCATCGTCCCAATACTTAACAGCATCCTTATTCATCAGCGAGTCGTGTCCAATGATCGGGTTGACTTCCGATATCTGCAGAATCGACTCATAGTCCGTAGCATCTAATTTCTCTGCCGGTTTGGATTTAGGAATATTTATCACATCCGACATCAATGCCTGACGTTCTGTCAAGCCGGGGGAACTATATTTGCTAGCCGGGAAACCACCTAATACCGTGACCGAATCACGCATAATGAATCCCTTATAGTCGTTATACGTGCCGGCACCAACCCATACTTGTACGGAGTCGCTATGATAAGTTTTGTTCGCCGCAGACGCTTTCTCTACGGCATACTGCAGACCGCCCACATAACGCTCTGCACGAGTGTTCTTAATCCATCCGTTAGTATTGCACGCCGCGATAAAAGCAAACCTGTCTGCATAATCGGCTGCATTATTCCAGTCTGTGCCGTTATGATAAGGATTCGCTCGCCAGAAAGAACGTGAAGCACCGGAGATTTCTCCATATGGGTAGCGCGGATCATAATCATAACCCGCGATAAAGCCGGGCATGACAGAACCGCTACTATTTATTCTTGTTTCGGTTGTCTCTACCGGCGTAGTACCGTCCTGTACTACTATAGTCTGACCTGCTTGGGGACCTCCGACATACGTATTTTTCTCCGTAATCCAAGCCGTAGTGGTAGTTGTGGTGGATGTCGCTCCCGTCCGTTTATCGGTGTACCATACTCTACCCCAACCACCATTGTATTTCTCATTGGTGGTGAGAATCGGGTTTCCTTCGCTGTCGAGGACACGGTTGCAAGTCGGTTCCGGGTCAATCTGGTCGCCGTCTGCAAGGGCGGGACCGGCGATGTCATTCAGTACATAGACCGTATTTCCGGCGATGGCGTTTGCCCAGCTCGAACCATCGCGTTTACCGGCACCTTCCGGCGTGACATAGATGACCGAACCGCTCACAGGCAGGTCGGTGTCCTCTATCGCACCAATATCCGGCTCGCCGCCAAAGTTACGGCGCTTCACATCGGTCATATCAAAATCTTCTGCTTCCGGACGCGGCACATTGTTCGCTCCGTAGGCAGAAACGGATGCTGCATTGACGCACGGGTTGTTGTTCAGCGGGATGAACAAAATCTTACCTCCGAACAACGGTCTATCGCCCTCTACCGAGTGACCGATATTACGAGACGGGTTGACAAAAACAGGGTATGTCGCAGCATTACGGTCTGTACGCGTGAGGTTACATTGGTTATATTTCTCCGCCGGCATCACTAACTTCAGAGGATGGTTGGCTGCATCCGGCATGCCGGATGGTAAGCCCCAGACCATACTCGGAACTACAAAATCACTCTTGAAGAAACCATGCGGCTGGGTGGCATCGGCGGTATGGAGTTGAATATCGGCATCGAACATGTTATAGGTGCCGAATACATATTCCTGCCCCTCTGGATTCACAGACAGCACATTGCTCGATGCCAGCGTTGAACGGTCGTTTAATACCTCTGTTCCATTGCAATAGATAAGCGAATTATCTACACGGATATAGCCATTTTCGGGTAATGTTATATAGCTATATTTCCAATTCCTATTATCCGATTGAAGCGGATAGCCGACATTATTGACGATATCGCAGTGGTCGATATCGATGAAAGCACGGCCGTTCGCGGTAATAACGCCGTTGTTCCCCGAGGCGTAATCCGCCGTATTATTACGGATAATACAGTTGACTACCTTCAGCTCGGCATAACACAACTCAAAGGGATTTTTCTTACCATCACCTGTAACATAGATCGCGGCACCTTTCGGCGCGGAGTTATTCGCGAGGCGGCAGTTACGCAGCTCATTACCTACCATGTCGATACGCTTGGATTGATCAGTAATGATCTCATTGCTTACCAGCACACCGCCACCTGCCATTACCGCGCGAGTGCCCGACAAATTATGAGCATTACCGTTGAGAAGATGGAAGCCATCGACGATCGTATATTCGGCATTTACATACGTAAGCACGTGAGCGGAGTTATTCGCATAAGCTGTCACTCCTTTCTCGTCCGCGATATTCGCCGTGATGATAGTGGTCAAAGTCATCGGGTCACGTCCCTCCGTATTCGTGCCTGTCAGAGTCTTCGGATAACCGCCATACAGACGCATGTGCGACAGCGTACGGATAGATGCGGTACGCATGTCTTTACCTAAGTAGTTATTCGGTCCAGCGGTACTCTGCTCGCCTTCTTTGACAAGCAACTGGACATAGTCGTAGTCGGTATAAGCCGTCGGATTACCTTCTCCATCCCACGCCGAAGGCAGATGGTAATGCGCACGCTTACCGATGGCTTTTGTCGGTTCTTCTACCAAATAGGTACGATAATACATCAGCGCATCGCCGATGGAGTGCAGCGGAGCGTCCCAACTATCGCCGGAGTGGTCCGGCGTAACGAAATGACCTTCCCCGTCGTAGTCACCTTCGTGGTGCAGATCGACGAAGACCGTAGGAATCAAGGTTGCCGGATCCTTTCTGCCCTCCAGACCCTGCTGGGGCTGCAGCGCATGACGCATGTTATCCGGTTTGCGCACCAACGCACCCAGCGTCGAAGCCGGCTCGTACGGGTTCGATACGACGCCATAGTCCGTATGCGCATGGATGAGCCATGTCGGAGGATCTACCATCGCCGAAGACCATTGAACGCCCTTCTGATCCAGATAAGAGTGGGAAGTCAAGTGCCAGATACGCGGACCCGGATAATCCACCGGACGCATGTGTGCCAATACACCCGCGCCGTAGATTCCTGCCGAGGTGTTCACTGAATCCCAATTCAGCGGCACGACCGTAGGACTGAAGAAACAAGGGAAGTTATCCGATCCGCCCTCTACCGGCAAGTTACGCTTATCCAGCGAATAAACCGCCTCCTTGCGCACACCCGTCCAGTCCGTGATATCGTGATTCATGAACGCCGTGTGATAGACGAAGGTCTCATAGCCCGCGACACCGGTCTTCTGGCGCACGGAGGCAAACTGAATATCGTTGTTGACCGCGCAGCGGTTACCCCAGAAAACGGAGTTGAAGATCTGACCGCAGTTGCGCACATAGATACCGCCCGTACGTCCGTGACGACGACCGTAATAAGTCACATCCGGACCCATACAGTTATTCGCCGTGACGGTACAGTGGTTGACCGTACCTCCTTCTGCCAGATAGATACCGGCGCCTTCGGCGTTGGTCGTATTATTATTGACTACGCAAGCCGTTGCGAACGGGGAATAATTGCTAATATTATCGATAGCCGGATTGCCGGTAGTAGGATAATCCTCGGGAACATGGCTGATAAAGATACCGCCACCGCATCGCGACGCACAGGAAGTGATCTGACTATGCCCGATAGAGCCCTCATGGTCGATACATACACCGCCGCCGTAACCTTGAGATACACCGATACCTGCGGACTGACATGTATGGATATAGCAGAAGTCGATCGTACCGCCGCCATCCGCATAGATACCGCCGCCTCGCATGTTCGCCGAGCAGCGCTCCACGATACAGCCACGCATGCTGGAGTTACCTACCATATACACGCCGCCGCCGTAGCCTGTATGCTCACGGAGGTTAATATTACGGCTGGAGGCGTTACCCGACGAGATGACGCAACCGTCCAGCGATGCCGGATATTCCAAAGGCTTATAGTGGTTCTTTAACAGATCATCGGTAGTCGGCCAGATGCCGTTGGTAGCGAACCAAACGACGTGGTACGAGTTCGCAACATACGCGGTCGTGTATTTTCCGCGGATGGAGTCGAAGGTAAAGGTAGGAGGCGTAGAGGAGTGGTTTCCTGTCAGAATGGTCTTGTATCGAAAATCCCATTGGGAAGCGATCTCCGTGCCGGAGACGGTACCGATACCCGACTGGTCCGCCCAGTTCTCACTTACTTTCTTGCCGTTCACCATGATACGGTCACCCGGTTTCTCTTCGGGATCATCGGGGTTAAAACCACCATAGACGTGAATACCGGCGTAAATCTTAAAGGAGGTGTTAAGCATCGAACCGCCGGAAGTCTCCGTGGACTCCGTCGGCACATAGGTGCCCGCTGCGATATAGACCGAACCGGAAGTAAGGTGGTTATCAGCCAGATATTCCTTGAGGTCGTTGATAGCGTCCTGGACACGGTTCTTGGCGTTCGCCCAACTGCGTCCGTCGTTGTTATATGCACCTGTCGTCCGCACGTAGCGGATAGTATCCGTTTGCGCATACGCACATGCGCATGCCCACACGAACAATACTAATAATATTGTGTAGCGTCTTATCTTCAAATCTTCAAATCTACAAATTCTCAATCCCAAGTCTTAGTTTCCTCTGTATTCGCCAGGGGCTGCGTGAGAGTAAAGTTTCCTCTCAGCCACGGCACAAAAACTGCCGTTGTATCAAATGGTTGTTTCAGCGTAAGCTTATACCCATCCGCTTTGGCAGTGCTATTCGTACAAAGCACCATTTGAACGGGAAAATAATTCGCCTCTCCCGCCACATAATACGGAATGGTGTAGAAATAGGTTCGTCCTTCCCACCAGAGGCCCTCGTCGCTTGGGGTGACGATATTGGTAATATCATACCCGGTGGTCGGCAGCGTGGCCACCTCATTCTTCAGCGGCTTGAAGCAGTAGGCCGGGCCGTTGTAGAGACGACGCGCCTCCATATAAGTAAGACGTACCGCCTCCTCCGGGTGCAAGCGGTTGATACGTTTGTTTTCTGCCACATTCCATTTGATATCTACTTTGGACGCAACGTGGTACATCAGCAGATCCAGAGTAAATACATTTCCCGCGCTACAGTCGAAGGAACAATAGTATTGCCCTCCACGCTTGTAGTTATACGGAGTTGAATATATATTTTTCAGATTCTCCTGAATACTATCGGGAGAACTGTCGAATTTCCAATCTAAAAGTTGTGTCATGTTCGATACGGAATTGAAGGCCGTATTGAACGTCAGTTTCTTATTGCTGCAGATAGCATAGACCCGACCGGTAAGTTGCTCTCCGTTCAACAAAAACTGGATATCTTTGTCGTATTTAAAAATACTATCTTCACGGGTGTTATTCGAGCCGTTGTAGCGTGTGCGGGTCCAGTCTTCCGCAGCCAGTTTTCGCTCTTCACGTCTCCACACACTCCATGTTCCGTCCCCATTATCTTTCATCACAAATATATAAGCATACTTCGGCAACTCGAACATCTCGGTTATACCGGGATCTCCCATTACCTTACGCGGCGCCGAGGCAGTCTGTTCTTTATCGGGCAAGCATATAGACAGACGCAACTGTGCCGACTCTCCCAGCACCTCATCGCGACACCCCGTCATGGTCAGCAACAAAGCCAACAGCCATATGTATCCCTTACAGTTCCAGCTCATGATCTCCTCCGTCTTTCCATTCCACGGTAATGCCGATACCTATTTCGTGCTCGTTGCTCTCATCCAGACTACCGTCTTGATTCAGCCGCAAGCGGAAGATACGCAGTTCTCCTGCTTTCAGCGGGTCGTCTATCGTCAGCGTACTCGTCGCCGATTTGTTGTTGAGCAGCTTAGAGGTGACCGTCAGCGTCCAGGGTGCATCATCACGCGTAGGCATACCTACTGTAGCCAGACAAGCCGTCGTAGCCGGTTCGTCTGCTGCTTTCGCACGTCCCTGCGCTGCCGGAGCACCGGCTGCACGACTGATAGGCACATTCTCCAGTTCGAAGGCGCAGGCGCGATCAAAGCGGTACGCGCTGTCGCGCATGGAGAAGCCGCATGCTATGTTGTTCAGCGTTCCGCTCAGCGAGACCAGCGAGTCGCACGCAGTAGTGTCGATCACCAGCGCCACGGCGGCATTCACCATATACAGATACACATTGAATTGCTTGGAGCTGTCGTCCACCGTCATATCCAATCGCGCCGAGAACACTCCGGTGTTCATCGACTTAAGGGCCGACGAGGTCGGTAGGCTCAAGCACATCGTAGCCGAGTGGTCGCGATTAGCCAGCGACATCTGGTTGTTGTCCGCGATATTCGCCAAGGCCAGATGGGTGTAGTTCTCTTTCGGCAACTTAAGCGAATAACTGGTCTGGCTTGCGTTGATAATATCCAGTATCCGGCGGCGAAGCTCATCGGTCTCTTTGTTAAAAAAATGCAGATCGATATCTTTCGCCTTATCGGTAAACACCGGCGACAACCACTCGCGCAAAGCCTCACGTACCACGCTATCCGTCTCTTCCGACAACTCAGTCTGCAACTGCGTACTCAGTTCGGTACGCAGCTGCAGCTGATAGTCGATCACCAGTTCCTCACCGCACACACTCAGATTGTCGTCAATCAGGTTGCATGCGACGAAGAACAAAGGTAATAATATGACGAATAACCGTTTCAAGTTATGCGTTTAGTTTTTTAGGATATTACAACTCGAGGTCGTAGGTATGACCGGCTTGCCACTCAAGGTCGATCGACAGACCGATTTCGAGCGACGGAGCACGCAGATCAGGAATCGTGGTGTAGGCATTCTTCAGGTCCTTGATAGCTACGCGAGCCGTAGTGGTATAGTCCTGTTTGAACACTTTCTTGCCGGTCTCGGTTGCCGCATCAGCAGCGAGTTGACCCACCAGATAGAACTTAGCGCCTGCCGGTACGATACCGTCATAGCCATAGAAGTCCTTACCGGAGGCGTTCTCAAACTCCAACGCGATATACTCGTTCTCATTAGCAGCGGTCTCCAGCACCAGCGTCGAGTTAGCTGCACTGTAATCAGCCGTTACTGCATAGATGGTGCCAGACATGGTATTGTCGTAGATGGTATAAGCGGTTGCATCGCCACCCGCGTAAGTACCCGGTGTGAAGTCGAAACCTACATGCTTCTGTCCGCCTACCAATACGGCTGTCAGCGGCCATCCTGTGAGAGGATTGTCAATGTGGTTTGCAGAAGTAACAGGGTTGTTATCCTCCAGATAGGTATTCTCTTTCGTCTTCACTTTTACATCCAGACGTGCGACACCATATTGCACCGGATTTTTGATGGCTACGGAACGAGTCTTGGTGTTCACCGAGCTATTGTCCTTCTCGTATTGGCCAAGAATAGCAGTCCAGTTAGCAGCCCCTGTATAATCCGACTCTTTCGTAGTAGTGGAAGTCTTGATCTGGCTGTTCGCATAGTACCACAGTTGTGCCGGATATACATAGCGGTCAATCTGAGCAGGCTCCAAACCACCGTAAGCGTGAGCGGCATTTCCATCAAAAGCACCTCCGGCATAAGCTACTGCGATAGCACCGTCCGGCAGATTGTAACTAGCAGGGAAACCTTGCAGGCCTGCTACAAGCGTTACTTCGCCGGTAGTAGTGTTGACTGTTGCATAAGTTGGATCATCAATAGCATCTTTGATAGCCGCGGACATAGCGTCCGTGGAAGGCATAAGCGACTTGTAGAGGTCCTCCATCATACGACGTACGCCAAACGAACTCAGCGTTGTAGCGGTTTTGTAGGTCTGGAACAACTCATAGAGACCCTCGTTGTCGCCGGCCGTGTAGTTCTTCCACGCCTTAACACCATCGTTGGCATTGGCAACTGCATTCAGATAAGCGATCAAGCCCGTATAGGCAGCATCAGCAGCGATCGTGCTTGTATTGGAGTTGATCTTCTTCAGCGTAAACGTGAAAGCAGAAGGCTCACCCGACAGCGATTGTGTCAATGCACCAATCTCAAAGTCGCTACCGGTCTTGCCGGATACACCGTAGAACAAGAATGCCGAAGTTCCCTGCGGCACGCTCTTGCCTGTAAATACTTTAGCCTTAGCGTTAGCATCAGAAGTATAGGCCTGAGTAGCACCAATCTGACCTAATACAATGTTGTCACCAATACGTACAGAAGACGTGGTGACTGTAGCAGAAGGACCAAACGGAACGAGGGTGATGAGATTCATACCGTTGGTAGTAAAATCCGTAGCACCGGCCGTCTGAACGGTAGCACCCGGCATACGTTTCGGACCACCTACCTGGCTCGGCAGGGCGATCGCGATGTCGGTCGTTACCTGAGGAGCATTGGCGGGTACGTTAGCGTCGTTACCCGAACATCCTGTCAGGGCAACACTTGCCAGCATCGCTGCGCAAGCAAAAAATGTCATTTTTTTCATTTGTTTGAACATTTGGTTAATAAATAGGGTTAATTAGTTGTGTTATGTTGATTAATAAATCGTTTCGCAATAGATGGTAATGCAACCAAGGTTGCGAAGTATATGTTTCAGTTCGTCGCGCATATAGCGGTAGGTAGCGCCCTTATGCAGCGCCTTGATCTTCTTCTCACGTGTATCGGCATCGGGCTCGGTGTCGATGATCTCGAACACCTCATCACGCCCCTCGAACTCTACGTTCTGCAAGCCGTACTTGAGCTCTGCCCAGCTCTCGCCACCGTTGCAGACATCGAATATGCTGTCCGGCAGCGGGTAGATAGACTGCATATACTCCTTGATGGTCTCAGCACGACTAGCAGCCAGACGCTCGTTGTAGCTCAGACGGCCGTCGAAGGACGCGAAGCCCACGATACGGATATGGGTGATACGAATGTCGGGATCGTTCCAGGCATCGCCCAGGATATGCATGATACTATCCATGAGCAGGTCGTTCTGAATAAACGAGCGGTCCATCTTCGTGACGTTGACATCGAAGAAAAGGAACACGTTGCGCGGGTCTGCGCTCAAGGCCATGCCCGCGTCGTAGGTCTCATACTCATCGTCGTCACGCAGCAGACGGCTACGCAGCTGACGCATGTTGTCGGCCTTCACCTCCATAGGCGGCACCCATGCCACTACCGGCGCAGGCTGCTCCCAGACGGGCTCCAGACGCTCGGCAGGCATCAGCGGCTCTGCGGGCTCCTCGGGTTTCTCCTCCACCTTCTCGCAGTCGCAGCGACGTGCCAGCGAGCTCTCGTCGCCACCCAGAGGTACTACGAGGTTGACACCCAACTTAGGCAGCACCATCCAGCGTCCGCCCTGATCCTTCTTCTCGCCGCAATGCTTACACTCGTACTCTTTGTACCACGAGTAACCGGCATCCACTCCACCCTCCAGCTCGATGCTGAAATGCGGTGAGATAGCGAAATGCCAACCGTAGCTCAGACCCGCCATCAACGCATCGCCCTCATAGCGGTTGTCAAGCACCTGGCGGTACATCCATCCAATAGGATACATACCTCCGGCCACATTGTAGTGCACATAGGCCACATTGAACGACAGAAAATCGCGGTTGAAGACATGGCAGAACCAATAACGGGGAGCGATGTGCGCCTCTATATGACGCCATTTGGGGAACTTGGTGTCATCCAGCGGGAAGGGATTGAAGCCCGCGCCTATCTCGAGCGACCACTGCCGGGTAAGACGAAACTCCATCTGCAGGTTAGGCGTGGCTATCGCGTCGTAGAGCAGGTTGTTCTTCAGCGCCACCCACTCGGTCTTGGTCTTTCCGTCCGTGATACTATCCGGCACATTCGCACTCGTCTCCTGCGCGCAAAAATTAGAAAAGGACGACAGCACAAACAGCATGACTGTCAAGCCCGCTAAACGTCGATTGATGCTATTGAAAATTCGCCTTGAAATCATCGATTCAAAAAAATTGAATGCAAAGGTATAAAAAGTTATGCACATACGCAATACACACGTGCACCATTTGTATTAAAGTTAAAAAAAACATGTTATTCTTTACGAATTGTATATCAATTTTACATATTGTTAATTCGTTTTACGTATTGTTAATTGACTCCGACCACTAGGTAGGCGTGTTTAAAAAGCGTACGAAGATACAACAAAAATGACATATGCCAGCATATGTGGAAAAATATTTTCGCTTGTTAGACTCCAAAAATGGTCAACAAAATATATATTATATATATAATATATAATATAGTATAAGAATGGCAAAAAAAGGTCGATCGGGGCGTTGAGAGGCCGCTGACGGAGGCTTAATAACGCAGTAATCACCCGGTAATCACCCGGTAATCACCCCGTTATCACCCCGTTATCACCCTGTTTAGTCTTGTTGCAGTCTCATGCCTGGCCTATGGAAATCAGGTGGCGTTTCGGCAGGAGGTTGCATTTTTATTGCTGCAGGGTCAACAGGCAAAAAAAATCCCTCACTCCGATGGGTGGAGTGAGGGAGGGGACAGGAGCAACAGACGCCGCCTGTAGACGCACAGCAAAGGTACTCGGCTTATTGCAAAATCAATCGTCGTTCTTCTTCGTCAGGCGGGCTTTCAGGCGGTCGAGGACCTCGGAGAAGGAACGGTTGCCGTCCTGGAACGAGCCGGCTTTCTTCCTGCGCAGCCAGAAGAAGCGGACGATGATAGCCACTACGCAGAACAGGATATACAAAATCATGTACATATACGCGGCGAAGATAATACACAGCACCACGCCGAAGATGAGCGCCAGGCCGAAGAGCAGACTCGCAAACGAGGCGAAAGCCGACTTGACGGTATAGTACACCGTGTTACCTACCACGCGGACGACGTTGATCGGGTTGAGCGCCGCCAGTATGACACCGCCGATAGCCGCTATCGTAGCGAAGACAGCCGCACCCACGCCTACAGCAGCCGAACCAAGATCCATCGTCAGCGTCTTATTGGCCTTAGCCTCCGCCAACTCCTCCGCCGTAGCCGGACGGAAAGCTACCGCCACATAACAGAGGGTATAGACCAGTTCAATCAGGAGGAGCTTAAGCGCGCTGCCTACTCCGCCATTGGAGAAGATACTGAGTTGATTAGGAATAACTGCGGAATCGAAAATATCCAAACACCAAACCAAAAGATGGAGCAACCAGCAGACCGCCAGCACAATCAGCATCCAACGGAACACCTTACTTCCATCGTAGATATATCCCGCAATCTCAGGCGATTTGGGTTTGAAGAGGTTCTGATAAACAGAATAGACAGCCAATCCGATTGGCAGAATGATGACCACAAAGAGGATCAGTAGATCTGTAATAAAATCCATCATAATTGTATTGATTTAGTGATTCATAATCCGATTACCGATGCAAAGGTACAACAATAATTTGACATATACAAAAAAAAATGGGAAAAAAGATAAAAAAGGGAAATGAATACAAAAAAATTTATTTTTTTCAAAAAATTTGTATATATGAAAAAATTGTAGTATTTTTGTACGCTAAATCAAAAAGACAAGACAAACATGGCAACAGAGAACAAACCGTCGGCCGACAAACTGAAAGCACTGCAGGCCGCGATGGCGAAGATTGACAAGGAGTATGGCAAAGGTGCCATCATGAAACTGGGAGAAGAGAACATCGAGAACGTACCGGTGATCCCCACCGGCAGTCTGGGTCTGGACCTCGCCCTAGGTGTGGGCGGTTATCCGCGCGGACGTATCATAGAGATATACGGTCCGGAGTCGTCGGGTAAGACCACGCTGGCCATCCACGCGATGGCAGAGGTGCAGAAGAGCGGCGGCATCGCGGCGATAATAGATGCCGAGCATGCTTTCGACCGTTTCTATGCCGAGAAACTGGGTGTGAACGTCAACGATCTGCTGATAGCACAGCCCGACAGCGGCGAACAGGCACTGGCCATCGCCGAAGAGCTGATCCACTCGTCGGCCGTGGACCTAATAGTGATCGACTCCGTAGCCGCCCTCACGCCGAAGGCAGAGATAACCGGCGAGATGGGAGACAACAAAGTGGGTCTGCAAGCCCGTCTGATGAGTCAGGCGCTGCGTAAGATGACAGCATCGGTGAACAAGACCGGTACCACCGTCATCTTCATCAACCAACTGCGCGAGAAGATAGGCATCATGTTCGGTAACCCCGAGACGACCACCGGCGGTAACGCACTGAAGTTCTATGCCTCCGTCCGTCTGGACATCCGTCGTACGGGCCAGATCAAAGACGGCGAGAACGTCAAGGGCAACCAGGTACGCGTGAAAGTGGTGAAGAACAAAGTGGCACCGCCCTTCAAGAAAGCAGAATTTGACCTGATGTTCAACCAGGGCATCAGCAAGGTGGGCGAGATACTCGACTTCGCCGTAGCCGCCGAGATAGTAAAAAAGAGCGGTTCGTTCTTCTCGTACGGCGACACCAAACTGGGTCAGGGTCGCGACAAAGTGAAAGAGGTGCTGCAGGACAACCCCGACTTGTGCGACGAGCTGGAACAGAAGATACAAGAGGCGGTGAAAGAGAAAGGACTGGAGGCTATCCTCTCGAAGATCGGAAAATAAGTCGATCGGATCGACACCCGGATAGCTATGCAGTTACAAACACTGCAATATGTTCTTTCGCCACGGGACGCCTACGCCGCAGAGCAAAAATGGCGCGTTGTGAAACGATCGGTAGATGCACGGCAGCGAGAGTTGCGCGTGCATCTTACTGTTCTCTGCGACGATCAGGGCCGCCCCGTACCCAAAGACGCTCCTATCCCACTGTATACGCCGCCGGTGTTCCGGGACGTGCATGAGGCTAAGCGTTCGGTAGTCATCATCGGCGCCGGCCCCGCAGGACTGTTCGCGGCTCTCACTCTGATAGAGCACGGCATCAAGCCCATCATCTATGAGCGGGGAAAGGAAGTAAGCGAGAGGAAGAAGGACATAGCACTCCTGAACCGCAACGAAGGACTGAACCCCGAGTCGAACTACTGCTTCGGCGAAGGCGGTGCGGGTACTTTCTCCGACGGCAAACTATTCTCCCGCTCGAAGAAACGCGGCAACATGCAGCGTGTGATGGAACTGTTCCACTATTTCGGTGCGCCCGACACAGTACTCTACGAGGCACACGCGCATATCGGCAGCGACAAACTGCCCGGCATCATCCGCCGCATGAGAGAGTGCATCCTCGCACATGGAGGAGAGATACACTTTGAGGCCTGCGTGACAAGCCTCAAAGAGGTTACGGGTTACGGGTTACAGGTTACGGGAACGCCGATCATATTGGCGATAGGACACTCGGCACATGACACGTATCGGATGCTGGCGGAGGAAGGCGTGAAGCTAGAGACCAAGGGCTTTGCCATGGGTGTGCGAATAGAACATCCGCAGGCGCTGATCAACCGATTGATGTACCATCTGAAGCCGTCAGCCGTCAGCCATCAGCATTCCGTTATAGACTTTGTCGGCAACGCCTCCTATTCGTTAGTGACGCAAGTGGACGGACGTGGCGTCTATTCGTTCTGTATGTGCCCCGGCGGACATATCGTTCCGGCAGGGAGTGAACCGGATGGGTGCGTGGTGAACGGGATGTCGGCCAGCCATCGCAACTCGCCCTACGCCAACAGCGGCATGGTGGTGCAAATCAATCCGGAGGACATAGCGGGGGACGATCCGCTCAGAGGTCTGGAGTATCAAGAAGCGCTGGAGCACCTTGCCTATGAGCAATCAGCCATCAGCCATCAGCCATCAGCGGCACCGGCCCAGCGGATGCGGGATTTCGTGGAAGGCAAGGCGAGTCGCGACCTGCCGCCGTGCAGCTACCTGCCCGGCCTGGTAGCCAGCCGTCTGGACCAGTGGCTGCCAGCACCAATAGGCAAGCGGCTGCAACAAGGATTCAGAGATTTTGACAAGAAATATCCGGGTTTTCTGACCAACGAGGCGGTGGTGCTGGGCGTAGAAAGCCGCAGCAGTAGTGCGGTACGTATCCCGCGTGATCCGGAGACGCTGCAGTCGGTGAGTACGGCGGGCCTATACCCCTGCGGCGAAGGTGCCGGCTATGCAGGAGGCATCACCAGCAGCGCACTGGACGGCATCAATGCCGCCCTCAAGATAGCCGAACAAATGTGATTCTTCGGAGAAATCAGAATATTGACTGCTGGCCATCGGCCGACAGCGGTGTTTTTCCCAAATGACGATAAGCCAGTTCTGTCGCCTCGCGTCCGCGAGGTGTACGCTTGATGAATCCCTCCTTGATCAGATAGGGTTCGTAGACATCTTCGATGGTGCCTGCATCTTCGCCCATAGCCGTTGCGATGGTGTTCAAGCCCACCGGTCCGCCACGGAACTTATCGATGATAGTGAGCAGCAGTTTGTTGTCGATCTGGTCGAGACCGAAGGTGTCTATGTTGAGTGCCTCAAGGGCATACCGGGCTATCTCCAAGTCGATACGTCCGTCCCCCTTGACCTGTGCGAAGTCGCGCACACGGCGCAGCAGGGCGTTGGCTATACGGGGCGTACCGCGGCTGCGACGGGCTATCTCGCCTGCCGCCTGCTCGTTGATCTCCACCTGCAGCAGACGTGCCGAACGCTTGACGATGCCGGCCAGTATGTCCGCATCGTAGTACTCCAGATGGCAGTTGATACCAAAACGAGCCCGGAGCGGTGAGGTAAGGAGTCCGCTGCGGGTGGTGGCCCCGATGAGGGTGAAATGGTTCAGGTCGATCTGGATGGTGCGCGCCGAAGGGCCTTTGTCGATCATGATGTCGATGCGATAGTCCTCCATAGCGGAATAGAGGTACTCCTCCACTATCGGGCTGAGACGATGGATCTCGTCGATAAAGAGCACGTCGTTCGGTTCGAGCGAGGTGAGCAGACCTGCCAGGTCACCGGGTTTGTCCAGCACCGGCCCACTGGTAACCTTGAAGCCCACTCCCAGTTCGTTGGCGATGATATTGCTCAGGGTGGTCTTACCCAGGCCCGGAGGACCGAACAGCAACACGTGATCGAGACTCTCGCCTCGCATCTTAGCCGCCTCCACGAAGATCTTGAGGTTGGAGGTCACCTTGCTCTGCCCCGCGAAGTCGGCAAAGCACAACGGACGCAAGGCATTGTCCTGCTCCTTCTCGGACATCTGTTGTCGAATATCAAATTCCATTGGTCGTTAGTCGTTAGTCGTTTGTCTGAAGAGTGTTTCCAAGTCCTCTATTTCGTTGATAAGCCTGTCGGCTTGCAGCTGGCCATGATGGAGGATGACGACGCGATCGCACATCTCTCGTACCTCCTGCATGATATGAGTGGACAAGATCACAATAGGCGATTTTGTCATTGGTGATTGGTCATTCTCTGCCGCAAGGGCGCGATTAACTTCGTTTTTGGTGAGTGGTGATTTGGTTATATCCCGTATCAGCGCACGTATCTCCACCAGCTGGTTAGGGTCAAGTCCGGTAGTGGGTTCGTCGAGAATGAGGAGTTCCGGGTCGCCCAACAAGGCTTGCGCCAGTCCCACGCGCTGGCGATAGCCCTTGCTCAGTTCGCGTATATGCTTGTGCCGCTCGGGCGTGAGGCCCACACGGTCGATAAGCGCGTCGACATTGGTAATTGGTAATTGGTCATTGGTCATTTGGGCCATAAAGCGAAGATACTCAGCCACGTACATCTCGTCGTAGAGCGGGTTGTTCTCCGGCAGGTAGCCAATGCGGAGCGGAGCCTTCACCTCGCCGCTGTCGGCACGCCATAGACCGATCAGAATTTTCATCAGCGTAGACTTGCCGGCACCGTTCGGACCCAGCAGACCAAGGATCTGTCCGTCGGGGATGGTGAGGGTCACATCGCGCAACACCGGCTGCCGTCCGAATGACTTGTTGATATGCGTTAGTTGTACTGCCATATGAAAAACGCTGCAAAATTACACAAAAAATTTGACATACACAAATAAAATTTGCATATATAAAAAAAAAGCTGTACCTTTGCAGTCGCAAAGGTCCCGTATACTCCATCCCCCGTACAGTTTTCACTGGCAAACGGGGATATCAAGTGCGGCACCAAAGAGTCGATGAAACGCGTCTTGTACATAGTAGGAGTAGTGCTGCTCAGCCTGTTGCTGATGAGCGGTGCACTGGTATGCGCCCTGATGAGCGACACGGTGGAGACAGCTGCTGTGCGGCTCGCCACGCAGGAGCTGGCGCGTGCGCTGGGTACGAAGGCGAGTGTGGGCAGGGTGGCGTACCGTTTTCCCGCCCGACTGCGTATCACCGACATCTACATAGAAGACCGTCAGGGTGATACGCTGGCGTATGTGGGCGAGGTCTATGCACACTTCCGTCCGCTGGCGCTGCGCGAGAACGCCATCCGTTTTTCACACGTACAACTGCGTAACACCTATCTGAACCTCTATCCGATCAATCCGTCGGACAGCACGAGCGAGTGGAACTACCGCTTCCTGGCAGACGCTTTCCGCAAAGAGAAGCAGGACGAGCCGGAGCAGCGGAGCAAGATGGAGAGTCTGGTGAGCGTGGAGGACATACAGGTGGACTCGCTGCGTTTCCGCTACGACGAATGGCGTAGCGCCGTCACACGCGCCCGCATGGACCTGCACCACCTGAGCGAAGAGGAGATAGACGCGGAGATACGCGAGCTGAGCGGACACGTCCTCCAGCATCCGCATAACGGCAAGGCCGGCGCACCGCTGAAAGTGGAGTCAATGTGCGCCCACCTGATCGTGAATGACACGATGCTGAGTGTACCGACGCTGACCGTAGGACTGCCGCATTCGCATGCCGACATGAGCGGGATAGAGATACGTTATCCGATGGGCGACACGCTCTATCTGAGCCGATCTGCCCACGAGATCAATTTCCGTGTCCACCTGCACGAAGCCTGCGTGCGGCCGTCGGACCTGACGATGCTGAGTCAGCAGCTGGCACATATGCATAGCGAGGTATGCATGACGGGTGAGGTAGGCGGCAGTCTGGACTCGCTGCGTGCGAAAGGGCTGTCAGTGCAGTACTCCGGCCGTCCCATCTTCCTGGGCGACCTCACCCTACTCGGACTGCCCGACCTGAGCAACCCATGGCTGCGGGCCAATTTTCAGGACGTATACGTCAACGCCCCGCTGCTGCAGGACTTCCTCTCCCAGCTGAACAACCGTCCGACAGTACTGCCCGATCCGCTGCACCGCCTGGGCGATGTGCACTATCGCGGAACGATGGAAGGACGACTGCATGACCTGACGCTGCACGGAGCCTTCCGCACGGCGCTGGGTAGCATCACCACCGACGGAAAGTATCACGCCGACTCGCTCTTTGAGCGGATAGAATATGACGCCCATGTAGCGGCACGCGATTTCCGTATAGGCAAGATGCTGAACGTACCGAAGTTGAGCAGCGTGACGGTGGACCTGACGGCCCGCGGCGAGGGTCTGAGCGGTGCGATCAAAGGCGAAGTGAGCCAATTGACCTATAACGACTACACCTATAACGCCCTGACGATGGACGGCAGCTACGCCCCCAAGCGCTACGAAGGACGTATGGCCATAGACGACGCACATATGCGACTGGCATTCAACGGACTGGTGGATACGCACGAACAAGATCCAGCTGTCAACTGCGAACTGGTATGTTATCATTTCGACAGCTCGCCCCTGGACATCGCCTCGATAGGTGACCAACTACGTACCCGCTTCCGCCTCTCGGTGGACCTGAAAGGTGTCAACCCCGACCGCATGAACGGCGGCTTCGTGATCGACTCGCTCTTCCTGGCCACAGCGCAGGACTCTATCCTGATGCGCCAGATGGCGTTTGAGGTGTCGGCGACAGACGACTACGGCAAGTCGTTTGCGCTGCAGAGCGACTATCTGACCGCCAGGGCCGACGGGGTGTTCCGCTATCGTGACGTGGTGCCGTCGATGCAGAAGATGGCACACCACTACCTGCCCTCGCTGATACCTCAACCCGAGCGCATGCCGGAAGCGATGCAGATGAACGTACAGGCCGACGGTCACCGTCTGCGTGACCTGCAGCGGCTCTTCACCGCACCGCTAACGCTGAGCGACCACCCCACCCTGCGCGCCTCCATAGAGGTGCCGTTGACAGGCGAGCCGTGGATGGACATGCGATTCTACGCCCCCGGGGTACGTGCGGCTAACACTCCGCTGCACGACCTGACTATCACCGCCGGCACGGTGGACACCCTGCGTCACACATCGGGCACCGCCGGTTCGGGTATGCAACTGAGTGTGTCGGCCGAAGCGATGCAGATGCACACAGTGCTCTCCTGTCTGGCTTTCCACGACACGATGATGACCCATCTGACGCTCCGTCAGCAGGCGATGCTGGACGAGCAGTTGCCCGAGGGATGGCGTGAGCTGACCCCCCGTCAGCTGCAACGTGCCCTGAGTGACCTGAGCTGGCGCGAACGGCGTAATGCCCTGATGACCGCACAGCGTGCAGGTTCGTACGGCGGCGACATACGCCTGCTGACCACCTTTGACCGCTATGCCGACCGCCCCCTGATAGATTTGCATATACGTCCGAGTACGCTGACGCTACGCGACTCGATATACACCATCGGAGAGAGCCGTATCACCTATACGATGGCCGAACAGTCGCTGCAAGTGGACCACTTCAGTTTTGAGGGAGGAGGCCAGCATATCCTGGCGCACGGCGTGGGTTCGGCACGCGCGGAAGACACGCTGATGGTGGACATGCAGCGCATCGATGCCTCGTATGTCGTACCGTTCTTCCTGCCCGTACAGACCATCATGTTCAACGGCCTGCTGACCGGACGTGCCAACATAGCCTCTGTATTCAGCCATCCGACGATAGACACGCAGATTCACATCGACTCGATGGGACTGAACAATTGTTATTTCGGCGATGCGGAAGTGGACCTGCATATACACGACAGCCTGCGTTTCCACGCCGACGTGATGCGCCCCACGCGCAAGGTGGTGGATCTGGACGGCAAGGCACTGTTCGACGGTTCGGGCCGGTGGGAACTGGATATGGAGGCCGACTCAGTGCCCTTGGCCTTCGTCAATCACTGGACGGCCAACGTGCTGCAGCGTCTGGACGGCAATGCCACCGGACGCGTATGCGTGGGAGGCCGCAAAGGACTGACCTACGTACTGCTGCGTGCCGCGGCACAGAACGCCTCGTTCACCCTGCCATGGACGGGTGCACGTTACACCATTGCAAGTGACACAATTGTGATGGACACTACCGCCATCCTCTTCCCCGACGTACACCTGAGTGACGCTGAAGGTCACCCCGTGAGTGTGAACGGCAGCATCGGTCACGACCAGTTCCGCGACTTCGTGCTCGACCTGCACGTAGATGCCAACGATGCCCTTGTGTTCGCTAAGAGCGGTGAAGGAGAGATGCTGCAAGGCAAGGTTTATGCCACGGGGCATGTGGACGTGACGGGTCCGGACGACGACCTGGTGGTGGCAGCCGACATGCGCACCTCCGCCAAGTCCTCCTTCCGCCTGAGCATCGACAAGACCTCATCGGCCTATGAGTCGAACTTCATCCATTTCCTGCCGCCCAAACTGACAGCGGAAGCAGACACAGTGGTGGAGACCGACCTGGATAACATAGACATCGCCTATACGGCACAGAAAGACACCAACAGTCTGTATCAACGGGCCGGACGATGCCTGCTGGCACTGAATATGGAGGTGAACCCGCTGCTGCAGTTCCAGCTGATCATCGGTGAACGCAACGGCGACATGATACAGGCCTATGGCAATGGCGCACTCCGTCTGACCTACGACACCCGCTCGGGAGACGTACGCCTGCTGGGCACCTATGACATCGACCATGGTACACTCAGCTATACGGTGGGTAACATGATCCGCAAGGTGTTCACCGTAGGCGAAGGATCCACCATCGCCTTCTCAGGCGACCCAAGTAATCCACAACTGGATGTGACAGCCAAATACCGCGTGACAGCCAACCTGAAAGACCTGTTCGGCGACGACATCGACCAATTGGCCACCTCGCGCACCAACATACCTGTACTGACCTGTCTGCATCTGACCGGTCCGCTCAACAATCCCATACTGAGTTTCTCGCTGGAGATGCCGATGAGCGATCAGGCCATCCAGCAACAGGTAAGGCAGATCATCAACACCGACGAGATGCTGATGCGCCAGGTGATCTATCTGCTCGTCTTCGGCCGCTTCTTCACGCCCGACTACATGAACAAGACGCAGTATGCCACCAGCATCAACTCCACCTACTCGCTGCTGAGCAGCACGGTGACCGGTCAGATCAACGCATGGCTGAGCAAACTGACGAATGTGCTGACACTGGGTGTAGCCATCCGTACCGATGGCGAAGGAAGCAACTCAAGGCAAGAATATGAGGCGCAGTTCCAACTGCAGCCAGTGGACCGCCTTATCATCAACGGTAACGTAGGATACCGCTACAACGACGTATCCAACCAGCCTTTCTTCGGAGATCTGGACGTAGAACTGCTGCTGACCGAAGACGGTCAGTGGCGACTGAAAGGATATACCCACACCGTGGATAAGTATTCGCTGCGCCAAGCCTCGACCATCCAGGGTGTGGGTATCCAGTGGAAGAAAGATTTCTAATTCCGCAAATCCCGCTTCTTAGAAATTGAATTTAGTCATGATCTGCACACGGTGGTTCGTCACCCAGTGCAGTCCTTTGTCGAACAGTCCGTTGGCGAGGTTGATGCCCTGCGCCTTGTCACCGTACTGCACCGACGTGATCTCGTATTCGCAACCTATCTGGAACTTACCTACCGTATAGAGCAAGGTAGGCGACAGACGCCACATACGATTCATGTTGTTGGCACGCGGGTAGTAGAAGTCGCTTGCGTTGGCCAGTGCCTCTTTGGTACCGAAATTCTGTACGTAACCGCCGAAGAGTATACCCTGCAGTTTCTGCGGGTGCTTGTCCTCCTGCGCGCCTACCTTACCGCCATAGACGATGCTGATCCAGCTGGCGCTGCTACGCGTCGGGGTATAGCTGTACGATCCGTCAGGATTGACAGCCTTCACACCATAACCGCCATTGAGGTTCATATGCTCGCCTGCCTCGGCGAAGATGGACTTCGCCTTGATGGAGAACTCACCCTTCTTATACTGCAGATAGAGGAAAGGCGAAGCGGTGGTGATACGGTCGTTGACCTTCACCTTGACGCCATTGAGCGTTCCCTCATGACGCGGACAGATGCTAAGCACGTCTGCACCGACACGCATCAGGAATCCCTTATCATGGAAGGAGAGTCCCAGATAAGCCTCGGGAGTCTTGCTATACAGCATATACTCAGCCGACTGCAGATTACCCGGACCTATGGAGAGATACTGCATCTGCCAAAGGCCAGCAGCTGTCAGGGTGACATACTTGCCCAGACGGGCATCCATACGTACCTGCGGACTGCGGTTGAACGGACCGAAAGGTGCACCGGAAGCCAGGGCAATGACATCGCAAAGATCAGCCGCCATAGGATGCCATGCCTGACCGATAGTCAGATCAACGCGGGCATAGTCCTTGCCATTGAGGATAGGCAGACTATCCCAACCCAGGGCAACATACGCCTGACGAAGGCGGAACTGCGCCACGCCACTCACGATGTGGGTTTCCTTGATATTTTTGTCGACCGTCGAAGTCTTCGTACTCAAGCCGGCATAGAAATCCGCCTCGATCTTACCGCTGAACTCCGTTCCACGCCACTTGTAGCCCACGATATTGAGGCCCATACGCGTAGTGAGCGAGAGGAAACGGAAGGTGGACTGCGCATTCATGTCCTGAGGCTCTACGCCGGACGTTGCGGCCTCTGCCTCCGTCTGATTCCAATTGACATCCTTCGGCTGGTAGTTGTAGAAGTCAGCCGTACCGGAGTATGACTCACGGCTGTCAAAGGTGAAGTAATTACGGATAAATCCGTAGGGCTTGAAGTGTTGCTTCAGATGCGACTTGACCGCCGCACGTCTGGCCACCTTGACGGAGTCCTGCGCAAAAGCAGGAACTCCGAGAAGAGCACAAAGAAGCGTTATAGTTACTATTCGTTTCATATCAGAAGGGGAATATCAGGATTACGGCATATGCCAATGCAATACCTACCAGACCGATGATCAGGCCGACCTTTGCCATGTCGTTGGTCTTGATCAAACCTGTCGAACAAGCGATTGCATTCGGCGGCGTAGAGATAGGCAGCAGCATCGCAAACGAAGTGGAAGCCGCTACGCAAACGAGTAGTGTCGTCACACCGCCGAAAGCACCCAACTGCTCACTCATAGCTGTACCAACAACGGCCAGAATCGGCACAAGCAGGTTGGCTGCCGACGAGTTAGCGATGAAGTTAGACAGCAACCATCCGAGCAGACCGGCGATGACGAGCACCGCGATAGCGGACCAGCTGCCAAACGGAATAGCCTCTACGAGCGCAGCGGCCAGACCCGTCTTGTTGAGCGCTGTACCGATAGCGAAACCACCGGCTACCATCCAGAGTACATGCCAGTCGATCTTGGCGAAGTCATCACGCTTGAAGATACCTACCAGCGAGAAGACCGCAAACGGTATCAGAGCGACCACGTTGGAGTTCAGGTGGGTGATCTCACCCGTCATCCAGAGGAGGATCGTACCGATAAAGGTGATGGTAACTACCCAGAATTTCCAGGTAATCTCATGATGCTCGTCCGGCTCGATGACGATCTTCACATCCTTTGCCTTGAAGGGGAAGAGGAATTGCAACAACCACCATGCAAAAAGGATCATGATGATCACTACCGGAACCATACGGATCATCCATGCACCGAAGCCTATGTTGATGTCCATCGCGGACAACTGACCTATAGCGATGGCATTAGGAGGCGTTCCGATAGGCGTACCCAGACCACCGATGTTAGCGGCGATTGGAATAGCCATCGCGAGACTCACACGACCACCGCCGTCTGCCGGCAGCGTACGGAGTACCGGAGCCAGGAAAGCAAGCATCATAGCCGCCGTAGCAGTATTGCTCATGAACATAGACATGACGCTGATAAGTGTCAAGAAACCGAGCAGCACCCATTTAGGGTTGGTACCAAAGGGCTTGAGCATTACGCGAGCTAAGACAACATCCAAGCCAACCTTGCTGGCGCAGATAGCTAATACGAAGCCACCCAAGAACAGCATGATGATGGGGTCAGCAAAAGCCGCCATCAATTCCTTGAAGTTGACCAAGTTGCCCATTTCCGGGTTCGTAAAACCCTTGTTGGAGACTGCCAACAGCAAGAAGACAATAGTCGTCACAGAGGTAGACCAGGCAGGGATGATCTCAAACATCCACATCAGTGCGGCGTAGACGAACACGGCAATAGTACGCTGCTGCACCACCGTCAAACCCTCAATGCCGTAGAACGAACTCGGCACGAACCACAAAAACAGCACCATCAGCAACGTGATCGGCGTCAGGATGTGCATTTTTACGTTAAAACCTGTATTTTTCATCGCTATTATTTATTTACTTTCTGCATACGTTTCTCATAATGTCCACCTTCAAAATCAAAGGAGAAGAACGCGCCAATGATATCAATCGCCTTATCCGGAGCAACGCATCCGGCAGGCAGACACAATATGTTTGCATCGAAGAAACGACGTACATTCTTCGCCAAACGGGGTTCCCAACAAATAGCAGCACGTACGTCATCGTGCCGGTTAGCCGCCATTGCCATGCCGTTACCGGTATAGCAACAACCGATACCAAAATCACATTCGCCTTTTCCTACGGCCTCGGCCATCGGATGGGCGAAATCAGGAAAGTCACATTTCTCCATCGAGTTACAACCGAAATCCACCACCTTGGCGCCTTCGCGCTCCAGGTAGAGCTGAATCATCGATTTCAGACCAAAACCTGCGTGGTCACTTGCCAGCGCAATGGTCAATTCATTGATTGGTTTCATAGAATTATAGAATTTAAATAACAATGTTCTCGCAAATACTGCCAAACGGCCTTTTTCGTCTTAAACGCTGCAAAATTACTGCTTTTTTCTCAAATATACAAAAAAAATGCATAAAAATTTGCATATATCAAAAAAAAGCAGTAATTTTGCACCCGCTTTTGAAAAAAAGCATGCCAGACATGAGTCTCCCTAGCTCAGTTGGTAGAGCAACTGACTCTTAATCAGTGGGTCGAGAGTTCGAGCCTCTCGGGGGACACAGAAAAAGGTGCGATGAGCACCTTTTTTCGTTGTATATACCTACAAGAAAAGGAAGCCTGTGAGCTTCCTTTTCTTGGTTTATCAGCAGTATGCTTATGCGTAGTCCTCACCACTGAGGGCAGCCTCAGCTGCTTCGCGTGCAGCCTGGATAGCAGCATACTCCTCCTGGTTGTGAACAGCTATCTTCTGGAACTCAGGCAGACCGGTTCCGGCCGGGATGAGGTTACCACAGATAACGTTCTCCTTCATGCCTTCGAGGTAATCTGCCTACACCGCGAGCCCCCCACCATACAAACCAAAACCAAACAAAAAGGAGAAGTTCGATGCTTCTCCTTTTTGCTCAATAGTCCGTGCGGGGATGCTATTTCGCTACGGTCCACTCCGGGGTGTAGGGGGAGTCGGGGGAACCGAGGCGGTCGTTGTTGGTGTACTTGAAGGTCTGCTTGGCCACAAAGATACGCTTGAGGTCCGGGGAGTAGAACTTCAGTTGGACATCCTCTCCCTGCGCCGAAGGCGAGATATAGA
>CACZVM010000009.1 GCA_902784585.1 uncultured Bacteroidales bacterium | reverse complement strand
AACTAAAATTGAAAATGAGCCCGGTACAATACCGAACTCACTTTCAAAATCAAGTCAAATAGATTTAATAATCTGTCCAACTTTTTGGGGTCACCTCATCGGGGCGCTTTTTTTTTGATTTATGATTTAAGATTTAATCAAAAAAATTATAAAAAAAATACCTCCGAACGTCTGTAGCGCTGGGCGCGCTCCTGAGTGCTCGCTCCGCCAAGCTACCGGTAAACAAGCTTCCCGTAGCTCGACAGAGCGTTCCCCCACCGCCTATGGCGGTAACAGCCGTCCGAAGGGCGAAAATACAAAAAATATTTTTTCGTTTAACGAATTAAGATTTATCGCTCTTCGGGGCGATTTTTCTCTTTTCCGATAAATATCGTCTTATGCAAGCATAGCCGCTATTTACCCGCGCGAAACAGAAAGAATCTTATTCTTTTTGGCAAAAAAATGCCCGAATGCTTGTGTATGTGCAATATTTGTTGTACCTTTGCGACCTATTTGTACACCATGCTGGGAATAATCATCAATCCGAAATCAGGCAAGCGGGCTTTTCGCCGGCAGCGCATCTACCTCTGGCACTTGCTCAGACGGCGTCATCAGCCTTTCGCCTACCGCGTGACCAAATATGCCGGACATGCCACAGAGCTGGCACGCGAACTGGTGGAACGCGGCTACGACGAGCTGCTGATACTCGGCGGTGACGGCACACTCAGCGAGGCCGTCAACGGCATCATGCGATCTTCGATCCCAGCCGACCAACGGGCCAAGATACAAGTGGGACTCATGCCACGCGGTACAGGCAACGACTGGGGACGCTACTGGGGACTCACCAAGCAGCATAAGGACTCGCTCCGCCGTTTCTTCGAGGGGACGCCACATCCTATCGACATAGGCTGCCTCACCTACTGGCGCAACGGCATCGAGCATCATCGCTATTTCATCAACTCCGTCGGCTTCGGCGTCGATCCGCTCTGCTGCAAGAAGGCCGAGGCACTCAAGCACTATATAGGTTCGCACCACGTGAACTACCTCTTCGGCCTCATCGCCGCCGTGGCGCAGCATAAGTCGCAACATATGGTGCTGACGGTGGACGGACGGCAGGCTGTGGACGACTGGCTCTTCACGATGAACATAGGCAACGGGCCTTTCTCCGGCGGAGGCATACGCCAGAACCCGCAGGCCGACCCGACAGACGGCGTGTTGCACGCTATGTTCGTCCGCCGTCCTACCTTCGCCCAGGTGCTCCGCGCACTGCCGCACCTCTTCGACGGACGACTGACCGAACTGCCATTCGTCTATCCCATCACGGGACGCGAGATAGAGATCAACTACCGCAAGCATATACTCTTCGAAGCCGATGGCATCCTGGAGAACATCATCGGCCCCTGCAAGGTAAGCTGTATGCACCATGCGCTCCGGTTTAAGTGTTGAACGATACATAATGAACTAAGTATTCCTTTCATCTGACATGATAAAGCAGCAAGGATCTAATAGGATATACACGCGGGAGACGGACGCGGAGGGCAAGACGGTCATTCGCGTGGTGGGTACCAACCGCGACGAGAACCGTGCGTTCATCTATATGGCGCGCCATTTTCATGCGCTGGGGCTACCTGTGCCCGAGGTGTACCATGTGAGTGAAGACGAGATGAGTTATACCCAGGAGGACCTGGGCGACACGCTCCTCTTCGATCGGCTCGAACCCATGCTGGTGGAACGCGCTATCCGTGCGCTCGCGCATATACAGGTGACCGGAGCACGCGACTTCGACTGGTCGAAATGCTTCCCCGTTCCCGCGATGGACGAACGGGCTGTCCGTTGGGACCTCAACTACTTCAAGTACTGCTTCCTGAAGGGCACCCGGCTGGAGTTCAGCGAACCCCTGCTGGAGGATGACTTCGATAAGATAGTGGAGAATCTTCTTTCCACTTTCCACTCTCCACTCTCCACTTTCCTCTACCGCGACTTCCAGAGCCGCAACGTGATGATACGCGACGAACAACCGTACTTCATCGATTTTCAGGGCGGTAGACGCGGCCCTACCCAGTACGACGTCGCTTCTTTCCTCTGGCAGGCCAAGGCCAATTTCTCGCCCGAGTTCCGAATGCAGATGGTGGAAGCCTATTTGGAAGAGTTGGAGCAAGTGGAAATCACCAATCACCAATCACCAATCACCAATAGAACAGAGTGGCTCTCGGCTCTCCCGCATTTCGTGCTGCTGCGCACCTTGCAGGTACTCGGTGCGTACGGCTACCGCGGCTATTTCGAGCGCAAGCAGCATTTCCTCGAGTCGATACCTATGGCGCTGCGCAACCTGAACGAACTATTTGCCACCCATTCCGAACTGAAAGACCATTATCCCTATATCTATCATGTTAGTAACGATCTACTCCTTCTCGTATAAACGCGGCATCCCGGCCGACGAGAGCGGCAACGGAGGCGGTTATGTCTTCGACTGCCGTAGCACGCACAACCCCGGCAAATACCCGCAGTACATGCAGTTGACCGGACTCGACCAACCCGTCATCGATTTCCTCGAGCAAGACGGCGAGATTATCACGTTCCTCCACTCGGTCTATCCGCTCGTGGATCATCATGTGGAGCGATTCATAGAGCGTGGGTTCAGCCATCTGCAGGTGGCCTTCGGTTGTACCGGCGGACAGCACCGCTCCGTCTATTGCGCCGAACAGCTCGCGCATCACCTGAGGGAGAAATACGACGTGCAGATTCATCTTATTCACCGCGAACGCGGGATAGAAAGGGATTGGTGATTGGGGATTGGGGATTGGTGATTGGTAATTGGTGATTGGTGCCCCTTCCGTCTAGGGTTTCCCCGTTTAACGGGGACACCGTCAGGTAATTGGTAATTTGTAATTGTGAATTTTGAATTGTGAATTTTGAATTGTGAAAGCGATGATTTTCTGTGCGGGCCTGGGTACACGTCTCCGCCCGCTGACCGATACGATGCCCAAGGCTCTGCTGCCGCTGGCAGGCAAGACGCTGCTGCAGTGGCAGGTGGAGCGGCTGCGTGACGCTGGTATATCCGACATCATCGTCAATGTGCATCACTTCCCCGATATGATCATCGAGACCATCCGCCGCCACGACGGATGGGGATGCCGCATCAACGTCTCTGACGAACGCGACCGGCTGCTCGACACGGGAGGAGGACTGAGAAAAGCGGTTATGGGTTACGGGTTACGGGAGACGGGCGAGCCTATACTCGCCTGCAATGTGGATATCCTGAGTAATATCAATCTTCAGGCACTCATTCATGCCTATGCGCAGACAGGCGTCAGCCAACTCGTCGTCAGCGAACGGCAGACGCAGCGTTACCTCTGTTTCGACGAGCGCAATCACCTCTGCGGATGGACGAATATCGCCACGGGTGAACTGAAAGGCCGGGATGGCCGAAGACTGGCCTTCAGCGGCATGCAGCTGCTGAGCGAAGAGGTGCTGGAGCGATTGGATGAGATGGAGGAAGAGAAATTCTCCCTGATCGATTTCTACGTGCATCTCTGCGCACAAAATCACCAATCACCAATCACCAATGACCAATCATCCCTCATGGCCTATGTGCCGGCCGACTACCGCATGATGGATGTAGGTAAGATAGATCAGCTCTCCGAGGCAGAGCGTTTTGCTGCGTCGCTGGTCTGACGCGCGAGAAGAAGTCTCAATACGAATAGTTTGATGCGTTGGCGCCAAGTATCGGGTCGGTACTCGGTGAGCAGTTGTGTGGTGACGAACGACGGGTCGCGAAACTGATAGATGAGGTTCAACCGCTGTTCGTTCAGGTAGTGGCGGACGGCTTGCTCCGAGTAACCCACACGTCCGGGAAAACGCGTGTCCAGCCATTGCCACATCCGGCATCGCTCTTCGCGCAAGCGCCATATGGCTTGTGCCGTCCGGGGTTGCGAGACGGAGGTATGATCGCGCCAGACGGCTGTCGGTTCGGGTAGGTAGGCCCATCGCGTCTGCTGGTAGAAGACGCCGTAGAGCGGATAGTCGAGCCAGAGGAAATGTTGCGCCTCGATGGCATCCAGCAGTTCCGCAGAGAGGAGGTCGGCACGGAAGAGCACTGTGCAGTTGGCGAACCCTACCGAGTCGATGCCGTACACGCCGTCCCGTTGTCCGAAGATCCATGTGGAGCGGCCGGAGAGGGTGGCGCCGTTGGTGTGTACGAACCCACATTCCGGGTGCGCACGCAGATAGTCGGCCTGGCGTTGCAGCTTATGCGGATCGGTCCAGTAGTCATCGCCGTCGAGCATCGCTATATAGGTGCATCCGTCGGCGAGTATATGTCGGTAGAGATCGATGGTGTTGCTCGCCGTCCCCATATTCTTCTCGCGCCGCAGATAGACGATACGTTCATCCTTCCCGGCATAGCGTCGGCAGACGGCAGCGGTGCCGTCCGTAGAAGCGTCGTCGCCGATATAGAGGCGTAGCGGCTCGTCGCATTGCTGCGCGAGCACACTCTCTATCGCTTGGGCGATGTAGGGCGCATGGTTATATGTCGTGACGCAGACAGCTATCATAGACGGAGAGCAGTTGACAGCCGATGGCGTCGGCAGTAAACTGATTGGTGATTGGTGATTGCTGATTGGTGATTGGTGACCATAAGATCGTCTCGATGAAGTCCGCAAAGCGGCCGGGCTTGTGTTGTGCCACCTCTTGCGGTACGATCAGGTCGGCCACCTCTTCGGCAATGCCGACGGGAGTGGAGAGGATAGGCAGTCCGGCGGCTGAGGCTTCGGCCAGCACGACGCCGTAGGTCTCATAGCGGCTGCTGAGCACGAGTGCATCGGCGCGGCGCATCTGTTCCGCCACCTCGCGCGGAGTCAGTTCGCCCGTCCAGCAGAGTAGTCCTTCGGGCATCTGCAGCTGCTCCGCATAGGAGCGTACGTCGGCGTAGTCGATGCCGGTACCGACGAGTACCAGTTGCCAGTCCTGACGCTTGAGCGAGAGCATCTTAGCCGCCCGCAGCAGCCCCTTCACATTCTTCGCTCGCTCGTCGAAACAGCTGACATGCAGGAGGGTTTTGGATTTATGATTTATGATTTCAGATTTCGGATTCTTGAAGAAGAAATCATCCACCACGTTATGGATCTGCTGCCATCTCTTGGCTTGGAAGCCCAGCGCCTGCATGCACTGTTGCAGGGGATGGCTGACGGGCATGACCACTTCCGCCTCGCTGCAGACGCGCTGCATGAACCTCAGACGCAGTCCGTGTGCTTTCACCGTGGCATTCTCCGGCAGATAGCCGCTCCAGTGCTCGATGATCACGTACGGGATATGATAACGCTTCTTCAGCCAAAGTGCCAGGAGTCCCTGCTTCTGAATGACGTTGAGTTGCACCAGATCGGGCATCCAGCCCTCGCGCCGGAGCGTACGCCACTGCTGCAGCGTGTCGCGCCATGTTTGCGCATGGATGACACGTACCTCCACACCCTGAGCCCGCACAGCCTCCACGTGCTTCTGCACGAAGAGGCCGGACATAGCGTCCTCAGCGGACGGATACCAGGGAGTGAGGAATAGGACTTTCATTGGTCACCTGTGTATCCACTCGCGGAACTTCTGAAACCAGAGGGCAAGACGGAAGATGGGTTTATAATATTTCTCTACGCTGTAGTAGGTGACGGGCGTGCTGCCAAACTGCTTGTAGTGCTTCGCCACCGAGTGGATCATCGACCCCTCGAAATCGAAGTGTACGTGCAGATCGCGTGCCAGCTTCATCGCCTCCAGCACCAGCAACGCGCCCGCTCCGGACTCGTTGAACGCCCAGTCGAGCGAAGGGATCAGATAGTAGAGATAATGTTTGTCCCATACGAGGAAGGCGGCGGCGTAGGGTTGGCCGTCGGCATTGCAGATGCTCAGCACCCGGCATTGCCCCAGTCGACGCGCCTTGCGCTCCAGCACCAGCAGGAACTCGCGTGTGTAACTGATATGCCGTTTGCGCTCTGCCAGACAGCGGGTGTGGAAACGATAGAAATCCTCTATCGACATCGTATGTTCCGCGTGTAGCGAGAGGGCTTTCTGCAGTTGGCGCTTCTTGTTCTTGCTGAACGAGTCGATCAGTCGGTCCAGATCACTCAGGTCTTCCACGCGATAGGTGACGCGTTCGCGGGTCTTGAAGCCCAGCCCGCGCATCGCATCCACGCAGAGACTGCCGGGCAAGTACTGTTGGTAGTAGTAGGCCAGACCCATCCGGTCCAACTGCTCCGCCAACTGGCGGCACACCTCGGCCGTAATCCATCGGTCAGCCGTCGTGGCGGCATTCACCCATATGCCGCCTATCTGGGTCATGGGGGGCATGAGGACATAGCGGAAGCCGAGCCGCTTGCGCAGCAGATAAGGCATCGCTCCGAGGATATTACCCTCGGCATCTTCGGCCAGCAGCACGTCCCATTCCTTACCCGCACAGACGGCATCGAGCCACCAGGGGTGCAGAAAAACGGGCATGTAGTCCTGTTGGGCTACCCACTCTATATAGCGTTCTTTGTTGGTCATCAGAAGATGTCGTTGAAGGTGGTATTCTCTTCAGCCACCGGTGCCTCGTCCATCTCTGTGGGCTGACTGTTGCCGGCAGCAGGCTGATTGCGATACTGTTCGGGTTTGTAGAGTATCTGTACGTTCTCGGCGATGATCTCCGTCTTGCGGCGTATCTGGCCGTCTTTCTCCCATGTGCGGGTCTTGAGTTTGCCCTCCACATAGATCTTCATACTCTTGCGGATGTACTGTTGTGCCCACTCGGCCAGGTTGCGCCAGAGGACGATGGAATGCCATTCGGTGACATCAGGCACTTGCGTACCGTTTTGCATGATATAACCACGTTCGGTGGTAGCGAGGTTGAAGGTAGCAATAGCAACGCCTCGGTCGAGGTAACGCACTTCCGGGTCATTGCCGACGTTGCCGATAAGAATAACTTTGTTAACGCTTGACATAATAGAAAAATGGTTTTGTTGATGTGTTTTATGGATTTGTAATCAATTTGCGGCTGCAAATTTACAACAAAAAATTAACATATGCAAGGATTTCCTTCATTTTTGTTTGCGTATATAAAAAAAAAGCAGTAATTTTGCAGTCGCTATGAACAAATTGCTGGAAATTCGAAATCTGCATGCCTCGATAGGCGGCAAGGAGATACTAAAGGGCATCGACCTCGTGATCAACGAGGGGGAGGTGCATGCTATCATGGGCCCTAACGGTGCGGGCAAGAGTACGCTCAGTGCGGTGCTGACGGGTCATCCTGCGTATGAGGTGACGGGTGGGGAAGTGCTGCTGCGCGGAGAAAACCTGCTCGCCATGGAGCCCGAGGTGCGTGCGCGTGCGGGTGTGTTCCTTAGTTTTCAGTATCCCGTAGAGATACCCGGTGTGAGCATGACCAATTTTATGCGTACGGCCCTCAACGAGAAACGGGCATACGAGGGCAAGGAACCGTTGAGCGCGAAAGATTTTCTGCGCTTGATGCGCGAGAAGAAACAACTGCTGGAGTTGCCCGACAAACTCAACAACCGTTCCGTGAACGAGGGCTTCTCCGGTGGCGAGAAGAAGAAGAACGAGATCTTTCAGATGGCGATGCTCGAGCCGTGCCTGGCTATTCTGGACGAGACCGACAGCGGACTCGATATCGATGCCCTGCGCATCGTGGCGGAGGGAGTGAACCGACTGAAGAACCCGCATAACGCATCCATCGTCATCACCCATTATCAGCGTCTGCTCGATTATATCGTGCCCGACTTCGTGCACGTGCTTGCCGACGGCAAAATAGTGAAGACCGGAGACAAGACGCTGGCATTGGAACTCGAAGAACATGGGTATGAAGGATTAGAGGGTTAGAGGGTTAGAGGATTAGTGGATTAGAGGGTTAGAGGGTTAGTGGAAACGATACTTTTACATAGTAATGAGTCTTTTGAGCGCGTGTTCCTGAACGAACCCGTGGACTTGCACATTGTGCAGGAGGCCGGTTCGCGGGTGAAGATCGTCGTGGTGGACTTCGAGACTTCGAGACCTCGAGATCTCGAGATAGCCAACCGCATCACCATTGAGCAGGCGGGAGAAGGATGCGTGACGGAGATATACGGTCTAGCATATCTGCGTGGCGACGAGAGAGTGACGACGGAGACGCATGTGCATCATCAGGTGGGCAGCGGCCGTTCGGAGCAGCTCATCAAGTTCGTGCTGGACGATCAGGCGCAGGGGCGTTTTGTGGGCGACCTCAAGATAGCACCCGATGCGCAGCAGGTGGAGGCTCATCAGACCAACAGAAACATCCTGCTGAGCGAAGGGGCGCAGATGCGTACCCAACCGCAGCTGGAGATATACGCTGATGATGTCAAGGCCACTCACGGTGCCAGTACCGGTCAGTTGGACGAGTCCGCCCTCTTCTACATGCAGCAGCGCGGCATCAGCAAAGAAAAAGCGCGCCAACTGCTGGTAGGCGCGTTTATGAGAGAGGTGATAGAAGCTATCGGTGATCAGCATTCAGCCGTCAGAGAGCAACTATTGCACACGATTGATGGCGTAGTCGAGTAGGCGAATCAAGGCCTCACGCACAGGTGAGTCACGGAAGACAGCAAGTGCTTCTGTGGCTTGTTTTTTATATGCCAGCATCTGCTGTACGGCATACTCGTCGCCATGAAAACGAAGCACGAACGACTTGATCTGCTCGAGCGAACGGGGATCGTCGTCGAGGTGTTCGCCCATCCGCCGCACTGCCTCCGCTTCGGCTTCCGGGGCACGCTGCAGGGCGATGATAAGGGGTAGCGTCACCTTGCCGTCACGCAGGTCGCTCATCGTTGGTTTGCCCAGCTCCTCCAGGTCGCTATAGTCGAAGATATCATCTTTGATCTGGAAGCACAGCCCGAGCAGTCGGCCGTATTCGCGTAGCGCCGTGCGTTGGCGTTGGGTGCATCCCGCGCTCTCTGCACCGGCCTCGGCGCAGGCCTGGAAGAGACGTGCCGTCTTCAGGTCGATGACGCGGTTGTACTGCGCCTCGTCTATCCACATCGAGCTGCCCACATGCAGTTGTGCCAGTTCGCCGCTGCTGAGGCTGCGGCCGAGCGAAGAGATGATGTCCAGGATCTGCGTGTTGCGCACTTCGGCCACCAGTCCGATCACCTTCGCCAGCATATAGTCGCCGGCCAGCACCGCCACCTTGTTGTTCCAACGTACATGTACGGCCGGAGCACCCCGCCGCAGGTCAGACGAATCGACTACATCGTCGTGCACGAGACTGGCGTTGTGGAGCATCTCCAGTGCGACGGCGGTGCGATAGGTTTTGTCCGTCACGGGGTTGCATAGTTTGGCCGCCAGCAATACGAGCAGCGGACGCAGCTGCTTGCCGTTGCGCTGCGCGATATAGTGGAGCACCTCCTGCTGCAGCGGGTTGTCCGACTGCAGACAGTCGTGCTGGAAGCGCTCGAAGAGCTTCCACTCGGCCTCAACCGGTTGACGTATTTCCTGGACAGTAGCCATATGTGATCGCCAAAAAACGCTGCAAAGGTACTACTTTTTCATGGGATATGCAAGAAAAAAAACGAAAAAAACGATGTACTATTTGCGTAATTCAGAAAAAAAGTGTAAATTTGCACGGAATTTTGATATTTCATACAACTAAATACTACCATGAACATTAGTTTTCAAATTCATTATCGTGCCGAGTACGGCCAGAGTTTATGCGTGATCGAGACGCAAGAGTCTATTTTGGGCTGGACCGAGAAGTCGCCGCTGGTGCTCAATTGCCAGGGCACGGATTTCTGGCAAGCCAACGTGCCGGTGAGTGATTTCGCGGGTAGCATAAAGTACAAGTATGCCATTCGCGTAGGAGAGGGACAATATATCTACGAGGCCGGCGAGCCGCGTATGCTGACCTTGGGTGGCAAGAAGCGTATCGTGGTGCGTGACGCATGGCAGGCCAGCACCTACGAGGACTCGTTTTATACCACCGCCTTCCTCAAGTCGCTCTTCCGTCGTCAGCAACCACATGCGTTGAAGACGAAGGCTAAGAATAATGTACATTTCTCCATTGACCTGCCGCAGATTCTTCCGGGCCAGGGTGTGGCTATCGTAGGTAACTGCGACGAGTTAGGTAATTGGGACGAGGCAGGCAAGCTGATCATGAGCGATGCGGACTTCCCCGTTTGGCGTGCTGAGATGGAAGTGAAGGGTCAAGACATCGTGGAATACAAATACCTGGTGTACGACCTCAAGAGTGGTGCCACCGTCGATATGGAGTGGGGTGAGAACCGCCAGATTTGGGGTGTGAGCAAGGACCTGGTGATCATGCAGAACGATCGCGGCTTCCGTCGTACCCAACCGCGTTGGAAGGGTGCCGGTGTAGCCGTGCCGGTCTTCTCGCTGCGCACCGAAGAGGGCTTCGGCATCGGTGAGTTCCAAGACCTGAAGAAGATGGCCGATTGGGCTGCCGCTACGGGACAGAAGATGATTCAAACCCTGCCTATCAACGATACCACACTGCGTCATAACAATCTGGATAGTTATCCTTATAACGCCGTGAGTGTGTTCGCACTCCATCCGATCTATATCAACATCGAGAAGATGGGTCGCCTGACGCCGGCACAAAAGAAGAAATATGAGGCTGAGAAGGCGGAATTCAACGCCAAGGATTATGCTGACTACCAGGCCGTGTACGACGCCAAGACCGTATTCTTCAAGGCGCTGTACAAACAGGACAAAGAGGCGCTCTTCAGCAGTGAGGAGTACAAGGCTTTTGCGGAGAAGAACAGTGAGTGGCTCGATCCGTATGCCGAGTTCCTCCACAAGCGTGACAAGCAGCCGGCAGACTACTATAAGTTCCTGCAGTTCCACGCCGACAAGCAGTTGGCAGATGCAGTGGCTTATGCCCACGGCATTGGCGTGGCGATGAAGGGGGATATACCTATCGGCATCAGTCCCGACTCGGTGGACGCTGCCGTCTATCCGGAGTTGTTCAACCTGGACGCCAGTGCTGGTGCTCCGCCCGATGACTTCTCTATCAGTGGACAGAACTGGGGCTTCCCGACCTACAACTGGGATAAGATGGCGGAGGATAACTTCGGCTGGTGGCAGAAGCGCTTCCGCAAGATGCAGGATTATTTCGATGCTTATCGCATAGATCATATCCTTGGCTTCTTCCGTATATGGCAGATGCGTAAGTCGGACGTATGGGGCCTGTGCGGCCATTTCGTACCCGCACTGCCTTACAGCTACGACGACCTGTGTGCGCAGGGTGTGTGCCTGGATTGGGATCGTATGACGAAACCGTATATACGCTCTAATTTCTTGGGCGACGTGCTGGGTTACGACACCGAATGGGCAAAGCAGCATGCCCTCTACACGCGCGACAACTATATCTATTGGTTCCGTGAGGAGTTCGACACTCAGGCGAAGGTGCAGGCATGGGCCGATCGTCTGTTGGAGGACGAGAAGCAGTTGGCAGCCAGCGGCCTGAGTGAGGCAGCGGTGAAGAATATCTGCAACGGCCTGATCTATCTCCATTGCGAGGTACTCTTCGTAGAAGATCAGCGTCGTCCGGGTTGGCTTCATCCGCGTATCTCTATCTACCAGAGTCATTCGTTCAACGAACTATATAGCGATCAGAAAGAGGTGCTGATGCGTATCTACAACGAGTATTTCTTCCGTCGTCACACCCAGTTCTGGCGTGACTCGGCGATGCGTAAGTTGCCGACTCTGATCGGTGCTACCAAGATGCTCTGTTGTGGTGAAGACCTGGGTATGGTGCCCGCTTGTGTGCCCGACGTGATGCATGAGTTGCAGATCTTGAGCTTGGAGATCCAGCGTATGCCGAAGGATCCGACGGTTAAGTTCGCCCATCCGGCAGATGCACCATACCAGAGTGTTTGCACTACCGGTACGCATGATATGAACCCGCTCCGCGCTTGGTGGGAGGAGGACCGCGCTGTGACGCAGCAGTTCTACAACGAGCAGATGGGCTGGTGGGGCGACGCACCGCAGCAGATGAGTCCGGAGATCGCCGAGTTCATCATCAATCAGCATATGTACAGTCCCGCTATGTGGGTAATCCTGCCGCTGCAAGACTGGTTGGCTATCGACGGACAACTGCGTCTGCCCAACCAGTTCGCCGATCGTATCAACGTGCCGGCTAACCCGCGTCATTTCTGGAACTACCGTATGCACCTGACGCTGGAGAACCTGCTCAAGCAGGATGCGTTCAATGCCAGAGTGCGTAAACTGACGAGTGTGCGTTAAGCCACTCGCGGACGCAGGCATATGACTATCGTTCTGATTGGTTTGGGCCGTATAGCCCGCTATCATATAGCGGCGTTGACAGCAACGCCGCTATATTGCTTATGCGGTCTCTGCGACCTGCATCGGACGCCGCTGGCCGATGCCTATCCCGACCTGCCTTTCTTCACCGACTATACGGCGCTGCTCGATGCCTTGCATCCCGACGCTGCCGTCATCGCTACGCCTCCTGCTACCCATCTGGATGTCGTAGAGAGCTGTCTCAAGCGCGGGGTGCTGCCAATGGTGGAGAAGCCACTGGCCGAGACGGCCGAAGAGGGACTCCGTTTCTTCGCGCCCGACTTGCGGGGACGGTATGTACCGATGCATCATACCGCCTACGGCGAGGAGATGCTATGGTTCGCTGCTCACTGTCCGCTACGGCATATCGAGTCGGTGCGCATGGTGCTGGAAGACCCGTATGCTACCCCCGATGGACGAATCGACCCTGCTCGGTATGGTCTGGGAGGAAGCTGGATGGACAGTGCACCCAATGCGCTGGCGCCGCTGATGCAGCTGCTGCCGCTCAGCAGTCTATCCGACATACGTCTCGACCACCGTACGGATCCGCAATGCGGGTTGCCCTATAGCAGCCGACTGACGGCTCGTGCAGGCGAGACGGAGGTGGAGATAGCAGTGCACTGGGAGACAGGACGCAATAGCAAACAGACCTTTATTGAGGCGGACGGCCACCACTATGTGCTTCACCATTCCGACCAGGCCGTGTGGTGCGACGGCGAACGACTCTTTGCCTTCGACCGGCAGGAACGACTGCTACGGCAGTACAGCAATTTCTACCGTCTCTATCCCGAGGGTGTACCTGCGCCCGAAGAACTAGAACAGATGTATCAGATCATTTATCATCAATAGACAAGTATGGAAGAAACCATTAGCAGATATTTTCAAACTCTCAAGCAGCAGAGTAAGGTCAAATATGTACTGGTGATGGCAGCCATCGTGTTGGCGTCCTTGGGCTTTGTGGCTGTAGTCGTGCTGATCACGGACGATAAAACAAGCCTGTTGAGCGATATCTTCGCATCCTTCATCGGCTTCGCGTTCTTGTTCGTCTCCGCCCTGCTGGTCACTTGGCGACTGCATAAGAAGGAAGACCAGATAAAGGTCAGTTATCGCAATCAGGACATGTGGAACCATTACGTGAAGGAGTATCGTCATATAATCGATCTGCATGACAGTCAGGCAGTGGTCTATTTCGACCCCCTGCTCCAGATGAACAAGTATCATTCCAAGCACATACGTGTGGAGGATGACCCGACGGCTTTCTTCCAGTTGGATTCGTTCATCAAGTCGCATTGCGGTACGTTGCTGGAAGCACATTCCTCGAGCAAGACGCTGGACAGCGTGACTGTCCGTCTGGCGGATTTCGAACCGGCCACAGAAGCGAATGGTCAGACGGCCACTATCCACTGCATGCGTAGTTCGTATATGGCACACCTGCTCACCAACCGTGCACTCGACTACCTCATCGAAGGCAGTCTTTCGATCCGCAAACTGTATGAGAACGATGCGAAGCTTCGTCCACTCCGACGCTCGATGCTCTCCAACCATTTCGGTGTGAATGCCCTTATCTTCCTGCGCAATGGGGAGAAAGAGGACGGTTGGCTGCTCATGCCTCACCGCCGCAACGATGCCACGGTGGCTAAGAACAGCGTGACGGCGAGTATGGCTACGCGACTCAAGATGGAGAAACATTATTTTGCCAACGAGTATGCCGACCGGATGACGGCAGATTATATGGAGCATGTGTATGTGGAGGATAATGTGGCTGGAGCAATGTGGGTAACCACTGACTGGTTGAAGGCTCACCCTGCGCGAGTGGATTTTCTGGGCCTTAGCCGCGACATCTACGAGGGCGGCAAACCAACCCTTTTCTACGCCGTCTATGTGGATGCTGACCCGGAAGCGTATCTGCAGGGACGCGCCGAGTGGGATGAGAAGGAGAAGCAGAAACGGGAGACACGCAAGCGCGAGACATCCGCTTATCGTCTCGGCTTCCCTCAGTTCTCGATTGATGAGATGGATCGTATCCATATAGCCGATTGGACAACGGTGCGCATGCAGACGGTATGGGCGGGGCATCCGCGTCGGGCAATAGTGCCGGAGATGGATTATCACGACACACGACTGGACGACGCCAAACTGACGTTCGTCGATTATAACGGCAGGGCGTATGCCTATGCCTTCGAACAAAACATGATTGCTAATTTCCTGTTCCTGCAGGAATATGAGAAGCAAGAAGCATGATACGATCGCGTACCTGCTCCATTAACCATAGCGGCGTACTCGTCGCTCCGCAGATCCCGACACGAAAGTCGGGATTTGTTGTTCCTGAATGCTGAATGCGGAATGCCGAGAACTTCTCTTCGGCCTCGTCCGGCGATGAGGCAAACAAGGTGTTGGGATTGACCTCCGCGCATTTCTGGAAGAGCACCTTCGCGTTGCTCGATTTGCTTCCACCTACAAAGAACACCAGATCGTTCGCCTGCGCAAAAGCCTGCAGCTCCTTCACGCGGTTGGCTACATTGCGGCAGATAGTATCGTGCGCTTCCAGCGTAATGGGTGATCGGTGATTGGTGATTTGTGATCGGATGGCCTCCTCCAGTGCGTGAAAACCCTCGACCGATTTGGTGGTTTGCGAGAAGAGGTATATAGGCCTGGTGAAATCAATGCGGTCGAGTTGGTCGGCATGCTCGATGACGATGGCTGTGTTGTTGGTCTGTCCCTGTAGTCCGATCACTTCGGCATGGCCGGGTTGACCGTAGATGACGATCTGTGGCGGTAGCGCCTCGTCGTTCTTATGCTGCTCGTAGCACGCGTGGATGCGTTCTTGCAGTTTCTTCACCACCGGACAGGTAGCGTCGATGATGCTCAGGCCGCGTTGACGGGCTATCCAATAGGTGCTGGGCGGTTCTCCGTGCGCACGTAGCAGCACTCGCGCATCCGAGGGTAGCGTACGCAGGTCATCGTAGTCAATCGTCTGCAGACCCATTTGCTCCAGGCGCGCCACCTCTCGTCCGTTGTGCACGATGTCGCCCAAGCAACAAAGCGAACCGTTCTTCAGTTCGCTCTCTGCTGTCTCGATGGCTCGCGTCACTCCGAAACAAAAACCGCTATGTTCGTCAATCGAAATGTTCAAATTGCCAATTACTAATTATTTGCACGCATTCTCGAAATGCTTGTAAATAACCTCCATTTGTTCTTCACGGGTGAGGTGACTGTTGTCTACCACGATGGCGTCGTCGGCCTGACGCAGCGGGCTCTCGGCGCGGTGTGTGTCGCGATAATCGCGGTCGTTCACATCCTTGAGTACCTCTTCATATACCGGTTGTCCGCCTTTCTCCTTCAGCTCGTCGAAACGGCGTTGTGCACGCACTTCCGGACTGGCGGTCAGGAATAGCTTTAGTTCTGCCTGCGGAAAGACTACTGTACCTATGTCGCGTCCGTCCATCACGATGCCTTTCTGCAGTCCCATCTGTTGCTGTTGCGCCACCAGAAAAGCACGTACCTCTTTGATCTGCGATATCTCGCTGGCGCGGTTGCCTACCTCCAGCGTGCGTATATGTGCTTCTACGTCCTCACCGTTGAGCGTGACGTGTTGTGCTCCGTCCGCCAAGATAAAACCTATTTGTATCTTAGGCAATGCGGCCAGGATGGCGGCCTCTGTGGTCAGTCCGTGACGCAGGGTGTAGAGTCCGATGGCACGATACATTGCACCCGTGTCTACATATGTATAGCCGGCATACTTGGCCAGCGCCTTGGCTATCGTTGATTTGCCGCACGACGAATAACCGTCTATAGCTACGATGATCTTATTCATAAAATTACCAATTACCAATTATCAATTACCAATCGAGCTACTTTAGTAGCGAGTTGATATCCAGCGTCAATCCGCCTTGCACCGAGAAATTCGATTTGGTCAACTGACTGACTGCCAGGTTCAGACGGGCCTGTTTGATCTTCACGCCTGCGCCCAGTGCAAATCCCGCCAGCGACTTCTGGTCACTCAGGTTCAGTTCGGCCCGGCGGCGGTGGTTGTAGCTGAAGGCGATGTAGAACTTCTCACTCTTGGGCACCACCTCGATGCACCATATCGTATGGCGGAACAGCATGTCGTACCATTTGACGTTGTGGGACACGATGTCGCCTGTGGTCGCACTCTTGTCCAGACTCGTCCACTCATAGTTGAGGTGCCATGTTTGTATGTTATGTATCTGCAGGTGGAAGCGCAGCGGGGCGTGTTTCACGCGATAGGTCAGACCTAGTTGCAGGTTCAGCGGAAGCATTTCCGTCGGACGACCTCCGTCTTCGTAGAAACGCTTTAGTTGCCAACCGATGTTCTGCAGTACCAGACCCATCTGGAAAGTCGAGTCCTTGGTCTGGAAATGAGCTCCGATGTCCGCACCGATGGCAAAACTGGTGTAGTGCTCATAGATGCTATAGACGGGTTTAAGCGACACTCCCACTTTCCAGCTCGGGTGCAGTTGACGCGCATACATCACGTCAATCAGTATGTCGCGTGCACCGAACGAGCCTCCTGTCAGGTTGCCCTGCTCATCAGCGTAAGGCATGTTGCCATGGTCCAGGTAATGGAATCCGACAGCGAAATAATTGGGCTTCTCCGGCTTTCCTCCTTCCTCCTTCATCCCCTCGCTGTCGTCCTTCCTTAATCCTTTCGCTTCGCCGAAGTTATGCCCGTACAATGCGCTGGCGAACATCGTACCTGGCAGGTAGTAGCAGAAGTTCATCTGGAGCACCATGTGTGTCTCGTTGTGGAGCAGGGCAGGGTTGCACATACCCATCGACACGTCGCCGTTACTCAGACTTACGTTGCTGCCTCCCAACGCGTGTACACGCGCCGACACAGGCAGTCCCATGAAGGAGAACACTGAACGACCGGCAGTCGATACCTGTGCCGTGCACGGCATGCTCATTGCCGCGCAAAGCAAACAAAGTAATATGCTCCTTCTTACTTTCACTTTCGTCCGTATTCCTTTCTTAGTCCGTACTTCCGCATACTAATATCGGCTGCAAAATTACAACAAATATTTGGAATATACAAGGATTTTGGTCTAAAAAAACAAATATGCTTGTATGATTTGTTGTTTTCTAACTAAATCTTGCAAATTTGTAAAATTTGTAGTACTTTTGCGAGCGAAATTGCTGAAGCAGAACAACTGACTGTTTGAAACGATGCGACAATCTACGACTTTTATCATTGTGCTTGCTTTGTGCTTTTTCTCGTCCTCTTTGTATGCGGACGATAGTGTGCCCGTCATAGAGGTCAAGCCTGTTATAGAGGTGAAGGCAGACAGGACGGTGATCTATCCCCAGCGCATGGAACTGACCGGGGAAGAGTCGCTGATGGATGTGCTGCAGATGATGCCGGACCTGATGATACGCGGCTATGAAGATGTCATTGATGGTTACAACCTGCGCGTGGACAACTGCCCCTTGAACGGTGACACGAGATTGATTATAAGCCAGATGAAAGCCAAGGACATAGCCAAGATACAGGTGTGCGACAATACAGGTGTGGCTAAGGGTACTATAGGGACGGGCAAGGTGCTGGATATTACCATGGCAATGCCTAATTCGGCGAAAGGTTTTGTGGAAGGGCAGGGCGGTTTCGGCAAACAGTTGGAGGGTAACGGTACGGTGAATGTGCTGTTCGGCAGCTCCCATACCGACCTCTATGCCAATGCGACCTATCGCTATCAGGATGAGCACAAGGAGTATCTGTCGCTGCACATGACCAACCGCTTTGACGAACGCAACAGGCTGTTGACCTATTTCACACAGCAATACCTCAAAATGCCGGATGCCACTACGCAGAAGATCATGGGTAGGGCGCGGTATTTCCACAATTTCAATGACGCAGGAACGGAACTGCTCGTCTTGGGCGGCTATCAATATGACGTCAATCCGACCGTCACCAACCGTTTGCCTATGTTTGTGCTGGAACTGAATACACCTTTGCCGGTGAAAGGACTGACGATGATGGTGGGTGTGGAAGGCGATTACCAGATGACCTGGCAGAAAGATACGTCCAGGAGTTGGGATGTCTTCAACCATGACATCTATCTGCAGTTCGGCTACTCTCTGCCAAAGTGGCGCTTCGCAGCGGGGCATCGTGTGATGTTCTACAACTACCGGATAACCGATTCCGGCACCACGCAGAGGCACATGGACATCCGCAACAACACGGACGTGAGTGTTATATATCTCCCCCAAGAACAGCATCAGATACAATTGGGCTATTATCGCAAGTTCTTCAATCCGGCTCACTCGGCTCTACTGATGGAGGCGGATCCGACGAACGAAGCGATGTGGGTGACGACGAAAGAACAACTGCAAGAAAGGGTGATCAATCAGATCAAACTGTCGTATGCCTACACCCGCAGGTCACTCAGCGTCCAGACGGAGACCGGTTATTATTTCATTGATGGCGATGAGAACGTTGCCAGAGTGGATGCATCGGCTTATTGGAAAACGAAGTGGGTGACGCTGACGGGTGGTGCGAATCTCTATATTGCCAGAAGCAAAGTGTATGCTTCCCTGCGAGTGGCGCCTACTGCCTATCTTCCTCGCCAATGGCAGATCGGATTGAAGCTCGTATATTATACCCCTCAAGCACCCGTACGCGAACTCTTTGGTACACCGGTCTATGGCTGTCTGTCCGTCAACAAGCAGATCGGACGGAGTTGGAACTTTGGGGTCGACTGGCATGATATGTTTGATACCTTCTGCCGCGCGGCCAATGTCAACAGACAAGCCGCCAATATTACGGTACAATATAGATTTTGATAAGGGTTTAATAGCCTGCAGCATATAAACGCTGCGTAGCAGCAGTACACCTCATAAACGCGGCTCTGCCGCAATAAACCTGTTTTAAGCGTATGATAAGTTTGGAATTGGATATGATTCAGACGGCCGGTATAGGCGCTTTGGCCCTCATGATCGGTATGGTATTAACGCGAAAAGTGGCCTTCTTGCAGAAAGTGTGCGTGCCATCGCCTGTCAGCGGCGGCCTCATCTTCTCGTTGCTCAGCCTGACGATGTATGCATGGTTTGATGTAGAGGTGTCGTTCGATGATACGCTGCAGAAGATCTTCATGGTGGCTTTCTTTACCTGCGTGGGCTTCCAGTGCGACCTGCGAGTGCTCAGACAGGGAGGCAAACCCTTGGTGCTCATGCTGGTCTTGTTGGTGCTCTTGATTACGCTGCAGAACCTGATGCCGATGGGCATTACGCGGCTCATGCGTGTTGACCCGCTGCTGGGCATAGCTGCCGGCAGTGTTTCTATGACAGGTGGACACGGTACGGCCGGTGGCTTTGCTGCTATCCTCGAACAGATGGGACTCCATGGAGCGGCTACCATCGGCATGGCTGCTGCTACCTTCGGACTCATAGCCGGTTCTATGGTGGGCGGACCTTTGGCCAATCAGATCATCCGTACCAAACTCACCAACGAACAGATCCAGCCGCAGGATGTGACTATCGACCCTGCCATGGCCGGTATCGAGAGCGACGAGGCTTCGCCTGCAGGACGCGCCGAGCGTATGAGTACCAACGAACTAGAGTTCCAGCAGTATGCCAAAGCCACCTATTGGATACTCATGGCTATGGGTGGGGGCACCTTGCTCAGTTGGGCACTCGCACGGACGGGCATCACTTTCCCTGCTTATTTTGGAGCACTGATATTGGCTGCCATCCTGCGCAATACCATTGGATTCGTCCCCTATAAGGAAAACGGAAAGTGGATCAAGGCCGACAAACTGCTGGATATGGAGCGTATAACCAGCGTGGGCAATATATGTCTGTCTATGTTCCTCGGGATGGCGATGATATCCCTCCGGCTGTGGGAACTGCAGAGCCTCGCCGTGCCCCTGATCGTCATCCTCGGTGCACAAGTGGTGATGATGGTGATCTTCGTCTATTTCATCGCCTTCCCTATGTTAGGCCGCACCTACGATGCAGCTGTGCTTTGTGCCGGCCTGTGCGGCTTCGGATTAGGTGCCACACCCAACGCGATGGCTAACATGAGTGCCGTCTGCTATAAGTACCATTATTCACCCACTCCCTTCCTCATCGTACCTATCATCGGATCTATGTTCACCGATATCATCAACACCGGCATCATCTCATTCTTCTTGAGGCTGATATAGCTGTAATTTTGTGGACAAAATAGAGAAATAAGAATGACGAATCGCCTTATATGCCGCAAGCGAAACCAATCATATATATCTTCGATCTGGGAGGAGTGCTCATCCGGCTCAATGTGCCCCGTTGTATGCATGCCTTTGAGGAACTCATGGGCGAAGCGAACATGCAGGCTGTCCTCGGCATCGACAAGCACGGCGAAGGAGTGCTGTCCGTCAGTGTGGCCTCCCGCCAACTGATGGCCGACTTCGAACGCGGACACATCTCGCCCGTTACCTTCATCCGCGAGGTGTTGCGTTACTGCCGACCCGGCACCACTGAGCAGCAGGTCGTGGACGCATGGATGGCCATGCTCGACGATCTGCCACAACGGCGACTGGATGTCATCGACCGGCTCCGCGCAGACGGTCACCCCGTCTATCTGCTCTCCAACGGAAATGAGTTGCATTTCGATTTTATCAATCGTACATATGGTCTCGACCGCCATTTCGATCAACTCTTCCTCTCTCAGGAGATGCATATGGCCAAACCCGATCCGGCTATCTTCCGCGCCGTCCATCAGGCAGTCACCCGCGAGGGGACTATACGGCCCGAACGCATCATCTTCATCGACGACATCGAGGCCAACCGACGCGCTGCAGAACAAACGGTAGGGTGGCACACCTTACCCTCTATCGACGAAATTGAACGTTTTTCGTAGCGCTACATAATAATTTATTCGTTTTTACTTGCGTATATGAAAAAAAAGCAGTAATTTTGCACGAATTTTTGAGTCCAAAGACAAACAACATATATAACAAGGGCACAAACGGTGCCCGTAATTGACGAAAAACAGATGAATATTGTAACCAAAGAGATTGCTCTGCCTGACGGACGAGTGATCAAACTGGAGACAGGCAAGTTGGCAAAACAAGCCGATGGCGCCGTGATGGCAACACTCGGCAACACGATGATCCTCGCCACTGTCTGCTCCGCCAAAGATGCGGTTCCCGGCACAGACTTCATGCCGCTGACCGTAGAGTACAAAGAGAAATTTGCGTCCGCTGGACGCTTCCCGGGTGGCTTCACCCGCCGCGAAGGCAAGGCATCGGATTATGAAATCCTGATTGCACGTCTCATCGACCGCGCCCTTCGTCCCCTCTTCCCTTCCAACTATCACGCAGAGACCTTCGTCAACGTGACGATGTATTCGGCCGACGGCATTGATATGCCGGAGTCGATTGCCGGTCTGGCTGCCGGTGCCGCGTTGGCTTGCTCCGATATCCCGTTTGAGGGTCCGGTGAGCGAAGTACGCGTTGCACGCGTGGACGGCAAGATGGTGATCAACCCGACCTTCGAGCAATGCGAACATGCTGACCTCGAACTCATGGTGGCTGCTACCTACGACAACATCATGATGGTTGAGGGTGAGATGAAAGAGGTGCCCGAGAGTGTGATGCTCGAGGCTATCAAGGCCGCACACGAAGCCATCAAACCCCAGTGCCTCGCTATCAACGAGATGATGAAGGCCTATGGCAAGGAGACCAAACGTGAGTACTGCCACGAGGTGAATGATGACGAGTTGAAGCAGGCTGTACACGACTACAGTTACGCTCGTGCTTATGCTCAGGCTACCAGCGCTGATACCGACAAGCACCACCGTGAGGAGATGTTCTCGCAGATACGCGAGGACTTCAAGACCGAGAAAGCCGACTATATGGCTGCTCGCGCAGAGGCGATTGGAGTGGATATCGATGAGATAGCAGCCCTCGTAGATCGTTACTATCACGATGTAGAGAAAGAGGCCATGCGTCGCGCTGTGCTCGATGAGGGCAAGCGACTCGACGGTCGTAAGACGACGGAGATCCGTCCTATCTGGTGCGAAGTGAGTCCGCTGCCCGGACCTCACGGCTCCTCTATCTTCACCCGCGGTGAGACACAGTCGCTCTCTACCGTCACACTCGGTACCAGCCGCGATGAGAAGATCATCGACGAAGCACTCATCCAGGGTACGGACAAATTCCTGCTCCATTATAACTTCCCGCCGTTCTCTACAGGTGAGGCCAAGGCACAACGCGGCGTAGGTCGTCGCGAGATAGGTCATGGCAATCTCGCTTGCCGTGCGCTAAAGAATATGATCCCCGAGGACTTCCCCTACACCGTACGCGTTGTTTCCGATATCCTCGAGTCGAACGGTTCGAGTTCGATGGCTACTGTCTGCGCTGGAACACTCGCCCTCATGGACGCCGGTGTACCGATGAAGAAACCCGTCAGCGGTATTGCTATGGGACTTATCTCGGAGAACCAAGGTAAGAACTACGCAATACTTAGCGACATCCTCGGCGACGAAGATCACCTGGGTGACATGGACTTCAAGACCACCGGTACGAAGGACGGTCTGACCGCTTGCCAGATGGATATCAAGGTGGACGGCCTGAGTTACGAGATTCTGGAGAACGCACTCGCACAAGCGCACGAGGCACGTATGTACATCCTCGGCAAGATCCTCGAGTGTATGCCTGCTCCGCGTGCTGACCTCAAACCGCACGCTCCGCGTATCACCAGCTTCTATATCCCGAAGGATATGATCGGTGCCGTGATAGGCCCGGGCGGTAAGATCATCCAGGGCATCCAGGCTGAGACCGGTGCTGTCATCTCAATCGACGAAGACGAGAAGGGCGGCAAGGTAGAGGTAGCCAGCAACAACGGCGAGCAGATGGCTGCCGCTATTGCTAAGATCAAGGCTATCGTGGCCCTGCCTGAGGTAGGCGAAGAGTACGACTCCGTCGTTAAGAGCCTGATGCCGTACGGTTGCTTCGTAGAGTTCATGCCGGGTAAGGAAGGTCTGCTGCACATCAGCGAGATCGACTGGAAGCGCTACGAGACGATGGAAGAGACCGGAATCAAGGAGGGCGATCATATCCGCATCAAACTGCTGGAGATCGATCCTAAGACCGGTAAGTTCCGTCTTTCGGCCAAGGCACTCAAGGAGAAACCCGAAGGCTATCAGGAACCGGAGCGTCCCGCTCGCGCACCGCGTGGAGACCGCAACAACCGTCCTGACGGTGCACGCCTGGAGCGTGGCCCGCGTCCTGAGCGTCGCGGTCCCCGTCCGGAGAAACACTAAGACGATACTGACACAGAAAAGAGTCCGCCGATGAAGCGGACTCTTTTGTTATGCTCGTTGCCCGGCGGGGCGAACGATTAGTTGCGGAACTTGAGCTCTCCGTCGCGCAACTCGACGACGACAGGCCGTTTGGCATCTACCTTGCCGCCGATGATGGACTTACTCAACTCGTTGAGGACGAGACGTTGCAGCGCTCGCTTGACAGGCCGCGCACCGAACTGCGGGTCGTAGCCCTCGCGGGCGATATAGTCGATAGCGTCATCCGTCACGCGCAGGTCGAGACCTTGGCCCTCCAGCATCTTGTGGATGCGGCTTACCTGGAGTCCGACGACGGCCTTGATGTCGGCTTCGCTGAGTTCGCTGAAGTGGATAATCTCGTCGATACGGTTGATGAACTCGGGGCGTACCGAAGCACGCAGCTGCTCCTCCGTGAGGTTGGACGTCATAATGATCAGGGTGTTCTTGAAGTTGACGACACGTCCTTTATTGTCGGTCAGTCGGCCATCGTCCAGCACTTGCAGCAGCACGTTGAAGACATCCGGATGCGCTTTCTCTATTTCGTCAAACAGCACAACCGAGTAGGGCTTGCGGCGGATGGCTTCCGTCAACTGACCGCCCTCTTCATAACCCACGTATCCCGGAGGCGCGCCTATGAGTCGGGTGGCCGAGAACTTCTCCTGGTACTCGCTCATGTCGATACGGGTGATCATGTTCTCGTCGTCGAAAAGGTAGTCGGCGAGCGCCTTGGCCAGCTCGGTCTTACCGACACCGGTGGTGCCGAGGAAGATGAAGGAGCCGATAGGACGTTTGGGATCCTGCAGGCCGGCACGGCTACGACGGATAGCGTCGCTGACGGCCTCGATAGCCTGGTCCTGACCGATGATACGCTTGTGGAGCTCCTCCTCGAGGTGGAGCAGTTTGTCGCGCTCCGACTGCATCATTTTTGCCACGGGAATACCCGTCCAGCGGGCTACTACCTCGGCGATATCGTCTTCGTCGACCTCCTCCTTGATGAGGCTGTCGGTGCCCAACTGGTGGAGGGTGTCCTGTGCCGCCTTGATATTGGCTTCGGCGGCGGGTATCTGACTATAGCGTATCTCGGCTACCTTGCCGTAGTCGCCTTCGCGTTCGGCCACTTCGGCCTGGTGCTTGAGAGTCTCAATACGTGCTTTCTCGTTTTGGATAGTGGCTACGTAGCCTTTCTCCTTGTTCCAGCGTGCATTGAGTTCTTCGCTCTTGGCTTTCAGCTCCTTGAGTTGTTTCTCTATCTCGTTTAGCTTGGTTTCGTTCTTATCGCGTTTGATGGCTTCGCGCTCTATCTCCAGCTGCTTGATCTGACGGTCGAGCGAGTCGATCTCTTCGGGCTTGGAGTCCACCTCCAGACGCAGTTTGGCTGCGGCTTCGTCGATGAGGTCGATGGCCTTGTCGGGCAGGTAACGATCGGTGATATAACGTGCGGAGAGGGTGACGGCCGAGATGATCGCATCGTCCTTGATACGCACCTTGTGATGGGTCTCGTAGCGCTCTTTCAGTCCACGCAGTATCGAGATAGTGGCAGCCTCATCAGGCTCGTCGACCATGACCTTCTGGAACCGACGTTCCAGGGCCTTGTCAGTCTCGAAATACTTTTGATACTCGTCGAGGGTGGTAGCACCTATTGCCCGCAGGTCGCCACGTGCCAAGGCGGGTTTGAGTATGTTAGCCGCGTCCATGGCTCCGCTCGACTTACCGGCACCTACCAGCGTGTGGATCTCGTCGATAAAGAGGATGATCTCCCCCGCGGCAGCCACCACTTCGTTGACGACGCCCTTGAGTCGCTCTTCGAACTCACCCTGATACTTCGCGCCGGCAATCAGCGCACCCATATCGAGCGAGTAGATCTGTTTCTGCTTCAGGTTCTCCGGCACGTCGCCGCGCACGATACGGTGGGCCAGACCCTCCGCGATAGCGGTCTTGCCGACACCCGGTTCACCAATCAGGATAGGATTGTTTTTCGTACGCCGCGAGAGAATCTGCAGCACACGTCGGATCTCGTCGTCACGTCCGATGACGGGATCCAGTTTGCCCTCTTTTGCCCGCTCGCAAAGGTTGATAGCGAACTTCTGCAAGTTCTCGTTTTGATTGTTTTGATTCGTTGCATTCATAGTTGTATGGTGTTTTGGTTAATATTCGTTTTCAACCATACTACTACAAACGATGTTCCAGATACAAAAAAACTGCCAAAATGGCAGTCTTTCTTAGTGCTTCAACCACTGTAACAGTGCTTGCATGTCGGGGAATATCCGGTCGGCTCCTTCCGCGGCAAGATCGCTATCGGGGAGCGGACCTGTGTTGACAGCGGCAACGAAGAGCCCTGCCGCTTTGCCGGATCGTACACCCAGAGGAGCGTTCTCCACCACCATGCACTCATCTTTCCTGAACCCGCTCCGCTCCCATGCTTTCAGGTACGGCTCCGGGTCGGGTTTACCGCGCGTGACGTCAAAAGCGGTGATGAATCCGGTGAAGATGCCCGGAAAAGTGTTCTCCAGATTGTCAAGCAGTGAGCGCTGCCCGCTGCCCGTCACCACCCAGCATTGCACGCCTTGTGCATGTAACCAATGCAGGACGTCCTGTATGCCGGGAATAAGTTCCGGCAAGCGTCCACCCGTCAGGCGGTTGAAATGACAAGACTTTGCAGCATAGACCTGCTCGCAAAGTCCTTCCGGCACATCCGTGCCGTGCACCAGTCGATAGGCCTCGGCGATAACCGATGCACCCGTGCGCCCCTCATTGCGATAAGTCTGTTCTGCCGTGAAGGGAAGGCCGTGCTCGTTCATCGCCAGTTCCCATGATTGTGCATGAAAAGGCATGGAGTTGAACAACACACCGTCCTGGTCAAAAAATACCGCACGTATTTTTTGACATTGGTGATCGGTGAGCGGGGATGGGTGATGTTCTCTCTCTCCGAAGATGGCGGAACCGATGCGGACACTGGTGCTACCGCAGCCGATAGCAAGCGGATAGTCGTCGCTCATACCCATAGACAGGATCGGCACAGCCTGACTGAAGATAGATTGTCGTGCCAGATCGTGCGCGATGTGGGCAGCCTGACTAAAGCACCGCCTTATTTCCTCTTCATCCTCCGTGTTTGTTGCCATACACATCAATCCGCATACGCGGACATGAACCAAAGCCGATAGTTGATGGCTGATGGCGCTTAGTTCTTCCGGCGTGAAACCTGTCTTGCTCTCCTCTCGGGCCACATGCACCTCCAGCAGTACATCCTGTACAATGTCCATTTTTCCTGCTTCGTCATTGATGGTGTGGAGCAGACGTTCGGAATCGACGCTTTCTATCAGGCACGGCCTCAGACGCAGCAGGTCACGCACCTTATTCGTCTGCAGATGACCGATGAAATGCCATCGGATATCATCGGGCAGCACTGGCACTTTGCGTTGTAGTTCCTGCACGCGGCTTTCTCCGAAATGGCGCTCGCCGGCTTCGTACGCCTCGCGGATGGCCTCTTCGGACTGGAACTTGCTCACGCATACGAGCGTCACGCACGCGGGGAGATGCGCACGTACATTCCTTATGTTATTCGCGATGCTCTTGCTCATTGCGCCACTGGATGTAGGGCGTTAGATAGCGCTCTTTCTTTTCGGCATAGACCGTCTGGAAATCCACCATGATACCGGTCTCATATACATCTGCCAGTTCGTCATTGACAGCGTTACCGAAGAAGAGCAGGTCGTTCGTCAGGTTCAGATAGGCGGAGAACATAGGCGGAATCACCGTACCCTGTTCGCGTACACCCCGCTGCAGTGCATGGTAGTTGGTCTGTGCGTCCTCGCCCTCGAAGGTCGAACGGATGAGATCAAGCAGTTGGCCGGCCTCGTCACCTGTCAAGGAGGCGTGGAATGGATGATAGGGCTCGAACAAGCCTTGCGGACCACGGTGGTAGCGCTCCAGATAAGCGTAGATCAGCTCGCGTGCCATATGGTTGTAGTCCGGATAGATGGTTACTTTGCCGATCATCCATCTGAGTTCTGGATGGTCGGCCATCACCGCACCGATACCGTCCCAGATGTTGTCTAACGCAAAGAGGGCCTTCACACCCATCTCGCGTTGCTGGTACATCGGTTGTACGAAGGCGCGGCCGAACTCGATTGTCTGCGGCAGATAGTCGCGGATGAAGGTGTCCGAATAGCGGAAGAGATGTGCCGAGGTAATGTAGGGTTGACCGTCACGTATCTCTGCCTCGCTGCCCAACAGGTAGCGGTAACCGCCGATGATCTGGCGGTTCTCGGGGTCCCAGACAAGCAACTGATGGTAGGGACGAGCCATGGTATCCATGTCGTCGATATCCATCTCGTTGCCCGTGGCACCGCCGCCGGCACGATAACTGATCTCGCGCAGGCGTGCGATCTCGCGCATCACGTTAGGACATTCGTGCGCAGTGATGTCGTAGATGAGGTTGCCCGCTTTGTTGCTGGGACGGAGTAGGTGACCTTCCAGTTCGCTCAGCAGCAGTTCGGTGTCAACAGGGGGTATAATTTCTTTCATAGGCGATGATGGTATATTTGCTGTTTAATGTGTTGTGCCCACTGTAGCGGCGTACGCGAGTTGTCCAGAGTGGTGTACGGTATAGGCGGCATCACGTGTACGCGGAAATGCTTGCCGTGTGCGCCGTACATCTCGTCCACAAGGTAAAGCATCTCGATATTAAGCTTGATGTGGAGCAGCTTGCGCAACCAGGCTAGGGCGTAAAAGAAACGGCTGTTACGGCCTTCGAAATAAATGGGCACGATGTCGCGTTGGTACTCGCGGGCACGCTGGACGAAATTCTTCTTCCATTCCAGATCCTGTATCTGCCATCGGCCGTCAATACGCTGCAATCGGCTGCACGCACCAGCTGGGAATGTCAGTACGTCTGTGCCTGACTCCCACATGCGTTGCTGCGCAACGGCCTGTTCCTTGCTCAGTTGTCCTACTTTGTTCACCGGTGCCCAAAGGTCGGCTATCGGTTCCATAAACATCAGCAGTTCGTTGACGATGACTTTCAACTGACGGCTGACCGCTGATTGCTGACGGCTCTCGTGGATCATCTCGGCGATGATCATGCCGTCCAGTCCACCCAACGGGTGGTTGCTCACAAAGATGACGGGCCGTCCGTCGGTAGGGATATGCTCTGTGCCTTCTATTGAGGCTGAGCAACCCAGTTCCTCATGGATGACACGGTCCATGAATTCATATCCGCATAGGTCAGGGTACTTGCGCAAGAAGGCGTTCATCTCCTTCACATGCGTGATACGTTCCAGATAACGGATCAGGAAATCTGGCACCTTGGCATTAGGCGCTTTGCTCTTGATGATGGCACGTATGTCGAATTGCAGAGGCATCAATGAACGGCGTGCAGGATATCCATAATGGGGGTCTTGGCAATGGAGAGCAGTTCGCAGTCATACGACTTCATCGCCTGGCGCAATGCATAAATGGCATCGTCCAGCAGGTTGGCCTGTACCAGTACGGGCACCGACTTGCGGGTCTCTTTCTCTCCATCAATGGTGATCATCTCCACGCGTGCTTTGTACCAGTACTCGCCGCCTTCGTTCGGGAAGACTTCAAAGAACTGCGAACGTTTGCAGCTCTGCACTTCGCAGTCGCCGAAGATGAAGGGCTTGATCTCCTCCATCAGGCAGTTCTCTGCATCCGCAAAACTGACTGCGCCGTCAATCAGGTAAATCTCTTTTACTTTGCCCGGGTTGTCTTCACCCGTTTGGCGCTCATAACTGACTTTAATCTCGTGATATATCATAAAATCCTGAATTATATTTGTCCTAAAATATCAGATCTGCAACGTCGGTTGCAGTGAGTTTTCCTTCGGGCATGGGGCGCAATGTGCCAGACCAGAAGAGTAGGGGTGATTGCGGACGATCGTCGATGACGTGATCGATAGTGTGTCGGTCGTCTTGCATCAGTTGCCAACCGGGTTGCAGGGTGAAGACCACATCGCCCGTGTGTCGCTTGCATAGCGAACGGTTCAGTTGGGGTACTAGGATAGCCTCGTGAGCCGGCATGGCCGACTGGATGCCCTCAAATTCCAGCAAGAAAGTAGCCACCTGTCTTTGTATGTCACCCAGGTTGAGTCGTTTCTGTTCGATCAGGGTGCGGTTCAGGTATATCGACTGTCCGTAGCCGCCGTCCACCCAGCGCTCATGACCGTATATGGCCATCAGGTAGGTGCCGATCAGCGCCGCTGCACGATCAACATTGAAGGGACGCACGGGCATATGGATGTCCGTCATGGTCTGCAGGGCCGTACCCAGTGCGGGACGACCGACAACGAGCAGCTGGTAGTGTTCGCGACCGATGCGACGGTTCAGCTGGTCCATCAGGTAACCCAGGTCTTGGTTCAGCCATAGATACATGTCTTCATGTTCGGCCGAACGGATACGATCGCACTCGGCTTGCGGACTCAGACTGTTGAGTTGCAGCAGGAGCAGGTCGGGTGTTCCGTCCGTACCCATTTTCTCGCTTTTCTGCAGGGCCAGTGCCAACTCGATCACCAGTGTGTTCGCCTCGGGCGCACGACGCAGGGTCTTGCTCACCTCGTACGAGAAACCGCGTTTGCGTTCCTGGTCGGTGGGGTTGGTATAGGCGGGGATGTCCATACGTGGTATCCACTGATGGGCGGCCAGCTGGGCGATACGGCCGTTCTGGTTCATCTCGTATGCTGACGACGGTAGTCCTTCGCTGTAGGCTGCGGTGGCCACCCACGCCTGTTTGTCTGCGTCCAGCCAGCAACAGGCATTGGCTGCATGTCCGGCTAGCAGCACTGAGGTCTCTGCGTCCAGTCCCACCGCGTATATCTTGGCGTAGGGATATTGCAGACGCATCCGGTCGGCGATGGTCGGACTGAGCAATGCACGTGCCGACACGCGCTGTTCGGTACCTATACCCTTGGCCTGTTCGTCCTCCAGCATCGAGTGCAACTTACGGTCGCGACGCAGGAAGTAGCGGTCCATTGTATAACCGTGTTCCGATGGCGTTGTACCGGTCATCAGCGTCGCCGTCGTCTCGTTGCCGCCATAGACCAGATGAGGAAAAGCGAGGGTGGTCTGATAAGCCTCTTCGCTTAGTGTGCGCAGGCCGCCCTGCTGCCAGTACAGACGCAGTGCGTTCAGGTTGTCGGCCGTCAGACCGTCCACTACGGCCACCACCGTCAGGCGGGAGGCCGCGAATAGGGTACTTGCCAGCAGGCACCCGATCAGCGTACTATATAAACGATTCTTGCGCATAGATGTGTGATAGGGATGATGAGTAGTCGCCATCCGAAGCCCACCAGCGGGTGGCAGGAGAAGAAAGTGAGGAAGGCGACAAGTAATAGGAGCAGCGTGTAGGGCACTGCTGCGATGATGTCGATAGCCGGGCAGAAACGTCCGCGACGGCGATCATAGAGCGTGACGCATAGCACCAGCAGGAAGTACATGGCAAGTCCCAACTCCCACGTGGCGTACCAGGGAGTGCGTACTGTCGCAAAGGGTGCACTGTTACTGCTGTCGAGTAGCGGACTGCCGTCGGCCAGCGTGGCTTGGTCCATATAGTGCATCAGCTCTTCGGGCAGGAACAGCCTTTGCCGGTCGTTCATCGGTTGGTCGGCGCGCCTGCCGAACAGCAGGTTGATGCCGGCATTCGCCCAGGTGTGTGCACCCGTGTAGTGACGCAGGAAGCGTCGATAGGTCTGCCCTTTATACCCCTCGTACTCCGAACGGATCGTGCCTCCCAGCGACTGACGGATCAGTTCATATGGCCGCGTGGCGCAGTTGTCGAAGACGAAGTTATAGAGATAGTGGCGGTTGGCCGGTTGGTAGTTCTGCAGCAGTGCCTGCCATATAGCCTCGCGCTGCACGGAGTCGAGCCGCAACACCTGTTCGTACACCGGTCGTTGTTCCATCACATATTCGCTCATGAACCACGGCATGCGGGTGGCTCCTAGTTCATACCATGTTTCTCCGCGTACAAACTTCCAATAGAAATGGTCGGTCTCAAAATCGAAGATGCCGTAGTTGAACACCAGGTCCAAGTCGTTCTCGGGGTCGCACACGCGGATGGCCGTGTGGCCGTAGCGCGCATACAATTCCTGGCCCGGTGTGCAGGTGAGTAGTGACACGCGTGCGCGCTCGCTCAGCGCCTGTGCCTGCAGTAGGCTGAGGCCGCAGAGCAATAGGCAGATCATATGTAGGCGAAGACTATGCAGCATACCAGGCAATGATATTTGGCAGTAGGGTACAGGTTAGTCCCGTCAGCAGTCCGCTTACCACCTGTGCGGGCGTGTGGGCATTCAGATACAGGCGCGCGTAAGAGAGAGCCAGGATCATGCCGAGCCAGAGCACCCACGTACCAGTCGTGGGCAGTGCTCCTATGCCGAGGCAGTAACTGAGCATTCCTCCGAACAGTCCGCCCAGACCCGTCAGGTGGGCACTGATCTTCCACCATCGGTTGATCAGGCTGATCAGTGCCAGTGCCACGGTAGCCCCTACGGCCACTATGTTGATGAAGGTCGGTGCATGCAGCATGGCGATGAGCAGGTAGCACCAGAAGCCGTAACTGATCGTGGTGTACAGGTAGGGTATATGCCGTTCCTCTGGTCGGTTCATCTGCAGGTCACTCACCACACCGCGGCGGATCAGCAGTAGGATAGCCGTCAGGGGAATGACGCTGGTGAGCAGCAGCGTCCCGCCGATAGCCACTCCCTGCCAGACCGGCGGCAGCGGCAGTACATGACGCGAATAGGCCACGCAGAAGAGTGCGATGCCGTAGGTGGGTATCCAGAGTGGGTAGCAGAGGATACTCAGCGTCTGTGCTAATATGTGCAGGGTGCGGTGCATATGTCTGTTGGCTCTATTGCTTGCGCATGCGTGCAACGGGTATATTCAGTTGGTCGCGATATTTGGCTACAGTGCGGCGGGCGATAGGATAACCCTCCGTCGTGAGTAGTGTGACGAGTTGTTCGTCGGTGAGCGGTTGGCGCTTGTCTTCTTGAGCGATGAGTTCACCCAGTATCTTCTTGATCTCGCGGGTCGACACCTCATCACCTTCGGCGTTCGTCATCGCCTCAGAGAAGAAATACTTGAGCGGATAGATGCCGTAGCGGGTCTCCACGTACTTGCTGTTGCTCACGCGCGAGATGGTGGATACGTCGTAGCCCGTGCGGTCGGCGATGTCCTGCAGCACCATCGGCCGCAGACTTGTCTCTTCGCCGTCCAGGAAGAACTCGTATTGGAAGCGCAGGATAGCCGTCATGGTCTTCATCAGCGTCTCGTTGCGCTGACGGATGGCGTCGATGAACCAGCGTGCCGCATTGAGTTTGTTGCGGATGAAGGTGGTGGCCTCACGCGTCTCCTGGGTCTTGGGCATCCGTTCGTAGTTAGCCAGCATGTCGCTGTAGTCGCGACTCACGTGCAGTTCGGGTATATCACCCGTGTTGAGTATTACGAATAGTTCGTCGTCGCGCTCTTCGATGGTGAAATCCGGGATGATGGTCTCGCGTTGTGACTCATATACCGAGCCTGTGAAGGCGTTCGCAGGTTTCTGGTTTAGATGGACGATCTCCTGCACCGCTTGCTGGAACTCTTCGTCCGAGCAGTTCAGCCGCTGTTTGATTCGGTCGAAATGATGTTTGGAGAAGGCTTCGAAATGTTTGTTGAGGATGGTCTCGGCCAGTTGTACACTCTCCGTCTGCGGTTTGCGGTGCAGTTGGGTGAGCAGACACTCCTGCAGGTCCGCACTGGCGATGCCGGGCGGGTCAAACTGCTTGATCTGCGCCACGATAGATGCCATCTCTTCGTCGCTTACCTCCAGTTGTTCCTGGAACATCAGGTCGTCCACTAGTTGTTCCGTTGTGCGCCTTAGATAACCGTCATCGTCGATGTTTCCCAGCACCCATTTGGCAATGTGGCGCTGCGGCTTGGTCATGTTCGTCAGGTATATCTGCGCCTTCAGTTCCTCCAGCAGACTGCTGCCGCCGATGATGGGCACTTCGCGTCGGTCCTCATCGGCCGGACTATACTGCTGGTGAAGCATATAGCTGGGGGTCTCATCGTCGGAGATGTACTGCTCGTAGTTGAAATCCTCGTTCTGCAGCGGGTCTCGTTGCCGGCCTTCTTCATACCCGTCGTCGGGCATATAGCCGTCATCGAACTCATCCTCCTCCAGTCCTTTCAGCCCGTCCTCTAACGCTTCCTCACGTCCTTCCTCCAGTGCGGGGTTCTCCTGCAGCTCTTCGGTGATACGTTTGTTGAGTTCGATGGACGGCAGTTCCAGCATCCGGATCATCTGGATCTGGGTGGGCGACAACTTGGTCGTTTGTGTCAGATTTTGTTGTAGGCCGATGGAGGACATATGAATATCAAATCTTGGTTCTCAAATCTCCGATAGTTATATCAGCGCCAGCACATTGGAGGTGATATAATGCAGTTGTTCCTCGTCCAGTTCCGTATGCATCGGCAGCGACAGCACACATTCGGCCAGCCTTTCGGCTACGGGGAAGTCACCGTCTTTGTATCGCGGATCGAGGTAGGCTTTCTGTTGATGTAGCGGGATGGGGTAGTATATCATCGCTGGTATACCTTTCTCCGCCAGCCCTTCGCGCAGCTTGTCGCGGTCTGCACCTACGACGCGCAGCGTGTACTGGTGGAATACATGGGTCGAGCGGCTCTGACGGCCGGGCACCAGCAGCTTGTCGTTGCCGGCGAAGGCAGCGTCATAATAGGCGGCAGCGCGTTGGCGCGCAGCGATATATTCGTCCAGGTGGGGCAACTTGGCATCCAGCACTGCGGCTTGAATGCTGTCCAGACGGCTGTTCACGCCCACCGAGTCATGATGGTAGCGCACCACCATTCCGTGGTTGGCGATGGCGCGCATCCGTGCGGCCAGCTCGTCGTCGTTGGTGAAGATGGCACCGCCGTCGCCGTAGCAGCCCAGGTTCTTCGAGGGAAAGAAACTGGTGCAGCCGATATGACCGATCGTACCTGCCTGACGCGTCTCGCCGTTGCTGAACGTGTACTTGGCACCAATGGCCTGACACGCATCTTCTACTACGTAGAGCCCGTGTTCCTTGGCCAGCGCCATCAGCGCTTCCATCTCTGCACACTGACCGAACAGATGTACCGGTACGATGGCTTTCGTATGCGGTGTGATAGCACGGCGTACGGCCTCTATGTCCATGTTCATCGTCTCCCAGTCAACGTCCACCACTACGGGCGTCAGTCCCAGCAGGGCCACCACCTCGGCGGTGGCGATGAAGGTGAAGGTGGGGGTGATCACTTCGTCGCCGGGCTTCAGTCCGAGACCCATCAGCGCGATCTGCAGCGCATCCGTACCGTTACCTACGGGGATGACGTGCTTGGCACCGGTGTACTGTTCCAGATGTTCCTGGAAGGCGGCCACCTTCGGTCCCTTGATGAAAGCCGCCGACTCGATCACTTCCTGTATGCCGGTATCTATGTCCTGCTTGATACGCTGGTATTGCGTCTGCAGGTCCACCATTTGTATCTTTTTCATTCTTGTTATTGTTCTAGTACGAATTCCACGGTTGCCGGATAAGCCCAGGCCGAGGTGATATAAGGTTTGGTGTAATGGAGTTCCACATCCAGTTTGTCTGCCCGTTCGGGCGTATAGACGCACACGGCACGTACGTCCGCAGGCTCCACTTTTTCGAAATGATGCAAGCCCGTACGCACGCTCACCTCCACTTCGCGCGGGAAGAGACGGATATGATAACCCTCAGGCACGCCGGTGACGTGCAGGGGCACTATCATCTTCTTCTCAGTATACCGTTCAGCGATGACCGTCACGGTGACGCTGTCTTTCTCGGCACGGATACCTGCAGGCAGACGCAGCGCCACACGCGTGGCGGTGGTGTCTGTCAGGCGCGTCAGTTCGGCCGCTTCGGTCTCGATAGCTTGTATCTTGTCCAGCATCGCGGCTTTGCCGTAGAGATGTATCTGGCTGAGGCTCAACGACGGCTGACCCACCAGTTGGTATTCCTCCGCCGGCTCTGCCTTCCCTGCCCAAACGATGGCTACGGTCTTCTCCTGCTCGGTGAAATAACCGCATACCAGTTCGTCCGGATGGGCTTCTATTAGGCTGCTCGTACCCTGCAGCAGGTTGCTGATGCTGCGGCGCAGCGCATCCGACGGGATGTGGATCGTACCCTTCTCGCCGTGGATATAACTCCGCAGGTCAATCGTCAGACGCAGCGGTTCGTGCATATACTGGTTGAGCCGCTTGCCCGCGTCGCGCACCTCTATCATCACCGTGTCGGGCAGACCCTGATCCTCCAGACCTATCGTGCCCGGCAGACCCGTGTAACTGACCAGCACCGGCACGCGCGTGTTACGCACCGATTGCAACGCATGACCCAACCACAAGGCGGCGGCCAGACCCAGAAAAAGCAGGAATGTCAGAAAATCCCGTTTCACCTCTTACCTTTTATTTTTTTTACTTTTCTGCGTCGCTGGCGTCGCTGGCGTCGGCATAGACGCTCTCTTTGTTCACCTTGATGGTCACGTCTTTGGCCACAGTGATGATGAAGGCGTTCTCTTGCACCTCTTTGATCTCGCCGTAGATACCACCGGCGGTCACTACCTTGTCGCCTTTCTTCATCGCCTCGCGTTGTTTCTGAAGCTCTTTCTGCTTCTTGGTCTGCGGACGGATCATGAAGAAATAGAATACGACGAAGATCAGAATCATCATGATCCAGAAACTCCATTGACTACCTTGTTGTGCGCCGTCGGCGGCTACTTGCAATAAAATCAGATTCAGCATAATTGTATGTTTTTTTGTTTATTAATTGATTTCTTTTTGTTTGTCTGCGGTCGGCCTGTTATTTCAGCGCCGCGGCTTTGAACAGCTGGCCGTCGGTCTGCAGCTCACGTAGTATCTGGTTCAGTATTCCGTTGACGAACAGATAGCTCTTGTCGCCCGAATACTCCTTGGCCAACTCGATATACTCGTTCAGCGAGACGGTCAGGGCGATGTCCTCAAAGGCTTCTATCTCCGCCAGAGCGGTCTCGATGATGATGCGGTCCATATACGCGATTCGGTCGGCATCAAAACCCTTCAGGTGGGTGTTGATCAGCTGCTCGTAGCGCTCATGACCCTTCAGTGCGGCTGCCAGCAACTCGGTGGCAAAACGCAGCTCATCTTCCGAGTCGAACATCGGCAGCAACTCCTGATCGGACGTGCTGTCTTTCGTGAAGCGTTTGATGGTCTTGATCACATAGCTCACCACCACATCCGCATCGTTCGCCCAATTGGCTTTGTCGAGCACTATCTCCATCTCGTCCAACGCGTCGCGCAGCTCCTCGCTGTTCGTCAGCAGGTGTTGGTATATACGACGCCACAGGGTGCGGTCTTGTTCATAACTCCACTCCTCGGCCTCCATATATTCGCGGTAGAAATCGCTCTCCTCCAGTTGGCGGTAGATGGCGATGACGGCCGACATGCCGCTGTCCCATGCCAGATGTTGCTCCTCTACGCGACGACGCAGGGCGCTGTTGTCAAACAGCTGCTGCGCCAGACGGTTCTCCACGAACCGGCGGTTAGGCTTCCAGTCCGAGTGCGTGGCACGCGCACGCGCGGCTTTCTCCTCTATCTGCTGCTGCGCATAGGCCGTCAGCACGTTCGCAAAATCCAGCAGCGTGCAGTAGAGATCATACGTGTCGGCAAAACTCTTCAGTAGCTCTTTGCGGGCTGTCAGGGTGGTGTTACCGGGGTTCTTGTAGTAGGCGAACAGCGTCTGTACCACGCGTGTCCGCACCATCGTTCTGTTGATCATATAGAATGTTTACGCAAATTCGGGCGCAAAGATACTACTTTTTTTGCATATATGCAAACACACAAGCGTTTTTTGTCGTTTTTTTGTTCAAAAAAATCTTCTTTCACCATTCACCCCTTCATCCTTTCTACCCTCACACCTCATTCCTAATTCGTAATTTTTTTATTCTTAATTGTATATATATACTGTGTATATATATAGTCTAACATACACGAAAAATCCATCAATTTTCCTTGCAAAAACCGAAAAATTGTAGAAATTTTGCACAAATTTAGTGCGTGATAAGTGCGTGATAAGTGGGAGATAAGTACGTGATAAGTGCGTAATTATCGAGCCTGACACCTGAGCGATACCTATGCGATACCAGTACAACAATAAATACGATGGCAATCTGATTGCCCGCTCGTCTTATTTTATTTTTTGTCCTGTTATCGTATAGGTCTTGCCACCTTTGAGGATATACACCTGACCATTACGGATAAGTTTCTGCGCTCGGTTGGCGGGATTTATCACTACTTCCGGCGTATTTTCAGTCGTTGCAACATAAACAGCCTGTATCTTTATTCCGTTCTCCAAATCTCCGCCTACTACTTGCCATTTAAGGAACGAGAAGCCTGTTATTTGCGGCGCAACGGGCAGATGTAATGTGACTGTTTCGGCATACAACTGAAAACCATCAGATATTTGGTATATGACATTGTAATCGTTTACTACTGGGTCTGGATTGGGATTCGGATTGGGATCCGGATTGGGATCCGGATTAGGATCAGGATTGGGGTCCGGATCAAAATTGGCGCCTTGAATATTTGTAAACTCATTCCATTGATCAGCGGCTCGGTAGGCGTTTACGCTCTCTGCCGGGACAGTCAAAAGACATGTTTTTTTTACATACTCAAAGACATTAGCACCCAAAGACGGAGGATTGACCGCCTTGCAGGTAATAGAAGTCAATTTGGAGCACCAGCTGAAGGCGGATTCTCCAATGCTCGTGACACTATTAGTGATAGTCACAGATGTCAATTTGGTGCAATTCTCAAAGGCGAAATCTCCAATGCTTTTGACACTATTCGGAATAGTCATCGATGTCAGATTGCTGCAAGAACGGAATGCAGAGTTAGCAATGCTTGTGATGCTGCTTGGAATAGTTATTGATGTCAGACCTGAGCAACACCAGAAAGCTTTCTCTTCAATGCTTGTGACGCTATTAGGAATAGTGATAGATGTCAGAGCGATACATCTATAGAACGCTTCATATCCAATACTTGTGACGCTGTTGGGGATGGTCACCGATGTCAGACTGTCGCGATAATGGAAAGCATTATTTCCAATGCGTGTGACGCTATATGTTACATTATTATAGGTCACTGTTGACGGGATATTGGCTGTTTTAATGTCGGTTATCCAATATGGTTTACCGCCAATCTGCGATGTTACCTCAGCCGTGTGGGTGGTTGGATCAAGATTGTAATACAAGCCGCCGACTTCCACATGTAAATCGCTTGCGGAATCTATAGTATCGGATGCGCAACGAGCCCAGCGAAGCGTATCTGTGCGGAGGTCATAGACAATTTTGGCATTACTTTTTGTCAACAGGTTCTCGCCTTCATCACCCGGAATGCGCACCCATTCGCCGTTAACGAGTTTCTGCATGTAAGCAATGTCTTCCCATGACGGCATTGCATCCGGGTCCATCCCACCGGCTATCGGATCCCACAGTCCGCTGACAATCTGGTATGAGAGACCTTCTGCTGCACTAAAACTGTAGGTGTAGGTTGGAGCCTGATTAGCCTGCGTCTTATTGTTATCCAACGTCATTTGCTCGAAGTCCCAATTAGTCATAACTCCCACGATAAACGGCACAGCGTAATTGTTGCAACCATCGCTGATGACAGTTATCTTGTAATTGTGATAGATAGCGGTACACGGATTCTGTTTCCATCCATCCACCACAAATACGTTCGGAGCATCCGTACCATAATTGACGAGGGAAATCTCACCGGAAACGCCACCTGTTGTAACCTGTACACCGCCGCGAATAATAGTAACTGCACCGACTTGGTATTCCCAGTTGAAGTTACCGCTTGCGTCCAGCATCATTGGTTTTGCCTGTATTCCTCCCCACTCACTCGGTTGTGCTTCAGGAACGAAAGATGATACATACCAACCGTCGTATCCATCAACGGGCTCAACCGTTGCGCAGTTAGAGACGTTTTCATCCCATGAGTTGAACGAACCAGTCACAACAATGGTGCCACAGTTCAGCTCATCAGGAACGAAGAAACACATGCATACTTCACCCTGATTGTAATAATTTGCGAGAATAGCATTCGAAGGGACAACTTCCCTTGATGCTAAAGCAAATGCACTAATTTGCACAGCCATTAATAATGGAAAGAGTTTTTTCATGGTTGTATTGATTTTCAAATTTTTTATATACAAACCCCCTGAGCTCTATCATGTCCATCCTTTTTTACGCTGTTAAGGCCAGCGGAAAGGTGATTAAAAACCTTTGCGACTCTCTCACCTTACCCACGTCTGGTTTCTGCCGATGAAGCCGCGTTTGTCGAGCGAACCGCGCAGCACCAGATGGCCGTTCTTCGTGTATATTTTGCCGTAGTAGAACTTGCCGGACTCAGGGTCAAGCACGCGGCCGCCTTCCAACTGATTGTCCTTCGCATTGTACGACATGCCGCGGATGATCACCATGCCTTCTACCGGTGCGTTATGATCCTCCCCGGTGCACTCTATGCACTTCGCGTCGCGTTTACCTACCAGCAGTTGTTTGATCTTGCCGTAATACAGGCCGTCCGCACCACGATAGAGCGTGACGATAGAGCGTTGTTCGCCTGTCTTGTCATCCACCGTGTGCCATTCGCCCAATAGATCCTTCTGTGCACTGGCAGTCATCGCCACCATTAATGCACAAACAAAAAGAAAATTTCTCATGTAAATAATGTTATATTCTATTCCGCCTGCAAAATTACAATAAAATTCGCAAACATGCAAATTTTTTTTGCGTAATTCAAAAAAATGTCGTACCTTTGCCGCGATATTCGTCAATAATTGCAAAACCAAATATATTGAGAGAGATGGAAAATCAGAAGTTTGAAGACAAGCGCGAGACCGAAATCGTGTATAGCCGTTCGGTCAAGGCGGGCAAGCGCATCTACTATCTCGACGTGCGCAAGGCACGCAACGAGGACTTGTATCTCTGCATTACGGAGAGCAAGAAACGCCAGGCTGGTGAAGAAGAGGCACCGCAGTTTGAGAAACACAAACTGTTCCTCTACAAAGAGGATTTTGCCAAGTTCACCGAGGGACTGACCGATGTGATTGGCTACGTGAAGGATCAGCTGGGCGACTTCGAGGAGCGTCAGGAGTGGAAACCCGAAGAGCGCGAAGAGCAGCCTGAGGGCGACGAAGCCAAAGAAGAGAATAAAAAGAAAGGCCTCTTCGGCCTGTTTAAGTAAGCATTCTGTAGTCAGCTTTCAGACTTTTTACTGGCAGCTGATTGCTGACGGCTTAATGATTAGTGAGGGCATCCAGGATGCCCTTTGCTATATCCGCCTTGCTCTGCAGCGGCAGCGAGTGCTGCTCGCCCTGCGCGGTGAGGATCGTGACGCGGTTGGTGTCCACGCCAAAACCGGCTCCGGCGTCGCGTAGTGAATTGAGGACGATGGCATCCAGATGCTTCTGCTCCATCTTACGCAGCGCGTTCTCCGTCTCATGATCGGTCTCCAGCGCAAAACCTATCAGGCGTTGATGCGCTTGTTTGGTCTCGCCCAGCGAACGGGCGATATCCGGTGTGAGGTGTAGCGATAGCGACAGTTCGGTCTGACCGGGCTGTTTTTTTATCTTCGTAGCTGCTGCCTCCGGCGCAAAATCAGCTACGGCGGCACAGAGGATAGCTAGGTCGGCTTTCGGCCATTCCTGCTTGCACACTTCATGCATCTCCGCTGCCGAAACAACATCGATACGATGTATCTGCGCGGGGTTGTGTACCGCCAGTGCGACAGGTCCGGCGATGAGCGTCACCGTCGCACCGCGACGGGCACACTCGTGCGCCAGGGCAAAACCCATCTTACCGGTGGAGTGGTTTGAGATGCATCGTACGGGGTCGATCGCCTCCTCTGTACCTCCGGCGGTGATCAGCACATGCCGACCGCTGAGGTCTTTGGGCGAGAGGGCGCACTCTATGGCCTCTTGCAGAATATCTATCTCGGGCATCCTTCCTTTGCCTGTCACGCCGCAGGCCAGTTCGCCTTCGGTGGGTTCCAATACTGTGATGTTCGGCCATGTGCGTAGCATAGCTACGGCCTGTTGGGTGGCTGGGTTCTCCCACATCTTGTCGTTCATCGCCGGCGCGAGGACGATAGGTTTGCGTGCGGCACACGAGGCGAGGGTGGTGGTGAGGGCGTCATCGGCTATGCCGGACGACATCTTTCCCAGCACATTCGCCGTGGCCGGAGCCACCAGCATCATGTCGCACCAGTCGGGTAGGGAGATATGCTCCGTGGCATGCTCGTTGATAGCTGCGAAGACATCGCTATAGACCGGAGCGCCGGAGAGCGTCTGCAGCGTCAGTGGAGTAATAAACTCCAACGCGTGACGAGAGGTCGTCACGCGTACTTCAGCTCCGGCTTTACGGAGACTGCGAATCAACTCCGGAATCTTATAGGCGGCTATGCCGCCGCTGATGCCTACTAATATGTGCTTGCCTTGTAAGGACATGGCTCTGGCTTTGGCGTTGGCCGTTGGCAAAAAGAGCCAACGCCAAAGCTAATGCTTATTTCAGCGCATCGTCGCGGTTTCCTGTGCGATAAACCAGCTCACCATCGATGAACTCCTGAGTGGCCATCAGAGTCGGTTTCGGCAGGCGCTCGTATTGGCGGCTGATCTCGATCTGCTCTTTGTTCTCAAAAGTCTCGTCCAGGTTGTCCTGCGGAATAGAGAAATCCTGCAGTTTTGCATCCAGTTCGCGCTTGATGCCGGTGCTGATCTGATTAGCACGTTTAGCGATGATTGCTACGGTCTCATACACGTTGCCAACCGGTTCGATCAACTGGTTGATGTCACGTGTCACCGTGTTCTTGGGAGCTTTAGAATTCTTGTAATCCATATGATGATTGTTGATTTTATTCGTTCGTTATTTTGCGGATCTGAGCCGACATCTTATCTGCCTCTTTGCGGTGCTTCGAGCTGGGATATTCGGTGATGAAGTTATAGTATTCATCAATCGCCGCGCGGGCACGTTCCTGCTTCAGTTCTTCCAGCGAATGAACGGCTTGCTTGTATTTCGACTGGAAGATCAACCAGTTGAATTCCTCCTGATATTTGTTGCTCGGATAGTTCTTCAGCGCATTCTTCGATACGATCTCGCAACTCAGGTAGTTGTTGCCCAGATAGGTGCCCAGATTATAGTAGAGTCGGGCGGATAGATATTCCTTGTACGCCAGCTTGTCGTACATCTCGTTCATCTCCTTGTAGGCCTGTTCGGCATAGGGACTCTCGGGGAAGAGTTCTACGAAGACGGTGAAGGCGTCTATCGACTGCTGGGTGATGGCTTGGTCCAGACGTGCGTCCGGCGAATCCAGATAAAAGCAGTGACCTATCTGAAAGTAGGCTTCTATGGCATACTTACCCTTTGGGTAATTGCGTACATATGCTTGGTAGTATTCAGCCGCCGATGCGTAGCTCTTCTGACCCATATAGCAGCGCGCCAGATAGGCCAGCACATCCTCCGATCGCTCTGTACCTTTGTAGTAGGCCGACACATCATCCAGCAGGGTCTGCGCCTTCACGTACTGATGGTCGTTGAAGTAGAGTAACGCCGCCTGGTATTTCTCCTCAGGGTCGCGCGACTTGAGCAAACGCTGATAGTCACCGCAACTGCTCAGCACCAGTACCAAAAGCAATATAAAAAGTCCCTTTTTCTGCATTCTAGTCAAAAACGGCTGCAAAATTACAACAAAATTCGCATATATGCAAATAAAAGTGCAAATTTTTTTGTTTTCACACTCTTCCGGACACCCTCTAATTGCATCGGTCAATCATAAAAATCGCTACTTTTTTGTTGCAAAGTAGAGTTTACACTTTTTTTTAGTATTAAAAAAAGAACATTTTTTCATAATATAGGGTATTGTGGGGTTGACAAAAAAGCTGTAATTTTGCAGTCGATAAAAAATGCGCTATTTGGAAGCGTAAAAACGTAAGAATTTTAATAGAAATATTAACAATAGTAAATTTTTAATCAAAATTATAAGCAATGAAGAAGTTTTTACTTTGTTTAATGGTTGTGCTGATGGCTGTGACAGCCTTTGCACAAGCCGGCTATCAGTTGCCTGACCCGCATTTTGAGGACTGGTCAGGCGACGTTTTTGATGGCGCACCCCAGATGAAGTACTGGCACGCATCCAACGTTAGCCAGTCCGCGCTGGGTATGTCGTTCGATTTCAACTTTGCTCACCGCGAGACAGGTCGTACGGGCTACTGTATGATGGTTCAGGACCAGTCGGTCGGTGCCGCAGGTATTACGGAGACCAGCCCGGGTTATTTCTCGCTGGGTACGGCTTGGCAGTACTTGGAAGGTCTGAACACCAGTTCGGCTACGGCAGGTAGTTACGGCGGTATTAGTTTTGCGCACCGTCCTGACTCTGTAGTCGTTTGGATCAAGCGTACGGGTAACAACACCGCCGACGAGGATTTCCAGATCCTTTTCTATGCTTGGTCGGGTACCGCCAAGGGAAAGAAGTTCCTCTCCAAGGGTGGTAACTGTACCGAGACACCCAATTACATCGAGGATGAGGAGTCGGATGTCCGTCAGGCGCTGAATGGTAACGAGTGCGGTACGGCCCAGAAGGCGAATCAGATCGCCGAGGGTTGGCTCTTCGATCGCAAGCAGTACAACCAGTGGACACGTATATCGGTGCCTATCTACTATCTGAACGATAATGTGCCGACCAAGTGTAACATGATGTTCTCGGCGTCCAACTATCCTAACTTCCGTGCCAACAGCGGCCTCTATGCAGGCAACTCGCTCTACGTGGATGATGTGGAGTTGATCTATAGCTCTAAGATTCAAGAGCTCTGGATCGGTGGTAAGAAGTGGAACGGTTTCGATCCCAATAGCACCGACGTACAGATCTATTCGCTGGGCCAGACGGCAACGGCTATCCCGACGATTGAGGCTATCCGTGGTGCCGGTACGCTGACCACCAAGGCAACGGCATACAACCGTGTGTCGAAGTTCACCAAGACCGCTATCTTCCCCGGCCGTAAGTTGTCGGGCAGCGAGATTACGATCACCCAGGGTAACCTCGAGGGTACGCCGACATTGATCACCGTTCGTTCGGAGGACGGCTCGAGCACCACGACGTATAAGATTCAGTTCCAGCGCGCTGCCAGCGCAAACGCGAAGTTGGCAGGTCTGGGCTATGTGCTCAACGGCGACACCACGATGCTGAGCAACTTCAGCTTGGCTTCCACTAGCTACAACATTGAGTTGCCCTACGGTACGACGGCTACGCCGAAGGTCGTTTGGGTGCAGGCTGAGGACGAGCAGACAGTATCGGCTACGCAACCCACTTCGCCTACGGGAACTGCCACTCTGCAAGTGACGGCAGCCAACAAGGTGAACAAAGAGACCTATACGGTTAAGTTTAGCATAGGCCAACTCAAGGATAACACCCTCAAGGATATCAAGGTGAACGGCAAGTCGGTGCCGGGCTTCTCGCCCTCGCAGACAATCTACAAGGTGTCGTTGCCTATCGGTACGACGGCCATGCCTACCGTGCAGGCTGTGTCGGCTTATCCTGATGGCGAACAGCAGATCACGCTGACGGCTCCGTCGGTGATTGACGGTGGTACGTATCTGGTGGCTGTGAAGGCTCCGGGCAACCCCACCGTGAAGACCTATAAGCTCAACTTCAAGCTCGAGGCTTCGTCCTATTCGCGTCTGGCCGACCTGCAGGTACAGGGCGCTCAGGTGGCGAACGTCACTCCGGCTAAGCAAGACCAGCCTACTGTGCTGGACTTTATGCCCGAGCAGACCACCTACTTCGTCAATCTGGTGATGGGTACGAAATATATGCCCGAGATCCTCTATACCCGCGGCGACGACTATCAGACCGTACGTATCGACACCGCCGGTATCGACGGTACGACCCGCGTGACGGTTACAGCCGGCAACGGTACGGACCAGACGGTATACAAACTGGTGTTCCAGACGGCCAAGTCGGAGATATCCACGCTGAACGGCATCGAGGTAGGTGGTGTTCCTCTTCCGGGCTTCCGTCCTGATAGTACCAACTATACCTATCAGTTGCCCATCGGTACGACCACGCTGCCGGAGATCAATCCGATCGCTCATGATGAGTTCCAGACGATTGCAGTCGCACTGCCTTCCGGCGTCAACGGTAAGGCACGTATTACGGTAACGGCCGGTAATGGTACCACTACCAACTACTATATCACTTTCTCTGTACTCAAATATACCTGCAACACCATCGAGGATCTCTCGGTGGAGGGCTACAGCCTGCAGGATGCCAACTATCAACCCATAGCGTTCGACTCGCTGCGCAACGAGTATTGGGTTAAGCTGGACAGCAATGTAGTGCCGCGTGTGCACTATGTGCTCAAGAGCGAACTCTACCAGGATACCGTAGTCAGCTATCCTTCCTCAGCGAAGGGTAACTACAAGTTGACGATCCGTCCGAAGAACGGTTCGGCACGTACCTACACTATCCATTTTGTATTTGAGACCTCTTCCAACTCGGCACTCCAGATGATCTATCTGGATGGCACGCCGCTGCCCGGCTTCGATCCGGAGAAGATCAGCTATACCCACACGCTCGATACCGGTGCTGTAGCGATGCCTGCTATCACATGGGATCTGAGCGAAGCTTCGCAGACGGTGAACGAACCCGTTTGGGAAGGTCGTACCGTGCGTCTGACGGTGTATGCCGAGAGTGGCGCTAAGCGTACGTATAAGATCAAGTTTATCGTACCCTCTGCTGCCAGCACCCGTCTGGATAGCATCAAGCTGGTAGAGGGACTCGACACATTGATGCTGCCCGGCTTCCGCGCAGACTCCACCGAATATGAGTATATGCTCAACGGTGCTACCTGTCCGCAGATACTCGTATATAAGTCCGGCGATCAGAAGGTGACGGTTACGGCGCCTTATGCAGCCGGTACGGCGGTCATTCGCGTGACCAGCAAAGAGGGTGACGAGTCGCAAGACTATACAATCGTGTTCACCCAGGCAGCTGTGGCTTCGGTGCGTCTGGCCGATATCAAGATCAACGGTCAGAGCGTGACGGACTTCCAGCCTACCCAGCTCAACTACACCGCTACCTATCAGAAGGAACTGCCGCGTGTAGTAGGTGTGAAGACCGACGGCGACTCTATAGTAGCACTCTGGAAGGGTGAGACGGCATGGCTGCACGTGGCAGACGAGGCAGGCAACAAGGCTGCCTATAGCGTGGTGTTCACGCATCCCGCTTCGGGCGACAACGCACTGGAAGCAATCTATGCTGACGGTACGATCCTTCCGGACTTCATTCCTACCCAGCACGAATATGCTTACACGCTCGGTGCCGGCGCTACCTATCCGGAGATCAGCTACAAGGCGAAGGAAGAGACACAAGTGGTCTTCTTCGGTCCGCTGTGCGAAGGCAAATGGGGCATCACCGTAGAGGCTGAGAATGGAGACACCACCACTTACACCGTGGCTTATACCATCAACAAGTATAGCGACGCTACCCTCATCAATCTGGCGGCAGAAGGTGTCACTTTTGAACAGACCTTCGATCCCGCTACGCTCAACTATACCGCTACTTTGGACAACGGTGCCGAGCTGCCGCAACTCACGGTAGTCACCCGCGAAGGCCAGACGGTGGTGATGAGCAACGAGAGCGAGACGCTGCAGAAAGTGATTGTTTATGCCGAGAGCGGCGACAACAACACCTATACTATAACGTACACGCGCGTGACAAGCAACAAGACGGAACTGGCCGACATCCTCATCGATGGCGAGAGCATCCCGGGCTTCCGTGCCGACAGTACCCACTACGTGGATACCCTCGATCGCGGTACGGCTGTAGTGCCGAACGTCTTCCCGATAGCGGCACTGCCCAACCAGACCATCACTACGTATTTCTCGCGTCCGGACGGCGTGACACGTATCCACGTGGTGGCCGAGAGCGGTGCAGAGAACGACTATTATGTAGCCTTCCCGACTCGCAAGTCCGGCAACAATGCGCTGGAGGATATGCAGTTGGATTCCGAAGACGCTGAGATCAAGTTCAAGGCTAACATCACCGACTATGAGGTTGTGCTGCCGTTTGAGGCTACCGAGTGCCCGAAGATCATCATCGAGAAGGGTGAACCGGAGCAGCGCGTCGACCTAGTGATGCGTCCGATAGGCGAGACCAGCCAGGTGATCGTCACTGCCGAGAACGGTGATGTACGCACCTACAATATCCTCTTCAAACGCGCGATGTACAAGAAGGCGAATGCCCTGCAGTCGATCTTTATCGTAGAGGCAGACAAGGCCCTGAGCAACGTGAAGACGGAGCGTACCTACAATGTAGAACTGCCCTATGGCAGCCGTTCGATGACTGTTGAATACGAGAAGCTCTACGACGAGCAGACGGTATTCATTGAGCCCGGTGGTGTGAAGTATCCTACCATCATCACCGTCAAGGCCAACAACGACACCGTAGCCGATGAGGTTTATACCATCAACCCGATCGTGCCGACTGCAGACCCCGCGACCCTGACGGATATCAAGATCAACGATGTGTCGCTGGCAGCCTTCAGCCCTGAGAAATTCTCGTATATCGTAAAGGTAACGGGTAAACCGAAACTGAAATATTCGCTCAACAAGGGTGCCGAGATCAATATTCTCGACCAGACCAGCAAGCACTGGTCGGCCGAAGTCACCTATGGCGAGGGTGCAAATGCGCGTACCAATACCTACCATGTTTGGTACTACTATGAGAATGAGCAAATACCGAATGCGGATTTTGATGATTGGACAACGTGCGCGACTTACACTTCTGCGCAGAAACCTACTCATTGGAATACTATCGCCGATGTATTAGGCAAACACAGTGGATTCTTCAGCTTTACGCCCAATACACTAGTTTCTAATCCGACCACAAGTGTGGTAGAACTTCAAACCCAGTATAGTACACCGGGCGGAGGTATGATTCCGGGCTTCATCACGTTAGGCGATGTCTCCGGAAACTGGGGTGTTGCCGGTTCGTCTTCGTTCGGTATTTCCGGTGGTATCCCGTTCCACAATAGCCCGGATGAGATTATCTTCAACTATAAGTTAGAGACGGTAAGTACCAATAACCAGATACAGTATATTTTGACTGGTTCGGATGGAACCAAAACACTGGAATGGAACGAGTCGGCAACCAGTAGCAGTTACAAAGACTACAAGTATAGTTTGGCCGAGGCGAATGCTGTAGCGGGTGAACCTACAACTCTGAACATATTGATTAACTCGTATAAGCAAATAGATGGAACTATCGTTGCTGCTGGTGCCAATATGTTGGTTCAACGTATCACCCTCACCTACAATCATAAGTTAACCTCGATGACCGTAGATGGCGTCGAGGCAACGAAGAACGGTAACAAGTTCTCTTACAACCTGACGAACTCCGAGCGCATAGAGAAGCCTGTACTGAGCTTCACCGGTGAGGTGGCTGACCAGGCGCAAGATGTAACCTGGAATGACACCACCTTTGATGCCAACTACGAGATCCGCACGGCTACTATCCGCAACTGGGCGGAGAACGGTACGGACCACAGCGACTATACCCTGACCGTTCGCCGTCCGTTGGATAGCGTGAACGTGCTCTCTAACCTGCTGATGGACAGTGTGCAGATTGCGCTCTTCAATCCTACCAAGACGGAATATATCATCACCCTGCCGGCTAGTCGCCGTCACCTGCCGAGCCTGCAACCCGTTCCGGGTTCGTCGCTCCAGCGAGTGCAGACCAGCTTCAACGAGGCCGACTCGACGATGACGATCACCGTCACGCCGGAGAAACAGGGTGTGGCTGCAACGACCTATACGGTGAAGTTCCGTAAGCAGTATAGCAACAAGACCACGCTCAAGAACATCACCTGCGAGGGCATCACCTTCGAAGAAGAGACCACCTCGTACGAGATCACTGCTGCCAACTGGCCGATCATCTCAATTGATAAGTTATCCGATCTGCAGCAGGTAGAACTGCACGAAGGTGTGATCACTGTGACGGCTGAAGACGGCGTGACGACGGGTACGTATACCATCGTTCGTCATGACCCGACCGTAGCGCCGACAGGTGTGATCAGCGAGTTCACGCTGGGCAATAACATCCTCACCGACTTTGGTGATGCTACCTATGAGAAGAATGCGGCTGAACCTACCGACTACGTAGCCTTCACACGTCAGCAACCTACTGACTCTGTCATCTTCGTTCAACGCGAGACAGGTATGACTTGGTCTGTTCCGGGTACGGCTATCGCCTACAACTGGATCTATCCGGGCACTACTTCGTCTAATGCCGATCTGGCAACGATCACGCTGGACGGCGCTGACTACAGTGAGTTCGACCCGAACGAGTTGAGTTATGAATTCGGATCGGATACAGTTAACGTAGTGGTACCTGTTGTTGCAGAGGATGGTCAGACGCTCGCAACGACCTTCGATTCCATCGAGGGTGGTGTACGCTATACCACCGTAGTGACCGCTCCGGACGGAATCAACCAGAAGACCTACATGGTCAATGTGGCTCGTTCGAAGTCGTCTATCGCTACGCTCAACGGTATCTTGCTTGACGGTGAGTTGATCGCCGGCTTCCGTCCGGACAGCCTGACCTATACCGTGGTGCTGCCTGCTCCGGCCGGTGCAAAAGCCGAGCAGCCGAAGATGCCGAACGTTACCTACGTGGCCGGTCAGCATGGTCAGCACGTGACCCTCAAGCCCGGTAAACTCTTCGTGCCCGACGGCGACGAAGGTGAAGATACCGAGATCGACGTGACGAGTGAGGACGGTCAGGAACAGATGTCCTACCGACTGACTATCCAGGCCGAACCGAGTCACTGCTCCGACCTGACGGGCATCACCGTCAATGGCGAGGCACTCGATCATTTCGAGCCCGGTCGTCACTTCTACTCCGTCTCGCTCCGGACCGATAGTCGCGAGATTGACTATCTCTCCGATGACCGCTTCCAGAAAGTGACCGTCATCGAGCACGAGGTGAAGAAGGACCACCAGTACGTGGATACGGTACGCGTGACGGCTGAAGACGGTTCCCACTCCGACTACCTCGTTGAGATCTATATCGAGAATCAGTCTAACGATAACCGCTTGGCTAATATCTTGCTGGATGACATAGAGATGGCCTTCTATCGTCCGGACCTGAACGAAGGAAGAAACATCTTCGACCCGGGTCAGAACAACTATCATATCGCCGTACCGTCGTCCGACACCATTCCGTCGGTAAGCGCCCGTCTGAAGATGGACGGTCAGACGGTGAGCATGGAGACCTTCAAGGACTCTGTCTTCCTGCACGTCTTCGCTGTGGACAGCACTGAGAATGTATATAAGCTCTATTTCGAATATGAGAAGTCGAAGAACTGCTACCTGAAGAGTCTGGATGTGAATAGTGTTCCTCTCGCAGGCTTTGCGCCGCAGACCTATTACTATCGCTACAACCTGCAGGCAGGCGAACCGATGCCGCTGATCGAGTATGAGACACAGCACGACTCGGCTGTCGTAGTGGCTGACTTCGAGTCCAACCCGCTGACGCTGACTGTCTATGCGGAGAACCGCATCTACAAGCAGACCTATTATATCGCTTGTGATGTCAAGAAAGACAGTATTTGTACGCTGGATATGATCTATGAGAACGGTAGCGACTCGCTGCCGGGCTTTGCACCGCTGACCAAGTACTACACCCGTGAACTGCCGGTAGGTACTCCTGCCTTCCCGACGATCAGTTACGGCGAACTGGAGGCACGCGATGCTACGCGCTGGCCGTATATCGACTCGGTGACCGTAGCACGTGACACCGTCAACCATACTTGGGTACATGAGACGACGGTAACGGCTGAGGATGGTCGCTCCATGACCTACACGATAGCTTATCGTATCCTCAATTCGGATGTGGACACGCTGCAACTGATCACGGTGGGTGAAAACCACCTGACGCTGCCGGGCTTCGATCCCTACCGCGAGGAGTATCGCTACACACTCACGGCGGCTGAGGCTGCCGAACTGGGTGGTCAGCTGCCTGCTATCGAGGCTATCCCGGGTGATGAGTACCAGTCGGTGGTTGTCTCGCAGGCTCCCGACTCGCTGAGTGGCAAGTCGCTGGGCTACAAGACCCTCATCACCGTTACGGCTGCCAGTGGTAAGACGCGTATCTACACCATCCACTACCCGGTAGAGCTTTCTGCCGACGCTACGCTGAATATGATCAACCTGGGCGGTAAGCCGCTCTCCGGATTCGACTCCGATCGTTTCACCTATAAGGTGGAACTGGGTCTGGGTGTGGAAATCCCTGTGGTGACGGTCATCAAGAAAGAGGAGGCACAGACGTATGATATCGACGTAGAAGGTGACGTAGTCCGCATCGAGGTGCTGGCCGAAGATACTACGGTACATGCTACCTATACGCTGACGTTCGATCGCGTACGTTCGGACAACACGCTGCTGCAGAACATCATCCTTACCGAGGATGGTCACCAGTTGCCGTACGAGCAGTTCTTCTTCGAGCCGGATAAGAACGACTATACGATCGTTATACCGTACGACTCGACGCGCACCGAACTGACTATTCCGGAGTACAACATCATTCGTGCTGACACCTTGCAGCAGATCATCACGGTACAAGAGCCCGTCGACGAGCATACGGTCAAGTTGACCATTACCGTCATCGCGCCTAACGGCGACGAGGGTACACCGTACGAACTGCTCTTCGTCTTCCAGCGCAACAACGACGCCCTGCTGCGTGGTATCACCCTGGACGGCACACCGCTGGCTGACTTCCAGACGTTGGTATACGACTATACCTATATCCATCCGTTCGGCGAGGACAGCACTGCGTTCTTCACTGCCGATGATGTAGAGGCGATGACGCGCGACAGCAAGGCTACCTACACGGTGAGCGTGGATGAGAACGGCTTGATCACTATCAACGTGCTCGCTGACGACGAGACCACCAATAGCAAGTACACCATCATCCAGACGCTGGGCTTGGATACTTGCAACACGCTGAGCATGATCTATCTGGACGGCGTTAAGCTGGCTGACTTCAACCCGACGGCTGACACGACGTATGTCTTCAGGCTGCGTGAAGGTCAGCCCGTGCCGGTAGTGACCTACGACAAGACCCGTGAGACGGTAGAGGTAGATGAGTTCCGTCAACCCCAACCGGGTGAGACTCTCGACATCATCTGTACTGCTCAAAACGGTGACGTGCGTGTATATCATATCCAGTTCGCTGTCTCGAGCATCAACGATGCCCTCAAGCCGACGGCCAACGACGTCTTCGTACGCCGCATACCTGGAACGAACCAATTGTTCGTGGCTACGATCCGCAAGGATGTGACCTTCGTCCTCTACGATCAGTTCGGTCATCAGCTGCTCTTCGAGCGTGTGCCCGATGCCGACCCGAACAATGTGGATTATGGTATCAACTTCAGGGATCAGGATGTGCTGCTCGACGTGACCGACTTCTCGCAGGGTCTTGTGGTGGATATCATCCCGCGCATGATCTATCTCTACTCGTTCGTAGAGGGAGGCAAACGTCTCATCACCTCCGGAAAGTTGATGGCTCAATAATCAACGGAGACAAAAAAAGTAGGCTGCGACATGTGTTCGCAGCCTATTTTTTTTGCATATATCGAAAAAAAGCAGTATCTTTGCAGCCGATTTTAGAAATACAAGGAAATGAAAAGATCGATACTAACAATATTGCTTGCGTTCGCTGTGCTTGTCTTGCGTGCCCAGATCACGGGTGTCGTGCTGGACGAACATGGTGAACCGCTGGTGGGTGCTAATGTGTTCTGGGCCGGCACCGGCATCGGTGTGGCTACCGATATGGAGGGGCAGTTTACGCTCCGTCCTGCCAAGGGAGTCAACCTACTGGTGGCCTCGTTCGTTGGGTGTCACAACGATACCATCCGCGTGCTCAACCGTGAGCCGCTGACGATCGTACTGATCGACGAGGCGGTGCTGGACGAGGTGACTATCACCGAACGGAAGATGGGTGTACTCAAGAGTCGCACCTCGGCTTTCGACACCCATACGATTGGCACCGAGGAATTGTGCCGGGCGGCGTGCTGCAACCTCAGTGAGGCCTTTGAGACCAACGCCTCGGTGGATGTGGCCTATGCCGATGCAGCCACGGGTGCCAAGCAGATCCGTCTGCTGGGCCTGAGCGGTACGTACGTGCAACTGCTGCAGGAGAACACACCTGCCGTGCGCGGACTGGCGCAGAACTTCGGACTGGAGTACATACCCGGCCCTTGGATGAGCAGCATTCAGGTGAGCAAAGGTACATCGTCCGTCATCAACGGCTATGAAGCCACCTCCGGGCAGATCAATGTGGAACTGCTCAAACCGCAGTCGCAGAACCCCTTCTCGCTCAACCTGATGTTCAACAGCGAACTGATGGCGGAGGCAAATATCATGGGAGGATGGCAGATACCTCTGGCGCATTCAGACGACAGCCATCAGCATTCAGAGGAGGAGCACGAGCATGATGAGCACTGTCATCATGAGTCGCTCTATACCGGACTGATGGCGCACTACGGCGGCAGTTATATGGCGATGGATGAGAACCATGACGGTTTTGCCGACATGCCCCTTATGCAAAATGCCAACCTCGCCAACCGCTGGTTCTATCGTCATGGCGACTATACCCTCATCGCCTTCGCACGCGGACTCTACGACCGCCGTCGCGGAGGACAGAATGTGAGTCATCAGCATTCAGCCGCAGGCAGTCAGCCTTACCTGATCAATCTCAATACCTATCGTGTGGAGGGCTTTCTGAAGAATGGTTATGTCTACGACGACGAGAGTGGTTCGTCGGTGGCGCTCATCACGGCCGTCAGCTATCACAACCTGGATAACACCTACGGTATACGTCATTGGCAGGCCGATCAGCTCAATGTCTATGTCAACGGACTATGGCAACGCAACTGGGAGGGCGGCGGCCTCACCGACAACGACCATCGTCTCTCTGCCGGTGTCTCCGTCAACTACGACCGGTACACCGAGCATCTTCTCCTCTACTACGACCTGTCTAATAGTGGCGGCCAGTTCGACCTCAGTCGTTCAGAGGTAACGCCCGGCCTCTTTGCCGAATATGCCTATACCTATGGTGAGCAGTTGTCGCTGGTGGCCGGTGTGCGGGCGGACTATTCCACCCGCTACGGCATCTTCTTCACTCCTCGTGCCAACGTGCGCTATTCGCCCTTTGAGTGGTGGACGCTGCGAGGCAGTGTGGGACTGGGCTACCGTTCGCCTAACGCGATAGCCGACAATGCCTTTGTCCTGCCTTCTTCCCGACTGTTGCATCTCTCGGATACAATTACTCAGGAACGGGCGGTCAATACCGGACTGAGTACCACCTTCTATATCCCGATGGGAAGCCGTCAGCTGCAGTTGTCGCTCGAGTATTACTACACCCATTTCCTCAACTCGCTCATTGTCGATATGGACCGTGACCCACATCAGGTACATATCCACAACCAGACTGATGTGCCGGGTGCCCGTTCGTTTGCACATAGCGCACAGGTGGAAGCGTCGATAGAGGTGCTACGCGGTTGGACATGGACGGCTGCCTTCCGTTGGACCGATGTGCGCCAGACCACTTTCAATGCGGCTGCCAACGCCTACGAGTTGCGCCGCAAAGCACTCACCAACCGCTTCAAGGGAGTCATCACCACCAGCTATCAGACGCCGCTCCGCAAGTGGCAGTTCGATGTCACCGCCCAGTTCAACGGCGTGGGACGTATGCCTGACGGCTTCACCGCCTACGGCGATTTTCTGGGTGGCTACGGTACACCCCGACCCATCACGTGGTACCCGCAACTGATGGCGCAGATCACCAAGTATTTCCGTACGTGCAGCCTGTACGTGGGAGCGGAGAACATGACCAATTTCCGTCAGTCCTCTCCTATCATTGGTGCAGACGCGCCCTATGACATCAATTTCGATGCCTCTATGGTGTGTGGTCCTACTACGGGGTGGAAAGTGTATGTGGGTTTCCGCTACGACCTGGATTAGACTTCGTCTATCCGCATCTCACAGCGGGCACAATCGAAACTGAGACGCACCATCTGACCGGTGCGCAGACGCAGATATCGCGGTTCCTTGTCTTTGGGATAAGGAGCCGTTTTTCTGCAATGCCCGAGTTCGAACAGCAGGCAGTAGCGGCAGATCATCAACGGATGTCCGTTTGGATGATTTACGATTGACGATTTATTATTTGTCTTCTCCATTCGTTGATGATGCTGATGGGTATAAAATAGGGTGCGCTCTCTATCCGTACTTCGCGTGCGACATACGGTGTGTCACCCAGTTTGGCGAGTTGTGTGCGGATGGTCTCCATGGCTTTCTCTGCATTCTTAGCCGGCTCGTGCGGATAACGGAATGCGGCATGCTGGGTGCTGAACGCGGAGCGGAAACTCAGTTCAAACCCGTCTGCCGTCTCCTTCAGTTCGATATCCACAGGTATCTTACGCTCGCTATGCAGACTCTTGAGAAACGCTATATCTAGATTTCTATACAACTCTCTCCCCTTTACGGGTGAAGGGCTTTGCCCGATCGGACTGCCGGTGGCCGTCCGTAGAACATTGTCGGAGGTAGGCTGCTTGTTGATCTTCACGATATTCCCCTCTACGCCGTTCACGTTGAAGCCCTCGGTGCCGATGGTCAGTCCGTCGCCGTTGTGGAGCGTCACGCCCGGTAGCAGTCGTACGCGCAGCGTATTGCCGTGTACCTCCACTACCTCACCGATATGTTCACCGGTGGACTTGGGTGTCGTCCAGTTGGCCATCGGCCGTGTCCGTCCGTGCAGGAAATAATCTGTCGCCCCGCGGTGGAACGTCTTCTCGGGATTAGGTTCAAAACTGCGCGTGATGACTGAATGCTGAGGGCTGATGGCTGAGAGTTTCTCCCGATAGTACGCCACGATATTGGTCACGTAGTCGGCATCTTTCAGCCTTCCTTCTATCTTAAAGGTGGTCACGCCGGCGTCTATCAATTCCTGCAGATATGCACTGCGGTCGAGGTCTTGCAGCGAGAGCAGGTGGCGCTGGTGGATGGGTTGCCCTTCGTCGTCTATCACCTCTCGTCCTTCGCTGTCCAGCAGGTCGTAGGCCATACGGCAGAACTGCGCACAGGCACCTCTGTTGGCGCTGCGGCCGGCCAGCACTTCGCTCATGTAGCATCGGCCTGAATAACTCACGCAGAGCGCACCGTGGACGAAGGCCTCCAGCTCAATGTCGGGCACAGCCTCATGGATGGCACGTATCTCGTCGATGCTCAGTTCCCGCGCCAGCACGACGCGCTTGAAGCCCAGGTCACGCAGCCGTGCCACCTGTTCGGGCGTACGGTTGTCGCATTGCGTCGAGGCATGCAGACGGATAGGTGGCAGGGGGAAGTCCAGCAGATGGAGGTCCTGAACGATCAGTGCATCTACGCCGATGCGGTGCAGGTCATGCGCCATGCGGACCGCCTCGGGGTACTCGTCGTCACGGAGCAGGGTGTTGAGGGTGACCAGCACCTGCACCCCGTATAGATGCGCTTCGCGCACCACCTCCTCCAGATCCTCCAGACTGTTGCCTGCTTTCTCGCGCGCACCGAAGGCCGGCGCACCGATATAGATGGCGTCCGCGCCGGCTTGGATAGCCGCATGGGCCACTTCTTTGTTCTTGGCTGGACTGAGGAGGGAGAGCAAGTTATTTATGATTTGAGATTTATGATTTAAGATTTAGGATTGGTACGCATCGCTTCCGCGAGGCGGTACATCACGATGCCTGCCGTCACGCTGACGTTCATCGAGTGCTTGGTGCCGTATTGAGGAATCTCTATACACTGGGTGCAGCAGTCCACCACCTCTTGTTGCACGCCGAAGACCTCATGGCCGAAAATAACTGCTATTTTCGGCTGAATGCTGACTGCTGATAGCTGATGGCTGATTTCTTCCAGCGTGACGGAGTTGTGTGCCTGTTCCACGGCATAGACGGTATATCCGGCCGTCTGCAGGTCTCTGACGGCCTCGGTGGTATCCTTGTAGTACTGCCAGTCTACACTCTCTTCTGCACCCAGGGCGGTCTTGTGTATCTCCGCGTTAGGCGGGCAGCAGCATATGCCGCATAGCACTACGCGCGAAATGCGCATCGCGTCGGCGGTGCGGAAGACAGCACCTACGTTGTGCTGACTGCGTACGTTGTCGAGTACCACCACCAGGGGCAGCTTGTCTGCCTCGCGGTACTGGTCCGTATTCATGCGGTCCAACTCAGATGTCGTCTTCTTTCTCATAGTTCAAAAGGTAAGCGCACATACAGCACGTGGGCTGCCTCGTCTATGTCCGTAATAAAATCTTCGTGTAGCGGGATCATCCGTCCGTCTTCCAGCGTAGCGACGGTGTTTATCGTACTCTCGTCCACCTCGGCTATGACACCTATCTCCCGCCACTCATCTTCTTCTCCTTCATCTTTCACCATATATCCCACCAGGTCTTGCCAAGTCAGCAGGCCGTCGTCCTCGTCGCGCACGTCGGTGCGGCGCACGAAGACCTCTTCGCCCAGCAGGTCAGTGGCGTCGGCCTTGCGAAACGGAACAAACAGTCCGTCGCGCAGGACGAAGACGAAGTCGGGCAACTCCTTGAGTTGCGGACGGCGTAGTGTGCCGAGAGAGAGTAGTTCGTCGCGGGTGATCATGCTTATTGTCTTACGATGATGTAGTTGTCGGTAACGGTAAGCGGCAGTCGCAGCAGCGGTTCGCGGGTGATGCCCTTGGTGGGGATGCCCGTGCCTGACCATAGCTGGTATTCCTCGCCGCATACGGGGCATACGGCGGACATGGAATTGACCTTGCAGGTATGGGCATAGCCGCGTGAGGCGCAGTAGGGACACGCCATGTCGTAGGCATCGTATCCGCCCAGCATGTTCACGTAGATAACCACGCCGCCGTAACCGAAATAATCGGTGTCCAGGGCAGGAGCGGCGTACTCTCCGTTCAGGTAGAAGCCCTTTCGGGTAGCCGTCACATAGGCATAGGTGTTCTCCGGCGTGAAGGTGACGAAACTGCTCTGACGGAGATCCAGGCGTATGTTCACTCTCAGCCGGGGTACACTGCTACCGAAGGTCGTGCCGTCGCACGCCGTCAGCGAGAGCAGCAGTGCCGTTGTCAGCACCAGGGCGATATATGTCAATATCCGATGACGGCGCATAGATGGATGTCGTAGATGAGTGTGGAGTAGGGCGGGATGTAACTGCTTGTTCCCTCCGTACCGCGACCTGAGGCGTTGTAGCTGTTGCCTGACTCGTATTGCGAGTTGTCGTAACCGAGGTAATAGGGGATATAGAGGTTGATGTCACCGTTGTTGTGGATGAGGTGACAACCCTCCGCAAAGCCGGGTATACAACTGGGCAAGTACAGCGTGTCGTGTCCGCCAGCCACCTTATAGCCGTTGATCAGGTGTACGGTATAGTCGCATATGACGACGCTGCTGGTGGTGTTCGGACGAACATCCTGCGGCGTGGGGTCGGCCTTGATGCGGTATTGCAGTCCGCTGGCTGTCTCGCGTATGTCCGAATGGTCGGCTTTGTTCTGCGCCAGCCATAGCTCATTCTGTGTCTTCCAATCGAGCCAGTTGTTCTGTTTGCATGATGGAATAAGGAGCATTAACATTGCGCAAAGCGCAAGCCCTTTCCACTTTAAACTTTCCACTTTCAACTTTATTTTGCTATCCATAATTCAGGATTTAGTATGTTACGATCTTTGTATATCTGGAAGTATAGTTCCGTCTTCTGGTCTTGTTCGGGGTCGGTATAGATCGTACCGATCAGCTGTTTGGTCTCCACTTTGTCGCCCTGCTTGACGCTGAGTCGGCTCAGGTTGGAATAGACGGTGCGGTAGTTACCGTGCTGGATGATGACGGCGTAGGTGTTGCCTACCATGAAGCAACTGGTCACCTCGCCTTTGTACACCGCGCGGGCTTTGCTGCCGGTGGTGGTCTGCAGGTAGATACCCTTGTTGTCTATCATCACTTGCGGATAGACGGGGTGCGGGTGTTTGCCGAAATGGCCGATGATGATACCCTTCTCCACAGGCCAGGGCAGACGTCCTTTGTTGGCCTCAAATCCGCCGGCCACGAGTTGTTGCTCTTTGGTCAGGTTGGATTTGGCAGCCGCCTGCTTGCGTATCATGTCGTCTATCTTCTTGTTCAGGTCAGCAGCTCGTTTCTGCTGTTGCTGCAGTTTCTTGCTCAGGTCTTTCTCTTTGCTCTTGAGTTGGGAGAGCATCGTCTGCTGTTTGCGTTCGTCGCGCTTGAGGTTCTCCTGCTCGCGCTTGCGGCTGTTCAGGCTCTGCTGCTTGTCGTTCTTGTTCTCCTGAAGCAGGTTGTTCTGGGTATCTATCTCCGCCTGGGTGGTCTCAATGCGGCGCACCTGCTGCTGACGGAAACGTGCCACCTCCTGCAGGTAACGCGCACGGCGGACCAGTTGCTGGAAGTCCTGGCTGCTGAAGAGGAAGAGTAGTGGCGACTGCTGCAGACGCGTGTAGTGGGTCTGCCTGATCATACGGGCGTAGTCGGCCTTGTGGCGCTCCAGTACCTGCTGCAGCGAGTCACGTGTGTTGCTTAGCCGTTCCATCTCGGAGTTGAGTGCAGATATCTCGTTGTCGAGCGTAGTGATCAGCTTGCGCTGTGTCTTGATGTTCTCGCCGATGAGTTGCAACTTATTGATCGTCGCACTCTCATCTTTCTTGGTCTGCTTGAGCATCTTGTTGGTCTGCTCTATCTCCGCCTGCAGTTTCTTCTGTTTCTTCTGCAGGTCCTTCACGTTATCCGCTGCCAACACCGCTAGGGCGGTTAGCATGCAGACTGCTACGCAGACCAACCTCGGCAGCAGTTTGTTGCTCATATGTATGATCTTCAAAACCAATTTTTAATTCTTAATTTTTAATTATCAAAGTAGATTGACGATGTTCATCTCTTTGTACTTGTCGAGTCTGAGTGCGTTCATGCGTACGGGCACGTCAGTCTGTCGCTCGGGATAGACTATCGTCAGGTCGATGGTCTTGCGTCCGTCGTAGGTATAGCGCATGCGTGCTCTCTCGCTGCCCGTAGGCAGTTCGGCCGAACACATCTCTTGTAGTACCTGCCAGCTGATCGTCGGCACCAGTTTGCGGTTGATGGTGGCGTAGTCGGCCTTGGCATAGCGTCCGTGCAGTTTGTCTATCACTACCACGCCATCGGGTGTTGCCTCGACACGCAGCATTTCGATGTTGAGCATCGGCATGACGCTGATGATGAGCATGGAGTCGCGCACCACTTGCATCGTGGCGCCGGAACTCAGTTTCTCATCGTCCGTGCTGACACCTATCTGTACGCCTTGCATGAGGCAGGTATGCCAAGCCTTCTCTTGACTGACTTCTGACGGCTGATGGCTGACAGCTCCCTTCTTCGCTGCACATCCCATCAGCCCGAGACAGAGGACTACTATGAATAAATTCTTAACTCTCATCTCTAAACACTAAACACTAAACTCTAAACTTTCATCTTTCACCTCTCACCTCTTTGAGGTGCTTCTCTATCTCCCCGCGTGTCTCCGGTGTACTGTACATCAGTGCTTTCTGGAGGTAGAAGAGTGCCAACTGGTCTTGTTTCTGCAGATGGAGTATCCATCCGTAGGTGTCCAGATAGACGGGGTTGTCGCCCTCTTCGCGGATGGTCTGCTGGCTCATCTGTTCCGCCTTGCGCAGGTTGCCGCCGGTGGTGGCGAGCAGGTAGGCGTAGTTGTTGAGTATCATCAGGTTACCGGGGTCGTAACTCAGTATCTTCTCGTACATCTCAAATCGTTCGGCAGGCTTGGCGTTGAAGCGTTCCATCAGTTCGAGTCGGAACACCAGAAAACGCAGGTCACCCGGGTCGAGTTCCAGATATTTGTCTATCGCTGCCAGTGCCTGTTTGGGCTTGTTCCAGATGACGTAGATGCGGTAACGGGTGATGGCGCTCCATGCGTCATAGCCGCGTATGCCGTCCAGTTGGTCTTGCGTGTGCAGCGCTTCTTTCCACATCTGACGTTCCATATAGGTCTGCTTCAATTGCTCGAGCAGGTCCTCGTTCTTCGGGTTGAGTGTGAGTGCTCGCTCCATCACTCGCAGTGCCTCAGCCTTATCCGCCTCACTGTCTCGCTGCAAGAGCATACGTGTCAGGTGCCACCACTGGTCACGCGGGTCGGCCTGGTTGGCACGGCGGTAGAGTTGCAGAGCCGTCTCCTGTTCGTTGAGAGCATCGTACATCGTACCCAGATAGTCGAGCGTCGTGCCGTCCTGCGGGTTGAGTTGTTCGCAGAAGGTGAGCAGCACCAGTGCATCGGCATAGCGTTCCTCTTCGATGGCCTGACGGGCAGCGTACCAGTAGTAGGAGAACTGCTGCCGCTGCTCCACGCTCAGTGTGTCCTGCGGCACTGCCACCGGCTGCGGCTTCTTTGCCTCTGTAGGAATACAGAGTACAGAACACAGAATACAGACTACTATGTAACGAACAATTCTCAAATCTTAATTTTAAATTTTGAATCTCCAATCACCAATCTCCAATGGTCGAAAACTCATTTTCGACCCGAGTGTCCAAATCCTCCGGCGCCGCGTTCGGTGTCGCTCAGTTCTGTCACTTCCACCACTTCGGGTGTCTCATGTCGGGCGATGACCATCTGGCATATACGTTCGCCGGGTTCGATGGTCTGCGGTTCGCCGCTGAGGTTGATCAGGATGACACCCACTTCGCCTCGGTAGTCGGCATCGATAGTACCAGGGGTGTTGAGTACAGTCAGTCCGCGCTTGAGTGCCAGTCCGCTGCGCGGGCGTATCTGCGCTTCGTAGCCGGCGGGCAGTTCGATATATAGTCCTGTGGGTATCAGTCGCCGCTCCATGGGTTGCAGCGTCACTGCCTCGTTCAGCGAGCAGCGTATATCCATGCCTGCCGCCTGTGCGCTCTCATACCGCGGCAGCGGATTATTGCTCCTGTTGATAATCTTCAAAATCATTGTTAATTGTGAATTGTGAATTTTGAATTGTGAATTGTGAATCAAAACCTCTTCTCCGCGAGCACTCTTAGTCCGTCGGGCACGATCTTGATATGGATATCTTTGTCCATCTCCACAGGGTCGCCGTCGATATGGAAGGGCGCTGCCTCTTCGCGCTCCACGGTGATCTCACGGGCACGTATGGTGTCCATGAAGAAGCTACCGTCGATGGTGCCGGTGAAGAGTCGCAGAGCGAGGCTGGCGCTACCGAGTATGGCATGACTGGACATGAGCATGATGTCCATCTGTCCGTCCTGTATGCTGGCTTTGGGTGCTATCTTCGCGTCGTTGCCCCACTGGTTGGCGTTGGCGAAGGTGATCAGAAACGCTTTGTGCGTCACGTCCAGTCCGTCGCCCATCAGGTGGTAGGTCTGCGGCTGGTAGGTGAAGGCCTTGGCGATGGTGTTCTGTATATAGCTCATGAATCCGCGTTTGTTGCCGGCAGCGAAGTTGTCTGCCACTACGGCGTCAAATCCTGTGCCGCAGGTGCATACGAACATCTTTCCGTTGGCCAGTCCGTAGTCCACGCGGATAGGCTCCGAGCGGTTGAGCATCTCTATGGCTTTCTGCGTGCGCATGGGTATGCAGAGGTGACGAGCAAAGCCGTTGCCGCTACCCATAGGCAGTATACCCAGTGCCGTCTCAGTCTCGCGTAGGCCGCGTGCCACCTCGTTCACCGTACCGTCACCGCCTACGGCGACCACGGCATCAAACCCCATACGGGCGTACTGATGTGCCAGTTCCGTCGCGTGCCCTGCATACTCGGTGAAGGTGATGTTGGGCAACCACTGTTCCGGATCGAGGGTCTGCATGATCAACTTAGGCAACTTACGTTTCTCGCGTTGTGTCTCTTTGTTGCCCGAAATAGGATTGATGATAAAAGCTATATTCTTCATATGTTTTCTTGTATGCACACAATACTGCAAACTAAATCGGCTGCAAAGATACACTTTTTTTTGCATATATGCAAATAAAAAGAGAAAAATCGCCCCGAAGAGCGATTTTTCCTTTGACGGGCTTTGACCGATTAGCCCTGCGGGTGCGCTTGGTCGTACACAGCAGCCTCAAGGCTCCAGAGGTACGCCTTCATGGTCTTAAGACCACCGGGCTCGTTCTTCTGAGCGTTGAAGTTGATCTGGTCCTGCGTGATCTTGCTCACGTCTTTCGCACGGGCAGCTACGGCTGCAGAGACGGTGGCGAAGCGCTGGCGGTTAGCCAACTCGTCGGCCAGAACTGGAGTCGAGCGGTTGTACGCGTCGCCCTTGCGGATGTACAGACGAGAGCCACACATGTGACCCTCTTTCTTTTTCGGTTTTGCGAGGCTACCGGAAACGGTGTCGATACCGGCAGCATAGGTAACTTTTGCCATAGTAAACAGACTTTAAGGTTAGTAGTTAAGAATTCACAATGAATTCCGTTGCAGACCTTTCTTTTGAGAGGTGGTCTTTTTGCCTCTTTACTTTTTCTTCACGCCTTGGTATTCCTCTACCGTTTTGGTCGTGATGGTTGTGTTTGTCTTGGCTGAATCAGCGGACTGGACGCAGGTGGCGGTAGTGGTGACGGTTCTCCACGCCTTGCAGGCTGGAAAGCAACATGCCGTCCCTACCAAGACGAGTGCCATGAGCAGCATGCTAAGCAGCAGTGCTTTGGGTGATTTGGATGTAAAGTGTTTCATCTTCGTAATCTCTTTCAATAA
>CACZVM010000008.1 GCA_902784585.1 uncultured Bacteroidales bacterium | reverse complement strand
AATTTTTGATTTTTGAATTGTTAGTATTAATTTTTAATTAAACGTTTCAGTATGCGCTTTTCTAAAGCGCGTAAACAACCATTACCAATCGCGGACGAAATCGAGGTTGAAGAGTTGCATGGTAGCACGTGTGCAGATTAGGAACTTGCCGTTGTACTTGACCTGCACAAGTGGGATGCCTTGCTCTCGCAAGCGGTCTTGCTCTTGTCCGGAGAGGAAGGTGGGTTTCGGCTCTGGGAAGTCCACCACGAAGAAGTATGGGTTGGAGCTGTCTCCGGGATGTCCGGGTGCACCCTCTTGTGCCGCTTCGACCATCGCCCTTTGTGCGACCTCGGAACGCTTCTCAAAGGCAATCTTTGTTGCACCTTTCCGGTTGTGGAACTCGGCAGGCATATCCACAGAGAAAAATTTCCAAAACTTTTCAAACAGGCTGTCCTGCTGCTCTTCGCCATCGTGCGTACGTAGCGCACGTGGCTGCTCTTTTTCTTTTTCGTTCATATTATTTTTAATAGGGGGGTTATTAGGGGGGAGCACAATTTGTTCCAAGTCTGTAACATTTTGTTCCAAAGTTGTAACATTTTGTGACGGCTCTGTAACATTTTGATACAAGGTGAACAATTTATTTTCACGTCTCTCTACTAACCCCAAGTTCAACAATTTTTCGACTGCTCTATGAGCGGTCATGTGTGACATGACGAAAGGCATAGCGGCGGCGAGTTCGCGATAATTGCCGTACCATCCTCGTCCTGCACGGGTGCATTTGAGGATAGCGGCAAAGATGCACGCCTCATTGGCATTGAGGTCGCAACCGCGGTGTTGCTTATCGTCCAATAGGAGTTTCATTTCACTTGGTCAATCTTCCAACGCGTAACAAAACCGATGAAACACGTAACGCTAAAGGACCGCCATCCTTGTTTGTCAAGGTCGAAATAAGCCACTCCATCATAGTTAGGTGTAGCGAGTGAAGAGCCTTTCGGCCGTTGATCCAATGGGATAAGCAACTCATTGAGCGTGCCTTTGGCCTCACGGATAGAACCGTCTTTCTTCCAATAGGAGAAGGTGACGATGCCCTCGCTCAGCCACTTACGCAGATTGACATAGTACCATCCCATTTTGACCCTGTCGGACCAATTAGTGGGGACGGAATGATCGCTCAGCGGCATCTGGTGTGCCGCGTTTTTCTGAATACGATGCGCATACAGGAGCGCCAATTGAGATTTGTTCATAGGTCGTCTTTTTGAGGGTTGAAGATACGTTTCTGTACCTCGCCGCAAAGAGCGCCATGGCTGGCGCGGTCGATGCGCGCGTCGATGAAGAGTGTTTGTTGGCTGGGCTCGAGGGCTCCGAAAGCCTCACATAATTCGGAATAGGACATGTTAGATTTATGATTTAAGATTTACACTGCGCTTTAGCGCAATAAACATTAATTTGTGTTTATGTCCTTTGAAAGATTCCACATTTTTGGAATTTTTGGGCATTTTTTGACATTGATGGAAATGACATCTTTGATGACGGGATTTATTTTGAATGGACTATCTGATAGTTCTATCTGATAGTTTACTATCAAGTAGGCTATTCAGAATAAAGGCCTGGGTACTGCAAGTACCATTTCTATCAATGATTTTTCTTTACTTTTTTTGATTACTCTAATTTCTAAATCTTTCAAAGGGGTTTTTTATGTTTTTTTCTTCTTAATTCTTAATTCTTAATTTTTAATTTTTAATTTCCTCCGCGTTAGCATCGCTTGTACGGTTCGCGGCGGTCGCAGTCGGGATCGATGGTGAATGTCGGAATTTTCGCCAGCTCCGCTTCGAACTGTTCGCGGCTCATCGTCCGCGGGTCTTGGAGCTCTCGCAGCCGCTCGTAGGTGAAGGCATGCAGGTTAGGAACTTTTTCGGCAAGCATTTTCTGCCGCCTATCTGCTTCGCGGTGCTCGATGCGCTTCTCCAGCTGGATGAGGTTTGCTTCGCAATAGTCGAACTTATCGCGGTTGAGGTGATGGACGTGACACTCGGGGTCACGCTTGCCGTGCCAGATCTCGTACATAGCGATGTGGGTGCGCAATCCTCCGCTGCGCTCATCGTCGATAAAATTCCTTAGAACAGGATAAATAGAACCTCCAACAAAACTTTCCATGGCTTTACACCAAATTGGTTTGATCTCGTTGAAACCGATGGATGACAGCGAGAAGAAGTGCCCATACTCTCCTTCAGTTCCATACAAGCGGGCTGTACCTCCGTAATAGAGGCGTGCCGTAGGATGTCTGCGAGCCAGGATGACGGTTGCGTCACGCAGCAGGATGCGTACGAATTCTTGCGGTTGTGCGATGAAGTCGCGGATGATCGTTCCGGGTTCTACGAACTCCCAATCGGCGACCTCAAGCGGATGGTACCAATCAATCGACCGATTAAATGGCGCTGAAAATTTCTAATAGCAACGACATTATTATAGGGTTTACGTGCGCGCTCGTAGCGATGCTGATTACCTCATGGGGTTATAGCATCGGCGTGCAGAGCAAAACGCAGTCGTTCAAGCCCGAAAACGATGAGCCTATACTCATCGACAAGGCGCTTTTCTATTGCCAAGATTCAATCATCATTTACGGCGATAAGGCTTTCTATGAGAACGACCCCAAGGGGCTGTTCGTTACAGGCATGGCCGCTCAGTTGAAAGCGGACGATCCCGATTACCCCGATTATTTGCCTACGGTTGATCGCGCTGAGGGCGAAGAATTAATCCTCGAGGCAGCTAATTTGGGCTACCCCGACGCGATACAATATATCTACTGCCGCAGCAAATTCGGACTTTGGCGGCTCCCATTTCCCGAAAAGAAATAATCTAATATATGGCACACAAAGGAGTAATTTACATTCTCACTAATCCCTCTTTTAAGGAGTACGTTAAGATTGGCTACGCGCACGATATAGAAAATCGTCTGCGCCAATTGAACCGCAGTGAAACCATCCCGTTCGCTTTCCGCGTGTACGCGATTTATGAGGTCAATAGCGAACTGACTGATAAGGAACTACACAACCTCATTGACAACCTTAATCCTGACTTGCGCACCATTGAGACTTTCGACGGAAAAAAACGGGTGAAGGAGTTTTACGCTATGTCCGCTGAGGACGCATATTCCATACTCGAGAGCATTGCCAAGATAAGCGGCACCACCGCTTGTCTGAAGAGACTTACGCCCGAAGGGCATGAGGTGCTCGATGAGCAAACGGCAGAAGAAGTTAAGGAAGAAGCACGCCGCGGGCCATTCCGTTTCTCCGAGGTTGGCATTAAGCCCGGAGAGAAGGTAGTTTTTATCGAGGATAGTTCTATTCAGCCTGTAGTTATTGATGATCGTCACATAGAGTATAACGGTCAAACTACCTCGTTGTCTGCTTTAGCGGTGCAGATTAAAAAGCCAGATTATCCACTCCAAGGCACCGTATGGTTTACCTATAAAGGCGTCAAACTCGACGACCTTCGTAAACAAATGGAAAAACGCAAATAAGATCAAAGCATGGATAGAATAACAATGATTAGAACGGTGGGATTAGATTTCCTCACCAGTAATATTGAGAACGGAGAATTTAGCTACGCTCAAGTTCTTGATCGTAGCCTTTCTGGCCACTATAAATTAGATATTCGCTTTTACGATAAGGAGAGCAAAACCGCTGTCCTTATTGAGACGAAGCAACGCTTTAAGGAAGAAGATAAGGCGCAACTATTTGCATACGTCGCTCTTGAGCGAGAATACAACATTGCCGACAATATTGTAGCTATCTTGGCAAATACCTCGAACGATAAAATCCAAGTGTGGCAAATCGCAAAAGATAAAGCAGCCGAACTTTTGAGTGACAAAAAACTCAAAACCATAGCCGAGTACGCAGAGTATTTTAAACCACAAAATGTCAATGACAAGTCTGCCGTGCTTGAAAATACGGCAGAATTAAACCGCAAGCTACATGATAATGGCATAAAAGAGAAAATCCGCAGCCAATTTGTGGGTACGTGTTTGCTTGCTCTAAAAAATGGACTTACATATAAAGGAAATTCGACGGGCTCTATAATAGGCGGTATAAAAGAGATACTTGGGAAAATGATTAAGGACGATAGTTCAGATAAGGCTACCAAAATTGCTATTCTCCAAACGAAGGTTCTTGAAGATCATGATGTAGAAAACCTCAATCCTGATAATTTTGTACAGTTACTTGATTACATCCAAGAAAAAATCATACCTTATATCAATGCTGCTACTTCTGAGGGCCACGATATATTAAGTTACTTCTTTACCACTTTTAATAAATATGTAGCGCGAGAGGATAAAAATCAGGCATTTACTCCAAACCATATAGCGCATTTTATGAGCAAGGTAGCACGAGTATGCAAAACATCACACATTTTAGACCCCACTTGCGGTTCAGGTACTTTCTTGGTACAGGCTATGACTATGGCGCTTAACCAATGTGAAACGGACAAAGAGCGCACCGAAATTAAAAAGCATCAAATTTATGGTATAGAGAAAGATCCGGACGTATTTGGACTTTCTACTACAAACATGCTTATACATGGTGACGGAAACTCAAATATCCGTTGTGCGTCCTGTTTTGAAGTAAAGAAATGGATTGAAGATGCAAAAGCCGATGTTGTACTGATGAATCCGCCTTATAATGCATCAAAGAGTCAAGTCCCTGAATCTTTCGCGAAGAAATATGGCAATGCTACTACTGATCCATCGAAAGGGCTCTACTTCGTTAAGTACATTGCGGATACGGTAGGCAAAGGACGTTTAGTTACATTGCTTCCTATGTCTTGTGCTATTACAACAAATGGAATAATAGCCGATATTAAAGAGCAATTATTAGATAAACATACGCTTGATGCCGTATTCTCTTTCCCTGCCGAAATGTTTTACCCGGGCGCAAGCGCGGTTGCATGTTGCATGGTGTTTGACTTAGGGCGTCCGCATAGCGATGACAAAGAGACTTTCTTCGGCTACTTCAAAGATGATGGTTTTGAGAAGCGCAAAGGTGTAGGCAGGGTTGATATCAAAAATAAGTGGGATGAGATAGAAAAAGAATGGCTTTCTCTTTATGATCACCGAGAGACAAAAATTGGTAAATCTATCACGCAAAGAGTAAGTGCTGATGACGAGTGGTGCGCGGAGGCATATATGGAAACGGACTATAGCAACTTATGTGAGGGTAATTTTATAAATACCTTGCGGGATTACGCTGCATTCTTAATTCAAAATGAGCAAGAGTTATGATAGATAGGCGTAATTGGCAGAATGCTACTGAATTATTAGAGGACGGAGATGAAATCGCATATATTGGAGCTAAAAAGTCCGATAATGGCGTTATGCGCTATGTAAAACGCGTAGAGAACTTGGTCTCTCGTGGTAATTGTATTGTCTTTATTGGAGATGGTCAAGGCTCTGTGGGATATAGTCTATATCAACCTGTAGATTTTATTGGTTCTACTACCTTAATTGTAGGATATAACGAACATCTTAATCCTTATAATGCCGCTTTTTTAGTGTCCGTATTAGATTTGGAGAGATTCCGCTACTCTTTTGGTCGTAAGTATAAGAAAGAGGTAGTTGCAAACACAAAAATACAACTACCTGCAATTAAACTTGATAACGGAGACTACACCCCTGATTGGAAATATATGGAAGATTTCGTCAAAGACCAAATCATCCCACAGCTCCCAAAGAAAGCACAAAAAGTTTGGCTGCAAAAGTATGATATCAAACCGCAAAAACAAGAGGCTATAAAACTTAATACTGATGAGTGGGAGTGGTTTAGATACGATAAAATCTTTGATATTAAGAAAGGAAAGAGATTAACGCAGGCTGATATGGTTGATGGGAATATACGATATATCGGTGCTATAGATTCGAATAATGGCTTATCGGCTTTAATAGGAAACAATGAGCATTTGCACCCTGCTAATACTATATCTGTATCGTATAACGGCTCTATTGGATATGCATTCTATCAAGAAAAGGAATTTTGGGCAACAGATGATGTAAATGTTTTGTACCCCAAATTCACCTTAAATAAGTACATAGCGTTGTTTCTATGCTCTTTAATAGAAAAAGAGCAATATAGGTTTTGTTATGGTAGGAAGTGGGATCTGGAGACTATGAAAGCTTCAAAAATCAAACTCCCTGCTATAAAGAAAATGGTAGATGGTAAAGAAGTAGTCGAGCCCGATTGGCAATTTATGGAAGACTACATCAAGTCCCTGCCGTACTCCAAGAACCTCGAGCCGAGCAAACCAAATGAGGTGGTGGATGAGTTAGTGGAGATGAAGAAAGAGATGATTAAAATGCGCCGAGCGATGGAAGCCCAGCAGTCCGGTTCCATTACCAACTTCGGCACCGTAAATATCTACGAAAAGTAAAAATAAAAATATAGTCCCCTCCATGACTTAAAACCGGAGAAAGACATATTTAGCGCACAGCGCAAGAAGGCATAGTTCTTAACGGCAAGTCGGCAAAACTCAAAGTAACGAAAAGAATGTATGTCCCTTTAACCCGTGTAACTGCATGGGCGAGGGGGAGATATTCGTTACGAGTTTGCCGACTTTGCCGTTTATCAAACCCTCGCCTGTGCCTTTTTTTATCAAAAACCATGGTCAATAATATCAACAATTTTGGAGTTATCAACTTCTTCGAAAACGACAAGCAGCAAAAGAAGGAACAACAGGTACAGGACGTAATACCCGTACAAGAGCACTTTAAACACATTACCAAGAAATGCATCAATGAAAAGCGCATAGAAACCGTTGATGCAGAGATCCGTGCAGCATGCAAAGGTACAGCCGAAGGGCTGTGGCGTACCCTCTGGGATAATGAAAATTTAGGATACGTCGCCGTTGCTTCCGTTGACGCAACCACCCTCTATAAAGACATAGAAGAGCGTTACGGATCACTCCCTTTTAAAGAGCGACAATTCCGAGCTGCTCGTAACAAAAGATACGATAATTAGCACTGCCGTGTACTGCCGTTAACTGCCGCGACTCGCGGCATTTTACTGCCGTTTGGCGGCACTTTACTGCCGTTGACTGCCATAATGACCTGCAAAATTGCGGGTCTTTTTTTTTAGTGTGAACTTTGCATCGCCATCCGCTAGTGAACGGCACGTTGCCGCTCCATAAAATCGGATGTGTGATGTTATGAAAACTACTAAAAATTGTGCGCCATTTAATCGGTCGTTTTTCTGTTTCAGCAATTTTGCTGGCAAAATTACTACAAAAAAATGACATACACAAATAAAAGTGGGATTTTTTGAGCATTGGTACTGGTATTGGCCATTGGCCGTTTACCACTGGTGTCACAAATAATTAAACAAAAACAAACAATATATATATCGGCAGAACCTATATTAAGAATAAATCTCATAGGATAGAAAACAACGGGAACGCGGGGCTTCTCAGCAGAGATAGCCGTCAGCTATCAGCATTCAGCGTTCAGACGTTGTTTGCGTCGACGGAGGTAACTCCATCCAGCAAAAGCAGCAGCCATCAAGAGTAGCGGCACTCGCGTGTCGCTATTCTTAGCTGATAGCACGATTATTTCTTGTATCTATCTACGAGCCGGTTGTACCGCTGCGTAAAGTTAATAATATTAAAATCGCTTCTTTGGTGGTATGCTTACCACCTTTTTTAGTGGTATTCTATACGGAAGGAGTGATGATTACTCGCCAAGAACCGTCCTTTATGTTCCTCTCTATGTAGTTTTTCTCGGTCAGTTGTCCTACCAACTTCCGCACTGCCGTCAGACTGATACCTAACGCATCCCGCATGTCCTCTTGCGTTAATGCCGGTTGTGTCTGCATCATCCGTAAAATCTTCGCGTAGTTTGGTGTGCGGAACTCAATCATCTCTCCGTCGTACCACCATACATTCTCATCCTTGTGCGTTACAAACAAGTAGTCGTGGTATATCTCGTTAGCCACGATCCCTTGGAAATATTGCACAAACGGCGCAATATCATTGATGGTAGCGTGCGCACCGTCACTTGGCACTTTGCCCACAATCAGATCTGCCTGATGTAATGCCTCTAGATAGTCCTGTTTCTTGCGACTACGTACCACAATCATCGGTAAACCGTGACGCGACAGGATGAAGTTCACCATCAACCGAGCGATACGACCGTTACCGTCCTCAAACGGGTGAATACGGATGTATCGATAATGAAACAACGCCGCTAACTCAATCGGCGACAACCGCCCGGCTTCCTCCTCAGAGTTGTACCAAGTAACGAGGTCTGCCATTAACGCAGGTGTCTCTTCTGGAGCAGCGTACTCAAAGCGGTCACCATAACGAGTGATAACGCTATTCGGACGCGTCTTATATTGTCCCGCATGGATGGTGTAACTGGTCTGCACACCGTTGGGCAACTCGCGATAAACCGTATAATCCTCACGCAACAGCGTTTGATGCAAAGTGCGGATGAAGTTCTGTGTCAGCGGCATGTCTTTTATCTTTGCCTCCTCAGTCATCATCTTCAGTCCTACATTACTTGCGGTCATCTCTTGTATGTCACGTACAGTCGCTTCACCTACGACCTTTCCGAACAACAGCAGAATCTCCGTCTGACCATAGGTCAAAGTATTACCCTCGATATGGTTGCTGTTGTAGTTGTAGTCGATGGTGAACCGACGACTCAGACGCTCCCGATCTTTATCAGAAATCGGTTGGATGCCTTGCCAAGCTTGCAACGCCTTCTTTACGCTAACCTGTTTCATAAATCTTAATGTTTTTATGCTTAAATGGTTATTGTTATGTAACCTTTTAATTCGTTTTCAAAATGCCAATTCATCAACACTTTATTCTGCAAGGTTACTTTCGTGCAACCAAAACCGCTGCAAAGGTACTGTTTTTTTTTGATATATGCAAATATTTTCAAATAATTTTGTGTTTTGTCTGTTTTTTTCTTAAAGTTATCGCATCAGTATTAATTAAACAAAAACAAACAATATATATATCGGCAGAACCTATATTAAGAATAAATCTCTTAGGATAGAAAACAACGGGAACGCGGGGCTTCTCAGCAGCAGATAGCCGTCAGCTATCAGCATTCAGCGTTCAGACGTTGTTTGCGTCGACGGAGGTAACTCCATCCAGCAAAAGCAGCAGCCATCAAGAGTAGCGGCAGAAGGGCATCTCCGATAGGGGATGGGCCCGGAGGATCTTCCGCACCTCCGATGAGGCTGTTGCGGCGTCCAGGAGCGTTGCTCTGGGGCGCTGATGCAGCGCCCACAGCGCTTTGCTCCGAAGGAGTAACGCTGCTGAAGGGCTCGTAGACCTGACCACTATAGTTAGTGCCCGTCTGCATGATCTGCTGGCTCTGGATGGCGCTATTGTCGATAGTAGCGGGCTGGAACGTTTGTGCGTTCACAGCCACTGCTACAACACTCAATAATGCGATGATATAGATTTTCGTTCTCATTACTCTCATTTTTTTACACATTACACTTTATACATTACACATTATTGAACTCTTGCGCCGTCGGTGTCTGCTGGATCGGTGCGATCTCGAGCAAGAAGCGTCCGTCGTGGGTGCCTGCGGTCAGGTTGACGGTGTAGCTCAGTGCGCTGAGGCTCGTGCGGATACCAGTCTCCGTATCAATGAGCGTAACGCCAATGCCGCTTGTACCGTCAGGTATAGTAAAGGTGTAGTTGCCATTGGTCTTGATATCCACACCTACCGGCACGATCGTTGTTTGGTCGCTCATCGGCAACGTATTACCGGCTGCGGTAGCTTCGTCTGCGATGAAGGTGTAGATATTTGCCTTGTTGGCATTGAACTCCTTGGTCAGGTCTTCGCCGAAGCGGAAGCCTGCGCTGGTCTCTTCGTCGTCGCTCAGCGCTACAAACGTGCGGTCGATCATCGCGCTATCCTGCTGCAGTTCGAGACGGAATTCCACCTTGCTGGGTTGCTCCGCATAGGTTTTGCTGGCTACGATACCTGCCGGTGAACCGCTGCGGGCTGTCCAGGTGACATTACCACCATATTGAACCATATATGAATGCATAGCGTGATACTCAAATCCGGTAGCAGAGGTTGCTGCAATGGTATTGTCGTTTGCATTCCATGTGTAGAGGAAGTTCGGACCACCAAATGTTGTTACCCAGCTGGTATTAGCAAATGCAATCGCGTTTGTATTCACATAGGTAGGTACGCTCATCACATTCCAGTGGCTATCGAAGATAGTACGGTTGTATGAGGTACGCGGGTCGCCCGTATCCGGTCCGGGCACCTTACCTTCTTCGTACCAGTTAATCGTACACGGATGTTCCGGAATCGAGCAAGTGACTGATGCATTCGTAATATTCGGCATGGTTCCATAAGACGGGAAGTAGATCTCAAGACGGTCCGAGCGACGTTCCACTCCGCTACCATCTGTCGGTCCCCAAATATCCGAATAACGTCCCAACAGGTCCAAATCGACGGCCAAGAGGTAACCTTGGTTAGGCTCCAGATACTCGGTGTTGCGGTTCATCCATCTCCAGAACGAGCCGTTCTCCTGGAAGTGACCCTTTTGTGCACGAGCAGCACCGTCGTAGCGCTGAACGGCCCAATGTACGCCGTAGGTACCAAAGCCGATCACATCGCTCAGTTTCACGCGGAACGGGAACGAGATATAGAACAGCGAGCGCTCGTATATCGAAGCCGGCGAACTTAACGGATTGTGCGGATATGTTTTCGATAAGTTGTTCAGTGTCCACTTATTGAAACGCATTACACCGTAGGCCGTCTCAATCTTCGTGATCTTTCCGTTTTCTCCGAAGGTCAACTGAGCGATGTCACCTTGATGCTCACGGATGAACATGATGTCTGCCTCGATGGCCTTTTCGGTAGTAATGTTTTCATCTACCGGGATATACGAAGCGATCAATCGGTTCGTCTTAAAGTCGTATATCACACGGATGTCATACCACGCACTGCCGCTACCACCGATCAACTGTTCGGTAGCAGAGGAAGAACCTTTGAAGTACTGCGTGATCGTATTCTCAGTACCCCAGTTGGAGCGCAATTTGATTCGCGCACCCGGTTGTGCTTGTATATTCTGCTCATAAACCCAGTTTTCGATATCGTTAAACGAAATCTGATTTAAATCGGTATGGTCATCCGGATCCCGGATTTTATCATCATCACTCAGTATCTCCAAGAAATAAGTGCGTTCTTCTTGTGCGCCATCGATGTACGCACGGCTGATCACGTTGGTGCTTTGGTTCCACATATAGCGGACGTTGGCATTACGCTTGATATCACCGTTGGATTCGATGTAGGTGGCAATATTAGCCCATTCGCCCGAGGCTGTCTCTCGTATCAAGGTATCCGAGATACACGGGCTATAGTCATTGGCTATACAGAACTTCACATTCTTGCGACTTGCATCGTCTTTATTTACCCAGTGGCAATAATAGTGACTATAACCACCATGCTCAATGGAGTAGTCCGAATAGGTCATCATGTGATCCGGATCGGTGCGGTAGTTGTCCCACTTGCTGTTGGCCACATCTGTTCGGATATAGTAGTTGCCGGTGTACTTGCCAATTCGCTCAATGGATGAGATACCCGAACCATCCGCATTTTGAGTTACTTTGAAGTCATATACGCCGGATTCAGATACATTTGTATAGCCTGTTGTTAACCAGCTTCCGGTTGTTTCATAGGTAATGGTACCAGCAACGGCAGTTGCTTTTTCCCATCTAATCTCCGGAGAATGATTCTTGGAAATAAAGAACGAAACGGTATCTACACCATTGGCACGGTGGATAATAGGATGTGATGTCATCTTCCATATGCCAAGAGTGTGTGCTACTCCTCTTGACCAAGTATCATTATCAGAATAAACCAAGCGGAAGTCTCCTAATGCCACAGGATAATCGACTGCCATACGCAGACGATATGCGTTGTTATAAGCGGAATAACTCAAATTGAAGGTGTAATCACCGGCAGCGTTGGTCGTTATTCCACACATAGAGAACGATGAATTAGTCATAGCCCACGCAGGATTCTGACCGTGGTTAGCATACGTCATAGTTCCGCTATTACCATAATAGATACCATAGCTATCAGTGCCTCCACGTCTCAATTGGTATTTATAGGTCTGACCTGCTTCCAAGTCAACCACAGCCTTCATCGGCATTAACTCATCTGCCGATGTAAACTCAACCGACTTGAGCATTACGTTACCGGCTTCGTTGTAAATCTCCAGTGTATAACCTGTGCCCGGGGTATATTTTGTCCAATAACCGGCATTGTAGTAGTTGGCCTTACCACTACCACTACTATTCAGTGTTTTTCCTTCCTGCGTTGCTAACGGCACAAACATTGGAGTTGCCGCCTTGAATCCGTTTTCGGAAGACTTGTCGGTATTTATTGCATCCGGATAGTTGGCAGGATAAACGACGTTCACTACCGGATTATACCAGAAGTATTCATAATTTTCTTGAGAAACACTGGTGAACGATACATACAAAGACGGAGAAATACTTGCTGCTCCGTAATCATAGTACCACACATCAGTTTCACCGATTCGTGTCATGTGCTTGTTGCGGTTCGTCACGTCTTTGTTACCTGAACCCTTCGGATTATTCCATTTGGCACCGGTGTAGAAGTTCACATATACATCACTCCATCCCAAGGTGTTCTTGAAATAGATGATGGCATTCTGCGTGTAGTTCGCTGTCAGATAACCGTCATAAATGGCTTTGATTTTAATAGTGGCCTCTGTGGTCGTCGTTTTGGTGTTTACTCCATTATCATCTGTCAGTGTTACACCATCGCCGGCTTCCCACCCACTGAAGGTATAACCGAAGATATCCGGAGCAGTCATCTCATCTGACCAATCCAACGGTCTAATACCTTCTAACGAAGTGGACGCCTTGATAGTCTCGTCGTCGCACTTATATCGAACGGTGACGGTATGCATGCCGGCCACTTGGAAGTTTGCCACCTCGGTATCCAGTTCCGTACCTCCGGCACAACTGCTTCCTGTGCGAAGAACAGCCTCTACCTTATAGGTTCCACTGGCTGCCGGTGCCGTAAACGAATACTTACCCGTGCCACCATTATAAGTGATGGTCGGCTGCTCTGCTAACGGGTTGTCATTGCTGTGTAGCACTGTGAAACAGAGTTTTGTAGTACCCGTCGGAGTCGGACTAACCGTCACCGCAAAGCTTACTGTTCCGCTTGCTTCAACCACGGCAGCATCAAATGTGATAGCCGTAATCTCCGCTTTCTTATAGTAAGCATACAGCGTTGTACCGGTAGTTACATCCTTATCCCAAGTGTGTGCTGACGAGCCATCCGCATTGTAGTACTTCGTACCACCGCCGCCGGTTGCATCATAGAAGCCCATGAAAGCATAGCCTTCCGCAGCAGTAGGCATTGAACCGGAGAGAGAAGGCATGGCCGCATCGTATGTAGCCGAAACAGCAGAAATACTGCCGCTTGAACCGTAACCGGTTGCAGTGGTTTGATAATCAAACGTCAACGCACTTTGTTTCGGTGTCCATTTGGCGAATAGAGTATAGGTGGCATTCCCATTGTCCCAGTTCTGAGTACTGGAACCATCGGCATTGTAATATTGTGGACCACTTCCACCGGGAGCTCCCCAATAACCGCCGAAGGTGTAACCTGTCTTCTCCGGCAGAGTGATAGCCGGCATGGCTGCATCGAAGGTGGCTGTTACTTCCGTCGAACCCGGAGTAGTTGCATCTTGGTTGTTCAGTGTAATCGTCGTTTGCTTCGGAGTAAAGTTTGCTTGAATCGTTGCTGCGGCAGTCGGACGGAATTTTGTGTTCGCTGTCGTGGAAGTTGTTGCTGTTCCGCTCGTGCCGAAATAACCGCTTCCGGATGTAATTGTCCAATTCGTAAAATTATATCCGGTGCTCGGAGTTGCAGTAATATCGCCGCCGGTTATTTGCCCCATAGAAGTTGCACTCGCCGGAGTGGCACTACCTCCAGTAGAAGCAGTAGCTGTTACATTAAAGGTGTTTTCTGTGTATTTTGCAACAACTGTAGTGTTGGCGTTGATAGTTGTGGTATATGTACTTCCTGTTCCCAGACTTGAACCGCTTCCATTCTCCCAACGATACCAAGTGTATCCGGTGTTCGCAGAAGCGTGGGTAAAGGTAATACTTGTTCCCGATGCCACCTCTCCTCCGCTGCTTACATTCGGACTCGTCGTGATAGCATCGGCTGCACCGGAAGGTGCGACGGAATAAGTAACAGTATATTTTGTTGGGAAGGTGACGGAAACTTTAGGAGTTGCGGTAGAGTAATCTACTTTAATTTCGTATGTTCCGGCAACATCGGCACAAATTTGAATGTTTTGCTCACCATTTAATGGTTTGTTAGCAGAAGTACCACGTTCCCACCAATATGAGCCACTTGCATAAAGGCCATACCATGTAGAACCATCTTTAATTACCTTGAAACTCCAATCATCTGCTGAACCGCTGACACCGCTATTAGTCGATGAAATGTTGAACGTATAATAAACAACACTCTCCGTGGAATGACCGGATTTCTTGGTCATGTTATACGCTGTGCTCCAGTTGTTTCCGGTAATGTTTGTACCGCCCTTGATAGTCCATGGCGAACTCAAATCCTCGGTATAGTTGGCCTGTGCTGTTGCTGCAGCGCTATTACCATTTGTGCGTATAGTTATGCTTCTATCAGTAGCTGCATTTCCGCTCGTAACAACGATATTGCTGGATAGCGTCCATCCGGCAAACGTATAACCTGTTTCCGGAGCAGCTGCTGTTAAGTCTGCTGTTGTCGAAATACCGATTGAAGAAACCGATTTACTAGGTGCACTATAACTCGGGTCTCCTGCATCGTAATGATTGCTCGTGGTTAGCGTGGACATATTTTCCGTCGCCGAGGCAGTAAGCGTTATATCACCCGCAGTACCGACTGTTACTGTTTGGTTCTTCGTTCCTGCCGTAAAGGTAGAAAGAGTACCCGAACCTGCAGTCTTCGTCCAAGTGCTCCAAGTATAACCGGTAGCAACGGTAGCAGCAATAGCAATATTTTGAGCAGCTTTAATATCGTTTGTTGAACCGGTAACGGCAGATATACCCGTACCTGCTGCGACAGTTAATGAATAAACGTCATCTGCTGCAAAAGTGGCAGTCAGCGTGGCTGCTGTTCCTGCACCTCCACCGGTTACAGTTGTCGGGTTGGTTGTCGTGCTACTGATACTTGCGCCGCCTGTAATAGACCAACTAACAAAATGATAACCCGAAATCGGCACAGCAGTTACCGAACGCGTGGTAGTCACACCGGCTGTAGTGCTTGTAACAGTTGAACTATTAACTTGGAATGTTCCTTTCCCCGTCGGCGATGCCACAAACGACACCGTGGACATGTTTTCTGTCCATTTAGCGAAGAGTTCCGTATCTGCACTAACTGCATCAGAACTGAAATTCCATGCATTTGTACAACCTGCTTCTTTGTACCATCCTCCGAACGTATATCCTGATGCACTTGGATCAGATGGAGCAGTAACTTTACTGCCTTTTACTACCGTTTTCGAAGCAATAGCACTACCATGCCCTTGTAAGTTGAACGAAACGGTAACATCATAATTATATGTTCTCCATGTACCATTGTCATACATTTTGCCCGCATTAGTCGAACCAAGCGTCTGGTCAGCTGTTTGAGAAGAACCATTATTGCTGAATATGATGTTTTCAAAACGCTTGTTGAAACTAATAGAATAGATGGTTTTTCCGTTATAGGTCTTTCCTGTTGATGTCATAGTCTGCCCGGACCATGCAGCATTGTTAGTACATCCACTCCAAGCGAAAGCCTTTGGTGTCCCCCAACTACTTGTATTGACAAAATAGACAGTAGTGGCAGCATCAAGGCTGGAATAGGCACCCCAACTTCCGGCATCATAATCATACATTTTTCCGCTAAAGGTACTAGAAGTTGTCCATGAACTATACGGTTGTTTCTGAGCCTTCCATGTAGATCCTTGGTATAGTTGGAACTGGAGGGCATCAACACCTCCGTATTTCTCATAGATGGTCGCTGAATAAATCAATTTGCCATTCTTGGTTTTGTCAACAATATTCATGGTGTATTGCCGCCAAGTACCACCGTCTCCAATGTTGGCATTTACTTTTAGCGTGTAGCAGTTATCACCTGATTTCATAGTGCTTGCATTGATAGCACAATACACTGTTACTGCATTATCCGCCCACATCTGTCCCACACCGAGGGTGAGGAGCATGATTAGGATTGCCGCATAGCGGGCGAAGCGCTGCGGTGATTGTTTTTCATGGCTATCTGTCCATAGCCTTTTGATTAAGTTAAAAGTTTTCATGATTTATGTTTTATTTTTCTCGTTAATGTCTCGATCACTCTCGGTGGGACTAATTCTTAAAATCACGGGATATATACAAAGTATATATAGGGTGTGGTGGGATACGTGATTCCCTCGATGCGCCTCCGTGATTATCCTTATCCGCTTTGATGCACACAATAAAAAAGCGTGAAAATCACCTGTCTTCACGCATCTTGAGGGCTTCGCAATCCCTGTACCAAGTAGAAAAACAACTGAAATCCACGCCCGATATGCATAACCCACCCGCCCTTTCGCGAGCGTGGATTGAAATACACATCCACGAGGACATTCATTGTTGTTGTCACGACTTGGTACGAAATGTTGCGAAGATTTCAAGATGTCGCTAACAACGTTAATAAACGCCTATTAAATTATGTCATCGCTTTTTTACGCTGTCGATGCCAGCGGCATACATTTTGCGGCGCAAAATTAATAATAATTTTTGATATGCGCAAGAAAAAAGGAAAGAATTTGCGATATTTGTTAAAATTTTAACGAAAAGCCCCAAAATTGATGTGTTCACTCCTCGTGAGTAAACTCGCGAATAGCTATTAGCAACATAAAAAAAATAAACGTAAAAGAAATTTAAGGATTGCGTGGGCGTGCGCGTGAGAAAGAGGAGGAAGAGATTTTTTTAGGTCTAAGTCTTGCATATTCCAAATATTTGTAGTAATTTTGCACCGTGATTTTTTAATCTATTATTACTATGCGAAAAACAATTCTATTTATGCTATCGATGGCATTGCTTGGCTGTCAGCATTCCGCTATCAGCAATCAGAAATTAGAGAACGAGTGTCTCTATAGTCCCGAGAAAACACAGTTTGCCTTCTGGTCCAACGCGGCCGAACAGATGGAAGTGCTGATTTACAATGATGGAATGAGCGCGACTTCGTCGCTCAATGATGCAGCTTCGCTGCCTAATGATGTACAGGCCGTTCCTCTCGAGAAAGGCGAGAATGATTTCTGGACAGCGACCGTCAAGGGTGATCTGGCCGGCAAATACTACACCGTCCGTTCGTTCCAGAACGGCGAGTGGTCACAGCCGGCTCCGGGTATCTTCGCCAAAGCCGTCAGCCTCAACGGCAAAGAAGCAGCCATCATCGACATGCGCGCCACCGATCCCGAAGGATGGGCCGAGGACGTGCGCCCCGACATGCCCGACATGACCGACATCGTGGTATATGAGACCCACGTGCGCGACTATACGATGGCCAACCCCGCCATCCAGCACAAGGGTAAGTTCCTCGGCATGGCCGAAGAAGCCTCTATCCGCCACCTGCAGCAACTCGGCATCACCCACCTGCAGATACTTCCGATGTTCGACTATGGCAGCATAGACGAGAAGAATGCACAATTCACAATTCACAATTCAGAATTAACAATGCACAATGCACAATGTGCAATGTACAACTGGGGTTATGACCCGGTGAACTACAACGTGCCGGAAGGCAGCTACTCGACCGATCCGGCAGACCCGTCGTGCCGTATTCGCGAAGCCAAACAGATGATCATGGCGCTGCACCGCGCCGGCATACGCGTCATCATGGATGTGGTATATAACCATACCTACGACGTGATGGGGTGCTCGCTCGGACGCGTCGTGCCGCAGTATTTCTACCGCCTCAACGAAGACGGCACCTATGCCAACGGTTCGGGTTGCGGCAACGAGACAGCCAGCGACCACGAGATGATGCGCCGCTTCATGGTAGAGTCGGTGTGCTACTGGGCACGCGAGTATCATATCGACGGCTTCCGCTTTGACCTGATGGGCATACACGACCAGGAGACGATGCGCCAGATACGCGCTGCGCTGGACGAGATAGACCCGACGATCCTCACCTATGGTGAGGGATGGGCCGCGATGGCACCCGCCTACCCCTACGAGCAGCTGGCGATGAAGCAGTGGACCTACCTGATGCCGCGCGTAGGCGCCTTCAGCGACGACATACGCAACGCCCTCATCGGCAGTCCGTTCGACCACGAACGCGGTTTTGCTTCGGGCAACGCCGCCTGCAGACAGGCGCTGATGAACGGACTGGTGGGTTGTATCGGCTTTGACGACCCGAACGGCCAACTGGGTGCAGAGCCGCTCAGCTGGAGCGGCGAACCCATGCAGCACGTGAGCTATATCACCTGCCACGACAACTACTGCCTGCGTGACCGCATCGAGGTGAGCGCCACGGCAGAGACCGAAGCCACCAAGCTGCGCATGAACAAGCTGGCACAGACAGCCGTGCTCGTCTCGCAAGGTATGTCGTTCCTCTACGGCGGCGAAGAGCTATGGCGCACCAAACGCGGCATCGACAACAGCTATCAGAGCCCCGACAGCATCAACATCATCCCCTGGGAGAACAAAGACAAATATGCCGACCTGCTGGAGTACTACCGTCAGATGATAGCTATCCGTCGCGCCCACAAGGGCTTCCGACTGGGTAGCGCCGACATGGTGAAGCAACATGTCAGCTTCCCCAAGACCGACAACGAACACCTGATCGTCTATCAGATCAACGACCTCAAGGACATCGACACCGCCAAGTCGCTCATCGTCGTGCTGAACGGCGGCGACAAAGCGCAACAGGTGGAGATACCCGAAGGCGACTATATCCTGCTGGCCTTCAACGGCGAAGCCGACGCCAACGGACTGAGCGAATTGCACGAGTCGCACGCACTGGTGGCACCCTACTCTGCCACCATCCTGGCTGAGAAATAAGCCCACATATGCCAAAATGGCAGTCCGAGCCGATTGGCACGAATATTGACCATACTATTTACGGAGTGAGGAACGCCCTTGCTCCGTAAACTATACATAGACACAACTAAAAGAACAAGCATATGAATAAAGGTAGTATTGGAGTGACTTCGGATAACATCTTTCCGGTCATCAAGAAATTTTTGTACTCAGACCACGAGATATTCCTCCGTGAGCTGATCAGCAACGCCGTCGATGCCACGCAGAAGCTGAAAACCCTCTCGTCGGTAGGTGAAGTGAAGGGTGATCTGGGTGATACGCGAGTACGCGTCAGCATTGACAAAAAGAAAAAGACACTTACCGTCTCCGACCACGGCATCGGCATGACTGCCGAAGAGGTGGACAAATTCATCAACCAGATCGCTTTCTCCGGCGCCGAGGAGTTCCTGAACCAATACAAGGACAAGGCTGAAGCCATCATCGGTCATTTCGGCCTCGGTTTCTATTCCGCCTTCATGGTCAGCAAGAAGGTGGAGATCTTCTCGCAGAGCTACCGGGAGGACACGAAAGCTGTGCACTGGAGCTGCGAGGGCAGTCCGGAATATACGATGGAAGAGACCATTAAGGCCGAGCGCGGCACGGACATCGTGCTGCATATCGACGATGAGTTCAGCCAGTATCTGGAGGACGCCACTATAGAAGGACTGCTGAAGAAATACTGCAAGTTCCTGCCTATCGAGATCGCTTTCGGCAAGAAGAAAGAGTGGAAAGACGGCAAAGAGGTGGAGCTGGACGAAGAGAACATCATCAACGACATCAACCCCGCTTGGACACGCAAACCCGCTGACCTGAAGGACGAGGACTACGACAAGTTCTACCACGAGCTCTACCCGACCCAGATGGGCGAACCGCTCTTCCACATCCACCTGAACGTCGATTATCCGTTCCACCTGACAGGTATCCTCTATTTCCCGAAGATCAAGACGAACATGGACGTGCACCGCAACAAGATACAACTCTATTGCAACCAGGTGTATGTGACCGATGAAGTGGAGAACATCGTACCCGAATATCTGACGCTGCTGCACGGCGTCATCGACAGCCCGGACATCCCGCTCAACGTCAGCCGCAGCTATCTGCAGAGCGACAACAACGTCAAGAAAATCTCGGGCTACATCACCAAGAAAGTGGCGGACAAACTGGCCGAACTCTACAAGGCTGACAAGGACGAGTTCGCCAAGAAATGGGACGACATCAAGATGTTCATCCAGTTCGGTATGCTGACCGACGAGAAGTTCTACGAGAAAGCCACCGGCTTTGCCCTCCTGAAGAACCTGGACGGCCAATACGCCACCCTGGACGAATATATGGACAAAGTGCGTGAGAATCAAGTAGATAAGGACGGCAACCTCGTGCTCCTGTACACCAACGACCCGGATGCACATTATACCTATATCGAGCGCGCCAAAGCCAAAGGATACGATGTGCTGCTCATGGACGGCGAACTGGATGTACACTGCATGTCGCAGGCCGAGCAAAAGCACGAGAAACTGCGCTTCGTGCGCATCGACAGCGACACCATCGAGAACCTTATCCGCAAGGAGGATGCCGCCAAGGACACCTATTCCGATGAGCAGAAAGAGGGACTGCGCAAGGCGTTTGATGATATTTTGAAATCACAAATCACCAATGACCAATCACCAATTAACTATTACGTCAGCTGCGAACCCGCAGCTGCGGACGCCCTGCCTGTGTTCCTCACGCAGAACGAGTTCATGCGTCGTATGAAAGAGATGTCTGCTCACCAGCAAGGTATGTCCTTCTACGGCCAGATGCCCGACAGCTACAACCTCGTCATCAACACCGCCCACCCGCTCATCCAAGAGCTCGTTGGCAAAGAAACGAGCGAAGAGGTACAGGAAGAGGTGGAAAAGAAAGCCGAGAAAGAGGGTGACGCACCGACCAAGGAAACCGTCATCAAGACAGTCTATAAGCTTGACGGCGAAGACGAGCGCCTGAAGCAGCTCATCGACATCGCATTGCTCGCCAGCGGTCAGCTGAAAGGCGAAGCACTCGCCAAATTTGTCAACCGCAGCGTCGAGTTGCTATAAAAAAAAAGTAGCACTTTTTTCAAAAGAATGGCATGCGCACTTGCGTATGTCATTTTTTTTGTGTACCTTTGCACCCGCAAAGGTTTTGGGGTCCCCAATGAACGCTAACGAAGCGCGTTCAGTGGGGAGAGCGGAGGCCTCGAGGACTTTAATGACGGTTGCCGTCATTCCGTGTCCGAGAGTGCCGAACGCGACTGCAGCCGCAAAGGTTTTTTCGTAAAACGATGGCAGACGAAGGACGCATAGAAGTGATTGGAGCACGGGTGCACAACCTGAAGAATATCAGCGTGTCCATCCCGCGCAAACGCCTGACGGTGATCACCGGACTGAGTGGTTCGGGTAAGTCATCGTTGGCCTTCGATACCATCTTCGCAGAGGGGCAGCGCCGGTATATGGAAACCTTCTCCTCCTACGCCCGCGGATTCATCGGACAGATGCAACGTCCGGACGTGGACAAGATAACCGGCCTGAGTCCCGTCATCTCTATCGACCAGAAGACGACAAGCCGCAACCCGCGTTCGACGGTAGGCACCGTGACCGAGGTGTATGACTTCCTGCGCCTCTTGTTCGCCCGCGCCGGCGAAGCCTATTCGTACCTGTCGGGCAAGAAGATGGTTCGCTTCACCGACGACCAGATCATCGAGCTGATCCAACGTGAGTACGCGGGGCAGAAAATCCTGCTGCTGGCACCGCTGGTGAACGGACGCAAGGGCCATTACAAAGAGCTGTTTGAGACCATCCGCAAGAAAGGGTTCGTACACGTGCGCGTGGACGGCGAGGTGCGCGAGGTGGTGGCGGGCATGAAGCTCGATCGATACAAGACGCATACGATAGAGGTGGTGGTAGATAGGTTACGGGTGACGGGTGACGGGTTACAGGATGACCTCAGGCGGTTGCGGCAGAGTGTGGACCGCGCGATGACGCAGGGAAACGGCATCATGATGATCGTGGAGGCCGACAAATCACCAATGACCAATTACAAATCACAAATCAGGTTTCTCTCAAGAAACCTCATGTGTCCGGAGACGGGACTGAGTTATCAGGAACCCGCGCCGCATACCTTCTCGTTCAACAGTCCGTCCGGTTGGTGCCCGTGCTGCAAAGGACTGGGAAGAGTGAAGGGTGACAGGATAAAGGAAGAAGGGTTGGAGGAAGTGATTCAGTCGGATAATTGGTGGGAGAAACTGACCGAATATACCCATTCCCCTTCCCGTGTAACGGTTTCCCCCACCGGGGGACACCTAGGGTACGAGCAGATGCAGGAGTTCTCGGCAAATGGTGCGAATGATGAGAATGATGCAAATGATGAAGAGTGGATCGTCTGTCCGGAGTGCGGAGGCAAGCGACTGAACAAAGAGGCACTGAGTTACCGCATCGGGCCGTACAACATTTCCGAATTAGCCGAGATGGATATAGACGTATTGCTCAACGAGCTGTCAGCTATCAGCAGTCAGTTATCGGACAAGCAGCAGGCCATCGCCGAACCCATACTGAAGGAGATACGTGCACGCCTGCGGTTCATGCAGTCGGTGGGCCTGAGTTACCTGAGCCTGAACCGCAGCAGCGAGAGCCTCAGCGGCGGCGAGAGCCAACGCATCCGTCTGGCGACGCAGATAGGAAGCCGACTGGTGAACGTACTCTACATCCTGGACGAGCCCTCTATCGGTTTGCACCAGCGCGACAACCAGCGACTCATCAACAGCCTGAAGGAGCTGCGCGACCTGGGTAACTCCGTCATCGTCGTCGAGCATGACGAACAGATGATGCGCGAGGCCGATTGGATCGTAGATGTAGGTCCCAAGGCCGGCCGGCTGGGCGGAAAGATCCTCTTCAGCGGCACACCGGGCGATCTGCTGAAGACCGACACGCTCACCGCCCAGTATCTCAAAGGCGAGAAAAGAGTGATAGACCAAATCACCAATCACCAATCACAAATCACAAATAAGAATCTACTGATTCTTTCAGGGTGCACGGGCAATAACCTGAAGGATGTGACGGTACGTATTCCTCTCGGGCGGATGGTAGGCGTGACAGGCGTGAGCGGAAGCGGCAAGAGCTCGCTCATCAACCAGACGCTCTATCCTATCCTGAGTCAACGGTTCTACCGCAGCAAGACACAACCGCTGCCCTACAAGACCATCGAAGGAGTGGAGGCTATCGACAAGGTGATCAACGTCGATCAGTCGCCTATCGGACGTACGCCCCGCAGCAACCCGGCCACCTATACCAACGTCTTCAACGACATACGCGAACTGTTCGCACAACTGCCGGAGTCGAAGATACGCGGATGGCGCGCAGGACGCTTCTCCTTCAACGCCAAAGGCGGCCGCTGCGAAGAGTGCGCAGGCAACGGCTACAAGACCATACAGATGCACTTCATGCCCGATGTGTACGTACCCTGCGAGGTATGCGGCGGACAGCGCTACAACCGAGAGACGCTGGAGGTGCGCTTCAAGGGAAAGACGATCGCCGACGTGCTGGACATGACCGTCAACCAAGCCGTGGAGTTCTTCGACGCCCAACCTACCATCCTGCGTAAGATAAAGACCATCCAGGAAGTGGGACTGGGGTATATCAAGTTAGGACAATCGTCCACCAGCCTCAGCGGCGGCGAGAGCCAACGCATCAAATTAGCCACCGAGCTGTCGCGTCCCTCCACCGGCAAGACACTCTATATCCTGGACGAACCGACAACGGGTCTGCATTTCGAAGACATACGCGTGCTGCTGAACGTGCTGCGACGGCTGACGGACAAAGGCAACACCGTGCTGATCATCGAACATAACACCGACGTCATTCGTGCCTGCGACTGGATCATCGACCTGGGGCCCGAAGGCGGACGAGGCGGCGGCCGGATAGTAGCCGAAGGAACGATAGAAGAGATCCGACGTAATACAAACAGTATTACAGGGAAATATATTTAAAATTGGTGATTGGTAATTGGTGATTGGTGCCCCTTCCGTCTAGGGTTTCCCCGTTTAACGGGGACACCGTCAGGTGATTGGTAATTGTGAATTTTGAATTGTGAATTGTGAATTTATGATAACGAACCCACTTGCAATTATCTGCCTGGTGCTGGCCATGATCTTGGTAGTACCGATGGCATGCCGTAAGATACGTATACCGAGCATCGTCGGTTTTATCCTCATAGGCATCCTGGTGGGACCCTACGGGCTCGACCTCATCAGCAGCGGCACGTCGATTCAGACGCTGGGCAAGATAGGTATGCTCTATATCATGCTGCAGGCAGGTATCGAGGTGGACGTCAATGATTTTCGTCAGCAGCGCAGCCATGCCATCACATTCGGTTTCTATTCGTTCATCTTCCCGTTCCTGCTCGGACTACTCACCAGCCTGGCACTGGGTTTCAACGGCGTGACCAGTACACTGCTGGGCGCGATGTACGGCAGTCACACCCTGATGACTTATCCCATCGTCAGCCGCTACGGCGTACAGAAGAACGCTGCCGCCAACATCGCCATCGGTGGTACGATGCTTACGATCACGCTCTCGCTGCTGGTACTGGCCTACCTGAAGAGCAACTTCGTCTATACCGGTCAGCTGAGTGCATGGGCGCTCGCCGGACGCATCGCACTGACGCTACTGCTCATCGTGGGTCTCTTCCCATGGCTGGCACAACGTTTCTTCAAGCGCTGGCAAGACGCTACGAATGGTTTTCTGGCGGTGATGACGCTGATGGTGGTCTCGGCGCTGCTTGCCGACTGGAGCGGACTGGAGAGCATACTCGGTGCGTTCATCTGCGGCGTGTCACTCAACCGACTGGTACCTAACCTCAGTCCGGTGATGCAACGGATCAACTTCGTGGGTAACAACCTGTTCGTGCCCTTGTTTCTGCTGGGCGTCGGCATGATGATCGACGTAACGCTACTATGGAGCGGATGGCTCACTATCGTCATCGCACTCATCATGATCGCTACCAAGCTGGTAGGCAAATGGATAGCGGCATGGCTGGCAGAGAAGAGCTTCGGACTGCAGGCTGTGGAGCGACAACTGATCTTCGGCCTGACCCATGCCACGGCAGCCGGCACGCTGGCCATCGTGACCATAGGATATGAGTCCGGCATCTTCAATGCCGAAATACTGAATGCCGCCGTGCTGATGATCCTCGTGCTATGTACCTCGGCTTCGTTCATCACCGAGTATGCGGCCAAGCAGCTCGCCCTGCAGGAAGAGGCACGACTGGAGGCCGACAAGACCGACAACAGCTGGCAGATGCTGACGGTGGCGGAGAACCGCCATTATGAGCTGCGCGAACTAAGCGAGCTGGCCGAACTGCACTCCCCGGACTTCGCCAGCGAGAGCGACTGGGACGATGCCACCACACTCATCTCCACCCAGCGCAAGGCCTCCATCATCTACCACCCCGCCCAACCGCTCAATACGATTTCGCGTATCCTGGTGGCTGTGCCCCGCTACGCGGAGAAAGAGCATGACTTCATCTCCTGCTTCGGACTGGTACGCCGTCTGAGCAGCCAGATAGGCGCGAAAGTGGTGTTCTTCGCCAACGAAGAAACCCAGCACGCACTGCAGGCTTTCTGTCGCCGCAAAGGCAAGTACCTGCGGGCCGCCTATCGCGAGATGGAAAACTGGGAAGATGTACTGATGATGGCCAAGCAGATGCGACCGGACGACATGATCGTAATGATCAACGCCCGTCCCTCCACGCCCAGCTACAACCCGCTGTTCGAACAGGTACCCGAGATGCTGGAACGCTTCTTTGCCGACCACAGCTATATGGTAGTCTATCCCGAACAGGAGACCGGCGCCAGCGTTCCCGACCTGCTGACAGGCGACACGACACAGGCCTCGAAGACCTGGTCGATCGTCTCGGCACTGAAGAAGATGCTACTCCGACTGATCGACAGAATGCAGATAAAGAGGTGATTGGTGATTGGTCATTGGTCATTGGTGATTGGTGATTGGTGATTGGTCATTGGTAATTTTGAAAATTTGACCTAAAAGTTTGTAAATTTGAAAAATTTGTAGTACCTTTGCAGCCGAAATATTTGTTAAGAAGCAATAACACTATTTATGAAAGAGATAACAACCAAGAAACTGGCGGATACCATTATCGAAGGAATCCGCAATCGTAAGGGTCAGCGCATCGTGACGATTGACCTGAAGAAGATCAAAGAAGCCCCGGTGGAGATGATGATCATCTGCGAGGGCCAGAGCAACACGCAGGTGAGTGCCATCGCCGACGAGATAGACGACTTCGTTCGTACCACCACTCATGTACACCCGCTGTCGGTAGCCGGACAGGACAACGCCGAATGGATTGCCATGGACTACGGAACCATCTTCGTACACGTCATGCAGCGCGAACCGCGTGCCTTCTACGACATCGAACACCTCTGGTCGGACGGCAAGATTAACGAACTACCGGAAATGCTTTAAAGCAATCAGAATTTATGGCAGACAAATCAGACAAACGCAAACCCGGTTCGCAGGAGCCGCAGGGACAGCCTTCGGGTCCGCGTCGTTGGTTCAGTATATTGCTCTATACAATCGGTTTTGCCCTGCTGGGCTTCTACCTGTTCGGCGACCGCGACTCGCAAGGAGCAAGCAAGGAATTGAGTTACACCAAGTTGACCGCCTATATCGAGGTGGACGCGGTGGAGAAGATGACCGTCTATGACGACCTGAGTGCCAAGGCGACGGTACGCCCCAAGTCGTACGCCGTCGTGTTCGGTTCGCAGGGCGCAGGCGAACAGGCCAAAGGACAACTGAAGAGTCAGGTACCCTCGGTGGAGGAATTTGACAAGTACATACAGGGCATCAACGCCACGCGTAAGGCCAACGGGCAAGCGGCGATAGACGTGACCTACGAGAAGACCAGAGACTACTGGTATGTGATCCTAATGAACGTACTGCCTTTCGCCCTGATGCTCTTCTTCTTCATCTACCTGAGCCGCGGCGTAGGCAGCGGTATGGGTGGCGGCATCTTCGGTGTGGGTAAAGCGCGTGCACAACTGTTCGACAAGGACAAGAAAGACAAAGTGACCTTCAAGGACGTAGCCGGTCTGTACGGTGCGAAGCAGGAGGTGCAGGAGATAGTAGCATTCCTCAAGAACCCGCAGAAATATACCGAGATAGGAGCCAAGATACCCAAGGGTGCGCTGCTGGTAGGTCCTCCGGGCACGGGTAAAACCCTGCTCGCCAAGGCGGTGGCAGGTGAAGCGGACGTACCGTTCTTCTCGATGAGCGGATCGGACTTCGTAGAGATGTTCGTGGGTGTAGGAGCTAGCCGTGTACGCGACCTGTTCCGTCAGGCCAAGGAGAAGGCACCGGCTATCATCTTCATTGACGAGATTGACGCTATCGGTCGTGCCCGCGGCAAGGGCGTGATGACCGGTGGGAACGATGAGCGTGAGAGCACGCTCAACCAGCTGCTCACGGAGATGGACGGTTTCGGCACCAACTCGGGTGTGATCATCCTAGCCGCCACCAACCGCGCCGACGTACTCGACTCCGCCCTGCTGCGTGCAGGACGATTCGACAGGCAGATACACGTGGAGTTGCCCGACCTGCAAGAGCGCAAGGAGATCTTTGAGGTGCATCTGCGTCCGCTGAAGTTGGACAACACGATGGACATCGACTTCCTGGCCAAGCAGACTCCCGGCTTCTCGGGAGCCGACATCGCCAACGTTTGCAACGAGGCGGCACTGATAGCCGCTCGCGGCGGACATAAGAAAGTAGGCAAACAGGACTTCATGGATGCCGTAGACCGCATCGTAGGCGGATTGGAGCGCAAGAACAAGATCATGACCGACGACGAGAAACGATCGATCGCCTTCCACGAAGCCGGTCACGCCACCATAAGCTGGCTGCTCCGCTGGGCCAACCCGCTCGTGAAAGTGACGATCGTACCGCGTGGCATGGCACTGGGCGCAGCCTGGTATCTGCCCGAAGAGCGACAACTGACCAATATGGATCATATACAAGACGAACTCTGTTCGTTGCTGGGTGGCCGTGCTGCCGAACAACTGTTCCTCGAGCAGACCTCTACCGGTGCGCTCAACGATCTGGAACGCGCCACCAAGCAGGCGTACGCCATGGTGGCCTATTACGGCATGAGCGACAAGCTGAAAGACGTGAGCTTCTACGACTCCACCGGCCGCTACGACTACGGCTTCACCAAGCCCTACTCGGACAAGACTGCTTCGCTGATTGACCAAGAGACCCAACGCATCATCGCCGAACAGATGGCACGTGCCAAGCAGATACTGAGTGAGCACGCCGAGGGGCACCACCAGATAGCCCAACTGCTCATCGAGCGAGAGGTGATCACCAACGAAGATGTAGAGGCCATCCTCGGTCCGCGTCCGTGGAAGAGCCGCGGCGACGAGCTGCTGGAGGCCAATAAGGAAGCCGCCCCGAAACCCGCCCCCAAAAAGAAGGCGGTCAGGAAACCCCGGAAGAAACAGGAACAAACAACAAACGATCATACAAATGAAACGACTACTGCTTAACCTTGTGCTGCTGGGTGCAGCCACGATGGTATGGGCGCAAGACGCGCCGCAGAAACTGCCGATGGACCCCGAGGTTCGCTACGGCAAGTTGGACAACGGACTGACCTATTACATCCGTCACAACGAGCAACCCAAACAGCGCTGTGAGTTCCATATCGCCCAGGCGGTAGGTGCCATCCTGGAGGAGGACAACCAGAACGGTCTGGCCCACTTCCTGGAGCACATGGCCTTCAACGGCACGGAACACTTTGAGGGCAAGGGCATCATCAACTATTTTGAGTCGGTGGGTGTCAACTTCGGTGGTAACATCAACGCCTACACCTCGATTGACGAAACTGTCTATCGGTTGAGCGACGTGCCTACCTACCGTGAAGGCATCGTGGACAGCGCACTGCTCGTCATGCACGATTGGAGTTGCGGTCTGTCGCTGCTGGACGAGGAGATAGACGCCGAGCGCGGTGTAATCCTGGAAGAGTGGCGCACAGGTCGTACAGCCCGCAGACGCATCTGGAAAGAGCTGAACGCGAAGATGTACCCGGGTACGCAGTACGCCAAGCGCGACGTGATAGGCGACACAGCTGTGATCAACAACTTCGCCTACCAGGCCCTGCGCGACTACTACTACAAATGGTATGGTCCGGACAACCAAGCCATCATCGTGGTGGGTGATATCAACGTAGATACGATAGAGGCCAAGATCAAGGCGCTCTGGGCCAACGTGCCGCGCCGTAAGAACTACGGCGAGCGTCCCATCTACACCGTCAACCACAATGACAAGCCGCTGGTGGCTATCGTGACCGACCCCGAGGCCGAAGGCAGCCGCATTACGCTGGAGTATAAGTTCGACCAACTGCCCGCCGCCCTGCAAGGCACAGCACAAGAATACATGCTCAACCTCATCCGCGAACTGGCGTGCGACATGCTCAACAACCGCTTCAGCGAACTGGCACTCAACCCCGAGGCTTCGTTCACCGGTGCCGGTTGCCAATACGGCGAAGCCGTCAAACTGATGGACGCTTTCTATGCCATCTCCATTCCCAAAGAGGGACGCGAGACAGAGGCCCTGAACGACCTGCTCTTCCAACTGGAGAAGATGCACCGCTACGGATTTACGCAGAGCGAGTTGGACCGCGTGAAGAGCGAGAAACTCAATGCAATGGAGAAATACTACAACGAGCGCAACACCCGCAAGAACATCACCCTCGCCCGCGAATGTATCCGCCATTTCGAGAACGGCGAGTCGATGCCAGGTGCACAATGGGAATACGAGTTCGTACAGGCGATGATGCCCGTCATCACCCTTGATGCCGTCAACAACATTACCAAGGCACTCACCCATCCCAACCCCACTGTGGCTATCTCCGGTCCTCAGAAAAAGGGCGTGAACATACCTACGGAGGAGACGATCCTCCAGTCGCTCAACGCGATGCAAGAACTTGCGATAGAAGCTCCGGCAGAGGAAGCCATCGACAAGGTGCTGGTGAAAAAAGCACCCCGCAAAGGCAAGATCAAATCCATCCGCTACAACGAGGATATCGAATCGACCGAATGGACCCTCTCGAACGGCATCAAGGTGGTGTTCCATCCTACCGACTTCAAGGCCGACGAGATCTTGATGCAAGCTTTCTCGAAAGGCGGACTGAGTCAGGTGAAGACTGCCGACCTGCCTTCGGCACAGGTGGCTACCGCCATCATCCAGTTCTCGGGCATCGGCACGTTCAATGCCACCCAACTGGAGAAAGCCCTGACGGGCAAGACCGTATCGGTCGAACCGGATATATCCGAAAAGACCGAACGCATACAAGGTTCGTCGGCTATCAAAGACCTGGAGACGATGCTGCAGTTGACCTACCTCTACTTCACATCGCCGCGTCGCGATGAAGAGGCCTACAAGACGCTGATGAGTATCCTGCGCAACCAGCTGGCCAACCGCGACAAGAACCCCAAGACCACGTTCTCCGACTCGATCCAGATGATGCAGTCGAACCACTCGGAGCGTACGATCCTCTTCGACACCACGGCACTGCAACGCGTACAGCTGGACAAAGCACTCAGCATCTACAAAGCACGCTTTGCCAACCCGGCTGACTTCACCTTCGTCTTCGTAGGCAATATTGATCCCAAGGATCAGAAAGTGAAAGAGCTGATCTGCCAGTGGTTGGGCGGACTCAAGACCAAGAAGAAATGCCGCGAGCAGATCATTGATCATCATGAGACCGTAACCCTCGGCATGCAGAAGAACTACTTCAGCCGTCCGATGGAGACCACCACCGCCAGCAACCGTATCCAGTACACCTCGTACGACATGCCTTACTCGATGGCCAACGACCTGAATATGGAGATCATCGGCCGCATCCTCTCGACCCGCTATCTGGAGTCGATCCGTGAACGCGAAGGCGGTTCGTATGGCGTAGGCACCTACGGCTTCATGAATATTCTGCCTACTCCTTATGCCGGTCTGATCATGCAGTTCGACACCGATCCGAAGAAGCAAGAGCGCCTGATGGAGATCATCCACGAGGAAGTACAGACCATCATCGCAAACGGCCCGCTGGCCAGTGACCTGCAGAAAGAGAAGGAGTCGATGCTCAAAGACTATCAGGAGGACCTGGAGCAGAACACCTACTGGCGCCAGTCGCTCTATATGTACTATATGTACGGCGAGAACAACATCCGCGACTATAAAGCGGCCGTAGAGTCCATCACCGCAAAAACCGTCCAAGAGACACTCCGTCAACTGGTAGCCGCAGGCAACGTGTTTGAAGTGGTGATGTTCCCCGAATAAGAAGCCGTCAGCTATCAGCCGTCAGCCATCAGAAGAAAAAGTCTGAAAGCTGAATGCTGAATACCAATGGCTAAATATTTCATCATAGCAGGCGAAGCGTCCGGTGACCAACACGCAGGGGCGTTGATGGAGCAGATCTCGCTCCGCGACCCCGAGGCACACTGGGCAGGACTAGGCGGAGACCGAATGGCCTCCGCCGGTTGTCGCCTCTATCAGGACTACCGCCAGATGGCCTACATGGGTTTCGTAGCCGTGCTACGCAACCTGGGTAAGGTGCGTAGTAACCTGCGCATCGCCCGTGAGGCGCTGCTCAGCGAACGGCCGGACGTGCTGATACTGGTGGACTACCCCAGCTTCAACCTGCGCATCGCCGCCTACTGTCGCCGGCACCTACCCCAGACCCGCATCATCTATTATATCCCGCCTAAGGTATGGGCATGGAAGAGCTGGCGCATCCATCGCATCGCGCGTCTGTGCGACCAGGTATGGGGCATCTTCCCCTTTGAGACCGACTACTACGCCCGTCGCGGATATCAATGCACCTATGTGGGCAATCCTACGGCAAAGGCCATTGATGCATACCTACAGCAGACCCCTCCATGCACACGCGAGGCAATGATCGCCCTGCTGCCGGGCAGTCGTCCGGCGGAGGTGAGCAGCTGTCTGCCGGTGATGCTCGAAGCGGCACGACGCATCGCGGGTTATCGCATTGAGGTGACAGCCGCACCGGGTATAGAAGATGGTTTTTATACCCCCTACATGCGTGAGGGCGAGACACTCTCGCGTCATACCTACGACACCGTATGTCGTGCCACAGCCGCCGTGGTCAACTCGGGAACAGCCACGCTGGAGACAGCACTGCTGGGTTGTCCGCAAGTGGCGGTATATCAAATCCATTATCCCCGACTGATGGGTATGATCCGCTGGGCTCAACCCCTCTTCTTCTCTATCCGTCATTTCACACTGGTCAATATTCTGGCCGAAGAAGAATTGATAGCCGAACTGGTGGCGAACGACTTCACTGCCGATCGCATTGAGCAAGCCTTGCGCCGTCTGCTGACGGACGAGGCATACAAAAAATATATGCTCGCGGGTTACGAGCATATATCTGATCTTCTGCACACGGAGCACGCTACGATTAGCGATCTACTCCCAGCGAGAAACTAAGACCAATCCGGAAACGTTCGTACGCCTTGACATTCGCATTGTCCTTATCGGCGCCCTTGAGCGGGTGACGATATTCGGCATATAGGTTGACCGGACAAATACCGGAAGTATTGATTTGCATCGCAGTGCCACCCAGCAGTCCGATGTTGGAATGGTTCAATCCGATGGTAGCACCGCCGTAGAACGTCCATGCGAAACCGCGTCCGCAGGGCAGCACAGCCGATATCTTAGGACGATAGGTGAAGTTCCTCTTCTGCAACGTGTCGTTGCTGGCTACGCAGAGTTCGGCATCCAGCAGATTGAATCCCAACATCTTATAGCGCATCGGTGCCAGACCAAAGGTCAGATAATGACCGTAGTGGGCGAAATCGAACTGATAGCCGAAGTCCACAACGCCAAAGAACCATTCGCCGGCATTATCGTAGAAGCGATGACGCACCGAGCCGTCGGAATAGACGGGGCGCACCTTGCTCTTCTCTTCGCCCTGCTTTTGCATCGTAGCGTGATATACCACGTGGCGGCGCTCAGACAACCGCAGATCGAGCGTGTCGGTGTAGGCCGGATAGCCCTTGCGGTTGATCGTCATCGTATAGAGTCGCGGCTCAAGTGTCTTGGTACGATGGGCTTTCAGTTCGTAGGTATGATGTTTCTCATCCTGCAGTTGGATATGCGTCAGTTCCTTGTTAGGACGCACCTTCAGATCCCGCGTGTACGGCAACGAGAACGACTGCTCGTTAGTACCCTCCTTGACGATGATACGATAGAAGCACTCCACCTGATCGGTGTTACGCAAGACGATGGTCTGCTCGCCGGCAGGCATCTTACCAACCGACTCGCCTTTACCCAAGAAGAGGAGTTGATTTTCCTGGTCCAACACACGGTAGATCGCCACCTCTTTGTCGGTATGAATCACCACATAACCCATGGCGATGTGCTGCATCTGATAGTCGCGGATGAACTGCGTGCTCGACTGCACGGTGAAGGTATCGATGATCGTCATAAAATCCTCCATGCGGATATGCACATAGTGCTTGCCGGTGGCAATACGAGACGCTACATATACACCATCGTTCATCGTCACCTCTTCGCCATCCAGTCGCATCGTTGCCTGCACGGGGAAGACCGACAGACGGGCCGAACCGAACTGCTGCACCAGTTTGGGAATAACGATAGCACGTGCAGAAGTGGCATCGAACTCATGCACACTGTACTCCCACGGGTCGAATCCGGTGCGACGGCCCTCGATGGTATGCACTCCATACTCCAGTGCCACCTGTACCGACTCATGGCCACGCAGCACGCCGTCCACCCATATTTCGGTCTCGCGATCACGTGCGGTGATATTGAACATCGAGTAGGCCGGCGAGAGCTTGACGTTGAGAGGCGTCACCTCGCCCAGGCGAACGTTGACAACAGTCTCGTAGGTCTCGTATTTCTCCTTGCTGATGACGAGGCGGTGGGTACCCGGCTCGGCTTTCACCATTCGGATGTTGGTCTGCAGTTCGTCGTCTAACTTGACGGTATAACTGTTCATGTTCGCCGTGATCTGGATTTCGCCGTAGTTCTTCTCCAGCTTGACGGTGTCGTTGCAAGCGTGGCTACGCAGCAGACGAACGGTCTTCGATGTAGGTTGATACAAAGGTGCCGTGATGCGCAGTTCGTGACGACCAATCTGCAGGTCGGCATGGAACGTACGTGTCTCACTCTTCTGCGGTTCACCGCCGTCGATAGAAACGAAGTAAGGTGTCTGTTCGCAGTAGAGGTTGAGGAACTGGTGAGTACTGCTCTCCTGGGGCAGTCCGGTGGTCAGTTTGGCCCGATAGACATTGCCGGCCTTGAGCGTCACGCGGTAGTCACGCAGCGGTTCGCAGTTCTCGCAAGCAATCGTCATCTTACGCACGTCCGCACTGACCCAAATCCACACTTCATCCTCCTTGTTCTCGCGTTTCTCTATCTGCTGCGCACCCAGTTGGAAAGTGAACAAGGTGGGCACAGGGGTTTCAAAACGCAACAAGGCACAGCGCTCACCATTCTGGTCGAGCACCTTGGAGGAGCGTTGCGACAGATCTTTCACGTCATGCTTGAGCTGGGTGGCTGTCACATGGTAATTCTGCGCCGACAGACTGAGGCTGCAGAACAGGAGGAGTGCCAACAGGCCTCCGTATTTAGAAAATCCATTCACCATAATTCATAAGATTATTGCGGTTCTCGTCCCATACACGCACGTGTATGATGGGTTGTTCCGGATTAGAAATATCTGCCAGCAGGTAGAGGTACCCCTTGTCGGCATATGAGGCGGAATAATAATTCTGCTTGATGATGATCTCGTAGCGCTCATCGTTGCGGCTGGTCTTCTTGACTGCAGCATCCTCGAAGTGGATGTTGACATACTCCTGCTTCTTGAACACTTTCTCCAGTTGGCTGATATACTGACTCTTGGTCAGACGGTTGTGCTCGTAGCGTTCGGTGTCCATGGCTGTCACTTCCGACACGCGCTGCTCAGGAATACGGTTGCCGACGATGATAAGAGCGTCGTCAGAGAAGACGGCCTCCAGATAGTCGAGGCGCTCCAAGGCGTAAGCGGTCTTGTAGTTCTCGAGGAAGTTGACCAGTACCAGACGCGACTCCGGATTCCACATCTCATGACGCATGATATCGGCCAATGCACCTTCTTCCAGTCCGAAATTGACACCCTCTATCTTATCGTCCTTCACATAGAAGACGATGTCTTCGATAAAGGACTTGTTGTTCTTCTTGAACGAGAAGCTGGCCTTGATACCACGCAGCAGATAGCCGTTGGCGAATGACGACACCTGTATCTCATCGCGAGCGATGATCTTGGCGTTGCCGTATTGGATAAGTTTCTCAAACCACTTCCATCCGTTCGGCGTGAAATACTGCTTCACATCGGCGTATTGCTTCTTCTCTATCGCCGTGATGACGGGCAGGAGAATATCGGCCTGGTTGCGCACCTCTTTCTTCGAACAAGCGGCTATCGAGTCCACCTCTATCTCCTTGGCCAATGCGCGTGCGTTGGTAGGCAGCGGTTCCTGCACCACCTGCACTTGCTCCAGTTCGGCTTTCTTCTCGTATTGGGGGAAGGGGATACGTTCGGGCAACTGGCTGAGCATATCATTGACGAGCGGGTCGGATTTCCATAGCTTCTCAAACACATACTCCACGCGTAAGCGTACCCGGCGTGAGGACGCGGGCAGTTCCGCCAGAGCACGACCGTTCTTCGCACTCGCGTTGATCCAATCGTAGCCGTCAAAATAAGCATAGTCGCAGCATACTACGGGACGTCCCTTGTAGGTCATCTGCAGGTGGGCCAGCTGCTGTCCGTCCACCTCCTCCTTGCTCTCCACGCGCAGAGTCAGGCTGTCCAGGATAGATGCTATACGTTCCTGCAAAGCCGTAGAGAGCTGGATGCCCTCTTCGGTGGTCAAGCCTTCGCGGTGCTCTACGGGTATCGAATAGATGAGCTTGAGTGCCCAATAGGAGTTGCGCAGTGCATCGCTCACCTTACCCTGCTCTTCCGCACGTTCACCGGCCTGCGCCAGATCGAAGATCTTCGCCTTGCGTGCATCGAACATCTTCTCTATCTCCGCGCGGTCCACATAGCGCAGCACGATTGTCCGTCCCCTGACGGTATAGACCAGTCGCTTACAGTTGGACAGCGACACATTGCTGCTCACGTGCAGATCGCTGGTGGTGGATACGGACGACGAGGCTTCCTGACCACGTACGTCATTGTGTATCTGGGTCTCCGTACGGCTGTCCACCGTGACGGAGATCTGGCTGATCAGGTCGCGCACCGCCAGTTCATCGGCCGCCTGAAGCGTCTCGCCGACACCTTGTCCCCACACCAGTTGAGGGTTGTGCTTGATCTGCTCGGCCTCTGCCTCTGTACCCTTTTGGGCAAAGACATTCAGCACGCCGGCCAGAAGAAAAAGAAGAAGGAGTTGAAAATGTTTCATATCGTTTGTTTCAAATTGTTATTCCGTTTGTCTATAGCGAGACCATCAGTGCCGCCAGGATATAAGGCATGGCTCCGGCAAGTATGCCTTTGCTGAGCCGCCAGGTGTCGGTGGTGTAGAACACAAAGATAAGTGCCAAGTCGGGGAAGACACTCACCAGCAGCAACTTACTCAACACGCCACCGGCCTCGAACTGCAGCGTGCGCAGCGGATACCAGAGGTTCATCGCCTCGATGTAGGTCAGTCCGAATGTCAACGGCAGCAGCAGACCTAGCAAGATCCCTATCCAGTAACGATCAAAGCGATCCATAATGTGTCCAATCGATTGTAAGCGGAGTGATGGAGAGCAACTGATGGTCCATCGCCCACAGATCGGTGTCTGTGGCAGCCGGTTCGTCGTTGACAAACTCCCCACCAAGGGTCCAACCGCGTAATACCCCTTCGGGCAAGTCCTCTTTCGTCACCAGTTCGTTGGCCCAATGACCCATACACTGGCGCGTCCAGCGTATTCCCTCTATCTCACCCACCGGTGCGTTGATGTTGAAGCATGTACGCGGGGCTATACCCTCTTCGTATAGATGCTGCGTCACTTCCACCAGGAATGGCTGCAGCCAGTGGAGATCGACATCCAGGGCATGGCTGTTGATCGACCATCCGATAGCGGGTATCCCCTTCTCTGCCGCCACAAGGCAGGCTCCTATCGTACCCGAATACATCGCATTGACGGAGGCATTGCTGCCGTGGTTGATGCCCGACACGAGCAAGTCAATCGTCCGGTCGGCAAAGAGTATCTCGCGCGCCACCTTCACGCAGTCGGCCGGTGTACCATTGATGGTATAGACCCCGGCTCCGTTCAGGTCATGCTCGTCTATACGACGCAGATAGATAGGTGTCTCCACGCTGATCGCCGCACCGCGGCCGCTACGCGGACCGTCGGGTGCCACCACCGTCACCTTACCCAGGCGCGTCATCTCCTTGGCCAGCAGGCGGATACCCGCCGTGCCCCAACCATCATCGTTGACTACTACTATGTTCATTGGTCATTGGTCATTGGTCATTGGTGCCCCTTCCGTCTAGGGTTTCCCCGTTTGACGGGGACACCGTCAGGTGATTGGTCATTGGATAACGTTCATGACGGATTGTGCCAGGGCGTTGGCAGCGTCCATCGTTGCCGCCTCCGAATAGACACGGATGATCGGTTCGGTATTGCTCTTACGCAGATGTACCCAGCCCTCGGCGAAGTCTATCTTCACACCGTCGCGATCGTCCACGCGTTCGTTGCGATAGAGTTCTTTCACGCGGCGCAAGATAGCATCAACGTCGGTGTCGGGCGTGAGGTCGATGCGGTTCTTGCTGATGCAGTACTCCGGCAGCGCGCGGCGAATCTCGCTCACACGGCGCGTGTCGTGCGCCAGCATCGAGAGGAAGAGTGCCACACCCACCAGGGCATCGCGACCGTAGTGACAAGCAGGATAGATCACACCGCCATTGCCCTCGCCACCGATGACGGCGTGGGTGCGCTTCATCTCTGCCACCACATTCACTTCGCCTACGGCGGCAGCACTATAGGTGCCACCGTGTGCACGGGTCACGTCGCTGAGTGCACGGCTCGAAGAGAGGTTGCTGACGGTGCTTCCGGGCGTATGGCGCAACACATAGTCGGCCACGCTCACCAGCGTATATTCCTCGCCGAACATATCACCGTTCTCGCAGATGATAGCCAGACGGTCTACGTCCGGATCGACTACGAAGCCTACATCCGCCTTACCTTGCTTGAGCAAGTCGCTGATCTCAGTCAGGTGTTGCGGCAGCGGTTCGGGATTATGAGGGAAATGGCCGTCAGGCGTACAGTTGAGTTGGATGATATGCTCCACGCCCAGTGCGCGCAGCATAGCGGGAATAGCCAGACCACCTACGGAATTGACGCAGTCGATAGCCACGGAGAAGCCGCGTTTCCGGATCGCCTCGCGATCCACCAGTTGCAGGTTCAGCACCTGCTCTACGTGGTAAGGCAAATAGTCCTTATGCGTCATATGTCCCAGCGCGTCTACCTCGGCGAAGACGAAGTCCTCTGCCTCGGCTATAGCCAGCACACCTTTGCCTTCAGCATCGTTGAGGAACTCCCCCTGCTCGTTGAGCAACTTGAGTGCATTCCACTGTTTGGGGTTGTGGCTGGCGGTGAGGATGATACCTCCGGCAGCCTTTTCGCCCGTGACGGCCAACTCGGTGGTAGGCGTCGTAGCCAGGCCGATGTTGACTACATCGTAGCCCATGCCCATCAGCGTGCCACATACAAGCGACTCCACCATATGTCCGCTCAAGCGGGCATCGCGTCCCACGACGATGGTGTTGTTGCCGGGCAAAGCTGCACGACGCTGCGTGGCGTAGGCAGCAGTAAAACGAACTATATCTACGGGATTCAATCCCTCTCCTACGCGTCCGCCTATCGTGCCGCGGATGCCGGATATACTCTTGACTAAGGACATTGGTGATTGGTGATTGGTTATTGGTTATTGTTTCACTTTGATCTTCATAATATAGCCATAGGGCGTGACAGTGTTCTGATCGACATCAAAGCCCAACTTACTGGGTTGGATGATCTGGCACTGCGAATTGGGGTACTTCATATACTTGACAGCCAGATGCCATCCGACAGCCTCGCAGTCGCTGGTGTTCAGGTAATGGAACTCATAGGGGTAAGCCTGGTCCAGCGTAGTCCAGTAGCTCATCGTATCGGCATACTCGGTCAGTTCAAACTGCTTGTAGCGCACCACGATCAAGTCGTTGGCCATGATCTTCAGATCCACCGTATCGATACGTGTGTCGCTGATGGTGTCGTAGCGCACCGAGTCGCCACGCTCGATGAGATGGAAATAGAAATTATCGTACCCCGGCACCTTCAGATAGTCTTTCTCCGCCCACACATAGTCGGCCTCCGGCTCTTCGTACATGATATTGAGCTGATTGCGGCTGATATAGTTGGCAATCAGTCGGTCCTCTGCGCGGCGCAAGTTGGAATAGGTCTGGTTGCACGCACTCAGCACTACCACCAATACGGTCAATACAGCAAAAATTATTCTCTTCATTTATTCGATAGTTAACTCAATGATTACATTTTCATATGGCGGCACGGCCTCGTTGCCTCTCAGTCCATAGGCCGCGTACCACGGCGCGAACATGCGCACGCGCGTACCATGATGCCACTCGGTGATATTCGCCTCTACGGCTTGCGGCAATTGGCGTTGGCCTATGGTATAACTGCCCCGAGTGTCACTCAGCAGCGTGCCGTCCAGGCTATACGTGCGCAGTTGCAGCTGACATTCTTCCTTCTCGCGGACAGCCGCATCGGTATCCCCCTTGTCGAGCACGCACGCCCACACATTGCCCTCGTAGAGGGCATAAGGCGTATCCTGCGCCAAGGCGAGCGCGTGCAACTGCTCGTCAGCCGCCTCAGCCAGACGATGGTTCAGTTCCATCAATGCCAACTGTGCACTGTCGGGCTCAGGCGTATGCCCAAGGCGCTGGCTGGGACGCTGCGGAGCCTGACGGCTACAACCGGCTACCATCAGCACCGCTGCTATCAGTACTATGATCGATCTGCAGCAGTTCACCCTTTGCCGGCTATGCGCTCCAAGTAACGGCCATAGGCCGTCTTCATCTCCCGTCCGAGGGCGGCCAGTTGTTCGGTAGTAATCCACCCGTTGCGCCAAGCTATCTCCTCGATACAGCTCACGTAGAAGCCCTGACGGTTCTGGATGGTGGCAATGAAATTACCCGCATCCAGCAGACTGTCGCAGTTGCCGGTGTCAAGCCATGCGAAACCACGGCTGAACAGCTTCACCTTGAGCGAGCCCTCCGCCAGATACATCTTATTGAGGTCGGTGATCTCATATTCGCCTCGGGCACTGGGCTGCAGTACGGCAGCTTTGTCGCACACGGTGGCATCGTAGAAATAGAGGCCCGGCACAGCATAGTTGCTCTTCGGCGCTGCGGGTTTTTCCTCCAGACTGAGTACTTTGCCTTCCGCATCAAACTCGACCACACCGTAGGCACGCGGGTCTGCCACTTCGTATCCGAAGATGCAGGCACCGCCGTTTTGCACATCTGCCACTGCCTCCTTGAGCATATGGCCGAAATGCTGGCCGTAGAACATGTTATCGCCCAAGATCAGGCAACCGGGTTCGCCGCCGAGGAACTCACGTCCCAACACAAAAGCCTGCGCCAGACCATTCGGCACCAACTGCACCTTGTAGCTCAACTTCATCCCCAAACGGCTGCCGTCACCCAGCAGTTCTTCGAACATAGGCAGGTCACGCGGCGTACTGATAATCAGTACCTCGCGGATGCCGGCCATCATCAACGTACTGAGCGGATAGTAGATCATGGGCTTGTCGTACACCGGCATGATCTGTTTGCTGATCGCTTTGCTGAGAGGATAGAGGCGCGTTGCGCTGCCTCCGGCCAAAATAATTCCTTTCATACTTTACGTAAAAAACCTTTGCGGCTGCAGTCGCGTTCGTCACTCTCGGACACGGACTGAATCGCAGATTCATTATTAGTCCTCGAGGCCTCCGCTCTCCCCACTGAACGCACTACGTTAGTGTTCATCGGGGACCCCAATAACCTTTGCGGCTGCAAAGGTACGCTTTTTTTTGCATATATGCAAATAAATGTGAAAAATTTAATTCGATTGCCCATAAAATAGCACGAAAAGAAAGAACAGGCCGTATGAAATTTCGAACATTGTCCAGGATTGTCTCGGTTCAGCCTCGATGTTGTCTCGACAATGCCTCGATATTGCCTCGATAACACCTCCGTAACGGCTTGATAATGTACGGGAAGAGTTAGAGCTATTTTTTTGCGGTATCCGGTGCAAAGGCAGAAGACAATAAGGAAAAAAATACTGCTTGAGCGAGCAAGGACGTAATTTTTTCGCAAAAAACCTTGTATATTCCAAAAATTTGTAGTAATTTTGTAGTCGCTAAATCAAAGAATATAAACATATGAATAAAATCTTTTTATCGCTTGTAGCGATCACGCTTATGACAACAGCATGTAACCAACCCCAACAGACCACGGGCATCGACCTGAACAATCTGGACACGACGGCCGTGCCTCAAAACGACTTTTATCAGTTCGCCTGCGGCGGATGGATGGCAGCCAACCCTTTGACCGCCGAATACAGCCGATTCGGTTCGTTCGACAAACTGGGCCTGCAGAACCTGGAGCAGGTGAACGGACTGATCAAGGAAATAGCAGAAAAGGTGAAAGATGAAAAGACAAAAGTGGAGAGTGGCTCTGTGGAGCAGAAGATAGGCGACCTGTACAACCTCGCGATGGACACGGCACGACGTGACCAGGAGGGCGTAGAGGCAACCCGGCAGACACTGGACGAGATAGCCGCCATCAGTAGCCGTGAGCAACTGTCGGAGGTGCTGGGTAAGGCCATGGACTTCGGTCTGTGGGCAATGTATGTGGATGCAGATGCGCTGAACAGCACGATGAACATATTGAACGAGTATCAGGGCGGGTTTGCACTGGGCGAGAAAGAGTACTACCTGGACGAAGACGACCATACACGCAAGATCCGCGAGGAATATGAGAAGCATATCGCGCGCATGTTTGAACTGTTCGGAATAGCCGATGGTGAAGCGAAAGCCAAGACCGTGCTGCGTCTGGAGACGCGTCTCGCAAAAGCCGCCTACAGCAACGTGGAGCTGCGCGACCCGCATCGTAACTACAACAAGATGTCGCTGAGCGAACTGCAGACGCTGGTGCCTGAGGTGGACTGGAAGACCTATTTCAGCGCGTTCGGCGTGACGCTGGACAGCCTGTCGATAGGTCAGATACCTCACCTGCAGGAAGTAGGCCATATGCTGGCAGAGGAGCCGCTGGAAGACCTGAAGACACTGTTCACATGGCAGGTGATAGACGGTGCGGCCAGCTATCTGACAAGCGAGATATACATGGAGAACTTCCATTTCTACGGCCGGGTGCTCTCCGGCAAAGAAGAGCCGAGTCCGCTCTGGAAACGCGCCGTGGGCATCGTGAACGGTACGCTGGGTGAGGCCGTCGGACAGATGTACGTGAAGAAGTACTTCCCCGAGGAGAACAAAGCGCGCATGCTGGCACTGGTGAAGAACCTGCAGACGGCACTCGGGCAGCGCATCGAACTACAGGAATGGATGTCGCGCGAGACGAAAGACAAGGCTCTGGAGAAACTGAACGCGATGACTATCAAGATAGGTTATCCCGACACCTGGCGCGACTATACCGCGCTGGAGATCAATCCGGAAGACAGCTACTACGCCAACCTGCAACGCGCAGCGAAATTTGAGCAGGCCTACAGCCTCAGCTATCTGGGCAAGCCTGTGGACAAGAAGAAATGGTATATGACCCCGCAGACGGTGAACGCCTACTACAACCCCTCGAGCAACGAGATATGCTTCCCCGCCGGTATCCTGCAATACCCCTTCTTCGACATGAGTGCCGACGATGCATTCAACTACGGCGCCATCGGCGTGGTGATCGGGCATGAGATGACCCATGGCTTTGACGACCAGGGTTGCCAGTTCGACAAAGATGGTAACATGCAGAACTGGTGGACCGACGAAGACAAGGCCTCCTTCGACGCACGCACCAAGGTGATGGAAGAGGCGTTCAACCGCATCGAGGTGGCGCCGGGTGTACACGCCAACGGTGCGTTCACGCTGGGCGAGAACATCGCCGATCACGGCGGACTGGAAGTGTCGTTCCAGGCCTTCCGCAACAACGAGGCCGCCAAGCCGGAGAAGAATCGTCTGCAAACGCGCGACGGCTTCACTCCCGAACAGCGTTTCTTCCTGGCTTATGCCAACGTGTGGGCAGGAAATATCCGTCCGGAGGAAATACTGGTGCGCACGAAGGGTGACCCGCACTCGCTCGGCCGCTGGCGCGTCAACGGGGCACTGCCGCAGATAGACGCATGGTACGAGGCATGGAACGTGACACCGGAGAGCCCGATGTACATCGCGCCGGAAGAGCGGGTAAGCGTCTGGTAAGAGGAAAGAGGAAAGAAAAAGCGGCCCTTACAGGTCGCTTTTTCAATTACGATACTACGTAATAGATTTTATTGCTTCTCCACTGCTTCGGCGATGGAGTTGGCAATGAAGGCCATCTCTTCGGCCGGCAAGGAGAGCTTGGGATTGGTCCAGATCATATCTTTCTCGCTGTTCATCGGCACGAGGTGAACATGCACATGGTTAACCTCCATGCCAAGCACAGCCACGCCTACGCGCTTGCATCCCGTAGCGGCTTTCAGCCCCTTGGCAACACGTTTGGCAAAGAGCATGAGGCTCTGCAACTGCTCGTCTGTCAAATCGAAGATATAGTCCGATTCCGGTTCGGCCAGCTTGGGTACCACGAGCGTGTGGCCCTTAACAAGGGGATTGATATCCAGAAAGGCGTAGTTCTTCTCGTCCTCAGCTACCTTGTAGCTCGGGATCTCGCCCTTGATGATGCGTGTAAAAATAGTCATGATACTTACGATTAGACGATTGAACGATTTAGAGCGAGATCTCGAGAATCTCAAACTCCATTAGTCCGGCGGGCACTTGCACCTGGGCTATATCACCCACCTTCTTGCCCAGCAGGCCCTTGGCGATAGGCGTGGTGACAGCTATCTTGCCTTCGGCGGAATTAGCTTCGCCCTCAGTAACGAGTTGGTAAGTCTTCTCTGCTCCGGTCTTCTTGACGCGGATGCGCACCTTCGTCAGGATTTGCACCTCATCGGTCTTGATATCCGCGGTGTCGAGCACGCGGGCTTCCATCAGTTTGCCCTTGATATGCGCGATCTTGCTCTCCAAGATACCCTGTTCTTCTTTCGCGGCGTCATACTCCGCATTCTCACTCAAGTCGCCTTTGTCGCGTGCTTCTGCAATAGCGGCAATCACACGTGGGCGCTCTACGGTCTCCAAGTACTGGAGCTCCTCTTTTAATTTCTGCAGACCTTCTTCGGTCATGTAAGTAACAGCCATTCTATTCTTGTGTTTTTTAATATTTACGATGAATGATTTCGCCAGCGATGATCGCTTTGCGGATCTCCTCAGCGTCCGTCAAATCCGGAACGATATTTTGGTTTTCCTCAGCCATAAAAAAATAAGGCAATTGCCTCTTTTTTGTTTAAAAACGAAAGGAAACTTCACAGCCTCCTTTCGCCATTAAACCTAAACCTTAACTATGAAAATTTATTGTTTTCGATGCAAAAGTACTGCTTTTATTTGATATGACCAAATATTTGGGCCAAAAAATGCATTTTTTTTCATTTTTGCACAATTTTGCCCCTCAAAGTGGCGGCGGAAGCCTCTTCTATGCGCACGAGCACGAGATCTCCTATCTTCTGATCAGTACGCGGGAAGACAACCGTTTTGTATTGATCCGTGCGGCCATACATATCGTCGCGGCTGCGTTTGGAGAAGCCCTCTACGAGCACCTCTACCGTCTTGCCTACCTCGCGTTGGTTCGATTCGAGCGAGAGTTGGGTCTGTAGCGCGATGATCTCATTGAGTCGGCGTACTTTCTCTTCCTCGGGGATATTATCCGGCAGATGCTTCTGCGCGTAGGTGCCCGGGCGCTCGGAGTACTTGAACATAAAGGCGGAGTCGAACCCCACTTCGCGCATAAGGGAGAGCGTCTCGGCATGATCCTCGAGCGTCTCATCGTGGAAACCGCAGAAGATATCGGTGCTGATGGCAGCCGTAGGCAGGATACGCCGGATGGCGGCGATGCGCTCCAAGTACCACTCGCGGGTATATTTGCGGTTCATGAGTTTGAGTATATGGTTCGACCCCGACTGCACGGCCAGATGGATGAACTTACAGAGGTTTTTATGCCGGCTGATGGCCTCGAGCGTCTTGTCGCTCATGTCCTTGGGATGGCTGGTGGTGAAACGGATACGCATATCAGGCACAGCCTCAGCCACCAGTTCCAAGAGGTCTGCAAAATCCACCACGCGGCTATCTTCTCGCTCGAAGCGATAGGAGTTGACGTTCTGTCCCAACAGCGTCACCTCCTTGTAGCCACGCGCTTGCAGGTCGCGCACCTCACTGAGGATCGACTCTACGTCACGGCTGCGTTCGCGACCGCGAGTGTAAGGTACAACGCAGTAGGAACAGAAATTATTGCATCCGCGCATGATAGACACGAAGCCACTGATAGAGCGACCGATACGCGCCGGGATGATATGCCGATAGGTCTCGGTGGTGCTGAGTTGCACATTGATAGCCTTGTGGCCCTGTTCACACTGCGCCAGCAGATTGGGTATATCCAGATAGGCATCCGGTCCGGCCACAAAATCCACCCCGTACTCACGAATCAGTTCCTCCCCCATCCGCTCGGCCATGCAACCGATGACACCGATGGTATATGGGTGATTGGTGCTTTGTGACTGGTGATTTCTGATATGCGCCTTGAGTTCACGGAGACGGGCACCGACTTTCTGTTCGGCGTTGTCACGGATGGAACAGGTGTTGAGCAGGATGATATCCGCATGCTCCCAAGAGTCGGTCAACTCGGCATCAGTAGTCTGCAAAATAGCGGCTACCACCTCGCTGTCGGCGACGTTCATCTGACATCCATATGTCTCAATATAAAATTTTTTTGCCATTTTATTTGCACAATTCAAAAAAAAGCAGTACCTTTGTCGTCGATTTCGGTTCGCCTATGTATATTTGCCCTGCAAATCAAGGCGACTCGCGAAATCTCCTCTCCGATTAAAACATCGTTACACTAGCGTTTTAATCGGTCAAAATAGCTCGGGAGGAATGCTAGCGAAGCGATATTCCGACCGAAGAGCGGAGGCCTCGAGGACTTTAATGAATCTGTGATTCAGTCCGTGTCCGAGAGTGCCGAACGCGACGGGGAGTGGCGCAGCCCGGTAGCGCAACGGTCTGGGGGACCGGAGGTCGCGTGTTCGAATCACGTCTCCCCGACAAAAAAGATGTCTACGGACGTCTTTTTTGTTTGGGGTGATTATGCACGCGTTTAAGCCCCGACACCTAAAGGGTGTTTAGCAAAGGCAGGTTCACTTCGGTGACAGCCTTTATCTGTATCTGCTGTAGCAGCGTCTGCATCTCGGCATTCTTGCGCACAAGGTCGATCCACCACTCTGCCTCATCCATATTGGTAAACCCGCTCACGCGCAACGCACATCCCTCGCCGAAGACCGGCATCTTCTGCAGGTCGAAGTCGCGGATGAGGAACTGCGAGAAGTTGAAGAGAGCCACCTCGTAGAGCATGTTGTTGAGCGCCTGTTCGTCAGCCGTCGGCAAGATGAGCAATACCACACTCGGTTGGTTGCGATCTTCATCCCACTGTTGTTGAGCAGCAGTAGTATCCGCCGGCGTATCCGACACCTGTCCACGCATATCTGCCAGTGAACTCGTGCCACTGCCCTTCTGACTCTCCATACCCTGCCCCATCATCGCAAGCATATCTTTGGCCATTGCGCCCATCTCCGTCTCGCCATAGCGCGACACGAGGTCGCGTAGTGCCTCGACGAAAGCCGTCTGACCGTTGGTACGCGCCTCGGCTATAGCATTGAGGAAGAGGAAACGCGGCATCAGACGACTCTGCGGGAACTCCGTCTCAGCGTACCGTTTGTTGGCCTTCACCTCAGCATATGCGCCACGGGCATATGCAGCATAAGTGCGGGCGTAGAGTGAGTCCTGTTCGTCCAGCATCTTGCGCATACGGGCGATATAAGCCTGGTCGTCACGCAACGCACGCAGCTGTTCTTCCTCGTCGATAGCCGCCAGACACGCATGTCCGGGCCAGCGTTGACGCAACTGATGCAGCACCTCTTCGGCTGACGGCTGGTCGCCCAGTCGATCACGATAGATATAATAGAGTGCCACGAGTGCTTCGCGCCATAGGCTGTCGCTCATGGCGAAGTCTTCGGCCGTACGTGGTATCTGCTGCAGGTAATACTCCGGTTTGTGGGTGTCTGTTTCGGGTTTGAACGTCTGCGACAACTCGGTAGCTGCTGTATCCGACTGCAGGGTATCCAAGTCATCCGGTGCATCTTCCTCCATGAAGGCGGAAGCCACCTGTTTGTTCTGCCGGCGCCAGTTGTCCTCCAGCGGACGATTACCCCAGCGACGTCTCCATTCCTGCTGGCCCTGCTTGATGAGTTGCGGGTTGTAGAAATACCACTCGCCCTTCTGTGCGCCGCCACCGCCTAACATATTAGCCGTATTGACACTGCGAGGTCCGTCATCGCCACGGGCCAGTTCACGTTCTTGCTGTGCAGAGTTGACCGAGTCGTTCTTCTCCTGCTCGATGAGATCCGCGATGATCTGATCGACGATGGCACGTTGCTCGGCCTCGGTCAACCTACTGAGGCGCTGCAGCGAATCCTGCAACTCAGCCTGGGTGTAGGACACAATCAGCTCGTCCAGCACCTCCGAGCGCTGGCGCACACGCGGATAGTCATCGTTCTCGGCCGTGAGAATAGTAGCCGCTTCGCGGTAGCAGGGCTGCGCCTTGACGTACGCACGCTGACCAAAATAAATATCGCCTGCGCGCACGAGCACAGCCGCCTTGGCAAAACCGGCCTGCGTAGACTCAGCTATGGCTTTCTCGTACATCTCCAGCGCCTTGACGGTGTCTTTGGATGCGAGATAGATATTTCCCATGGCGCCATATAGTTGGTCGAGTCGGTCTTTGTATTTCGACTGATGGGTCATGGTACGCAGTTTCTTGATAGCACTCTTGCCGCCCAGTTCGGCCATCCGCAGACGGGCGTTGAACTCCATCTCGAGTGGCGGAGCCATCCGCACAACGGAGCGATAGGACTGGATAGCCTCTTCGCGCCGGCCCTCCATCTCGCAGAGTTGAGCAAGCACGTAGGCAAAGCGCGGACGATAGATGCGGCGCTTCTCGTAGGGCATCGCCAGTTTGACAAACGGCAGTGCCGAGTGGTACTGCTTGCCCTTGAGCAACACATCGGCTTTGACGGCCGAATAGAGCTTGGCATGACGGCGAGAGAGGGCATCGAGTTGTACGCGGTTGAGCATGTCTTCCGCCTCGTACTGCCAACCCATCTCTGCATATGCACGCGCTATCCATAGTTGGCATTGCGCCTGGATATCCGCATCGTTCTTGTAATGGTTGATGATATAATTGAAGGTGCTGACGGCGCCAAGGAAATCGCCCTTGTGGAACTCGGCTTCACCCAGGCGCATCCATGCGCGATGCATCTGGTTGTTGAATTCCTCCGACTGGAGCCACAGTTTGTATTTAGGATCGCTCGCCTTCTTAGGGTTACGTTTTGGTTTCGATTTGATAGAGTGCAACTTGATGCACTTACGGCACTTCTCGATAGTCCGGTCCATGTGCGACACCGAAGCCTCGGCGGCCCGGTGGTTGCTGACGGGATAGAGAGGAAGCACCTGCGTATAGTCATCCTCGTTGGCATCGCGGATGGCCTTCAGGCCTTCGTCGTACGCCAGATTGCCATTGTAGAGGATGTTGTATTTGACTTTGGTTTGATGGAACGAACGAGTAGCCCACGTATTCTTCTGCGTGGAACAACTCATCAGCATCAGTGCCATGAGCAAAGCAAGTACTATGTTATTGCAAGCCTTTGACATGACTAGGTGCAGCAATAAATTCTTTCAGATAGTAAGGTTCGTAGTATGCGATCTCGGCAGCTGTCAGCTGTCGGCTATTCGCTATCAACCGGCCCATATATCGGGCTTCGGGTACGATATTCGGGATATAATGCCAATGGGGGTTGACAAAGACCTTAGAGCACTTCTCTGCTCCGTCGCCGAAATAGTAATATTCCTTTGTACATTGTACTTTGTCACTTTGTTCATTGATTAGGCTCTCTTCATTCTCCACTACCACGGCACGAGCCTTGCCGTCTTCAGCCAGGGTATAGACCTCCATACGCCGCGCGTCGATCATAGGCACTAATGTGCTATTGGTGATTGGTGATTGGTCATTGGTCATTGCAGATTTTGCAGCTTCGCAGAGCACCTCCAAGGTGGGAACGGGGATAAGGGGTACGTTCAATCCGTAGCAGAGGCCTTTAGCGGTGCTGGCACCGATACGCAAGCCGGTATAGCTACCGGGACCCTCGCTCAGTGCCACCGCCTCTATCGAGAGGTTTTGCTCCCGCGCAAACGAGAGCAATTCCTCTAAATAGAGAGGCAGCAACCGTGCATGGTTGCTACCCTCCAGGTTGATACACTGCTTGATCGGCTCGCCATCCTTGCAGATGGCGGCCGAACAAACCGATGTACTAGTTTCGATACATAGTATCGTCATGTCCTTTTTAGAGCTTATTGGCTTTGTACGACTTGTACTGCTTCTTGGGGAAGTTGAAGTGGTAAGCCACCTTCACACCTACGTCGAAGTAACCGAGCTTGTTGGCATACGTGTTGGTAGCCGACAGGGTGTTCACTACGGCGTTGTCGGTTGCAGTAGGACCGGATACAATGTCGAGCAGCGAAGTGTTGATACCGTCGTTCTTGAAGGTATTGAACACGCTGTAGTCAGCATATGCACCCAAGCCGAGCGAGTTACCACTCTTCAGCGTCCACTCGTAACCCAGTTCAGCGGTCAACATGAGGTTGATCTTGAATTGGTTACCATTGTCCTTACCGCTGGAGTTCTCATCTACCAGACCGGTGACAGCTGCGTTTTGAACGAGCACACCTTCCTGGGTGAAGTAAGCATCAACCACCGGGTCTGCCACCTTCTGATCATACAGGGTATAAACCGGCAGCATGACCTTCGGGCCGACGTTGAAGAACAGGCCGTTGTCGTGGATCAAGGAGAAGAGTACGGGCACCTCCAGTTGGATCTGACCGTCGTTCTCTTTGACGTTACCCTGGATATGATAGTTGATGTTGCCACCACCATCCGCAGGGATCGGGTTAGGCGTATCATCCACCGTCGATGCCAGGCCGCTACGTGCGTAGCCTACGCCCAGACCAACGATGATACCGAGGTCCACAGGGCGTTTGTCGTTCGACCAATAGTGAGCGTATTGCAGGTCGAGCATCACGTCGAAACCGCATTTCCACTTACCGTCCACACCGTCGATCACGCTATGAAGCAGCGAAGCTGCACCACCGCGCAGACCGATCGTGAAGCGATCGTAGTTGTGTTTGAATTTCTGCTCAGACTTGACAGAGTCTTGCTTAGCCTGCTCGGCAGCAGCCTCTTCGGCAGCCTGAGCGGCAGCAGCGGCAGCAGCAGCTTCTTCTGCGGCCTGTTGCTCAGCCAGGAGACGCTCTTCCTCTTCCTTAGCTGCCTTAGCACGTGCAGCGGCAGCCGCAGCGTCCTCTGCAGCTTGCTGTTCAGCTATAGCCTGCTCGAAGGCTTCGCGCTCCTCCTTCTGCTCCTCTGCAGCCTGTGCAGCGGACTCCTTGGCCTTGCCATTGACATTGATCAAGCAGTCCTCGCACATCCACGAGTAGATATTCATCAGGAGCACACCATCAGGGAACTGATTCGGGTTACGCTTGGTTCCGAGCTGACGTACGGTGTGTACTTTATCCCACACCCATGTAGAAGGAGTCTCACCGGTGAGGTACTTTTGGCACTCGCGTTTGATCATCACGGAGTCGCCTATAGCCACTTTGAACTCATGTTTCTGAGCGGGCTCAGCCTCCTGTGCCGACAGAGCCGACAACATGGAAGCACTGATAAGAGTGGCTGCAATCAGAATTGATTTTATAGTCTTCATTGTGCTACCTCCTATTCTTATTTAACAATATAACGTAAAGTTACCTTCTGGCTGTCGTTGTAAACTTCTACCAGATAGTAGCCGAACTCAGCAGCAGCCTTGATCGTATAGGTCTCCTGACCTGTGATGATGTACTGGTTGAGTTTCAGACCCTGGGTCGAGTATACGCGGATAACCGTCTCTGCATTCGGATCGAGGTGGAGCACCTGGATATCCTGACCCGGACGAGCGAGCGTCGGCGTCAGTGCAGGAGCAGCGTTAGCAGCCGGGCAGTGGAGTACCACGGTGGTACCTATATAACCGCAGTTGCTGTCAGAAGCAGGGATGTTGATGCGAGCGTAGAAGTCGCCTTCCAGAGGATTACCGCTCTTCACGTTGGTATAATAATACTCATGCCACGGTTTGCCGTCCTCGCCCTTCAGCTCTTGATCCGCGATAGTATTCGGCTCGACGCCTACCATCTTGTACCACGTTACGTAGTTCATGTCGCTGATCGAGTCGAGGTCCCATTTGATATTAGGATCATTGTTGATCGCGTTACGATCGATCATGAGCAGACGGTTGCCGTACTTAGCTACAGCCGGCAGGGTGTCGATCTGCGGGTGATCAATGGTCAGGTGGAGCTTCACGATACTATCACCACCGTTGGATGCACCGCATTCGAGGATGTAGGTGTAGTCACCGCTATTGTAGATCGTGGTGTCTGCCAGATCCCAATCGTAGAAGTTACATCTCTGTATTGTAACAAATTCAGTCTTAGCCGGCAGCTGGCGCAACGTGAGCTTGAGATAACTGATACTATCACCCATGAAGGACTTATGATACTCCTTGAACGGAAGCGGATCTACCGTAGCAGCCGTCAACGTCGTATCTGCAGGAGCCCAATAGTAACTGAATGTATGGCAATAGGTGGTATCCAGCGGAACCGTATCCATAACTGAATTCTGATAGATGCTCTCCAAGTGGTCGTCGCAATCCAGTTCAGCTGTATACTTCACGTTGATCCACTTTGATGACAATTCATCATCCGTCTTCAACGATGCAGGGATGTCGATGTAGTTGGTACCATCCGTAGAGTACTGCCAGATGATATTCTTCACCTTCTTGAGCGTATCGTTGTGCGCCGTAGCGTACTGTCCTTTCAGCCATGTGTCAGCAGCCGTTACGTCGAGTACCTTGCCGCGCTCGATGGTCAACTGGTCATCAATCTTGTACACTTTCGGATCACGCAGCACGTAGACATGCACAGTCGAGATCGAGTCGTAGAGGCGTGCATTGATCGAATCCTTGATATCCAAGATGGTATCGCTCCATGTGATATCGGCATTGATAGTATGACCAAGTGTGTCTGCACCCAAGCAAACGAAGAGCGTAGTGTCCGTACGAACGGTGTCACGCGGGTGACTCTTGATGAGCTCAATCCATATGTGGGTAGTAGAATCCGACGTGTACTGGATGAACAGGCTCTTCGGCCACTGCATCTTAGCCAGATAGTCACGCGAGATATCCTTCCACTCCTTACCATTCGGTTGGATGGTCTTGTTGACGGTGGTCGGCTGCTCCTCGCAGGTAAACTGCAGGTCTGCAGTACTCTTGCTAACACCGGCCGACCAGTTGTCGAGGTGGAGACGGATGTCGCAGGTATCCGGGATCATCGTCGAATCGACGCTGACCTTATACCACGTGGTCTCGCCCTTCGGGTTCACATTACCGTGCTCCCAGTCGAAAGGCATCGCGTTGTAGCAATCATCACCGGTGGTTTGCAGCAAGTTGATACGGGCCTTGATATCCTTGTCGGTCTTAATACGTACGTATCCACTGATAGAATCACTGGTCACGAAGCGACGGAGCATGCTATCCACATACGACTCTTCGAAGGTAGTGATATCCAGACTACGGTGCAGGCCTTTCTTAACTGCTTTTGCAAGCAGTTCGCTCAGCGGTTTCTCGCCTTTATAGTGCTTGCCTGCCGTGTTGATGGTACGCTTGCGAACGGGCAATGCATAAGCCAGACTGTCGTCCAGCGTAGCCGTGGCCTCGATGGTAGCCTTACCGTCCAGCTCGTACGTGAGCGTGCTTGCGTGCGTGTACTTATAGTTATTACGGATATAGGGAAGACATACGCGATACCAATGCTCCTGATTGTCGCCAGGAATCACGTAATCTACATTCGGAACCAGCAGTTTCGCATCAGCCTGTGCCGGATCATACGGTTGCGCAGCATATTGGGCTTGTACCTCGGTGTAGAAAATCAGCGTATCGGTGGTAGAAACCCTGAAATAGATTTCCACATCGCCCAAGCCATAGATAACCTGTCCCGGGAAAGTACGCTGGCGAATCTCACCCTTCGGGGAGCGGATATCTCCTTGGGTCTCCAGCAGGTTGACATCAGAGTCGTATCCATCGTAAGCCTCCACCTTGATATCAGCCGTGATGGTACCTACGTTCTTGGTAAATACGATCATCGACTTGTCGTACAATGTGCGGTTCTTCTTCCAGTCAGCAGTATTAACCTTATACCACATCGCTGTATTAGCGCTTTGCTCAAACAGTTTACCTAACTGGAGAGGAATAGCCGTCTTACGGTCATTACCGTTGAATGCCTTCACCAGTTGTGCGCTGAACTGGAAGTCAGCAGAGCCAACCGGACGAGTAACGCGGATGACAATCGAGTCCTTCTTGATGAACTGCTCGAACGTACCGGCCATCACTGTATCCTTATAGTGCTGTTTAGCCTTGAGTTTGAGGTTCTTGGTCATCATCGACTTAACGATGGGGAATGCAAAGGCAGCCTCACCCTTGATGGTCGTCTCGGCGTTGCCAAGGTTGATAACATGTACAACCGGCGTTACCTTGTCATCCATATTGCGAACCTTCTCGATCTCGGACTTCGGGATGATATACCAAGCGGTATCAACCGACTGGGTATAGAGCGAATCCCACTGCAAGTGGATGAGGGTCAAGCCCTCTCCGGAGATGGTATCGTAGGGTTTAACCTTCAGCGTGTCAGCCCAGAAACGGAGGGCGGTATTGCCTCGCAGGTTAATATAAACGATACTATCCTGCAGCGTCTCGAGCGCACTGTTCTGGATCTTGACGGTCTTCTCTGCCTTGCCGGCCAACTTGAATTCCTGAATACTCGGAGCTCCTTCGTCCGGGCATGAGTAAGCCAACTGAAGAACGCCATTGCAGGTCTCGTTATCCTTGTTCTGAATATGGAGTTTGAGGTCGTTGCCTCTCTCCATCACGTCGCGCAGGTCTACATAATACCAGAGGTTGGCGTTTGCAGCCTGCGAATTGCCGGATACCCAGTTGAAGGGGATAGCCGATGCACAGCTGGTACCCTCAGCCTCTTCGGTGAGACGCACCTGAACATGCACTTGCTGCGTAGAGATAACTCTCAGGTAAACAGTATCCTGCGATATGTTCTCAAACAAGTTGCGCGACAACTGCTTGCTGAACGTACCATTTGCTGCAATCTTAATCGAGCGTTTCTGGTTAGCAATCGAATCGGGGCACTCCAGCGACAACTCAGCCGTAATAGCAGCCTCGGCATCGCCCAGGTTGTGTACATACACCGTCGGGAACTTAGCCGCCATGGTACGAACAGAGTCCATAGCGATTACATACCAAACGGTATCGTTAGCCTCCTGCAGCACACCTTGCTCCCAATCGAACGACTTAGCAGTCAAACAAGCCTCGTCGGGCTCTTGGGTCTTGGTGGGTACCGTGTCAGCCCAGAACTTGAGGGGCTGGTTGGTCTCCAGACCGATGTAGATAACATCGGACAACATACCATAGGTAGAGTATGCGAGACGGCGTGTTACCACCTTGCCATCGGCCTTCACCGAGCGGGTGAGTTCCTGAACGTCGATATACGGGCAGGAGAATGCCATCGACGCCTTGACCGAAGCAGTAGCTCCGCCTACCTCATTGAGGTTGAGCAGCGAAACGATGATATCCATGTGACGGTCGCGTGCCTCCGTTACATCCACTGCATACCACTGGGTGGTACGAGCCTCTTGCGTATGGCCACCCTCCCAGTTGAATGGGATGTTGGTCTTACAAGCCTTACCCTCACGTACGTGTTTGAAGCGGCCGTAGAAGTTCACATCGCCGGTTACGGTAGTGAGCAGGTAGATCGAGTCAACTCCCTCCATACCTTCCAACATGTTCTTCTTGTAAACTACGATCTCTTCGTCGCCAGCGGCCAGATCATACTCTGTATCACTGGTACTGAAAGCCGGACGGCTGAATGCCATCTGGATCTTCACATGTGCAGGAGTAGAGCCTGCGTTGCGATAGGTGAACTCCGGCTCATACTTAGCCAGCGAATCCATATCGGCTACGCTGATCTTGTAGAGCGTCTGGCCCACAGGCATCGGCTCAATCGTGTCGGTCACGAGCAGGTTAACACCGGGCATCAAAGTTGCTGCGGGGATAACCGGTACGGGCGGCTGAGCCACTTTCTCTACCTTGATCGACACTTTCGATTCTACGTTCTCGACACCGAAGTAGAGCTCATCAGGCTGCACGCTGGTGATCATGTCACGCGGAATCTTCTTGACGATCGACTCGCCGGAAGCCAGCGTGTACTCACGTTTGGTCACACCGGACGACGGGCAGTCGAGCGACTGACCGATCTTGAGGTTCACCGTCTTCGAGCCGGTGTTGGTCAGCGTTACCTGAGCGTCGAAACCTTCCTCGTTCTTAATGGGCTTGAGGCTCACTTTCCACCAAGCGGAATAGCTCGGGTTCTGCGTAGTCTCGGTTTCCCAAGCAAGCGTGCGTGCATCCTTACAGGTCTCATCGAGATCGGCAGACTCATACACCTTAGCACTGAACTTCAGTACGCCGGTGGCCTTCAACTGCACATAGATCTCGGTCTGACGCAAAGTCACAAGCATTTTTGCATTAGCCGTGTAGGTCTTGTACTGACGAGCAGCAATCGTGTAGTCTTTCGACTCCGATTGACCTGCCACATCGGCCTTCATGTTAACATCTACCGATGTTCCAACTGCATTACTCGGGTTGGTCAGATAGAGCGTCAAAGAGGGATTCTCCTCCTCATAGAGAGGAGTAAGGGGTACGCGATACCATAGCCACATGTTGATCGAGTCTTGCGGTATCGTGACTCCTTTATCCCAATCAAATTCCTTGGCATTTGCCTTGGTACTACCATCGTTACGTCCGACAGCCATCGCAAAGACGGTCATCAACGATGCCATGGTTAGTAAGAAAATCTTTTTCATGTAATTGGGTTGTTTGTTAATAAATTGGGTTAATTTGGTTGATATTTAGTTTATTTGTTGTCCCAAAAGGGTATATTTTCGGTCGTCTACCAGGATGAAGAACTGTCCGTTCAGCAGTTGCTTGCGTGCCGAGCGGGTACCATCTGCATCCTCTATACCTGTGGAATTGAATATCCATACGTGGTAGCGCACAGTGCAGGTATTAGCCTTGACCACATCGATGATCGAGTCGCCGAACTCATAGAGCACGATGCCCGTGGGCTGATGCACATAGCCTCCGTGCATCAGACGCTCAGTTAGATAGAGCGTATCCTTGATCTCCGCGGGCTGCTGGAAAGTCAACTGCACCGACTGCACAGCCAGCGAGTCACGACCCACCCATACGGTATCTACAAACGCCGTGTCGGCGCTATAGACACGCGAGTTGACCGTCAGGCTCTTGCCCAGACAGATAGACTGCTGTATCGGATCGAGCGGATCAACATAAAGCGGGTTGTTGAAATATGTCAAGCGGCCGGTGAAGCCGGCAGCATGCTGCACGTGCACCCAGAGGTTGGTTCGCGCCTGACGGGCACCTACCAGCATTGCAGAGTCCAGTCGATAGACATGCAGCGAGTCGGTCAGCGTAGTGCGAGCCACCTCTGCGCCGTTGCAGCTGTCGCGCGTGATCCATACCTCGGCCGGCTGACAGGTCTGCTTTGCGCCCTTCGGACGATGCAGCCAACGCAGCAGCGCTCTGCCGCGGCTGGATATATTGCGCCAATCGAGCCAATAGACGTTCTCCTCGTTATTACATACATAGGTCATGCCCGGGCGCATCTCCAGCGCTGCGTCGCAGGTCGAGTGCGGACCTTGGTCGTAAGGGTAGCAATAGACGTGTCCCTCGCCGCCACGGCTGGTATAGACATGTATATGCGGTGTCAAGGCCTGCAGGTAAGCCATATCGGCCATCTCGTCGAGCTTCTGGTTGATCTCCGTCATATCCAACTCATACATCCGGTTGGGCGCGATAGTCACGGTGATAGCCGGATTCTGACTCACACAGAGCGGATAGACCTCCAGCGTCACCGAGTCGGACGAGAACCAATAGGCCGAGAGGCCCTTCTTCAGGTCATCGACCGTGGCGGTGAACCACAGCGATCCGCTGAAGACAGTATCGAGCGGCGAAGCGAACACATGCGAATTGTAGGCGCACTCGCAATAGAAAGCCGGTGCATCGTAGTACCAACGCTGCCACTCGCAAGAGGTGGTGTCGGTCGTAGGCGGATCGCTCTTAGCAGCCATCTCACCCAGCGCGAACACTGTCAGCAGTAGTATGATGAGGTTTCGTTTCATTCTTAATCAATCTTTATACCTAATACAGTATATTTCTCTCCGCCGCGGAAGATCACTACGCGGCCGTTCTCCATGCGTTTGACAGCCGTTGTCATGGCTTCGGGAGCTACGATGTCGGTAGCGAAATTGCTCCGATACTGCTCGCCGCAGACAAACTGCACATAGAGCACGATCATGCCCGGGCGGATCCATTGCGGACCATTGCCGGCCTCCAGCGACTGATAGCCGTCTTCGCCCTCATAATGGACGGTCCAGCGGATCGTCTGCACCGGTGTCAGGTCGCCGCTATAGTGCTCACGCAGGTTCTGCTCGGCACGTACCAGATCCACCAGCGTACGTTCTTTCTCCGTAGCAAGTATCACGCCGTCCATATAGTCCCATACCGCAGGCGATTCGTAGCGATACGGCAGGTAGCGGTGTACCAGATCACCTATCTGCTCCTCGTGCTGCGTATTCAGACCCGCACAGAAATAGACGGTGTCGTAGGTACGGCAATCGGGGATAACGGTCAGATGGAGCGTCACGATGGTGTTGCATCCCTCCAGATTGGGAACGGTATCCAGATAATCACCCGAAACGGTATATATCTTACCCGACCCCGACACATACTCCACACATGCCTCGCGGGTCTCTTCCGCAAAGTCGGTATGACCTATCGTGAGGTGGAGCGTAATGAGGGAGTCGCATCCGGCGCTGTTGACGGTATGCTCCGTATAGTCGCCAGATTCGGTATAAGCAATACCTTGTGAAGAAGTATAGGAGTCACACGCCGAGCGGGTCAATTCGCTACGGGTAGAATGGTTGATGGTCAGCACCAGCGTCTTAATGGTGCGATTGCCATCCTGAGCTACCAGCGTATCGCTGTATTCACCGCTGACGGTATAGCGCTTGCCATCTATCACGATACTATCGCAACCCGTCTCCGTAATCTGCTCATATTCAGTAGTATAAATCGTCACATCATAGGTGATCACCGAATCACAACCGGCCACATTAGTTATCGTATCCAGGTATATTCCAGTCGTATTGATCACGCGCCCCGTAGCGGTAGAGAACGGCTCGTATTGGCGAACTACCTGCATGGCAGCAGTAGAGTGATTCACCGTCAGGTTGAGCGTCATGATGACGCGATTGCCGCCGGTCACACCCATCGTATCGAGATACGTGCCACTCTCCCTGTAGGTCTTGTTGTGATAGACGATGCTGTCGCAGGCCGTCTCGGTATACGTATCATAGAAGGTGGTACGAATCTTCAGTTCGAGTGTGAAGATCGAGTCATAACACTCGGTCTCCGGATCCAGCGTACCATAATCGGTATAACGTCCGTTCTGGTAGTACATCTGTCCGCGCCAGAAGCAGCTGTCCCATGCCAGCACTTCGCTGATCGAGTCGTAGGTCGGGCACGGATTATCCTCCTCTTCCGGTGCAGTAGTGGTCAACGTGATCTTACTTTTCGCTGACGAATAGAAGCGGATATACAGATAGCCGTCCGGATCTACGTGCGACTCCCAGGAGTCCACCGTAGCCTGCGGAATCACCAGAGGCACATTATTCTTCGGCGCTATTCCGGTATAGAACACCGGAGCGGTCGAGCTATTCGGCACATCGCAGGTGTCGGCGATATAGAACGTACAAGCAGCCTGCGCACTTTTCCAGCTCACGTTCATATCACCGCCTTTCCAGTCGGCATAATAGATGCCATATACATCCTTTGATCTGGCTGCGATATCTATCGTCTGGCCTTTCTCCAGACGGGAAGCCTTTTTCATACAATCCGAAGGAGTCCAAAGCGCCGGACGCACAGTCGTCTTGTCGGAGCACTCAAAGCGCACGTAGAGATAGTTCTCGTTGCTCAGCTTCTGGTTCCAAAGCGCAGTCATGTCCGACTCGAACAGGTCCAACTGATGACCATTCTCAATACGGTCGTACTGATAGACCGCTATAGCTTCCGAGAGGAGGAAGTCGCATTTCTTACCCACATACATCTTCAGGATATGCGATGTGGGTGAAGTGAACTGCATCGACTTGATCCAACTGCTCGGCATAGCATAGACGGTATTGGTATCGTTGCGCTCCAGCGTGGTTTGTTCGCCCAGACGCATCTGTGTAGCGCCACAACTCGGTGCGGGAGCGGGGATTCGCTCTATCTTCATAACACCCGGCGCTTCGCTATAGAACTTCGCGAAGTACATACCCGCATCGTTAGGATAATTCTTTTGGTCATACACATACTGCATCAGCAGCGCGCTTGACACCTTGAATTGGCCTCCCGGCTGGATGGGTCGGTTAGGACCACCATCGATGATAGAGGACGCGTTGGTACGGGGATCGAAGTCACACGTGTTGCTCACCGCAAAGATACAGGGCTGTGCACCCTGCCATACATAGCGAATCGAATCGTATTGCCATTGGATGTAGGGCACAATCACGTGACGGTCCGTATCGCGAGCTTGCACCTGCACGGTATCACCCAGGTGCATGAACTTGGCATTGTCCATACAGTTGTTGAACGCATCCGGCTCCATCTCCAGCATACCGCCCGTGTAGAAGGTAGCATGGATATAGACAGGGACATTATAGTCAATACCTTGCCCTAGCAGCAAATCGCGATAGAACGAACCAAACTCTACGCTGTAGTACGCCTTGCCTTGCTCGTCATAGCTCTTCGGCGGTCGCTGTTCGTACGGTAGCGATATATGAGCCGGCTTGGTACGACAGAACAGATCGCACAAGATCGGATCGTCATACTCACCCGGCGTACAGCTGAAGTCCAGCTTCAGCCTCGGAGCCTCCGCAGTCTGAGTAGCTGGACGGAACGTAATCGCCATCGGCAGGTCGAACGTATTAGCTACATACCAGTAGTCACCGGCCTGCATAATACGCTGGCTATAGTTTGGCGTCAGCAGGATCGGATCCTCACACGTATCGCCCGTTCTTGCCCACAATGATGCGTGCGCACCCGCGAGCAAGAGCCCAATCGTCATTACTAGTGTATTCAGTATTTTTTTCATTAATTCTATACCTTTGCACAAAAATGCGTGCAAAGTTACAAAAATAAACGGAAAGTACCAAATTTTTTCACATAAAAATAGAAAAAAACTCTATTTTGAAAGAAAAATCCGTCAAAACGGCATATAACGCACACTCTCATACATATACATGTGTGCGATAGAAAGCTTCGAAGACTGATTGCCGTTTTTGGCCGTTCGTGCCAGACAACAAGAGAGAGAGCCATTCGCTGGCTCACTCTCTTGACTACACCGTCTACGCTCCATTAGGAATACCCACTCGGAGGCGCAGCCGATCCTCGCTTCTTGGTCGCTTAGAACGCGTCCGTAGCGTGTTTTGCAGGGGCAGGGTTGCTGCCGTTAAACTGATCATTCGGCATGCTGGCCGGACCAAACGCCTGCATGAGGACTGTGTTCATGCTGAGTACCTCGCAGAGAGGTGATATATATTGTTGCTTCTTCATAATTCGTTCTCCTTTCATTTTTCACCTTTCATCTTTCACTTTACTATCTGGCCATCAATGCTATACACTTTATCGCCACGGATGATATATACCTTGTCGTGGATCAGCACTTTCTGCGTCTGACCCTGTGCATCGATGACAGCTTCGTCGATACCGGTTGTCGTTTGCGGACTCTGCTCCGCGTACAGACGCAAGCCGTAGTTGCTGTCAATACCGCCATTGAGCGTCAGCGTGTACGGACTGCTGCTCAGGTTCCAGATGACGCGGCCGTCATAGGTCAGATAGACAGCGTAATCGGAATTGTGCATTGTGAATTGTGAATTATTAATTGTAATCATGTATTCTCCTTCGGCAGGTGCATATAGGCTGATCGGGAACTCTGCCATATCGGCGACAGGAGCCGTGGTGTTCAGTGCCAGCTTGGTATCATAACGATCCACCCAGATCTGAGCCTTCTTATTGCTCATGCTGAATTGGCTCAAGTCATGTCCGATGACATACTCGTCGGTCTTATCCTCTTCCGGCAATACATATACCTTGCTCTCTACGCCGTCGGCATTGGTCAGCGAAACTGCATAGTAGTCGCTCAGCGAGAGATACTGCTTGTCGGTAGCCTTAGCGCGACGCTTAGGAGCGGAAACGACGGTCATTTCACCTGCTGAACCGGCAGGATTTACAACTATTGACTGATCAGCTGTCGCCTGAACATAAACAGTCTTACCTACGATATATCTCGTACCGTTGATGTCATAGGGCGTATAGCCGTCGCTGCCTATCTCGCCGCCGTCGTGCACATAACCCACTGTAGGACCGGCACTCAGCGTAGCATGGTAAGCCATCGGGTTGGCGATTGCATTCCATCCTCCATCTTCACCGTCTCCGCCAGTCACGCTGTTTGAGCCGTCGAAGAAAATGGGCGCACCGGATTTCTTCACAAAGCGAACGGTTTGCACAGGGCTCGTGAAGGCGATCATATAACCCTTACCCGCAGCCAATTCGTCTATCGGCTGACCGGCCTGGTCATAATGCTTGAGGTACTTCCAGCAATGAGCACCTGCGCCTTGCGCAGCACGTGTATAGGTATCGTAGTACACGATTTCATAATTGCTTCCGAGCGTCAACGTACGACCTGTCTCTACCTCCGTCAGCGGATTAACATTCAGATCAACTGCCCAAGGCACACCGAACGCGTGCCAATGACGAGCAGCGGTATTGAGTTTGAGATCGTAATACACATTTCCGGTAACTGTCACATTACTTTCATCTGCAATCTGACCCGAAGCACTTTCCGAAGCCTCCAAGATGAGGTTCGTGGTTGTGAGAGTCACACCATCCGCTACGTTCAACTTACCGGAGACATGAACGATAGTATTTCCTATAGAGGAATTCTCATCCACCGTAATGTCGTCATTTACATCTAAATTCTCAACCACATCATATTGTGCCGTATAGGTCTCATTGCCAACAACTTTAGGCAAAGTAGTGTACTCTTGTTGGTCAGAAGTTCGTTTCCAAGCTCTAAAAGAGTACAAATGTGTACCATCTGAATACATTGATACCACACCACTATATTCAGGCGTATCACCATAATCATATTCTAATTGCTGCTGTGCACCCTTACCATCCACGTTTGCAAACGTAATAGTATAGGAGTTGATTTCTTCACCGAACTGCGCAGTATAAGTTGCCTCGCCGGAAACAGGTTGCAATGCCGGAGTCCAACCCGTGAACGGATAACTATACTGTGCATCACCAGCTTTTTCCGGAGTATTCGGGACATCATCGTTATTCGGATCATAGAACGGAGTTGAACCTACACCGAACTTTCCAGACCAAGAAGCACCATTGCCATCTACGTTGTTGAGCGTAATATCAAACAAGTCGTTGGTATAACTATATTGAGCAGTATAAGTTTCCTTGCCGGTAACAAAAGGCAGCGTTGCATTGGCAGTATAGTCCGCACCGTTACCATCCTTCCAGCCGATAAAGACAAAGTAACCATCTGCATCGCGCTTACGAGCAGGCACTCCGTCATAAGCTGGATGCTCGCCTTCCGTATAGATCGTACGAGCGAGTTGGGTACCATCGTAGTTATTGAAAGTGATGGCATAACGCGGCGTGGTGGTATACTGTGCCTCGTAGGTGGTTTCACCGCCGACAGTAGGCGTAGAACCATTCGCATAGGTTGATCCCGTCAGACTACTGCGCCATCCGCAGAACGAATAGACATAGTCATTGTCTGTTGCTTTGGTCGGGAGAGTGCCATTAAATGCTGTTGTCGTACCGTAAGGTTGGTTTTTATCTACCTCTAAGGTTGTTTCGCCATTCACCCACGTGATATTATAGGAACGAGTATGGTTGGTCCATTGCGCGGTATAATAGGTAGCACCGGTAACAGCAGGGAGCGCCTCTCCTACCGGATAAACGGTATTGTCGGCTGCTTTCCAACCGGTGAACTCATAGTCATATTGCGCGGACGATGCCCATGAGGCGGCATATTCCGGACTTTGTCCATAGAAGCATTCTACCGGCACATCCGTATTATTCTTCGCTTTCTTAAACGTGATCGTATATTTCTTCGTGATCGCATCAAATACCGGCAGGTAGTACGTGCCATTCTCCGTCACAGACTCATAATCCGTAGCCGTATAGGCATGCACTGCACCCGTTTCGCTATATTTCCATCCGCTGAACTGATAGGTAGCCGCAGCATCTTCCGCCTTGGATGGGTTGGATACAATCGATACATCCGGTTTCGCACCGTAGTTTACGGTCAGCACTTTCTTCTTATCCGCCGCTTCACTCTTCGGATCAGTGAAATAGAAGGTCACGGTGCGTTTCACTTCTACCCATCCGTCCAATTCATCATACTCATAGTAGGTATCGTTCGTCTCACAATAATATACGCCACCACCTACTGCTATCACTTCCCACCATACGCAACCTGCTTCCATCAGCTGTTGAATAAAGAGACGTTCTCCTACTACTGAATGGAACAAATGGTTCTCATCCTCCGTATCGCTTGTGATAGCCACATAGCCTTGCGGTTTCGCATAATAGACAGATGTGTTCTTATCTTGTACTACACATGCGTCCACGGTAGCCAAATTGGTCCACATATAAATGCCATCATTGTCGATGTCCATATAGGCGTAAGTATCATTCGCGGCGGCTACACCTTTGGTCGCTGTGAAAGTGGATCCGTTGATACCGCCATTACGCAATTGAGCGGATGTCACAGCAGTAGCACCGCCTCCTTCATACGTTCTATATAAATTACCGTCTGCCGCAGCATTGGCGCTAAACTCAATCGTACCGGCATTTTCATCATCCGAATATATTGCAGCACCACCAGCGGTAGTATAAATAGCACCCGCTACTTCAATCTTACCTTTTACATAGATAGCGGCATCTTTCAAACATGCATTGGATGTTCCATCACCACGGGGGCATACACCGTTAGCCCAAGAAGGAGAATATACAGCTGGCATGAAATACTTTTTACTTGAGTCATAGTATTTTCCCCATTGCGCCAAGTCATATAGGTACAAGCCCATATTGTCCCCATTCTTGTCTTCATCGTTGATGTGTAAGGTTGCCGTCTTGTCTATTTCTATCTCACATCCCGGAAGCAATACTGTACTTTGTGTAATATTAAATATTCCGCTTAAGGCGTGAATCGTCATGTTGCTGGAAAATGGGAGCGTGTAATCCTTCGAATCAAAGCCGTACGAACTCATAGAAACGCTGATAGAACCTAGCGAAGCTGAACTATTCGTTTCCCATGTGATTCGATCTGTTGTCGGATTATAACTCTTACGTACCCATGCCGACTCATCCTCCGTATCCACTGTAAAGAAAGCATCCTCTGTTGCCACTAACTGGACATTATCTGCTTTAACACTTGTTGCCGCCGTTGCATTGGAGGTAATACTCAGCGAGCCAATTAACTTTCCTCCATAATAATACTTGGTTGGAGCCTCAATGCTTTGGATATAGTATTGATTCATAAGGAATGCCTTGTAGGTATTCTTATTCGCGTAACTGGTCCAATCGGTTATAGCAGAAGCAGCCTTCATATCGTGGATTTGGAAGAACTCACGCACTTCCGCGCCATTCTTAACTCGGATTTCACCTTGACCGGTGATATACCCCCATGCATTAATTTTTGCGCCGCTATTCAAAGTAATCGTACTACCTTCCTCTAGATGAATACGGCCATATGGGCCTAACACGTATGCGATGCGTCCTACGTTAACTGTATATTGCTTCGCACTTACCTCTATCATTCCATATACATCCAAGTTTACTCCGTTGGCAAATGTCAAGCAGCGGTTCTCCGTAATCAAGTCCTCATTAGGGAATTGACGCTCAGCGGTTATACCGATTGCCGTAGTGCGCGAAGCTCGATCCGGCACAACGAGTTTTGCATTGGACGGAAGGGAATAATTACCAGCCGGCAATGTATACGGCTGCGTCATAATGATATTATACGTCGAACCGGAGTGGTTGCGTGCATAATCAAATGCCTCCTCTAGCGTCGGGAATCCAACTGATTTTTCGGTAATATAGCATACATTTTCGTATGGCAAATGATCATTTACCGTATAGTAATAACCTTGCGCATATTCCGGTGCAATCGGATCTACGCCATAGATATCATACCCGTCCGGCACATAATAACGCAAACGTACATTGTCACTAAAGAAACCACCTTTCACATGTACATTGTCTGCCAAAGCTGCTGTATTAATCGGAGCAATAATCTGGTCTGATTTACTGGAATAACCTTCGGCCTTGAATTTTCCTCCTAATACATTTCCAACCGCAGTAGATGTAAAATAGAGAGAATAAGAAGAATATGACTGTGCAACCGCCTGAATATCATCTCCATTTATTTCGAAATTTCCCGCAAACGAAACACCATATGCATCTGTTTTTGTAATAGCATTGGTTATAATTGTATTATTCTCCAAAGCAAAAGTACTATTGGCTCCTCCATACATTCCCATTGCTTTCGTGCCGGCGGTTACATCAAAATTACAATTGGTACTATTAATTGTTCCTGTTCCGGTATATACACCATATACATTTTGCGAGAATGAACCATTTTCTCCTGTTACAACGAATGAAGCATCACTCATAGTTATTGTTTTTCCATCTGCAACCCGCACACCATACGCCTTACTCTCGGCAGCTGCTGTTGCCGGAGCTTGCCGAGCGTTCACGCTATACGATCCGTCATCTATAGTCAGAGTTCCTGCTATCATGTTAACACCATATGCTTCAATTGTATAAGCTTCTACCGCAGCGTCTGTATTATTTAGAGCATTTGTACCTTTTTCTGCATAGAAACCGCAAGCAGTAGCACCACTCAAAGTTTTAGCCTCAAGCGAACAATTAGTCGCTGTCACATTGCCGCGACTATAGATAGCATAGGCTGCAGAAGTAGCTGATTTGGCTTTAATCGTACAATTGGTCAATGAGATATTTTTATTTTCCACACCGCAAACAAAACCATATACAGTCTTTCCACTGCCTGTCGTTTCACTATTCAGAGTAGCATTAGCGATTGCACCGTCTTCTGCTGTACGTCCACCATAGACATTGTCGCCTTCCGAGGTAGCGGAAAACGAACCGCCATCTACATCCAATGCGCCATATTGATGATGCAAACCATAGGCATAGCCGGAGGAAGAAATTGCAGAATAGGTGCCACCCTCGATAGTTGTGCTGACAGCGGATGTTTCGCTATTAACTGCCGTTGCATAATTGGTTTGCGCAATAGCCGTAATCGTGCTATTAACCATTTTGAGTGTTCCGAGATTGTTCACGCCATATACTCTTGTTCCCGAAGCACCCGTAGCTTCTGCCGCGATGTTTGCATTCTGCTGAATGGTAGCACTTGCACCCGACTGTATGTTCACGCCATACACATAAGATGTAGCCGCTTCTGCCGTAGCAGAGCCACCATTCATCGATAACTGGCCAGCTTGCACATTAGCTCCATATGCATAGGATGCCGCAGCAGTAGCCGTTAATGTTACATTATCCAATACCGTCTTACCGCCATTCACATGAAGCGCAGTCGCAGTATTGCCCGTAGTTGAAGTAGCCGAAACTCTCACACCCGAACTGATATTGGTTGTGGCAGCAGTATAGATACCATAAGCCTCCGCCTTAGCAGATGCGCTGATGGATCCGGCAAATAACGTAGCATAACCAGCTCCCGCATATACGCCATACGCATTATGGTCTGATGTCGCAGAGATACTACCACCGAACATTTTTAATGTAGCAGTTCCTACGACACCCACACCATACGCTTTCGCGTTGCTGTTAGAAGCGTATGTGGCTGTATTTTCGACTAATACGTTTCCTACATTAAGAATCAACTGATTGGCATCGTCTATCTTAATAGCCTGTATAGTATTATTTTCGCTCTTTGCCAAAGAAATAGCACCGGCTTTAAGCTCGCTATCATCGTCAATAGTCAATTTCACATTATCGGAAGCACTATTGCCCTTCACCAAAATCAGATTGCTAAGAGTGGTGGATGACAAGGTCTTGCTATTCAAATCCAATTTCATCGTCTTCTTGAAGTGCAAAATGGACGTAACCGTTACATTTTGCGCCAATTGCAGCGTGATATCATCAGTCGTCAATCCATTTGCATACTCAAGCATGTCTACCAAAGTACCAGTTTTATCAACCGCACCTCCTATCAACACTTTTGCTTCAAAACTTACATCCTCTTCCGCACTAGCTTTCACCGAAGCATTAGCTCCGGTTCCGTTAGACGGTATCACTTGAATATTAACTGTGGACATACTACCGTATACTCCGTTGGCATTGTATGTAAAGTTAACGGTCAACGTATTGTCGGCATATGATTTGGTAACATTTCCGAATGTGCCTGTTCCGGTTGCATCCTCCAAAGTAACCGTAAAATCGGAAGCAGTCCACGAACCTGTCACAGATGTCATCTCAAACTCAACCGATGCTGCCACATCCGCGTTTCCTAACTTTGTGCTGATTAATGTTTCTTCCGGAGTGGATACTACTATCCATTTGAAGTGTGCTGAGATATTGGCATTCTCAGGATTAGAAGAAATAGAATATACGAAGTTCTCTGCTGTATTACCTAAATAGGTATCTCCTTTATACCAACCTATAAAGTTAGTTCTATCGACAGTAGGTACGGTCAGCTTAATCACATCCGCCGCATAGGAATAACCGTTTTCGTGTTCTGTATCTGTCAGTCCATATGGTTTTTTGTCGCCACTACCCGGAGACAAAGACAAGGTTTCTGTTGCGGTTTTGAAAGCATTGTTCTCTACTTTGAGATAACTGTATGACACTGAATAACTGCCGCCTACCGGTTCTTTGTACGTCACTGTATAAGGAGTTGCAGCCTTCCATGTCGCTTTTGCAGTTCTGTGTACTTCAGTTCCGGCACCTCCACCCCATGATGTAGCCGTAATTTGATCGGCTGTTCCCGTGTGTGCTTTGGGGCTTGCTGCACCTTCTACGTTAGATGCTGCACCATTAATACTCGAATAGTCATATCCTTCCCACTTATTAAACGCATAACCGCGAGCAGGTTTGGCCCAACCGTAAAATTTACAGGCTACACCACCTGTATATTTGCCATTCTTTTTTGTTCCCTGACTTTCTTCATTTTTGTAGGTTTCATCGGCAACCTTCAAAGCCAAGTATTGATTATCGCTCGGCGTAGAACTACTCGATTTGGCACAATACACCAAACCCTTTCCAGTGTCTTCAGTAGGAACAAACACTCGTAAATGCGTCACATAGGAGTCCCCAGCCCACACATTCACAAATGCCATGGGCAGCACCAACAACAACATCAGCAAACGCAAAAACGTTTGCGATAAATTCTTTTTCTTTTTAAAATTTAAATTAACCATATCTTTTTGTACCTTATATTTTTCAATTATTTTGTTTTAACCAGATATTGCTTCAATAAAACTGCAGCAAAGGCCAGAGCGAGCACAATGTGCGGCCAATCCACAAGCACTTGATTAGTAAGCAGCATATATATCATCGCAACGCACCAAATCACCTGAACACCTATATAAGGCAACACCCAATATCTGCGCCAATACCAGAAGATAGCCGGCAGGGGATTGAAAACCACGTACAGCCAATTCCAATCCGTGCAACACAAATCGGAAACGAACAACAAATACGTCATTACGATACCGATGATCGTTTGCACGCCCAAGATCAGCCAATCCCAATACGGCTTTTTCCACCATAGATTTGCAATAGATATTAACAACACGATAAGCGCAAACACAAGCGGAGTGAACCATGTATTACCGGTTTGCGGATTTCCTTCCACCAATACCTCCGGCACAGAACTCAACAGCGGTCGACCATCTACTGCGGCCTTTTGCCATGCAGACACCAAATCTTCCGGCATAATCAGCTGTGCTTCCCGATAAAGAGGTTTATCTATTTCATTTCCGGAAATAAAACATATCCAAAAGCGCTTCCAAAGAGCATTGCAAGTATGTTCACGTCCCAATTCTCTACCTGTTACATAGTCGCGTTCCCAAGGAGCATACATAATCTTCTTGCCGCGCAATGCCTTATTTACAAACCTGACACAACTATTGGCACAACCTCTATGGTAATAGTCATAATCCAGCTCCTCTCCGCGAGCCTTCTCCTCATCCAATACGCGCCACAACTCTTGCTTGTCAGCCGGAGAGAGATTCAAATGATACTGACGAACACCACGGCCGTCTTCTTGATATACTTGGCTATAGGTATCAACAGGAATCGCATATAAACCCATCTTGAGATGACCGGCTAAGAAAGATAACACTTTCTGCGAAGCATCTTCACTCTCATAACTGAAAATATAATCCAACCCGAACGTGTCGCATTTTAAACGCAATGCGCAATGTCCCAATACGGAATAGAGATTCTTACCCGGATCGGCTACTACCAGATAGGCTTCCACGAAATCTTCTGCCAGACGGTCGATGGTGTCGTTGAAGCCTTGAAGCGCGTTACGTTCGGCTACAGATAAAGAATCTTTGTTTGCCCATACGCTCGTATAGACAAACAAAGACAGCAATATGCATAGCCACTTTTTAACCATATCTTTTTGTACCCGGAACGTCCTTCTGTTGAAGCGGAAGGAGTGGCCTCCGCCTAGAAAGGACGAACTATTTTTGTTTCTATTAACTATTGTGCCACGGCTCACGCATATATGCGTATATGTATATGAACCGACAAAACGGCGCAAAAGTACAGTTTTTTTTTGACATATGAAAGATAAGGGGAGAAATTATTTTTAAAATCTACAATTTGCAATACAAACCTAACAAACCGAACATTGGGCTGCAAAACAAAATATTTTATAGCGTATTTTATGGCGTAATTCGCAACATAAGACATAAAAAAAAGGGAAGCTTATGCCTCCCTGGATAGTACTGCCCGGACAAAATTGGAGCAAAGGTAGGATATACATGAGTTACTTTTTCTCAATCACGTCCCTGATCTCATGGATGATTTGCTTGCCGCGACGTGCATTGATGCGGATGGACTCTCCGGCTGCAATCATGTCCTCTTCCGTCGGATTACCTTTGCCCATCACCGATGTCGCGTGTTGTCCATGATACCCCTCGATGCACGGCAGCAAGTCATACGCCGGAGCCAAGCGCCATTTCCCGTCACGCCACATGAACGTGAAGTTCTTCGCATGATCATCCTTATTCTCTATTAACACGTTGTACACCATGCGTCGGAACATCTGCTCTACCTGTTGAGGCGATTGCGTCAGCCATCCGGTCAGACTCAGCAGCGTCTTGTAATCCGTCTTTGGTGGATTAATACTCTCTGTCAACAACGCAGCTGCCGTTGCCACATGAATACGCTCACCTGTCTCTGTCCGGTCAAAACGCTGCGATGCAAAATACTTCCCTTGTATCAACCGACACTCCGGAATCTCTATCCCGCACTGCGCTGCCAAATGCATGTATCGGTACTCCTGCTCGCCTATGTCCTTCGGATCGTAGGTGTGCCGGAACTTCACCAGCCAATCCTTTCCATCCTGGTGCAATAGGCATTTCGGCCGACAACCGCCTGAGTTGCCGCTATTGAAATACAGCACATCTGCTCCCTCTGTCTGTTTCTCCGACAGTACATCTAAGGCTAACTGTTGCAACTCGTCCAACTCCGGCATTGCTACTCCTGCCGGTGCCTCTATTGCCGGTTCATAGCATAAAGCACCCATACCGGCAGAACCTACTATCGCCAAGCGTTGGAGCGGAGTCAGCGAGAAATCATCAATGCCTTGTTCCCGCAAAATGCGATTTAACAAGTATCGTCCGTAACCATCCGGCATACTGTCCTCAAAGATCCCGAAGTTGCCATAGAACGGATCCCGTGGAGCAATGAATAGTTTGGATTCCAGCGGCAGTTCCAGCGGAGAAATGGAGAATCCACCGGCCAACCACTCATCTGCATATTGAAACACTACCGACTCGCTATTCTGCGACATCATCAGTGTACCCACTAACCGATTATGATAAGTTACGAGCAACTTATCCATATTTTTGATTTTTGATTTCATATGTATGATTTATCTTCCTCGCTTGCGATTTTGGTTATTACGAATGGTCTCTAATTCCTCAAGAGTCTTATAGATTGGCTCACGCATTAATGGCTCCAATTGGTCGGTATAACCTAATGTGATAGCCAAGTCAATATATTGCCGCATGGAGATAGCGTACTTTTGCTCAAAACGCGCAATCGTAGGAGCCGGCACACCGGAAATCTCTGCCAATGCCTGTCGAGACAAACCCTTCTCCAATCTCCGTGCTTTCAGTCGTCCGGCTAATTGCTCCATCAACTCTCCAGATGATATTTGCCCAAAACTATACATATATAACAAATATTATTGTATCTCTTATTGCTGATACTAGGTGATTATAAATATTATAGTATTTATTAATTCCGCCGCAAAAGTACAAAAAACATTTGGAATATACAAGTTTTTTGATAAAAAAAGACAAAAAAAAAGCGCCGAAGCGCCTTTTTCTCACCCTCCTTCTCTCATCCCTCGATATATCTGCGTGTACATCCATCCGTAGAACTTATAGTGCCTGGTACTCCCTTTCGGTATGGTCGCCATATACTCCGCGTACTTCTGCTGCCAAATCCTGGCTTGCTCTCTGTCTTCCTCTCCGAACTCCTCCGGATGGGAGCACACCCGCTCTATATCATGCGCCATCCTTTGTGCCGCCTTGATTATCTCCCTATTCCGCGTCGCTCCTTCTGCCCACGCGCCTTCATGGAAATGGTAGGTGTACACCAAATGCACCTTACTTCCATCCTTATCTACCCATTTCTCGCCCCAGTAATGCCACTTGCAAACCAATCGCGCTCGATTAGCCTGCCCTTCCTTTACACTGTCCAGCGCTCCCCGCACCGTGTCTATTCCTTCAATAAATGTTACTCTTGCCATAGTAAATCATTATTTTCTGCTGGTAATCCTAGACTTTAGTCCTTATCGCACCCTAATCACAGCCTAATCTCACCATGCTCATTCATTCTTTCATTCTTTCATTCACTCATTCATTCATTTAAAATCTCCTTGTCGCTATGTCGCTTTGTCGTTTTCTGCGTACCATGCTTTATTTCAGCCAATTACGCTGGATTCTCAAAGCGACATAGCGACAAAGCGTCATGCTACTTTTCGATATTGTCCATGATTTGTCTTTTCAACGAGACCGTTTTCTATCCAATTGAGGTTCCAGCGCTCAACGGTACGTTTGGATATTCCTTGGCGCTTTGCCTCTTCTGCTAAATCACCATGGCTATACTCCCCCTTCAGCTGTTCAAATAGCACCTTCCTTTGATCCAACGGCTTAATCTCCGGAACCACCTCCTGCGTATCCCCGTCTATCATCCGGTACGCCGCTGCCATATGTAGCAGCATCTTGTTCCCGATCATCTCCGCCGTCTCATAATCCTCATCCGCACAATAGATCACTTTGTCCATTGACCCGGCATTGAATGCCGGTTCTTTTTCTTCCATTTCAGGCGAATGGCATTCGCCGCTCTCTCCGTCTATTTCGTCCGCATTATATGCGGACATTCCCCTCATCGCCGTCAGTACCATCGCCATCCGCTCAATCTGCACCGCCATACGTATCACCGCCGAGTGAAAGTTCTCCCCTAGCAGCCCGACCAACGTCCCGTACTCCGTTTCCAGATGTTCGCCCAACCGCTCTTTTTGACGCTCCGTCAGGCTCCATTCGCGTTCGCCCGCGTCCATTAGGTTTTCGTACATACGCAGGAGACGCTGCCCGACTTGCTTGGGTACGAACGACTGCCCGCCTTTGGAAGAGACATACCGTTTGTCAAAGCCATTCGTTCCCTTTATCACGACGGTTAACAGACGGCTGAAATAGCCGTTCTCCACGCTGGGTACCAAGGCTTTGTACTGCCCGAACGTACCCGTCAACAGCATGGAGAGACGCGGATTCCGGATCTCCGAGGCTCCTTTGACACGGTTCCGACTGATAGCCTCATGTTCGGCAGCCTTACGCAAGGCAGTGTTGTAGTTCGCGGCTCCCGATTTCCAGATGTCGGTGATCACACTGCCCTCACTCTCATGCATGTAACCGCGTCCGCCCTGCGCTTCCAGCGCTTTATACCACGCCGCTAACGTACTGTCACCCGCAATAAGCATCGGATATTGCGCATCTACCACGCGCACCATCTCTAATGCCTGATTCGCAATTCCTTTTCCGCTCGCAGCCGCTGCCAAGATGAAACATTGCAGATTGGCATAGTACTTCTTGCCCGTCGGTCCGTACCTGAAATACTGATTAGGCACGCACGCACTCGCAGCCGCAAGCGTAGCCATTAAGATAATGTCCTGCTCTTCCGGTGACGATGCCAAAGAAATCATGTGTTGTACACTCTCAGGAAGTTTTTGCATGTCGAGATGTTCAACAATGCGGAGGTCTTCCTGCTCCTCGGGGTTTAAGGAAACATTCTTTTCCATAGTTAAGTTAAATTTTAAAAGTTATGAATAATATAAATAACCGGACAGGCTACTGTCCGTTTTCAGTCAGGTTAGGTAGAGCTATACACTTTTACCGAAATCCGATGCAAAGATACAAAAAATTTTTGACATACGCAAATTTTTGTCCCCTATTTTGTTATAAAAATTTAAAAATCGATGCAAAGATAATACAAAAGTAAACAATGTGTTCCTCCAAAGTGCAAAAAAAATGAAGAAAAGTGCATTTTTCTCCATTTTTAGCGGTTTTGGGTCAAAAAAAAGACCAAAAGATTCAAAAATTAGAGCTCTTTTCTAGCCTCTTCTAATTTAGTAAGGATCGGCTTTTTCATCCATTCCGGGATAGAGTCTCCGACATAGTCATCAAATCGAGCTATAACATCTGCCAACTGATCGATGATCTCATTCGCTTTAGGCGCTTTTATTCCTGCCTCCGCAGCTACCGCCAATAGATCACTCCGCGAGATATGCAGTCTCTTCCCATTCACCGACATCTGATGTTGGCGCGTGAAATAAGCGCCTACCGCATACGACATATCATAGGCGGGAGAAAGTTTCCACACGCCATCTGTATCCATCAGAAACTCAACATTCTTCGTATGGTCATCTTGATTACAACCAATCACATTGAATACCATTCGGCGGAAAGCTTGTTCCATCTCCGGCTGCGTCATTCTTAGGCCTCGCATCACACGGAACAGCTGCTCGTAGGACCATGAGTCCGGTTGGTTGTAGTCATAGTGCGCCATCCCGCAAAGCGACACCATATGCACGCGATGACTACCGCCAATACGGTCAAAACGTTTTGTCATGAAATGATGCCGCTTGCCGTCCTCCAATAATCTCGACTCCATCATCTCTATTCCGCAATCCAGCACCATCTTATAATACGCATACTCCAGACAGCCATAGTTTGTTGTCTCGCTGTACGAACTCGGGTTGTTCGCATCCACACCATCCAACTTCAACAACCAATGCTCGTATCCTTCCGGTGCGTCCACTTGTCCGGAACGTAAATCGCCAGTCTCTTTGTTATATGCCACGACGGCTTTCGGTCTCGCTCCTCCGGCAGAAGTACCTACCCGCAGTATCGTCAGCAGGGCTTCATCGTCCGTCTTGAGGTTCGTTCCGAACTGCATGCGCTCTCCCAAGACCTCAGCGATTGCAACTACTAACCCATCTAAATCAATCGCCACCTGTTTATTCAGGTCTTTGCGTTCTTGCGGTTCAAAACGCAATGCACCCATCGCGCGCGAACCTTGATATAGTAGGCGTTCGATAGTGGTGTAACTGTCTCGCGGACGACCGGATTTCTCCAACCAATGATTGATAATCGCCGTACCAAACTTATCCGGCAAACAATCCGCAATAAAGCCCGGCAACCCCTTGAAAGTCTGAAACGGCAGTTGCGAGAACTCGTAGATCCGATCCTTCTCCGGGGTCACAAATAGAGGCGACGGATTGTAACCGCTGTTGATAAACTCCGGTGTATACTGCATCGAGATGCGACCGGATTCATCTTCCGACAGGGATGCCATATGCAAATCCCAAAGATAAACATTCGCAAAATTAATCATGGCGAGGACGAATACGTTTAGGGGTTTTACCTTCCTGTTTAGCAATCAATAGCGGGCTGACCAATGCGTGCGTCTCGAAATTATTTAGGATCTCTAGTTTATTGAGCACGCGCAGCATCGCCACTATCGACTCAAGTTTCATTCCTCTACCATTCTCCACTTGAGTCACCGTCGAACGCGATACACCCGCACGTTCAGCCAATTGCTGCTGACTCAATCGCGCATTAATTCGCATCTGCTGCATCTGTTTTCCCACATATTGCAACAATGCCTCATTAGTCATAAAATAGTCTATCATAATGATTGCTTTTTAATACATTAACTGCGTTTTTATCGCTTAATGACTGCTTTCTCAATCGAAATCCGCTGCAAAATTACTACAAATTATTCAAATATGCAAGAATTTTCCGCGAAAAATATCGTCTAAGCTTGCTTAAGTAGTATTTTTGTGGGAAATTCTTGTTGTTTGCACGATAGTGCGAACGTAACTTCGGTGGGACCCTGCTTCTAAAGTAGGGAGGACCGACGTTACTACAAATTATTCAAATATGCAAGATTTTTAGCAGAAAAATTTAGTCTAAGCTCGCTTAAGCGTGATTTTTGCTAAAAAGATTGTTGTTTGCACGATAGTGCGAGATAATCGTACCCTTGCGGTTAAGAACTAATTTCGAGGTGGGATTGCTTGCTATGTCGGTGCCCTCGAAGTTACAACAAATATTTGTTTGCTATTTTTTGATTTAACCAAATATTTTTGCAAAAAAATAAAAAAAACCGCACATACCCGGTGGTACGTGCGATTTTTCTGAATAATACGCTCACCTTAGAACGCTTCGGTGGCACGCTTGGGAGCAGGATTTGCT
>CACZVM010000007.1 GCA_902784585.1 uncultured Bacteroidales bacterium | reverse complement strand
TGTCTATTATGCCGGTCACGGCATCCCCGATGAAGCCAGCAAATCGGCGTACCTGCTGCCTATAGATGGCGACGGACGTTACGTACAATCGGCCTACAAGCTCGATGACATGTACCAGAAACTCGGTGCGATGCGTGCTCGCTCTGTCACTGTCTTCATGGACGCCTGCTTCTCCGGCTCGAAACGCGAGGACGGCATGCTTGCCTCTGCGCGTGGCGTGGCTATCAAGGTGAAGAGCGGCCAGCCGCAAGGCAAGATGGTAGTCTTCTCTGCCGCCTCGGGCGATGAGACAGCCTATCCCAATACCGACGAACAACACGGCATGTTCACCTATTATCTCTTGAAGAAACTCCAAGACACCAAGGGTGATGTCACCTTGCAGGAACTTGGCACCTACATCACCACCAACGTCCGCCAGCAGTCTATCGTCAAGAACGGTAAGTCGCAAACACCGACCGTCACGCCTTCTTCCGATGCCGCCGATTGGCAAACCTGGAAATTAAAGTAGAATAGGCTTTGTTCATTGTGCGGGATACTATCCCGCGTAAAAAATCTTTCTTCTTTTCCAAGGAAATCTAATTTCCCGCTCAACCATAAGAAACTAACGAGGTTTTAACGAGACATTTACCTGATCGGAACAAGACAAAAGCGGGTGATAACGGGGTGATAACGGGGTGATTACCGGGTGATTACCGCGTTATTAGTGCGTGATTAGGGCGATATTCCTCCACCGTCAGAGACCTTTCAACGCCCCGAAACTACCATTTTTGCCCTTCTTTTACTATATTATATATTATATATATAATATACATTTTGAAACGAAAAATATCGAAAAGAAAAGGAATAAAAAAGTTGCGCGCGCGCTTGCATATGTGCAAAAAAAGTAGTATCTTTGCACGCAAATTGGAAAATATGCGTAAAATGAGCAGAAAGATAGCCATTATAGCCGGCGGAGATAGTAGCGAATATGAGGTATCGCTGCGTTCGGCGGCAGGATTATACGGATGGATCAGTGAGGCCGGATACGACGTGACGATCGTTCGTCTGCACGGCACAGACTGGCAGGCACTGCCTGATTTTGACGGCACGAACCCGGAGGTGCTGAGCGCCGCCGGTATAGCCATCGACAAGAATGATTTTTCTTTTACGCGCGGGGGCGCGAAACAGACGTTCGACTTCGCGTATATCACGATACACGGTACGCCGGGCGAGAACGGTATCCTGCAGGGCTACCTGGACATGATCGGCATGCCGTACAGCTGCTGCGGCGTGCTGGCCGCTGCGCTGACGTTCAACAAGTTTGCCTGCAACCACTACCTCTCGTATTTCGGTTTTCATATCGCCGCCAGCATGATCCTGCGTGCCGGCCAGAAATGGCCCAATGCGCCGAAGATAGCCGAGACGCTTGGACTGCCCTGTTTCATCAAATCGAACGTAGGCGGCAGCAGTTTCGGTTGTTCGAAAGTGAAGACCGTAGAAGAGGTCTATCCCGCTATCGAACGTGCGTTCAAGGAAGGCGACGAGGTGATATGCGAGTCGTTCATGCAAGGCACGGAGGTGACCTGCGGTGCGTATAAGACCAAAGACAAAGCCGTGGCTTTCCCCATCACGGAGGTCGTGACGCACAACGAGTTCTTCGACTACGATGCCAAATACAAAGGCGAGGTGGACGAGATCACGCCTGCACGCATCCCTGACGAGGTGCGCGACAAGATACAAGCTGAGACGCTGCGTCTGTACGACATCATCGGCGCGAACGGTATCATCCGCGTGGATTGGATCATTACAAAGGTACAAAGGGACAAAGGACAATGTACAAAGGACGATGTTCAAATCAACCTGCTGGAGGTAAACACCACGCCGGGTATGACGCCGACAAGCTTCATCCCGCAACAGGTACGCGCCGCCGGACTGGACATCAAGGACGTGCTGAGCGATATCATCGAAAACCACTTCGTTAAATGAACAAGGACCGCTGCGCCAAAGGAATAAAGAGTGAACGGAGTGAACGGTGCTTCAGGAATTAAATCTCATAAAAGATGACAGACATTAACAAAGCGATAGAAAATCTGGATTGGAGCAAGGAGCCGAAGGGGCTGTATGAGCCGATCGCTTATACGCTGGCCTCGGGCGGCAAACGGCTGCGTCCGACGCTGGCCATGACGGCCGCGGAGATCTTCGGAGGCAAAGAAGAAGATGTGCTGCCCGCCGCCCTGGCGCTGGAGGTGTTTCATAACTTCACACTGCTGCATGACGACGTGATGGATCGCGCACTGGTACGTCGCGGACGCGAGACAGTACACGTGAAATGGAATGACAACACCGCGATCCTCTCGGGCGACCAGATGCTGATAGAGGCGTACAAACTGCTGGAAGGCGTGCCGGCAGACAAGCTGGGCAAGGTGCTGTGCTGGTTCAACGAGATGGCCACCGGTATATGCGAGGGACAGCAGTATGATGTCGATTTTGAGCACGCGAGTCAGGTGAGTCTGGGCGACTACCTGATGATGATAGAGAAGAAGACCGCGGTGCTGCTGGCCAATGCGCTGCGTACGGGCGGGTACATCGCCGGTGCAGACGAAGCGGAACAGGAGGCACTGTATGAATACGGCCGGCATATCGGTCTGGCCTTCCAGATACAAGACGACCTGCTGGATGTGTACGGAGATCCGAAGACCTTCGGCAAAGCCATCGGAGGGGATATATGCTGCAACAAGAAGACCTATCTGCTGCTGACGGCGCTGGAGACGGCTCCGGCGGAGGACAAGGCGGAACTGCTGGAGTGGCTGCTGGTGAGCGACCGCGACCAGGAGAAGATAGCCGCCGTCACGGCACTCTATACGCGCCTGGGAGTGCGCGAAGCGTGCGAAGTGGAGATGGAGCAGCATACCGCCGAAGCCCTGCTGCAGCTTGACAGTCTGCCGCAGAACAAAGCCACCGACGCCCTGCGCGTGCTGGCAGAGAAACTCGTAACAAGAAAATCATAAATCATAAATTATAAATCAAAATTAATTTATGCCTTATCGTCGATTACCTAACACGGACTTGTCCCGCCTGCATGCCTTGCAGCATGCCGTACAACGTGCGCAGGGGGCGGACTTCACAGAGCAGGTGCTCAACTATAAAGTGCTGAGCGAAGCACAGCGTTTTCTGGTGCAGTTTGAGAATGTGGTCATGCAGTCGAAAGACAACTACACCAGCAAGGTGAGTGCGAACAAGCAATACCGTCATATCGTGCAGAATGCACGTATGTACATATCGCATTTCATCCAGGTGCTCAACCTCTCGGTGATCCGTGGCGAGATTAAGAAAGAGCAGAAGCAACTCTACGGACTGGATCCGCTCAACCACACAGTGCCCGAGCTGACTACGGAGGAGAACATCCTGGAGTGGGGCAAGAAGATCATTGAGGGAGAACAGAAACGTGTGGCAGCCGGCGGATTTCCTATCTACAACCCTGCTATCAACAAGGTGAAGGTGCATTATGACATCTTCTGCGAACACCAGGTGACCCACCAGTTCCGCGAGCAGAACACCACGCGTGTGCAAGGCGACCTGACCGCGCTGCGTGCGGAGGCTGATGCCATCATCCTGAATATATGGAATCTGGTGGAAGCGTACTACCAGAACGAATTGCCCTACGCACGCTTGCAGAAATGCAAACTGTACGGATTGATATACTACTACCGCAAAGGCGAAAAGAAACTCTCGGCCGAGGGCGACCGAGAGCTGCAACGGATACGGGATATGCAACCCACTATCCAATGGTCTTCTGAGGAGTGATGACGCGATCCATCTTATGGTCGTGCCACAAGTGAGGGATGTCGTGCTTCTTGAGTTGGAAATTATAGCACACACCGATCTTCTTGGCCAGCGGATGTTTGGATAGATACTTGTCGTAATAGCCGCCTCCGCGACCGATGCGATGGCAATGGTTGTCGAAGACGACACCGGGAACAAGAATCAAGTCGATATGCCCCTTGTAGGTCTCAGTCTGAGGTTCGGGCACGCCCATACGACCCTTGCGCATCATGTCCTCGCCGTCATACGGACGAACCTCCATCGAGTGGCGATGGGTGACAGGTAACAAAAATGTTTTTTGCCCCTCATACTTGGTGAGCAGCGGACGCAGATCCACCTCGTTGTGAATAGGGTAATAGAGCAAGACCACCTTCGCCTCTTGGAAAGTGGACATCTGCTCAAGCTGGGCAATGATAAGAGCCGACTGCTCCTGCACCTCCTGCTCGGACATTATGCGGCGACGTTGCTCCACAATAGCACGCATAGCTTTCTGTTCGCGACGGGCGTGAACCCAAGGAAGCCACGCAACAAAATCATGAATTTGTGCACTAAATAACATATCGAATTAAACTGTTTTGCAAAATCGACGACAAAGGTACTGCTTTTTTCCGACATACGCAAACTTTTCGTCACTTTACCGACATATTTGAACAAATGAAGCGATTTTACTACATAATTCTTTGCCTGACGGCGCTGGTGTTGGCCAGTTGTGAAGGCGGCTATATAGCCATCAAGTCGTCCGTGGCGCAGTTGACGGCGTTCACTTTTGCCAAGAACGACAGTATGCCCGGCTTGGCTGCGGCTAAGTTCAGCGTTCAGGAACTGCTGGATACGGGTCTGGTGACCACCGGACGTGACTCGATAGCCTACGGAACGAGTCTGGAGCGTGTGGTGCCGCGTTTTGTGTTTGCTGCCACCCCGAGTGCAGCCTTTCTGACCCTGCCGGACACCACGTGTATCCTGACGGGATATGACACGCTGGATTTCACCAAGCAGCCGATGTACCTGACCATCCGTTCGCAGGACGGCGTGAACACCAAGGTGTATGAGATCGTACCCACGGTGCATCAGATGGATCCCGATCTGTACGAGTGGACCATGTTGACCCCGTCTGTCTATCCGGCAGACGAGAGTGAACAGCAGGTAGTGGAACTGGGCGATGACTTCGTGCTGCTGCGTAACAACGGTTATTCGCTGCGGGTCTATGGTTCGGAGGATGGCATCGAATGGATCGACCTGGGTGTGCCTGCCGGTCTGCCGGTGAACGCCATGGTGCGTCAGATCATCTGCGACGGCACGACGCTCTACTATGGAGAAGGCACGACGCTCTATACCTCGACGGACGCACAGACGTGGACGGCCAAGACGGTGGATTATCCTGTGGTGACGATGTTGCTCTACTGGAACACCCGCGTGTGGGCATTGGTGGATAACAACGGCTACGAACTGGCTTATTGTCAGAACGACGGCCTGGCCCTGAGCGGTCTGCGTCCGGAAGGACTGTTCCCCGTGAGCGATTTTGCGGCGGTGGGCTTCCTGAGTAGCAGTCAGCGTCAGCGTGCGATGATCGTAGGCGGCTTTGCTGAAGACGGTCAACCGCTCAACACCAGTTGGAACCTCGAGTACACTCCCCATCCGCTGCCTTACGGCAGTTATCGGTTGGAGGAGTTCTCGGCTGACCGTCCGTCCTTCCGGAGCATGACCGGTGCATCCCTAGTATGGTATAACAACCAGCTGATGCTCTTCGGCGGCATTGATCCGGATAGACAATATATAGGTAGCGACATCATGGTATCGACCGACGAGGGAATAACATGGAAGGTGGCAGATACGCTGAAGAACCGTCTGCCGGAAAGCTACGGAGTAAGACAGAGGCAGACAGCCATCGTACGCGACAACAATATATATCTGTTCGGCGGCCAGGACAAGACTGCCTGCTACAGCGACGTGTATCGCGGCCGTCTCAACTCAATAGACTGGGAAAAAAAAGATTAACTAACTAAAATATTTAACACTATGACAATCAAAGATTACAAGTTCGCCGGAAAGAAGGCGATTGTACGTGTGGACTTCAATGTACCACTGGACGAGAACGGTAAGATCACCGACGACACCCGTATCCGCGGTGCGCTGCCTACGCTCAAACACATCCTGGATGAAGGCGGTGCGCTCATCATCATGAGCCACATGGGTAAGCCGAAAGGCAAAGTGCAGGCTAAGTTCAGCCTCGGTCAGATCAAGGACGCCGTAGCTGCTGCGCTGGGTCGCCCCGTTCAGTTCGCTGAGGACTGCGCTAAGGCTCAAGCTGAGGCAGCTGCGCTGAAACCGGGTGAGGTACTGCTGCTGGAGAACCTGCGTTTCTATCCGGAAGAGGAAGGCAAGCCGGTAGGTATCGACAAAGAGGATCCTGCATACGAGGCAGCCAAGAAAGAGATGAAAGACCGTCAGAAAGAGTTCGCCAAGGTGCTGGCCGGCTATGCTGACTGCTACGTGATGGATGCCTTCGGCACCGCTCACCGCAAGCATGCTTCGACGGCTGTCATCGCCGACTATTTCGATGCAGACAACAAGATGCTCGGTTTCCTGATGGAGAAAGAGGTAGCTGCAGTAGATGCAGTGCTGGGCGATATCAAACGTCCGTTCGTGGCCATCATGGGTGGTTCGAAAGTAAGTTCGAAGATCGGTATCATCGAGAACCTGCTGGGCAAGGTGGACAAACTGATCCTCTGCGGCGGTATGACCTACACGTTTGCCAAAGCACACGGTGGCGAGATCGGCGGTTCGATCGTGGAGCTGGATAAGCTCGACGTAGCACTGGGTGTAGAGGAGTTGGCCAAGAAGAACGGTGTAGAACTGGTGCTGGCTCCGGACGCAGTATGCGCAGACTCGTTCAGCAACGATGCTAACCAGAAGATCTTCCCGTCCAACGCTATCCCTGAGGGCTGGGAAGGACTGGATGCCGGTCCGAAGGCACAGGAGAACTTCCGCAACGCCATCAAGGGTGCGAAAACCATCCTCTGGAATGGTCCTGCAGGTGTATTCGAGTTCGATAATTTCTGCGGCGGCAGCCGTGCTATCGGTGAGGCTATCGCTGAGGCTACCAAGGAAGGTGCTTTCTCGCTCATCGGTGGTGGCGACTCGGTGGCTTGCGTGAACAAGTTCGGTCTGGCAGACCAGGTATCGTATATCTCTACCGGCGGTGGTGCACTGCTCGAGGCTATCGAGGGTAAGGTTTTGCCGGGTGTTGCTGCTATTAAAGGCTAATTATGAATTGTGAATTGTAAATTGTGAATTAGTCATGGAAGTAGTAGGTAAAATCATACAAGTGCTGCCTGCACAGGAAGGTGTAGGCCGCAATGGCAACCCGTGGAAGGTGCAGCCGTACGTGCTGGAGACCCTGGACCAGTATCCTCGTAAAGTGCATTTCGAAGTATTTGGTGAGGATCGTATCAAGCAGAACCCCTGCGATATCGACCAGTTGGTAACCGTTAGTTTTGATATCGAGAGCCGTGAGTTCAACGGCCGTTGGTACACCTCTATCCGTGCATGGAAGATCCAGCAGGGCGACATGACGCAGCAAGCCGCTGCAGCTCCTGCAGCCGCTCCTGTGGCTCAACCCGTAGCAGCTCCGCAGCCTGCCGCTGCGCCGGTGGAGCAGGCTCCGGTGGATCCGTTTGACGCTTCGGCCGGTGACGGTACGAGCGATCTGCCCTTCTGATGCGCAGAACACTTAAGATAATTAGCTGGACACTCCTGTCGGCGGCGATCATCGCGGTATGTATCGTTCGCTGGCAGGCGTGGTTCGGTATGCCCGACGAGCCGCGTTGGACGGGTGACACAATCACGTTTCATATGCCTACGTTCGCTGACGACAGCGTGCCGGGGTTTGTGCGGTTCGACAGCGGATGGCAGGATAGGCAAACTCCTGCGACTTTGAACATCCTGTTGCTCGGTGATATCCATAGCCAGTTGCGTCAGGCCGACTACGATAGTCTGGCCAAGCGTGTGCCCGGTGCGGAGATGATCGTGCAGACAGGCGATTGGATGGATCGCGGACAGGAATATTACCATCAGTTGTTGCTCCGCGAATGGAGGGGGAGTGGATTGAGTGGCCTGCCGGTGGTGGTGTGTCCGGGTAATCACGAGTACAGCAAGGGACTCGTCAAACGGCTCTCTCCGGTATGGCAGAAGACGTTCGGCGAATCGAACTACTGGGTGGATTATCCGAATATGCGCCTCATCGTAATGGATACCAATCCTCTGGATCGACTGGTCCATGTGACGCGAACACTGACCTGGTTGCGCCAGGCGATGTATACGGCCGACGGTCGTTTCATCGTCGTGGTGATGCATCATCCTGTGTTGCCGGCGGCCAAGGGGCGTTTCTATCCGCTCATCTACGGTGCTTTCCGCCATGCATTAGGCGAGGCCGATCTGGTGATAGCCGGTCATGACCATCTGTATCAGCGTCGTATGCCGTTTGTGAACCTGAACAGCGCGGGTAAACCCAAGCAGCCGCAACAGTGGATAGCCTGTGAGTGCGCGACGGATGAACCGGTCTATGCGGTGCTTACGGTACGTGCCTCCCAACTCTGTCTGCGCACCTATCGGATGCGCGACGGCCAATTGATAGATAGGGTGTATGTTAAGCACGACTGATGCCATAGTGCTGTCGCTGCAGCCACTCAACGACCGCGCCCAACTCTTGCACGCCTATACGCGCACGGGTGGGCGCGTTCGATATAAGGTGTACGGCCTCGGTCGCAAGCACTCGGCCGGACTCTACAGCCCGCTCGCGTGGCTGCAACTGACAACCGACAATACGTCGATCCGTACATCGCAGCTGCAATACGTGCCACGCACGATCACCGCAGATCCCTATAAGCGGTCTATCGCACTTTTTATCAGCGAGGTTCTCTCGCTCACACTCCGTCACCCGATGGCTGATGAACCGCTCTTCGAGTTTATATGCAGAACGGTGCAGCAGTTGGACGAGGCGGACGAACCGCAGAACATCCATCTGCATTTTCTGATAGGACTGGCTGAGAAACTGGGTTTTGCTATTGATGAGAACGAGCATCCCGAACTATATGCCATGCCCCGTACACGTAGCGAACGTCAGCAACAGCTTCGCTTGCTGAGCCGCTATTTCAGCGAACAGATAGACGACTGGCAGGAGCCGCGTTCGCTGGATATTCTAATGGAAATCTTCGATTAAGAGAATCCGCTCTCTTACTGTTTGACCAGCCGATACCCCTTGCCGCGAATGGCGAGGATGTTATAGCCGATGGGTCGCAGATAGACCCGCAGATGATTGATGAACACACCCAGCGAACGCGAGGTGAAGGCATTATCCTCTTTCCATAGCGACGAGAGGATGCGGTGACGATCCACTATCTCGTCCTGGTGGCGGCATAGCATCAGGAGCAGTTCGCTCTCGCGCCCCGACAGATGTTGTCCGTCGAACTGCTGATGGACAGCATCGAAGATGTGTCCGTCGAGTTCGAACACGCGCTGCTTGCTCTCTTCGTCATGACGGATGCGTCGCATGACGGCCTCGATGCGGCAGATAAGCAGGTCCATAGAGAAGGGCTTGAGCTGGTAGTCGTCGCAGCCGAGCTGGAAGGCCTTCATCTGCGCCTCGCGTTCGCCGCGTGTGGTGAGGATGATGACCGGCAGCAACGGATAGCGGTGGCGTATCTCGCGCAGCAGTTCGTAGCCGTTCATGCCGATGTTCTGCATCTCCATCAACACCAGATCGTAATGGGCCTGGTCGAGTTGGCGGAATGCATCGCGGGCATGAACCACATGTTGGGCCTTGTAGCCACGGCTCACCAGGTAGTCGCAGAGCACCATCGATAGGCTGATGTCGCTGTCGATAAGGAGGATTTTTGTTGTCACTTGCCAAAAAATTTGTGCAAAAGTACAACTTTTTTTGCATATATGCAAATTTTATACTATCTTTGCAGTCGCAAAGATGTCTCAAACACGAAAAACACGATGAGCAAGGTACTGTTAATATCTACCGGTGGCACGATCACCATGGTACGTGACCGCCATTCCGGAGCATTGGTTCCCGCCGACATAGAGACCTTCATGTCGTATATGCCTGAGCTCTCGGAAGGGGATACGCACATCGATATTTCCGCTTTCAATCCGCTGTTGGACTCTTCGGACGTCGATCCGAAGAGCTGGGCGCAGATGGCGCAGATGGTATATGATCACTATGACGACTACGACGGCTTTGTGATCCTGCACGGTACGGACACGATGTCCTATTCGGCTTCGGCGCTCTCGTTCATGCTGGAGAACCTAGGCAAGCCGGTAGTGTTCACTGGTAGTCAGTTGCCGGTGGGTGTGCTCCGTAGCGATGCGAAGGAGAATCTGCTGACTGCTATTGAGATAGCTGCGGCCAAGGACGAGGAAGGTAATGCCATCGTGCCGGAAGTGACCATCTATTTTGAGGACCGCCTGTTCCGTGCCAACCGCACGACGAAGCGTAATGCCGAGCATTTCTCCGCCTTCAACAGCTATAACTACCCCGCATTGGCCAAGGCCGGTGTGCATATCACCTACCAGCCTCATCTGGTGCACTATAGCGATCCTCGCCTGCCGCTCAAGCTTCACACAGCCTATGATGTCAACGTGGCGGTACTCAAGCTCTTCCCTGGTATCCAACCTGCCACGGTACGTGCCGTGCTGCATATCAAGGGGCTGAAGGCCGTGGTGCTGGAGACCTTCGGAGCAGGCAATGCGCCTACCGCCAAATGGCTCTATCGTGAGCTGAAGAAGGCGGTGGACAAGGGCATCATCATCGTCAACAAGACGCAGTGTAACACCGGTTCGGTGGAGATGGGACTCTACGCCGTGTCGCTCAACCTGATGCGTGCCGGCGTCATCTCCGGTTATGACGTGACCACCGAGGCCCTGCTGACCAAGATGATGTATCTGCTGGGCGAGTTCCCGGACGACACCGAGCAAGTGAAGACCCTGCTGCAGACGAACCTGTGCGGCGAGGTGACGATAGACGAGTAAATCAATCTAAAAAAAACATAGTATATGCGAAATCTGGAACCCAAAGCTGTGTGGGAGAACTTCTACCAACTCACGCAGATACCGCGTCCGAGCGGTAAACGCAAACAAATTGCGGACTTTTTTGTTAACTACGGCAAGTCGCTGGGCCTGGAGACCCTGCAAGACGAGATAGGCAATGTGCTTATCCGTAAGCCGGCTACGCCGGGTATGGAGAGCCATCCCGGAGTGATCCTGCAGGCTCACATGGACATGGTGCCTCAGAAGAACGGCGACAAGGTATTCGACTTCGAAAAGGATCCCATCGAGGCTTATATAGAGGACAACGGTCAGTGGGTAACCGCCAACGGTACGACTCTGGGTGCTGACGACGGCATCGGAGCCGCTATAGCGATGGCTATACTGGCTGACAAGAACGTGGTTCATCCGCCGCTGGAGGCGCTCTTCACCATCGACGAGGAGACGGGTATGTTCGGCGCTAACGACCTGAAAGGAGGTTGGCTGCAAGGCAAGTACCTGCTCAATCTGGACAATGAGGATGAGGGAGAGTTGTGCGTAGGTTGTGCCGGTGGTATCGATACTACTGCTACGTTTGCTTATCAACCGGTTGATACCGAAGAGGGCGACATCGCATTACGTATCGAGCTGAAGGGTCTGAAGGGTGGTCACTCGGGTTGCGACATCCATCTGCAACGCGGCAACGCCATCAAGTTGCTGGTGCGTGTGCTGAAGGATGCGGTGGCCAACTATGAGGCACGCCTAGCCTCCATTGACGGCGGCAGCCTGAGGAATGCGATCCCGCGTGAGGCGTCGGCAGTCATCACTATCCCGGCGGATTCCTACCAGGACTTGCAGGATATGATCGACCGTTACGAAGATCTCTACCTGCGCGAGTACGCCGGCGTAGACGACGGTATCACACTTAAGGCAACCGAAGTGGAGTGCCCCAAGACAGAGATACCCGAGGAGATCCAAGATTGTCTGATCCACGCGTTGACGCTCTGTCCGCACGGTGTATACCGAATGATCCCCGAGCGTCCGGACGTAGTGGAAACCAGCAACAACCTCGCGATGGTGAAGACCGTAGAAGGCAAGGTGACTTGCTACTGTCTGACCCGTTCGTCGGTAGAGAGCCGCAAGGAGGAACTGCAATCGATTATCCAGTCGGCATTCTCGCTGGCAGGAGCGGAAGTGGTGTTCACCGGTGGTTATCCCGGTTGGCAACCCAATTTCCACAGTACGTTGCAGCAGAAGATGGTGGAGACCTATAAGAAGGAGTTCGGCGAGGACGCACGCGTCGTTATCATCCACGCCGGCCTAGAGTGCGGCATCATCGGCAGCAAGTATCCGGGTATGGAGATGATTGCTTTCGGTCCGACCATCAAGCACCCGCACTCGCCGGACGAGCGCGTGGAGATCAGTACGGTAGCCAAGACCTATCGCTACGTAGAGGCTATACTGAAAGCACTGTAAGAACTGTATACGAAAAGCGGACTGCCAAGTGGTAGCCCGCTTTTCGTATATCCTTTATCCTTTCATTTTTCACTTTTTGAAAGGACCTCTATTGCTTTTTTGGTGATTTCATCATCGCGCTCAAAGAGCGGGAAGAAACCGTCGTCGCCCAGGATATTACGGACGATATATGCGTTCAGCAGACGCGTCATCAGCGGTTTGGATTTCTCTATCTGCGCCTCGTCGGGTTCTACGCCTTTCTCCTTGGCAAAGGCTACAAACTGCTGCAGCAGATTCTGGCTGAGCAGATGTTTCTCCAGCGCTTGCCAATCCTTGTACTGGCTGAGTTGCTTACGATGCCGGTCGGTGTACTGGTAGGCGAACTGATAGGTGTAAGCCAGGTTGACGCACTTGTTATACCACGGTGTGTTGAGGGTGGTGTCGCGTCCGACGAACACATCAGGCATGATGCCGCCACCGCCGTGTACGATACGTCCACCGCGGGTGCGATAGGTGGTGGTGTCGCTGAAGTGGATCGAGTCAGCCGAGTAGAACTCACCGTGTTCCCAACGATCGGTCAGCTCTTTCTGGTAGTCGTCCTGATCTCCCAGGGTGTAGGGTTTCTGGATACACCGTCCGCTGGGGGTGTAGTAGCGGGCTACGGTCAGGCGCACGGCACTACCGTCTTCGAAGGGCATCTGCTGTTGTACGAGTCCCTTACCGAACGAACGGCGTCCGACGATGGTAGCACGATCATTATCCTGCATCGCACCGGCGAAGATCTCGCTAGCCGAAGCCGAGAAGTCGTCGATGAGGACGACGAGCGGAGTATTCTTGAAGCGTCCCGAACCGTCGGCTTTGGCTACATAACGCGGATAGGCACGTCCTTCGGCATAGACAATCATCTGGCCGCCTTTGAGGAACTCGTTGGCCATACGAATAGCCTGCTCCATGTAGCCGCCTGAGTTCTCGCGCAGGTCGATGATGTAGCGTGTAGCGCCCTGCTTGCGCAGGTCGGCAAGAGCATTGAGGAACTCGCGATAGGTGGTCTCGCCGAACTTGTTGACGCGGACGAATCCTATCTTCCATGTGTTCTGGCTGTTCTGACCAATCGGTTCGATAGTGAACTTCGCATCCACGGAGTTGACGGGGATGTCACCACGGGTGATGGTATAGTAGAGCATGTCGGGCGAACCGGCACGCAGCACACCTATCTTGACGCGTGTTCCCTTCTCGCCGCGGAGGGTGCGCATGACCTTCTCGTTGTTGATCTTCTTGCCTACAAACAGGCTGTCGTCCACGGTGATGATCTTGTCGCCCGCCAACACACCCACGCCTTCACTCGGTCCGCCGGAGATGACGGCTATGATACGCACAGTGTCTTGCTGGATAGAGAACTGAACACCGATGCCCGAGAACGAAGAGGCCAACTCGGAGTTGACTATCTCCAGATCTTTTTTGGGAATATACGAGCTGTGCGGATCCAGTTTCTGCACCAGATCGGTCATCGCCTCGTCGGTGATGCTATCGATGTTGAGGCTGTCCACATAGGCTTGCTCCATCAGTTGCAGCAGTTTGTCTACCTTGGATTGCTGCAGACTCCACATACCGTTCTGATAGACGATACGCTGTGCGTTCGCCTTCTGGGTGAGGGCTGTACCGATCAGGATACCCAGCGCCATCACCGCTACCGTCAGGGTAGGAATAAGATACTTTTTCATAGAAAAAAACCTTTCGCTATTACGTTACAACGTCATTTCGACTCTTGATCGTTGAGGAACTCCACCTCGATACCTGCGCGTTTGAGCAGTTCCACTCCGTCCATCAGGCGATATTCCTCGCCGTAGACGACGCGCTTGATACCCGATTGGATAATCAGTTTGGAGCACTCCAGACACGGACTGGCGGTCACGTAGAGTGTGGCACCATCCGACGAGTTGTTGGAGCGTGCTACTTTGGTCAGTGCATTGGCCTCGGCATGAAGCACGTAAGGTTTGCTCACGTTGTTCTCATCCTCGCATATGTTCTCAAAACCGGAGGGTGTACCGTTGTAACCATCAGAGATGATCATCTGGTTCTTGACGAGCAATGCACCCACTTTGCGGCGCACGCAATAACTGTTCTCTGCCCACGTACGCGCCATGCGCATATAGAGGGTATCGCGTTTCTTTTGTTTATCCATGTAGTAGTTCTTTTGCGAACTCCTTCACATTGACTCCGTCGAATGTGCCGGAGGACATCATCAGCAGGGCGATGCCCTGATTTGTGATTTGTGACTTGTTTGTGATTTGATCCCGCAGGGCTGCTTGCAGCGCTTCGCTCTCGGTAAACACCTCTACATTTTTCGTGCCAAACGCATTCCGTACCTCCTCTTTTGTGATAAGAGTGAGGCGTTTATGCTCGATCACCTTCGGATTGAAATAGACGTAAGCCACATCTGCTTCGGCCATACAATCCTTGTATTGCGGCAGAAAATCCGCCATCAGGCTGGAGAAGGTATGCAGTTCCATCGCAGCCACCAGCCGTTTTTCCGGATAGCGTTCGCGCACGGCATTGACGGTGGCGCGCAGTTTGCTGGGCGAGTGGGCGAAATCTTTGTAGGCGACACCAGTCTCGGTCTCGCAGATCATCTCCAGACGGTTGCTGGCACCGGTGAAGGTGCTGATCTCGCGGTAGAAATCGTCGGGTGCAACCCCAATGCAATGGCAGGCCAACATTGCCGCCTGCAGGTTTTGCATGTTATGACGTCCGAACACCTGCATCGCTACATCGCCGTCGTAGGCGTCGTAGGGGATAATAGCGCCTACGCCCGTCCCCTCCCCGGAGGGAGCGTCTTTTAGTTCCTCAGCAAGCATCCTCAGGTTCTCGTCGCCGGCGAAGTAGATGAACGAGCCGTTGGGTAAGATGGTATGTACGAATCGGCGGAACGTATCTACGTACTCGGGGAAGGTGGGGAACACATTGATATGATCCCACGCGATACCCGTCAGGATAGCCACGTGCGGGTGGTACCAAAGGAATTTGCTTCGCAAGTCGAGTGGGGAAGTGAGGTACTCATCGCCCTCAAAGACGGCATACTTGGCGGTATCCGACAGACGCACCATCCGTTCGAACCCCTCTATCTGCGCTCCCACCATATAGTCGGCTTCGATGCCAAGGCGGTTAAGGACATATAGGATCATTGAGGTGGTAGTGGTCTTGCCGTGTGAGCCGCCTACGACGATGCGTATCTTATCCTTGGTCTGCTCGTAGAGATACTCGGGGAAAGAGTATATCTTCAGTCCCAACTCGCGTGCACGTACCAGTTCGGGGTTATCCTCACGGGCGTGCATGCCGAGGATGATTGCATCGATGTCGGGAGTAATCCGTTCGGGGTGCCAACCCATCTCTGCGGGCAGCAGGCCAGCGTCACGCAGATGAGACAAGGCGGGGTCGAAGATTTCATCGTCCGACCCCGTTACTTTGTATCCATCCTTGGAAGCGACGGCCAATGCCAGGTTGTGCATCGCCGCGCCTCCGATAGCGATAAAATGTATGTGTGTCATTTGAACAGTTTGTCGAAGTTCTCTTGGCTGATGGTCTTGGCCTCGATCTTGGCTACACCCTTCAGCGCCTCGAACAGTTTGTCTTCTACGACGCGCTCTACGATGTTACGCAGTTGGTTCTCCTGCTTGAGCATCTCCTGAGCGTAGTTGGCGAGCATAGCGTCGTCTACGTTCATCAGGCCATACTGCATGAATTGCATCTTAGCGATACGTTTGGCGAAGGCTTCCACTTCCTCTTTCTGTACGTCGATCTTGTATTCCTTCATCAACTGATCTTTCGCCAGGTGCCATTTCAGTTCCTCGATCATCTTCGGGAAGTCCTTGTCGAGTTCCTCCTGGGTCATCTTGTCGTTGGTAGCGAGCAGCCAGCGCTTGAGGAAGTCCTCGGGGAAGGCCACTTTCTCCATCTTCTTCAGGATAGCCTCTTTGGCATCGATACTGAAGCGATATTTGCTCTCCTCAGCCAGGCTGCGGATGATGTCTTCTTTCACTTTGGCGCGGAAGCCGGCCTCGTCCTTCGGTGCGTCCGGACCGTACACTTTTGCGAACAGTTCAGCATCTACGGCGCAAGGTTTCACTTCTGCCTTGGTACCCTTCTCTTTATCCTCGGGGATATACTCGCCGAAGCGGTTGGTATAGGCTTCCACTTGCTTCTGTACCATCTCGTCGGTAGGTTCGATCGTGTACTCGGGCAGTTTGTTCTTGCCGTTCAGTTTGGCATCAAACTCCGGAGCTACAGCGATGTCGAAAGCGAAGGTGAAGGTGTCCTCGTGATCGAGGTCGATGTTCTTGGTCTCTGCGTCGTTGGGCAGCGGTTCGCCCAAGATCTGCAGGTTTTTCTCCTCGATGTGCTTCTGCAGGTTCTCACCTACGAGTTTGTTGAGTACATCAGCCAGGATACCCTTGCCGTACATCTTCTTCACCAGTCCGGCGGGAACCATTCCCGGACGGAAACCGGGCATCTGCGCTTTGTGGCGCACTTCTTTCAGTTGCTTAGCCACTTCGTCCTGATAGTCAGCCGGTTCGATCGTGATCTTCACCACAGCCATCAGGTCTTTCAATTCACTTTGTTCAATTTTCATAATATATAATTTTTATTCTAGTTGTCTAGTTGACTAGTCGTCTAGTAGACTAGTTATGCTCTTCCGGCGCGTTTGCGCTCCAGTTCGTCCAGGATAATCTTGCGGATACGCATTGCGTGAGGCGTTACTTCTACGTATTCATCCTCCTTGATGTACTCCAGCGCCTCCTCGAGCGACATCCGTACCGGAGGCGGCAACACAGCCTTGTCGTCTGCCGATTTAGAACGCATGTTCGTCAGTTTCTTGGATTTGGTCACATTGATGACGATGTCGCCCTCTTTGGCGTTCTCGCCCACTACCTGACCGGCATAAACCTCCTCTTGCGGGTCGATGAAGAAGCGTCCGCGGTCCTGCAGCTTGTCCAGCGCGTAGGCATAGGCCGTGCCGGCTTCCATCGCGATGAGCGAGCCGTTGTTGCGCTTGACGATGTCGCCTTTCCATGGTTGGTACTCCAGGAAGCGGTGGGCCATGATAGCCTCGCCGGCAGAGACATTCATCACGTAGGTACGCATACCGAGGATGCCTCGTGAAGGGATCGTGAACTCCAGGTGCACACGGTCGTTGACCATCTCCATCTTGGTCATCTCGCCCTTGTGGGTCGAGACGAACTCGATGATCTTACCGCTGCATTCTTCGGGCGTATTGACGGTAAGTGACTCTACCGGTTCGCATTTCACGCCGTCTATCTCCTTGATGATCACCTGCGGTTGGCCTACCTGCAGTTCGTATCCCTCGCGGCGCATGGTCTCGATGAGGACGGACAGGTGAAGTACACCGCGGCCGTAAACGCGCCAACTGCTCTCTTCCGCACCTTTCTCCACGCGCAGGGCGAGGTTCTTCTCCAGCTCTTTGTTCAAACGATCCTGGATATGACGTGAGGTCACATATTTGCCGTCTTGTCCGAAGAAGGGGCTATCGTTGATGCAGAAGGTCATCGACATCGTAGGTTCGTCGATGGCGATAGGCTTGAGCGGTTCGGGATTATCCGCATCGCAGATGGTGTCGCCTATCTCGAAGCCGTCGATACCGATCATGGCGCATATGTCGCCATTACGTACGATGTCCGTCTTCACATGCCCCATACCCTGGAAGGTATGCAGTTCCTTGATCTTGGTCTTGACCATCGTGCCGTCTTTCTTGGCGAGGGTGACCATCTGTCCGTCGCGGAACTCACCGCGGTGGACACGTCCGATAGCTATACGGCCTACGTATGAGTTGTAGTCCAGCGATGTGACGAGCATCTGCGGCGTGCCGGGGTTCTCCTGCGGCGCCGGTATATACTCGATGATGGCGTCCATCAGGTCGGTCAGGTCCGTTGTCGGTTTGCGCCAATCGGTGGACATCCATCCCTGCTTGGCAGAGCCGTACAGCGTCTGGAAATCCAGCTGGTCGTCGGTGGCATTGAGATTGCACATGAGGTCGAACACCTCTTCTTGCACCTCGTCGGGACGGCAGTTGAGTTTGTCCACTTTGTTGATTACGACGATAGGCTTGAGGCCCAGTTCGAGTGCTTTCTGCAGCACAAAGCGGGTCTGCGGCATGGCTCCTTCGAAGGCATCGACGAGCAGCAGAACGCCGTCAGCCATGTTCAGCACACGCTCCACCTCGCCGCCGAAGTCGGCGTGCCCCGGAGTGTCGATGATGTTGATCTTCGTGCCTTTGTAGTCGATGGCTACGTTCTTGGCGAGGATCGTTATACCGCGCTCACGTTCCAGATCGTTGTTGTCCAGGATCAACTCCTTGGGCTGATCGCTGAATTCAGAATGCTGACTGCTGACTACCTTAGCGGTGTACAGCATCTTGTCCACCAGCGTTGTTTTGCCGTGGTCCACGTGGGCGATGATAGCTATATTGCGAATATTTTGCATACTATGCCAAATTAAATCGGGCGCAAAATTACAACTTTTTTCTCACATACGCAAGCACGCGTGCGTTTTTCTGTGTTTTTTCGTTCTGACGCGGCGGATTGATTATGCAGTGATAGCTACAGAATTTAAGAAAAACGTCACGAATGTTACCATTTAGATAACATTTTGTAAACTCGATTCGTCATTTTGCGGAAAAATTACACTTTTTGATGAGAATATTTGGAGGTGTCGGCGAAAGGCAGTAATTTTGCAGCGTTTTTCGATGGCACCTGCTCTCAAGGTACGCGATACACGCGGGAAGCCCACGCATTGGTGCGAACGAAAAATGGTATTAGTCATTAAAAAAGAAAGGAGCTAACTATGAAAGAGTATTTAATGAAAGTTAGTTATCTGATGACCTTTTGCTGCCTGATGGCAGGTTTTACATTCGCGGACGCCGCAAAAAGCAATGAAAATCTTACAGTTCGCTTCCGCGAAAACACGCTGGTGGTAACATCCACTCGGATGGAGGAAGCCAGGATCTATACAAAACAAGGCAAACTGCTCCAGCAGGAGACAGGCAACCTGGCAGAATTTGATCTGGATCGCGGTACTTACCGCCTCTGCGCAACAGTGAATGGTCAGACGGTTACACGTCGCGTCGAGTTGCGATAAACAGAAAAAGAGTCCTTCGGGGCTCTTTTTTCTTGTCTGACGGTCGACTTCTGAATGCCGACAGCTCATCAGCGGCTTGCCCTGATGTACAGCGGAATAGATATCGCAAGGAAGACGATGTTAGGCAGCCATGCGGCCATGAAGGGCGACATCACATTGTTGACCGAGAAGGTCGTGCTGACGGTGGAGAAGAGGATATAGAGGGCAGTGAGTACGATACCAATGCCCAGGTTCTTACCCATGCCACCGCGTACCTTGCGGCTGGACATCGTCACGCCCAGCAGCGTCATGATGAATGCACCAATCGGGGAGGCCCAACGTTTGTGCCATTCCACCTCGAAAGCCTTGATATTTCCGCTTCCGCGCTGGCGTTGGCGCTCCATATAATGGCGCAATTCGGGTGTCGTCATCTGTTGTGCATGTTGGGCGGTGATGAAGAGTTCGTCGGGAACGATAGGCAGGGTGATATCCATGCGTTGTGCGCGCTCGAGCGTCTCATGCAAGCCTTCGAACGTCCGTTTGGTATAGTTGTCGAGATGCCACTGCTCGAGCGAGTCGTAATAGATACGGTCGGCGGTGATACGCTCCATGAGCGTCTTGCCCTCAAACTGCTCGATAGAGCAGCGGTAACCGATGCCGGAACGGCGCTGGAACGACTCCATGTAGAGGATGGTGCCTGGTTGGACCTCCATCTGGATATTACGTGCGCTCTCCTTGGTGAAATGCTCTACGTAGCGATCGGTGAAGGCCAGCATTCGTTCGGACGTACGGGGGATGACCCATCCGCCCAGCACAAGGGCCAGAACGAAGAGGATGGAGGCAGAGACCATATATGGTACCATCAGCCGATGGTAACTCATGCCTGCGGCCTGCATGGCGATGATCTCGGAGTTGCCGGCCAGTTTGCTGGTAAAGAAGATGACGGAGATGAAGATGAACAGCGAACTGAACATGTTCATATAATAGGGCAGGAAGGGGATATAGTAATCCCATATGATCTCGCGCAGCGGAACCTGGTTCTCAAAGAAGTCGTCTATCTTCTCCGTCAGGTCGAAGACGATGGCGATAGAGAGAATGAGCACGATAGAAAAGAAAAACGTGCCCAGAAACTTCTTGATGATATACCAGTCGAGGCGTTTCACGCCAATTTAAGATTTCAAATTGTTGATTTATGATTTATAATCTCGTCATTATTGCAGGCATGACTCCGGCTTTCCATGCGCTGAAGTCTCCGGCGAGGATGTGCCGGCGTGCCTGGCTGACGAGATCGAGATAGAAGGCGAGGTTGTGGATAGAGAGCACCTCTAGTCCGAGCATCTCTTGCGCGTGTATTAAATGACGAACGTAGGCGCGCGTGTACGCATGGTCGACGTAGCTGGTACCGGTGGGATCGAGTTCGGTGAAGTCGTCTTCCCACTTCCGGTTGCGCAGGTTCATCACGCCCTGCCAGGTGAAGATCATGCCGTTGCGTCCGTTGCGGGTAGGCATGACGCAGTCGAACATATCCACACCGCGTTCGATAGCCTCCAGGATGTTCCATGGCGTGCCTACGCCCATGAGGTAACGGGGCTTGTGGACAGGCAGGATGTCGTTGCATACCTCGATCATGTCGTACATCACTTCTGTAGGTTCACCTACGGCGAGTCCGCCTATGGCGTATCCGTCGCGATCGAGGTCGCGCAGATGGCGGCAGGCGTCCTGGCGCAGGTCGGTGTAGGTGCAGCCCTGCACGATGGGGAAGAGATGCTGGCGGTAGCCGTAGAGATCGTCGGTGCCTTCAAACTGCGCGATGCATCGATCGAGCCATCGGTGGGTACGGTCCATCGAATCTTTGGCGTAGCGCTTGTCGGCCGTGCCGGGACAGCATTCATCGAAGGCCATCATGATGTCGGCACCAATGGCGCGCTGGATGTCCATCACGTTCTCGGGCGTGAAGAGCAGTTTGCGTCCGTCGATATGCGAAGAGAAACGTACGCCTTCTTCGGTCATCTTGCGGATGTCGGTGAGCGAGAAGACCTGGAAGCCGCCGCTGTCGGTGAGGATAGGACGTGTCCATCCCTCGAAGGCGTGCAGTCCGCCGGCCTGACGGAGTATCTCCGTACCCGGGCGGAGGAAGAGATGATAGGTGTTGCCCAGGATGATCTGTGCATGGATGTCGTCTTCCAGTTCACGCCGCTGTACACCCTTGACGGTACCAACGGTGCCGACGGGCATGAAGATAGGCGTTAGGATGTCGCCATGATCGGTATGGATGACACCTGCTCTGGGGCCAACGCCGCTGTTGCCGCTATGTAGTTCAAAAAATGTCATATTTTGTTTCAATAGATCAAAGAAAAATAGAATTATTGATTTTCTTTTATCGAGTCTTTATTTACAAAACTGCTCTTATAAATAAATTTACCGATCATTTTTCTAAATAAATCCTCTGATTTTTATAAAAATCAAAATCAATAATTCTTTGAAAATAATCGAAAATATCAAAAATTAAAATACTTCTATTTGACCATTATTCATATAGTATCGCTCAATCTGAGCTTTTGGGTATGCCCCAAAATTAACCAATATAGCTACCGGCCAGCCGGTTCCTCGTAAATATCCGAATGTTTGATAGTGTTCGCGCTCTGTTAGTTGCGTCAACGCTTTGCATTCAATGATTATTCGACCAATACTGCTCTCTACCACCAAATCCATTTTAAGGTAAGCTTTCATCTCTTTTCCTTTGTATAGAGGGTGGTATTCAAGTTCCTTATATACAATGTATCCGGCTGCTTCCAGTTCAGTAGTTAGGGCTTCTTGGTAGATATATTCCGGTAGTCCGGCTCCAAGTTGGTTGTGAACCTCCTGCATGCAACCGATAATACCGTAACAAGCCTGTTTCAGTTCTTGCCGTTTCGGTTCCTCTACAATATGTATGGTCGTTTTCTCCGCCATGAAAAATATTTTTGGTATTTTTACTGATTATTGATAGTAATTCGCAGAAAAGGAAGATTTATTCGGATAAGATATATCAAATTTATTTGTAAATATGTTATCGGAATAAAGATTCAAAAACACGTAGTGATACGATCAATAATCAGTATTTTTTATATATTTTTCTTTTATAAATGGTTATTCACGGGAAAAACGATACTCGGCTTAAAGGTCTTGGCTTCTTCGGGTGTCAAGAGGGCATAGGCCATGATGATGACGGTGTCACCCACGTTGACCAGATGCGCTGCAGCTCCATTGATGCATATACATCCGCTGCCGCGGCGGCCGGGGATGACATAGGTCTCCAGCCGTGCACCGTTGTTGTTGTCAACCACTTGCACGCGTTCGCCGGCGTAGATATTCGCGGCTTCCATCAGTGCCTCGTCGATGGTGATCGAACCGATATATTCGAGGTTCGCCTCCGTCACTTGCACTCGATGAATCTTCGATTTGAGTATATTCAAAAGCATAGTGCTATAATGTTTCAAACTTTTGCGGCTGCAAAAGTACTACAAAATTTTTGAATGTGCAAGATTTTGTATGATAAAAAATTTTATTAATGGAAAAAAACAGACAAAACACAATTCCAAACTATTCTATAGGAGAAACAAAAAGAGAGTGTATCGGCTGGATACACCCTCTTTTCGGATTCGTTGACACCTTATTGCTTAGCGGTGAGGCGTTTTCTGCGCGCAGCGCTGTATATGCCAAAAGCGACAGCCATCAAGAGTAGCGGCAGAAGGGCATCGCCGATAGGGGATGGGCCCGGAGGGGTATCACCACCGTATTCGAAGCCTTTTCTCGGTCCACTCACTTTTGCAGGAGCAGAGCTGGCTCCAACAGTGCTTTGCTCCGAAGGAGTAACGCTGCTGAAGGGCTCGTAGACCTGACCACTATAGTTAGTGCCCGTCTGCATGATCTTTTGGCTCTGGATGGCGCTGTTGTCGATAGTAGCGGGTTGGAACGTTTGTGCGTTCATTGCTACTGCTGCGATGCTCAATATTGCGATGATATAAAGTTTCGTTCTCATAATTCTTTTCCTTTCTTCATTAAGTACTCAACACTCCACTTTATTTGATCATCGCTCCACGAGCGTCATACATCTTACCATCGCGGATGATATACATCTTCTGATCAATGATCACTTTGCGCGCTCCCGTAACCTCTAACCCGTCACCCGTAACCTCTTCCCGTCGGTGTCTGCTGGATCGGTGCGATCTCGAGCAAGAAGCGTCCGTCGTGGGTGCCTGCGGTCAGGTTGACGGTGTAGCTCAGTGCGCTGAGGCTCGTACGGATATTATTCTCCGTATCGATGAGCGTAACGCCCACTCCGCTTGTACCGTCAGGTATAGCAAAGGTGTAGTCGCCATTGGTCTTGATATCCACACCTACCGGCACGATCGTTGTTTGGTCGCTCATCGGCAACGTATTACCGGCTGCTTCTGTGATGGAGAGATCGCCGTCGATGTTCGATGTAATCATCGTGTAGATGTTCGCTTTGTTCTTGTTGAACTCTTTCGACATATCGTAGTTGAACTCAAAGCCGGTCGTTACGTTCTCATTGTCGCTCAACTTCACGAAGGTCTGGTCAACTGCCTTCTCATTCTGCATCAGTTCCACTTTGAACTCAACGTTCTTCGGAGCAGTGCGTTCGCGTGCCACGATAGGTGACGGTTTTACGCTGACGCTGGAAGTCCAGGTAACGTTGCCGCAGTATTGTACAAGGTACGCGTGCATTGCGTGATACGTATAGCCGCTTGCTGAAACAGCCGATACGGAATTGTCGTCCATGTTCCACTGATAGAGGAAGTTCGGACCGATACTTGTTTCGGTAGCTGACGCTGTCCAAGCGGTATTTGCGTAGTTCGGCGCATCCGGATTGACGTAGGTCGGAACACCCAATACATTCCAGTGACTATCCTTGACGCGGCGGTCATAAGCATCGCCAAGTGTACCTCCTCCGGGCTTGGGTTCATTGCTTCGGTCTATCGTACATAAATGCGCAGGAATATCATATGTTGCGGTCGAGCTGGTAATGTTATCCATTTTGCCGTAAGACGGGAAGTAGAGCTCTACCCGGTCAGTGTTCGCCCAAATATCAGCACTCTCACCCATCTCATCCAGATCCAGCGCGATGATGTAACCGGTACCCGGCTCGAAGAACTTGTTCTTGCGGTTAAAGACGAACTTCCAGTTCGGACCGGACTCTGCCCAGTAACCATTAGCAGCACGGCTAGCACCGTCGTATTCTTCAATAATCCAGTGCTGACCATACGTACCGAATCCAAATACTTCTTCCATCGAGACGCGGAACGGGAACGATATGTAGAACAGATCGCGCTCATATGCTGACAATAGCGGACTTAACGGAGCGTGTCCATCTGCTTTAGACTTGTTGTTAATCGTCCACTTGTTGAATTGGAGTACGCCGTAAGCGGTCTCGATATCAGTGATAGCACCATCTTCTGTGAATGTTACCTGCGCAATATCGCCTTGATGCTCACGGATGAACATCACATCGGCGTGAATAGCCATCGGATCTGAAATATTTCCGCTTGGTATCAAACCTGCTATCAGACGGTTGGTCTTGAAGTCATAGATGACACGGATGTCATACCAGGTCGAACCGCTACCGCCAAGGAGCGTCTCTGTAGCATCCGAAGCGCCGCGGAAGTACTGCGTGATCGTATTCGATGTACCCCAGTTGGAGAGAAGCTTGATGGCTGCTTCCGGCTGTGCCTGGATATTTGCCTCATACATCCAGTTACCGTTATCTTTGAACGTCACCTTATGGTCTGTCAGGGCACTTTCATCACTTTTCCTGATCTTGTCTGCTCCGTCCTCAACATTCAGCATGTACAGGAAGTTGGTGGAGTAGTCTCCTTGCGCGCCATCGACATATGCACGGCTGATGGTGTTGTCGCGCTTGTCCCACATAAAGCGCACGTTCGCGCTACGCTTCAGGTCACCGCCTTCTTCCATGAAGGATGCGATATTTGCCCATGTGCCGGAAGCGGCCTCACGTGCCAGCGTATCCGAGATATTCGGGCTATAGTCGTTGGCAATAACGAACTTCACGTTCTTGCGACCTGCATCGTCCTTATTTACCCAGTGCGTGTAATAGTGCGTGTAACCGCCGTGGTCAATGGAATACTCCGAATAGGTCATCAAGTGATCCGGATCGGTGCGGTAGTTATCCCACTTGCTGTTAGCAGCATCGGTGCGAATGTAGAAGTTACCGTCGTATACTTCTGCACTTGCTACAGTCAACGCACCGCTACCGTTCATCGAAAGATTGAAGTTGTAAACCTCTGTTCCGCTCGAAGATATGGTACTTGCGATCGTGCCGGTAATCTGGTTCGTCGGTGTACCGGAATTCGGATACTCATTCCAAGTGATTGCACCGGTTGACGGATTGACTGTTGCCTGTTGGATACGCAGTACCGGTGTTGAACCCGGGCGAACGAAGAACGAAACGATATCCGTACCATCATTCACCTTGTTTACGATCGCCGAAGTTAACGGTTTTGTCTGTACAGCATCGCTATATACCAATCGGTAGTCACCGCTCGCTACCGGATAATCAACGGCTATACGAAGACGGTATTCATCCTTACCGGTTGATTTGTTATGATAAGCCGAATAACTCAAATTGAAGGTGTAGTCACCGGCAGCGTTCGTTGTGATGCCAGCCTTAGACATACTCGGATAATTAGTCAAATCCCATGCAACATCCTGACCGTGATTTGTATAGTCCATTGTTCCGCTATTACCGTAGTAGATACCGGCACTACTTTCTCCACCACGTCTGATTTGGAATTTATAGGTCTGTCCGCCTTCCAAATCTAGAACTGCCTTCATCGGCATCAAGTCATCTGCTGATTCAAAATCTTTATATTTGATCATTGAATTACCAGCCTCGTTATAAATCTCAAGTCTGTAACCCGTACCCGGTGTGTATCGTGACCAATAACCGGCGTTATAGTAATGCGCCTTTCCATTCAGCAATACGTAGTCTTGAGCAGCCAACGGCACAAACATAGGCGTTGCTGCCTTGAAGCCATTCTCTGCAGCTCTATCCGAATGTATGTTATCCGCATAGTTCGCGGGGTAAACAACATCTACACCATCTGTATGCCAGAAGTTCTCGGAATTGCTTTGCGATTTGCTGGTAAAAGATACATACAAACTCGGCGTAATACTTGCTGCGCCGTAATCGTAGTACCAGATGTCGGTTTCTCCATACTGAGTCATCGCCAAGTTCTGGTTCGTTACGCCATTATTACCCGAACCCTTAGGATTGTTCCAATAACTACCGGTATAGAAGTTCACATATACATCGCTCCATCCCAAGGTGTTCTTGAAATAGATCATGCTCTTTTGTGTATATACCGCAGTCAGTTTACCGGCATAGGTTGCTTCGATTTGAATAGTAGCGTTCGTAGTGGTGGTTACAGGATCGGAGTCTCCGTTCTTGATGGTTACACCATCTTCAGCATCCCAACGAACAAACGTATAACCGAAGATGTCCGGAGCGGTAATATCATCAGACCAATCTGTCGGACGTCCGGTAACACTGGTTGCTGTTTTAATGACATCATCGCCGCACTTGTAGTTGACGGTTACGGTGTGGCTACCTGCTACCAAGAAGCTGGCAGTCTCAGTATCCAATGATGTACCACCGCTGCAATCATTACCCGTGCGCAAAACAGCCTGTACCTTATACGTTCCGCTGTATGTAGAAGCAGCAAAGGTTAGTTTGCCATCGCTCCATGTCATCGCCGGTTGCGGATCCAGCGGAGTGTCATTACTATGCAGAATCGTCCAGCAGATGATGGTCGTTCCTACCGGTGTCGGACTAATCGTCGGCGTTACGCCTACGGTGCTCTCCGGTTCGACTGTTTCTGCATCAAATACCAACTCTGTAATCTCCGCTTTCTTGAAGTAAGCGTAGAGTGTTGCTGTTGCATCTTCTTTATTCCAAGTGCGTGCACTCGTACCATCTGCATTATAATATTTATTACCAAGCGGCTCAAGGGCATCATAGTAACCCATGAACGCATATCCGTTAGCAGCCGTCGGAGTTGTTATCGGAGTCGGCATTGCAGCATCGTAAGTCGCTGTTTGGGTCGTTGACTGACCACCGCTGCCGTATCCTGTACCACTCTGGCTATACGTGATAGTTGTGGTCTTTGGCGTCCATTTTGCATACAAATGGAATGTGCCACTATTTGTCGAGGTAAGGTTAGAAACATTTGCCTCATCCGCATAAGTTACCGCAGCATCAGCCGCTAGTGCCCAACCCGCGAAGTTATAACCCGTCTTGGTGTAAGTATTCGCTGTCAGGTTCTGCGCTACACCATAGGTGAAGTTCTGCTCAACAACATCCCCTGCACCACCATTACGATGGAATCGTACTGTATATGTGTTCGGGGTAAAGGTGGCGGTTACAGTACCTGTACCGCCTTCCGCACCATTACCTTTGGCGGTGTTGCTTGCCGTCGTAGCCGTCGTTCCTAATGCCGCATTTCCGCTTGTAGTCCATGTATTCCAGTGGTAACCCTCATTTGCAGTTGCATTGATAGCTTGCGTGGTGGCAACACCTAAACTGTACGGACTACTGTTCGGGCTCGGAGTCGTAATCGTTCCGTGTCCGTCAGTATTAATAGTAATAGCCGTCTTGTTCTCTGTATAAATCGCATATACGTTGACATCCGCGGAAAGGCTGGCAACGGTATAGGACGAACCTGTTCCCAAAGAACTGCCGCTGCCATCAGCCGCTGTATTCCAGCCTACGAAGGTGTAGCCTTCTTTCTTGGTCTGGGTAAAGGTGAGTTCTGTTCCGGATACATAGGTATTGCCGGAAACAAGGTCGTTACCTTCTCCGTCTTTTGCAGAGAATGTCTTACAACCGTCGCTATAACCGAAGTTGACAGAGTAGAACTCTACCGGATCTTGCAGCCAGAATTTCTTGGTAGCACCACTTGCGTCAACCACGAACCAAACCGTACCACCGGCACTGTACTTGAAGGAATTACCATCTTTGCCAATTTCTTTTGATATGTCATATTTCGTATCTTTTAAAACAGCGAGATTGCCGGTAGACGCACCATATTGTGGATTCCCTGTTTCAACATGCCAGAATCGGAAGTATTGATCATTAGCCGGGAGTGTAACCGGGCGGTAATATACATTAGTCTCTCCCGGAAGAACTCTATTCAAAGGAAGAGTGGTCGGAGTGCCCCAATCATTACCGGCAGGATTTCCCTTGATATACCATCCGCTGTTAACTGTCTCAAAATACGTAGCTGTTACCGTACCGCCTGCTCCTGTAGCAGAAACAGTAGTAGTAGCGCTGGTGGCATCCGCTACCGTTACGCTACCTGTGGTGATCCATCGGTTGAATGCATAGCCGCTTGCCGGAGTAGCCGTTAATGTACGGTTCTTCGTGGTGGCTATGGTTTGAGAATTACCACTTGTTATAGTTGTTCCGAAGACATTGATGCTACCGTGGTCACCTGCATAATATGTGGTGTTATATGGAGTAACAATCTCATCCGGATACGATGTATATAAATAAGCCGTGTTCGCATCTGTTCCATGCGGCACAATCCAAATCGTTCCCGTATGCGTAGCAGCCGAATGTGAAGAACCGTTCTCAATAAATGTGGTTTCAGTATCCAGGATTCGGTTTGTACTTGTCAAAATCACATGATATGCCGTGCTACCATCAAAATAACTGGTATTATCCGGAATGAAACGATACCACTCATCGCCGATGATGTCATCGGTAATAGCAGTCGCTTTTGAAGAGGCCGAAGGGCCTGGGAAACTGCCCGGAGTAGTATAGAAGTTCTTACTGCCTGAAAATGTCCATGCCCATATTGTAGCCGTTGACGGAAGTCCGGTTGCATCATCTCCCAAAGAGGAATTTGCATGTTTCGTCTTCAAGACATACACTACAGGCAGAGCAGTTGCGGTTACTGTTACCGTCACAGCGCTTGCCGGCATGGTGAAACGATAATTATTGGAACTCGGATTGGTTACCGTCACGGTGTTACTACCTGCATCAACCGCCGTTACACTCAAACTCTTGAAGCCCGGTTTCATTGTAACGGTGAAGTTAATAGTAGCATCCGTACTTCCGGTAGAAGGATTGGTTGCGATAGTAGCTACGTTATTGGCATCTACATAAGTGATGTCATAGGTTTTTGCCGTCCAGTGGGCATACAAGGTCAAAGAAGTAGCATCGTTATTCCATTGTTTGCTGGCGTTGGCATATGTTGTGGAAGCTACCAATGCACCGCTGGCATCAATGATTTTCGTTCCTGTACTGGGATCTGTATAGTAGCCGTCCAGCGTGTAACCTGTACGGGAATGCGCCGTGAAGGAAGGAAGTGTAGAGCCATGCGAAGCTGTAACAGACGCAGCACCGGTTGAACCACCGTTCTTGTTAAGAGTAATCGTACATTGCTTCAGGATGAACTTCGCATAAACGGAAGTGTTAGCACCTAACGTAAACTCGTATGGATTAGTAGTACCGGCACCGGCAATAGCCGAAGAGCACGCTGCTTCGCTATACCAACCTGCTAATTTATAGTGTGCGTTAGTAGGTGTAGCGGTTAACGAAATCTGGGTTCCGGCTGTCTGGGAAGAACCACTGGCATAGGAGTGACCTTCCGAAACCGTACCGTTATTATAAGGTGAATTTCCGGCGCCGTATGTGATTGTGTAACTTGCGGCATCTGCAGCGAAGGTGGCTGTCAGCGTGGCTGCTGTTCCTGTGCCATCACCTGTTACGGTTACGGGGTTGTCCGTCGAACCGCTTATAGTGGCACCACCGGTGATAGACCAACTTACAAAGTGGTATCCGGAAATAGGAACTGCCGTCACCGAACGAGTCGTAGCTACGCCTGCAGTAGTGCTTGTCGCTGCTGCGCCGCCAATAGTGAACGAACCCTTCCCCGTCGGCGAAGCAACCAACGAAACAGAGGACATGTTCTCCGTCCATTTGGCATAAAGAGTAATAGTGGATGCTTCATCGTTCCAATTATGAGCACTGGAACCATCGGCATTGTAATATTGTGGACCACTTCCACCAGGAGCACCCCAATATCCACCGAACGTATATCCGGTCTTTGTCGGAATTATGATTTCCGGCATCTCTTGGTCGTAAGTGGCTGTTACACTTGTAGTTCCCGCAGTAGTTGCACCTTGATTATTCAAAGTAATGGTAGTAGTCTTTGCTGTCCACGTAGGATAAAGCGTTAATGCGTTATTTGAAGAATATGTCGCCCCAAGAGCATAAGATGTTCCACTCGTTCCGTTTGAACTAGTGTTCCAAGCTGTTAGATTGTAACCGGTACGAGTAAAACCACTACTTCTCAAAGTTAAATTAGTGTTATAAACTTTATAATCGGTTATATCACTACCAGTACCATTATCTCCCTTTTTGTATGTAACGGCACGTTGTGTCTTACCACTCAACGTAATGGTACATGTCTTGCTATGTGCATCTGTAATGGTAAGGGTTGCAGATTTACTTCCGTTACTTGACGGCTTAAACCGTACGGTAACTCCTGTCTCACTAATACTCCGTACTTCGAATTCCGAGCTATTAGTACCGGAAAGAGCGCAATTACTTGTCGTCAAGGCCGTTCCATAGTGCTGTGTAAACGAAATAGTTAGATCTTTTGTACTGCTGACAGTTACATTACCAAAATCTTGGCTTACGCTTGTTTTTTTAAATCCGGGGATTGTGAAATTTATATAACTAGCAGTTGAAGATACATAATCATCTAATCGCCAATACATATATATGGTATTTTGTCCTGGATTATTTGGCGCGTTGGCTATAACGTTATAATCCACAGAAAAATCCCATGTTTGGTTTCCTTGAACGGAAGACTTTGTCGCGGTTTTCGTGTTTCCATATGAAGATGATAATCCATAATTCCATACCACTGATGATTGTGTCCAGCCACCGTCAGACCAAGTTTTAACCCAACTCCCTTTTAGGTAAAGAGTTGTTTTAATACCTAAGTCTTTAGTGGCACCATCATTACCTTCTCCAATCCATTTGTCACTGCCTGATCCATCATAATATTTGACATTCCACTGTCCTGACCCCCAAAATCCTTTTCCTGCCCACATCTGTCCCACTCCGAGGGTGAGGAGCATGATTAGCATTGCCGCATACCGGATTGCCCGCTGCGGCTTTTGTTTTTCATTCCAACTCATCGAGAGTTGATTTAAGTTTAAAAAGTTTTTCATAATGTATTTTGTTTTTTATATTTGTCGTTCTCAGCCACTCACCCCTGTCCAATCCCTTGTTTTTTCTTACTCTGCATAGAGGTTCTATTGGGTGATTATTGGGTGATTATTGTGTGATTATTGCGTGGTTAATGTGTGATCTCTATACTCCCCACATCTGTCCCACACCAAGTGTTAGGATGGCGATTAAGGTTAATAACCACCGTGCCTTACTCTGCACGATTGATTTGAAATTAAAGTTAAGTAAGTTTTGCATTTTGTTTTGTATTTTGTGTTATTATATAGTTCTGCGTTAGGACTACTTCAAAAATCCATTACGTAGGAAAAACGCTCCGTGTGGAAAAGATTCTAATCACGTATTACCCACGATATAGTCTCGATCATATCTCGATATAATCTCGATAACTCTCGGTCGACTTAGGCAGTATCCGCTCGGTGTCCGCCTAGGTACGGCTTCAGCTGTTTGGACTGATAGCCGCACGACAAAAAGGCGGTAAACCGAATAAATAAATGATCGTTTGCCTCGGGTTTAAAGCCAGGAGGCGAAGGCCGTTTGGGGTTACGGGAAAATGAAAAAATAGAGAAAAAAATCGAATTCTCGTAACGTTTTGTATTTTGTGTATCTTATTATTTAATATGTACGCGTTTGCGTGTTGTGCGCTCGCGCCCAAAAAAGTTGGGCGCAAAATTACACAAAAAAATCAGAATACGCAAGTATTGTTCTATGCTTTCGCGTGACTCACTACCGTGGTGCTCAAGCTCGAAGTGCCATCCGAGGCACTTCTTCACCCCCACGAGTGGGGCCCCTTCGAAAGTACGTTCGCTAAACTCAGCGAACTCCAAATAAACCGGTAAAAACACTATTTATGCACCCATAATAGGTTTTTTTACCATTTTTTTTGGTACTTCAATTTTTTTGTAGTACCTTTGCAGCCGATTTTAGAATTATGGGACTTTTATTCGTATTTTTATTCGGTGCGATGGCCGTCAGTTTTCTATGCTCCGTGCTGGAATCGGTGCTGATGACCACGTCGCTCAGTTATATCAACCTGCGTGAGGAAGAGGGCTACGGTCCTGCGAAGCTGATGGCGCAATACAAAGACGACACGGGTCGTCCGCTGGCGGCTATCCTCTCGCTCAACACCATCGCCAACACCATCGGTGCCGCCGGCGTAGGCATGCAGGCGACAGAGGTGTTCGGCAGTAAGTGGTTCGGCCTGGTTTCAGCCATCGTAACGCTGCTGATACTGATCTTCGGCGAGATAATACCGAAAGTAATCGGCACGACCTACTGGCGTGCGCTGATGGGCTTCACCGCCCGCACGATACGCGCGCTAATCATTATATTATATCCGTTTGTGATGCTTGTGGAGCTGATCACACGTGCTTTCCCGGACAACGAAGACGAGCCTTCGGTGAGTCGCGAAGAAGTGCTGTCGATGGTGAACGTAGGCGAAGAAGAAGGCGTGGTGGACGAGGATGAGAACAAGATATTCTCGAACCTGATGCGTCTGGATTCGATACATGCGTACGACGTGATGACGCCTCGTGTGGTGGCGAAGATAGCGCCGGAGAACATGACGCTCAGAGCATATTACGACAACGATGAATATGACCATTTCTCGCGTATCCCGCTCTATAAACCCGAAGCACCCGAATACATCACCGGCTATGTGCTGCGTAACGATGCGCTGGAAGAGCTGACGGAAGACCATTTCCGCAAGACACTGGGCGGCATCAAGCGTCCGCTGCCGGCATTCGACCAGGACCTGACGCTGGGTACCATCTTCGACAGCATGCTCAAGCAGAAGAGCCAGATAGCGCAGATAATAGACGAGTACGGGATGTTCGTCGGCATCCTGACGCTGGAGGATATCATCGAGACGATCTTCGGACTGGAGATAATCGACGAGAACGACACCGTGATAGACATGCAGCAATATGCCCGTGAGCGCTGGGAACAGAGGCAGAAGAAATACAAGAAAATCGCTCCGAAAGAGGAGTGATTGGTAATTGGTAATTGGTAATTGGTAATTGGTGATTGGTGCCCCTTCCGTCTAGGGTTTCCCCGTTTGACGGGGACACCGTCAGGTAATTGGTGATTGGTAATAGTGAAGCTGAATGCTGAAAGCGGATATCCACATATATAACAAAAAAGCGAAGTTTGAGTATATCATACTCGACCGGTACACGGCCGGCATCCAACTGTTTGGCACGGAGATAAAGTCGATCCGCGAGGGTAAGGCCTCGCTGGTGGACAGCTACTGCGCCGTGGAACACGGAGAGATGTACGTTAAGCAGATGCATATAGCCGAATACCGGTTCGGCAGTTACGCCAACCATGAGGCCAAACGCGACCGAAAACTGCTGCTGCAGCGCCGCGAGATACGCAAACTGGATAAGGCGACGAAGGATACCGGCAAGACCATTATCCCGCTGGAACTATTTATCAACGAGCGCGGGTTGGCAAAGATGGAGATAGCCCTCTGCCAAGGTAAACACAGCTACGACAAACGCCAGTCGCTGCGCGAAGCTGATGACCGAAGAGAGGTGCAGCAAGCGATGAAAGAGGCCAAAATGCGTTAAAAAATACAAAAAAACGCATTTTTTTTTGGCCAATTCAAAAAAAAGCAGTACTTTTGCACGCTTTTTCTGCGAAAGAGCGATTGATGCCACGAAGTTGTGATGCATGCATGCGGCTTCAGTGGTGATTGTAAAACCAGCTGTCAGTCATCAGTAGTCAGCCATCAGAAAGCTGAAAAAACTGAAACTGAAAGCCCAAAAGAATTAATTATGTATTTAACATCTGAAAAGAAAGCTGAGCTTTTTGCCAAGTACGGCAAAGACGCTAAGAACACGGGTTCGGCCGAGAGCCAAATCGCCCTGTTCACCTTCCGTATCAACCACCTGACCGAGCACCTGAAGGAAAACCGTAAGGACTTCGGTACAGAGCGCGCCCTGACGACCCTTGTAGGTAAGCGTCGCCGCCTGTTGGACTACCTGAAGGCAAAAGACATCGAGCGTTACCGCGCTATCATCAAAGAGCTTGGTATTCGTAAGTAAAAACGATGATCGGTTACCGATTATCCGTTTTGGAAAAGCGTCCGTCGGGCGCTTTTTTTTATGGTGTTATATTGAACATTTTTGCAGAATGATAGATAAAAAGCACCATTTTTTGCAAGGTTGAGTTGGCAACTCTTTTTATATATAAAAAATATTTGCAAGACTCGCAAAAAAACAGTACCTTTGCGCGATTTTTTGAAGATTGGTAATGGAGAAGAAAATTAGTCTGTGGAGGCACTTGCTTCCGTTTTTCGTTTTTTTGTTATTCATTCCTAGCCGCGTTTTAGGTGTGGGTTGGACCCCTACCGATGCCGGTTTGGTGGTTGATTTTCAACCGGGCGATCGGTTCCTGCTGTCAGTATGGATAGATGTGAACGGCAATGGGACAGAAGATGCTGGCGAAGAGTATTTCGTGAGCCATTATCCGAGTTATACCGGTGGTAGATTCAAATACAAAGCGGCTCATGAGTTGCGCCTTATTCCGCAAGATGCGGGTGCGACCGTGCCGTCTGAGGCTTCTGTTTGGACGATAGATACTGCATTGACGCGTGTCAAAAACAAAGTGGATTACGCTTTGGGCGGCATCAGTTATACCATGTGGAGTTCGAGCGGTTATACCCTGATGTCGGGTACACCGAGTTCCACCAGTGCGTTCAAGTTTCTGGGCTGCCTGTCGAACAACAAGACCAGCCAATACCTCTGCGACGTGGTGTTCGTTGTGCCGACCGTGCGTGCCACGGAAAACATGGACCCGAACGGAACGCTGGATTTGGATGAAACGTATCACCGCGGTGACGGCAGTGCGGGACACCCGACCTGGGCGTTTGACGGTAAAATGGGCACCGGCTTTGCCGGCATGACCTACCGCGAGGTGTATATGTTCGACATCCCGCGTTTCAACGCCCCGAACGCTTATGTGAACGGGTCGTTGGTAACCTTCAACACGACGCTTAGCAACGTGAAGTGCGCCAATGGCGACTTTACCCTCACTCCGGGTGCATCCGGCTATGCGTTTGCGGATAGCAAGCACAAACCGACTCCGCGTACACTCTTCCGTCTGTACGTGCTGGGCGAGAAAGAGTTCCATTCCTGCCCTTCGTATTTCTTCGGATGGGACACGCAGGACTACGTACGCTATCGTAGTGCGGATAACATGAGTACGTTCTCTTCCTGGCGCAAGATATACACGCTGGATCACTACGATTGTATGGAGCTGGTGAGAGAAGGGGATCCATATTATCAGACCAGAGGCATGAAAGTGCCGGGTCGGGATAGTACCTACTACTATGTAGGTTATAACAACGCCTATCATAGCGCTAAGGACTTAGGTTCCGGTTCCCCTAAATCCGCTTCGGTATTCACCCCCATCGATTCGCTGCGTATCCGGGCATTGAAAGATCAACCGAAGGCGTACGTTCCTTCAAAGGATGCATACGGCTTTATGGCGATTGACGAGACCTCGAGCGAAGACAACTTAGGCGTGGCGTTCGAACCGGCGGGTTATTTCCTGAAAGTCAGCACGGGAACGAACGTGAAGATGATTCCGAACGAGGACGGCACCATATGGACCACCGAAGAAATGTGGACCATTACAGACGATTGGTCCAAACTCACAATCAAAGCCACCTTGCAGACAGGTCCGGAGTACAGCGAGACCGACCCGGGTGCGGACATCGCAGGTTGGAGCGAGATGATAGAAGGTACTTCCGTCTTGGTAAAAAATACGGAAACGCCCTGCACCGGCAAGTCCGGTTGGGCACAAATTGATGCTACCAACCCTAAGAAGAACGGCGGTATGGTGTTCATAGAGGCAGAGGCCGACAAATACATCCATTACAACAACAACGGCCACTTTGGTACGCAGATTCCGGACCAGCACGCTGTTAAGGATGAATCCACCGTGACGGTACAAGCGCCCCGTCTGTTGGGCGATTATGAGTTTATTTGCTGGACCAATGTGCCGGATACTATAGTCGGTGCGTTTACAAAATTCAACGTTGGCGAATCGGTGACTTTGTCCGGTGAATTAGTACTCTATGCGCAAGCAAGATATAAAGGTAGCATCAACGTCGCCATTTCGTTCCTGAAAGAGGATGGCAAGCGATACTTCCTGACGCATCCGGGTGGTGCGCCTCGTTATGCCCGTGCCCGTTATTACAACGACTGGACCAACGTGCGCCAGGGTATAGGCGACGCCAACAACTCCGACCCCAATTACCTGACATCGTACAAGATTATAGGTAAAGAAGGTATATGTGCAGAGTGCGAAGCCAACGAATATGTGCTGGACCCGAAGCATGAAACGCAAAAAGGCGCTGTCGACTCGCTTGTTTTCTACCAGGACTATCAGCCGAACGGCGATGAGTATTTAGGTTTGTACTACACCGACCCGAATACCATCATTGCCAACAATACCTGGGCGGGTCTGTTTACCTCAACCAAAGGTTGGCCGACGCCCGCAGCCTCGTGTGTGGAGGATACCCGCATCACCTCTACGCACTACCTGCACACAGTAGCAGGAGTGATTGAAAAGGAGGAGCGCGGTAATAGCGACAAGCCCAATGTCAAATATATGCCGACAACCGATCAGTTCGACGGTGTGTCAGGCGATGGAACCGACTTTATGATTTCCGGTGTGGGTGTCGTGGATGCCCATTACGTCATCCTGCCGGACACGACGGATGCCACCACGCCCTGGATGGACGAGATCACGTTCGACTACCATACCGAATCTTCGATGAAGCAGGTATGGTCGAAACTGATCGGTAAGCAACTGATGGCGCAAATGAAGGTGGGCAATGATACCATCTATTTCCACCCGAACCCTGACAAGACCATTGCGAATGCCAATGAGCTGCGTCTGTCGCAAGACTATCGTATGACGCATACGTTCCAATATATCTATGACACCCGTGCAGCGGGCCTGATAGCTACTGGAGACAGCGTCATCATGGAGGAAACGGAGAACGGCTTCTGCTGCAACATCTACAGCGGCGCATCCAGTCCTATCGGACCGACTCAGGACATCGTAGATACGCTACGCGTCTGGCTTCGTCCGGCACCCCTGAGCAAGGTGAAGGACTACTACGGCCGTTGGAAGAAAAAAAGCGCAGATGACGGACTGAAGCTGAGAGCGGACGGTTCGCGCTACCGCGACATACTGGTAAAGACCAAGACTTATCACTACGGCGCTTCGCAGACGCGACTGGTGCTGAAACCGGAGCAGGAGAGCTATAACTTCAGTCCGTTGGCGGGACAGTCGCAGACGCTGAACTTCACGCTGGAGAAGCAGACCTACCGTGAGTTGCTGGATGCCGAGGATCACGTTGTCCGCGAGGACATCATCTCCACCAAGGACACGACGACTGTGCTCAATCTGACAGGCGCGAGCTGTACGTTGACAGGTGGAAGCACGTATTTTGCCATCGGCACGAAGACAGCCACCAGTGTTGCGCTGACCACCCAAGCGCAGAACACGGATAAGGCCGACCGCGACACGCTGAATATCACCGTGAATGTGGGCGGTACGGAAGTGCCGGCACGCGTGCCACTGATGCAAGCTGCCCTTTCCGGCACTGAGCTGATATGGTCGGTGGTGAACGGCGGCAAGCGCTACTTCATCACGGCGGGTTCGGGCGGACTGATTTTCCGCCAGTACACCCAAAGCAGTCTTACGCTTTACAAACATAACGACGTCAAGACCAAACTGATCAAGGGTTCGTACGATGCCGCCAACAGTAAAGAGGAATATATCACCCCGTGGGCATATTCATTTACAGGCACCAGCATCACGTTGCATACGGAATACGACGTAAACAAATCCTTCGCCATTGCCGGCGAGACTACTCCCGGAGTAGGTGATCCGGCAAGTCCATCTACCCTGACGTTTGAGTTGGTTCGCTCCTATACCAACGACAATGCCAACTACGAGGAACAGGTAATACTGAAATACGGTACGGGTAAATGGTTGAAATTTGAAGTGAGCGGTGATCCGGCTGTGCCGAGGCTTGTCCTGACGGAAACGGAGTCGGAAGCTTCCATGTTCTCCTGGAGTTATCTTCTGGATGAATTCAACATCCAGAACAACGGTACGTACCCGAACCATGAGAGCGTGGAGTTCGGTTATAACAGTACATCGCCGGTAACAGTCCAGACGGCATTCAAAGCCTACCACGAATACTCGATGCTGTTGGACAATAAGAAGGTCTATGTCTGCCGTGAAGACGAATCAAGTCTGGCTAACTTGACAAATCCGGAAAAAATATGGCAACTCACGTACACGGTAGATACGATACGTGATAGACGAGACTTTGATGGCTCACCGGAGCCGCTGAGCGGTTTGAACAGGACGACCACGAATTTCACCTCCACCATCACGCCTTCGGGCGACAGTCCGATGGGTGGGACCGTTGACGGTTTGCACGTGGGTGTAACCATTGACGGCAAGTACGCCAATATCGTCGATACGCTGCAAGTGACAGTGGGTCTGCAGGGCGGCGCGACAGTGGATTACCGCTTCAAGGGCGACTGGAGTTCGTTCAGTTCGCTTAGCGACGCTTGCCTCAAGATTCCGTTGATCCGCAAGACCTACCACGAGGCACGCTACGACTCGCTCGTCTGCGTGCCGGAAGGAGAAGAATACAACTACACCTTCCCTGCTACCTTACCTACCGGCGTTGGAGCCGACTCCACCCACACGTTCTACCTGGGAACCTTCTATCGTCACGGAACGAACACATTCGATGCGGATGGTCACGTTGTAAAGTATGTCGCCTCCGCGAGCGATACGCTGACCAAGAAGATGCATCTGGGGAATCCCGCCCTCGCGGAAATCCGTCTGGTGGACGAATACGGTAAGACACCGGACTGGTGCAAGATCAGCAACATAGGGGATAGTACGCTCACGATGAAATGTCTGAAAAACGGTATTCGTTCGCCGCGTTCAGCCACCCTCTATTTTGCATACATTGTCGATGTATCTAAAACCTTGACACCTGACTATCGGTATGCCAACTTCAAGTTGACCATATCGCAGCCGAGCTTCTTCCAATATGCCAACAACCAGACACTGGTACACAGTCCGGGCGCGTCGGGTGATCCCTTGATGCCGGATGGCCGTCAGCAGGTACATGAGAACAAACGTATTCTCTATTATTACAACCCCGGCAACTACGGCAAGGAAAACCAGGCTGTTGAACTGCCTGTTCGTGAGCGCGGTTTCTACGGCTGGTGGCGTTGGTACCGCGAAGGAGAGGACGAGAACGGCTTCGACTGCAGCGACATGGATATCCTCGACTCACTATGGATCACTCCGCCGCGAAACGTAGGTAAATTCAACTACCCGTTCCGTATCATCGGTGACTCTGTAGATGACGGAAAGGGTGGCAAAAAACTCGTGACGATGGGCCGTTATACGGTGTTCCACTATCCGGCTGTACAATATGCCAGCAAGAATGACCCGCCGGCCAAGTCGCCTCAGGTAATGCCGCCTCACGACAAAAAGACGATTACGTATGTGGTGGACCTGGGTGCCTACTACGACAACCTGCCGCTGTCCATGAAATATATCAACCAGGTAGATACGGCGGTGCTGGATACGATGAAAAACATCATCGAGCCGACTTTGTCGCTCCGCGAGGTATTTGAACTGCATCCGTGGACCGAGATGGCAGAACGCATGGAGAATTATAAATCCCTTAGTGTCGGCGACGAAGGAGAAGGTCCTTACGAATTGAAAGACGAGACGTACATGGAGGACCATGAGGTGATGGCGCCTATTGGTAACCGTCTGCTGCTCCGTACCGAACAGCGCTATATCTACGACAACCTGACCAAGAAAGGACACTCCGAATCCTTGTTAGGCTACTACATGCGTGATGACAACTGGTCTTCTATGAGTACAACGCTCGATGAAGATGGTGTGAGTCGTCAGGATACGATGATCTGGTGCGGCGGATGGGATGCGGACTGCTTGTGGTTCACCTACAATCCTTCGACTAAGATCTACACACCTTGTAACCACCCGATTACGGTAGATGACGATTTCCTGAATGTGCCTGCCAAGACCAGTCTGTCCGGTGACGCGAACGATACTGTCTATTACTGTCTGCGTTCACGCAGTAAGGCAACCACGGGTGCCGGAACAGTGGGAGACCCGGATGTAACCAATGACGAAGGTGCTTACTGGTTCAATATCTGCCGCTACAAGGTTATGTATCATAATCCGCGTAAGTTCGGTCCGCAGCAGGAGAGCACCAAGGGTGGTGTGGCCAAAGCACTCATCACGGATGATGAGATTGAGCAGAACTACGAGATACTGGAGCGTCTGAACTTCGACTATATCAAGCCGGGCAAGGACTACCAAGTCTATCCGCACCCGCTGCCGTGGGGAGACGGTTCGTACGGCTACAGCTATCCCGTACGTCCAGACATTCCGGACAACCGTTACCACAACGACTTTGCGCCGAATTTCCCGGGTGTGGGTGAGTACGGACTGATCAATCGCATCCCGTACTCCAACTACTGGCATAAGATGGAGCAACACGGCGGTGCTGAGAACGGCTATATGATCTACTGCGACGGAATGAACTCCGCCGGACAGGTGGCAGCCCTTTCGCTGGAAACGAAACTTTGCGAAGGACAGAAGATGTATTTCTCCGCCTACGTAGGCAACCCGAGCAACCAAAGCGGTAAGGCCAACCCGAACTTCACCATATCGGTACAAGGTTCCACGAACGGCACGTCATGGGACGACATCACCACCTATATGACCGGCGATATCAAGCCGTCCAACCAGTGGAGTCAGATATACTTCCCCATCAAGCAGGAAGGCGCCTACGACCATTTCCGTGTGCGTATATATAATATGGCGTCGGACTTCAACGGCAACGACTTCATCATCGACGACATGTGCGTCTTTGCCACCAAGCCGCCGTTGATTGCCTATCAGGCCAACACCAAGTGTGTGGATGACATCAAGAACGACTCTATCATCCACGTTGTACTTCGTGTTGATTATCAGGGCTTCATTGATACCCTGACCTACAACGGTAGCAACGTCTATTATACCATTCAGCAAACGACCAAGGCCGGCGCTATCTCCTTTGTGCCGATGATAGACGGCTATCTGCATGAGGCAAATCGCCCGGGCAAACCTGCAATAGATGACAAGCCGGCGACACCGGATACGATCTTCGGATATATCCCGATGCCGGCGCACAACTACGTGCCGACCGATGAAGACTCTATCTTCATCAACCTGTCTGATTTCGTCACACGGTTTGATACGACATTCGCGAACTACCAGAAAACCAAAACCGGTACGTTCTTCAACAAGGGCTATCTGTACGAGAACCTGGACGGTGTCGTTCGTCCGGTGCTATACGTCATCCATAATGCCAAGATGACAGCGGATAACACCTACACGGTGCGTCTGTCGGCTGCAGACGAAGGCCTGATGAGCGACAAGTGCGCCATGACCAGCAATCTGAATGTGACCAACCGAATGATTCTCATGCTGGACAATGAAGAGAAGGAGGATCCGAAGGTAACTAACCTGTGTGCCAACGCCACCTACGATCTGAGTGTGCGCGTCAAGGGTTCGCTGTTCCTGGATAGCATCGCACCGCTCGACGTGAACGGTTCGTGTACTAACGACTGGCTGCTCTACGGCGACACATCGGATGTGTCCAGCCTGGAGCGTTACGGCTACAAATACAGCGATATCAAGAAAGTGATCAAGGATATCTTGCGTTGTGAGGCTGCTTCCGATCAGAACCGGTTTGCCCGCAGTCTGACGGAGGTGAACCATAATAACATGTTGCTCACACAAAAGAGTGAGAAGGTATCTATCAACGGTACTCACGAGCCGGAGCCCGGAAGTCACTACGATCCGTATGTGATTCTGTCGCATCTGGTGAATAACGGTTTCCTGATGCTCTATCAGTCGCAGATAACCGCCTCGGTTGCGAAAAATGACTCTTTGCAATATGTTATCTTCCCGATTCTGGGTACCGGTTCGGAGGACATATACAAGAACCATATGGAGGTATGTCCTACGCCGATGGTGATCAAACTCAAGTCCACCTTGGGTGGCGGCGTTCCCTTGATCGTCGGCGGTATCCAGCGCGACTCGACGGAGATGAATATGCCGATCAAGGTACTGGTGAACGAGCGAACGGCCAATGGTGAGTTCTCCCTCTATATCGACTCCATCATGCCCTCTGCGGCGCTCCATTCGATCACGCTCCTTTCGACCGATGACCCCGATTATTATGAGGGTGTTCACCGACTGAACCTGGAGCCGGACAGAGTATATAACTTCGGAGGCGACAACTCGGGCTATTACCTGAAAGGCCATAACATCGTTCTTCACCCATCCCCCTCCAACAACTATCAGATGCGTCAGGGATACCACTATACCTTTGGTATCCTCATGCAGGGTCTGACGGGTTCGCTGGAAGGTGCGGACGGCTGCCCTATCGGTACGATACCATTCACACTCGGCCTTGTTCCTGACTATCTGCGTTGGGCGCCCCAGAGTGCAGAGGACAACCGCTGGAACAACCCGAACAACTGGATAGGCGTTGATGTGAATAATGATACGATACCTAATATAGGACGATTTGCTCCGCTGCCTACCACCGATATCATCATCTCTGCCGTAGGAGATGGTATGCCGTATCCGAACCTGCCGGACCCGAGCAGTATATCTTCGAAAGACTCGGTTAAGCATGTAGGCTTTGCGTATAACATCTGCGATGATATCCGTTTCTTGCCGGGTGCCGCCATCAGTCAGCAGCAGCGTCTTTCCTACGACGTGGCTGTGGTAGATATGACGCTCCCGTATAATAAATGGGCGCTGCGTTCCGCACCGGTGACGGGTATGATCAGCGGCGACCTCTTTATGGCGAATGCGGACCTTTCCGGCGAAACAAAGATGTGGTCGGTAGGTGAGTTTGACGCGAGTGGCCGTTCGCATACTACAGGTAATGCTTCGTTCTACCCGTCTGTCTTCGACCGCACCATCGTGAAGGTAGGTAATGGCAGCAATGTGGAGAACGATACCTTGAGCGAATCCGACTGGTCGAAAGTGACCAATGCGCTCACGCTCTCGCTGCCGCCTGCACAGGGATGGGCCGTCTATACACGCACGGCAGCCAATAATGATGCCGTTGTACGTCTGCCGAAGAGCGATGACCGATACTATTATTACTATGCTTCCGGCGATCGTGCAGATGAACTCTATGAGGATAACCTGCGCGCGATGAGAACTACCTTGTCGCCAGATACCACAGCCGGTAAACTGGCGTTCTATCCGGGTGAAGCCACGCAGCAGACCTATACCATCACCAAGGCGAACGCGAACACCACCTTCGTCTTCGGTAATCCTACGATGGGCTATATTGATATATGGGGCTTCATTGCAGACAATGATCTGGAACTGGAGTTCCGCTATATTGATGCAACGGGTCTATGGAGGGTAGTGAACAAGGCTACTGCAGACGCTACGCGGGATACCATCACCACTTTGGCGCGCTACTTGCCGCCAATGCATGCGATGGTGGTGAATGCGAAATCATCCGTCAGCGAGAAGACGCTACGGCTCAACACGAGTCGTGTAGTAACAGTAGCACCCACTCCGCCTGTTTTGCCTGCACCAAGACGCGTGAACGCGTCGGGACGCAGCAAGGGTATCATGACCGTGACGGCTACCAATGCCGCTTCGCAGCGCTGCACGACGCGACTGCTGCTCGGTCAAGGATACGACAATGCGATCCGTAAGGGTGAGGATGCGGTTCTGACGACGGTGAATATCAGCAAGTACTCGGCAACCTCTTATCCGGCTACGCCGTTTAATATCTACGCGGTAGAGAACGGCTACGGATTGAGTATAGACCTGCTGGACTCTGTGGTCAACGTACCTATCTCATTTTACATGAGTAAGCTCAGTTTCGCACCTACCACGCAACTATGGTTCACAGGTGTCAATGCGATAGATGGAGAACTTGTGCTCTACGATGCGCAGACGCAAAGCGAACGAACCATCATCGATGGTATATGTCTGGAGATAGAGACACCGGCCAACAGCCATGAGGTGCGCTATTATATCCGCCGCAGCGGTTATGTGCCGGAGAATACGAATCCTATCCTGACCGGTTTTGATCCGGCAGAAGAGCAAGAGGCGGCTTCGGATGCACGTAAACTGATACGAGACGGCCATGTACTGATCATGCGCAACGGGCACGTATATACGATGTTTGGACAAATATGGAGATGATGGTTATGGAGAGACGAATGAATAAACATATTTGGCTTTGTGCCCTGTTGATGCTGCTTTGCGGAGGTTTGGGGTCCTCTGTCTGTGCTACGCCTGTCCGAACGAGCACGAATTCGAGGTACCAACCGTTCTATCACAAGGTGGTCGCGCCCATCTATCAGTTCCAATCCACCTCTACCTGCCATTCCTTAGTAGGCTATTCGATGGTGGGTCATTCGATGTTCGATGCGACTACCTATAATACGCCGTACTGCGCTGCTCCCGGCGGTTCAAAACCAAGACGGACTGACTCTTGGGAGCCGGGTTCTTCGAACGACGGAGACTCGTGGGATGATCCGGACGATAATCCGACCGGTGTCATACCTGATCCGGCACCGGTGGGTGAACCTCTGATACTGCTGCTCTTCGCATTGCTTTTTATCGGCTATAAGCGCAGAATAGCGGGTTAATGCAAAAAAAAATGACGTGAAATTTGCACACGTCATTTTTTTTTACTACTTTTGCGGCGCAAAAGTTGATGATAGAAATCAAACCCTACATAGAACACGCAGTGTTGGTGGGACTCATCACACCTAATCAGCCGGAAGAACGCACCAAGGAATACCTGGACGAGTTGGCTTTTCTGGCCGACACGCACGGTATCGTTCCCGTGAAACGTTTTACGCAGCGATTAGATCAACCGAACTCTACTACTTATGTAGGAGAAGGAAAACTGGAGGAAGTACGGCAGTTTGTCATAGAGAGGGAAGCCGGTGAGGAGCCGATTGATGTGGTCATCTTTGATGACGAGTTGAGCCCGCGGCAGATACGAAACCTCGAAAAAGCCATCAACCGGCGCGAGAAGCATCCGGCGAATGTGCGGGTGATCGACCGCACGATACTCATCTTAGAGATTTTCCTTCAACGCGCGCAGACGAGTTACGCAAAGACGCAAGTGGAGATGGCGCATCTGCAGTATATGTTGCCGCGTCTGACGCGCATGTGGAGTCACCTGGACCGCCAGCGCGGCGGCGGAGGCACCAATCGCGGTATGGGTGAGACCCAGATAGAGGCGGACAAGCGGGTGATAGGTCAGCGTATTGCCCTGCTGCGCGAGCAACTCAAGACGATCGACAAGCAGATGGCGACGCAACGTCAGCACCGCGGAAAGATGGTGCGCGTGGCGCTAGTGGGCTATACCAACGTGGGTAAGAGCACGCTAATGAACCTGCTGAGTAAGTCCGATGTGTTCGCGGAGAACAAGCTCTTTGCGACACTCGACACCACAGTTCGGAAGGTGACGATAGAGAACTTGCCGTTCCTGCTGAGCGACACGGTTGGATTTATCCGTAAGTTGCCTCACCATCTGGTGGAGTCGTTCAAATCGACGCTGGACGAGGTGCGCGAGGCCGACTTGCTGGTACACGTGGTGGACATCAGCCATCCGAACTTCGAGGAGCAGTATGAAGTGGTACAGCAGACGATAGCCGATATCTGCAAAGAAGACAAACCGACGGTGGTGGTCTTTAATAAGATAGACGCGTTCCATTATGTGCCCAAAGAGGAGGATGACTTGACGCCGATCCAAAGAGAGAACTTGTCGCTGGAGGATTTGCGGAAGACCTGGATAGCCCGTTTGGGCGAAGACAGCATCTTCATCTCGGCGAAGAACAAAGATAATATAGACGCGTTGCGTGCGTTGCTCTATGAGCGTATCAAGGCAATCCACGTGAAGCGTTATCCGTATAACGATTTTCTGTTTCAGAACTATGAGGACAATTGAAGAACAAGGCCATGTGTTTGAGGAATGGCTGACCCCCGAACAGATAGCGAGTGACATACAACAGGAGGCAGATCATATCAGAGCCGACTACGAGGGCCGTGTGCCCCTGTTTGTGGTGGTGCTGAACGGTGCGTTCGTCTTTGCAGCCGACCTGCTGCGCCGGCTGCATGACCTGCGTTGCGAGGTAACCTTCCTCCGCGTCAGTTCATATTGGGGCATGGCCTCAACGGGAGAGTTGCAGTTCATCGTTCCGCTGCAGCAGAGCGTGAAGGGACGCGACGTGATCATCGTAGAGGACATCGTCGACACGGGTATGACGATTCATCAGCTGAAGGCTCATATGCGGGCCGAAGGCGCGGCCACGGTGCGTGTAGCCACAATGCTCTTCAAACCTGACAAACTGGAGTACAACGATGCGAGACCCGACTATGTGGGCCGTCAGATAGCCAATGAGTTCGTTATCGGTTACGGGCTGGATCTGGATGGCTTTGCACGTAACCTGGACGCAATATATAAGATTAAGAATTAAGAATTCAAAATTAACAAGCAATATTAACCTTTAAAAAAACTTTTACCATTATGAATGAAGAATTGAAAAAAGTAATGGAGATCGCGGAGGTATGGACCCGCGAACCGTTTGACGCGGAGACCCGCGCACAAGTGAAAGCGATGATGGAGGCCGAGGACAAGACTGACCTCATCGATGCTTTCTATCGTACCCTCGAATTCGGTACCGGCGGTCTGCGCGGTATCATGGGCCCGGGTACGAACCGCATGAACAAATACATCGTAGCCATGGCTACGCAGGGTTATGCCAACTATCTCCTGAAGGTACAGAAAGAGGGTGGATTCAAGAACGTACAGAACGGCCGCGTGGCTGTTGTGGTAGGTCATGACTGCCGTAACAACGGTCGTCTGTTCGCTGAGACCGTAGCCAACATCTTCTCGGCCAACGGTATCCAGGTGTATCTGTTTGAGAGCCTGCGCCCGACACCGGAGGTTTCCTTCGCTATCCGTCACCTCAAGTGCCAAGGCGGTGTGAACGTAACTGCCAGCCACAACCCGAAAGAGTACAACGGCTACAAGGCATACTGGGAGGATGGTTCGCAAGTGCTCCAACCGCACGACCAGGGTATCATCGAAGAGGTGAACAAAGTGACCCTCGCTGACGTGAAATGGGAAGCCAACAATGACCTGATCGAGATCATCGGCGGCGAGATGGACTACGACTACATGATGGCTGTGAAGGAAGTCATGATCGACCAAGACTCTATTCTTCGTCAGAAAGACCTCAACATCGTTTACACTCCGATGCACGGAGCAGGTCGTCAGATCGTGCCGATGTGCTTGCGTTCTTGGGGCTTCCAGAACATCCACGTCGTTCCCGAGCAGATGGTGATCGACGGTAACTTCCCGACCGTTGTTTCCCCGAACCCGGAGAACGCTGAGGCTATGACCCTCGGTATGAAGTTAGGCACCAAGCTTGGGGCCGACCTCGTGATTGCTTCTGACCCGGACGCTGACCGTATCGCTATCGTCTGCCGCAACGACAAGGGCGAGTGGGTGATTATCAACGGTAACCAGACCAACATCATGTACCACTATTACATCATCAACAACATGAAACGTCTGGGTAAGATGCGTCCCGACATGTACATCGTCAAGACCATCGTTACCTCCGAGCTCATCCGCAAGATCGCTGACGCACAAGGTGTAACGCTGACCGATGAATATACGGGCTTCAAGTGGATTGCTAACCGTATCCGTATGTGGGAAGGCAAACGCAAATATATCGGCGGCGGTGAGGAGAGCTTCGGCTTCCTGCCGTACGACGCTGTTCGCGATAAATGCTCGCCTTCCGCTATCTGCTTGATCTGCGAGATCGCTGCGTACGCAAAAGACAACGGTATGACGCTGTATGACTACCTGCTTAAGATCTACGAGGACTACGGCTTCCAGAAGGAGACCACGATCAACGTTGTTCGTCCGGGTAAGAGCGGTGCAGAGGAGATCCAGAAGATGATGGTTGACTACCGCGCTAACGCGCCGAAGGAGATCGCCGGCGAGAAGGTCGTTAAGATCAAAGACTTCAAGCTCCTCAAGCAACAGGAATTGAAGGACGGCAAGTGGGTTGAATCTGATATCGAGATGCCGTTGAATGCTACGAGCAATGTACTCCAGTACTTCACCGAAGGTGGTCTGAAAGTATCCGTTCGTCCTTCCGGTACCGAGCCGAAGATCAAGTTCTACTTCGAGATTCCGGTGAAGAGCGGCAAGCCGTTCACGGGTGCTGACTACGAGCGTTGTACCGCTGAGGCGGATGCCCGCGTACCGGCTATCAAGGCAAGCCTGGGTATCTGATAACTGAACGCTGAATACAAAAAAGCCGTCTCGCTTGTGCGGGACGGCCTTTTTTGTCAGCCTACCTGACTGCCGTTCTTGACGGGTGCCGTGACGGTGGTGACCACCAGTCGTCCGTCTGCATCTACGGCCGAGAGGATCATACCCTGGCTCTCGATACCCATCATCTTGCGCGGCGGGAAATTGGCGATGAAGAGCACCTGCTTGCCCACCAGTACTTGCGGGTCGGGATAACTCTGTGCGATGCCGCTCAGGATCGTGCGTCCGCCCATACCGTCATCCAGACGGAACTGCAACAGACGGTCGGATTTCTTCACGTTCGTGCATTCCAGCACTGTTGCCACGCGGATGTCCGCCTTGTCGAACTCATCGATGGTGGTAGGTGCTTTCACGGGTTCGGGACGCCAGTTCTTGAGTGCCTCCTGTTTGGCAGCCTCCTCGTTCTCGGCTTTGATACGTGCCAGACGATCGAGTTGCGCCTGGATGGTGCTGTCTTCTATCTTCTCAAAGAGCAGACTCACTTCGCCCAGCGTCTGACCTTCCGGCAGCAGGTCGATGCGGCCCAGGTCGTCCCAACCGATGGAGGCGTCGAGCTGCAACATGCCTTTCAGCTTCTCGGACGAGAAGGGCAGGAAGGGTTCGAAGGCGATAGCCAGGTTGGCGGCAATCTGCAGCGCCAGATGGAGTGCGGTAGCCGTACGAGGCATATCCGTCTTGGCGAGTTTCCATGGCTCGGTGTCGGCTAGGTATTTGTTGCCGATACGGGCAAGGTTCATCGCCTCTTTCTGCGCGTCGCGGAAGCGGAAGTTGTTGAGCAGTTCCTCCAGCGTTGCCTTGACATTCTTAAATTCTTCGATGGTCTGACGGTCGTAGTCGGTGAGTTCACCGCATGCGGGTACGTGTCCGTCGAAATATTTGTTGGTGAGCACGAGTGCTCGGTTGACGAAGTTGCCGTAGATAGCCACCAGTTCGTTGTTGTTACGAGCCTGGAAGTCCGCCCATGTGAAGTCGTTGTCCTTGGTTTCCGGCGCATTGGCGGTGAGCACATAGCGAAGCACATCCTGCTTGCCGGGAAAATCGTCCAGATACTCGTTGAGCCACACGGCCCAGTTGCGGCTGGTGGATATCTTGTCGCCCTCCAGATTGAGGAACTCATTGCTCGGTACGTTGTCCGGCAGGTTGTAGCCTTGGGCCTTGAGCATTGCGGGGAAGACGATACAATGGAAGACGATGTTGTCCTTGCCGATGAAGTGGATCATGCGGGTGTCGTCCTGACGCCACCATTTGGTCCAATCGCCGTATTTCTCCGGTTGCGCCTGGCAGAGCTCCTGCGTATTGCTGATATAGCCGATCGGTGCATCAAACCATACGTAGAGCACCTTGCCTTCTGCGCCCTCTACGGGTACGGGGATTCCCCAGTCGAGGTCACGCGTCACGGCGCGGGGCTTGAGTCCGCCGTCCAGCCACGACTTGCATTGTCCGTACACGTTCGGACGCCACTCCTTGTGGTTGTTCAGTATCCAGTCCTCCAGCCAGCTCTGGTATTGATCCAGTGGCAGGTACCAGTGCTTGGTGGCCTTCTTGGCCAATGCATTACCCGTCTCGGCGTTGTAGGGGTTGATCAGTTCATCCGGCGAGAGGGTTGCGCCGCATTTCTCGCATTGGTCGCCGTAGGCGCCCAGCGAATGGCAACGCGGACACTCACCGCGGATGTTACGATCGGTGAGGAAATGGCCTGTCTCGGGGTCGTAGAACTGTTCGGTAGTCTCTTCGGTGAACTGATGGGCATCATACATTGCGCGGAAATAGTCAGCCGCAAACTGATGGTGGATAGCCGAGGTGGTACGCGAATAGATGTCGAACGATATGCCGAACTCGGCGAACGAGCGCTTGATCAGTTCGTGGTAGCGATCTACGACCTGCTGGGTGGAGATCCCTTCCTTGCGGGCGCGGATAGTGACAGGTACACCGTGTTCGTCGCTACCGCAGACGTACATCACTTCCTGTCCTTTCAGACGCAGATAGCGGGCGTAGATGTCGGCCGGAACATACACGCCGGCAAGGTGACCGATGTGCACAGGGCCGTTGGCATACGGCAGTGCAGCGGTAATTAAAGTGCGATTAAATGCCATATTTTATGTATTTTTTCGTCAAAAAATAAAAAAAATTTGCGTATGTCAGCAAAAAGCAGTACTTTTGCGTCGCAAAATCGGGTGCAAAATTACAACAAAAAATTCGAATGTGCAAGAAAATACGTAAAAATACCTGCTTTTTATTGGTCGCCTTGCTCTGCGTAGCGCCGCTGCAAGCGCGTGTCTCCACTTATGTAGGCGCGTACGGTCAGATAGGCGAATGGTCGTTGCTGCCCAGTGGTAGCGACTATAGTCCGAGCTTCGGTGTAGCCGGCGGCCTGGGAGGCGTCGTGGAGTTGCAGATAGCGCCCAAATACAGTCCTACTGCTTTCCTGTTGGATGTAGGCATAGGAGCTTGGGGCGGAATGACCAGTTTCTCGGTGGGCCAGAAGGAGCGTTTCCAGATACCCGGCAAGCAGTATGACCTGCAGGGCGAATCCTTTGATTTCATCTATGAGCTTTCGGGTCGTAAGGACAACTATAGCAACCTGGCGGTACAAGTCCCGCTGATGGTAGGTGTGCAGCACCGCCGTTTCTATATGTTGGCGGGTATGAAGATCGGCATCAATGCCTGGACGCAGGCCGCGTCGAAGGCATCGGTGATGACAGCCGCCAAGTATGAGGATAGTCCGCTCTATACGGGCATGCCTCTCTATCAGTGGTTTGAAGACGAGCGTGTCAGTTCGCGCAACAGCACGAATCTGAATATCGACTTGGATGTGTCGCTGGAGGTGGGTGGCCGTATCGGTGTGATCAACGATGCGCACGGTTTTGATGTGCCCGACCGTAAGATAGAATACCGCCTGGCGGGATTCTTTGATTTCGGACTGACCGACATCCACAAGGCCGGAACGAATATGGCGCTGACGATGCCGGATAGGTACGATGCCCAGGAGGCGTATGGAGCCCACACGATGATAGACGGACTGCACATGAACGACATCATGTCCACCGCAGGCTTCGCCTCGGCGGTACGCAGTATGACGATAGGATTGAAATTCACGGTGCTCTTCCGTATGCCGGATGCCCGCGGTTGTGTTCTCTGCAACGAGAACTACCGCCGCACGGTAGGCTCAGGCGGCAGCCGATCGCGCATGAAGTACGAGGAATAAGTCATCTTCGGTCACCTCGCGAATAGTACCCTCTTGGGCAACGGATATTTGCCCGGTTTCTTCGGACACGACTATGCAGGTCGCGTCCGTTTTTTCTGTCAGTCCCAGCGCGGCGCGGTGACGCAGGCCGTAGTGTTGGGGTATCTCCAGATTGTGACTGACCGGCAGGATACATGCGGCGGCCAGCATACGTCCGTTACGCAGGATGAGTGCGCCATCGTGTAGCGGGGTGTTCTTGAAGAAAATATTTTCTATCAGTCGGGCCGACACCTGTGCGTCCAATCGTTCGCCCGTATCGGTATATTCCTTCAGGTTCATCTCGCCGGCCAGTACGATGAGAGCGCCGGTCTTGGTCTTGGCCATATGGCGGCAGGCTTGGTTCACTTCCTGGATCTGCTGCTGGGTAGCGACGTCCTCTTGAGCGGCGCGGCGGCGCAGCAGTTTCATCGACGAGAAGCGCGCTCCCACGCGGTAGAAGAACGTACGTATCTCCTCCTGGAAGATTACGATGAGTGCGATGGCACCCACCGAGATGATGCGGTCGAAGAGTGCTCCGGTCAACTCGAGTTGGAATACAAAGCTGACCATAAACCATACTATGATAAACGCCAGTATGCCCCAGAAGAGGTTGGAAGCTCCTGTCTTGCGCAGTAGGCGATATGCTTCATATAGGATGACGGCCACCAGCAAGATGTCAATCACATCCTTGAATCCGAACGAAAAGGCCAATAAATGCATGGTAATGGTTATTGGTAATTGGTTATTGGTAATTGGTGAGACGCTCATAGAGCGTGACGGTTTGTGCCGCTTCTTTCACATCGTGTACGCGTAGGATGGTAGCGCCGTGCTCCAGGGCGTAGAGATGAAGTGCTTGCGTAGGTATCAGGCTGGTCTCCGGTGTGAGTCCTAATGGCCTGTAGATCATCGACTTACGGCTTAATCCTACGAGTATCGGCCGGCCGTATTGACGGAATTCATCCAATTGGCGCAACCGCTCGTAATCCTGTGCTACGCCGCCCAGAAATCCGAATCCGGGATCCAGAATCAACTCGTGAATGTCTCGTAGTTGTCTCGTTAGTGTCTCGTTCACTCCGGTTTGGCAACAGGTGAATACATAGGGCACTTGCCATTCGCGAATTAGGGCGTACATCTGCTCGCAACCGCCAGACACATCGTTGATGGTCATGGGGCCGAACTGCTGCAAGGCACGACGGGCTATCTCGGGCCGGAACGTATCGAGCGAGAGTTGTGCTTCTGGCACTTCTCTTCGGAGTATATCTAGGGCGGGTTCGACACGTTGCCATTCCTCTTCGGCCGTGGCAAGCGGGGCGTTCGGACGGGTAGAGCAACCGCCTATATCCAGCAGGTCGGCTCCGTCGCTGAGTGCCTGTCGCGCCCAGGCCGTGATCTGCGTTTCGTCGGCAAGACGCGAACCGGCATAAAAACTGTCCGGCGTGACGTTGCCTATGGCCATTATTCGCACTTTCACGCTGCAAAATTACTAAAAAAAATGCAAATAACAAAAAAAAACTAACAAAAATTTGCGTATATGCAAAAAAAGCAGTACATTTGCAGGCTGAATTATGTACGCGTGTGCATAAACAAGGAAAAAAGGACAAAAAAATACTATTAGTTAAAGCATATGAAGAACGTATTTAAGTATCTGTTGATGGTAGTGGTGGCCGTGTCGGCTGCATCGTGCAACCAGCGTGAGTTGAATACCCGCGTGAGCAACACGACAGGTTGGAACTATTTCGACCAGAAGACTACCAACTTCCAGGCCAACGAAGGCGTGGGTAATGTCAATCCGGTAGGTATGGTGCCTATCCAGGGTGGTACGTTTACCGTAGGTGAGAAAGATGAGTTTGTGACGGCTCCCCGCAACAACGAGACGCGTAGCCTGACCGTTAGCTCGTTCTACATGGACAAGTATGAGGTGACCAACCTCAACTGGAACGAGTATCTGCATTGGTTGGAGTTCGTGTTCGGTGCGGTAGCTCCGGAGCTGGTGGATCAGGCTCGTCCGAACCACAAGGTTTGGCGTGACGACTTGGCCTACAACGATCCGTATGAGGACAACTACTTCGAGCACCCGGCTTTCTCGTTCTATCCCGTAGTGGGTGTGACCTGGGAGCAGGCGATGGATTACTGCCAGTGGCGTACCGACCGCGTGAATGAGATGGCGTTGATCAACGCCGGTGCGATCGTGGTGCCGCCGTTCGCAGACCTGCAGCCTACCGATGACGAGGCCTACAAGGACGAGTGGGAGCAGCAGACGGGTTATGAGATGACTTCCTACGAGGAGGTTAGCCCGGAGGATCCGGAGCAGACGGTGACGATGTATCGTCCGAGCTACGAGTGGATCCGCGATAAGTTCGTCTTCAATACCGAGAAATACCTGATGGACGATAGCTACGTGCCTGAGTATGGCCGTCATCCGCAATTGGATAGCTACGGTGCAGAGCGTAAGGTGAGCATCGCCGATGGTATCTTCGTGACGGGCTACCGTCTGCCGACCGAGGTAGAGTGGGAGTTCGCTGCGTATGCACCTGTGGCGGGTGAGGACGGCCTGACGATAGAGGGTAAGGTATATCCTTGGTCGGGCTACCATCCGCGTGATATGAGCAAGAAGAATGTGGGCCAGATGCAGGCCAACTTCGTCCGCGGTCGCGGCGATATGATGGGTGTGAGCGGTGCGCTCAACGACCGTTATGTGGTTACCAACCCCGTGGATGCTTTTGCTCCGAACGATTTCGGTCTGTACAACATGGCCGGCAACGTCAACGAGTGGGTGATGGATGTATATCGTGAGACCAGCTATCAGGACATGACCGAGTACAACTCGTATCGTGGTAATATTTTCAGCCATCCGGTATTGGATGAGAATGGTAAGTTCGGTGTTGACTCGGTAGGTCGTATCAAGATCAGCTGGGGTAAAGAGGACGATAAGCGTGACGTATTGGACGGCGACTTCGCCAGCCTGATCGACACCGACTATCCGTTGGATACCGTAGGTGTAGAGAACCTGGCTGCCGTTAAGACCGACCCGACCGACATCCTCGCTCCGCGTGTGACCAAGAAGAGCCGCGTCTACAAGGGTGGTTCGTGGGCCGATCGTATCTACTGGCTCAACCCGTCTAACCGTCGTTATCTCGACCAGGACCAGTGCTCATCGAAGATCGGTTTCCGTTGCGCTATGTCGACGCTGGGCGACCAGATCCCCGGAACGCCGGTTAAGTAAAACTGAAGAGAGAAAAAGTTAAACAGATATGAATTTTCCGAATAATATCAAGTATACCGCCGAGCACGAGTGGATTCGTGTGGAGGGCGACGAGGCCTATGTAGGCATCACCGATTATGCACAATCTGAGTTGGGCGAAATCGTGTTTGTGGACGTACCCACTGTAGGCGAGACCGTTGGTCAGGGTGAGGTGTTCGGTTCGATCGAGGCCGTTAAGACCGTGAGCGACCTGAATATGCCTGCTACCGGTGAGGTGCTGGAGGTTAACGGTGCGCTGGATGCGCAACCCGAGTTGGTCAACAACGATCCGTATGGCGAGGGCTGGATCATCCGTATTGCCCTCAAGGATGCGGCTGAGCTCGACAACCTGATGGACGCTGCGGCCTACCAGGCTACTCTCTAATTTACGTACGCGTACGCGTTATTTAATAGGAACGCGACCTCTCCGGAGGCCGCGTTCTTGTGTAAACTCCAGTTTGCAAAATGAAGAAAAATTGGGTGTTTTTCTGTCAAAAAGTTGCATATCTACATTTTTTTATGTAATTTTGTGCCCTAATTTTGTATATTTGCGGCAATAATTGTTTTTAGTATATAAAGAATTAAAGTTTATGAAGAAACATCTACTCATGTTGTTTGCAGCCTTGACGGTTGCTACAATGAGCCTCAATGCCCGTATTGTGCTTATTGATGAGGGCTTTGAGAATGGTATTTCCGAGGACGTCTGGACGCAGGAACATCCTGTAGGTAACATGCCTTGGGCGGTTGAGAGTGTGGAGGATCATCTGACATGGCCTTCTACTGTTGTTCAAGGCACCCATCGCGCTTATCTGCGCAATAACACAGGTGAGACGCTTGGTTATAAGACGCGTCTGGTTAGTAAGGTAATGGACCTTCGTCCGACAGTGGTATACATGCCGCAATTGACATTCTGGTATGCTAATGCCCGCTGGGGCGCAGATCGTGATACCTTGCGCGTACTCTATCGTACCGGTACCGGTTCCAATAATCCTTGGAAGGTATTGGCAGAGTATAGCGAGGCTCAATCTGATTGGCAGCGTGTCAAATTGTCACTGCCGGAGATAGGTAAAACCTACCAGATCGCCTTTGAGGGAACCGATAACCTCGGTCGTGGTATTGTGTTGGATAGTATTAAATTGCAGTCTGCTCCTGAGTGTACTGTCCCGCATGACATTATGGTGACCAACAAAGGTGCGGGCAAAGTGAATATTGCATGGGAAGCCAGTTTCGATGCGGATTTCTTCGAGCTGATTGTAGCCAACGATACAATTGACCCGGATCTGATTGAGGAGATAGAGCACGAGACGCCTGAGAAGATTGCATATCATGGTTTGGTGAGTGATGTGACCAATAAGGATCTGAACTTGGTGGCTGGAAATGAGTATCTCGTATATGTACGTTCGTTGTGCGAAGAGGAGAATAGTGTGTGGAGTCATGAGTTGACAGAGGGGATTCCTTTTGGTTTCAAGGTGCGTACGGTGAAGCAAGTGCCGTTCACTGAGAACTTCAATTATCCCTCCGGTGTGTTGCGTGATGCGGACTGGAGTTGGGGTGGTAATACTAAAAACACCAATCCGTTTGTCAATTCGAAAGCTTCTGCCACGGCATGGGCATTGTATTCTCCGGATGTTACTCCTTCGGTGATTTTCTCTGGCGGCGAGACTTCTAAGCCCGAACAGGCTGTTCCGGCCGATCGCTATGTCTATTTGGCTACGCCGGCAATGGCCGATACACTGAATGAGGATTTTAAGATCAATCAGTTGCAGGTACATTTCTGGAGCACTGTCTATACCTATACGGGGCGTCAGTACGGCCGTAGTATCATTGTCGGTGTGATGGATGATCCCGATGATATTACTACTTTCACTCCGGTGGATACCGTAGAAGTGTGGGGTAATAAGACCTTCCAGGAGAATATTGTCGACCTTGGCTCCTATACCGGCACAGGTGCATACATCGCTTTTGTGAGTGATTTCGATCGACAGAATTTATTCTATCTAGACAATTTGACGATAGAGTACCGCAAGGCGGTCAACAAGGTGACGAAGATCAACGTCAATCCGCGTGACACCTATGCTACTATCTCTTGGGAGGGCAACGCTGTGTCCTACAACGTGCTCATCACCAATGCGGAGGTCGATCCGGCTAATCCGGAGACAAGCGCCATTGTTGATCAGGCGATGGTTAGTGCGAATACCTATCGTTGCAATTCGCTGGAGGCGAATCATAGCTGGAATCGTCCTTACTATGTGTATGTTAAGGCGGCCGGTACGGAGTGGAGTTACCGCTATCCGTTTGTGACGATTGCGCCGCAGCGTGAGATACCTTATATGTTTGATTTTGAGGTGTCTACTACTACCAAATATACTATTCCTGGTATGACCGGTCAGTTTGCAACCGGTCTGGGTGTGTTCGGTAATAACGGAACCACCTATCCGGCTGTTCTTACCGACTCGAAGTATAGTTATGCCGGCTTGGGCTGCTTGTTTATGAGTAAACGTGGTGGTGCTGATACATGGATCACGCTGCCTCCGGTGGAGAACTTGGATAGTGTGCAGGTGAAGTTTTATCTAAGTGGTAGCAATACCTACAACCAGGCGCACGCTACGGTGGGTGTGATGACCAATCCGATGGATATAAATACCTTTATCCCGGTTTCTCACTTTACATTGAATACAACGGGTTACACACGTTGTTATGCCAACTTTGTTGATTACAATGGTCCGGATGGTGTTATCGCCATCGTGTGGGATGACGTGATGCGTATGAGCCAGAACACGATCAACTATATCGACGAGATTATTGTTGAGAAGTTGTCGGATTGCGTGCCGCCTACCAATATCGAATTGCAAGTAGAGTCAGATTCCCTAACGGTTAGCTGGGGCGTTTCGTCCTGGGATATATGGGAGTTCTTCTTGTCTCGTTCGCCACTGAGTGAGTCGGATCGTGTGCATAAGACGATGGCTGATATTCGCGCCATGCGCGGTGTAGTGCTGGCTGATTCGCTGGAGTGGAACAATCCCGCTTCTACGCCTGTCTTTGGCTTCGGTGGCCTCACTCCGCATGCCACCTACTATCTCTATGTGCGTGCCACTTGCGATATGGACTGGTGGAGTGAGATGAGTTTTACTACGCCTTGCCGAGAGGAGACTTATCCGTACAAGGAGAACTTCGAGAACTACAATATCGAAAGCACGACCATCGGTTGTTGGCAAGTAGCCGACTATATGGGCGTGGGTTATCCTAAGATTGTGAATGTCGGTACAGCCGGTTCCCCGGAGAAGGTATTGAATCTCTTTTCATCCGGTACTATCCACCGCTCGGTGGCTATCCTGCCGGCTGTTGAGGGCAGTCTCTCTTCTCGCTTGTTGACCTTCGATGTGCGTACGGCGGCAGGTACAGAAGCCTCCTCTGGTGTGATCATTGTGGGTACAATGGGTGATATTGAAGACCAAAGCAGTTTTGTGCCGTTTGATACAGTATATGTTGGCGGAACAGATTTCAAAAAAGAGCGTTTCATTCTCTCCAATTATCAGTTGACTTATGACAATATAGCTATCACATCCGGTTTGGGCAGTAGTCTGATCATGAATAGCGATGTGTTGATTGACAATGTGGAACTCAGAGATCCGACGTGTATCGATCCCTATGATTTCGTGCAAACCAACATGGCTCCTCACTCTATTGATCTGACATGGAGTGGTATTTCTGATGCCGACCAATGGGAATTGCTCATGCTGAGTTCCAAAGTTAGCATCAATGCTGTTAAAAATGGTACATACAATCAGTCGTTGACGGTTGTGGGTGACACTGTTTTTGCCGGCAAGAGTTTCCATGCGGAGGGTCTGCAGGCTTTGAAGACCTACTATGTCTATGTCCGTGCGCTTTGTGGTGATAGTACGTGGATTATGACGCAGGCGCAGACTACTTGCGAACTGCTTGATCCGCACAAGGCCAACAAGGAGACCTTTGATACCTATGCCTCTGGTGTCGGTTCGGTGCCTAATTGTTGGTATGTGGGAAATGGTGCGCCGGATGCTACGTCTAGCTATATCCCCTATATCTATAGTTCTTCTACCTACGCCAATTCGGGCTCCAACACATTCCGTATGTACGGCTATGCATATTACGATTATACGCCTGCATATGTGGTGTCGCCTGAAATCAACTGCGATAGTTTGAGCCAGATAGCGGTGACGTTCTATATGTATGCCTCTTCGTCCTATTCGTGGCTATGCGGTGTGATGACCGACCCGGAGGATCTCAGTACGTTTGTGGTGATCGACTCTGTCCAGGGGCGTGGCGAGAGTGCGCAATACTCGTATGATCTGAGTGAGTACGCCTCTCTTATCCCGAATACCGCTCGCTATTTCGCTTGGCGTACGCCGTATGAACTCACTTCTTATGCCTATTTGGATGATGTATCCTTTGTGTCGGTGGTATGTCCGCTCACCAAGCCGAGCATCTCCGATCTGACTACGGAGAGTGTACGCGTCAGCAGTGGTCTGCGTACAAACGACAAATGGATACTGATGTTGACCAATACGCCTATCTCCGATGCCCATTTGGCCGATGAGAACTACAAGGTTCCTGCTAGCCAACTGGTTTATCGCGACACCATCAGTCGTCGTTCTCACGAGGTCTTCGGCCTTTCGGCGCAAACCAAGTACTACGTCTATACAGCGGCTTTGTGCGACTCGGCTACGATGTCGCAATGGAACACCATCTCGTTCACTACACCTTGTAACGCCTTTGCTCCGGAGGAAATGGGAACCATTACCTTCAGCGAGGATGAGGGCTTCGAGACTGGAACAGGCGGTGAGAAACCGTGTTGGACGGTAGGTAGTAAGACACAATCGGCTTCTTCTTCCTATATCCCATATGTCAACAATACGTCTTCGTATAGGCATAATGGCAACAACTATCTCTATTTCTACGACAATGTTTCGTCGTCTTCAAGCACTGTGGGCGCGTATGCTATCATGCCGGAATTGAATGTCGATTCTATCCGCAAGTATCAGGTTAATTTCTGGGGACGTGGTTATAGCACCTCTTCCTACAATAGCCAGATTATTGTGGGTGTTGTAACCGACCCGTCCGATCTAAATACCTTTGTGGCCATCGATACGCTCAATCTCAGCCATACAGGTTGGGATCCGTATAGTGTAGGCTTTGAGCACTATGAGGGTGACTATATGGGCGATCTGGGACGCAACATCATGTTCCTTTCTGACTTTGGTGTGACCAACTATGCTTATATATCAGAGATCTCTGTCGATCTGATTCCGCGCTGCCGTTCGGTTCAATCCTTTACGGTAGATAGTGTAGGCGAATCAGCGGCTATTGTCAGCTGGAAGGGCTATCAAGATACCTATCGGCTCTTGGTGGCGGACAAGTTGCTCACGGAAGAACAGAAGCCTGTTTATCACTACTTGCTCGACACGATGGTGACGCATTCCGACAATGTGCTCCTTACCAATCTGCAGCCTACCTCTAACTACTATGTCTATGCACAAGGTATATGCGAGGGTGGTGACAGCACGGCTATTTCTGTTACCTATGCAACTTTCCGCACGCTTTGTCCTACTGAGGGCGGTTCGCCTGTGCCGTTCTTTGACGGCTTCGAGGACTACCCTCTGGGTAAATCAGAGGTGGGTTGCTGGTTGTTCCGCAATCTTAGCGCCAGCAGTGATTATCCGAGGGTGGAGAATGTATCGAACCTGGATACCAAGGCGGTTGACCTCTACTCCAGTTCTGCCACTTCTCGTTCCTGGATGGTAGTGCCCGCTATTGATGCCAACTTGTCGGATCTGAAGCTCTCCTTCGATGCACGTACGTGGAGTACCTCTACTACCGCTACGCCGGTGCTCAATGTGGGTGTGATAGCTGATCCCGAGGATCTTTCTACCTTCTTCCAATTGGCACAGTTCACGCTGACGGCTTCTACCGACTTCTCGCATTACGAGATGTTGCTTGGCGAATATGATCTCCCGTACGATCGTATTGCTTTTACCTCCGGTCTGGGGACTACTTCGTCTGCGGATATCTATCTGGACAATGTGTCAGTTGAGTTGGAGGCAAGTTGTACGGCACCGCGTATGAAGTTGATAGGTACGTCGTTTAATAGTGCTGAACTCAAGCTCCTCCCGATTCTGGCAACAGATAGTCTCTGGGAGATTGCGGTTATTCGTGAGTCGGAATACAATAATATTGGTAACTTGGCGCAATACCTCGAGACCTTGCCCAATATCATCCAGGATTCGACGCATGTCATTCTCACCGGTCTGCAGGATGCGACGTCCTACTATGTCTTTGCTCGTACGATCTGTGGCAAAGAAGAAAAGAGTACCTGGTCGCGCAATCCGTTGAATTTCAGTACTAAGTTCTATTATGTAGATTCCTATACTTTCGGATTCGAGCGTTCCGAACTGCATGTCAATAGCAAGTATTCCTCCAGCGGTACCTATTATATCCATCCGGCCTTGGTTGCCGATCGCGATTCGCTGGGTGCTACTACGCAGGCCTTTATCTATTATCCCCATTGCCGCACCGTGGACGACGACTATGCGTATGCACTTAAGGGCGAAGGTGCTCTCATGATGCATGCGCGCGGTGATTACTTCGGCGGATATGTTATCTTCCCTGCCGTGAGTGCTCCGCAAGCTCGTTCGTTCGAGTTTAAGGTGCGTCCGGGTTATTTGGATGTCACCTCGCAACTCCCGCAGGCATCTACTGACGCTGTGTTGGAGATTGGTACGATCGACAAGGATAAGAGCTTCGATACTTACAAGCCTATGGCATCTCTCCGTCTTGACGCACTCGATCCGAATACGCGTGCTACCTCTAAGAAGAACTATCTCTATAGCTTCTATACGCTCGACCTTGATTCGGCTACAATGGCCACCAAGCAAGTGGTGCTCCATATGCCGAAACAGCCGTCTGACAGCACGTATCTCTGTATCGACTCTGTGATCATGGGTGAGCCCAAGGGATATAGCTTCGTGGCACTCAAGAAGGTGGTGGCCGAAGGAACCCGTGCTCTCGTTGAGTGGGAGAATATAGGCGGGCCCTGGAATTTGGATATCAAGACCAAGACAGGTACGCTGGTGGCTTCCTATGCTAATCTGAGCGGAGTAACCGAGCAGCTGGTCGAGAATCTGGATCCGCAAACGGATTATATCGCCTATTTGTCTGCAGCTTCGCTGCCGGCCGGAGTAAAGAACTTCATTACGACCGATAAGATGGCCTTCCGTACGTTGTGTATGCCGATGGAACCGAATCAGAGTGGTACTGATTTTGTATGGAATTTCAACAATCGTTACGAGTGGGATGCTAATGACGTCCTCGCAGGCGATGCATCCGACTCGCTCTATTTCAAGCCTTCGTGCTTCCAGGTGGGCCTCACTTATGATGAGCCCGTCAACGGCTATCAGTGGCTCATCCAGCGCAAGGGTTACGAGTATTATGGTCCGATGACTGCCTACAATGCATCCAGACATTACGAAGTAGGACGCAACGACAGCCAGTCGCTCCGTATCAGCACCTCCGAGGCCAACTACAATTCCTATATCGTCCTTCCGGAACTCAACTGCCGACTCGATACTATGATGCTCGAGTTCTATGGACGTTGCTTTGCTAATTACGACCAGACCCATGTTACGGCCGCCAACCGCGGTAAGATAGTGGATGCTACCTTCCTGGGCGATGCTTACAGCCAGTCGATTGTGGTAGGTACGCTCACCGATCCGAGTGACTTCTCCACCTTGCATGTGTTGGATACGCTGACCTATACGCAGACTGACTTGACGGTGAATGACAATGTCAACGACGATCCTGCTGGACTCCGCTATTGGGAGTTGAAGCAGATGCCGTTGGAGTTTGCTCAGGGCAAGTATATCGTGCTCTTCCAGCCGACTCCGGGTCTGTTCTTCGTCGACGATCTGGCTGTCAAACCGGTGGGCAACACGCTGTTTGCACCCACCAGTCCCCGTACGGTGGATGTCACCGCTACATCTGCTACTTTGGCTTGGAATACGCATCATCCCGAACTCACAACGGTGGTTGTACTCCTCGATGGCTCAGGCCAAGAGGTGTCGCGTACTTCGGTCACCGGCACATCATGCCAACTGACTGGTCTGAACCCCTCTATGCGTTACGAGTGGTATGTCTTCCAGACGCGTGAGGACGCTCAGTCGCCTGCTACCAAGCCGATCAGCTTCAATACCGAGTGCGTCGCAATCACGCCGGCTTATACCTGCGGATTCGAGCCTGCCGAGGGATGGATGACTATCGAGGGACAGAAGAACTATACGCAGACACTTTGCTGGACCTATAGCGATGCCGCACAAGGTGTTTGGACCAATGCTACATACGATCCGTTCAACCAGGCAAACACCAAAGATTATACCTATAGCTATGCGGGTAATAATGCGGTGATGATGCGTGCTGCTACTAGCGCTCGCGCTACCTATCAGCCCTATATCGTAATGCCGGCTATGGATGTGGCTGCCTACGATACCTTGCAGGTGATGTTCTGGATGCGTCCGGCTTATGTGTCGGCATCGACGGATTCTGTCATCATGGCCTACACGGGTTCTTCGTATTCTAAGTCTATCATCGTCGGTACAATGACCGATCCTGCCAATGCGGCTACCTTTGTGCCCATTGATACGGTCACCTACGATGGTACGCTCTCCGTGGCGGATGAGGCCACTGCTGCCAACGACTACCTCTTCCAGCAGATGAAGGTCGAGTTGGCAGGTGCTACCGGACCCTATATCGCCCTCATGACCTCGTTTGCCGAGAAGGGTGGTAAGACTCAGAAGACAGGTGATTATGTGTGGATTGATAATATCTCTTTCGAACATCGTCAGGAGTGTAAGGATCCCACGGATCTGACCGAACTGCAGATAGGTACCTACCACGCTGTCCTCAGCTGGAATGGTATTGACTCGGCCGGTACGTATCTCGTTCAGGTTTCTACTGATCCGTTCTTCTCCAAGGAGGATGAGATGATCTTCAATGCCGAGGTTGCTACCAGCACTTGTACTGTTAAGGGTCTGCAACCGCTGACTACATATGTATGGCGCGTACAGGCAATCTGCGGTGAGCGCTGGGGCGAGAGTAGCTTCTCTCAAAAGGCTACCTTCAGGACCTCGCGTAGCCCGTATTTCCTCGAGGAGTTCACTACTACGGTCAGCGCCAACGAGTGGACGTTCAGCAAGGCACACGCCGACAATGTGGTGGATACTACGGGTACCATCCCACGTGGCGTCGACAACTGGAGCTTCACACGTAAGACCGACAATATCGGTCTGCCTGGACCGCATTATGCTGCTATCGGCTACAATGCGGACTACCATTGGATGATCACGCCTAATTTCTACTTGCCCGAGGACGACAGCGTTCATTTCTCGATGGATCTGGCGCTCACGGCTTGCAACACGGCGCATCTGGCTACCAGCAACCCGATTACGGATAATGATGTCAAGGACGACTACTATTTCATGATCATCATCTCCGACGATGGCGGTCAGACTTGGAAGAGCGAGAATATCCTTGCTAAATGGCAGAACACCAACCCGGCCGGTCAGCAGCTGCGTGACATCTCGTCCACCGGACAGAAGGTCCGCTATAGCCTCGCGCCGTATGCCGGTAAGAACGTACGTATTGGTCTCTATCGCGAAGCACGTACTACCTCCAACACAGGTATGGTAGTCCATGTCGATAATGTCCGCTTGGGCTATTTCGATAAGACCCGTGATTATGCTTCCGGTTGCCAGTACGAGGATATCAATGTGGGCGACATCCATATCTCCGGTGATGATACCAACCCGGGTATCCACGCTTATCCTACCTGCTTCTATGCAACGGATGAGCAAGCGCGAGCTGGCAAACGCGATAGCGTCTTCCAGCTGGAGATTGAGATCTTCCCGGCGCAAGAGACCTTTATCAGTGATACAATCTGCGAGGGTGAGACATATGCGCAGTTCGACTTCCGTCCGAAGACGCAGACTGGTATCTACCATCGTAAGCTCCAGTCAGTTGAGCATGGCTGTGATAGTACCGTTACGCTCGATCTGTACGTCATCCCGACCCAATATGCGCCGGATGAGGAGGTAGCTATCTGCCGTGGCGAGACCTACACGTGGAATGGTCATATCTACAATCGTGCCGGTATCTTCCGCGATACCTTGGTATCGTCGCTGGGTTGCGATAGTGTCATGACGCTCATCGTATCCTACAATGCGGGATCTACTGTTTACGATTACGATGCCACCACTATCTCTACCCAAGACCTGCCGTTCACTTACACGAACCCGCTCTATATCTATGCCGAGGGACAAGCCCCGATCTTCTATCCGGTCGGCACTCCTGCAGGCGTGTATGTAGATACCGTACGTATCGTAGGTGACGCATGTCTTAATCTGCTCGTTCATACCCTCACCATCCATTATCCGGAGGGTGTTGAGCAGATTGATGCCGAGGGACGCGGCGCACAGAAGTTTATCTATCGCGACCGGATGTACATCATCCTGGGCGATGAGTGGTACAACGCTGCCGGCCAACGAGTGGCTGATCCGCGTCGATAATCCGCTCCCGCTTTCATCAAAAAGGCGTTCGCTTCCCCGCGAACGCTTTTTTTGATTGCTACCCATCTATCTATCTATCTATCTATCTATCTATCTATCCATCTACCCATCTATCTATCCATTCATTCATTCATTCATTCATTCATTCATCCATCCATCTAATACAATTACTAAAACTGTACTGACCTTAGTATGTGATTAGTAGGTTATTAGTAGGTTATTAGTAGGTTATTAGTAGGTTATTAGTAGGTTATTAGTAGGTGATTAATAGGAGAGCCACACACCCTCTCCATACAGTTGTTTTGTCATTTTGCAAACTCTACTTTGCAATTTTGTGACAAAATGGTTATTTTTTGCCAAAATTTTTGTTCATGTCGAAAACTTTTTATAATTTTGCTGCGCAAATTGTATAGTATGCACAATATAGTATATCTATAGTTTGTTTATTTTATTGTTTAACTAATTCAAAAACGTATGAGAAAATTTACTCAAAAACTAGCATGCCTCATGATGGTAATGCTATGTTGTGTAAGTTTGCAGGTAAAGGCACAGAGTGAATTAACTGTGGCTGATGGTACGTCTACGAGTAGTAATGTCCCGACATACGGTCTGTATGCGGATACCCAGGGTGCACGTTCACAGTGTATCTATCCGGCAGATTCGTTGACTGCTATGAATGGCGGTACCATCTCGCAGATGACATTCTATCTGTCTTCTCCTGCTGCGGCTGCATGGACCGGTACGTTCCAGGTTAGCATCGGTGAGACCGAAGAGACATCATTGTCCGGAGGATTCATCGACACAGACCTGACTGCGGTTTACTCCGGTGCAATGGATGCCACAGGCACAACATTGACAGTTGTCTTCGAAGACGGGTACACCTACAATGGTGGCAATCTTGTGTTCGACTGGCTGGTTACGACCGCAGGCAACTACAAGAGCGCATCGTTCTACTGCGTATCTTTGGCCGGCGCAAGTCGCTATCGTAACAGTAGCTCTGCAGCTGGTAGCGTAGTGGCTTATCTCCCGAAATGTACCTTTGAGTACACTCCTGGTGGTGGCCCGGTCGTTGTCTGCGACAAGCCTGAGACAGTCGACATCACGGATGTGACTGCCAACAGTGCTACGCTGAACGTGGCTGGTGGTAGTGGTACCTACAACGTCGAGATCAAGGGCGGTAGTTATGAAGATTGGACGTTCCTGGTAAAGAACACCACTTTGACTGCTATTCCTTTGGCAAACCTCACTCCTTACACTTCCTACCAAGTTCGCGTACAGAGTGTGTGTGGCGAAAACACCAGTGGCTACAAGAGCGCTTCGTTCAAGACGCTGATCGGTATTCCGTATGCAGATGCTCTTGCCACGCAAGGCGACTGGACCAAAGCAACAGGTCTGCTGGATCAAGTGATGGCAGGCACCACTCCGCTTACATCAGGTGGTTCATGGTACTTCGGCGCACGCGGCGGTCAACCGAATATTCTCGGTGGTCCGCACGCTTACATGAACCTCTATGGTACCTCTTGCAAGCATTGGATTATCAGTCCGATGATTCCGCTGCCGGAAGGTGGCAATTATGTGCTTACCTATCAGGTGGCTTTAACGGATTACAACAACGAGGATCCGATTGAGAATCCTACCTCACAGCAAGACGACAAGTTGGTGGTACTCATTTCTACGGACAGCTGCCAGACATGGTCTATCCTCCAGCAATGGGACAACCAGGGTTCGTCCTATGTGTACAACGAGATTCCGGTTGCTGGCGAAGAAGTAGAGATTGACCTGAGCGCATATGCCGGTCAGGAGATCCAAATCGCCTTCTACGGTGAATCTACCGTTTCCGGTGGTGATAATGATATCCACGTGGGTCATGTGCTTATCGACAATGCACCGTCGTGTATGACACCGGATAGTTTGACGCTCGTTCCTGGTTTTACTACTAAGACTTCGGCTAAACTCGACTGGAATGCAAAGAGCGGTGAAACCGCTTGGATTCTCGAGTACAAGAAGGCTTCGGACGAGAACTATACCACGCTCAACATTACCGAGAAACCTTACACGCTGACCGGTCTCCTCGATTTTACGGAGTACAACGTACGCGTGGCTGGTAAGTGCTCGGATGCAGAGGATGGCACCAGCAAGTTCTGCAAGGCAATCTCCTTCAAGACAGCTTCGGGCGTTCCGTTTGTTCAGAGTTTTGACACGGCTACAATGGTTAGCGAGTGGGTGCGTTATGAAGCACTCCTTAGCGATGTGATCAACGAGGGTGCAGCCCTTGAGCCGACTAAGAATGGTTGGAATGTGGCTGCTGTCAACAGTATTTTCACTTCTGCTGATCATCACCTCGTGCTCAACCTCAAAGACTCTACTTCCAAATACTGGATTGTAGGTCCGACGATTGAGATGGAAGCGGATCAACAGCTTACTTTCGACTTGGCATTTACCAAGGCTGAGGGTAATAAGCAGGCTGTTGAAGCTGGTAAGCAGAATTCGCAGAAGTTCTACGTATTCGTTACTACCAACGGTGGTGCTTCTTGGACTATTTTGGCTCAATGGACCAATAGTGGTGAAGGATTCTCGTTGGATCAGATCAATACCGAAGGTCAGTTGGCTAAGATTGACATGAGCGCATATGCTGCCAATAGTATCCAACTCGCTTTCTATGGCGAATCGACGGTTGCAACCGATGCAAGCAACAACCTCCACATTGCCAATGTGAAGATCGATGACATCCCTGCTTGCGCAAAGGCAACCAGTCTGAATGTCACCGGTATCCAAGGCACAACTGCAACTGCAGTATGGGAGGCTGACGAGGATGGTACGTGGCAGTATGGCTACGTAGTTAAACCGGCTGGTGAGTTTGTCCCGGCAGACACCCTCTTCATGGGTACTACTACCGAGACTACCTTCGCCATGACCGAACTTACCGAGACTACCCATTATCTGTTCTTCGTTCGTCGCGTTTGTGGTGAGAACGAATACAGCGAGACGCTCGTCAAAGAGTTCGCTACTATCCAGACTCCGACCAACCTGCCGTACGACCACAACTTTGAGGCCGGCAACGGATGGATGCTGATCAACGGTGACCTCGAGAACCACTGGGTTTGGAGTGATGGCGCAACTGCTGACGGTTCTAAGGCACTCTATATCTCCAATGACAACTTTGGTACCTATGCTTACTCGAAGGGTACAGGTATGGCTGCTATGGTATATGCTACCAAGACCTTCTACTTCGACCAAACGGGTATGTATTCCTTCCAGTATGATTGGAAATGCTGGGGTTACAGTACCAATGATTACCTCCGTGTAGCTTTGATTCCTGCAGATGTAGAGCTCGAAGCTGCTACTACGGTTCTGAGTGGATTTGGTACTACTACGTTACCCGACGGTTGGGTAGCACTTGATGGCGGTAGCAAACTCAATCTGGATAGTGCGGCTTGGAATCACAAACTCATTGAGCTGGCAATCGAGGAAGTAGGTTACTATCAAATGGTATTCGCATGGAGAAACTACACGTATACCAGCGGAAAGAATCCTCCCGCTGCAGTAGATAACATCAAGATTGCGCGTATCCTTTGCCCGAAACCAACCAACCTGCTTTATGCAGACCTAACCGCAGAGAGCGTAACGTTCAACTGGGATGAGGTAGAGGGTGTGTCGTTCGAATACGCACTCGTTGCTGCTGATTCAGTAGGTGCTTTTGCTGTTCCGGCAGATTCCGACTACATTGAGGTACCGAATATGGAGAACTCTATCCAACTCACCGGCCTCACGGAGAAGACTTTCTATAAGTTCTTCGTTCGCAAAGCTTGTGGTGGTGAGGATGGTAATAGTGATGCTATCAGCCTCCAGTTCAAGACCTTGCCGTTGCCGCTGGCTATGCCTTGGAGCGAGAACTTCAACGGACTCGCAAGTGGTATTCCCGAGTATTGGGACAACTCAGAAGGTACAACGACTAGTGCTACCTACAAATGGAATCGTTATGTTTCGAATGGTGATACATGCCTCCGTTTCAACTCGTATTCAAATAGCAATGGTAACACCAATGTTTTGGCTACGCCGCGTATCAACTTGTCTGAGAATGCAGTTCTTTCCTTCCGCTGGAAGAATCCTACCGGTGGTGCAGGCGAGGTGCTGATCTCTGAAGATGGTGGTGAGAATCGCATCCCATTGAAGACCGATTTGGCAGGCATTTCTGCTTGGTCTACATATGAGATTAACCTCTCTGATTACACCGGTCAGATTGTAACTATCTACTTCAAGGGTACCAGTAACTATGGTAGCGGTGATGCATACTTGTATTTGGATGACGTAGAAGTGAAGGCGCTGCCGTCTTGTATGAAGCCGACTGATTTGGCTGTTATTGATAGTCTTACCACTACCACTTCGGCTACGATCACTTGGACACCGGGTCTCAATGAAACCAACTGGTTCGTTCAGTATAAGAAGACTGCAGACTCTGTTTGGACCCTCGTTCCGGATTCTGTATTGTCCGATACATTGGTTCTTGCCGGTTTGGAGGCTGCTAATATCTACGACGTTCGCGTAGCTGCTTGGTGTAATACCGCAGACTCGACTGCTATCAGCGAGTATACCGCTCCGATCACCATCGCTACCCTTTGCGAGCCGTACTCTATTGCTACGAAGGGTGACTTCATTGAAGGCTTTGAAGATTATGAGGGTACAACCTATGCTGCTGCTGGTGTAGTTCCTGTTTGTTGGGATGCAGCTATTGCTAATGGCGCAACCGTTTACCCGCATATTTTGGATAAGACAAAGAGTACCTCGTACGCTTACGTGCATGAGGGAACAAATGCCTTAACCTTCCATGGTAAGGGTGACTGCTTGGCTGCATTACCGGAATTGGCTGATTCGCTCAAGTTCTTGCAGATCGGATTCTGGATGCAAACAGAGAGTGCTACCAACGGTACTTTGTATCTGGGATATATAGATACGGCTGCGTATTACCATGACTTGGTTGCGTACGAACGCAGTAATGGAGCGATGTCTTATCGTGAGACGAAACTGGATACGATTCCGGACGAGGCTTATCGTCTGGTATTCCGCTGGAACTATAGCGGCCAGTATACCTGCTGTATCGATGATATCAAGATCTCCTACATCCCGGATTGTCAGAAACCGGAGAACGTAGAGGCTGTTGACAGCCTTGCTACGGCTTCCTCTGTACTTCTGAAATGGGAGGCACAAGGTTCCGAAACAGCTTGGGCTGTTCAGTACAAAGAGGCTACTGATTCCGTTTGGACCACTATCGCTGCAGATAATGACTCTGCCTTCGTCATTGACGGTCTCAAAGCCGCTACCTATTACGATGTACAAGTCGCAGCGCTCTGTGGTGCTACGGATACTTCCGAGTATTCAATCCCGATTACAATCCATACCGGTTGTGCACTTGTTTCGGAATTCCCGTACAGCGAGAACTTCGATATCATGGAGGGTAAGACTACTGGTAAGAACCTGCCGCTCTGCTGGAGCCAGATCAATACCGGTACGAACACCTCGTATAACTCCTATCCGATGGTATACAAGGGTGCTACGTATGCTAACTCCGGCCTGAACAGCTTGAAGTTCTATGCATATTATAGTAGTACTGCAGGAGCTGTTACGGATCAGTACGCTGTTCTTCCGGAAATGGAGGGTATCAGCGCATTGCGTATGCGTTTCAACGCGCGTAAATACTCTGCTTCGTATAATGCTACGTTTACGGTAGGTGTCATGTCCGATCCGGCTGACGCTTCTACTTATGTGGCTTTGGATACTATTACTCCTTCGGCTGCAACCTATGAGCCGTTTAGAGTATTGTTCAATGCGTACGAAGGCGGAGCGAAGTATATCGCTATCAAGATGGATGCACCTACTTCTTCCTATAAGGGTGTTCATATTGACGACATCGTGATTGACTCGATTCCGAACTGCCTCGAGCCGGATAGCTTAACAGCTGTTCTGACGAAGGGTCAAGGTTCGATTGCTACCCTCAAATGGGCTGCCGGTGCTGCTTCCGCTTGGGAGGTACAATATGGTATGGATCCTAAGTTTGCAGACGCTATCACAGCGAATGTAACCGAGCCGACACTCAGTCTCACCGGTCTCATCTCTGATTCTACCTATTACGCTCGCGTAAAAGCAATTTGTAGTGAGACAGAAGAGAGTGAGTGGTCTAATGTGATCTCCTTCACACCGATGAACGCTATCATCATCAACGATGGTACAACTACCGGTAGCTATGTTCCGTTCTACGGATACTACGCAGATATGGGAACTAATAGCCAGTTCATCATTCCGGAGAAAGAGATTGCTACTATCCAGTGGGATTCTATCACAAAACTGACATTCTTCTCCAGCACGACTACGGCAACTTGGGAAGGTGCTCAATTTGATGTATACGTAGCTGAAACGAATGACACGGTTCTTTCTGCAATGGTTGCATGGACGGACATGCAGAAAGTTGTGAACTCGAAGCATCTCGAACTTGCCAACAAGCAGATGGAAGTTACCCTGGATAAACCGTTCCAGTACCAAGGCGGTAACCTCTTGATTGGCTTCAAGCAAACTGTAACAGGTACGGATGTATCTTGCTCTTGGTATGGTAAGTCGGGTGTATCCGGTAACTCTATGTATCAGTATAGTTCCAATGCTGCATCGAAGAGTAACTTCAACCCGAAGGTGAAGATTGACCATGTTCATGGTGAGATGCCTACCTGCTTCGTGGTGAAGAACATCGCTGTTTCTGATATCACCTCTTCTTCGGCTGTTCTCAACTGGACGAAGGGTACAGAGGATCAGCATGCATGGCAAGTCGTTTACTCGGCTGATCCGGCATTCGATCTTGCTAATGTAACGGCAGAGGATATTCACGATGTAACGGCTCTCCCGTATGCAATCGCTGAACTCGCAACCGATACCTTATACCACGTGTATGTACGTGCGAACTGTAGCGAAGGCGAGAACGAAGACTATAGTATGTGGAGTGAACTCTTCACCTTCCATACTGCAAGTCTCTGCCAGACACCGAGTGATCTTCAGGCCGATAGCATTACGCCTACTTCGTTGTTGATTAGCTGGAATACCTACGGTCAGACAGGCTTCAACCTGACTTATTCGGATGGTGCGAATGCTGATACAATCTATAATGTCAGCAGCCCGTATCTGCTCGAAGGTCTTACTACTAATACCTCCTACAGCGTGAAGGTGCAAGCTGCTTGCTCGGACGCTTGGTCGCAGCAACAGATCTTCAAGACCGCTTACGGTGTTCCGTTCGAGGAGAAGTTCGGAACAGCGCTTCCGACTGATTGGAGCCAGTACGCCGGTTTGTTGAGCAATGTGCTCAATGGTACAGCTCGTACTTCTGCATCTTTATGGTATTTCGGTACCAACAATGGCGTATTCGACAACCACGCACGTATCAATATCTATGGAACAGCTCGCTACCACTGGTTGGAGACTCCGTCGGTATTTGTTGATGGTGATGTACAGCTGACCTTCGATCTCGCATTGACGGCTTTCTCTGGTACGCTGGGTGCTCCGGCAACCACCGGTACAGACGACAAGTTTGTGGTACTCGTTTCTACGGATAACGCAGCTACCTGGACGATCCTCCGTCAATGGGATAACGATAGCTCTGAGTATGTTTACAACAACATCGCATGTTCTGCTACCGGTGAGCAAGTGGCTATCAGCCTCGCTGCTTACAACGGTCAGTCTATCAAGGTGGCATTCTATGGTGAGTCTACTGTTACCAATGCGGACAACAACCTCCATATCGACAATGTGCTCATCGACCTCGTACCGAGCTGTATCAAGCCGACCGGCCTGAACATCTCTGAGATCAAGGCACATACCGCTAAGGTGGCTTGGACCGCTGAGGGCCAGGATGCATGGCAGATTGCTTATGATACCATCGCTACCAGCCGTCCGGATACATTGGCTAACATCTTGGATGTAACCGACAATCCGTACGTATTGGCTAACCTATTGCCTGAGCACACCTATTATGTATACGTGCGCGCTAACTGCGGCGAGCAAGACGGCTTCAGCAAGTGGACCGACGCTAAGTCCTTCACGACAACTGTTGCTTGCCCGGCTCCGACCGGTTTGGCTGCTGTCCTCACGCCGGGTAACGGTAACGTTGCTACCCTCAACTGGGTTGCCGGTGGTGACGAACAGGCTTGGGTTGTTGAGTATAGTGAGAATGCCAATATGTCCGATTCGATCGTGGCATTGGTAAGCGATTCTGCTACGCTCGATCTCACGGGTCTGACCGCTGAGACTACCTACTACGCTCGCGTTAAGGCTGACTGCGGTGAACTGGATGGTAAGAGCCTCTATAGCGCTGTTATCTCCTTCAAGCCGACTGCAGCATACCAGATCACTGTAAACGATGGTACTGCTACCAACGGTTATGTACCTGTGAATGGATCTAATGTGGATTATGCTTCTCAACGTAGCCAGTTCATCATTCCGGAGACTGCTCTGGAAGAGTTGGAGTGGGATTCGATCAAGTCGCTGACCTTCTACGGTAAATATACGAGTACTACTAGAACTTCCTGGGGCGATGCGCTCTTCGAGGTTTACGTAGCTGAGGCTCCCGAAGCCACTCTCGCTGCAGAGGCTGATTGGGATGCAATGACACAAGTCATGACAGCTGCAAGCCTGTCTATTGTGGACGAAAAGATGGTAGTTACGTTCGATCAACCGTTCCAATATGAAGGAGGTAACCTCATGATTGGTATCAAGCAGACCGTCGCTGGTACTTGGGCTGGTTGCAACTGGTACGGTGTTACTACAACAGGTGCTTCTATGGGTGGCTATGGTACCGGTACCAGCTTTGCTCAACGTAACTTCTTGCCGAAGATGACGATTGAGTACGCTCCTGGCGTAGGTCCGGCTTGCCCGAACCCGAAACACCTGGCTGTTTCTGACGAAACCTATGATGGTGCTACCTTCACTTGGAAGGCTGTTGCTGGCGCTTCGTGGGAGTACGCGGTTGTTCAGGCGAACATGGAGTTGTTGCCTGACTACATCGCTGTTCCTGCAGATGCTAACTCTATTGTAGTAACCGGCCTTGCTGAGTCCACCGACTACATCTTCTACCTGCGTAGAGCTTGTGGTGAGGATGGCAATAGCGAAGCAGTTTCTATCGAGTTCAGTACGCTTGAGTTCGCTCAGGTTGTATCGTTCGAATACAGCGATGAGTTCGAGTCCGCTGCTGGATGGAAGTTTATCAATGGCGATCAGACCAACGCTTGGATGATTGGCAGTGCTGCTGCAGAGGAAAGCAATGCCCTCTATATCTCCAACAATGGTGCTGCTTATGCTTACGATGATGAGGCTACGTCTGTATCCTATGCAACCAAGCTCTTCGACTTCACCGTTGATGGTACCTTCACTATTTCGTACGACTATAAGTGCGTTGGTGAGTACAACGAGGAAGATGGTGCACTTGATTACATGCGAGTTGCTCTCATCCCGGCGGATGTCGAACTAACAGCAGGTGTGCTCGCTGCTGGTTTGACCAGCACTACGCTGCCGGCGGAATGGATTGCACTGGATGGCGCTCAAGCACTTGTATCGCAGGCTGCTTGGACTCTCAAGAGTGCTGTTACGCCGACTATTGCTGCGGGTCTCCATCGCCTCGTCTTCGTTTGGACCAACGATGATGCAGATTCCGATGGTGCTCCGGCTGCTATCGACAACTTGTTGATCAAGCACCTGGATTACCCGACTGACTTTGAGAACGCTGATTCGAACATTGGCAGCAAGGCTGTTAAGTTCATCCGCAACAACCAGGTTTACATCCTCATCAACGGCGTTGTTTACAACATCACCGGCCAGAAAGTGGAAGTAAAATAATCACTCTCGTACATCGTACATTCGTACACTGTACATACGAAAGGGGCTGCCGCAAGGTAGCCCTTTTTGTATGCAAATTATCATGTTGAGTTGACAAAATGAGGGAAAATGAATAAAAAAATGCGCAAAAACTTGCACAATTGGGATATTTTTTGTAATTTTGCCGCCTAATTTGGCAAAATGGCTACATATAGTCTGTGAAAAGGTATATCCTCATATTATGTTGGGTGGTGTCTAGCGTGTGCGCTAGCGCACATACACGCTTGGCTCCGGAGTTGCGTCATTTCGTGACGACACATGCCGATTTGGGCTATTCGGCCTTGCTGCATGACATCCAGGGTTATCAGCCGGCTTCCGGCCTCAACCTGAATCTGGGTGCGGACTATCGCGTCTTCTACAACGATTTTATCTTCTCCTTCGGTGCGGAGTTTCTCTACGAGTTGCATGCCAATCGCATCAATTCGCTCGACTTCTATCTGCCGATGATGGATACCGAGGGTGAGCTGTTTGATATGCATGTCCAGGTGGATAAGGCGCGCGATTTGACCCATATGATCAATCTCAACATCCCGATTCTGCTGGGCGGCGAATGGAAACGCTTCTATTTTATGGTGGGTCCGAAGATGTCGATCAATCTCTATGGTGCTACATCCTCCGGCGCACATTTCACGACGTATGGCGAGTACGAACGTCCGTACGATCCTTTCTTCGATATGCCGAACCATCAGTTTGAGTCCAACCAGTATATGGGAAGCGGTACCCTGCCGCTTAAGTGGAACTTCCAGCTGATGGCGCATGCCGAATTGGGTGTGCGTATCGATAAGACCACGTTCTATCAGGTCTTCCGTCGCAATCCCGACAAGAAGCGTATGTATCTGGCGGCATATCTGGATTTCGGTCTGCTCAATATCCATACAGGCGGAAGCGGACTCCCGCCGTTCGAGTATCGCGAGACCGATCAGGGCGTGAAGTTCTTCGTTCAACCCCTTATGCTCAGCAACCTCTCCAATGCTGCAGTGGTGCGTAATATGAGTGTGGGTATCAAGTATACGATTGCATTTGAGATGCCGATCAAGGCCAAATCCTATATCTACGACAACCAAAAGAACCAGCGCGGCTATCGTAAGCGCTTGGGTAACCAATCTATTAAAGACTGATGAAGATGAAACGAATCCTTTACATACTCCTTTTGGCAATGGGCATGACGATGATTGCCCCGCTGGCTTCTATAGTGGACAATTCGGTAGCAGTGGTTTATTCTGCTGACGATAAGGCGAAGACTAAGCAGCAACGCGATCGCGAGAAGGCGAAAGCGCAGCAGCAGCGTGAGCGTGAGAAAGCCAAGGCACAGCAGCAACGCGAACGCGAGCAGCGCGCCAAAGAGCAGGCGAAGGCCAAAGCCGAGCGTGAGAAACAGCAAGCCAAGCAACAAGCCGATCGCGAGAAACAGCAAGCTAAGCAGCAGGCTGATCGTGAGAAACAGCAAGCCAAGCAGCAAGCCGATCGCGAGAAACAGCAGGCTAAACAGCAGGCTGATCGCGAGAAACAGCAAGCCAAGCAGCAAGCCGATCGCGAGAAACAGCAGGCTAAAGCAGCTCAGCAGAAGGAGAAGGCCGCTCAGCAGAAGGCAAAGCAATCCAAAACTCAGGCTAAGAAGAAGCAGTCTTCTAAGTCAACCAAGCAGGTAGCCAAGGCAGCACCCGCTCCCCAGCTTTCTGCCGCCGAGGAGAAAGCGCAGTATATGGCGCAAGTGGAGGCGATCGACAAGGCAAATGCCCGCGCCGAAGCATACAACAATCGTGATATCGACCATCGTCTCGGTTTCTGGGGAATGGTGGGGTATAGCAACCTCTTTACATCCGGTATCAACTACGACAATTCCGCTGCGCTAGGAGCTAATCCGCTGGGATTCAAGAACAAAGACAACGGTTTCGTGGGCGGCGGCCTCGGCCTGGGCTACCAGCTGCGCTACAAGCAGATGCTCTTCACCACCGGCGTGGAGTTCACGTTCTATAATTCACAGATGGGCATCTCTAACAACGATGAGGGTACGCTCACGCGCTCGTTCGGTATGGATCCTTATGCCGATCGTATGACCTACCATTATGCTTTCCGTTCGATGAAGGACAAGCTGATAGGAGGCTTCGTGCAAGTTCCTGTCTTGTTCGGTATGGAACTGAAGAACATTCCTCTGTTCTGGCAGGCGGGTGTCAAGGTGGGTCTTGGCGTGATGGGCCAGTCGTCCGTCAGCGGCAGTCTCACCACATCGATCACCGATACCGAACTCACCACCGACCTCGAGCAGATGTTCAGTCATACGCTCGTTACCGATCAGGCGATGAATAGTTCCTCTTCTTCTGTCAAGTGGGGCATCAATGCCGCTGCGCACGCAGAGATCGGCGTTAACCTCGATCAGTGGGTTAAGTCCAAGGCGAAGGTGCGTGCTTCGGTCTTTGTGGACTACGGTTTCCTCAATGTGCTTAAGTATCAGGTGCCGGAGGCGATTGCCGGATGGCCCGAGGCTACCCAGGATATACCTGCGGTGCTCATGTCGTCGGCTAATCCTCTGGATTATTCTTCCACCTCTGCGCTGGCTACCACCTCGGCAGCTAATGCCAAGGTAAATCCCTTCCTCGTAGGAGCCAAGGTGGCTGTATGGTTCAACCTGCCGCGCAAGCAGAAAGCTACACGCGAATATCCGAAGAAGCCGACGCCGCGTATGGGTGTCTATCTATACGACGAGAACTCTGCCCTTGCGTTGGGTGGTGCGGCTGTTGAGATCACCAGTGTGGAGACCGGCAAGCGCATGCAGAAGAATACCAACCGTCAGGGTCTGTTGCAGGGCCGTTTTGCGACGGGTCAGTACCGCGTATCGGCTACCAAGAATGGCTATTATCCTTCGGATACAGTCATTCAGTCGGTGGAAGATTTCTCGTTCGACACCCTGCGTCTGGCTTTGGAGCGCATTCCTGCGCCTATTGTATATACGCTCTGTATGAATATATATGATGTGGACACTCGCGAGCCGATCGAGGCTGCTGTGCGTCTGACCGCTCTCTCCGATACCACGGTGCTCTATGCCGCTCAGTCGTCCGACGACGGCTTCATCGAGACGCCGCTCACCGAGGGCAATTATATTGCTCACCTGAGTGCAACGGGCTATATGCCGAAGGATGACACCATCCGCTTCGTACGCGATACAGCCGATGTATATCTGCAGCATATCAAGGAGGGTATCAAGGTTAAGATAGAGAACCTCTTCTTCGCAACCAACAAGACGTATATCCTGCCGCAGTCTGAGCAGGCGATGTCCGATCTGGCGCAGTTCTTGCTCGAGAACCCCAGCGTGACGATCCATATCATCGGTCACACCGATGCTGTAGGTACCGACGAGGCCAACCAGATCCTCTCCGAGGGACGTGCCAATGCCGTGCGTGCTGACCTGATCAAACGTGGCGTAGCCGCCGAGCGTATGACCGCCGAAGGTCGCGGTGAACGCGAACATGTGGCTGACAACGATACCGAAGAGGGACGCCAACTCAACCGTCGTGTAGAGTTCGTCATCACCGGCACCGGCGACAAAGATATTAAGCAGATCTTCTAAATCATAAATCATAAATTTGCAATCATAAATCATAAATCATAAATGAGGAAAATTATCCTCTTACATATAATTTTACTCTTCAGCGTCCTGGCTTGGTCGCAAGGTTCCATTGTGGCTTCCGGCCTCCCCTATGAATGTGGTTTCGAGGATCGAGACCCCATGACGGGCTGGACGTTCAACTACGGCACCTCCGGTACTACCGACCAGTGGGTGGTAGGTGCGGCCGTCCATAGCGAGGGACGTAAGGCACTCTATGTCTCCTCTGATGGCCAAAATCCTGTTTACGGCAACCATCCAAATATTGTCGTTACGATGTTGCGCTATCGTTTCCCGCAGGCAACGAATACCCAACATTATGATGTCAGTTTCGATTGGAAGGGAGTGGGCGATTCCGCTACATCCAAACTCTACGTGCTCTTCTGCCGAGAGCAGGACTTGACTGCGGCAGGAGCGACGAATCTTCAGGCTATTCTCAGTCAGCCCAATGCGCGTTTATCCAATGCACAAGTGGCTGCTTGCCAATCCCTTGGTGAGTCGGGCGAGAAGTTTGTGTGCGGTAGCGAAGCATGGCAGAATGTGTCGTTTACCAATGAGGTCAGCGTTAGCTCTTCTAATTCCAAGAAAGACTTCGTGTTCGTCTTTATCTGGGCCAATGAGAATAGTTCAGAAGATGTGTATCGCACCAGTATTGCTATCGATAATTTCCAGATCAATACCAATGCAATTAAGAAGCCGATAGACTTGGCGGTTTATCCGCAGTGCGTCGATTCGACAATGCTTGTCACGTGGAAGTCTCAAGATGATATTGCGAATGTGTTTGATATCCAGTATCGTAAGGTAGGTGAGTCCGATTGGGTACGTGGCGTGACGGGCATCTCTGAAGGTCCGGATGGCTACACACACGATATTACGACTGGCATCTATTCCTATTCGCTTAAGAAGATACTCGAGGGTAGTTACGATGTCCGTATCCGCGGTAGATATTCCGACTCCGAAACGGGAGAACTGAGAACGAATTATGTCTATCAAACCAATATCCTCGTCTATTGCCCCGAGAACCACTGTATTAATTATCTCAATATATACGATACTACCAAGGTGGTTTGCACCTACGGTCATCGCTACAACTATCATCAAGGTTCCACACCGTATGATAACATTGGTATCATTGACTTCGGTCCGGATTCCCGCGACAGTCGTCATACGATTCACGTCGATCCGACGGAGGTAGACCCGCGTACCGATAGTTTGCTCCATACCGTACCGCCCGGAGCCATGGCTTCTGTGCGTCTGGGCAATTGGAATGTCAGTGGAGAGGCTGAGTCAATCACATATGATATTACGGTGGATACAGCTTCTCAAGGTATCTTGATTGTTAAGTATGCGGTGGTTTTGGAGCATCCGGGATCCTCTTGCGGTGATCCGGGCTTCAATATGGTCATCCTTGATGAGCAGGGCCAGGAAGTAGGAGGCTTCTGCGGTAAGGCGGATTTCTCTTATTCCTCGGCTGTCGAGGCTGGATGGAACAGAGTGGATAAACCCGGAAAAGACGATGTGGCTTGGAAAGACTGGACCACTGTGGGTATCAACCTCATGGGCTTCCATGGTCGTACGCTTAAGGTGCGTTTCACAACCAACGACTGTGGTGCAGGTGGTCACTACGGATATGCTTACTTCGTGCTCGATTGCGCCAATGCACATATCGAGACCGAGAACTGCGGTAACGATGCATCTCTGACTTGTGTCGCGCCGGAGGGATTCGCCTATGAGTGGCGTGACGAGAACAACGTGATCTGGAGCCACGAACGAGAGTTTACGGTGGATGCAGGCCTCCATACCTATACCTGCAAGGTAAGCTTTATCGAAGAACCCGATTGCTACTTTGAGATAAGCACCGTCTCCGCTCCACGTTTCCCGGTACCGGCATACTCCTATGAAAATGTGCTGGGCAATTGTGAGAGTAAGTTGAATTTCACCAATACCTCGCATGTCATGCATAAGTGGGAAGGGACAGAAACTCATAATTTCGGTGAGTTGTGTAATGAAGGTCGCTGGGTGTTCCGGAGTTTGATTACCGGTCGCACGGATATATCTACCTATTGGGCGCCTACTTATCAGTGCCGCCCGGAGGGGGATTCTATTGAGATAACCTATACTACGTATATAGGTGCCAACAATGCGTGCGATAGTACGCGTGTGGATACTGTCGTGGTACCCAATATCTACTCCGAACCGACGGAATTCCATTATCAGCGATGCCCCGAGGAACCCGTTCATTTCGATGGCCAGTGGTTCGATCGTGATACGGTCTACGTGGGACATTTCCTCAATAAGGCGGGCTGCGACTCCCTCTCCACCTTGTATCTCCATGTTTATCCTAAGGCAGAAGACATACATCGTCACGATTCGATCTGCTCCGACCAGAGCGTCATCATCAACGGTGTTGCCTACAATCAGCCTTTGGATAACTATCTGATCATGATGCATACTGTCCATGGTTGCGATAGTGCCATCTATCTCACTCTGACGGTCAACGAGCGGCTGCAGGTGGCAGTAGACCAACCCGGCTATGCTTGTGCGGACAAAGAGGTGTTCTATCTGGACTACGACATATCCGCCGGTGAGTATGATAGTCTGCAGGTAGCGTTCTCTACGCCGCTGCTGCGCGATACAATGATCTATGATCCCTACGTATCCAGCATTGCCATCCCGTATCCGGCCGATATCCTGCCCGGACACTATACGGCTACGCTCACGTTCTATCAGTTCTGCTGCGGTCTCCATGTGGAGGAACGCGACATCGACATTCGCTATCGCAGTTCGATCGTCGAGCAGAAGTGGAACGATGTGCTCACGCTGATTAATCCGAAGTACAACGGCGGATATGAGTTCACGGCATTCCAGTGGTACAAAGATGGTATGCCGCTCGAGGGTGAGACCCGCTCGTATCTCTACCAGCCGCTCGATACTACCGCTACCTACTACGTAGTAGTAACCCGCGAAGATGGTGTCAGCATGGCTACTTGTCCAATCCAACCGGTTTATCGCCCGCAGCAGTCTGATTATCCCACTATTGTAACGGGCGGTCAGGCAGTACGTATCCATGTGGATAAACCAACCAAAGCATACATCTATTCGGCAGTCGGCCAACTCGTCAATTCCTATGTCTTGATGACCGGCGACGCTGTGTTCCAAACTCCTGCACAGGCAGGCATATACATCATTCGTTATGAAGAAGATTAATATATTTGCGTTGTGGACGTTGCTCTTGATAGCACTCCCGACCCAGGCGGTAAGACACTATAACTGTGATTTCGAGTCCGAAGCGGCGCGCAATCGCTGGGTGATGAACCCTACGGCAAATGCTACAATTGCGTCTTCGTTGAAAAACAAGTGGTATATTGGCGAACCGGGTAATAATGACAAGAACGGTCATTATGGTCTCTATATCTCCAATAATGACGGTGTCGATGCCCAGTATGAGAGTACCGGTTGTTGGAACTTCGCGTATGATACTATATCGCTGGAGCAATTGGCTTCTGGTGACGACTATACGGTCTATTTCGACTGGTGTGCAATGGGTAATGTGGCAAGCGATTTTGATGGCTTATATCTGCTCTGGATTCCGATGACGAAGCCGAATGGAGACTCCATCAAGGTGCGTTCTATTGCGTTCTCCAGTAGTTCTATTCCGAGTCAATATGAAGACTATGTCGTCCAATTGCAGCCCCGTTCCAATATAGACTACCTTGGCGGTACGGCCACATGGCGTCAGTGCGCAGCTACTATCCCCGGCGATGATTGTGATGGTACACCCCACTATTTGGCATTTGTGTGGACCAACGGTTCACTCTTGCCTCAGCAACCTGCTGCAATGGTGGATAATATCAATATTACTGACAATAAGCCTTGCGATGCGCCTACCAATCTCGAGGTTACGCCTAATGGAACAACGGTATCGCTTACTTGGAATGGCACGGCTACCGAGTATGAGGTGAGTGCTTATTCTTACGATGCAGACACATGGGCGGGACCGAAATTAGTGACAGGCAATGCCACCAGTTTCACTGGTCTTCCTATTGGACAAACCGACTTCATTGTCCGTGCGAAATGTGACATGGATTTCTATAGCCTAAAGACCATCGTATCCAAACTCATCTACTATCCGGATCAGATGTGTGTGGATTATCTCAATCTGAATAATGCGGTATGCTATATCAACAATTCTTCGCCTTCGGATGCCAGCAACTTTGAAGACTTCAAGGTGGTGCGCCCGGTGGATCATGGTCCATCGAGCATCGATAGTCGTCATGTGGTCCATTTTGATCGAACGGAGTTAGATCCAAACACGGGTAACATGGCAAAGACTGTGCCACAAGGAGAGTTGGCATCCGTACGTCTGGGTAACTGGGATAACGGAAATGAAGCTGAGCGTATCGAGTTCTCCTTCGAGGTAGATACGATCAAGTATCCGGTGCTGCTACTCAAGTATTTGCCTATCTTGGAGGCTCCCGGACATGGTGTTCAGGATGACCCGCGTTTCAAGTTGGATATTATTGTGGGCAATACCGCTATCCCGTGTGGCCATGCAGACTTCACCTGCCTTGATGTATGGACCGGTAGTTCGCTTAAACCGGGTGCAGAAGCGCAAGGATGGCATGTTTACACACCTACGAATACCAGCTATCCAAAGCCTATAGTATGGAAAGACTGGACTACGGTGGGTGTTAACCTCAAACAATATGCCGGTCAGGGCCAGACTATCACGGCACGCTTGACTACCCATGATTGTACGTGGGATGGTCACTTCGGCTATGCGTATTTCACTCTCGGTTGTTCCGATGGAAAGTTCAAGGATATGAAGTGCGGTCAGATCAACCCGACCTTTATAGCACCGGACGGTTTCAACTATCGTTGGATCAAGGCAGAGGATGAGCAGTACCGCCATCAAGACGGCTCTATTGACGAAAAGTACGTCAAATGGCGTACTCAAACAGTGGAAGCAGGTTTCCACGATGATACCCTCTACGTAGTAGATTGTATGTTTGTGCAAGATAGTACGTGCTATTTCTCGCTCTATGCGTCCACGCTGGCTACCAACCCGATATCGGTCATTCAGCAGCCGCAGATACTCCGTCATTGTACCGAGGGTGTCTATAAGGTGAAGCTCGATGGCTCTGACTCATGGGTACAGGAGATCGACCACGTCACTCATGATACGCTTAAGAATAAGAACTATCATATTGAAACCTACGAGTGGAATGTTGAGGGATTGCCTCACGGTTGGTCCGACGAACCGACTCCTACCTTCGACTTGCCGGCCGAGGGTGGTGTGTTCCCCTATTCCTTGCGTACCACTTGTGGTACGTGCGAGTCGGTGGTTTACGACACGCTGCGTCTGGAGCCTCTTGGGCCCACTCATGAGACGCAAACGTTCACCCTCTGCGATGATGTACGCAAGACAGGTTTTGTATGGGCAGAGCGCATCGATACGCTCTATAAGACATATGGTCTGCTCGACTCAGTGGTGCTCATGAACGAGATTACCACCTGCGACAGCGTTATTCGTCTTGAACTCGTAGAGCCCTATCGTATCTATGTCGATACCATGGTGCTCACCGACTCGCTGCCGTTCCATTTCCATGGACGCGAGTACACGAAGACGATGATCGATACCATCCCGTTCCCCACGACCTGCGATAGTACTTGGGTACTCAATTTTGAGGTGTACGAACCGATCGGTATTACTCCGACAACCTTCTATTCCCTCTGCGAGGGAGCCGATTCGCTCACGCTCGAGTATGATGTCTATCGCGGCCGTAGCCAGAGCGCTTGGTATAGTTTCATCGATGCTGTCAAGCACCCGCTCTCTACCGTGGAGGAGAAGAAGGGCCACTATTCATTCAATGTGCCCATCGACCCGAACATGGAGCCGGATATGTATAGCGGTGTACTCTATTTCGAAGACGCCAAGCCGGAGTTTAATGTCACGGTGCCGTTCTCGCTCGCTATCCATTATTCGTCTGCGCTGATCGCGCAACGCTGGAACGACGTCCTGGCTATCCGCAACGATGCTGCCGTCAAGGATACGCTCGGCCATCGCGGCTACGATTATGACTTCTCTGCTGTGCAGTGGTATCTGGACGGACAGCCTATCGAGGGCGCTACCCAGTTCAACTACTATACCGGCGTAGGCCAGCACCTGCTGTATGGTCATGAGTACACGGCGCTGTTGACCCGCAAGCGCGATGGCGCTCAGGTCTTCACCTGTGCTTGCCTGCCCGAAGAAGTGTCCGGCTACACGGATGTTCCCCAACTCCGCACGCTCGTCAATGCGGCGGCGCAGATGCCTGTCAGCGGACGCGGTACGGCCTACTGGTACGACACGCTCGGACGACTCCATCATTCCGATTCCTACGACAACTCCTATATCACGGCGCCTGCCATTACCGGCTATTATCTGGTGGAACTGCGCAGCGGCAACAACCGTTCTATCCACCCTGTACTCGTGAAGTAAGTCGCAGAAAAATTTGAAAAAAGAATGGCATACACTTGTGTATGTCATTTTTTTGTTGTAAATTTGCACGCAAATTTGAAACCACTCGGCTAATCAACGAAAAACACATACTACTATGGCTACATGTAAGAAAGCAAAACATCTCAAGCTCGTAGAGCGTGATCCGTATCTGCAACCCTACGAGGGTGCCTTGCAAGGACGCTACGACTATGCGGTCAACAAGGAGAAAGAGCTCACCGGCGGCAAGCCGCTGGCAGAGTGGGCGAGTGGTTATCTCTATTTCGGATTGCATCATACCGACAAGGGATGGGTGCTGCGCGAGTGGGCGCCCAATGCCACGGCTATCTATATCAAGGGTGACATGAACTCTTGGGAGAAGAACGAGCACTATCGTTTGCAGCCGGTTGGCAACGGTGTATGGGAGATCAACCTGCCGGAGCGCGCTATGGCGCACGGCCAGATGTATAAGCTGCTCGTGGAGTGGCAGGGCGGCTACGGAGAGCGTATCCCCTCCTATGCACGCCGCGTTGTACAGGACGAGCAGACCAAGATCTTCTCTGCACAGGTCTGGAACGAACCCGAATACCAGTGGAAAAATCGTCAAACTACCAAACCTTCAAACAAGCGGCAAAGCCGCGCAAACAGCGAAGCGCTTTATATCTACGAGTGTCATATAGGTATGTCCTCCGAGCAGGAGAAGGTCAATTCCTACGAGGAGTTCCGTCGCGACGTCCTGCCGCGTATCGCCGAGTTGGGCTACAACTGCGTGCAGATCATGGCTATTCAGGAGCACCCCTACTATGGCTCTTTTGGCTATCATGTCAGCAATTTCTTCGCGGCCAGCAGCCGTTTCGGTACGCCTAACGAACTCAAGGCACTCATCGACGATGCCCATGGTCGCGGCATGCATGTCATCATGGATCTGGTGCACAGCCATGCGGTGAAGAACGAACTGGAGGGTCTCGGCAATTTCGATGGCACCGGCTATCAGTATTTCCACGACGGCCCGCGCCGCGAGCACCCCGCTTGGGACAGCCTCTGCTTCAACTACGGCAAGAATGAGGTGCTTCATTTCCTGCTCTCCAACTGCAAGTTCTGGCTCGACGAATACGACTTCGACGGCTTCCGCTTCGATGGCGTGACTTCGATGATCTACCGCAGCCACGGCCTGGGCGAGGATTTCAACGGTTATCCCAGTTATTTCAACGGCAACGAGGATGGCGACGCGCTGATGTATCTGACGCTGGCCAACAAGGTCATCCACGAGGTCAAGCCCGAGGCGATCACCATCGCCGAGGAGATGTCCGGTATGCCGGGTCTCGCAGCCTCTATCGAAGACGGCGGCGTGGGCTTCGACTATCGTCTGGCGATGGGTATTCCCGATTTCTGGATTAAGTATATCAAGGAGGTCAAGGACGAAGACTGGAAGGCCGGTCATATCCTCTTCGAGATGACCAACCGCCGCGAGGATGAGAAGACGATCTCCTATGCCGAGAGTCACGACCAGGCGCTGGTGGGCGACAAGACCATCATCTTCCGCCTCGTCGATTCCGATATGTACTGGCATTTCGAGCATGGCCATTCCACCTATATGGCCGATCGCGGTATAGCGCTCCATAAGATGATCCGTCTCATCACCGCCTCCACCATCAACGGCGGCTACCTCACCTTCATGGGCAATGAGTTCGGCCATCCTGAGTGGATCGATTTCCCGCGCGAGGGCAACGGCTGGAGCTACAAGTACGCCCGTCGTCAGTGGAGTCTGGTGGACAACCCCAACTATTTCTTCGCCGACCTCAATCGCTTCGACCGGGCGATGATCCATCTGCTCAAGCAGCATATCCTCACCCAGAATCCGACGGCAGAGGAGAAGAAATACAACGTGGGCAAACACCTGCCTTGGGTGATGAAGTGGTGGGACAACGAGGGCGACCAGGTGGTGGCTTATTCGCGTGGCGACCTGCTCTTCATCTTCAACTGGAACGGCCAGAAGTCGTTCACCGACTATGGCATGCTGGTGCCCGAAGGCAAGTACGAGGTGGTACTCAACACCGATGCCAAGGAGTTCGCAGGCTTCGGCTTGAGCGACGACTCGGTAGCGCACTTCACCGAGCATGACGAGCTTTATGCCAAGGACGGCAAGGGCTGGCTTAAGATGTATCTTCCCGCACGCAGTGCAGTCGTTTTACAAAGAAAAGATTAATTGACCTCTTGACATCTCGACGTCTCGAGATCTCGAGGTCTCGAAAAAACAATAACAGCAATGAAAAAATTCTTAATTCTTAATTTTTCATTTTTAATTGCCTTAATGTCCCTCGTTGGCTGCGGCAAGAAGGCGGAGAAGCCTGCCGAGGCGCCTGCTGATGAGAATATGTACATCGATTTTACCGCCGTGACGCCGGAAGGCCGGGAGTTGGCTGTGAGCGAACTGGTGGGTAAGAGCGACTATGTGCTGGTGGATTTCTGGGCCAGCTGGTGCGGACCATGCCGCCGTCTGATTCCTGTACTCAAGGAGATCTATGCCTCGCATTCACGCGAGCACCTGCAGATACTCAGCTGCTCGGTCGATCAGGACGAGCAGATGTGGCGCGACGCGCTCGAGGAGGAGCAGATGCCTTGGCCGCAGATGCGCGAGGACGAACGCCACGTATGCTCCGAGCACTACCAGGTACAGTACATCCCCTTCACCGTGCTCATCGACCGCGAGGGACATATCGTCGCCCTCAACCCCGACGAGTCTGAACTCGAGCAGATCCTCTTCGGCGAATAAATAATTGTGAATTATAAATTATAAATTGATTTTATGCGAGTAATTATCGAACCTTCTTACGATTTGCTGAGCCAATGGGCTGCAAACTACGTAGCAAAACGAATCAATGAGTTTGATCCCAAAGAGAGTAAGCCCTTCGTGTTGGGACTTCCGACCGGCTCGTCGCCTCTCGGTATGTACCGTGAACTGATCAAGCTCAACCAGGCTGGTAAAGTGTCTTTCCGCAACGTGGTGACTTTCAATATGGACGAGTACGTCAATCTGCCCGAAGAGCACCCGGAGAGCTATCACAGCTTCATGTGGAATAATTTCTTCAGCCATATTGATATCCGCAAGGAGAATGTCAACATCCTCAACGGTAACGCGTCCGACCTCGCGGCTGAGTGCGCACGTTATGAGGAGAAGATCAAGAATATCGGTGGTATCAATCTGTTCCTTGGTGGTATCGGACCCGATGGTCATATCGCCTTCAACGAACCGGGCTCGTCGCTCACCAGCCGCACTCGCAAGAAAGAGCTGACCACCGACACCATCATCGCCAACAGCCGTTTCTTCGACAATGATGTCAACCTGGTGCCCAAGACGGCCCTCACCGTTGGTGTAGGTACTGTCATGGATGCCAAGGAAGTGCTCATCATGGTCAATGGCCACGGCAAGGCACGTGCGCTGCAGCATGCTATCGAGGAGCCTATCAGCCATATGTGGACTGTCTCGATGCTCCAGATGCACCAGCATGGTATCATCGTCTGCGACGAAGCTGCCTGCGAGGAACTCAAGCTCGGTACGTTCAAGTACTTCAAGGACATCGAGAAGAACAACTTGGATCCCAAGACGCTCCTCTAACCCTCTAACCCTCTAATTCTCTAACCCTTAATGTTAGAAATCTATAATTCTCTTACACGACTAAAAGAGACTTTCCGTCCGCTGCACGAAGGACACGTAGGCATGTATGTCTGCGGACCTACCGTCTACGGCGACGCCCATCTTGGACATGCCCGTCCGGCCATCACCTTCGATGTGCTCTACCGCTATCTGCTGCACCTCGGCTACAAGGTGCGCTATGTGCGTAACATCACCGACGTAGGCCACCTGGAGCACGATGCGGATGAGGGCGAGGACAAGATAGCCAAGAAGGCACGTCTCGAGCAGCTCGAACCGATGGAGGTCGTCCAGTTCTATACCAACCGCTACCATCGCGATATGGCCGCGCTCAATGTGCTGCCGCCCTCTATCGAGCCGCACGCCTCGGGACATATCATCGAGCAGATCGCCTTCGTCCAGAAGATCCTCGACCGCGGCTATGCTTATGTGTCGAACGGCTCGGTCTATATGGACGTGGAGAAGTATGCCAAGGACTATCCTTACGGCAAGCTCTCCGGACGCAATCTCAATGACATCATCGCCGAGACACGCGAGCTCGACGGACAGGCCGAGAAGAAGCATAGCTACGACTTTGCCCTCTGGAAGAAAGCCTCGCCCGAACATATCATGCATTGGCCCAGCCCTTGGTCCGAAGGCTTCCCCGGATGGCATATGGAGTGCTCTACGATGGGTACGAAGTACCTCGGCGAGCAGTTTGACATCCATGGCGGCGGCCTCGACCTGATCTTCCCGCACCATGAGGCGGAGATCGCGCAGAGTTGTGCTGCGCTCGGCAAGGAGAGTGTCCACTATTGGATGCACAACAACATGATCACTATCGCGGGCAAGAAGATGGGTAAGTCTTACAACAACTTCATCACCCTCGAGCAGTTCTTCAGCGGCAGCCATCCGCTGCTCAGCAAGCCCTTCGGCCCGATGGTCATCCGCTTCTTCATCCTTCAGGCGCACTACCGTTCTACGGCCGATTTCTCGTCCGAAGCCCTCGAGGCAGCCGAAAAGGGCCTCCAGCGTTTGCAGGAAGCGTACGCAAGATTGCTGAAGATCCAACCATCTCAAACAACGTCAAACGATCTTCAAACGATTACAAACCTTCGGGACCGCTGTTCCGAAGCTATGGACGACGATCTGAACACGCCCTTTGTCATTGCCGCCCTCTTCGATTCGGCCCGCGCCATCAACACCGTCTGGGACGGCAAGGGTACGATCTCCGAAGCCGACCTCAACGAACTGCTTGAGGTCTGGAAGACCTACGCCATCGACATCCTCGGCCTCCGACTGGAGGAAGAAATGACCAATGACCAATCACAAATGACCAATAAGCAGAAGGCTTTCCATGGCGCAGTAGATCTGCTATTAGGCATCCGCTTGCAGGCCAAGCAGAACAAAGACTGGCCCACCAGCGATAAGATCCGTAATCGACTCACCGAACTCGGATTCCAAATCAAAGACACCAAAGACGGCTTTGAATGGAGCATATGAGAATAAAGAGTAACGACCGCTACGCTCAAAGAGTAAAGACTTATTTGTGTCTACTGATGCATGTAAGTCTTTATTCCTTATTCTTTATTCCTTTAGTCTCTTGCGGCCGTCAGGCGCAAGAGGCGGTCATTGCAGAAGACAGTCTCGTTTGGTATCCCGGACGCACGTTCAACTACAAGCTCAAGTTCAACGACCTGCAGTCCAAGCAGCATGCTGTGGCTTCGGCCATCGGACTGCCGCGCCCGCCGAAGAACCGTGCAGACGCAGCGTCTATGCGCAAGCAACTGGTGGAGATTAAGACGACCGACAACTATATCGTGGACAGCCTCACCCATTCGGTTCCTTATCTCATCCCTTCCGCCAAGCGCGAGTTGGATGCCATCGGCGCGGAGTGGGCGGACATACTGAGCCGCAACGAGCTGCCGCACTATCGCTTCTATGTCACCTCGGTGCTCCGCACGCAGGAGGACATCCGTTTTCTGCAGCGCAGCGGAAATGTCAATTCTGTCACCCAGTCCTGCCACTGCTACGGTACTACCTTCGACCTCGCGTACATGCGTTATGATAAGGTAACGCGCACGCGCGACTATATGCACGAGGACAATCTCAAACTTGTGCTCGGACAAGTACTGCTCAACCATCAACGCGCAGGGCGCATATTCGTCAAATACGAGGCCAAGCAGTCTTGCTTCCACATCACAGTCCGACAATAAAAAAAAGCGCCAAACGGCGCTTTTCTCTTTGCTTCTGCTATTCTCGCTTAGAAACGGAAGGTGGCTCCTAACAGGAAGTTGATGCCCTCCGAGTTATAACCGTAGTAGATATCATTCTTACGGTGGATGAAGTTGTTCAGCTGGAAGAACAGCGTCAGGTTCGGTTCAGGCAGCGGACGTACGTTCGTGCCCTTGTCCGCGCTCAGTGCCTTGGCTGCACTGCCTACCCACATCTCATATTGCAGTCCCAGGTTCAGTTGCACGGTAGGTGCAAGGCTGTGCTCGCCGTCCGTGGCCAGTGCCTTGCGGGAGCCTGCGAAGTAGTTGTCCGAGTAGAGCGACCAGTGTTGGTCGATGCGGCCGTCCACACGCAGACCAAGTTCCCAGCCGGAACGATCATACACGGTGGTATCGCCGCTCCAGAAATAAGCGTCACCGTAAAGATTGACACGCACGATGTCGCGGTAGTGGTAGTTGATCTGTCCGCCTATCTTTCCGCGCTGGTAGTTGGTGTGCTGGTGTACAAAATCACCCACCGGTCTTTTGATGCTCAGTTTTTCTACCGGAGTGATCGAGTCCGCTGTGGCGATCAGGTAGTCTTCATCCAGCATGTAGGCGTAGCCTCCGTGCAGTTCAATCAGCAGGTCACGGTGGGGACGTATATGCAGTCCGAGTTCCGCATCGATAGGCGTGTATCCCGCACAAGGATGGGTGATGCCGCTGTGGATCAGACTGTAACGGTTCTCCTCCATGTATTCCTGCAGCGAGTGTACGCCCATATGACCTACCACGTCGGCATAGACGGTCATCCATTTCTTGGCCACCTGTGCCTCGAGTTTGATATGCGGTGATGGCGCAAAACTGATGTTTTCCATACCGGATAGATGGTGATGGGGTGTCTGACCGATGTTCATGTCTATATTAACCCCCACGTGCAGTTGGATGCGTCGTCCGCGGTACTCGTAGTAGGGTTCCATCCGTATGTTGTGACGGCTGCTGTAGAGCGAGTCGGGGATGACGTCGCCCAGCGAAGCGAGTTGCAGGATGTTGTTCTGCACATACAGATGTGCACCCACATGGTGTGCGTCGCTATGCCAGTCGAAGTCACCGTGTGTACGTATCTGGTGTTCACTCACGGCACCTGGTTTGCTGAAGAGCTTATAGCCCGTCTGCACGCGGTAGAGCACGTCCTGTTTGGCATTGGCCTTTACGCCCACATAGGCCTCGATGGTCCAGAGCGAAGTTACGTCTCTTGAGCCCCACGATGGGTTCAGATAGCTGTTGCTGCCGTTGTAGTAGTCATAGAAATGGCCGTACTTATGATAGTAGATATTCGCGCCGTTCACGCCGAAATACAGATCACAAGTGCTGAAGGGGTGCGTGAACGTCATGCCCAGCTTGGTGCGGCTCAGTGCACGCAGTCCCCATTGGGCATGGTGATGGGCATAGACGTCGAGGATGCTCTGCTTGCCGTCGTCCAGATGATAACCGAAGTCGAAGAGTGTGTTGGCGTGGCCCAGACCTCCGCGTACGTAGCCGTGGTACGGCTGGCCGTTCTGGAAGCGCGTGGGCTGTGATAGCATCGAGTGAACTTCTGCTGTCGGTTGAACCTCCGCTTGATAGTCGGAGTATTCAATCGGCGCAGGTTCCATCTTCGTCTCCACCACCGCAGGCTTCGTGGCAATCTTGCCTGCCGCTTGTATCACCGGTTGGAAATCACGTTCTACGGTCACGCTGCGGTTCAGCGCGCTGTCGTTCTCGTTCTGCGCTTGCAGAGGACAAAGGATAATGGACAGTAGACCATAGATTAAAGTGATTCGTAGGATAGTATTATTACTCTTCATCATCCACCTCCTCTTTTTCAACGGGTTGTTCTAATAGGTCGAGCTGCTGCAGCCGTTCCGCTACGCGGGCAGGGATATCATCGCCCTTCTGCAGGTAGTTCTGCTGCAATACAAGCAGGTACTGACGGGCCTGGAAGGTCTCGCCGCGCTGACGGTAGATGTCGCTCAGCAGGATGAGTGCACGGGCCAGCCAGTACTGTTGTTGCGTGTTCATCTGCGTGAAGCGCATCACCTCGGCTTCTGCTTCGTCCGCTTGGCCCAGTTCCATGTAGCTCTGAGCCAACAGGTATTCGGCTTCGGCTCCCTGTGCCGTACGCACCTCTTTGCTCAGGGCTTTCAGGTCGGCTTGCGCCTTCTGCCATTGGCTTAGACTGACGTACGCCTTGGCGCGGTTGTACTGCGCCTCGATGCGCGTCTGTTCGTCGGTTGAGCTGTCACCTAGTATCTGATCGGCGATGTCGATAGTAGCCTGATGACGCTTGAGCTCGGCGCTGCAGCGCAGTATGCCGAGACGTGCCATCGTTGCGTGCTCGTTGTTGGAGGCCAGGGCGTTCAGGCGGTAGAAGGCTTCCAGCGCAGTGTTGTAGTCGCCCTTGTCGTAGCTTATCTCCGCTACGCGCATCGACGCTTCTTCCTGGTACGGGTTGGCATTGGCCTCTGCCAGAATCATGTATTGGCCGAGCGCCTCGCTGGTCTTGCCCAGACGGTAATACGAGTCTGCCAGGAAGTAATGTGCGGTGGTGCAGTAGCGTCCGCCGATGCAATATTGGCTGATATAGTTGCTCAGCGACACCGTAGCCTTCTGGTAGGCCGACTGCATGTATTGCATCTCTGCGGCAGCGAAGAGCAGACTATCCTCCTGAGTGGTGACGGTCATGTTTATCTTCGCGAGGTTCTTCGTATAACTCAGGTATTCATCCACGCGTCCCTGCTCCACATAGAGTGCCTGCAGTGCCTCCAGCGCGGTATAGGCCTCTTCCGTAGCCGGATATTTCTCGATGGTACGCCGGTAAGCGGCGATGGCCTCGTCTGTCTGTCGCAGATTACGGTAGAGCATGGCGCGCTCCAGCGACGCCTTGCGTGCCAGGGTCGAGTGAGGATAGCTGTTGAGCAGCTGTTCGTAGGTCACGATGGCACCGCGCTCGTCGTCCTGCTGCAGTTGGGCACGGGCAATCTCGTATAGGCCGTCGTCGGCATAGTCCGACTTGGGATAGCGGCTTGCCAGCGAACGGAGTACAGAGATTTTCTCTCCGTACTTATGCTGCAGTCCCAGTGCGTAGGCGCGTTGGAACAGAGCGTAGTCCGCACCGGCTGCCTGCATGTTGCTTACTTGCGAATAGTAGGCGATGGCCTGCGGGAAGCTGCGGCTGTTGAAGTAGCAGTCACCGATGCGGTTGAGTGCATCGGGATAGGTCGGCTCGGTCGCGAGAGCAGCATCGATATAGGTGATGAATGCCTCGCGTGCCTGCTCGTATTTGCCCTGCGAGAAAGCGCAGTAGCCCTGTAGATAGAGCGCGAGGGTGTAGTTGTCCGAATGCTTCGCATCCACGCGGGCGAAGAAGCGGCTCAGGTCGCGTTCGCAGGCCTCGTAGGCTTTCAGACGATATGCCGCCTCCGCACGTACGTAGTAGGCTTCGGTGGTATATAGGTCCGACTCGTTGGCATGGTCGATCACTTGGGTCATCCATTCGGTCGCGGGTTGCATCTTGCCCTGCAGGAAGCAGTCGGCACCGAGTTGGTAACGCAGGTACTGTTTGGTCTCCAGCATCTTCGGCGTAGGATGGTCCAGCGAGTCGAGCGTCGCGATAGCGGCAGCGTAGTTCTTGCTCTGCATGAGTGCGTCGGTCAGCAGACGATAGATCTTCGGTTCGTATTTCGAACCGGGGAACGAGCGCAGGAAGTCGTTGAAAGCCTTGGCCGATTCGCCCAGTGCACTCGACGACTGGTATGTGCAGAGCGTGTAGTTGTAGCTCGCCTCCTCGGTGATAGCCGGTGTCAGACGGAAGTTGGCTGCGGCTTGATACGAGAGTTTGGCCTGTTCGGGCTGACCGGTCTTGACGTAGGCGTTACCCAGCGTCATGCAGGTGGCTTCCGACAAGGTGTCTGGTGCCAGCTTGACCTGCTTGAGAGCGGCTATCGCCTCTTGGTAGTCGCCCATTTGGTACTGCGCCGCACCCATCATGTACATGTCGTTGCGCAGCAACTCTTCGCCTTGCTCCTTCGCGATCTTCTGATACTTGCTCAGGTAGGTCACGGCCTGGCCGTAGTCCTTGCGTGCGAAATAGATCTCACCCAGCATTCTGTACAGTTCTGTGTTGCCGAGGTTCTCCGGTTGTTCGCTCAGCAGTGCCTTGGCGCGCGTCTCCACCTCGTCATACTCGCCTTGGGCAAAATAGATCTGCGTGAGGTAGTAGGGGATAGTCTTCTTGTATTCCGCTACATCTTGTAGTTGCAGCAAGGCCGGCAGTGCCTTCTCGTAGTGCCCCTGCTTGTACATACAGTAGGCGTAGTAGTAGGCCGCACGTGTGCGGTAGCGGTTGTCCTGCTTGCTGAGCAGTGCAAAGTAGATGGAGGCACGTTGGTACTCCTGTTGCATCAGGTAGGCGTAGCCGCGATAGAACGAGTAGTCGTCGCTATGGCTGCGGCTCAGTGCCTTCACGTCTATCGGCTCCATGATCTTCAGAGCCTGCTTGTAATGCCCTTTCTCCACCTGTAATATACCTTGCATCAGCTTTACTTCGTCCTCAAAGGTGGTGTAGGGATAGGTCTGCAGGTAGGTCTTCAGATCAGCCTGCAGCTGTTTGTCCCTCTTCGGAAAGCGTGCCGCCAGGGCGTTGTAGTCTTGCTCCATCGCCGTCGTCTGGGCATAAGCGCTGAGACTCAGAAAGGCCAAAATCGTAATTACGTAATTACGTAATGACGTCATAATTCTTAATTTTTAATTCTTAATCTTTAATTCCCAATCGGCTTATCGTGCCAGCTTGACCTCATTCCACATCTCCAGTAGCATCTCTTGTGCGTCGCCTGCGTCATGCATCAGAGCGCATCGACGGATGGTGCTCAGGTCGGGATAATAGACGGGGTTGAGGTGTAATGCGTGCGTGTCAAGCATCTCGCCGTCGTCTGTGGCGATCGGTTCGTCGCCGAAGAAATAGCTCGCATCTACAGCGTCCGGCCACTCCTCATCGTCGTTCAGTTCGTCCAGTATTTCTGCAGCAGCGTTACGTCCGCCTACGCAGGATACATAGCCGATCTCATCCATGTTAGCCAGCGCATTGTCGGCACGGCACATATAATCGATGAAGTAAGTGGCTGCTTTCACGTTCTTGGCGTACTTGGGGATCACCCAGCCGTCAAACCACACATTCGAACCTTCTTCGGGTACGATATAGTCAAGCAGCACTCCCATCTCTTCAGCCTCTTCGATGGCAAATTGGGCATCGCCCGACCAGCTCAGGTTGAGCCATGCTTTGCCTTTGGTCATCTCTTCCTTACCGAAGTCCACTTCCCATCCGCATATCTGCTTCTTGGCTTGCAGCAGCACCTCTTTCACGGCCTCCACGCGCTCGCGGGTGATGTTACGTACCAGCTCGTCACGGTTCACCGTACCGGCTTCCAGCTCCTCGCGGAAAGCGTAGAGCACGAGCACCGAATAGACGTCGCGGAAGGCGTCCTTCATCAGGATGCGGTTCTCAAATTTCGGATCAAGCACTGCTCCCCAGCTGTGCAGGTCGTCTGCGTTGACATATTGTGGGTTGTAGATGAAGCCCGTCGTGCCCCACATATAACCTACGGTGTAGTCGCTCACCTTCAGGTCTGCACCGGGTGACATCTGCTGGAACTTGTCCAGAACGAACGGAGAGATGTTGTCGAAATACCAGATGCTATCAGCAATCAGTTCTTTCTGTATCGGCAGCAGTAGGTCCTTCTTCAGCATGCGTTCGATGATGTACTCCGACGGACAGAACACGTCGTAGTCCTCATGACCTACTTCGATCTTGGTGAGTGCGGTCTCGTTGATGTCGAAGGTCTCATAGACGATCTCCACCTTCTCGCCTGTCTGCTCGAAATACCATTTCTCGAAATCGGCTTTCACATCCTCGTTGATGTAGTCGGCCCAGTTGAGCACCTTGAGTTGGTGCGCGCGGTCAGCACCGCCGCATGCACTCAAAATCATGGCTGCCAGAGCCAATACAATTAAATTTTTCTTAGCCACAAGGGCACGATAAATCTGATTACTCATTTTTCTTCTTGTTTTTTATTACGTATATTGATGTAGATTAATACAGCCAGCATGACCATCAGGATGATGGTGAAGAGCGGACGCAGTTCCGGCGTCAGTCCGCCCTTGCGTGCGTCCGAATAGATAAACGTACTCAGTGTCTCCAGTCCGCCGCTTCCCTTGGTGAAGAATGTCACGCCGAAGTCATCCACGGAGAGGGTGAGGGCCAATATGAAGCCGCTCAGCATGCCGGGCCATAGTTCGGGTAGCATCACCATGCGCAGTGCCTGCGCAGGCGTGGCACCCAGGTCGAGTGCTGCCTCGTAGGTGTTGGGGTTCATTCTGCTCAGGCGTGGGAGTACACTCAGCACCACATAGGGCGTACAGAACACCACATGGGCAATGCAGACGGTGGCCAGTCCTTGACTGAAACCCAGGGCTACGAACAATAGGAAGAGCGATATACCCGTAATGATGTCAGGGTTGATCATCGGCACCGAGTTGAGGAAACTGACTATCTTGCGCTGACGTGCCCGCATGTTATAGAGTCCGATGGCAGCCAGAGTGCCGAGCAGCGTGGAGCAGACGGCGGCTATCAGGGCGATGACTACGGTATAGATGATGGCACTGTTGAGGCCTGCATCGGCTTTGCCGGAGAAGAGGTTGGCGTAGAGTTGGAACGAGAAGCCCGTCCAGTTACCCAAGATCTTGCTCTCCGTGAATGAGAACACGGCTATCAGTGCGATCGGCGCGTAGAGCACCACCATCAGTAGCCATAGATAGGCTTGCGAACCGATATGCCGACGTAGGCTGACGCGCTTGCGGCGTAGCATCTCCTGCTCGACAGGGGTGAGACACTTCTCTTTGCGACGCTGCAGGATGAGAACGACAGCATAGACGATACCGGCTGCCAGCAGCATGCCGGCAAACACCAACCATATCCATCCCGTACTCCGTTTGGCAACGGAAGTATGCGTGCGTACATAGCTCTCAAAAGTCTTGTAGGCGTTCGCCGCACGGACACGCTGGGCGCGGTTCTTGATTTCCCTATGATTCCGCCAGAGTGTCCAACGGACCTCCGATTCATCCGTATAACTATAGATACTGTCACCCCAGATGCCCAACTCATATACCGGTTGATCGGCAAAGACATAATCCAGCTGCTCCAGATACGGCAGACCATCTGCGGGCACAATGGTGAATGCCGAGTGCTGAATGCTCACATTGACTTTCTCCCCGGCATACGTTTCCGGGAAGTTTTGCAGTACTTTCACCTCTCCTGTGGTACCCACCCGCAGATTATAGTTGACCTGCGACTGGGCGAAAGCAGCGAGACAAACGACCAACGACAAATGACAAATGACCAATAGTCTTCTCATACCAATCCCCCTCCTTCCTCTTTCGCGTCATGGTCGCCGAAGAACGACGTGAGGCCGATGATAATCAGCAGCACGAGGCTGAGTACAGCTCCGTAGTTCAACAAATCCGTGGTGGTGATATAGTCCTGAATGAGACTACCGAAGAGCTTGATGTTGTTATGCGTCAGCAACTCGGCGATAGCGAAAGTCGAAACGGTAGGCATGAACACCATCACAATACCGCTGTACACACCCGGCATGGAGAGGGGCACGATCACTTTCCAGAAACTCTGCCAGCGGCTGGCTCCCAAGTCCTGCGCTGCCTCCACCAGCGAGGTGTCCATCTTCTGCAGAGTGTTGTAGATGGGGTAGATCATGAAGGGGAGGTAGTCGTAGCACAGACCAAACAGCAGGGCACCTTCGCCCAGCGGCAGTCCGCACATGTTAAATAGTTCTACGGTGGCTACGGTACGCAGCAGGAAGTTGATCCACATAGGTAGGATAAACAACATTGCCATCACCTTGGGCGTACGAAAATCCGCCGTAGCCATGATATATGCGGCCGGATAACCCAAGAGCAGGCAGATCAGGGTGTTGAGCACTGCAATCATCAGCGAATACAGAAAGGTCTGTATGGCCTCGCTATGGGTGAAGAACTTCGCGAAGTTATGCAGCGTGAAATGACCGTCGATATCGGTCAGGGCATATACTCCCACCAAGATCAGCGGCAGTATGACGAATAACGCCATGAAGAGCACGTAGGGCCATGCCCACGTCCGCCGTGAAGAGAATATCTGAACAAGTTTGCTCATTACGAATTTTTAATTCTTAATTTTTAATTTTTAATTCGTAATTTTATCAATCCGAATCTTATTCTTCGGAATGACAATGCCCACTCGGTCGCCGTCGTCCCAGACGTCGTCGGTATTTACGTAGAGGTCATAGCCCTCGTCTGTGCGGATGGTCAGGTGGTAGTGGTTGCCCTTGTAGAGGATGAAATGTACCTCGCCGGAGAGCGTTCCCTCTTCCTCATAGTCCTGCAGGTCGATGTCGCGGAACTTCACGCGTACCTGTACTTTTTCGCCGGCTTCAAATCCCTCGAGTTGCTTCTCTTCTACATCCCACTCGGCTTCCAGGAAGCGCACCTTGCCGTTCTTCATCACTTCACCCTCGAAGTAGTTGTATATATAGTGCTCCTTGCGCATGATCTGAATATCCTCCGGCCGGACCAACATGCCTACTTCTGTACCGGGCAGAAACTCATGGTAGTCCTGGATGAGGAACTCATAGCCGTCGGGGGTCAGTACACGCATTTCATAGTGCACACCCTTGAAGATACAAGTCTGTACTTCGCCATACCACTTGGTGAACTTGCCCTTCGGTACGCGGTCCTCATAGTCGTCATCTTCCTGCCCCAGAATTTTGCCGCGTTTCTCGTCTTCTCTGCGCCAAACGTAGATATCTTCGGGGCGGATTACCACTTCCACGGGGTTGTTCTCTCCGAATCCGGTGTCGATGCAGTCGAACTCCTGTCCGCAGAACTCCACGCGCTTGTCGCGTATCATCGTACCGCTTAGGATGTTGCTCTCGCCGATGAAGTCGGCTACAAAGCAGTTCTGCGGCTCGTTGTAGATATCGGTGGGTGTACCTATCTGCTGGATTTTGCCTTCATTCATCACCACTACGCGATCGCTCAGCGTGAGCGCCTCCTCCTGATCGTGGGTGACATAGATGAAGGTGATGCCCAGTTTCTCATGCAGTTCCTTCAGCTCGATCTGCATGTCATGACGCATCTTCAGGTCGAGTGCCGACAGCGGTTCGTCGAGCAGCAGCACCTCCGGTTCGTTGACGATGGCTCGGGCGATGGCTACACGTTGTTGTTGGCCACCGCTGAGGGTGTCCACTTCACGTTCTTCGTATCCCGTCAGGTTGGCCATCTTTAGGGCGCGGCGCACTTTCTTCTTGATAGTCTCCGGGGCCTCTTTCTTCAGTTTCAGACCAAAGGCTACGTTGTTGAATACGTTCAGGTGGGGGAACAGGGCGTATTTCTGAAACACCGTGTTCACGGGACGTTTGTAGGGTGGTGTCTGTGTCACGTCTTCTCCCTTGAGGAGGATGACGCCTGAGGAGGCTACCTGAAAACCGGCGATGCAGCGCAGCAAAGTTGTCTTGCCGCAGCCCGATGGGCCGAGGATGGTCACAAACTCACCTTTCTTGACCTGGAGACTTACGTCGTTCAGGGCATACTTGCCGTCTTCGAACTGCTTCGAGACGTGGTTCACTTCGATGATAAAATCCGTTTTTGCCATTTCTTGTTGGTGTGCACACGTGTGCGTAGGTGCGCAATGCGCAATTTGGCGGCAAAATTACTACAAATATTTGGAATACACAAGGATTTTAGAATAAAAAAGAGAAAAATCGCCCCGAAGAGCGATTTTTCCTGTCTGTTGGTTGTCGGCTTACTTGACCTGCTGGCCTTCGAGCGTGAAGAGATGGCCGTCACGCAGGATATAGAGTATGCCGTTGCGTAATATCTTGCGTGCTGCCGGTGTTTCCGCTTCTGTCTGCGGGATGTCCAGCGCAGGGCTGCATATGGTGTTGACGGTCGACGTGGGTTGTATAGATCCCTTGTTCGCACCACTGTAGAGGTGTTGGTCGCGATAGTTGAGGTCGTTCGTCTGATTGCCGCTGCCGTCGTTCCATATGATCTTCCATGTGTTGTTGATGATGCCGGCGTCGGATGGAATGGTGAACTTATAGTTGTCGTTGCCCAAGGCCTCGGCTTTCTTGCCCGGCCAGCCGCCGCATACCTGTACGGTTTGGCCCGTTCCGGTGTGCCATATATAGCAGTAGATAGTCCCGCCGAAATCACTCGATTTGTGGAAGAACACCGCGTGCTCGTCGGCGTTGGTCAGACATGGTTCCACCGGCTCCGTGCTGCTGCCGCCCTGTTCTTCGGTCTTCTCCATCTCTGTTCCATCCCAGGTGGGGTTGGGGATGTTACGGGCTGTAGAGGTGTAGATATATTTGCCGTCGTTGCCTATCTTGCCCGGAGCAGGGGTCTTGCCGGTTGAGAGCACATAGACGCGGAGGTTGCCCTTGCCGCTGCAACTCACACTCAGCGAACCGTTGCTTACGGTCTTTACATCACCTGTCACGCAGTCGGTGTACGTGCCATTAGGAATGCTGCTGAACGTAGCTCCGCCGGAGATGCATACGAGCGCATAACTATCCGTCGTGTCGTCCGTATAGCGGCGTTTGAAGGCGAACGAACCGCTGCATCCGTCCACGGAATATTGTCCTTTACGCAGCGCGGGCACGGCCATTCTAATCTTGCTCAGGCGCTGAATATGTTGCGCCAGCGGGTGGGAGAGAGAGGCTGCCAGGTTGCCGGTAGCGGAGTTGTACTCCGCAAAGTCCGTGGTGTTGACCGTTCCTTTGATATATCCGCCGAAATAGGCGCGCCCCGACTCATACAGCGATATGTTGGTGCCTTGGTCAATCAACTTGCCTTTCTGAAACTCCACTTCCGAACCATAGTACAGACACGGAATACCGCGATGGGTGAACATCAGACTCAGGTTCTCCGCCCATGTGTCCTGACTGCCGCTAAAACGCTTCTCCTGCGGTGCATGATCAGGGGCATAGTCATGCGAATCGACGTACACTACGTTCCAGGTAGCATCGTTATAGTATTTGTCGTTCGATGGTTTGGCTATGTTCCATGCCTCAGCGGCCGTGGTAAAATTCCAGTGTTCGGTGAAGTCAATCACGTGCAGTCCCGATGCTTGCGAATAGTCGGGTGTATGGTAGTTGTTGCCATTGAGCAAGGCGTTCTGCGAGGTGCGCTGACCACTCAGTCCGCCGCCGTCGTCCGTGGCCTGCAGCCAGCATGCCTGCCAGTTGGGGTGCGACGTGCAGGGCGACCCCTCGGGTTCACTCAGGCTGTTCCACGACGAGGCGTTGGTGTCCCACGCGTACGAGCGGTTCTCTGCCCAGGTGTAGTAGAACGGACTCAGACAAGAGTGGTCGCGGTAGAGGATACTATTGTAGCGTGCGCACACCTCTGCGAACATATAGAATGGCGTCCCGCCGCGCATATCGGCTGCTGCCTCACCGGCTGCCTTGAAGGCCGGAATGAACGCTTTGTTGAAGGCCAAACGGGCGATATGACCGCCAGTGTCAATTCGAAATCCGTCCACACCCATGTTGATAAACGTCGTGTAGCACTGTACGAGGTAGTTGTACACGGCAGGGTTCTCTGTGTTCAGATCTACACAATCGCCTGCTATCTGGGCAAACCAGCGGTTGGGGTCATCCCAGTTGAAATTGCCGTAGTGATGCCAGTAGTTATGGGTGTCGGCTGTACTTTTCATCTGGCTCAAGCGCGCCTGATACTGTTGGCTGCCGGGCAGAGAGGCGTAGTTGTCGGGCAACTTGCCGCCTGCTGATTGGGTGTAGGGGACCATACACTCGTCCAGCTGACTCTGGTCTTTAGTCCAATCGCGGGTGAAGAGTTTGCAGAGGTTGGCCTCACCGAAATTACCGGTGTGGTTGAGCACGATGTCAAGGATGATCTTCATTCCCTTGGCGTGCGCGGCATTGATGAGCGATTGGAAGCTGACATCCTCCGACTCATAGCGATGATCTACCTTGGAGAAATCATGTGCATGATAGCCGTGATAATCATATCCCGATGCGTTCTCCACTACCGGGGTAATCCAGATGGCGGTAAAACCCAGTGCCTTGATATAATCGAGTTTCTCAATGAGCCCCTTGAAATCGCCTCGCCACGCCGGATCGCCGGCATTCTTGGCTTGGTTCTCCCAGCATTGTACGTTGTTGCCCGGATCGCCGTCGTAGAAGCGCGTCGTGATCACAAAATAGATCTGCTCGTCCCGGAAGTCGGTGCGAGAGGGGAAGAACGTGTCGGCCAGCATGGGCACAAGGGTCATGATCAGACCCGTTAGCAGGATGGATGTTCGTTTCATGGCTTGTCTTATTGTTTGTCTTGTTGATCCGTGTTGTCCGCTTGCCGCTTTTCCGGACGGACATGCTTGAAGAGCAGGTTGACGGTCATGACCGCGGCGGTGCCTGCGATCGCTTCGGCGAACATACCATAGCCGCACAGACATCCGATGGCGGCGGCACACCAAACGGTGGCTGCTGTGGTCAGACCCTTAACGGTGTCGCCGTGCTTGAAGATAATACCGGCACCTAAGAAACCAATGCCGGATACAACTTGGGCGATGATACGTGAGTTGTCTCCGCCGATGATTGAGGGCGACATCAGCACGTAGAGGGTACTACCGATGGCGATCAGCGAAATGGTGCGCGTACCTACCACCTTGCCGTGCCACTCGCGCTCGAGGCCGATCAGGTAACCCAGTGCCATCGCCAGCACGAGTTTGGTGAGCAGCGACAGCCAGTCTGTTTGCAGAATTGTTTCCATGTCAGATTGCTATTTTTGCCGCAAAATTACAGCTTTTTTTCGAAATATGCAAGAAAAAACGAAAGGGGGTGAATTTTTTTTGGCACGGTATTTGCAAAGTGTAAGATGATTGTTTGTTTTTTAAATAGTATTTGTTATGAAAAATGTAATTAATCGCGCCCTTGCGGCAGAGAAAAAGTTATTTGTTTTGGCGCTGAGCGCCGTCTTCGTAGCTAACCTGAGTGCACAGGAGTGTAAAAAGGATTTTGAAGGCAAGAAGCTAAGTAAAGAAGAGCGTGTGGAACTGGATGTAAAACGTCTGAGTCACGAACTGCTCTTGAGTGATGAACAGGCAGAGAAGTTTGCCGCTACCTATCGCGAATATGCCAAGGAACTCGATCAACTCTTCGAGAAGAACATGCCGAAGAAGGAGTTTGAGCCGGGTAAGGAGCTCAGCGACAAGGAGTTGGACAAACTGGCCAAGCAGCGCTTTGAGGGCTTTAAGGCTCTGGCGGATCTGCAAGCGAAGTTCTACGATAAGTTCCGCAAGGACCTGAGTGCGCGCCAGGTGGAGAAGATCATGGAATTCCGCGCACCGTTCGGAGGCAAACATTGCTGCGGCAAGCAATGTGGCAAGCATGAGGGCAAGAAATGCGAGAAGCATCAAGAAGCCATCCGCAAGCATATGCCGGCAGGTGGACGTGACGGTTTCCCTCCGCGCGGATCGCGTCCTGAGGAAGCTCCCAAGGAGAAATGAGCAAGCCAACAAAAAGGCACCTCGTATGAGGTGACCCCAAAAAGTTGGACAGATTATTAAATCTATTTGACTTGATTTTGAAAGTGAGTTCGGTATTGTACCGGGCTCATTTTCAATTTTAGTT
>CACZVM010000006.1:97835-98830 GCA_902784585.1 uncultured Bacteroidales bacterium | reverse complement strand
AAAATTTGCGCAGAGTATCATGTAGGACGCACCGCGGTACAACGCTGGTCTGCTATGTACCGTAAGGGTGGATATGATGCTTTGCGCGATATAAAACCACAAGGCACAAGTCGTAAAGGTATGGGGCGTCCAAAGAAACAGGAACCGCAGACAGAGTTAGAGCGTCTGCGCTACGAGAATGAGTATTTGCGTGCAGAAGTGGCATTGCTAAAAAAAGTGAGGGCTTTAATGGAAGAAAGAGAGAAGCGTCTACACGAGATTGGGCGCAAGCCATCCAAACATTAAAGCCCGAACATAACCTTGATATGCTCCTTACTATCAAGGGGATGGCTCATTCTACCTATTACTATAATATAAAGGAGCGCATAGACAAATACGCGAATTTACGTAAAGAGATAGCGCGTATCTTTGATAAGAACAAAGGTCGTTACGGCTACCGGAGAATATATCTGCAACTACGCGAGGAAGGGCACAGCGTAAACCACAAGACGGTAGCTAAACTGATGAACGAAATGGGCTTATATGCCCGTAAGCCAAAGTTGCGTTATCACTCCTATAAAGGAGAAGTAGGCAAGGTGGCACCTAATATCCTACAACGTGATTTTGAGGCGGACGCGCCTAATCGCAAGTGGACAACAGATGTCACGCAGGTGGATATACGTGGTAAGAAATGCTACCTGTCGCCTATACTGGACATGTGGAATGGCGAGGTGATTAGTTATGTGATCTCTGATCATCCGGACTTAAAGATGGTAACGGATATGTTGCAGAAAGCGTTCCGCAAGCATCAGAACATAAGAGATTTAATCATGCACTCCGACCAGGGCTGGCATTACCAGCATACACGCTACCAGTATTTACTACGTGAGCATGGTATCATACAAAGTATGTCGCGGAAAGGAAACTGTCTGGACAATGCGATGATGGAGAACTTTTTCGGTCTAATGAAGAACGAGCTTCTATATCCTAATCGCTGGGAAGATATAGAGGATTTT
>CACZVM010000006.1:0-97792 GCA_902784585.1 uncultured Bacteroidales bacterium | reverse complement strand
AAACTAAAATTGAAAATGAGCCCGGTACAATACCGAACTCACTTTCAAAATCAAGTCAAATAGATTTAATAATCTGTCCAACTTTTTGGGGTCACCTCACAAGGCCGCTTTTTTTATCGGTATTTGCTTTCCTCGCAGTCGCCTAAGAGTGACAAGTAGGATTCAAAGCGCGAGATGGCTATCCGGCCATGCTCTACGGCTTCGAGTACGGCACAACCAGGCTCGCTGGTGTGCGTGCAGTTAGAAAAACGGCAGTCGCGACCGATCTGGAAAATCTCCCGGAAATAATGACTCACTTCTTCCCGCTCAAAATCAAACGTACCGAAGCCCTTGATGCCCGGTGTGTCGATTATGGCTGACGGATGAGAGGAGGAAGGTGAAAGGTCGCTTTCCCCCTCCAGAAAGTACATCTCGGAGAACGTGGTGGTGTGCATGCCCTTGCCGTGGGCGTCGGATATCTTGCCTGTACGTGTCAGTTCGCGTCCGAAGAGCGCATTCAGCAAGGTGGATTTACCGACACCGGAATTGCCGGAGAGAAGGGTTACTTTGCCTTGGAGCAAGGCGGTTATTGCTTCGCGTTGAGAGCCTTCGGCGTTTAGTTCTTTGGCACTGATGGCGAGCGTCTGGTAACCGATCGACTCATAGAGCGCACGCAGTTCGGCGAGTAGGGCGAGTTCGTCTTCGGTGAGCAAGTCAATCTTGTTGAAGACGAGGATGGCGGGCACACGATAGGCCTCGCAGGTAGCGAGGAAACGGTCGATGAAGGTGGTGGAAGTGACGGGGTGGTTGACGGTGACGATGAGTGCCACCTGGTCGATGTTGGAGGCGAGAATATGGCTCTCTTTGCTCAGGTTGGTCGAGCGGCGGATGATATAGTTCTTCCGCTCCTCGACGTCCGTAATCCAGTAGGTTTCATCGGTCTGTTCACCTTTCACCTTTAACCTTTCTACTTTCACGTAGTCGCCAACGGCCACGGGATTGGTGCTACGAATTCCCCGGATGCGGAAATTGCCCTTGATATGACATTCCGCATCCGAACCATCGTCCAGGCGGACGATGTAAGTGCTACCTGTAGATTTGATAATTAAGCCTTTAGCCATTAGCTTTCAGCTATTAGCTTCTTAGACCGTCATGATCTCTTTTTCCTTGGCGGCGTAGAGGGCTTCGACCTTGGCGATATATTTGTCGTGCACCTTCTGGATATCCTCTTCAGCATCTTTCTCGATGTCTTCGCTCAGGCCGTTCTTGACGAGTTTCTTAAACTCCTCGATAGCATCGCGGCGTGCGTTGCGGATGGACATCTTCGCCTCCTCCATCTCCCCTTTGCACTGCTTGCAGAGGTCGCGACGGCGCTCTTCGGTCAGCGGCGGCAGGATGAGTCGGATGGTCTCGCCATTGTTGGACGGAGCCAGGCCGATATTGGAATTGATGATGGCGCGCTCAATCTCGCCGATGAGTTTCTTCTCCCACGGGGTGATGGCGATGGTGCGTGCGTCAGGGGTGGTGACGGTGGCACAATTAGCCAGCGGCGAGAGGGTGCCGTAGTAGTCGATCTTGATAGGGTCCAGCAAGCGCGGATTGGCTTTGCCGGCACGGATGTGCTGGAGCACGTCGTCCAGATGGGCAACGGCATTCTGCATCTGCTCTTCAGCTGCGTTTTGATACAATTCGAGTTCGTCTTCCATGTTATTTAGGGTTTTACTAATGTTCCTATTTTTTCTCCGTTGATCACTTTCTCCAGGTTGCCGACTACGTCCATATTGAAGACGTAGATAGGCAGGCCGTTCTCCTTGGCCATGGCGGTGGCTGTCAGGTCCATCACCTTGAGGCCGCGGCGGATGACTTCGTCATACGTGATTTCGTCGAACTTAGTGGCCGTCGGGTCTTTCTCGGGGTCGGCGGTGTAGATGCCGTCCACGCGTGTGCCCTTGAGCATGACGTCTGCCTTGATCTCCAGAGCGCGCAGGCTCGAACCGGTGTCGGTGGTGAAATAGGGGGCACCTGTGCCACCGGCCAGGATCACTACATTGCCTTTGTCGAGCAGGCGTTGTGCTTTAGCTGGACTATAGAAATCGCCGATCGGTTCCATACGGATAGATGTCAGTACACGCACCGGTTGACCGATGGCTTCGAGTGCTGAACAGAGTGCCATGGCATTGATGACGGTGGCCAGCATGCCCATCTGATCACCTTTGACGCGATCGAAACCCTGCTTCGCACCACTCAGGCCACGGAAGATATTACCGCCGCCGATGACGATGCCTATCTGCACACCGCGTTGCGCGATGGCTTTCACTTGTTCTGCGTATTGGTTGAGCCGCTCGGTGTCAATGCCTTGCTTGCTTTCTCCGGCCAAACTCTCACCGGAAAGTTTTAAAAGGATACGCTTAAACATAATTCGTAATTTATATTTTTAATTCTCCTTGTACCAGGAGGCGTACATGGCGTAGTTGTTGGCTATTTTCCTGTTGATCTCCGCGGTCTGGGCAGGGTCGGCCTTCTTGATGAACTTAGCCGGTACTCCGCCCCATATCTCGTGCGGACCAATCTGTGTGCCCTTGAGCACGAGTGCGTTGGCAGCCACGATCGCTCCTTCGCCTACGTGTGCATCGTCGAGCAGGGTAGCACCCATGCCTATCAGTGCGTAGTTGTCCACATCGGCGCCGTGGATGGTCACGTTGTGCCCTACAGACACATAGTCGCCAAGGCGGATGGTCGATTTCTGGTAGAGGGTGTGCAGCACTGCGCCGTCCTGGATATTACAATGCTTGCCGATGATGATGGTGTTGACATCGCCGCGGAGCACGCTGTTGAACCATAGACTCGTTCCCTCGCCCACCGTCACATCGCCGACCACCGTGGCGTTCTCTGCCATGAAGACGTCGTCGGCAATGTGCGGGGTGAGGATCTCGCCATTTCTATTTATCGCTTTTACCAAAGCCATAAATACATAAATAATTTATGAATTATGATTTATCGTGCTGCGATGATAGCCAGGAACTTCTCTGCCACGAGCGCGGCACCGCCGATCAGACCGCCGTCGATGTCGGGGCATGCGAAGAGTTCGGCCGCATTCTTCTCGTTGCAGCTGCCACCGTAGAGGATAGTGGTATCCTCGGCTGCCTCTTTGCCGAACTTGTCAGCCACAAGGCTGCGGATGTATGCGTGGATCTCTTGTGCCTGAGCCGGTGTAGCGGTTAGGCCGGTACCGATAGCCCATACGGGTTCGTAAGCCAGCACGATATTCTTCCACTCCTCTGCATTGAGGCCGAACACTGAGCCCTCGAGTTGTGCTTTCACTACCTCGTTCTGCTTGCCAGCCTCGCGCTCCTCTTTCACCTCGCCGATGCAGAAGATGACCTTCAGACCGTTCTGAAGAGCCAGACGCGTCTTCTCTGCCAGCATCTCATAGCTCTCAGCGTAGTACTGACGACGCTCCGAGTGACCGAGGATGACATATTCAGCGCCGGTGGACTTCACCATCTCTGCGCTTACCTCGCCGGTGTACGCACCCTTCTCGTGATCGGCGCAATTCTCTGCTGCCACCTTGATCGGGCTACCCTTGAGCAACTCGCTGACGGTTGCCAGATGGATAAACGGTGTGCCGATCACAACGGCGCACTTAGGCGATTTAACAGCCTCTTTCAACTCGGTAGCCAGTGCTACACCTTCCTGCAGGTTCTTGTTCATCTTCCAGTTACCTGCCACCATTTTTGTTCTCATAGATCAATATATGTTTTTGTTAGTTTGTCTTCTGCACAACTTTTGCGGTTGCAAAAGTATAAAAAAAAAATCATATGTGCAAATAAAATCTTCTTTTTCTGCATTTTTTCTCTTGCGCGCTTGCGTATGTAAAAAAAAAGTTGTAATTTTGCGAGCAAAATTGAAGAATAGCATTTAACAAATACCTATAAAACACACAAACACAATGAAAGTACAAACTATCATGTCGCAGCTTGCTGCGAAGCACCCGGGCGAAGCAGAGTATCTGCAGGCCGTACAGGAAGTATTGGAGTCGATCGAAGAGGTGTACAACCAGCACCCCGAGTTTGAACAAGCCAAGATCGTGGAGCGAATGGTGGAGCCCGACCGCATCTTCACTTTCCGCGTAACGTGGATTGACGATGCGGGTGAGGTGCAGACCAACCTCGGTTACCGTGTGCAGTTCAACAGTGCTATCGGTCCGTACAAAGGCGGTCTTCGTTTCCACCGTGCTGTAACCCCGTCGATGCTGAAGTTCCTGGGTTTTGAACAGACCTTCAAGAATGCGCTGACCACACTGCCTATGGGTGGTGCTAAGGGTGGTTCGGATTTCGACCCGGTAGGCAAGAGCGACGCAGAGATCATGCGTTTCTGCCAGGCGTTCATGCTGGAGCTCTGGCGTTGCATCGGTCCGGATCAGGATATTCCTGCCGGTGACGTAGGTGTAGGCGGCCGCGAGATAGGTTTTCTCAACGGCATGTACCAGAAACTCGCTCGCGAGTATCATACGGGCGTGCTGACCGGAAAAGGCATGACTTGGGGCGGTTCTATCTTGCGCCCTGAGGCTACCGGTTTCGGTGCTCTCTATTTCACGCAACACTTGCTGCATGAGGCAGGCAAGGATATCAAGGGTAAGACAGTAGCTATTTCCGGCTTCGGAAACGTGGCATGGGGTGCTGCTACCAAGGCTGTTGAACTTGGTGCGAAAGTAGTGGCTATCAGCGGTCCGGATGGCGTAGTGGCTATCCCGAATGGCATCACAAAGGAGATGATTGATTATATGCTTGTGATGCGTGCATCGAACCGCAACAAGGTGCAGGATATGGCTGACAAGTTCCCGAAGGACTGCCAGTTCACTGCAGACAAAAAGGCATGGTCTGTACCGTGCGACATCGCCCTGCCGTGCGCCTTCCAGAATGAGTTGAGTGAAGACGATGCGAAGGAGCTGAAGAAGAATGGATGCTGGTGCTGCTGCGAGGTAAGCAACATGGGATGCCAGCCGGGCGCTATCCATTTCTTCCAATCCAACGGAGTGCTGTTTGCACCGGGTAAGGCCGTTAATGCCGGCGGTGTGGCTACTTCGGGTCTGGAGATGACGCAGAACGCCGAGCACCTGAGCTGGAAAGCAGAGGAGGTAGATGCACGTCTGCACCATATCATGGAGTCGATCCACGAGCAATGCGTCAAGTTCGGTCGTCAGGCCGACGGACATATCGACTATGTCAAAGGTGCGAACATCGCAGGCTTCATGAAAGTGGCAACCGCTATGCTGGAGCAGGGTATTATCTAAATCAAGGATTTAGAATTTGTCATTTGTCATTTATGTACACTGATTTTCAAAAACATCTGCAGGCGACGCTCCAGGAGATTCGCGAGGCAGGACTCTATAAGAACGAGCGGGTGATCATCACTCCGCAATCGTCAGGCATCGCCGTAGAAGGCGGCCAGGAGGTGATCAATTTCTGCGCCAACAACTATCTCGGCCTAGCGGATAACAAAGAACTGATCGAGGCAGCCAAGGCGCGTATGGATGCGCGTGGGTACGGCATGGCATCGGTACGATTCATCTGCGGTACGCAGGACACGCATAAAGAGTTGGAACGCGTCATCTCGGATTTCTTCGGCACAGAAGACACGATACTCTATGCAGCCTGCTTTGATGCCAACGGCGGTCTGTTCGAACCGCTGCTGACCGAAGAGGACGCCATCATCTCCGATGCGCTCAACCATGCCTCCATCATCGACGGCGTGCGTCTGTGCAAGGCGGTACGTTACCGCTATGCCAACGGCGACATGGCCGACTTGGAGGAGAAACTGAAAGAGGCACAGGCACAGCGCTTCCGCATCATCGCTACCGACGGTGTGTTCTCGATGGACGGTAATGTATGTCCGCTGGACAAGATCTACGAACTAGCGAAGAAATACAATGCACTGGTCATGGTGGATGAGTCGCACTCGGCAGGTGTGGTAGGTGAGACCGGTCACGGCGTGACCGAACTCTACAACCTCCGCGGCAAGATTGAGATCATCACCGGTACGCTGGGCAAAGCGTTCGGTGGTTCGGTAGGCGGTTTCACGACGGGTAAGAAAGAGATAATTGACCTGCTGCGTCAACGCAGTCGTCCGTATCTGTTCTCTAACTCCATCCCACCGATGATAGCTGCAGCGGGTATCAAGACCTTTGAGATCCTCACCCGCAGCAACGAACTGCAGGATCGTCTGCACGCCAACACCGCGTACTTCGTGGAGAAGATGAAGGCGGCAGGCTTTGATATCAAACCGACGCAGTCGGCCATCTGTGCCGTGATGCTCTACGATGCACGGTTGAGCCAAGAGTTCGCCGCTGCGCTGCAGCAGGAGGGCATATACGTTACGGGCTTCTATTATCCGGTGGTGCCGAAAGGTCAGGCACGTATCCGCGTGCAGGTTTCTGCTGCGCACACTCGCGAGCAACTGGATAAGTGTATAGCTGCCTTTACGAAGATTGGCACGGAACTTGCTGTGCTGAAATAGAATAAGGAATAAGGAGTAAGGACAAAAGACAAAAATGTCCTTTAGTGAAACGATCCAAAAATGAAAGCATTAGTTAAAAGATATGCCAAACCGGGTATCTGGATGGAAGACGTGCCGATGCCTGAGATGGGAGTGAACGATGTGCTCATCAAGGTGACCAAAGCCGCTATATGCGGCACGGACCTGCATATGTATAAATGGGACGAGTGGTCGCAAGCGCATTGCAAACCGCCTTACACGATGGGACATGAGTTCGTGGGCGTTGTGGCCGATTGCGGTCCGGGTGTGCGCAACTTCAAGATAGGCGATCGTGTGACGGCAGAAGGACACATTACCTGCGGACACTGCCGCAACTGCCGCCGTGGCATGGGACACGTCTGCGAGAACACCATCTCGCTCGGCATCATGGGACGTGACGGCTGTTTTGCAGAGTTCGTATCGGTGCCGGAATCGAATGTGGTACATGTGCATCCGCATATCCCTGACGACTTCGCAGCCATCATGGATCCCTTCGGCAACGCCACACACACGGCTCTGGCTTTTCCGCTGCTGGGCGAAGATGTGCTCATCACGGGTGCAGGACTGATAGGTACGATGGCGGCAGGTATATGTCGCTTTGCAGGAGCGAAGAATATCGTCGTTACCGACATCAATCCACTCCGACTGGAGATAGCGAAGAAGATGGGTGCTACGATGACTGTAGACGGCTCGAAGGGCGAGACTATCGCCGGTGCGATGTTCCAACTCGGCATCCGCGGTTTTGACGTAGGACTGGAGATGTCGGGTGCACCGGCGGCCTTCAACGACATGATTGCGCATATGTACAAGGGCGCTAACATAGCCCAACTGGGAATCCTGCCGTCCGATACCAAAGTCAATTGGTCGGATGTCATCTTCAACGCCCTGACCATCAAAGGTATCACCGGCCGCCGTATGTGGGAAACCTGGTATCAGATGGAGCAGATGCTGGTGGGCGGACTGGATCTCTCACCCGTCATCACCCACCGATATAAGTTCGGCGACTTCCAGAAAGGCTTTGACGTAATGGTCAGCGGCCAGTGTGGTAAAGTATTATTAGAATGGTGAAGGAGTGCCTCGGATGGCACTCCGAGTGTCGTACCCGACGAGTTTCCACTCGGAGGATGAGTACGGCACATAGAAGGGCGCGACCCTTGCGGTCACGCAGCCGATAGGCTATAGGGTCGCGGCGTACAGGGTAGTCGCGACCGCCTGAAGCAATTTTTTGATAAACCAAAAATATTTATTGTATGAAAAGGTATTTACTTAGCGCTCTGCTGCTCACATGCAGCATCGCCATCTGCTCCGCTTTTACCCGCGAGGGATTGACGGAGTACAAACTCGACAACGGTCTGACAGTTATGCTGTGGGAGGACCATGATCAACCGGATGTAACCGGTTATGTAGTGGTACGTGCCGGCGCCGTAGATGAACCGGCCGAGTACACCGGTCTGGCTCACTATCTGGAGCACATGCTCTTCAAGGGAACGCAGCGTATCGGTGCCCTGGACTGGGAAAAAGAGAAACCGTTGTACGACTCCATCATCGCCCTGTATGATCAGTACAGCGATGAGAAAGATCCGAAGATCCGCGAGCAGCTGGCTACGCAGATCAACGAGGTCTCGATGCGTGAGGCGAAGATATCTTCTACCGAGGACTTCTTCAACATGCTCGACCTGATTGGTGCCGAAGGTGTGAATGCCTATACGTCCTACGACCTGACGGCCTACCATAACTCCTTCCCTGCCGCTGAGATGTATCGCTGGCTCACCATCTTCTCCGATCGTCTTATCAACCCGGTCTTCCGTACCTTCCAGGCCGAGCTGGAGAACGTGTTTGAGGAATACAACATGTATGCCAACGAGCCGTCGTCGCAGGTAAGCAAACAGCTGATGGAGGATATCTACAAAGGTAGTCCCTACGAGCGTGACGTGATCGGTCTGCCCGAGCACCTCAAGAACCCGCGTCTGAGCAAATTGATTGAGTTCTACAACACCTGGTATGTGCCCAACAACATGGCGCTCATCATCGTCGGTGACTTCGATACCGAGACCGCCAAGCCGATGATCCAGGAGACCTTCTCCCGTCTGCAGGCACGTGAGTTGCCCGCTCGTCCTTCGTATCCCGAGGTGTCGTTTGCCGGCAACCCCACCAAGCACTACAACCTGGGTTACAACCCGCAAGTGGCGTGGGTGTACCAGGGTGTGAAAGAGGGCGATCCCGACGAGGATGTACTGGAGTTCGTATGCTACCTGCTCTACAACGGTACCACCGGTCTGCTGGACAAGGTGAACACCAAGGGTGACGTACAATTTGCCGGCGTGTTCAACGACTCGCGTCGTAACTCCGGTCGCATCATCATCGAGGCAGTACCCTACTATGACGCCAACCAGCAGATGTACGAGTCGGATAAGGCTACCAAGGCCATCGTCATGCGTGAGGTGGACAAGATCAAACGCGGTGACATCGACGAGTCGCTCATCGCTAACGTAAAGCGTATGTATGCCCAGGCGGAGAAGATGACCAACGAGTCGCCGGAGGCTAAGATGCAGGCACTGGTAGAATGCTTCACCTATGGCATCGACAAGGAAGAGCTCTTCACTGCCAACGAGAAGATCCAAGCGCTTACCAAAGAGGAGATCGCGCGCGTAGCGAAGAAATACTTCGACGCTCCGTTTATGACCATCTCGTTCGACGAGGATACCAAGACCCCGAAGGCCAAGACGCTGCCGAAGCCGAACATCAAACCACTTGATCCGGTGAAAGATGCCAAGACGGCGTATGCCGAGGCTTTCCAGAAACTGCCGAAGGGTGAACTCAAGCAGACCTTCAACGACTTCAACGACGTGCAGGTTAGCTCGCTCGGCGAGAACGTGAAGCTCCACTATACGGCTAACAACAAGAACGATATCTTCTCCCTCACCCTCCGCTACGGCGTAGGTGCACATGAGATGCCGCTGCTGCCTTATGCCGCTGCACTCATGGAGAACGCCGGTATCATGGGTAACCCTGCTGTTGAGGGTAAGGACTTCGACCAGTTGATGGCCGAGTATGGTGCTTCGGTTAGCTACGGCTGCAACGACTCGTATTTCACGGTGACGATCTCCGGTGAGGATGAGAACTTCAAGCAGATCATGAACCGCGTGAGCCGTCAGCTCTTGATGCCGTACCTGGAGGAGAAGCAGATCCTCAACGTCAAGGGTTCGGCTTTCGTAAACCGTCTGATTCGTCAGAAACGTACGGCCGTACAGAAATCCGCGTTGCTGCAATATGCGCTCTACGGCAAGAAATCGTCCTACCTGGATGAGGTGAAGTTCGCCGACATCTGGAATATGGACGGTGTGCAGGTACAACGCCTCGTGGCATCGGCCCGCACCTATGCGCTCGACGTGTTCTACTGCGGTACGCTTACGCCCGAGCAGGTAGTGGCCGATCTGCCACTGACCGAAGGTATGCAACCGTCTAAGTCGCCGTTCGTGCAGGATCGTCTGACCTATATCAAACCGACCATCATCTTCCTGCCCAACTCGAATGTACAGCAGGCTGACCTGTATTTCTACATCAACGGTCGTCCGTATGACATCGCTTCGGATGTGGCTTCTGATGCGTTCAACCAGTATATGTCCGGTGGCTTCACGGGTGTCGTACTCAACGAGATCCGCGTGAAACGCTCGATGGCCTATACAGCCTATGGCGTGGATGCTACGCCTTCGCTGCCCGGCAAGGAGTGCTATTTCTACGGCTACGTAGGTACCCAGAGCGACAAGGTGGCTGATGCTATCAATGTATATATGGACATCCTCAACGACATGCCGAAGGACTCCACCCAGCTCGTAGCCCTCAAGGCCGCGCTCAAGCAGGCACAGCAGACGGCTAAACCGTCGATGCGTCAGAAGGCTGCCACCTTCGAGTACTGGCAACGTCTGGGATACAAAGATGATCCCGCTAAGGTCAATGCTGCGGCTATCGATGCACTCACCTTTGCCGACATCGAGAAGTTCTACGAGGATAATGTCAAGGGCAAACCGGTGACGATCATCCTGATGGGCGACCCGAAGAAGATCGACAAGAAAGCTATCGAGCAGAAAGTGGGTTGCAAGATCACTACCGTCTCGCCGGCTAAGTTGTTCAACTCGGTTGACGAACTCTATGACGCAGTCATGTAAGATGACCAATGAAAGTTTTTAAGGTTTATTTCCGAAAAGACTGTAGCCTCTTTGAGGTGTGATTTATTCTAGTAAGGCGCGCTGCAAGCTTGCTTGTGAGCGTGTCTTATTAGACTAAAGCACAAGGCCCGCAGGGCATACAGGATTGGAGGGGTTTTGTATGTTTTTTTCTTTTAATAATCAGTATGGAACATAGAAGTGGGTTCGTGAACATCGTTGGTAACCCCAATGTGGGCAAGTCGACGCTCATGAATGCGCTGGTGGGCGAGCGCCTCTCGATCATCACGTCGAAGGCACAGACGACCCGCCATCGTATCCTGGGCATCGTCAACGGCGAGGACTTCCAGATGGTCTATTCCGACACACCCGGTGTGCTCGCGCCTAACTACCGCCTGCAGGAGAAGATGCTGGAGTTCTCGCGCTCTGCACTCGTCGATGCCGATGTGCTGCTCTATGTGACGGAGGTGCAGGATAACCCCGAACGCAATGCCGACTTCCTGGAGAAAGTGAAGCGGATGGCTGCGGCGGGTACGAAGGTCTTCCTTATCATCAACAAGATCGACCTGACCACCCAGGAGACACTGGAGAACCTGGTGCACTTCTGGCAGAACCAACTGCCGGAGGCGACCGTCTTCCCTATCTCGGCGCAGGAGCGTTTCGGCGTGGCTCAACTCTTCGATGCCATCCGCGAGGCGCTGCCCGAGGGACCGGCGTTCTTCCCCAAGGACCAACTGACCGACAAGTCCGAACGCTTCTTTGTCAACGAGATCATCCGCGAGAAGATACTCCAGAACTACGACAAGGAGATCCCGTACTCGGTGGAGGTGGAAGTGGAGTCTTTTATAGAAGAAGATGACATCATCCGCATCAGCGCGGTAATATATTGCGAGCGTGAAAGCCAGAAGGGCATCATCATCGGTAAGGCCGGTACGGCGCTCAAGCGCGTCGGTTCGCAAGCCCGCAAGGATATAGAGGAGTTCTTCCAGAAAAAGGTCTTTCTCCAATTGTTCGTCAAGGTGGACCGCGACTGGCGTTCCAACACCAACCGCCTCCGCCACTACGGCTACGACTTGTCGTAACTCATCCCTGTCCGTGGGGTGAGGAGGCCCTGTCCGTGGGATTCGGACGCCGCCTTGCTTCGCAATTCCCCCGAATGCCCGCAGTCTGCCGACGGCATCCTGTACAAACAAAAAGAGCGATTTGCTTGCTTGAGTAAACTCAGACAGACAAATCGCTTATTGTTTGCGGAAGGAGAGGGATTCGAACCCCCGGTACCTCTCAGTACGTCGGTTTTCAAGACCGATGCATTAGACCACTCTGCCATCCTTCCTCTGAAAACGGGTGCAAAGGTACAACAATTTTTTCAAATGTACAAGATTTTTGGCAAAAAAAGTTGTCTATGCTTGCTTAAGCGTGCTTTTCTTTGCCCAAATGATTGCCGTTCTCTGGATTAAGCGAGCGTAATTTCGAAGGCTAAGTGTCCCTGCATATCGGGGAAACCGTTACACGGGAAGGGGCATGCATCATTCAGGGGAAGGCGGTCGGGGAGACCAAGCCGAGAGTGATCGAGACATTATCGAGACATTTACCTGAAAATTAACTGGAGCACAGCGATGGCAAAAATTCGACTACCTCCAGGCTGCACATGGAAATAGGCAGCCGACGAACTCAAATTTATTCTTGTTTTACCATTCCACTACGAAGCCGGCGTGGACGTTGATGCCGGCCTGGGCGTAATACCATGCACAACGGCTACCGTCAGCAAATCGACTGGCTTCGGCACCTCCGTTGCTGGCGAACTTGGCGTTGAAGAGGTTGTTGAGTTGGCAGAGCAGCCTCACCTCCGGAACACTGCGTCGCTTGCCCAACCATTGCTTCATCGGAAGGTTGTACTCGAGGTGGATATTCGTGGTAGTGAAGGCCTTGAGCATCGCGTTCGTATCCATGGTGTTGTCCAGATACTGACGGCTCGTGACATTGGTCTGGATAGTGCCGACAAAACCCTTGTAGTCGAACGTAAAGAGGCTCATCGCGGTCACCGTGGGCGAGAAAGCGATGGTCACCTCACCCTCTATGCTGTCCTGACCCATCCAGTTCCAGTTGTCGGCATCGTCGTAGAGGTCGATATACTGCTTGTAGTGCTGTATCTTATTGCGGCTTACGACCAGGTTTCCCTCCCAGCGGAACCAATCGGTGATCTTCACACCGGCCGTCAACTCGGCTCCCATACGATAGGAGTCCTTGACATTCGTGGTCAGGTATTTGCCTACGTCGTTGTATTCGCCGGTCAGCACGAGTTGGTTGTCGTAGTCCATGAAATAGAGGTTGATACCGATATTAAATCGTGTGTGCATGTACTGGTAGCCCAGCTCATAGTCGTAGAGCGTCTCTGCCTGCGGCATGCGTCCGGTGTAGGTGCCGGTGGCGGGATCGTAGGCCAGGTTGTCGGTATAGTTGCTACGGCTCGGGTCTCGATTGGCGATGGCGAACGAGGCGGAGAGCAGGTGATTGTGGTTCTGGTAGGTCAGTCCGGCCTTTGGGTTGAAGAAATGGAAGTCGCGCGTGAGCGGCAGGTCGGTCATGGTCTCGTCGTTGATACCGCTGAGGGTGTAGCGAACAAAGCGGTACTGCATATCGGCGTAGAGGGCCAGTTGTTCGCGTGTGCGGTGGATGATACGCCAGTTGACCTTGGTGTAGGCGTTGGCGTCGATCTTGTTGGCACGGTTGCGGTAGTACTCGTAGTGGATGGGTAGGGTAGCGGCAGCCGGCGTGGCCAGATATTCCAGTTGTCCCCAGTGACGGCCAAGGTAATTGCTGGCGGCCGCACCCACCTGCAGATCCACCGGTTCGGAGATATACTTGGCGGATATCATAAAGCCCGCGAAATGGTTGCTGAGCCATTTCTGGTACATGCCATAACTTTTGCCGCTGTCGGGCAGGCCCCAGTAGCTGTATTTCTTCTTCTTATACTGCTCGTAGTATCCGCTGCCATGGGTGTAATGGAAAGTGGCGGTGAGACTCCAGCGGGGCGTGAAACGATGGTTGATGGTCAGTTGGGCATGTTGCTGCGCGTAGTTGTCCGTCTGGTTGGGATAATAGACCGTCGAGTCGCTGCCGTCGCTGGCCTTGACCGTATATTCGCCGGCAGGGTTGTAGCGCCGGTCTGCCCCGTTCAGCCCGTAGGCGACGTCGTAGGACACACCTTCCCATCCCATGCCGGTCTTCTCTGCGCCACCGAAAGCACGAGCGATGACCTGTGTCTTCTTGCCGTACCAACCGATGTCGCCGTAATAGCTGTACAGGTCGCTACCGGTGCGATAGACGAATCCGTCGGAGTTGACCTTGGTGAAGCGTGCGTTCATCATCCATCGGTTGCTGATGGAGGCATGCGCATTGACCATGGCGCGGAAGGTGTTGTACATACCTCCGTTGAACGCAAGCGTCAGACGGCTGATGCTGTCCAGCATGTTGGTCTGCATGTTCAGGCTCGCGCCGAAGGCCGAACCGCTGGTGCTGGTGCCTACGCCGCGCTGCACGTCCACCTGCGAGATAGACGAACTCATGTCGGTCATGTTGACCCAGAAGACGGTCTGGCTCTCCTGGTCGTTGAGCGGCACCTCGTTGACAGTCATGTTGATACGCGTATGGTCGGTGCCGCGTACGCGGAAATAGGTATAACCCACGCCCAGACCGTCGTCTGATGTCACCTGCAGACCCGGTGTGGTGGCCAGCAGGTATGGCAGGTTCTGCCCCGTGTTGTCACGGTTCAGCTCGTCGTTCTTCACTACCGCTGTGGAGAGTGTGGTCTGTTGTACGCGCATTGCGCTTACCTCGATGTCCTCCAGCTGGTGCATCAGCACCGTCAGCGTGTCTTCTGTTGTCTGCGCAAGGGCTGACATAGCCAGCACGCATGCGCCGTAAAGAGTAATAAATCTTGGATTTTTCATTTCCTTTAACAGCATTATCTGTTCAAGTTCTACGGGTATAATCTCAGCCGTGGCACCCCGAACATATGTTTACGAAAGCAGCATTCCTATCTGGTAGATAGCGAATGCCATGAGCCATGCCAGCAGCAAGCTGTGCATGACGGTGAAGATCGCCCAGCGGCGGCCCGCCTCGCGATGCAGCGTAGCGATGGTGGCTACGCAGGGGAAATAGAGTAGTACGAATATGAGGAAAGAGAAGGCGGTCAGTGGCGTAAAGCCGGCAGCAGCGATGTCACCTCCATAGAGGATAGCCAGCGTCGAGACGATGGCCTCCTTGGCCGGCAGACCTGTCAGCAGGCAGACCGACATCTTCCAGTCGAATCCCAGCGGCGCCATCAGCGGCGCTACGCCACGGCCTATCATGGCCAGATAGGAGTTCTCCAGATCGTTCAGGTCCTGACCGGGGAAATACTCCAGCGCCCAGATGATGATGCTGGCCCATATGATGACCGTACAAATCTTCTGTAGATAGTCGGCCACACGTTCCCATATATGCGCAGCCGTGTTGCGGGCACGCGGCACACGGAATACCGGCAACTCGTTGACTGTATCATCGTCGTCCTGACGGAACCAGCGTGTGCGCTTCATGATGAGCGCAAAGAGGATGGACAGCCCGATGCCGATGGCATAGAGCGAGATCATCACCAACGCCTTATGGCGCGCGAAGAACGTGTCCACAAACAGCATGTATACCGGCAGACGCGCCGAACAGGACATAAAGGGTACCATCAGCATCGTCAGCGTGCGGTCTTTGGGGTTCTGTATGTCACGCGCCGCCATGATAGCCGGCACGTTGCAACCGAAGCCCATCAGCATCGGTACAAAACTGCGGCCGTGCAGACCTACGCGGTGCATGATAGTATCCATGATATACGCCTCGCGGGCCATGTAGCCCGAGTCCTCCATTAGGGAGATAAAGAAGAAGAGGATGATGATGTTCGGCAGGAAGGAGAGTACGGCGCCCACACCCTGTAGCACACCGTCTATCAGCAGTCCGCGCAGCCAACCGCCATCGGTCCAGAGCCCGTTGAGCCATTCTACCAGCCCCTCTATACCGCCTGCGATCCACGCCTGCGGATACGCACCGAGCGTGAAGGTGCACCAGAAGACGAAATAGAGCAGCGCCATCATGATGGGGAAACCCAGCCACGGGTTGGTCAGCACCTTGTCGATGCGCTCCAACCGCGTTTGGTGCTTATCGTCTTTGGCATGCGTGAGCGTCTCGGTCAGAATACCATGCACATACGCACGATACGCATCCGTATCGTCCAGGTCGCGCTGGTGGTAGATAGGGTGTGCCTTCGACACCGGCCGTTCGGCTACCTCTTCTAGGATAGACAGACAGTTATGCAGACCGTAGTTGAGACGAACGGATACGCGACAGGTAGGTACACCGATGAGTTGCTCCAGCTTAGGAATATTGAGCGAGTGGTCGGTCTTCTGCAGCAGGTCGTAGCGACCGATAGCCAGCACGATCTTCTGCTCCTCGTCGATGATATGCGGTGTGAGCATCAGTGAGTCCTCGAGACGGGTGGAATCAACCACCTGCAACACGACGTCATAAACGTGTCCGTGTACATGATCGGGGTTGTGCACCTCTACGAACTGCACGTCACAATACTCTCTGTCGGCCACATTCTGCAAGGCCTTACAGAGAGAACTCTTACCGCTCCGGGGTAATCCTATAACTGCTATCTTAATCACGCTGCAAAAATACTGCTCTTTGCCGACCTGCGCAATCCCTATTGGTGGGGACTTTGCTCATACACAATGATAGCCGTACCAGGTAGCACGGCTATCGTTGGATTTTCTTTCGTATTAGCGAACGCGCTCGCAATAGCTGCCGTCACGGGTGTCAATGCGGATGATCTCACCCTCGTTGATGAACAGCGGTACGCGTACCTCAGCACCTGTCTCTACCGTAGCCGGCTTCAAGGTGTTGGTGGCGGTGTCGCCCTTCAGACCGGGCTCAGTATAGGTCACTTGCAGCTCCACCTTGGTAGGCAGTTCGGCAAAGAGCACCGTATCGGTAGAAGCATCGGAAACAACTTCTACGGTCATACCTTCTTTGAGGAAGTCCACACCGGTAATCAGGTCGTGCGCAATAGGCACTTGCTCAAACGTCTCGTTGTTCATGAAGATATAGTCCTCACCCTCTTTGTAGAGGAATTGATACGGACGGCGCTCTACGCGTACATCCTCGAGTTTCTCACCGATATTGAAGCGGCGCTCCAGCACGCGGCCATCCACTACATCTTTGAACTTAACACGCATGATCGTGTTACCCTTGCCGGGTTTTACATGCAAAAACTCAATAACGAAATACAAACGGCCGTCCATGCGAATGCATACACCGTTCTTAATGTCTTGACTGTTAATCATACAAATAATTTATGATTTCAAATTGATGAATTATAGTATATTTCTCAAAAAAACGCTGCAAAATTACAAAAAATCTTGCATATATGCAAATTTTTTACTATTTTTGTGCGCTAATTTAGAAAATACAATGGGAACACTACAGAATTTTTTTGGTGCTGTTGATATTTGGCAGGTTTTATCTTCGTTTATTTTCCTGATTGCTATTATTGATCCGTTCGGAAACATCCCCGTCACGATATCGATGGAGAAGAAGGGAACGAAGATCAGTGCCTGGCGCGTATGTCTGGCCAGCCTGGTTATCCTGATGTCCTTCCTCTTTCTGGGAGAATGGATTCTAAAGCTCTTCGGCGTGCAAATAGAGTATTTCGCTATTGCCGGCGGTTTTGTGATCTTCCTGATGGCACTGGAGATGATCCTGGATATCACCATTTTCCAAAATGACAAGCTGGAGGATACGGTAGGTGCAGTGGGCGGTTCGATCGTGCCGTTGGCCTTTCCGATGTATGCGGGTCCCGGTGCTTTCACGGCGTTGTTGGCTATCACAGCGGAGTATAGTATAGCCAGCTTATGTATTTCGCTGGTGCTTTGTATCTTGGTCTTGTTTCTGGTGCTGGTAGGTACTCATTGGTTGACCAAGTATCTGGGCCAGACTTCGCTCTATATCATCCGCAAGTTCTTCGGCATCATCGTGCTGGCGATTGCCTGCAAGCTGATGTTCGGCAACTTGGCCATTATCTTCTGATTGTCTCACTTTAATTCTATATACGCAGTATGAAAAATCTCAGTGAAATGAAAATTGCCTTGGCAAGCGACCATGCAGGTTTTAACCTCAAGCAGAAAGTGGTAGCATGGTTGGAACAGCAGGGTGCCAAGACCCATGATTTTGGTTGCTACAACACCGATAGTTGTGACTATCCCGACTTTGCACATCCTTGTGCCGAGGCTGTAGAGAAGGGTGAGTACGACTTCGGCATCGTCATCTGCTCCACCGGTAACGGTATTACCATGACGGCCAATAAGCATCAGGGCATCCGCGCAGCGCTCTGCTGGGATGTGCCTCTGGCTGAACTTGCACGTCAGCATAATAATGCGAACGTATTAGGTATGCCGGCTAACTTCATCTCCGAGGAGAAAGCTTTGGCCATCGTTCGTACATTCTTTGCTACTGATTTTGAAGGCGGTCGTCATGAGCGTCGTGTTAACAAGATCGCGCTTCACTAACGCCCTGCGTTGTTATTGGAACTATGCACTGAGCCTGTTCGGTTCGGTGCATATTTCGCATTCGCCGCTCTTTGTGAGCGTCGAACCGTCTGCCGTGTGCCAACTCCGCTGTCCCGCCTGCCCGGTCGGTCTTCGAAATATTGAAATATCGAAATATCGAAATTCCGAAAGGTTTATGTCCCGCGAAGTATGGCAACGCGTGCTGAGCGAAGTGCGCACTACGGCTTTCACCATCCAATTCTATTTTCAGGGCGAACCGCTATTGAATAAAGACCTGCCGCTCATGATCGCAGAGGCGCATGAGGCGGGGCTCTATACGATCGTGAGCACCAACGCCATGGCGATGACGCTCGAATGTGCCGAGGCACTTGTCGGCGCAGGGCTCAACCGTATCATCGTTTCGATGGATGGACTCACGGAAACCTCATACAGTGCCTACCGCATCGGAGGTGACATCCGTCAATGCAAAGATGCACTGCGATGGCTGCTCGAAGCCAAGGAGCGTTTGCACAGTCGGATCACGATCGAACTGCAATGTCTGCGGCTGCGCACCAACGAGCACGAGTGGACGGCGCTGAAGCAGCAATACAAGACATTGGGCGCTGATCGGTTGACGCTCAAGACCGCACAACTCTACGACTACCGTGACGGTCATCCGCTGATGCCGACCAACCCGCGTTACAGTCGTTATGTCAAAGCCGAAGACGGCCGCTACCACCGTCGTTCGCTGCGTCGCGGATGTATGCGCGTATGGAGCGGATGTGTGGTCACTACTACGGGCGAGGTGTTGCCTTGCTGTTACGACAAAGCGCACGCGTATGCGTACGGGAACATAATGAACGCGCACCTGCGCGAACTGTTCTGCTCTACTGAAGCGAATGCGTTTCGCCGAAGAGCCCTGCGCGAAGCACCGACCATTTGTCAGGAATGTTGGAAATAAATACCGCCTGCTATGCAGATACAATCATTCACCTTCGGACTTTTCCAGACCAACACCTATGTCGTCTCCGATGCTGCAGGACGCGCCCTGCTCATCGACCCCGCATGCAGCGGCCGGGCCGAACAGACCATGCTGCGCAATTATATACAGGCGCAGGGACTGCAGTTGACAGCCATACTGGCGACGCACGGTCATCTGGATCATCTCTGGGGGGCTGCATGGGCGTGCCGAGAGTGGCACTTGCCCGTACAAATGCATGCGTCCGACCACCCGCTGGCGCAAGCCATGCAGCAGCAGTACGACTTGTTTGGCGTACCGATGCAGCCAGAGCCTTTTCCGATGGAGGAACCTGCGACAGAGACCCTATGCGAGCAGGGAATAGAAGTGCTGCACACGCCGGGACATACACCGGGTTCCGTGTGTTTCTATATGTCGAAAGAGAAGGTGTTGTTCGCCGGGGATACCCTTTTCCGGATGGGTTACGGGCGTACCGATCTTCCCGGCGGCAGTACTGCCCAGCTGATAGAATCGCTGGAGAGGCTCTTCACCCTTCCGGCTGACACACACGTTCTGCCCGGCCATGGCGATAGTACGACTATCGGAGCAGAGCGTAGATATTAACGAATACGGAGTTGTTGACGGGCGATGGCCGAAGCAAGCCACGCCAGCAGGATAGCGCCTAAGGGAATCCACCCAAGGGCGTTTTCTGATGCAAAGAAGTGAGCCCAAGGATTGCCAATCCAGCCTAATGCAATAAAGACAGCAGCCCAAATGGCTATGAGTGCATAGCCCAGAATAGTGGCAATAAAAGAACGCAGATTGAATAGGTTGCGGTAGATCAGGTATGCCCATACGGGTAGGGTCAGAAAGACCACCGTAGGCATGGCATAAGAGGCTATGCCCAGCAGTACTCCCATGTGCATACATTGCTCCACAGACGAACTGTGACGCTGGATACGCGCCATGATGGCGATCACAAGCAGTGCAGGAAGGGCTACCACAAAACCGAGCCGGTAAGTCAACGAGGAGAACGGTGAGTCGGGGGCTGCCAGGAGCAAGGGCAGCACACTACCACTTATTGCCAACAGCCAAAAGACTACCGGCAATAAGTGGTAAAGCATATTTTGTGTTGCGCGTTTCAATTGCTTTCTTACTCAATAAAACCCTTGCGGCGAAGCAGGTGTTGCGGGTCAGCCTCTTTGCCGCGGAACTCCAGATAGAGCTCGTGGGCATCACGCGTGCCGCCCTGCTCCAGCAAGTGGCGGAAACGCTTGGCCGTCTCCTGCTCAAACAGGTTGCCGGTCTCCTTGAACGCGGCAAAAGCGTCTGCATCGAGCACGGCCGACCAGGTGTAGCTGTAGTAGCCTGCCTCGTAGCCGGTGGTGAAGATGTGGTTGTAGAACGTAGGACGATAGCGCACGATGATCTCGTCGATCATGCCCATCTGCTCCAGACTCTGTTTCTCAAAGGCATTCACATCCAGGCTGTCGGCCGTGGTCAACTCATGGAAGTTCATGTCGAGGATAGAAGCCGAGAGTAGTTCGGTGGTCACGAAGCCCTGATTGAACGTACCGGCCTTGTTGATCTTCTCTATCAGCGAGTCGGGAATAATCTCTCCCGTTTGGTAGTGGAAGGCATAGGTCTTCAGTACCTCGGGCTGGTAGGCGTAGTTCTCCATAAACTGGCTAGGCAGTTCGACAAAGTCACGCGGCGTGTTCGTGCCGCTAAGGCTCTTGTAGTGCGCCTTGCTGAGCAGGCCGTGCAGGGCATGACCGAACTCATGGAACAGCGTCTCCACATCATCCATCGACAGTAGCGAGGGGTTGCCTGCCGTAGGCTTGTTGAAATTACCCACGTTGATGATCACGGGGCGATGATCTACGCCCTCCGCATCGATATACTGCGGCACGATGTTGTTCATCCATGCGCCCGGGCGTTTGCCGGAGCGGGGGAAATAGTCGGTCATCAGGATACCGACAAACGTACCGTCGGCCTCGGTCACCTTGAAGACTTCCACCTCCGGATTGTACACCGGCATGTTTTCCAACTTCTCAAAGCGGATGCCGTAGAGTTTCTCGGCTACGCCGAAAGCACCCTTGCGTACGTTGTTCAGTTCGAAATAGGGCTTCAGCTCCTCTTCGTCCAGCGCATATTTGGCCTTGCGAAGTTTCTCTGCGTAGAACCACCAGTCCCAAGGCTGCAGCAGTACCTGTATGTCAGTGTGCGGATCCTCGGCCATCTTCTCTGCATCCATCATCTCTTGCAGCGCAGCGGCCTCCCGTTTGGCAGCAGCGAGTGACGGTGCCCAGACGGAAGCCAGGAAGGCGTCCACAGTCTTATGGTCCTTAGCCATACAATCCGCCAGGATATAATCGGCAGGGTTGTTGTAGCCGAAGAGTTGGGCTTTCTCTATGCGCAGTTCCATCTCACGTACGATGACGGATTTGTTGTCGTTTTCGTTGTCGTGGTTGGCGCGTGTGGTGTAGTCCATGAGCAGCTGTTTGCGCAGGTCGCGGTTCTCGCAGTACTGCAGCACCGGAGTGAAACTGGTGCGCTTGGGTGTGAAGAGCCACTCTCCCGGGTGACCGGCTGCTTCAGCCTCCTCGGCTGCTGCGGCTTTGGCGCTCTCCGGAAGACCTTTCAGTTGGGCTTCGTCGGTCACGAAGCGCTGGCAGGCATTGGTCTCTGCTACGACGTTGTTACCGAACTTCAGGGAGAGCAGCCCCAGTTCCTGGTTGATCTCTTTCAGCCGCTCTTTCTGCTCTTCGGGCAGGTTGGCACCATTGTCGGCAAAGTGTTTGTAGGTCTCCGTGACAAGACGCATCTGCTCGGTGTTGAGACCGAGTTGGTCACGCATGTCATAGACGAACTTAACGCGCTGGAACAATGCCTCGTTGAGGATGATACCGTCGCTCAGTTCGCTCATCATGGGACTCACCTTCTCGGCGATGGCGTTCATCTCGTCGTCGCCGTCAGCCTCGAGCACGTTGAAGAACACACCGGCTACGCGCTCCAGCGTCATGCCGGTGCGGTCCAATGCCACGATGGTGTTGTCGAAGGTCGGTTCGGCGGGGTTGTTGACGATGGCATCGATCTCCGCTTTCTGCTCGGCGATAGCCGCCTCGAAAGCAGGCAGATAATGTTCCGGCTTGACTTGGTCGAAAGCAGGAATGCCATATTCGTTCTTAGGTTGCTCCAACAGCGGGTTGGATGTTGTACAAGCAAGTAGGATCATTGCGATTGCTCCTGTCAAAATCTTTTTCATATGTCTTTTTTCTATAAACACTAAACGTTCCACTATTCGATGCGCACATTCTTCTCCATCGACCGCTTGATACGCTCACGCAGTTCGAGCGACTGGGTGTCCACCTTCTGGTACCAATGTGGACGGAAGTCCTGTGCAAACTTACACTTAGCCAACCTGATCTTCAGGTTGTCGATGTTTCCGCTCACGTTCACGCCCAGGTAGATAGGACGCAGCACGTTGATGTCGTAGTTGAAAGTCATGTCGGTATTGTGTCTTCCACCCAGCGCCACCATGTAGTTGTCCATCTGTACGCAGAGCGGGTAGATATCTATCTCGTTCTTATAAACGGTCATCTCCGCATTGATGCTGTCGATGCGGTTCTCTGTCTTCTTGTTGAAGAGCAGCAGCTTGCTGATCTTGCTGAAGGTGGCACCGTCCATCACGACGAGGTCTTTACCCGTCAGCGAAGCGGCACCGCGCAGGGTACTCATCTTCGGTTGGTACTGGCTGTTCAGATAGGTCTCTGCGGCCAGGTGGAACTCCGCCGCACCCTTGAAGCTGCTCAGCATCGGCACCATCTGCTCCAGGTTAGGTATCATCGAGATCAGTTCGTCTATGTTGATCTGCAGCATATGATAGTCCAGACCCAGATAGAGATGATTGCGACGCGGTGTGCGGTACATGGCGGTCAACTGCAACTTGGCGGCACGGCAGACGAAGCCCATCTCATCGAGGATGAGCGTACCGTCCTTCACGTACAGACCACCCTTCAGGTCACGTGCCACCTGATTGAAGATCTCCACTTCGCGCATGTGTGTCTTGATAGCTAGGTTGACATCCGTCGGCACGAGGAAGGGGTCTATCTCTTTCTTCGTGCTGTCAGCCGGTGCGGCAGCAGGGGCAGGATCCGGAGCCGCTTGTGCTGTGGCGGTCTCCTCCGAACCCTTGTCGGCGGAGAACCATTCGATCAGCTGATTGGCGTTGCAGTGATCGCTGACGATGTCCAATTCGCCTTCCAGAATATCCTCATGGCGGAACCATCTACCTATATTGCGCACGTTACCCTTCATGTTCAGGTCCGATTGACCCAACTCCACACGGGCGCTGTTGATCGCCATCTCGTGGTTGGAATAGTTGAAGTCGATCGTGGGGATGATCACGTTCTCCGGCAGACGCTCCGGCATTGAGAGGACACCGTTGCGCAGGTTGACTTTGACGCGTGGGTTCCACTGTAGCAGGAAGTTCTCGCCCTTCTTGTTGTAGCGGGCTGCAGCTTCCAGATTCAGCAGGTCGGTCTGTGCGGCCAACTCATCGCCCATGTTTCCCTTGAAGGCGGTGGTATGTAGTTTGGCTTTCATCACCGGTGCCGACTTGTCTTGGTGTCCGCCGCTGAGCGAAGCCTCCATATGGGTCTTCTTGAGATCGGCGCGGTCGTTGCTGTAGTAGCCGGTGAAGTTCTGGCAATCAAGTGTGGCTTTAGCCACAGGCAGGATATTTTTATCTTTGGTGTTATATTCTACGTAGGCCGTCATCTGCGGTGCATCGATGGTGCCACCTATGCTGTCCATCACTACCATCAGCGGTGCATCTGTCTGCAGTGCCAGCGCTGCATAGATTACGGGATCTTTGCTGAGTACGTTGCCGGCTTCCAGCTGGATGTCCGAAGCGAGCAGACGTGCATTCAGTTGCTCGATCATGGAGAAATCCACCTGTTTGGTCTGCATGTCGATGCGTGCCCAGTTGACTTTTTCGTGTGAAGGAGTGGGGTTGGGCAGTCGCACGAGTGCATGTGTCTTCGGTAGGTCAGCCACCATCGAGTCCATCGCGTAATGAACATCCGTCAGGTCCAGTTCGGCACGTATCTTGCCGCGCTGCAGACGCATCTGCTGCAGGTCGCTCAGACGCATCTTCATGCTTGCATCACCCTTGGCACGACCCGTCAAGGTCATCTCTTTGGGTAGATAATATGCGAAGTCGGGCAGGTTGGCATCTAGTTTCAACTGCAGGTTCATCAGCATATCGGCCAGCAGTTCGTCTATCTGTCCCTTGGCAGAGACAGAGGTCTGTTTGGTCTTGGCGTTCAACTGATGGATCGTCACGTTGGAAGCCTTGCCGTTGTTGAGGTCGATGACGGCATCTGCCTTGAGTGCAACGTCATGCAGCGGGTAGGGCACGGGTTTGTAGGCCGCCATGGCATCGTCCAGTTCCACATGGGCGGCGATGACGGGCATGACGGAGTCGTTGTACGTACCCTTGGCGGTGGCCTCCAGCGACAACTCACCGCGTATATCCACATCCTTCATTGCCTCCAGGAAGTGCTGCGGCACGAGTGCCAGCACCGACTGGATGTCCAGACTGCCGGTCTTCAGCAGCAGGTCCATGTTATAGGTGTTGCTGCTTAGGTCGGGTGTACCTATTTCGCCGTCCAGCGACAGTTCAAACTCGTTCACTTGCAGGCGTGTACCATCGATGAGGATACGCTCCGGACTGTTCTCTTTGGCCATCAGGGCCGGCAGACGCAGTTGGACGAGCAGGTTCTCCGCATAAGGTACACCCTTGACTTCCGCATTGACATCCTCGCTCTTGAGGTCGAGTCGTGCACCGCGCATACCTTTCTCCTCCAGCGCCGTCAGGCTGATCGCCGTGTTGTGCAGGGTGGCGGAGATCGTATCTTTGCGGTCGATGAACGAGAGCGTAGGTGCAGTCACCGAGATAGCATCGTCCCACTCGAGCGAACGCAGTTGCCAACCGGCCACAGTGTCGGTGGTGTCTTTCTCGCTTTCGGGGATGCTGAAGATATCAAAATTGGTCTGTCCGTCCTCAGCGATGTAGATATTGGCAGTAGCGTCCTTCAGGCGGCATTGTTTGATGTAGATGTTGCCATCGATGGCGTCCAGCAACTTAACCGACAGCAGCAACTCGGGTACAGCCAACAAGGTGTCGGACTGCGCACCGCTCATCGGATTGATGAGTGTGACATCACTGATAGCTACGCCAAAATAGGGGAAGGTGGAGAAGAAGGTCAGATCCACGCTACCGATCTCGTGCTCGCAGGTCACGTATTTGTCTGCCACTTGACGGGCGATAGGTGTCAGACGCTCCGGCGTGAAGATGACATAGCACGCGATGGTGACTACTGCCACCACCAGCAGCACGATGCTCAACAGCGTCCAACCGATGATTTTCAATGCTTTCATAGCTGTGATTACTTACGAGTGAAGTAGTATTTCTCGTTCTTATAGTCTTTGTTGTAGTACTCCAGCGTGGTGGAGTTCAGCTTGGTGACAATATACACCTTGGGTATCTCAGCACCGCCGTTATCCATGAAGTGGATCTCCGTCAACTTACCGCTGGTCTCGAGCCAGTATTTGAACCAACCGTTACCGGGGAAACCGTCGCGTTGACGTTGCTCGAGCAAATATTCTTCATATACAGCTCCAGCGGGGTCATCCTCGTGCCACTCGCGGCCGAGCAGGTACGGATTCTCATCGCTCTGTTCGGTGGTGAAGCGTACATAGTGCTCGGTATTGTTCTCCACCCAAAGTCCTTGCAGATCACTTATCTGATAGTTGGTGTCTTTGTCCATCATCGAACAACTACTCAACGCAATGCCCACCAGGGCTACCAAAAACAATTTGAAGTTTTTCATATGCTTATGCTTTTTGTAAGTTTATCTTTACGTTGTATCCGTCCATCTCCAGTTTCTGCTCGCTGCTTACTGACGGCTCGAGGCTGATCGTTGTCGCCAGCACTTGCGATGCGATGTATTCGCTGCAGTGGAGCACGGCGTTGTGGATCTCCTCTCTGTCTTCCAGTGTGATGCGGATGCGGTCGGTGATCTCCAGACCACTCGACTTACGCAGGTTCTGAATACGGTTGATCAATTCGCGGGCTATTCCTTCTTCAATGAGCGCATCGTTCAGTTCGATGTCGAGGGCGATAGTAAGGATACCGTTGTTCGCCACGAGCCAGCCCGGCATATCTTCGGTCACGATCTCCACGTCTTCGGGTACGAGTGTATAGTCCAGCAGCGTGAACTGTCCGTCGGCTTCCATGCGTGCGATGTCGTCCTGACTCATCTGGGCGATGGCGGCGGCGATGGCTTTCATCTGCGCACCCACTTTCTTGCCCAGCACTTTGAACTGCGGTTTGATTTTCTTCACCAGACGTATCTCACTCTGCTCGGCCGGAACGATGACGAGTTCCTTGACGTTAACCTCTGATTTGATGAGGTCAGCAACGTGGAGAAGCGCATCGGTTGTCTCCTGGTCAGGCGTCGGTATAACGGCTTTCTGGAGCGGTTGACGTACGTTCTTCTCTGCGCGCTTGCGGAGACTGAGGATCATGCTCGTCGCTTGCTGCGCAAGGAACATCTGGCGCTCTAAGACTTCGTCTATGGCTTCGGCATCGGCTTTGGGCCATTGGCTGAGGTGTACTGTTTCACCCGTGAGGTCACGGTAGAGACGATCGGCAAAGAACGGTGCGTTGGGTGCCATCAGTTGCGCCACGGTCTTCAGACAGGTGTACAGCGTCTCGTAGGCCGCCTGTTTGTCCGCGTCCATGCTGCCACCCCAGAAACGTTTGCGGTTAAGACGCACGTACCAGTTGGAGAGGTCGTCCTGTACGAAATCGCTGATGGCGCGACCGGCCTTGGTGGGTTCGTAGGCTTCGTAGGCCTCGGTCACCTCTTTGATGAGCGAGTTCAGTTTGGAGAGAATCCAGCGGTCAATCTCGGAGAAAACTGCTTTTACCCCGCTAATAACTCCGTTCCGATTCTCTCTCGATTGTGTCTCGTTAGTCTGATTTGGCGTATGTTCCCAGCCGTCCACGTTGGCATAGAGGGCGAAGAAACCGTAGGTATTGTAGAGCGTGCCGAAGAATTTGCGGCGTACCTCGTCCACGCCTTCGGGGTCGAACTTCAGGTTCTCCCACGGGCTGGAGTTGGTCAGCATATACCAGCGGACGGGGTCGGCGCCGTAGGTCTCTAGTGCGCCGAAGGGATCCACGGCGTTGCCGAGACGTTTGCTCATCTTGTTGCCGTTCTTGTCGAGCACGAGTCCGTTGCTGATGACGTTTTTGTAGGCTACCGTGCCTTCTATCATCGTGTGTATCGCGTGCAGCGTGAAGAACCATCCGCGGGTCTGGTCGACACCCTCAGAGATGAAGTCGGCTGTGCGCGGCAGGTCGGCGTTCTCGAAGGGATAGTGGTTCTGTGCATAAGGCATCGCGCCGCTGTCGAACCATACGTCGATGAGGTCGAGTTCGCGCTTCATGGGTTTACCCGAAGCCGAGACAAGGACGATGCTGTCCACATACGGACGGTGCAGGTCGATAACCGACGGGTCGTAGTTCTCTTTAGAGTAATCGCCCGGCACGTGCTTCGGCCACGGGTTAGCAGGCATGAAACCGGCCTTGACGGATTTGTCTATTTCAGCGAACAGTTCGGCAATCGAGCCGATACAGATTTCCTCTTGTCCGTCCTCAGTGCGCCAGATAGGCAGCGGAGTGCCCCAGTAACGGCTACGGCTCAGGTTCCAGTCATTGAGGTTGTTGAGCCACTGACCAAAACGTCCTGTTCCCGTGCTCTCCGGTTGCCAGTTGATGGTCTGGTTGAGCGCGATCATCTCGTCGCGTGCCATGGTGGAGCGGATGAACCAGCTGTCCAGCGGGTAGTAGAGAACCGGCTTGTCGGTACGCCAGCAATGCGGATAGGAGTGGACGTGCTTCTCGGTCTTGAACAGACGTCCGTCCTGCTTCATCTCCAGACACAGGTGCAGGTCGAGACTCTCGTCTTTGTCCGTCAGCGTCGGGTCGTAGGCGTTCTTAACGAACCGGCCGGCGTAATGGCCGTACAGCTCCACATCCAGATGCTCCTTCACCCACGCTTCGTCCAGATCGTCTATCTTCCAGTACTTGCCGGTGAAGTCCACCATCGGACGCGGACCGTTCGCTTTGGTCTGGAAATAGAGTCCCGGTACACCGGCTGCGTCTGCCACTTTCTTGTCGTCTGCACCAAAGGTAGGCGCGATGTGTACGATACCCGTACCGTCTTCGGTCGTTACGTAATCACCCGGAATAACCTTCCATGCGTTCTCCAGTTTCACCCAGGGGAACAGCGGATCGTACTCCAGTCCCACAAGGTCCGTACCCTTGTAACGCGCTACGATCTTCGGTTCGAGTGTATTGCCGTCCGCATCCACGCCGCACAGCTCTTTCTTATATGCGTCCAGACGTGCTTCCGCAAGGATGATGTGATCTCCGTTAGGCGTTACCACTTCGATATAATCGATCTTCGGCCCCACGCACAACGCGGTATTGCTCGGCAGCGTCCACGGAGTGGTCGTCCAAGCGATGATATAGCGTCCGTCTTTGAGATGGAACTTCGCCGTACATGTCAGGTCCTTCACATCGCGGTAGCAGCCCGGTTGGTTCAGCTCATGGCTACTCAGACCCGTACCCGCAGCCGGCGAGTAGGGCTGGATGGTATAACCCTTGTAGAGATAGCCTTTCTTGTAGAGTTCCTTCAGCAGGTACCAGAGCGTCTCGATATACTTGTTGTCGTAGGTGATATAGGGGTTGTCCAGATCTACCCAGTAACCCATCTGTTTGGTCAGTTCGGTCCACTCCTTGGTGTATTTCATCACCTCGCGGCGGCAGGCGGCGTTGTACTCGTCCACCGATATCTTCTTGCCGATGTCCTCCTTGGTGATACCCAGCATTTTCTCTACGCCGAGTTCTACGGGCAGGCCGTGGGTGTCCCATCCGGCTTTGCGGCGTACCTGAAATCCCTGCATGGTCTTGAAACGGCAGAACGTATCCTTGATGGTACGTGCCATCACGTGGTGGATACCTGGTTTGCCGTTGGCCGAAGGAGGTCCCTCGAAGAAGAGGAATTGCGGATGGCCCTCACGGGTCGTCACGCTCTTTTCAAACAGGTTCTCTTGTTCCCACTGCGCCAGCACCTCATGGCTCAGCTGCGGCAGGTTCAGTTGTTTGTATTCATTAAATCGTTTCATTATATGTGTGATTAGTTTTTTTAGTCTTCTATACGGATGGGTCGTCCCATCAGGTCGTAGGTCTTTCCGTTACGCTCGATTAGCACCTGACCCTTTCTGAACATTTTGCGTCCCGTCGGTTGTTCCTCCGCGTGTTCTACGTCCCAAGTGACCGGTCGGATACCTTCTCCCCACTGGCTGTATATCCACTGGATGCGCCAGTTGTAGCGCCATAGCAGGTCGTTCAGCTTAGCGGTTATGTCGCTGTTGTCGTTATAGCCCTGCGTGTTATGCCATACGGCGGCATCGTTCTTCGCCGCCTGCATGATCTGCGCAGCCAGACGGTTGATCTGAGCCGTCACACTGTCGTGCTGTGTGTGGTAGTAGATCCACCACTGTTCTCTGACGGCCTGCTGCATCTCCGGCCATGAGGCCAGTTGTCCGACCCAGTACTGCGGCCAGATGGGATTTTCGTATATCCAGCTCTCCTGATGGCGGTCGTAGGCATTGCCAAAATCCCATACGGGTCCGAACTTCCATCGGTCGGCTACACCCAGGCTGTCGCGGTCTTTGTAGAGGAAGCAACTGCCGTGGTACGACTCGCAGTCCTCCATTATCTCTTGCACCAGATAGTACTTGGCGGCTTCCTCGATGTCCACCAGTTGTTTCAGCCTGTTCGAACTGCTCTCGTAGAGTGCCGTGTTGATAGCCTGTATCTGGTTCTCCAGATAGGAACGTTGAGCCTGCGAGAGGGTCTCGGGTTCGCGTAGTGACACCATGATGGTCTGTCCGTTGCCTTCCTGCAGGACAATATTGTTCTCCGACGGGTAGTTGTCTATCTCGACGAGCCATCCGCCGGTGATAGAGTCGCGGTGCGTCTCCCCATCGGCTTGCTCATGTATCTTCACGCGGTTGGATGCGATGCGTACATGTTCCGTCAGGAAATAGAGACCCTGATACTGACCGTTCAGCACCAGTTCCACCGGTCGCATACGTGGCGTCCAGCGCAGCGCCAGTGCTTTGCTCACCATGTATCCCGTGGGGTTCTTCAGAAAACCCAAGTAGTCGTCCGCGCCGGCCATCAGACACCAGTGGCGGTTGTTGGGCATGCCGAGCACTTTCTGCTTGACGTTGAACTTGATCTTATAGGGTTTCTTTGCAAAGTCGCGCCAGGTGTAGTTGCCGCGCCCCTTGATCGTACCGGCTATCGGTGCTGCGGCCGACCCCAGCGGGTGGTACTTGCTGTTCATCGAGTCGATATAGAGTGTCATCGCCACTTGCGTCTCGGTGTCGTATATTCCTTGTCCGTTGGTGTTGACATACACTACGGGCAGTGTGCCGCTTATCTGCGCCGTGCCGGGTTGGCTGTTGCTCTGGCTGGCTATCCATGCCTCCAGACTCATCCAACTGCCTTGTGCCCAGTTGTCGCTTGAGGTGGGAACGAAGATGTCGCCGGCACGCATCTGCGCCTCCGAAGTGGCGGTGCGCAGCAGACCAGCCGTCAGGCTGACGCTGTCCTTGAAGGTGTTGAAGTCGGTGGCATGCAGTCCTTCGCGCAGCGACGCACCTACAAAAGTGAAACGGTAGGTGTTCGCCACTGTGGCGGGGATAGTCACCTTCCATCTGTTGCCATCCTGGGTCATGCGCAGCACGTATGTCTCCGCAGGCGGGTTAGTACCATAGACGAAGCTCACGGCCGGGTAACCGGTCTTGCTGTTGTCGTAGTATAGCGTACCCTGCGGAATCGTCAGGGCCGAGACGCTGAGCGTCAGCATCAGCAATATGTAGGTCAGCAGTAGTCGCATCAGGATATGTCGGTTAATAGTTCGTTGGCACGCTTCAGGGCGGCGTGTATATCCGGACAGATGTTCTTCGGGTTCATCTGTTGTTCGATACCTCCGGTCTGCAGTTGGTGCAGCACGTGGGTCTTCACGCCCGAGAGGATGATGGTGATGCCCTCTTTGTGGCTACGCTCGATGAGCATCGACAGATTGTGCATAGCCGTCGAATCGACAAATGGCACCTTACGCATGCGGATGATGCGGATTGGATAGTTCTCACCCGACACGTGTGTCATGATGTCGTCAAAGCGGTTGGCGATACCGAAGAAATACGGGCCGTCAATCTCATATACCTCCACCCGGTCAGGGATGGTCAGGTGTTCCAGGTTCAGTTGGATGTCGGTGTCTTCGTTCGGGTCTATCTCATGATGCAACGTGCGGATGTGCGTCTGCTCGTTGGTACGCATCAGGAACAGCACCATTGCCAGCAGCAGACCCACCTCGATGGCTACCGTCAGGTCGAAGAGCACGGTCAGGAAGAATGTCGTCAGCAGTACCCACAGGTCACGATTGCGGTGCTTGAACGTACCCACGATCGTCTTCCATCCCGACATCGAGTAGGCCACCATGATCAGCACGGCTGCCAGACAGGCCATCGGTATCATTCCTACCAGTTGACCCAGGAAGAGCAGTACAAGCAGCAGCACCACTGCGTGGACGATACCGGCTATCGGCGAACGGCCTCCGTTGTTGATGTTGGTCATCGTACGGGCTATCGCACCCGTGGCGGGGATGCCGCCGAAGAAAGGTACCACCACGTTCGCCACACCTTGGGCGATCAGTTCGGTGTTCGAGTTATGCTTGTCGCCAATCACGCCGTCGGCCACCATCGCACTCAGCAGGCTCTCTATCGCACCCAGCATGGCGATCGTAAAGGCCGATGGGAAGAGTTTCTGTATCAGGGTGAAGAAGGTCTCGCCTTCCGCCAGTTGCAGCGAAGGCATATGCGGCGCAGGCAGGCCGTGAGGCAACTCATACAGGTCACTGATGGTCTGCAGGCCCGCTACGTTCCACGACTCGGGTGCGTATTCCTTGAGCAGCCATACGACCAGCGTGGCCAGTACGATGGCAGCCAGGCTGCCCGGTATGCGCTTTGTGATACGCGGCATGAAGATGCAGACAACCAACGAGAACAGGCCGATGGCCAGTGCCCAACCGTTCATCGTGAAATGTTGGGCATAGAAGATCCATTTGTCCACGAAGTTAGCCGGCACGTTGCTCAGCCCCAGACCGAAGAAATCGTTCATCTGGGTCGAGAATATCGTCACGGCAATACCAGCTGTGAAGCCGACGATGACGGGGTAGGGTACAAACTTGATGACCGAACCGAATCGCGCCAGACCCATCACGATGAGCAATATACCTGCCATCACGGTGGCGATCATCAGGCCCGCGAGGCCGTACTGCTGGATGATGCCGTAGATGATGACGATGAACGCACCCGTCGGACCGCCTATCTGTACCTTGCTGCCACCCAGCACCGCGATCAGCAGGCCGGCGATGATAGCCGTCACCAGACCCTCCGTCGGACCCACGCCCGATGATATACCGAAGGCGATAGCCAGGGGGATGGCCACGATGCCGACGATGATGCCGGCCAGGACGTCCTGACCCCACTGTGCCCGACTGTAGTGCCGCAAGGTATGCAGCAGCTTGGGCGCAAACACTTCTTTCAGATGATAAGCCATGGCACTTTCTTTATACGGCTTTCACGAGGTAATAGTTCTTCTTGCCTTTCTGGAACAGCAGATACTTGTCGTTGAGCAATGCGGCATCGGTGATCGGCGTCTGCGGATCGGTCAGCTTCTCTTTGTTCAGACTGAAGCCGTTGGCTTGTATCATCTTACGTGCCTCGCCTTTGGAGGGGAAGATAGCTGTTTTCTCCGCCAGCAGGTCCAACGGACCGACGCCGGCTTTCAGTTCGTCCAGCGCTATCTCGTATTGCTCCACGCCCTCAAACACCTGCAGGAAAGTCTCCTCGTCCAGTGCGCGCAGCGCATCTGCCGTCGCGTTGCCGAAGAGGATGTTGCTGGCCTCTACGGCGGCGTTGTAGTCTGCCTCGCTGTGTACCATGCAGGTCACCTCTTTGGCCAGACGTTTCTGCAGCACGCGCAGGTGCGGTGCCTCTTCGTGCTCGGCGATCAGCGCCTCTATCTCCTCGCGGCTGAGGCTGGTGAAGATCTTGATATAACGCTTCGCATCGTCGTCGCTCACGTTCATCCAGAACTGGAAGAACTTATACGGACTCGTATATCTCTTGCTCAGCCATACGTTGCCGCTCTCTGTCTTGCCGAACTTACCGCCGTCGGCTTTAGTGATGAGCGGGCAGGTGAGGGCGAAAGCCGTCTTGCCGTTCATCTTACGCATCAGCTCAATACCCGTTGTGATGTTGCCCCACTGGTCGCTGCCGCCCATCTGCAGCAGGCAGTTCTTGTGCTCGTTCAGATAGACGAAATCATAGCCCTGCAGCAGCTGGTAGGTGAACTCGGTGAACGACATGCCCTGCGAGAACTCACCGTTGAAACGCTTCTTCACGCTGTCTTTAGCCATCATGTAGTTGACCGTGATCAGCTTGCCGATGTCGCGGGTGAAGTTGATGAAGGTGTAGTCCTTCATCCAGTCGTAGTTGTTCACGAGTTCGGCGGCGTTGGGTGCGTCGCTGTTGAAATCCAGGAAGTGCTCCAGCTGTTCGCGGATGCACGCTACGTTATGGCGCAAGATCTCCTCGGTCAGCAAGTTACGTTCCGCACTCTTGCCGCTCGGGTCTCCGATCATGCCCGTTGCACCGCCTATCAGGGCGATAGGTTTATGACCGCAAGCCTGCAGGTGACGCAGCATCATGATGCCGCAGAGGTGTCCGATGTGCAGGCTGTCCGCCGTCGGGTCGATACCTACGTAAGCGGTTGTCATCTCTTTCATTAACTGTTCTTCCGTGCCGGGCATGATGTCCTGCAGCATGCCGCGCCATCGCAATTCTTCAACAAAATTCTTCATCGTATATTCTTTTATATTTTATATGCGCTCATTCGCCTGTGTGCACGTACGCACACAAATCGGCTGCAAAATTACAACAAAAATCGCACATATGCAAATTATTTGGCTGTTTTTTGCCGGATAGAATAAAATTCTATGTGTTTTGTACTTTTCTCATCTCGTCAAGAGGCTCGAACGATTTTTTCTCTTTTTGTTTGCACATGTGCAAAAAAAAGTGTACTTTTGCAGTCGTTTTTTGAGAATTTAACTTATGGTACAAGTTCTTACGGCCTTACTGCTGGGTCTGCTGACCATCTTAGACCCCTGTACGTTGATGACTAGCATCACGGCCATCGGATATATCGACAAGGAAATCAACAACCGTCGGTTGGTGCTGACCAACGGACTGATGTTCGTTTTTGGCAAGTTAGCCACCTATGTGTTGCTCAGTATTCCCTTCCTGATGGGCGCACAGACCGAGGGTATTCAGCATGTGTTGGGCCACTGGGGCGAGCCTATCCTGGCGGGCTTCATGCTCGTCTGCGGCGTGGTGCTGCTCTTCAGCGGTCATCATCACCACGAGCATGATCACGGTATCAGCCGTTGGCTCAAAGATACGGATAGCAAGGAGAGTTGGCTCTGGTCGTTCATCCTCGGTATCTTCTTTGCCATCGCCTTCTGCCCCCACCGTCTGGTCTATTTCTTGACGATGATCGACATCACGCTTACTTTGCCTAGCTCGTGGAACTGGTTGATGCCGGTGGTGTTTGGCCTTGGAACGGGTCTTCCTATCATGCTGATTGCGTGGCTGGTAAGCTATAGCGCGGTGAGTCTGGGCAAGCTGACCAGCCGGATGCAGGTCTTCGAGAAATGGTTCCGTCATGTATGTGCCATCCTATTCCTGATTCTCGGTGCTTATCTCGCGGTACATTGTTACTTGGAGGCACACGAGCACGAACATGGCTGCTCGTGCGGACATGACCATACCGAATTGAGAATAAAAAAATAAGAATTCGTGTCGTTTCGGTTCAAACAATTTTTTGTAGAGGATAGTCGTTGCGCGATGAAGGTAGGCACCGACGGTGTCCTTTTGGGTGCTTGGGCCGGAAAAACTATCGAGACTTTATCGAGACAATCACGAGAAGATGTCGGATCTGTCTTAGACGTAGGAACAGGCTCTGGACTCATTGCGCTGATGCTTGCTCAACGTTTTCCGATGGCGCATATAGATGCCATCGACATCGACGAAGCGGCGGTGGAGCAGGCCCGTGAGAATTTTGAGCATTCAGCATTCAGTTCTCAACTTTCTGCTTTCTGCTCTTCCTTGCAGGATTGGCCCAATCACCAATCACCAATCACCTCTCATCAATACGACATAGTCGTCTCCAATCCTCCGTATTTCCAGAACTCTCTCAAGAACCCCGACAAGGCTCGTGAGTTGGCGCGCCATACAGATAGTCTGTCGTACGAAGAACTGATCACGCACTGTGTGCGTCTGCTGCGTGAGGACGGCCAACTCGCTCTGATCCTGCCCGCGGAAACCGAGCAGCAGGTACGGACGCTGGCAGCGGCAAACGGCCTGCGTCTGACCCATCTGACGCGCGTCTATTCGAAGGCAGGCAAATCTGCCAAGCGGGTACTGATGGCATTTGAGAAATCAAAAAACACCGGTAGTGGATTTGAAATCTGCGAGGACACGCTCATTCTGGAAAACGAAACAGGCGGCCGTTCCGCCGCCTATTCCGAACTCTGCCAAGAGTTCTATCTCTAATCTCTAAACGTTAAACGCTAAACGTTATTTCGCCACATTGATGGCGCGTACCTCACGGATGACGGTCACCTTGATCTGTCCGGGGTAGGTCATCTCGTCCTGGATACGTTTGGCCAGGTCGAACGAGAGCAGTTCGGTGTCTTTGTCGCTGATTTTGTCAGCACCCACAATGACGCGCAGTTCGCGACCTGCCTGCAGGGCATAGGTCTTCACTACGCCGGGGAAGGACATCGCCATGTTCTCCAGGTCGTTCAGTCGTTTCACGTAGCTCTCTACGATCTCGCGGCGGGCACCGGGGCGGGCACCGGAGATGGCGTCGCAGGCCTGTACGATAGGTGCAATCAGACTCTTCATCTCACACTCGTCGTGGTGGGCGCCTACGGCATTGCATATATCGGGTTTCTCGCCGTATTTCTCGCAAAGCTTCATGCCCAGTTCGGCGTGCGGCAACTCGACATCATCGTCGGCTACTTTACCGATGTCGTGCAGCAGTCCGGCACGTTTTGCTGCCTTGACGTTCAGGCCCAGTTCGCCTGCCATCGCGGCACACAGGTTGGCGGTCTCGCGGCTGTGCTGCAGCAGGTTCTGTCCATAGGACGAACGGTACTTCATCTTACCTACCAGACGTACCAGTTCGGGGTGCAAACCGTGAACACCGAGGTCGATAGTGGTACGTTTGCCCACCTCGATGATCTCTTCTTCCACCTGTTTGGTCACTTTCGCTACCACCTCTTCGATGCGGGCGGGGTGGATACGTCCGTCTTGTACCAACTGATGCAAGGCCAGACGAGCTATCTCACGACGAACGGGATCGAAGGCGGAGAGCGTGATGGCTTCCGGCGTGTCGTCCACTACGATCTCCACTCCGGTAGCGGCTTCCAAGGCGCGGATGTTACGTCCCTCACGGCCGATGATACGACCTTTCACTTCGTCGTTCTCGATGTGGAAGACGGAGACGGTGCTCTCTGCCGCTGTCTCCGACGATACGCGTTGGATGGTCTGGATGATGATCTTCTTCGCCTCGCGATTGGCCTCCAGACGGGCGTTATCCATGATCTCGTTCACGTAACTCATGGCGGCTGTCTTGGCTTCGTCCTTCAGGGTCTCCACCAGTTGCTTCTTGGCCTCTTCGGCCGACATGCCACTAAGTTGTTCCAGTTGTTTCTCTGCCTCATGGTGCAGACGTTCCACTTCTTGCTGCTTGTAGTCCAGGGCCTGTTGGCGCTGTTCCACCTGCTGCATCTTCTGATTCACTTCGTTGAGGCTGCGTTGTACGTCACCCTGGCGCTGGTTGAGTTGTTGCTCACGTTGCTGCAGACGCTGCTCTTGTTGCTGCATGCGTTTGTCCTGCTCACGTACAGTATTGTCGTGCTCCAACTTCAGGGCGATGAATTTCTCTTTTGCCTCAACAATCTTGTTCTTCTTCACCATCTCTGCCTCCTCAGTGGCCTTGCGGATGATGCCGCCGCCGATGATGCGAGCGATGAGGTAGTAGAGTCCGGAGCCTAATGCTAGGCCGCAGACTGCACTAATCACGATTAGGATTGCTGTGTTCATTTTGTTAGTTTTTCAGTTATTATTTGATTCAATTCTTTGATCTCTTTTTCTACGGGCACCAGACTCTTCTCGCGTACGTCCGACTGCAAGGCTACAGCCACCTCTAGGGCGGTGTACATCCATAGTTGTTCGGCCGATGCGTTCGGACGCAGTTTGAGGTAGTACTGATAGCGACGGTTGAGCAGTTCCGCCGCCTTGCGGTAGTTGGGTTCCTGCTCGCGCGGCACATCCAGTCCCACTACGTGGGCATCCAGATGCAGATTGATATGTTGCTTGTCAATAGAAGCCATCAGTTTTCTGCCGTTAGATTTTATTTTTTCAGTGCTGCTATCGCCCGATCCACTTGGGCAATCAGGGCATTGATGCGCTTCTGTGCCTGTTCGCTGCCTTCGGCGCTGCTCATCGCGCCGGCCATGGCCAGCCGTCGGTTCTGCTGCTGCAGGCTCTGCAACTCACTATGCGTGCGGATCAATTCGTCGCGCTGGCGTTCGATGTCCTCACGCAGCGATGCATTCTCCTGCTGCAACGCCTCATAGCGTTCCAGCAACAGATGTACGTTTTGCGAAAGGTCGTCGAGAACCTGCATCCAAATAATTCTTAATTTTTAATCTTAATTAAAAACTATATCCGACACCTACACCGATGACACCCTTGAACTGTACGCGCTCGCTCATGACACCGTCTTTCTCGATCAGTGTTCCCGGATAGTACTTCAGGCTGGTCTGCAGCGTCACTTGCAGGCACTTGAGGAACTGATAACTCAGCGCTACATCCCAATCGACATCGAACATACCGAAGAAACGATTACGGTTAGAGTACTCAAAGTAACGCTTTTCCAGCGGCAGCGCCATCCAGTCCGCCTCCGTGTGGGGATTGCCGGTGGCGGGATCGACGGAGTTGATGAACTGATTCTTCAGACTGAATCCCTTACCCTGATACGGGGTGAAGAGTGCAAGCGTAGTGCTCAGCTTCAGGTCTTTGTAGGTATAGGCGATGCCACCCTTGAAACTCAAACCGAACTCAGCGCGGAAGTTGCGATACTTAGGATCCATGCTGTCCTCTGTGTAGTAATACGTGCCAATCGACTGTTGCAGCGAGGTTCGTACGTCCTGATGGTTGTCTACCAAGCTCTGGTATATATTGTCATTCCAGTCAGCCTCTGTCTTGTCGGGGTTGTCGGCCAACCACTGCGACTTGGTGTATTTCTTGTTCCAGCTGTCGCCGATATAGGCTGTGGTGATACGTCCGGCGATAGGAGAAAGATAGATAGAGAAGTCCGCTCCTTTGTAACTCTTCTTCCAGTCGATACCGACGGAGATGTCGGTGTATGACGGTGCCAACCATTTGGAGATCAGTGGGTTGTGTCCGTCGATGTAGTCAAATCCGGGAGCGTACTGGCTCTGGAATCCACCCAGCACCGTCAGGTACCAGGTCGGCTTGAATTCCCAACCGAATTTGGTAGCGAGCTTGATATTATCGCTCGATTTCTGGAATTTATCTTCTTTCTGGTCAATCCACGTCATACCGAAGTCGGTGTCGAAGTTCGTCTCCCAGGCAAAGCCGTTCTTGTGATAGAGCAGGTGCAACTTGGCGTAGACGATGCCGTTGATATTGTTCTTACCGCCGGCAGCCCAGTTTACCAGTCCGGTAGCGGCGGCATTCAGTCCGACCGTACCATCGAATTTCCAGGCTTTCTCGGCCTCTTCCAACTTCTTTAGATCGTCTCCTGCTTTAGCAGCCTTCTCTGCGTTATCGGTTACCACCGCTTTATCTACCTCTTGGGCAGTCATTGTCAGCGCAGCCATTAGGCACAGCGCTACAGATAAAAAGGTTCGTTTCATTGTTATTCAAAAAAATTGTTTGTTATATTGTTTGTTGTTCTTGGTCTTTGCTCGGTTTTGCAAAAACCGCTGCAAAGTTACAACTTTTTTTTGATATACGCAAATATTTTCTTTTATAAGTCATTTTTTATTGTCACATGGAAACTACAAAAGTGAAAAAAGTTTCCATTTTTCTTGCGTATATAAAATATTTTTTGTACTTTTGCACGCTTTTTTGCTGAAAAGATGTCGGAAGACCAGAAAAATCATATTATCCAGACGGCAGGCGAGATGTTCTTTCGCCTTGGTATCCGTAGTGTTTCGATAGATGATATCTGTCATGAACTCGGCATGTCGAAGAAGACATTCTACGTTTATTTTGCGTCAAAGGATGAACTGATTGAGCAGATGTTACAGGCTAACCTGAAGTACATGAGTACGAAGATGGAGGAGCTGCTGAAGTTGAATGATTTTCGGCAGATCGTGAAGCTGTTTATCAAACGGCAGGCAGCAGAGAAGAACGACGTACGTCGTGTACCTCAGTTGGTCTTTGACCTCAAGAAATACTACCCTCGTCAGTTTGCGGATTTTCAGGCAGAGTGTTTTGAGATGCACAAACGTTATTTGACGCAGTATATCGAGCAGGGTGTGGAGCAGGGTCTCGTGCGCGCGAACCTTAATATAGAATTAACGTCACTTATTTTTGCTCGTATTTATATCAGTGCGATCCGCGACATAGAAGAGTTAGAGGCGAATCATAACATGCACCAACTCGGACATACGGCGATGGACATCCTCGTTCGCGGTATTCTCTCCGAGGAAGGTTTGGCACTATATTTGAAAGGTGAAAGGTGAAAAGTGAAAGGTGAAAAGAAAATTGAAAAAATAACATATATGAAAAAATTCCTTATTTTATTATCAGTAGTATTGATGAGTGCCGGAATGATGGCAGAAGACCATGTGATGGCGGCCACAAAAGGTTCCCAAATCTACAAAGACGGGGCACCGAAAACATTGAGCCTGTCGCTCAAAGAGGCGCAGGACTACGCGGTAAAGCAGAACCGCACGCTGAAGAATGCCTCCTTAGCAGTACAGGAAGCCTACGCAGCCCGCTGGCAAACCATCGCTTCGATGTTGCCTCAGGTAGATGGAACGTATAGTTACAGTGATTATTTAGGATATAGCGCCACATTAGGTATGGGCGGAATGCCGATTGAGATTAACATGCCTAATGTAGGAACTCTTGGTGTGACGGCATCTGTAGGTCTTAACGGACAAGCGATCGTAGGCGTTCTGCTCAATAACGTAGCGATTGACATGAAAAAAATCGCTCTGGAGAAATCGGAAAGCGAACTTCGAAGCAGTATTCTGAGCAGCTATGTATCCGTTCTGGCTCTGCGTAGTATCTCTAATTTGCTGGATTCGAGTTTGAATAATATCGAGCATTTGGAGACCATTACCCGCAATGCGGTAGAGGCCGGAGCTGCCGAGCAGACCACAGCTGACCAGATCCATGTGCGCGTGAACACTCTCAAAAACTCCATCAACGTACAGAAACGGAATATCGAATTGGCAACCAACAGCCTCAAAGTGCTGTTAGATGTACCGGCTGAAACGGAGTTGACATTAACCGAGAGCATCGATGAAGTCCTTTCTCCGGAACGCGTGCTGAACCTTTTGGGTGAGAATTTCGCCGTGGAGAACAACCTCAACTACCAGCTTCTCTCCAAACAGGTGGAACTCGCCAAACGAAATGTACACATGGCAAGTTGGGCATACGGACCGACCATCGGTGTAGGATATAACTACACAAACCAGCAGTACTACGGCGAAGGAGGAATGCGTATGACTCCGCCGAATGTAATACAAGTGAGTGTAAAAATGCCGCTCTGGTCATCCGGTAAACGCGCAGCAGGCATAGTAGAGAAGAAAATCGCTTTGGAGGAGGCTAAAAACACCCTCTCCGAGACCACGGATAATTTAGAGATCCAGTATCGTCAGCTTTGTTTCAATCTTACCAATGCGTATGAGACCTATCTCAATGAGAAGGAGAATATAGAGGTGACGCAACGTGTGTTCCATTCCACCGCAGAGAAATTCAAATGGGGTGCCGCATCGAACTTGGAGTTGACCAATGCTTCGAATGATCTCATCAGCGCACAATCGACCTACGTGCAGGCGATGTTGAGTCTGATCAATGCACAATCTGAGTTGGAAGAGTTCTTGAACAAATAAAATTAAAAATTAAGAATTAAGAATTAATAATTATATGAAAAAGATTTTAATTTATTCACTCGCCGCATTGGCATTTGTAGCTTGCGGCAAGAAAGAAACCACAGAAGAGAAAGAGGAGCGCGTAGAACAAGTACGCACCACCGTTCTCAAGGCGCAAGAGATTGAGCGTGTGATCAGCGTCTCCACGAACCTCCAAGGCTACGTCACTCTCAATGTAGCTCCGTCGCTCACCGGTACTATCGAGCATATTTTTGTGGAAGTGGGCAACAAAGTGTCCAAAGGTCAGTCGTTGGTGAACATGGATCAGACGCAGTACAAGACCACTAAGATCAATTTGGCTAACTTAGAGACCGAGAAGAAACGTGTGGAGATGCTGCTCAAGACCGGTTCGGCTACCCAGCAACAGTTGGATCAACTCACTACGCAATACAACGCCACGAAAGAGCAGTTGGAGTTTATTGAGGCAAACACGTATTACAAGGCTCCGTTCAGCGGCGTTATTTCGGCTAAGAACTACGAGGACGGCGAGCTCTACGGAGGTCAGCCGATCTTGGTGCTCACTCAGCTTGATCGTCTCAAAGCGCTGATTGCTATTCCCGAGAACTACTTCCCGAAACTCAAAGAGGGGATGAAACTAACCCTCACTTCGGAAATCTATCCCGATAAGATTTTCCCCGCTACCGTAGAGATCGTGTACCCGACCATTGATCCGTCGAGTCACACCTTCCAATGCAAGATCGTCATTCCGAATGGTAGCATGTTGCTGCGTCCGGGTATGTATGTAACGACCCAGATCGGTTTGGGTAAGGAGAAAGCTATCGTAGCTCCTTATCAGGCAGTGGAGAAACTCGTTGGAGCGAACGACCGTTATGTCTTCCTCAACGAGAACGGATATGCTAAACGTGTAGCTGTGACCCTCGGTCAGCGTTTCGATCAGAACATCGAGATCATCGCACCGGAGATCATTGACGGCGTAGAACTCGTCACCACCGGTCAGCACAAACTTGTGGACGGCGTGAAAATCAATGTAGTAGATTAATTGACAATTAGATTATGGCAATATACAAAACAGCGATTGAAAAGCCGGTAACGACCGCCCTGATCTTCATTGCGGTCATTATTATCGGTATCTTTAGTTTCCTTAGACTGCCGATTGACCAGTTCCCGGAAATGGATCCTCCGTACATCACGGTGATGACGACTTACCCGGGAGCATCCGCTTCTGAGATAGAGACGAACGTGACCAAGTACATGGAGAACGCCCTCACCTCGGTGGATCACTTGAAGCATATCACATCGCAATCCAAGGACAATCTCTCCATGGTCACTCTTCAGCTGGAATGGGGTTCGAACATGGACGAGGCAGTGAATGATGTGCGTTCGTTTGTCGATATGACCAAGAACAACCTGCCGGACAACTGCGGAACGCCGATGATCTTCAAACTCTCGACGTCCTCTATGCCGGTATGTATGTACTCCATCACGGCAGACGAGACCTACCCGGGTCTGGACAAGATCCTCAACGACGAGGTCATCCCGCAGCTCAACCAAGTGGACGGTATCGGTAACCTCTCTCTCTCCGGTTCGCCGGACCGATATGTATATGTCGATATCGACCAGCAGAAACTCGATGCCTATGGTATCACGTTGGAGCAGGTCGGAAACGTAGTGGCAGCGAATAACCTCAATCTCTCTTCCGGTACGATCAAGATGCCTCAGGAGCAATATCAGATGCAGGTTCGTTCGGAGTACTTGGAGTCCTCCGAGATCGGCAACCTGATGGTAGCGATGACTCCGCAAGGTCAGCAGGTCTTCATCCGCGACATCGCGACGGTGAAAGATACCATCAAGGACCTGACTCTGGATGAGAAGACCAACGGACGCGAGTCTGTCCGTCTGGTGGTTTCCAAACAGACCGGAGCCAACACCGTGAAGGTCTGCCGTGATATCAAGAAGGAATTGGCAAAGATACAGAAACAGTTACCTGCCGACGTGAAGATCGAGGAGATCTTCGAGAGTTCGGAGAACATCCAAAACTCCATCAATTCGCTAGAGGAGTCCATCGGTTATGCCCTTCTCTTCGTGGTACTCGTGGTACTCTTCTTCCTCGGCAAATGGCGCGCTACCATCATCATCGGTATCACGATTCCTATTGCCCTCATTGTGGCATTTATCTACCTCGGTTTGGCTGACTCTTCGATCAACATCATATCCCTCTGTTCGTTGACTATCGCTATCGGTATGGTGGTGGATGATGCGATTGTGGTGCTGGAGAATATCACCCGACATATCGAACGTGGTGAAGATCCGCACGAGGCATCTATCTATGCCACCAACGAGGTATGGGTATCCGTCATAGCCACAACCCTTGTGCTCGTAGCGGTATTTGTGCCGATGACGATGCTTCCCGGTATGGCAGGTATCATGTTCAAAGAACTGGGATGGATTGTTACCATCGTTTGCTGTACTTCGACCGTAGTAGCTATCTCTCTGACTCCGATGCTCTGCTCCAAGCTGCTCAAAGCAAAGAAAGTGCATGTGGATGAGAACGGTAACCTCGTGGAGGATGAGGCAGGCAAGAAGAGTTGGTACGACCGTACTGTCGTTCATCTGTTGGATAAGATCGATGAGGCGTATGCAAAAATGTTAGGTTGGTGTCTGAACAACAAGTTCATTACCTTTACCGTGCTGTTGGCGTTCTTCGTAGTGTCGATGCTGCCTTTCTTCATGGGCAAGATCGGTACGGACTTCATGCAGGAACAGGATAATGCCCGTCTGACGGTGAACATCAAGTTACAACGCGGTACGCGTATTGAGGAGACCCTCAAGACTGCCCGCAAACTGGAGGCACGTTTCTTGGAACTCGTACCTTGCATCGAGGTGATCAACACCTCTGCCGGTTCGAACGACGAGGCTACTATCTCCGCTATGTTCTCCTCCACGATGAACAACACGATCCAGATGACGATCCGTCTGCCTAAGAAATGGAAACGTGATCAAAGCGTTTGGCAGATAGCCGAGACCCTGCGTCAGGAGATGAGCCGTCATCCGGAAGTCATTGAGTACCAGTGTACCACCTCCGGTTACGGCGGTATGGGTAATAACTCGGTGGATATCGAGATCTACGGTTATGATTTCGACCTCACCTCCTCTTTGGCAGAGCAGTGCCGTAAGTTAAGCGCAACGCTGCCCGGAGCCCGTGACGTGAAGATCAGCCGTCAGGATGACCGTCCGGATATCAAGATCACCGTGGATAAAGAGAAAGCATCGCGTCTCGGACTCAGTTCCGCTACTATCTCCACTTACTTGCGAAACCGTGTGTCCGGTATGGCTTGCGGTTACCTCAAGGAAGACGGATCGGAATACGATATCGTGGTTCGTTTGCAGGAAGAAGACCGTAACTCCATCTCCGCCGTTCTGGACATGACTATTCCTACGGCTACCGGCAAACAGGTCAAACTCTCCGAAGTAGCTTCTATCGGTGAATACTGGGCACCGCCTACCATCGAGCGTAAGGCACGTCAGCGTATTGTCACCGTCAGCGTCACTCCGTACAACACCTCTTTGGGTGAATTGGCTAAACAGGTAGAGGCAAACGTCTTGCCGCAGCTGGATCTGCCTACCGGTTATACGGTACACCTCGGCGGTAGTTATGAGGATCAACAGGATACCTTCAGAGACATGGTTCTGCTGGCTGTCCTGATCGTACTGCTTGTATATATCGTGATGGCTTCGCAGTTCGAGTCGCTTCGTATGCCTGCCATCATCATGTTCTCGGTGCCTTTCGCCCTCTCGGGTGTGGTTATTGCCCTGTGGATAGCAGGTCGTTCACTCGATATGGTCGGTGCCCTCGGTGTCGTACTGCTGATCGGTATTGTGGTGAAGAACGGTATCGTGCTCGTGGACTATATCAACCTGATGCGCGAACGCGGATATGCGCTCAATGACGCTATCCAGATGTCCGGTCGCTCCCGTCTGCGCCCTGTGCTCATGACGGCTTTCACCACCATCTTAGGTATGATCCCGATGGCAGTCAGCAAAGGTGAAGGCGCAGAGATGTGGCAGCCCCTCGGTATCGTCGTCATCGGCGGTCTGACGATCTCCACCTTCCTCACGCTCTTCATCGTCCCCGTGCTCTATGGCTCGATGACCAAACATGGGGATCGCAACAAGCAGGAAGCACTCCGCAAGAAGTTTATCTTCATGGATCTCAAGGTGAAAAAAGAAAATTCGTAATTTATAATTTTTAATTTTTAATTCTCATGAAGAGTGTAATGATCGTATTCAATCAGGCGAATACAGGCCGTGTCGAATATATGTTGGATGTCTTAGGCATCAAGGGCTTTACGTTCTTTGAGCAAGTACAAGGTCGTGGTACCAACGGCGGTGAACCCCGCCGTGGTACACATGCCTGGCCTGAGATGAACTCATGCGTCATCACCATAGTGGAGGATGAGCAAGTAGCCGCGTTGCTGGAGTCGGTGAAGAAACTCGACATGCGCAACGAGGAGGTAGGAGTCCGTGCCTTTGTCTGGAATATCGAGGCAACGGTTTAACCGATAGCGGAAACACTATTTGGAATAGAATCTGCAGTAAGCACGCAAGCCGCACTGTTCGCACAGCGGTTTGCGTGCTTGGCATATATAGCGGCCATGCAGCAAGAGCCAGTGATGGGCCTTTGGAATAATTTCGGCGGGAATATACTTGACGAGTGCTTTCTCCGTCTGCAGCGGGTTCTTGCTGTTAGTGGTCAGCCCAAGTCGTTCACTCACGCGGAAGATATGCGTATCCACCGCCATGGTGGGTTGGTTCCATATTACCGCACACACCACGTTCGCCGTCTTGCGACCAACGCCTTGCAGCGTCTGCAGGTCGTCGATGTTGTCAGGTATCTGTCCGCTAAATGTCTCGATCACTCTTTGTGCCATCTGTACTAGATGTTCGGCTTTGGAACGGGGATAACTGACGGACTTGATGTATTCGAACACCTCGTCGCTAGTGGCTTTTGCCATCGCTTCGGGTGTGGGATAAGCAGCGAAAAGAGCAGGTGTCACCATGTTGACCCGCTTGTCGGTGCACTGTGCAGACAGCATTACCGCCACAAGGCATTGGAAGGGGTTGGCGAAGACTAACTCACTCTCCGCTACAGGCATGTTGGCGGCAAACCAACTCAGTATATGTTCAAACCGTTCGGCTGTTCGCATAATAGGTCTTGCTTAAGAATTGCAAAAGTTGTGTGGCTTGTTGTTGCACATCGGCTGTCTGAGGTGAGACGGCTTTCTTCTGCAGGTGCAGCAGCATGATCTGGTAGAGCAGGGTGAGACAGGCTTCGATGTCGGACATCGTCGGACGATCGGTTTTCGCCTTGAGTAGGTTGAGTTGTGGCGTGAGGCGAATGATAGCGGCGCGGTACATGGCGTCTTCCTCCAGCAGGGTGGAGTGCAGTTCTTCCAGTTCGGTCAAGGCGTTTTGCGCTAACTGTAAGTGACCACCCTCCAGCAGACCTTCGCGGTGCATCATCTCATTGAGTTCGTGCAGTTCCGGCGTGGCCTCTGCGTGCGCAGGGAAGGCACGCAGGTAGTCCTCCATCTGCCATAGATAGAGAATATATTCCGCAATATTATCTTTCTTACTCTTCATCGTCAAAATCTATTTCATCCAGATAGTTATCACTCATGAACACCTCGATGTCGCGTCGATCTTTCTTGGTCGGACGTCCCAGACCGCGGTCACGTGTTCCGTTGCCGGCCATGCGTGCCAGTTCGAGTAGTTCGAGTTGTTCGGGCGATGTGCAGTCGCGCAGATATTCCGGCACGAGTTTGGCACCGAGACGGTTCTCGCTCAGTTGCAACACGCGGTAGGTGTAGGTGATAGGTCCCTTGCGGACGTTGAAGATGTCGCCTACCTTGAACGTGCGGCTCGGTTTGAGTTGTACACCGTTCATCGTGATACGTCCGTTCTTGCACGCATCAGCCGCGATGCTGCGCGTCTTGTATATGCGCATCGCCCAGAGGTATTTGTCAATACGAACTTCCGCCATTACTTGTTGTTGTATTGATTCATCGTCCGATCGATACCTTGCAGGCAGAAGGACGGGATGATCTCAGTCGTCACTTTCAGTCGATCGTCTATCTTCGCTTTCTCTTCATCCGTCCACTGACCGAGCACGAAGTTGATCTGCGTTCCACGGGTGAACTCGTTGCCGATGCCGAAACGTACGCGTGCGTACGCATCGGTTCCCAATACCGACTGGATGTTGCCAAGTCCGTTATGTCCGCCGTTGCTGCCTTGTTTGCGAATACGGATCGTGCCGAAAGGCAGGTTCAGATCGTCCACGAGCACCAACATGTTCTCCACCGGTATCTTCTCCTGCTGCAGCCAATAACGCACGGCATTGCCACTCAGGTTCATATAGGTAGAGGGCTTGAGCAGCACCATTTCGGCATTCTTCACGCGACACTTGGCTACGAAGCCGTACCGTTTGTCTTGCCACTCGGCCCGGACGGACGCAGCAAACGCATCGATCATCATAAAACCGATGTTATGGCGTGTACCTGCGTACTCGTCACCGACATTACCCAAACCTACTATAAGATATTTCATTGCTTTTACGAAAAATAGGAGCGGGGCGTCATAACGCCTCGCCCCTTTGTACATTGTACCTCGTCACTTTGTGACTTCGGATTAGGCCTGTTTGCTCTGGCGTGTTGCCTTTACCTCAGCGACGCAAGCGTCAGCGGGGTTAACGAACTTCAAGCCATCTACCTTCACGTCTGCAACGGCGATCTTCTTGGCCAGACCAAGTTCGGTAACGTCGATGTTGATACGATCGGGGAATGCGGTGTAGATACCCTGAGCTTTCAGTTTGCGCATGTTCTGAACCAGTTTACCACCGGCTTTCACACCCTCAGCGAGACCATTCAGTTGAACAGGAATCTCAACTACCACCGGCTTCTTCTCGTCAACGGCGAGGAAGTCAATGTGCAGGGTCTTACCATCAATCGGGTGGAACTGCAACTCTTTAACGATAGCTTTGGTCTTGGTGTCACCAACGGTCAGGTCAACAATCTGCGTGTCCGGGCTATAGATCAACTTACGAACGTCAGCTGCTGCTACGGTGAAGGTGAGGCTCAGACCACAACCATAGATGTTGCAAGGAATCAATTCCTCTGCGCGGAAAGCCTTAGCGGCTTTCTTGCCGTACTCGCTACGCGGAGTACCTACTAATGCGAATTCTTTCATTTGAATAAAATTGTTTTGTGTTACTTAATACCGTGTATTCCATCACACGTCTCCGCCTTTGCGGAAAATAAAGGCCGCCGAAGCAGCCTTGTTGTCCACCGAGGAGTCGAACCTCGCTTCTCGGAACCAAAATCCGGTGTAATACCGATATACGAGTGGACAGCACTTTTAAAAGCGGTTTTTAACCGTTTTTTCTTGGCACAAGTGCCTTCGATTAAAAAGCGGGTGCAAAAGTACTGCTTTTTTTTGATATACGCAAATATTTCTGCATTTTTTTTCGAAAAAGCCCGCTTTTTGCTTACTTTCCTGTCTGTACGCTTCCGCCTCCGCCGAGACGGTTGAGTTCATCCATGTTACCCACTTTACGGTTCTTGTGTTGCTGATGTTGTCCGAACATCCAGGTGATAGAGAGCGTCACGCGCTGCTGGCGAACGGTGTTGGTGTACCAACTTGTATAGCCCTCCTGCTGTCCCTTATCAACAGTGTGGAAGCGGAGTGAACGGGCCAGGTCTTGTACGTTGAGATTGAAGATCAGACCTTTCTGCATCCACATCTTGCGCACACCGAAGCTCAGGTAATACGTACTTCCTTGTTGGTCGTAACCGGTGGTCATAGGTGACGACCAGTTGCCGTCAAACGTGAGAGTCCAGTCTTTGGGTAGATAGGCGGACAACGTACCTCCCGCGTAGGTATAGTGACTGCCGAGTTGGTAAACGGGACTGCCGTCTGCCTGACGCTCGTACGACTTGTTCAGAAAATGATAGAAACCGGCATTGACGGTGAGTGCCAACCATGCTCCTTGCAGCGAACGGGTGCCGTCTTCCATTGTCATATACTTCGGCACGATAGGCAGTTCGGTGAGCGAGAGGTTGCCGCCGTGGGTGGTGCATGTACCGAAATTGCTCCACTGGATAGACCCCATACCATTAGGCAAAATGTTGACTTTCTGAGAGAACATGTCCTGGGTGTGGGCGAAGTTGAATGTCAGGTTGAGATATTGAGTCCAGGAGAAATGGATTTCCACATCGTTGTTAAACTCCGGCGTCAGTTCGGTGTTACCCACCTGGTAGGAATAGGCATCTATATAAGTAACGAAGGGATTGAGCATGTAGTAGTTCGGTCGTTTGATACGTCGGGTGTAACTGGCGCTGACGGAGATAGGTTGACCTATCTTACCGAGCGGGCGCGTAGTATAACCGATATAGGCTGTGGGGAAGGGATTGAAGTAGGACTTGTTGGTCAGCGAGTCAGCTGTCTTCCAGTTGCCATGGCTGTAGGTGAATTCTCCGCGCAGACCGAGTTTGACTGACCAGTGTTCTCCGAACTGTTTGCCCACCGACACATAGGCGGCAGCCACGTGTTCGTCATATCGGAACGCACTCTCCACACTTGGACGTGGCTGGTCGTTGCGCGTGGAGTCGGTGGTCATATTATTGTCGGTCGAGGAAAGTGCGTACTTGATACCACACTCCAGCATCGCCGTCTGCCAGAACTTGGTCTGGAAATCCATCTTCGCACTATAGATATTTACTGTCTGACGACTGTTGATGTCCAGTCCGAGTTGGGAGTTACTCATATAAGCCGGCGTATAACGGGTCTCCTGAAGGTTGTGCGAACGATTGTTGTAGCGGTTGTAATCTACATTGACAGTCAGTTCACGCTCTTTCGCCTCCGAGAAAGTGTGTGTATAGTTGATGTTAGCCGTGTGTTGCGGTGCCTGCAGTCGGTTGCTCGACTCGGTTATGCTGTTGATGGTGTCATTGCCCTCGATGGTCCAGGCGTAGTTGCGTCCGGGGACAATCGACTGGCGGACATTCATATACGGCACCTGCAGGATAAATCCCAGAGTATTGGTGGAGTCGATGTACCAGTCGTTGCCTACCTTCAGCATATAATATTGGAAACCAAGGTTGTAACCCGATCGGGAGTAGTTCTTCAGCGTAGGGGTCTGCCTATAAGTCTCTAGGTCAATATCGTTCTGGGCGTACACCTGCGTCAACTGACCGAAGGTGTAGGTTTTTTCTCCGCGGTAGTTGAGGTTGAGCGAGAACATGTCCATCTGCAGCCAGCGTTTGACATCGCTGAAGTACATGCCTCCATAGGCCGCCGAGAGCATACCGTTCAGTCCGCGCATCATGTTGCGTTTGGTCTTGATATTGATGATGCCTCCTTGTCCGCTGGCATCATATTTGGCCGATGGGTTTGAGATGATTTCTATCTTTTCGATGGTGTTGCCGTCGGTGCCGTCCAGCATTGCCTTGAGTTGTTGGCCGCTCAGGTAGGAAGGTTTGCCGTCCACGTATATCTCCACTGATTTACCGTTGACGGTGATGTTGCCGTCTTTGTCGATGCGCACGCCCGGGGCACGGCGCAGGATATCATTACCGTTGCTGCCGGCCGACAGCGGTGAGGCACTCACGTTGACCACCAGTTTGTCCATCTGCCGCTCGATGAGCGGTTTCTTGGCTTTCACTTCCACCTCTTGCAGCCGTTCCGTCTCTTCATGCAACACGAAGTCCGGTCCGCCAAAGGCGGTATGATAGCCGATATACGATGCCTGAATGATATACGTGCTGGCAGAAACCTCTATAGAATAATGACCGTTATCATCCGTAATCGCTCCTGTGAGGAGTGCAGAGTCCTGCGACAATACCGAGATGGTCACAAATGGCATGGCGTCACCTTTTGTGTCAATGACATTTCCTTTAATCGTTTCTGCCGAAGCCGGCATGATTACCAGTACCGTTAAAAGGATACTAAAAAAGAATGTTTTTTTCATTTTTGCTTTATGTTTGTCCGTTTATTTCAAAATTCCGGTGCAAAAGTACTGCTTTTTTCCAACCTGAACTATGAAAAAACGGACTTTCCATATAAAACTATGCAAAAAAGACGGAGAAATCGTCCGTCAGAGGGATACCCAACATGCGGAAATGGCTCGGCGATAAGCACCCCATCTGCTGAAACTCCAGTGCCATGTGGCTAAGATCATAATAACCGTGCTGCAAGGCAATGTGCATCAGATCGACCTGTTTTCCGGCTGCAGCTTCGCGCTGCATCGCCTGCAGGGCCTTATGGAAACGGCGCAGACGAATGAATTGCTTGGGAGGCATGCCTACATACTGGCGAAAGATGCGCAGGAACTGCCGTTCGCCCAGACAAGCTACAGAAGCCATCTCGGCAGCGGATATATTCCCTTTCGCCTCGTCGCACGCCGCAATCACTTTGCATAGCCGTGTATAGTTGTAGTCCTCTTTGCGTGGCAGGTGACCAAGGAAGAAGGCATCGATAAGATGCGTAATCTCAGCGGAATCCTGAGTTGACTTGAAGAGGCTGTCGAGTTGCAGCAAGCCTGGGTCGCCATAAGCTTGTGCCGTCAGAACCTTGCCGGCCAGATCTTGTAGGTCGATATGCATCAGAGTGTGCAGGCCGCCGGGTTCAAAATCAAGCAACATGCCGTTGAACCATCCGCTGAGCGTCGTGAGACCAATTGTGGTCTGGTTGGCTCCCAGCAGCGTCAAACTGTCGGCAGCCACACCACTGACATCCACCCTTACATCTCGCATAAAAACGAAGCTGCCGTAATTGGGCAGCAAGGGCTGTACATGCTTGCCGTTGACAAAACGCGGATCATCGGTCGGTGGCATCATCGTGTCGGTCGACCCGTCCGCACGCACGTATACGTAACGACATATATAAGGTCGGAGTGCCTCGTTGGGGAGGAGTATACGAAATTGCATAGATTACGATGGTTGAGCCGGTTGCTGCGCTTCTTGCATCATCGCTTCGTGTTGCTGCAATTCTTTCATCTCTTCGCGATAGCCGGCGATGATAAACATCAGCACGGCGATAGAGAAATAGAGGATGGTCAGTCCCCACAGTGCCAGAAAATCGGTGCGGGTGGTGGCGAGTGTGGCCCCCATCGAATTGATGTGAATGAAGCCGTTTGCCGCCCAGGTGTATGGAATAAAGTAGGAGAAGTAGCGCCATCCGTCCGGCACCATCTCTTTCGGCCACGATATACCTGCGACGAAGAGGAAGATGAGCGAACTGGTGATGAGCAGTACCATGCCGGTCTCGCGGTTGAGGATGAAGAAACCTACGCACATGGCCATGAAGATGACTGAGAGTATGAAGGGCACGTTAAACCATAGTATATCCGAGATGGCACCGATATGCGGTAGGTCGAACAGGCGGGGCAACAGGCCCAGTAGGATGGCTGCCAGGGCATAGTAGATCACAAAATAGGCGGCACCTCTACCGCAAATGATACGGAAAGCCGAGTAGCCGCGGCGTCGTCCGGGAATACGGTAAAGTTCGTTTTTCTCTTCGCGAATAGTACCGGCCATCATGCAGATACCGAAGAAGAGCGTCTGATGCAAAATCATAACGAGTACCGCTGGAATCAGGAACGATCCGTAGCCACCTGTCGGGGTAAAGAGGGCCGTTTCGGTATAGGGCGCTTCTTGCACCAGTTCCCAGGCGAACTCATGACCATAGCCCATCTGTTCGTAGCGATCTATCTGAATGTTACACATCGACTCCAGCATGACCATGTTACAACTCAGGAAGATGCCCTTCATATAGAGGAAGGACGACATGTCGCAGTAGAGCGAGAGGTGCGCTTGACCCAGCGGGTCGGCCAGTTGGGCGGAAAAATCACGCGGGAAATAGATGATGCCATGCACTTTCTGGTCGCGTAGCAGTACCTCTGCTTCGTCCATCGAGGTGCAGTAGTAGGCTAAAACAACATCCGGCGTGGCTTCCCATTTATGCAGAAAATCACGGCTTTCGGGTGAGTGGCTCAAGTCCACCACGGCTACCGGTATGTCGGTGATCTGCTCATTCCAGTACATGGCTTTGTAGAGGAACGGGTAGACCAGTGTAGCGAGGAAGAAGATGATCATCACTCCTGGGTCGTGGAAGATACGATTCAGTTCGTTGATGAAGATCCAACCGGACTGTTTGAGTTGCAACCAGTGATGTTGAAGGAAATGCGACATAGCGATTTATTTAAGCCGATAGTTCTGATATTTGAGAGCATGGTGCAGACGCGGCGCGACGAGCATCGCCAGGATCATAAACGCAGCCAGTGCCAGTCCGTGTGGTGTCGAGTTGATAGCCGGAGCTCCCATCAGAGCCTCGTTGACATAGATAAGATAGTAGTGGCGGAGCGGTTCTAGATTGCTCAGTCCGCGCACGAACGGCATCATTGCCATATTGGGGTAGGTGAAGCCGGAAAGCGAGAAACCAAGCATGGCGTAGAGAGCACCCACCGACAGCGCATCGCGAAGCGTAGGCAGACATCCGATCATGACGATACCCATCGTCTCCATGGCCATGATGAAAAGCAGCAGTCCGAGCAGCAGGCGCATATGGCTGCCCAGCACGGGGAAGCCGGCGATGCTGTACATGACGAAGTAGCATACCAGACCTAAGATCAAATAGATGATCGTATAGGGAATCAGTTTGCCGATCATGGCGACTGTGTAGTTGTCGCCGGCCGTACGCAGCCACTCGCGCGAAGAGCGTGACTTCAGTTCATAACCTATAGCAAAGATCGTCAGCATCAGTGCGATCAGTCCGAGCGTACCGGGTAGGATGGTGCTGACCAGATAGATCGTATAGTTACCCCATGGATTAACCAGCATATGCGATTCGATGACGAGTGGCTGGATACGGCGCATGATGATGTTGTCCGTCAGTCCCATCTTACGGAGCACCTCTCGCTGGAAGGCGCCGCTGACCAGGTTGGTCACAGTCAGCATCTGCTTGTAGGCGGTGTTGCCGCCTACGGTGTAGGCGTTGGTGATGTAGAAATCCAGTCGCGGACGCTTGAAGGAGGCCAAGTCGCGATAGAAACCGTCAGGGATGACGAAGATACCATATATCTCACCTCGCTGCATCGCCTGACGCGCTTCGGCATAGTTGTTGGTCACCAGTCTGATGCCCACTGACGGAGTCGATTGCATCTCATGTGCCAGACGGCGCGAGATCGAACTCTGATCCAGATCCACTACAGCCACAGGCATGTTCTCGGCAGCACCGCGGATCATCAGCGTCATATAGAAGAATAGTGAGAATAGGAAAGCTCCCACCGACGCACCCAGATACAACGGACGCGACACGATACGACGGTTCTCACGACGCATCACCTGCCATATATTGAAGAAAATCTCTTTCAACGCTCTTATTCGTTAACAACCAGAGCCGTCATGCCGGGACGCAGACCCTCAATCGGGGCAAGCGGACGGCACTTGACGTCGAACGTGCGCACGTCATAACCGCCGTTCTGCTTGGTGGAACGCCATGTGGCGTATGTACCCATCACTTTCAGATAAGTGACTACCACCGGATAGGTCTTGCCGTCGTCTCCCAGCGCGGGGATGCGTACGTTCAGTTGACTGCCTTTGGCAAATCGTGCCAGCATGTCTTCACGAACGGAGAAGGTAAACCAGATGTCGGTCAGGTCGACGATGGCCATCACAGGGCTACCTTGTCCTACCAGTTCACCCACCTTGGGGAACTGTTCGCTCACCTCGCCGTCGCAGGGCGAGAGCAGATAACGCTCCACTTCCGCAGCTGCTACTTCCTTGAGGATGGCATCCACGCGTGCCACCTGAGCCTGCGCCGCATCTTTGTCTTCGGCGCGTGCACCGGCCACTGCCATGTCGTATTGGCTCTTTGCAGCCTTGACGGTAGCCGAAGCGGCCTTGTATTGCGCCTCTACCTCATCGCGCTTCTGTGCGCTGACCACTCCCTTCTCATACAGACGAGATACGCGCTCGTAACTCTTGCGATAGATCTCTTCGCCGGCCAGTGCTTTCTGATAGAGTTCATACGCACCTTCTATCTGCTGAGGCTGCGCACCGTTCTTAGCCTTACGGTTGACGGCTTCGGCCATCTCACGTGCCGCGAGTGCTTGCTCTTTCTTAGCCTCCACCTCCGGCGAATAGATGATGACGAGGGTGTCGCCCTTGTGTACCAGATCGCCTTCTTCAAACAGATACTTCTCTATACGTCCCGGTACTTTGCCGGAAACGCGGTACTCAGAGGCTACAGCCTCTCCTTGGATAAGGGTGTCCTCCGGCTTCAGTGCCAGTGCACCCACCAATGCTACGATGATGACGACAGCCAAGAGGGCGATGATACCCAGCAGCAGACTGCCTTGTCCTTCTTCTTTTTTCATGTGCGTGTTGTCTCTTTGTGTCTTATAGTTGTCCTAAATATTTGCGCAGTTGCGTCTCGTTGGTCTTGGCTTCTGTCTGCGCGTCCACCAGTTCGGAGGCAGCCGACAGCCATGCCGTCTGCGCCATCATCAGATCCGAGGCGGTGATCATGCCGGCCTCAAACGACTCCTCTGCCATGCGTAGCACCTCGGTGGCATTCGCTTTGTTGAGTTGTGCCATGGCTATCTTCTGCTGCGCTTCCAACAGTCGCTGGTTGGCCTGAGTGGTCTGAAGCGTCAGTTTCTCACGCATCTCGTCCACTTTTAGTGATACGGCGTTAGCTGCATGACGTGCAGCCTTGTAGCGCAGGATAGCATCGGCGTGTGCGATAGGTACATTCACCGTCACACCTGCTGTGAAGAAGCCGCGGCCCTGCCAGTCGGAGTGAACACCGTTCTCCACCGAGGGGTTGGTGTAGATATAACTGGCTGAAGCGATGATGTTGGGTTGTAGCCCTGCGGATGCCAGTTTGGCATTGCTGCGGGCTATCTTCTCCACCTCGTGCATCATCTGCATCTCGCTTCGCGCAGCAGTGATGCTCTCTGCGTCGAGCGAGTCAGAGGTGAGCATGGTCTCGCTCAGTCCTTCTGTATCGGTAAGGAACACAGTGCGCAATGGCAGTCCGCACACCTGCGCCAGTGCCATACTGGAGAGTGTCAAGCCGTTCTCAGCCTGCAGTTTCTTCACTTCTGCATCGCCGCGTTTGGCGCATACCTTCAGCAGGTCCGACTGCGTAGCCATACCTTCTTCTACGGCGTTGCGCACGTCGTCCTCCAGTTTGCATAGCAGCCGGTAGTATTCCTCGGCCAGCGCTTTTTTCTCAGCCACCGATACGACGCGCCAGTAGGCCTCATCCACTGCCATGATGATGTCGGCATGGTTGGCTGTGGAGCGGATATTGGCAATCTGTTCGGTTGATTTGGCGATCTTGTAGAGTTGTGTGAGACGTCCGCCGGTGTAGATAGGTTGTATCACCCCCACTTGTGCCACCAGCACGTGCTCAATATCCACAGTCAGTACATCGTACGCCTGCTGATAAGCATTAGAGATGACTTGTCCCACGTTGTTCTCCAGGTTGACGATGGGCTGATGGAAGATGGTGCCGGCAGTATGTTGCTCCAGTTGGCCTAATAGGCTGTTCGGATTCCAACTGAACTCGTTGCCTGTGCTGACGGTGCCGAAACCCAGTTCGGTCTGGTCGCCCAGCAAATGAGCGTTCTTGGAGTTCCAGCGGTAGCCGCCGTTGGCCGACACGCGGGGGAACATCGCCGCCAGAGCCGCTTTGCGGTTGTATTCGGCCGCTTTGCGCATCTCTTCTTGTGCTTTACCCGACTGGCTAAGCTCCAAGGCCATCTGCCTGCAGTCTGCTAGCGAACAGCGCAGCGTGTCTTGGGCCGATACCATGCTGGTTAGGCACAGTAATGCAGCCGCAAAAATAGTTGACTTATAGTTCATAAACTAATATATTTCAAATACCCGATATTCCTCAGCAAAAATCATGCCAAATCGAACATATAATGCCTTATTTTTTTAGATAAATATAAAAAGTAGTACCTTTTTCGTTACTTTCGAAGCGGATGCGTCCTCCGGTGCCCTCTACGATGCGTTTCGAGATGGCCAGACCAAGTCCGTTTCCGTTGGATTTTGTGGTGAAAGAGGGGCGGAAAATAGAGGGCTGTATGTCAGCGGGTATGCCGGGGCCGTTGTCGGAGAAGGAGATGCATATCTCGTCTTCGGCATAGGCGGCATTCAGTACAACGATGATGTCCGGTGTGCGTCCGCTGTCGGCGATAGAGTCGCTGCTCAGTGCTTGAAGTGCATTGCGTAGGATATTGACGAACACCTGGCTGATCTGTTCGCGGTCGGTATGGACGATGACGCCGCTGTCCGGACCTACATAGCGAATAGGTATCTCTGCATCGTTCGCGCGTTGCAGGGTAATCACATCCGATAGTTTCTGCGCCACATCCACTTCCGAGGTGATGACTTCCGGCTGTTTGGCGAAGGTGGAGAACGAGTGAGCTATGTGCGACAGGTTGTCTATCTCCGACACCAGCATACGTGTGGCTTTGTCGAAGTAGGCGTCAAACTGCTCCGTACCGTGCAAGCGTTGTAGTTTCTGTACCGATAGTTTCATCGGTGTGAGCGGGTTGTTGATCTCGTGTGCTATCTGTCGTGCCATGGTCTGCCATGCGCCTTCGCGTTCTGCTTTAGCCAGTTGTTCGGCAGAGCGTTCCACACGGTCCACCAGGTGGTTGTATCGTTCTACGAGCATACCTACCTCGTCATGATACGGATAGGTGACGTGGTTGTCTTTGGCGCCTATCTGGAAGCGACGCATCTTATCTGTCAGCAGTAGGATAGGTGCGGTCATGCTACGCGCAGCGGCAAACGAGAAGACCAGTGCCAGCAGTAGCACGATGATGTATGGCGGCAGCTGACGTGCCAGCAGTCTGTCCACCTCCTCATTGCGCGTCTGTTCGCTCAGGAAATACGGCATGGCGATGTAGCCGATAGGTACGAACGAACCATTATAGAACGGCACATAGGATACCAGGTAAGGGTGGGTGGCCAGCTGTTCGTAGCATACCAGGCTGTGCTCGTTGCCGAAGAGAGCCTCCGGAGCCATGCGCAGCGATAGTACGCCGTTACGGAAGAGGGTGCTGGACGAGGTGGCAATTAGTTCGCCTGTGAGTGAATAGACGTGGATGTCCTGATGCAGGTCATATCCTAGGTCGTGCAGGTCCACGCCGAGTCCTTGCGACTGTGCGGAACTGAGCGCCACGTCCCAGTAGTATAGCGAACGCAGATACGACTGGATATATTCCGAGCGCGTCAGCAGTTGTTCACGTTGCCGCTCCTCGTAGTTGGTGCGCACATAGCGCACGGAGATGATGAATAGATAGGCAAACACCGCCAGCACGCAGGCCACGATGACGTACATGATACGGGTCGATAGACGCATGTTGCGTATGCCGCGATGTGCGATCAGTCCGCCTATGCCTATAGCCAGCAGTAGGGCAAAGAGCGCGATGCATAGGATATAATAGAGTCGCCCGTGCAAGCCTCCGGAGCGCCACCAGGCAGTATCCTCGGCTTCGTCTGCTTCCAGCAGCGTGCGGAAGGAGAAGGTCTGGTTGGCAATCGCATAGCCCTCGGTGTTGTCCGTTGCCTCCGCTTCGCTCATCAGCGAGAACAGATAATCGCCGTCGGCGGAATAGATAGGCGCATAGTCATCGCGGCGGTAGCGGGTCACGCCACGACGGTCGGTGATGTTGAATGGCGGTACGAACGTGTTGCGCATCAGCCGGGTCTGCAGCGGATAGGCATAACGGATGGGGATCACCGTCATGATGTTGTAGTCGGCGGCTTTGGTCCATCGTACAAGCGTGTGCGCGTTACGAAAAAAGGCGTAACGCCATTTGTCGTATCCGGTCAGCAGCACCTCGCCCGACGCAAGCCAGTTGTCCGACCAGTAGAGCAGCTGCGTGGCATCGAAGACGTAGAAGAGCAGGGTAGGATCAGCTTCGGCTATTGCGCGAATGGTGTCCATGCTTGCATGACGTTGCAAAGCAGCGGATAGTTCGGCTATCTGCTGCTCTGCATAGTTCTCACGTTCCACCACCTGCCTTTGCAGGCGACGACTGTCAGCCGAGAACGAATGACAAGCTGTCATGAGCGCCACCAGGGCGCTCAGACATGCCATACGGATCATATGACGTGGATTTAGCGGAATAGTATCTTGATCCACGGTTGTCCGCGGCGCATGTTATCGTTCGGAAGATATTTAATGATATAGATGGCGCCGTGCTGCATCTCGTTGACGGGCAGCGGTACGATGTTGATGGTGGCCGAAACGGGTATGGTCTTCACCAGTTGTCCTTCCGTCGTGTAGATACCTACGCTACCCGGTGTGAGCGACTGTGGCAGATAAACCGCATGTAGTTCCGGATCGTATGTCAGTCGGTTGCCGTCTATGCCCGAACCCTCTTTGGTGGTGATGGCCACAGGCATGCTCAGCTCGCTCAGATGCTCTTCGCACCCCTTCTCCTCCGAGCACTGCAGACGTACGTAGTACGTGGTGTTCGGAATCAGGTCATAGGCATATAACTGTTCATAGCCCTCTTCTGCGAGGATAGTGCGCTCGCGTCCTTTGTAGGTATAAACGGTCTTCTGGTTGAAGGTGGTGGTGAACGCATCCAGACATACACCTTCGCCGCCTACTTGTGCGTAGTCCAGACGGAAGCGACGGTAGCCCTGCTCCTCGGTGAACGTTTTGCGGTAGGTATATTTCTTGGTGTTCTTGGTGATATGAATGATGTCGAGGGTATCGATGCTGGTATCGCTATAGCCTACCAGATAGATCAGTCCGACATCGCTGTCGGTGGTAGCGGGCGCGTTCAGCCACATACTCAGTTCTACTACCGGGTTGGAGTAGATAGGTGTAAGCATCCATTCGTAGTTCTCCTTAAACCACATCGACACAGCCCCCAGCTCTTTCGCCTTGGTGGTAGTGCGATAGAAGCTGGTGCTCCAGCCGCTTTCCGCCACCACTGCTTCGTCGTCAAAGCCCTCAAAACTCTCTACGGTCGATTCCGTGCCTTCCTCCATGTGATACATCGTCACGTAGTAGTATTCGGCATCCTCTTGCGGTGTCCAGTTGACAGTGAAGGTGGTTGGCGTTACATTCTCTATGGTGGTGATGTCGGGTATATCAATCAACACGGGCCGCGGACTGGTGCCAAACACCACTAGTGTACCGACGGCGTTGCCTTGACGCACGGAGATAGTGCCGCGTTGTTCGTCGCAGACTTGTTTCTTAGGCGCATAACGCACCCAGATGGTCTGCTCTAATACGGAGTCGGCATCCACCGTGGCACTTAGTTGGGATGTCCAGCTGATGCTATCCGCCGAGATGTAGAAACCGCTTCCGGAGACGCTGATGGTTGCTGCCAGGTTCGGATCAAGATGTTCTCCTGCGATACGCAGTTTATAGCCCGGAGTATAGGCTTTCTTGGTGTCTTTGTTGTAGGTGCTTGCGATCACAGGCATCGCGGCCGGCAGGAACATAAATCCGTTCGCTTTGTAGGTAAAGGTAATGTTCTGTCCCGATTGTGCGATGTCGGTCAGTGGCTGCTCCAGCATCTCGCCGTTATGCAGTTCCGGAGTGAAGGTGGTTATATTCTTCGTTCCGGGGTAGGGGTCGCTGTCGACTGAGTAGCCTTTGCGTCCGCCGGCTTCTTCCACGTGGTAGCGCAGCGGGATATAGTTGTTGGGCTCATTGCGACTCCATGCCGAAGAGAGATAGTCGATATGCCAAATGAGCATACCCGTACCCGGCAGGCAGGTCGATGGTGCGTCCCATCCCACGCGTTGACGGTTCTCCAGCAGCCAGTACTCGCTGGGCGAGGCGCTTCCGAAGCTCAGGTTGTGATCACCTTTGGCAATTAGGTACGCTTGATGCTTACCGTTGGTTAGCGGCTCCAGTGTATAAGTGCCTGCCTTGCTCAACTGAACAGGTGTGAGCCAACCCAGTTGGAAGCGCTCGCCGGCGGTGTAGCTCGGCGGCGTCTTGCCATTGCCGTTATAGCTTCCCGAGCACATGATGTCCCAGGTGCCGACGGTGTATTGGGTGTAGCCTGTGTCGTAGTAGTCGGGCAGACCGAGTACGTGGCCGAACTCATGGCAGAACGTACCGATACCGCACATCGCCTTACCGCTCGAGCCACGCAGCTCGGACGTACAAGCGTAGTCGTAGATCAGTTTGCCGTCTACGCGGTCGCCGGTGGTCACTACGCTGCGGTGTGGCCAGATCGAACTGGACGGTCCGCCTTCAGCCTCGTTGTGTCCGGCGTAGTAGATGAACACGTTGTCCAGTTTGCCATCACCGTCGGTGTCGTATTGTGCCATATCCACGCCGTTATCAGCCACCTTGTTGCAGGCCTCCACTACCATCTTGGATGTATATTGGTCGTAATAGGCATAGCCTTTGCTCAGGTTAACGGGACCGTAGCAGTCAAACTGCGGCTGGAACAGGCTGTCCGAGCATGCGATGAAATAGTCGCGTGCCGAGCCTACACCGCCGTTGGTGCTATAGCCGCTCTCGTTCAGCATGCGCTCATAGTCGTTGAGCGTGAATTGGAATTTCAGGTCGCTGAAGTTAACGAGAATCACAACGCTCTTGGGCGAGCCGGTCAGAGGGAAACCGTTGTTGCCGGTCTTCGGCATACGGGCCGCACGACGAGCCTGTTGCGCAGCGGAGGGAACCTCTGCCACCGTCGGATCTGCCACCCACATCCCCTGCGCGTTGCGGCGCAGCGGTGTACCTTGCAGGTCGGTGTAGTAACTGTGGAACTCATCGCCCACCAGACGCACCATACGGGTGCTTCCGTCTGCTTGAACCACTTGTATCGGCTCCGGCGTAGCCATCACGGCAAACGCGGCGATACAGCATAGACATGCACTAATCAATAAGCCTATTTTTTTCATAACAATGTAGATTTATCCAAATTAGGCCGCAAAAGTACAAAAAAAATCCCACATACGCAAGAGTATGCAGGATTTTTTTTGAATTTTTAGTACTTGATTACTTGTGGGTCAGTACGTCCGGACGAGCAATCTTGGTCTCTTTCTTCTCTACGTACTCCTTAACGGTGTACTTGCGAGGAGCTGTCTCTTCGCCGAGGTACTCATAGTACTTCTGTTGCAGCGGAGCCCAAGCGTACGGCTGAACGAAGTCTTTATAATCCTCAGTAGCAACCAAGCCCCAGATTTGCGGCTCACCGAACCAGGAAACGTTGCTCTTGTACAGAGTCTCGGTCTCGTCACCTACGAAGATACCTTCGCCGATGATTCCGCTGAAAGGATCGATGAATTTGCCAGCGTCCAAGTCAGCAGCATACATACGACCGGTGAATTGTGCCTCGACATCACCAACGGTGTCGTTCAACCACTCGAAGTGTGTTGCTGCGTCACCCAGAGCACCTGCCACAGCGCAGTATGCGAATGCGGTGTCGTTCCAGTTGAAGGTCTTTGCCGGAACGATCTTCAGATGGCTGGCTCCCAGATAGTGGTAGTTCGGGCCCTTGCCGAGGTCGTCGGTGATCAACAGAACAGTACCCTCCAGGTCAACTACGTAACCTGCACCTGCCAAGTGGTCAACATCCAGATAAACATCACTACTCCAGATCTTGTAGGTAGCCGGAATCATCACGCAGCTAACTTCCTGACCGGTGCTAAGAGTTGCCTTAACGGTGTCGTTGCTCAGGATCGTGCTCCTGTCAAGATTCCAGACGCTCCAACCACCCCACTGAAGCATATCCAGCGGATCTTTTACGATGATTTTGCAGACAGCTTTCAGCTGGTCTTCGCCCTCACCATAAGTGGCGGTGATGTTAGCTTCGCCAATTTCGAGAGCCTCAATGTTACCGTTCTGGTCAACAGCAACAACCTCAGCGTTGCTCGATGCCCATACGCATACCGGAGCATCAAGGCTGGTCGGCTCATAGAGCACCTGCAACTTGTCGGTTGCGCCCAAAGCCATCGTCATTTCTGCGTTTTTGAACTTAATGCTGGTGTACTTCGAGCCACCACCATTGCTGCAGCTTGCCAATGCCATGACGGCAGCTGCCAAAACAATCAGATACTTTTTCATAACAATTGTTAGTTTTGATGTGATAATTAATGTTTATATAAACAGACTTTACGTCTCTTATTTTTTTATTGGTGTTGCAAGTTGTACATCGAGCTCAGCGTCGGGTTGTAGCGAATCTCAGATGCAGGGATCTCGCACATGAACTGTTGAGCAGTAGATGCATCTTCGGTATTAATCTCAGCGTCAGCACGGCTCAAGTGGTTTTTGCCCAGCGTAACTTTCTTCGCTAAGCGGCGGAGGGTCTGCAGACCGTAGCCTTCGCCCCACATCTCCACACGCCAGTTATAAACCAAAGCGTCTTTCACTGCATCCGAACTATTCAAGTTGCCAAGCCAAGTCTGGTAATTGGCATAGGCGGTAGAATCGTTCTTGTCAACGCGTTCGTTGCAAAGAGCCTCTATGTAAGGAACGGCGTCATTTCCGTTGTTCCAAGCGGCTTCGGCAGCAATCAGGTAGGCTACCTCCACGCGCATGAACACTTGGTCACATAGCCATTCGCGGTCTACCTTCGTCAGATCAGTCACATTTTTGTACTTTGGGCTGTAGAACTTGCCGTCCGGACAATAGGGGAATTTCTCAGTGCCGGAACGGAACCAGTTCTTGCGGGCATCCCAACCGGTAGCAACAATCTCATCGTAGAGTTTGCTGTCAATACCTTTGGTATCGCCTGCTGCTGCATAACTGTAGGAGTGAATGTCCACCTGGCCGAAGAACGAACCCAATGCGGTGGAGTTCTCTACGGTCACTTCCTCACCCCACAGCCAGTTGGTAGCCTGAATATTTGCAAAACCGGTGGAGGTCAGATCCTCAAACTTTAGAATCGGATATTTGGGAATAACAGTTTCTGCTAACTCTTGAGCGATCGTGTAGCAGTTCTTACCGTCGGCAATGATCTCGTTCTTGTCGCCATGGTTCAGCATCGCATACGCCAAGATCAAACGAGCCACATCGGCATCGATGTTCAGCTTCGACTCACGCGCATTGTATTTGCCGTAGTACTCCAGCAGGTCGATGGCTTCGGAGAGATCCTCATAAACGCGAGAATATACCTCGGCTACTGTCGAGAGCGGTGCGCCCAAAGTGTCGCGACCGTCTTCGGTCTTCAGATCCTTGCCGGTATAGATTGGCATTGCATTTACCTGGTCTAGGTCGGTAGAATTAGCATCGCGGGCGTCGCAATATACATTCAGCAGGTTAGCATATGCCCAACCGCGCAAGGCCAGAATCTGACCGTAGCAGTAGCCGGTTAGCGCGTAGACTTCGTCTGGCGTACTTTCGTCTGCCATTATTTTCATAATAGAGTCCACTTCGTTCTCAATCGAGCGCTCAGAAAGGTTGGTCAAGTGGATAATCTCATAGTTGTATGACCATATATAACTGCGGGCATAAGCATAGAAATAACCACGCTCATAGTCTTCAAACCAGCCGTAACTATTACGCTTCATCGCCATGTCGCCGCACTGGATGTCGCCGTACATATCAATGGAACGTAGACCGAACGTGCCGTGTCCGCCGTACTCATAAATCTTCGTGTAGATACCGCGGAGATCATACTCCAAACGGTTAGGCACACCCTGATGTTGTTCTTCAGTCAGGATGCCTCCTTCTGGAGATTGATCCAAGCAAGACGTGAAGGCCAGGCCTAGAATGATTGTTGCAAACAAATATTGAATCTTTTTCATAATACGTTCATTCTTTAATTCGTTAATTCGTTCACTCGTTATCCGTTAGAATTCAACTTTCACACCGGCCATGATAGTGGTCAGCGGGCTGTAGTCGTTATATCCGTTGGAACCGTCGATTGACATCATCGGGTTGTAACCCTTGCGGGCAGTGATCATACCCAGGTTGTCGGCAGCTACCCAGATGTGCAGCATGTTCATCTTCGCCTTCTCGATCAATTTCTTCGGGAACTTGTAGCCCAAGTTGATGTTGTTCAGGCTGAGGAACGAGTTGCTTGTCAAGAAACGGTCAGAAGCAGCATTGGCATACCGGTCCGATCCGTTGGACAGACGAGGAATGTTAGTGTTCGTATTGCACTCGGTCCAGCTGTTGAGCATGTCTTTGTGCCAGTTGCGTTTACCGATTCTTTCGCTGTGCATGAGGCTGGCGTACATATTGTCGTAGCCGTAACCACCGATGCGGTAGCTGCAGCTGATGCTCAGCGTTACGCCGTAAGCCTCGAAGTCAACGCCGAAACCGCCGTCCAAATCAGGCATAAAGCTTTTGCCGGTGTAGTTGCTACCAACGTAAGTATATTCTGCATCGGGGATAGAAACGGTGCGGATGTCTGCATTCGGGTTCTTCTGCTTGTATTCATATACAGAACCGATGTAGTTGCCGGTCTCAGGATCGCCTTCCTCAATCAGGTCAGCAGAGGTGTGACCCCAACCGCCCTTGTTCGCATCGTAGTAGCCGGTATACATGGCTTGACCTTCGTCATTCACACCCTCATAGTGTACCATATACCAGTCTGCAATAGAGTGACCAAGTGCCATACCGCCCGACATGATCTGGCGAACAGGATTACCATTCTCGTCATAACCATCGATTGGCATCTGCAACATCTTGTTGCGATAGAAACCACCGTTGAAGCGGACATCCAGCTTGATGTTACGCATATCCACGAGGTGAGCCTTCAGGTCAAACTCCAGACCTTGGTTCTCCATGGCAGCGTCGTTCACGTAGAAGCTTCCGTAACCCAGCGAAGGTGCTACGTGGCGCGGGAAGAGCATGTTGTCGGTCTTCTTGTAGAAATAGTCGATCTCTACATCCAGCCATTTGCTGATCGAAAGTTCCAAACCGAGGTCCAATTGGCTGGTACGCTCCCAGGTCAGGTCTGCGTTACCGCGAGAACTCCATGGCGTAGATTGTAAGCCATTTCCGATGTCAATGATGTATTGGTCTGTATAGCGTAAATTACCAATCTCTTGGTTACCCAGCACACCCCAACTCAAACGCAGTTTACCGTTCTTGAGCCAGTCGGCAGCCGTCGTTCCTTCCATGAAGTGCTCGTTGGTGAAGTTCCATGCGCCACCGATCGAGCCGAAATGACCCCAGCGGTGACCCTTAGCAAACTTCGACGAACCGTCAGCACGGTAGTTGGCGGTTACCAAATAGCGGTTGTCGTATTCGTAGGTAGCAGTAGCAATGGCAGACTGCAGAGCTTCTTTGGTGGCAGAACCGGATATTGCGTCCATGCTTACGGCATTGCTCAGCTCGGGTACGTCATCCAGTACGATATACTTCTGTTCTCCATATTGGTAGTTCGCATTGGAGTAACTAACCTCATGACCGGCCATCACGCGAATTGAGTGCTCGTCAATCGTTTTGTTGTATTCCAAGAGTTGGTTGCTCATGAAGTACAAGTAGTTGTACGTTGAATTGTTGATACGTCCTACGCCTGCTGCATCACCGTAGTACGGGTTGGTTAACTGGTTGTTGCGGAGATTCTGAAATTGAAGACCGGCATTCACCGTGAGCTTCAGGCCTTCATAGAGTTTGAACTCCAAGAAGGCATTAGCCACTGTCTGATGACGAACAGTGCGGTTCTTGTCCCACTCCAGTGCACCGGCAGGGTTGATACCGAACGAGTAGGGACGACCGCCCTCTTCACCGATATTCTCATTGCCGTTATCTCCGTAGTCATACATATTACGGCCCGTTTTGGGATCAATCTTCGGTTTGCCGGTGGCAGGATCATATACATACACCGGATAGATAGGCGGGATTTCGTTCACGAAGCTGAAACCGTTGTTGGCGGCACTCGTCTGGCCCGGATCATTCATTTTAGAATATGCATATTGGATATTCAAACCACCTTTCAGCCATTTCTTGGCTTGGTAGTTGACATTGGCACGAACATTGAAACGCTGGAAGTCCGAACCCGTATAGTAACCTTGATCTTTCAGGTAACCGAAGCTGGTGTAGTAGTTCAGTTTCTCGTTACCGCCGCTGATCTTGGCAGTAGCCTCAAACTTCAGTCCGCTGTGGAACAGGGCGTTATACCAGCTGCCCATCTTCTTAAACATGGGCAGACGACTTGCATTGGCATAGTCGAAAGTCGGCTTTACATTGCCGGCAGCATCATAGTGGTTGATGAGCTTGTTGCCCGGCTTGTCCCACAGGTTATAGATCTCGGGAATACCGCCTGCACCAAATAGGTTCTTGTTGGCGTAGTCAATCGACTGCTTCTCCGTCTTGTTTCCGGCCAATCTATATTGGTTGTACAAGCTCTGCCATGCCAGTACAGCGAAGTCCTCAGGCGAGTCAATCACGTCATACATCGGCAGCAGGCGCACGTTGGTTCCGGCCTTGACGTCAATCTCAATCTTGCCGTCATCGCCGTTCGAGCTACCTTTCTTAGTGGTGATCAGGATCACACCGTTTGCACCACGGCTACCATAGAGCGAAGTTGCGGTAGCGTCTTTCAAGATAGTGGTGCTGGCGATATCGCTCGGGTCGATCGAGCTGACCGCGCCGGCCTCCAATGGAATACCGTCTACTACGTAGAGAGGGGCCGTGCTGGCCGAGATCGAACCGATACCACGGATACGGATATCGGCTACTGTACCCGGCTGACCACTCGAGGTTACCACCTGTACACCGGCTACCTCACCCGCCAGGGCTTTGGTAATATCCGAAGGGTTCTTCTTCTCAACGTCCTCTGCCTTTACCGCTTGAGCCGAACCGGCGTAAGCACCCTTGGCCACCGTTCCGTAACCGGTAACGACAACTTCCTGGATTACCTCGCTGTTCTCTTTCATAACGATGCGGAGGTTCTTGCCGGCTGCCACTTCCTGAGTAGCCATACCGACGAAACTAACGACCAGGGTCTTCACCGACTCCGGTACGTCCATCTCAAACTTACCATCGTAATCCGAGATTGTACCCTGTGTAGAGCCTTTTGCCTGAATGCTGGCACCGATCACCGGGTCACCATTGGCATCGACCACTACACCGTTTACCTGCTTCTCAGCGTACATTGCGACGCTCAGACACGCAAGAAACAATAGTGTAAAAATCTTCTTCATAATTGTTTGTTATTGTTATTTTTGTTTGTTATAGTTTGCGTATAAAAACGAAAAATCGCGCAAAATTACAACTTTTTTTTTATATAAGCAAATATTTTATGAAAAATTAGCAAAAAAATGTATAAAAAGAGCCAAAAAGTTAACTCTTTGGCCCAAATTGTGACAAAATGAAAGATTTTTGGCTTATTCGTAGGTCAATGTGTATACATTTTCCGGACTCAGCGTTTCTCGGCTGATTTCCAGCAACGCTTCCGTCGTCGTCTGCTCAATCCTCCTGTACGTCTCCTCCCAACTCGGCGCATGGCCGAAATAGAGCATCGATTTCGCCATACTTAGTGCCGTGTTCTCTTGGTTCTGGGCCGAGATAGCCATCTGCCCGCGCAACTGACGCATGGCATTGCGTAACGCCGCCTCGCTCAGCGGCTGCGTACAAAGCCGCTCCAGTTCTGCCTTCACCAGCCTCAGACTCTCCTCGTAATGTTCCGGCTCGCAGGCCCAATAGACGCACCAGTAACCCGTGTCGCTCAGCGGCGTATAGGTCGATTCCACGGTGTAAACCAGTCCCTTTGCCTCTCGTAAACTCAGGTTCAATCGGCTGTTCAGACTGCCGCCGCCCAACAAATTGTTAAGCAGGTACGTCGCCAATTGTTTCTCATGCCCTAACGCATACGCTTTTCCGCCCAACATCGCATGCACCTGGTGCGTATGACGGCGGTAATGTGCCTCCTTCGGTGTGAACGAGACATTATCGAGACACTCACGAGACTTTATCGAGACATTATCGAAACACTCACGAAACTTTATCGAGACATTATCGAAACATTTACAGGACTTTAGCGAGGTGCTTTCGAGGGCATCTCGAGAGCATTCCCTGACTATTACCTGGCTATTACCTGATTGAAACGAGACATTATCGAGATTGCTACCCGTCCAATGGGTACCACCGAACTCTTTTTCTGCTATTCGGAAGAATACCTCGGGCGCTACGTCGCCCTGACAGAACACCACCATCCGCTCCGGCCGGTAGTGCATCTCCATCCATCGCCGCGCGTATTCGGGCTTGCTACTGATATGCCGTAGTGTCTTGCGCGTACCTAATATCGGCTGCGCGAGAGGCGTGTGCGCGAAGACGAGCCCCTCAAAATCGTCGTAGATCAACTCACTCGGCTGGTCGTTATAGCTGTCAATCTCGTCGAGTATCACCATCCGTTCCTTGTCGGTCTCTTCCTTGCGGAATGCCGGTTCGCTGACCAGCTCGGCCAGCAGATGCATCGTCAGCCGCACATGCTCGGTCGTGATGGCGGCATAGAAGGTGGTCTCTTCCTTGGTGGTGTACGCGTTGATCTCACCGCCGATGCCCTCTATCGAACGAATCAACTGCCGTGCCGTGCGATGCGCTGTGCCCTTGAATACGCAGTGCTCGATATAATGCGCCATGCCGTTCTCTTCCGCCGCTTCATCCCTCGTACCTGCACCTACCATCACACCCACATATGCCACCGGACTGGGTGTCCTGCGGTGTACAATTTGGATGCCATTTGGCAGTTTATGATAAAAAGTTTGCGAATTTTCTTGCATAATTCAAAAAAAAGCAGTACCTTTGCGCGGCTTTTCCAAAATGGGGCCCCCGAAAATTTTAATTTTTGGGGAGAGGAGCAACCGCGGCGACCTAAATGCGTGGAGCGCATTTCTTCGTCGCAAGCGAGTTGCGACGAGCGGCATTGGCGGAATTGGTAGACGCGCCAGACTTAGGATCTGGTTCCGAGAGGAGTGAAAGTTCGAGTCTTTTATGCCGCACAAACGAGTCCATTCGGGCTCGTTTAATTTTGAATTTTGAATTTTGAATTTTGAATTTTTAATTTTCCCCTCTCTTCGCCTCGTTCCATAGTGCGTCCATCTCCTCCAGCGTCATCTCTTTCAGTTCCTTACCCTGCTTTTTAGCCTCCGCTTCTAAGTAATTAAAACGCCGAATGAACTTCAGATTCGTCTGTTCCAGCGCATTGTCCGGCTTGATTTTATATAGGCGCGCGGCATTGATCAGCGCGAACAGCAAATCTCCAAACTCCGCTGTGATTCCATCATTAAGAGAAGCGTCACCATTGAGCGAAGCGCTCATTTCATCATTCTTTCGGAGTTCTTCCTCGAACTCCCTGATCTCTTCCTTCACTTTCTCCCATACATCCTCTCTCTTCTCCCAGTCGAAGCCTACATTGGCCACTTTGTCCTGTATCCGATAGGCCTTGACGAGGCTTGGCAGACTGTCGGGAATGCCGCCCAGCACGGTCTTGTTGCCGCCCTTTTCCTTCAGCTTCACCTGCTCCCATAGATGGCTGACATCATCAGCTGTCTGTACTCTGTCAGGCGAAGCCGGTCTGTCTTCTGTCAGCGAAGCGGTCTGTGTCCCGTACACGTGCGGATGACGGAAAATCAACTTGTCGCATATTCGGTTGCATACATCGGCTATGTCAAACTCTTTCGTTTCGCTTCCCATCTTCGCGTAGAAAACCACGTGCAGCAGCACATCTCCGAGTTCTTTGCATATCTCGTTCATGTCCTGCCTGCTGATGGCTGTCGCCAACTCATATGTCTCCTCGATGGTGTTCTGGCGCAGACTGTCGAAAGTCTGCTTTCTGTCCCATGGACATTTTTCCCTCAGGTCATCCATGATGTCCAGCAGCCGCCCGAACGCCTTCAGCTGTTCTTCCCTTGTATGCATAACTTTGAATTTTGAACTTTGAATTCTTAATTTTGAATTCTTAATTTTGAATTTTGAAATAATCGTTCCCCTTTGGGGATAAGAATTTTGAATTCTTAATTATGAATTTTGAATTTTGAATTCTTAATTCTCATAGTTGTGCATCGTCAGCACGCCGTGATGGTCCAGTTTGGCGTAGGTCCACTGGCGGAAGCAGTCACCCAGGATAAGGACGCGACTGCCGGTCTCCAGTTGCAGATCCAGTTCGATATGCCGATGGCCGAACAGGTAGTAATCGCGGTGGTTGTTCAGTTTCTCCTGCTCTTTGGCGAAGAGCACCAGTTCCTCTTTGTTCTCGCCTTTGTACGGACAGGGGTTGGCCAATTCCTTCTCGCGGCTGCGCTTGGCCCATCCGTAGCCTAACTTGTTGCCCCAGGCCGGTGGCAGGCAGCGGAAACAGAACTGCAGGAACGGACTCTGGAATATCTTGCGCAGTTTCATAAATCGTCTGATCTGCTTCTTCTCCCTGACGGTGTAGAGCTGTTCCCATTTTTCCGGCATCAGTCCGTCGCCGTGACTCAGGTAGAGTGACCTGCCGTAACGGATGATGGTGCAGGGCTCATAGTGTACTTCCGCACCGCATAGTTTCTCTATGCCGCCGAAGGTCCACATGTCGTGATTGCCGACAAACATATGTACGTGGATTCCCTGCTTAACCAGTTTCCTGATCTCTTTGAAAAACGGCGAATATTGGTGTTTCTGCTTGTCGTGGATGAAATATTCCATCCAGAAATCAAACATATCACCCAACATATAGATGGAGACGGCATCCTTGCTCATCATCTCCAGCATGTCGATCAATTTCTTCTGCTGCGCATAACCGCGCTCCATGGCCCAACTACCCAGATGGGCGTCACTCAAAAAATATATCATAAAAAATCACCAATTACCTGACGGTGTCCCCGTTAGCGGGGAAACCCTAGACGGAAGGGGCACCTATCTCCAATTACCAATTACCAATCACCAATCACCAATCACCAATCACAGGAACCCCAGTTCCAATTTTGCTTCTTCCGACATCATGTCTTTGGTCCACTCGGGCTCAAACACCAGTTGTACGTTCACGTCCTTCACGCCTTCCACACTACCTACTTTCTGGCGGATGTCTTCTACGATGAAATCGCCCGCCGGACAAGATGGCGCAGTCAGCGTCATCGTGATATCGCATACACCGTCGTCTTTCAACTCAATGCCGTAGATCAGCCCAAGGTCGTAAACATTCACCGGAATCTCCGGATCAAACACGGTCTTGAGCATCTTGAGTATGGCTTCTTCTTTCTCTAAAAACTCGTTCATAACGCAAATCGGCTGCAAAATTACTGCTTTTTTTTGAAATACGCAAAAAAAATTTGCATATATGCAATTTTTGTAGTAACTTTGCAGCCGGAATGAAAAACACTTGTTCCAATTTGAAACGATTACAATAAAATATTCATTATTCATTATTAACAATTCACTATTTATGTGGTTAAAAGACTCTTCTATCGGCCGTAAATTCGTTATGTCGATTAGCGGCCTCGCGTTGGTCTTCTTCCTGCTTTTCCACGGCTGTATGAACCTGGCTGTGGTTTTCTCGGAAGAGGCCTACAACACGATTTGTCGTTTGCTGGGAGCTAACTGGTATGCCCTCGTCGGCACCCTTGGTCTGGCTTTCTTGGTATTGGTGCATTTCAGCTATGCCATCTATCTGACCATCCAAAACCGTGCAGCGCGTGGTAACGACCGCTATGCGGTAACGGGTAAGAAAGAAGGCGTGGAATGGGAATCGGAGAACATGCTCGTGCTGGGTATTATCGTTATCGGTTTTCTGGTGCTCCACCTCTACAACTTCTGGTTCCGCATGCAGCTGGCTGAGATCACGCACGGTGCTACCGCTGGTGCGTTTGATCCGCAAGATGGCGCTTCCTATGTGATCGCCCTGTTCACCACTCCCGTTAGCGGCCAGATCTACTGTGTGCTCTACCTCATCTGGCTCTGCGCACTCTGGTTCCATCTTCGTCACGGCGTTTGGTCGGCATTGCACACCATCGGTTGGAACAACCTCGTTTGGATGAAGCGTATCAAAGTGATCGGCGTCATTGTCGCTTCGCTGGCTGTGGCTCCGTTCGCAATCGTTGTGTTGTATTACCTCGGCATGGGTATCGCTATGCTATAATTTTGAATTTTGAATTTTGAATTATGAATTTTTAATTTGAAAAAGTTATGGCAACTAAGAAAACTGAAGAGATAGTAGAAGCGGCTAAGAAAACCGCTAAGAAAGTAGCCGTTAAGGCTGCTCAGGTGGCACTGGACGCTGCAGAAGCAGTAGTGAATGCCGCTGCAGAGAAAATCCAGGAGGCGAATATCCCCGTGATTACTCCGAAGGACGCAAAGATTCCCGAGGGCCCGCTGGAGTTGAAGTGGACCAACTATAAGAACCATCAGAAACTCGTTAACCCCGCCAACAAACGTCGTCTGGACGTCATCGTTATCGGTACGGGTCTGGCCGGTGCTTCGGCTGCGGCTTCCCTCGCAGAGATGGGCTTTAACGTACTCAACTTCTGTATCCAAGACTCGCCGCGTCGTGCGCACTCGATTGCTGCGCAGGGCGGTATCAACGCTGCGAAGAACTACCAGAACGACGGCGACTCCGTTTATCGTCTGTACTACGACACCATCAAGGGTGGTGACTACCGCGCTCGCGAAGCGAACGTGTATCGTCTCGCCGAGGTATCCAATAACATCATCGACCAGTGCGTGGCACAAGGCGTTCCCTTCGCACGCGAATACGGCGGTCTGCTCGACAACCGTTCCTTCGGTGGCGCACAGGTGAGCCGTACGTTCTATGCCAAGGGTCAGACCGGTCAGCAGTTGCTGCTCGGCGCTTACAGCGCACTGAGCCGCCAGATCGGCAAGGGCAAGGTGAAGATGTACACCCGCTACGAGATGCTGGACATCGTGCTCATCAAGGATGAGAACGGCGAGCAACGTGCACGTGGTATCATCGCGCGTAACCTCGTTACGGGTCGCATCGAGCGCTTCTTCGCGCACGCAGTCGTTGTAGGTTCCGGTGGCTACGGCAACACCTTCTTCCTCTCGACCAACGCTATGGCCAGCAACGGTTCCGCTGCTATGCAGATGTACCGCCACGGCGCCCTCTTCGCTAACCCCTGCTACGCACAGATCCACCCGACCTGTATTCCGAAGCACGGTGACTTCCAGAGCAAGCTGACGCTGATGTCGGAGTCGCTCCGTAACGATGGACGTATCTGGGTTCCGAAGAAACTCGAAGACGCTAAGCGTCTGCAAGCAGGTGAGATCAAGGGTCGTGACATCCCCGAAGAGGATCGCGATTACTATCTCGAGCGTCGCTATCCGGCATTCGGTAATCTCGTTCCGCGTGACGTGGCTTCGCGTGCTGCCAAGGAGCGTTGCGACAAGGGCTACGGCGTGAACAACACCGGCCTGGCTGTGTTCCTCGACTTCAGCGACGCTATCCAGCGTCTGGGCAAGGACGTAGTAGCACAGAAATATGGTAACCTCTTCCAGATGTATGAGAAGATCGTGGACGAAGATCCGTATGAGAATCCGATGATGATCTTCCCGGCTATCCACTACACCATGGGTGGTATCTGGGTAGACTATGAGCTCCAGACGACCGTCAAGGGTCTGTTCTGTATCGGTGAGGCCAACTTCTCCGACCACGGTGCAAACCGCCTCGGTGCTTCGGCCCTCATGCAAGGTCTCGCAGACGGCTATTTCGTACTGCCGTATACGATCCAGAACTACCTGAGCGACCAGATTGGTGTACCGCGTATGTCCACCGACCTGCCCGAGTTCGCAGAGGCAGAGAAAGCTGTTCAGGACAAGATCGACCGCCTGATGGCTATTCAGGGCAAGCGTTCGGTTGATTCGATCCATAAAGAGCTGGGTCTCATCATGTGGGACTTCGTCGGAATGGGTCGTACCGCTGAGGGCCTCAAGGAAGGTATCAAGAAGATCGACGCGATCAAGAAAGAGTTCTGGACCAACGTGTATATCCCGGGTACGGCTGACCACCTCAACAACGAGTTGGAGAAAGCCCTCCGCCTGGCTGACTTCATCGAGATCGGCCGTCTGATGGCTGTCGATGCCCTCCATCGTGAGGAGTCTTGCGGTGGTCACTTCCGCGAGGAATACCAGACACCGGAAGGCGAGGCACTCCGTCAGGACGATAAGTTCTCGTACGTAGGCTGCTGGAAATATATGGGTGAGGACAAAGAGCCCCAACTCATCAAGGAGCCGCTCGACTACGAGTTCACCGAAAGGAAGACGCGTAATTACAAGAATTAATTCTTAATTTTTAATTTTTAATTCGTAATTAAATTATGGATCAGTATATTGATATCAAAGTAAGGGTTTGGCGTCAGGCTGGCCCGAAGGCGCAAGGCCATTTCGAGACATATGATCTCAAGCACGTCTTCCAAGGTGCTTCGTTCTTGGAGATGATCGACATCCTCAACGAGCAACTCGTTGCAGAGCACAAAGACCCCGTTACCTATGATCACGACTGCCGCGAGGGTATCTGCGGTATGTGCTCCATGTACGTCAACGGTCACCCGCACGGACCTGACAGCGCCATCACGACCTGCCAGCTCCACATGCGTAAGTTCCACGACGGCGAGACCATCACCGTCGAGCCGTGGCGTAGCCGTGCGTTCCCTGTAATCAAGGACCTCATGGTCGATCGCGGTGCGTACGACAAGATCATGCAAGCAGGCGGTTTCGTTTCCGTCAACACAGGTGGCGTACCTGACGCGAACGCAATTCCCATTCCGAAGCCCGTTGCTGACGAGGCGATGGACGCTGCGTCCTGTATCGGTTGCGGTGCGTGTGCGGCAGCTTGTAAGAACGGTTCGCTCGCTCTCCTGCCGCAAGGTAAGATCGAAGCGGCTGCGCGTGCAAAAGCGATGGTAGCTAAGATGGACGAACTTGGCTTCGGTAACTGTACCAACACCGGTGCTTGTGCCGCTGAGTGCCCCAAATCCGTTAGCCTCGCTAACATCGCTCGCCTTAACCGCGAGTTCCTCTGCGCTAAATTCCAAGACTGATGAAGCGTCATCTGTTGATATGGTTAGGTTTGGCGGCTGCACTCATTGTGCAAGCCGCCTTGCCTGCCGTACCTAACCTCGGAAACCCGCGTATAGTAGTGCTGGCCAACAACCTCCAGAACTATTATTATAACTATCAGGAGTCCGAGCGTCCGTCTTATAGTACGGATGAAGGACGTGCTGAAAAGACGCAGAAGATTGTGGAGATGATGCTCGCCTCCAATGCCGACATCTTTGCGTTCTGTGAAGTGGAGGCGAAACCCATCGTGCTGCAGCAGCTCGTCGATTCGCTCAACGCTACACTCGGCTACGAATGTTATGCCGCCGTTTCTGACGGTATCAACGTGGCGACAGACTCCTACGACAACGCTATCAAATCCGGTTTTGTCTATAAGCGCGCTACCGTCCAACCGCTTGGTAGTAATTATGCGGCGACCAATGTCACCTACTATAAGAACGTCATGCGCATCCAGGCGTGGACCGAAATAGCCACGGGTGAATCGTTCACCCTCTCGATGAACCACTTCAAAGCAGGTCAGAACGATTCGGATAAGGATAAACGCATCGACAATGCCACTTGGCTGATGAATGGTCTGTCCACGGCGTCCAAGGTAAAAGACTCGGACATCCTCATCGTAGGTGATCTCAACTGCCAGATGGACGAAGGTGCGATCACTATCATTCAGAATAACGGCTACCAAGAGCAGTTGCTCCGTTTTGATGCCACGGCATATTCCTATATATACAAGGGTACGCGTGAGTTTATCGATCATGCGTTCGCCAACTCCACCATGGGACAGCAGATCACCGGTGCGGCCGTATGGCATACCAACACTTCTACCTACTATGCCAACCGTTATTCAGATCATGACGCAGTCATGGTCGGAATGCGTCTGGGCGAATATAGTACGGACATAGAGACGGTGGAGACACGGCCTGCGGCCAAAAAAGAAATACGCCACGGACAGATTGTTATCATCCGCGGCGATGAGGTCTATACCATCACCGGTCAACGCTTGTAAAGTCAGTATATTCTTAAGAAAAGAAATCCTCATAGAGAGAACTGTGCGAGAGCGCGGTTCTCTTTTTCTGTCATCTCCGCTTTGGTCTCAGGCGTCTTGTCGCCTTGACCGGTCAGATGTAGTACACCGTGGATGATGATTCGGCGGAGTTCTTCGTCAAAACTCGTACCCACCATCTCTGCATTGCTGCGTACGGTGTCCAGCGAGATAAAGATGTCACCGTTTAGCGTAGCCGCCGTCGAATAATCGAAAGTGATGACGTCCGTATAGTAATCATGCCCGAGGAACTGGCGGTTCACCTCCAGTTCCCGCTCGTCGGAGCAGAAGATATAATTGATGTTTCCTACGGTGAACCCGTAGTCTGCCGCCACGGCTCTGATCCATCTGCCTGTCTTGCGCTCGTCCAGCGCAGGCATCTCTGTATCTTGGACGTTAAATGTCAGCATATACGCTCGATCCGATTCTCTCTCGATAGTGTCTCGTTAGTCTGATTTACCCAAAGAAGATTGGCGCGATGGCGAATGCGGCCACCGCTCCGGCCAAGTCAGCCAGCAGGCAGCAAGCCACAGCGTGACGCGTGTCCTTGATATTCACACTTCCGAAATAAACAGCCAGTACATAGAATGTGGTGTCCGTTGTGCCCTGCAGAATACAGCACAACCGGCCAACCATGCTGTCTGCGCCGTGCGTGGTCATTGCCTCCAGCATCAGTCCGCGTGCCCCGCTGCCGCTCAGTGGCTTCATCAGCGCTGTCGGTACAGCTCCCGCCAGGTCTGGGTTGATGCCGCAAGCGGCGAAACACCAGGCGATGCCGCGTTCCAGCAAATCCATCGCACCGCAGGCACGGAACATACCTACCGCCACAAGTATGGCAATCAGGTACGGGATGATGCCGATAGCCGTCTGAAAACCGCCTTTCGCACCGTCGATGAAGGCATCATATACATTGACCTTCTTTGCCATCGCTTGGATGATGAACCAGCAGATGACACCCAGTAACAAGATAGCGGCGATAGCGGCCGATAGTGAGGAGAGTAGTTGCGGTGGCAGTAAGGTGGCACCCCATACCAGCAAGCCGACCAAAGCGGTCAAGCCGGTCAGCGTACCCAGCACCACTTTGTCCGTCAGGCGTATCTTCTGCGCTACACAGACGCAGATCAAGCCAACCAGCGTGGCTACATATGTGGCAATCAGTATAGGCAGGAAGATGTCGGCGGGATTAGCTGCACCCAGTTGGGCGCGATAAGCCATGATAGTGGTGGGGATCAGCGTCAGTCCGCTGGCTCCCAATACCACGAACATGATCATTGCGTTGCTCGCCCGCTCCTTGTCGTCGTTCAGCTCTTGCAACTCGCTCATCGCCTTCAACCCCATCGGCGTAGCTGCATTGTCCAGGCCCAGCATGTTAGCTGCGAAGTTCATCGTCATGGTGCCGAACACGGGATGATCTTTCGGGATGCCCGGGAAGATGCGTTTCATGAATGGCGCCACGCCCTTGCCGAGCGTGTTCACCGCGCCGGCACGTTCGCCGATCTTCATAATACCCATCCAGAGGGCTAACACGCCCGTCAGACCCAGCGACAACTCAAAACCCGTCTTTGCATTTGCAAAAGTGGAATTGAGAATCTCAGAGAAAATGTCCGTCTGACCAAAACAGACAGCCTGTACCAGGCCAAAAATCACGGCCAGCAGAATAAGCGAAATCCAGATATAATTCAAAATCATGGTGCACTAGGGTGTCCCGTTGAAGCGGGAAAACCGCTACAGGGAAAGGGTTTTGTTAAAAAATCGACTGCAAAGTTATGAAAAAATTTTGTTATGTGCAAATATTTTTGTAATTTTGCGGCATAAATGCAGTGGAAAGACGCTATATATCGCGCGTGGTCGTTTGTATGGCATATGCTCAGCGCATGGAATACGACGGGGGAAGGCATTCATTCGCCTAACTTGTTCTATATTGTGCGTCTCTTGCTGCGCGATGAGAACAACTACTATTGCTTTGCGGATATCGAGCGTCGTCGCGAGATCTTGCTCTCCGACACACGCGTGCTTAACGTGACTGACTACGGTTCGCAGGGCTCGCCTGAAGGCCGACTCGTGCAGCGTCGCGTGTGCGACATCGCGCGTACCCACTTGGAGAGTCCGCGTGTAGGACAAGTCCTTTTCCGCCTGTTGGTGCATATGCGACATGATCAGGATAGGCCGCTGGAGCTGATAGAACTGGGTACGTCGCTGGGTATTACCACCGCCTATATGGCTTCGGCGCATAGTGGCAACCATGTGCTGACCTTCGAGGGAAGCCGGGCTGTCGCACAAATGGCGTGCCAGCAGTGGCGCGCACTGAGACTGGAGAACATCCAATGTGTGGAAGGACGTATCGAGGACACCTTATTTAAACACGCGCGCGCGGAAATAGATATGGCGTTTGTGGATGCGAATCATACCTTTGAGGCCACGATGCGATATGCCGACTGGTTGCTGCCGCAACTCGCGGAGAGGGGAGTGCTCATCATCGATGATATCCACTATTCGCGTGAGATGGCACAGGCTTGGACACAACTGAAGGCGGATCCTCGGGTAACTACCAGCATGGATCTTTACCATATAGGTTTGCTTTTTGTCGATCCGCATTATTTGAAGCGACATTATAAAATTAGAATCTGACAACTGACAATTAACTAATATGATTTATACCAAGACAGGGGACAAAGGAGAGACTTCGCTGGCTAACGGTCAGCGTGTACCCAAGACAGATGTCCGTATCGAAGCCTATGGCACCGTGGATGAACTCAATAGTTGGGTGGGACTGCTGCGTGCACAAATGACCAATCACCAATTACCAATGACCAATGATCAACTGGTGTGGATCCAGAACAAACTGTTTGACCTTGGCGCTTCTTTGAGTCTGGCACCGGGAGAGTGGATCGTGGAATCCGATGTGTTGCAACTGGAGCAATGGATCGATGCCATGCAGGCACAATTGCCCCGACAAACAGCTTTTTTGTTGCCTGCCGGAAGTGAGACCGTGTGCCGATGTCATCTCTGTCGAACGGTCTGCCGAAGGGCCGAACGACTGATGGTGGAATGTGCCTCCACGACCGAGTTGAAATGGATCAACCGGTTGAGCGACTACTTGTTCGTTTTGTCACGTTTTATTGGACACCAAAATGGTGAAAAAATGGCAATTTGGCAAAAAAATGGCGAAAATTGATAAATAATAGTAAAAAAACTTGCACGAATCGAATCTTTTTACTATTTTTGCACGATTTTTGAAAAAGTGTGCCCGTATTGGGTAGATTTTGCTATTGGATTGAATTATGTATTGGACATTGGAATTGGCTTCAAAATTAGAGGACGCACCTTGGCCCGCAACGAAGGATGAATTGTTGGATTACGCCAACCGTATAGGTGCTCCGGCAGAGGTGATTGAGAACCTGGAGGAGTTGGAGGATGAGGACGAAGAGCAATATGAGAGTATATTGGATATTTGGCCTGACTATCCGACCCAAGATGACGATTTCTTCTTCAACGAAGAGGAATATTGACGAATTGACTAATTGACAATTGAAAATTGAAACGATATATTGTTCTCTTGTTGGGGCTTATGGCCATCGGGTCTGCCTACGGGCAATTTGACCCGCAGATGGGACAATATATGTATATGACAACTGGCTATAATCCTGCAGCGGCAGGAGAAGGCGACATGATGAAAGTGGCAGGATTACACCGCATGCAATATGTGGATATTTCCAATGCGCCAATGAGTACATGGTTTTGCTTTAGTTCGCCCTTTGTAATAGCCAAGACCCGACACGGCGCTGGTTTGCGTTTTCTGAACGATCGCTTTGGATTGTTCTCTACGCAAGCATTGTACGCGCAATACGCGTATAGGCAGAAACTGGGAAACGGTTACCTGAGCGCAGGAGTAGATCTGGGATTTATCAATGTGGGCTTCCGTGGTGATTCAGTCAACCTGAGCAAGATGGGGGATGACTACCATGATGCCAACGATGAGGCCATCCCTACGGGAAGCAAGTCGGGAATGAAATTTGATATGGGCGTCGGCTTGTATTACTGCACTCCTGTTTGGTGGGTCGGTGCTAGTTACAGCCACGTGACGCGTCCTGTAGTGGACTGGGACGATAAGACGGCTGTGAAAGTGGTGGGTACGATGTACATCGTCGGTGGATACCACTTCCGCCTCAAGCACTACAAAGAGTGGGTGCTGACTCCCAGCGCACAGGTGATGAGCGACTTTATCAGTTGGGATATCAACCTGACGTTGATGTGTGACTTCAAGGATCGCTATCGCTGGGGATTAGGCTACCGCATCGACGGAAGTGTGAATATACTGCTGGGCGTTGATATTATCTCTGGATTGCAGTTGGGCTATAGTTGCGAACTACCGACCAATAAACTGCTGGCAGAGAGTTATGGAAGCCACGAATTATACTTGTCCTATAGTTTTGATATACTCAAACCCAAACGGACCAACAAATATAAATCAATTAGATATTTATAATATTTGATCAAATATGAAAGTAACAAAGATTTTGCCTTTGATCGTTTTCGCGATTGCACTGGCGAGTTGTAACAAGCCGGCTGGCGAACTCGTAGGAGCTCGTAAGTCTGTTAATTTCAAAGAGGCTAACCCCTATGGTATGTTGTTTATCAAGAAGGGTAGTTTCATGATGGGCGCAAACACGCAGTCTGCTGTGTTTGAGCAGCCGGACAACATTGTGATGGTTACGGTGGATGCGTTCTGGATGGACGAGACCGAAATCACCAACAATGAGTACCATCAGTTTGTGAATTGGGTGCGCGATTCAATCGCTTTGACCAACCTGATTGCTGCCGGTATGACGGATTATGCTTTGCAGCCCAAGGATGAAGACTTTGATGAGGAGAATTTCCGCATCAACTGGCGTAAGAAAGTGCCTTGGAATAGCAAGGAGGAGGACGTCGTAGACGCATTGGCTCCGATGTACTACTCCGACGGTTCGCTCAATACCAACAACCTGCACTATCGTTATAGCTGGGTGAATATGGACGAGGCGCTGCCGCAACGTAACAAGTTCGATGTGGCCACCAGTACTTATCCTCCGGGAGCTACGGCACGTGTAGATACGTTCTGGGTGAACGAGCGTAATGAGATCAAGGATTCTACGATCTTCCGCCCGTTGCGTGAGCCGAAAGACCTGTTGACCGAGAAGATCATCAGTATCTACCCGGATACCTTGGTTTGGGCACGTGACTTCCAGTTCTCGTACAACGATCCGTTGCTGCATATGTATTTCAAGCACCCGGGCTATGCGGAGTATCCGGTAGTGGGTGTTACTTGGGAGCAGGCACATGCATTCTGCAACTGGCGTACCAAACTGTTTAATATGTACTCGGCTACCGAGGCCAATGCTTATCGTTTGCCTTCGGAGGCACAGTGGGAGTATGCTGCCCGTGGCGGCCGCAAGATGGCGATGTATCCGTGGGGTAGCAATTATGCCCGCGACGGTAAGGGCTGCTTCTTTGCTAACTTCAAGCCGTATCGCGGTGCCTACAACGATGATACCGGTACTACCACGATGAAGGTGGCTCAGTTCCGTCCGAACGACTTCGGTCTGTTCGATATGGCCGGAAACGTATCCGAGTGGACCAACTCGGCTTATCAGAGTGCTGCCAATACGAATATCCACGACTTGAATCCGGATTATAGCTATATGGCTCGTAAGGCCGACCCCGACATCTTGAAACGTAAGGTGGTAAAGGGTGGTAGCTGGAAGGATATCAGCTATTTCATGCAGTGCGGTGTTCGTACTTATGAGTACCAATATGAGAGCCGTCCGTACATCGGTTTCCGTTGCGTTCGTGCTTACATCGGCGATTAATCAACTAACAACAAAGAAAAAATTTAAATACACAAATATTATGGCTACTGAAAACGCTGCAAAGCAAGGTTTTGGCGCAAAGTTCTTCCATTGGTATGAATCCTACCAAGGTAAAACTATCGTAAACATCATTTATTCGGCAGGTGCATCTGTCGTTATCATTGGTGCGTTGTTTAAGATTCTGCACTGGCCGGGTGCCAGCCAGGTGCTGATGATAGGTATGTTTACCGAAGCATTCCTGTTCCTCATCGGTACTCTCGAGCATCCGCATCCCGAGTTCCATTGGGAGAACGTGTTCCCGCAATTGCTGGAATATGGTACGAAGCCTGAGCTGTTGGAAGAGAAAGCCAAACAACCGCGTCCTACCTTGTTAGGTGCAGGTGTCGCAGGTGGACAGACTACCGTTGTCAATCCTACCCCGCAACCTACGACGGGTCAAACCACTCCGGGAGCACAGGTTCCTTCCCTCAAAGAGGATGACGTAAAGGCGCTGAAAGAGGGTATCGCTAATTTGGCTAAGACGGCTTCTCAGTTGAGCGAACTGGATAAGGTGGCTCAGACGGGCGTTAAGTTGGGCGAGAAACTGGCTGCTGCTGAGGTGGCTACAGAGAACTACACCAACAAATTGTCTGCTGCAGGTGTTGCTACTGATTCCTTCACTCAGACAACCAATGGTCTGAGCGCTACCTATGCGCAAGTGGGCGAGGATATCAAGAGCGTAGCCGGTGAGACCCGTGCATATAAGGAGAGTGTAGAGGAGATGGGCAAGAAACTGGCTTCCCTCAACTCGGTTTACGAATTGCAACTCCAGGCTGTTAATGCACAGGTAGAGGCTCAGAAGAGCGTAACGGCTTCGGCCAAAGAGGCTGCAGAGGCTCAGTTGGCTTACGCTAACGGTGCTAAGCAACTGCAGAAGCAGGTGGCTGACCTGAATGCTATTTACGGCAATATGTTGAATGCACTCGCATAAGTTTAATCTCTAAACACTTCAGTAATGGGTGGAGCAAAAAACTGTCCGGAAACCCCGAGACAAAAAATGATCGGTATGATGTACTTGGTGCTCACCGCCATGTTGGCGTTGAACGTAAGTACGGATATCCTCAACGGTTTTACGTTGGTGGACAATAGTCTGCATTCTTCTATCGCGGCTTCAGATGTACGCAATGCTAAGTTGTACCGCGATTTCCAGGCAGCCTATAGAGACAACCCCGAGAAGACCAAAGAGTGGTTCGATAAGTCGGTCGAGGTTCAGAAACGTGCCGACTCGCTGTTCAACTATATCCAGAATTTCAAGGAGCAGATAGCTATTCTGGCGGACGGTCAGAAAGCGGTGGAAGAACGTAAAGCAATGGGCGAAGATCCTACTACGCATATTGAGGGTAATTCCAATCTGGATGTCACCGGCCAGTACGCTATTGTACAGGGTCATGGTAGCGAACTCAAGGCCCTTGTTGCGTACTATCGCGACTATGCCGCTGATTTGTGCGATCATGATGCCGAACTGCGTACCTCTATTCGTCAGAATCTGGCTACCGAACGTGGATGGAATGCACATGAGAAAGACTCATGCGATTGGGAAGTGGCTGTATTTGACGGCATGCCTGTAGGCGCGTCTGTCACAATCCTTACCAAGATGCAGAATGATGTGCGTTCTACCGAGAGTCAGTTGATTCAGTACCTCATGGATCGTACAGACGCAGGTGACTTGCGCGTGAATAAACTGAACGCATATGTGATTCCGAAGTCCAATTATGTAATCCGTGGTGGTCGTTATTCGGCTCAAATCATCTTGGCCGCTATCGACTCAACGCAACGTCCTGACTATTATGTGGAGGGACAGAAAATTGACGAGAGCGGTCTGTATGAAGTGGCAGCTACAGGAATTGGTCTGAAGAAATACTCCGGTTGGATCGCATATCAAAACCCCTCGTCGGGTGAGATAGAGAATCTGGAGTTTCAGAGTGAGTATAGTGTGGGCGAGCCTGCTGTAACGATCTCCAATACCGACCTCAACATCATGTACCGCGGCTATGACAACAAGTTCTCTATCTCGGTACCGGGTGTGTCCAACGACAAGGTAAAAGTGAACGTTAGCGGTGCTTCCGTACGTCAGCAGGGTGGTCTTTGGATCATCAAGCCGGGCGATGGAGCACGCAACGTGACAATCTCTGTGTCTGCCGAATTAGACGGTCGTATGCAGTCTATGGGTAGCAAGGAATATCGCGTAAAGGCACTGCCGAAACCGGGTGCTTACTTCAAGTCCGGAGAGAACGAGTATTCAGATGGTAACATCTCTCGTGGAGCATTGCTTAACGGTGGCGCTACCGTGATCGCATCTTATGGCCCGGATGGTCTGTTGGACCTGCCGTTCCAGATCACCAGCTTCAAGGTGAACATCAACGGTGTGTTGACCGAGGCTCGAGGCAACCGCTTTACGGCGGATCAACGTAGCCGTTTGGAGAAACTGAAAATGGGTGCTATCGTCGTTATTACTGACATCCGCGCCAAAGGTCCCGATGGTAAGGAGGTTCGTTTGTCACCTATTCCGCTTTCACTGAATTAATATTTTACACGTATGATAAAGAAACTCAGTATTATCGCATGCTTGGTGCTTGGATTTACTACGGTTCAGGCGCAGCATAAGGTTACATCCTTCTTCGATGAGATGGGTAGTGCACGTATCCAGACCGAGGAGTTCTCCCAGGCTCACGACACGATTGTGATGGTTGATCACCGCATTGATGACGTGATTTGGGCACGCTATGTATATCGTATCATTGATATGCGCTACAAGCAGAACTACCAGCTCTATTTCCCGACCAAATCGGACGATGCGGATTATCGTAACCTGTTCAAGGTGATCACCGACGCTGTTGTGGATGGCCTGCCTATCTATGAGAAGAATATGGAGACCATCAAGCCCGACTTCCAGCAAGAGCCTATCTCGCGCGATGTGATTCCGACGATGTTTATGGCTGATGATCCTCTGGCTGACTATTCCGACGATCCCACGCACTTCGATATCACCAGTTCGGATGCTATGTTGGTGCACTATGACAGCATCTCCGACGAGTTGTCGTTCCACTTCTACCCGTTCGAGAAACTGGTTAAGAACCAGTTGAAATACTTGATTCAGGAAGTGGTCTTCTTCGACAAACACACGTCTCGTATGCATACCAAGATCATGGGTATTGCTCCGATGCAGTCAGACAAGATCTCCACACGTGACGATTCCAACATCATGAATTCGCTGCGCGAGTCTATTATGTTCTGGATTCCGTTCGATGCGTTGCGTCCGTACCTGGCTATGCAGTATGCTATCCCTAACCGCAACGAGGTGAAACGTGTGACCTTCGATGAGTTCTTCCAGAAGCATCTCTTCACCAGTTATATCGTGGGTGAGGGTAACATGTACAACCGTTGGATCCCGGATTACTCTGGGACGGTGGAGCAGGTTAAGAAAGAGCAAGAACGTATTGCTACCGAGTTGCTTAATTTCGAGCAAGACCTCTGGGAATATTAATACATGCGTAAACATCGTTTCCGTAATTCGTATCTGACTTCCGCCGTCAGCGTTTCGCTTGTGCTGTGCCTGATTGGCTTGGAATGTGTGCTCCTGCTTTCAGCAGGGGCGCTTGTTACACGCATGCGCGAGAAGATGACCATCACAGCCGTTTTGTCGCAAGAGGCGGATACTACGCATTATGCACGTCTGGAGCAGATATTAGAGGCTAGTCCTGCTTGCTGCGGTTACGCGTTTGTGTCTCGTGAGGAGGCTCTGCAAGAGCATATCTCCTCCTTAGGGGAAGATCCTACGGTCTTTCTTGGTTATAATCCGCTCTCGGCAAGTTATGAGATTCATCCCTCGGATGCATACAGCAGTCCGGATAGTTTGGCAGTGTTGGCAGATAAGTTGCAGAACTTGCCTTATGTGACCGAAGTGATCTATCAGCGTGACTTGGCAGACCTGATGAGTCGCAATGTGAGTGAGTTGTCGCTGGCCTTGCTCATCGTGGCCGGTGTGTTGCTGCTGGTAGCGATGGCGCTTATTATCAATACCATCCGTCTGCAGATATACGCTAAGCGTTTTCTGATCAACACGATGACTTTGGTCGGGGCTACGGCCTGGGTGACGCGTCGTCCCTTCGTTTGGCGTAACATGCTCATGGGCTTTGTGTCCGGTCTGGTAGCATTGGCTATCCTGAGCGCTATTGTTTATTATGTGGATGTGCGCCTTGGCGTGCTGCTCTTCCCGCTGACGTGGCAGAATGTCACTTTTGTGTTGGTTGTCGTATTGGCTACAGGTCTGTTAATCACCTGGTTGGCTTCGATGATTGCCACTGGTCGCTACATCCGCATGGATAATAACTCCTTATACGAGATTTGATATGAAACATACTCTTCCTACGCTCAACCTCATCCTGATTGCGATCTCGGTGCTTATTATCGTGGTGGGCTTTTGCCTGATGGTAGGCGAACCCTCAGGTGAGGTGTATAATCCGGATATCTTCTCCTTCCGTCGTATCACGGTAGGACCGATGATCTCTTTGTTCGGGTTTGTGTTTATGCTGTTTGCCATCTTGTTCCGCGGTAAGAAGAAATGAGTTGGTTTCAAGCACTTATACTGGGCATCGTGCAGGGACTGACCGAGTTCCTGCCGGTTTCTTCGTCCGGTCATCTGGAGATAGGTCACGCCTTATTGGACACTTCCGGTGAGGAGAACCTGTCGTTCGCTATCATCGTGCATGTAGCCACTGTGCTCTCTACACTGGTGGTTTTGTGGCGAGAGGTATTGTCGCTCTTTAACGGTACTCTCACTACCTTCCGGTGGAATGCGGAGAAAGACTATGTCGCTAAGATCTTCGTGTCGATGATTCCCGTGTTTGTGGTGGGGATGTTCTTCAAGGATCAGGTGGAATCTTTCTTTGGAAATGGATTGCTGCTGGTGGGCATCTGTTTGCTTGTCACAGCCGCTTTGTTGGCGCTGAGCGAGTGGTTGCAGAAGAAGCGTCAGAACAGCGGACATGAAGTGAGTTACCGCGATGCGATCATCATTGGTATTGCACAGGCTTGTGCCGTGCTGCCCGGCCTGAGCCGCTCCGGTACGACGATTGCTACCGGTTTGCTCTGTGGCGTGAAAAAAGAGAGCGTGGCGCAGTTCAGCTTCCTGATGGTGCTGATTCCTATTCTGGGGGAAGCCATGCTGGACGGATTGAAGTTGATCAAGGGCGAGGTGACGGTCAATATAGACGTTCTTCCCGCTATGGTCGGTTTTATAGCTGCATTTGTAACCGGTTGTTTGGCTTGCCGCTTCATGCTGGAGGTCGTGCGTCGTCAGCGTTTGGTTTGGTTTGCTGTCTATTGCGCGATTGTAGGTTCAATGGCGATTATCACTACCTTGTGCTAAGCTATGTGGGATTTCGCTGAGGGAGAAGTGCTGGCGTTTGATAAGCCGCTTCATTGGACTTCGTTCGATTTGGTAGCTAAAGTGCGATACGCCTTGTGCCGCAAGCTAGGAAAGAAGAAGTTGAAGGTCGGTCATACGGGCACGTTGGATCCTCTGGCTACAGGAGTGGTGGTCATATGTACAGGTAAGAAAACCAAACTGATCGACCAGTTGCAATATGATGTCAAGGAGTACGAGGCGACGCTCCAGTTAGGAGCCACTACGCCGAGTTACGACATGGAGAAAGAGGTGGATGCCACCTATCCGACGGCGCATATCACACGCGAGTTGATTGACCAGACACTCCCGCTTTTTCTTGGGGAACAATGGCAAGTGCCACCGATGTTCTCCGCTGTGCAGATCAATGGCAAACGGGCATATGAGTTGGCACGCAAGGGGGAGACGGTGGAACTCAAACCCAAGTTGCTGGTCATAGATGCAATAGAGGTGCTCCGCTTCGATGCCGAAAAGATGCAACTGACGATTCGGGTGGTCTGTTCCAAGGGAACATACATCCGTGCCTTGGCCCGCGACATTGGTGAGCGACTCCGGTCGGGTGCCTACTTGACAGCCCTCCGCCGCACTAGAGTGGGGCAGATAAATGTAAACGATTGTTATACTATAGATCAATTCCTTGATCAATTGAAGGATTACAACTATGTACAAGACGAATGACATACGACTCAGCCAGTTTCGTTTCCAACTACCTGAAGAACAGATAGCTCAGTTCCCGACGCCCTATCGTGATGATGCGCGCCTCTTGGTGTTGCATCGCAAAACAGGCGAGATCGAGCATAAGATGGTGAGCGATATGGTCTCCTATTTCGATGAGGGTGATCTTTGCGTGTTTAATGATACCAAGGTTTTCCCTGCTCGTCTGTGGGGACACAAGGAGAAGACCAACGCGTTGATTGAGGTCTTTCTGCTTCGCGAACTCAACCATCGTGCGCGTTTCTGGGATGTGCTGGTCGATCCGGCCCGTAAGATCCGTATTGGTAACAAGCTGACTTTCGATGACGACCCCTCTATCGTGGCTGAGGTGATCGACAATACCACCAGCCGTGGACGTACATTCCGTTTCTTGACCGATTATGACAATGAGGAGTTTGTGCCTCGTCTGTACGCGCTGGGTAGTGCTCCGCTCCCCAAATATATCCGCCGTCCGATGGATGCAGAGACTCAGGCTAAGTATGAGGAGATCTTCCACAACCAGCCTGTGCGCGAACTGGATAATGAGCGTTATCAGACTATTTTTGCAGATAAGATAGGCGCTGTGGCTGCACCGGCAGCAGGTCTCCATTTCTCCAAGCAGTTGCTCAAGCGCATGGAGATCCGCGGCATTGAGACGGAGTTCCTGACCAGCCACGTGTCGTTGGGTGTGTTTAAGGACATTGATGTAGAAGACCTGACGAAGAATAAGATGGAGTCGGAGCAGATCATCCTCTCTGAGCGTCTGGCTAATGCCGTCAACAACGCACACGAACAGCAACGCCGTGTTTGTGCGGTAGGTACAGAGGTGATGCGTGCGATGGAGCACGTGGTGGGCACCAACGGCCAGCTCAAGGCGTACGATGGATGGACCAACAAATTCATCTTCCCGCCGTATAACTTCACAGTGGCGAACGCGTTCTTCGTCAATTTCTACTTGCCGCAGTCCAGCCAGATGATCATGGTCGCTGCTTTCGCAGGCTTCGAAGAGACAATGCATGCCTACGAAGAGGCGGTGAAGGAAGGATACCGATTTGGCGATTATGGTGACGCAATGTTGATCGTGGACTAACACCAATCACTAATGACTGTTCGTATAGACCCATCTTGGCAACGCGTATTGCAGACGGAGTTTGACAAGCCTTATTTCGAACTCCTCACCCAATATGTGCGCCAGCAATATAAGACCTGTCGGTGCTTCCCGCCGGCAGGACTTATTTTTAATGCCTTCGACTCCTGCCCTTTCGACAAAGTGCGCGTGGTCATCATCGGACAAGATCCGTATCACGAACCGGGACAAGCGATGGGATTGAGTTTCTCCGTGCCCGAAGGCGTGCAGATCCCGCCTTCGCTTGTCAATATATACAAAGAGATTCATCGCGATTTGGGTACGCCTATCCCTGCGAGCGGCGATCTGCGTCGATGGGCGGAACAGGGGGTGCTGCTACTCAACGCCACGCTGACTGTCGAAGCGCACCGTGCCGGTAGCCATCAGGGTAAAGGATGGGAAGAACTGACGGATGCGGCTATCGCCGCCCTCAATCGTGAACGAGAACATATCGTGTATATGCTTTGGGGATCATACGCTCAACGCAAAGGGCAGTTCATCGATCGACGCAGAAACCTTGTGCTCCAGACCTCTCACCCATCTCCTCTCTCTGTCTATCGCGGTTTTGAGGGCTGCGGACACTTCAGCGCTGCCAACAACTATCTAATCCAACACGGCTTGCCGCCTGTTGAGTGGTAAATTTGAAATCTTAAATCTAACATCAATAATGAAGACCCTCCTTCTAATAGATGCTTATGCGATGATCTATCGCGCGTACTATGCTTTTATCCGTACGCCGCGCATGAACAGTCGTGGTGAGAATACATCCGCCATCTTCGGCTTTGTGGTCACGCTCGACGACCTCTTGCGCAAGGTCAATCCCACGCACGTGGGTGTGGCTTTCGATCCTCATGGACCGACGTTCCGTCATGAGGCATTCGAGCAATACAAGGCGCAGCGCGAAGAGACGCCGGAAGATATACGCCGTGCCGTACCGGTCATCAAACGTCTGCTCGAGGCGATGAACATCCCCGTATTGGAAGTGGATGGTTTCGAAGCCGATGATGTCATCGGTACGCTCTCCGGACAAGCGGAGAAGGCCGGCTATGAGGTCTTCATGGCCACGCCGGACAAGGACTACGGTCAGTTGGTTACCGAGCATGTGCGCATGTACCGTCCGCGGCATACTGGAGGATTTGAGATCCTCGGTCCGCAAGAGGTTTGCGAGAAATACGGACTGCAGTCGCAGGCACAAGTCATTGACCTGTTGGGACTTATGGGCGACGCCAGCGATAACATCCCCGGATGCAAAGGAGTAGGTGAGAAGACCGCTGTAGCATTGTTGCAACAGTTCGGCTCAATTGACAACATGCTCGCCCGCACAGATGAGATCAAAGGGGCTCTGCGACAGAAAGTAGAGAGCCAGACAGAAGAGATCCGTTTCTCCCGCTTTCTGGCTACTATCCGTACCGATGTGCCCATCGCGTTGGATGAAGAGCTCCTGTCGAAGAAAGAGCCGAATATCGACGCCCTCGCAGCCCTCTATCGTGAACTCGAATTCAACACCCTGCTGAGGAAACTAGAGCCCGCAGAGCAGCCTAGTCAACCTAGGCCGTCTAGTAAACCTAGTAAGCCAATTAAGCCCGCTGATCCCAACCAACTCGACCTCTTCGGCGGCTTCGAGGAAGAGCAACCTCAAATCACCAATCACCCATCACCAATCACCAATGACACAATCGAGGCTCGATTATGTCAATATCTCCTTAACCCCGAGGTGGCCTTCAATCCCAATAAAGAGCCTAACTGGGAAGCGCTGAAAGCTGATACGGACCTCTGGAATCTATACAACGAAGTGGAACTGCCGCTCGTGCCTATCTTGCGCGAGATGGAAGCCGCTGGTGTGCGTATTGACGTCAGTCGGCTTAAGGAGGCGGAAGCTACGCTGACGGAAGAACTCAAAGCACTTGAACAACGGATCTATGAGTTGGCCGGAGAGTCGTTCAATATCAATAGTCCGAGGCAGGTTGGTGAGTTGCTGTTCGACAAACTCAAACTCGATGCCAAGGCCAAAAAATCGAAGACGGGACAATATTCTACATCCGAAGAAGTGCTGGTGGCGATCAAAGATCGTCATGAGGTGGTAGGAGCTATTCTCGACTATCGGGCACTCAGCAAACTAATCTCAACCTACATCTCTGCGCTTCCGGGCTATATGGCGGCGGACGGTAAGATCCATACTACCTACAATCAGACCGTGACAGCTACGGGACGACTCAGTAGTAGCAACCCGAACTTGCAGAACTTACCTATCCGCAGCGAACGCGGCAAGCTGATCCGCCAAGCCGTCATCCCTGACGAGGGCTGCTTGTTCCTCAGTGCCGACTATAGCCAGATCGAGCTACGGCTGATGGCGCATTTCTCTCAAGACGAACATATGTTAGCCGCCTTCCGCTCCGGACAGGATATCCATGCGGCTACGGCTGCGAAGATATACGGCTTGCCCATAGAACAAATCTCCAAAGACCAACGGAGAAAGGCAAAGACGGCTAACTTCGGTATCATCTATGGTATATCGGCTTTCGGTCTGGCACAACAACTCGACTGCAGTCGTGCCGAGGCGAAACAGCTCATCGATGATTATTTTGCGGCATTCCCGCGCGTGATACAATATATAGAATCACAAAAAGAACTGGCCCGTCAGCGTGGCTATGCCGAGACGCTTTTCGGTCGCAAACGGTATCTGCCGGATATCAACTCGCAGAATGCTACGGTCCGCTCCTTCGCCGAGCGCAATGCCGTCAACGCACCTATCCAGGGCACGGCGGCGGACATCATCAAGATGGCGATGGTCTCCATCCATCGTCGGCTAAAAGAAGAAAAACTCCGGGCGCAGATGATCATGCAGGTACATGACGAACTTAACTTCAACGTACCTGCTGCTGAGGTGGATCGCGTACGTGAGATAGTGGTGTCGGAGATGCAGAATGCCGTTCATCTCTCTATCCCTCTTATCGCCGAATGTGGAGTAGGCAACAACTGGCTTGAAGCACACTAAAGAATGAAAGAGTTAAAGATTTAATGAATTAATGTTTCTTTCAACTTTCAACTTTCAACTTTCAACTATAATACTCGTCATTCGAGTATTATGCATCGGAAACAGCTTCTCCTGGGATGCCGTGGAGCAGGAACTCGTGCCTCTATGCGCAGAACAAGGCGTAGAGGTGGAGATACATAACCTCTACTACGGCGGTTGTTCGCTGCAGCAACATGCCGCGTTCCTGCTGGCAGATACGGCTGCTTATTCCCATCGCGTCTGCACCAACGATGCGCCACGCGTCATCAGAGATACCATCACCCTTAGACAGGCACTACGAGATGGTCAATACGATTATATCTCTTTGCAGCAAGCCAGCCATGACAGCGGTATCCGGAGCAGTTACGAACCTTGGCTCACGATGCTGATCGACACTGTTCGGGCCTATCAGCCGAAGGCTCAACTCTGTTGGATGCAGACTTGGGCGTATAGCCAAGATGCCAAGCATCCCGCCTATCCGCGTTATCATAATTCTCAGACGGAGATGTACGACAGTATTATGGCGTGTCTGCAAATACCGATGACCAATCATCAGTTACCGGTCATTCCGTGTGGCACGGCTATTCAACTGGCGCGTCAAACCAGATTAGGAGATTCCCTCTGTCGTGATGGTTACCATCTTAATTATGTATACGGCCGTTATACGGCAGCCTGCGTCTGGTATGAGATGATCACCGGAAAAGATGTCCGGAAGAATCGCTACAAAAATCCGCAGATGACGTGCAAGCAACGCCGTTTAACGCAGAAAGCCGCCCATAAGGCGACTTCCTTGTGATCCTTAATCGGATTTCTTCGGAGCCATGCAGGATTGCTACGGAGCCATGCAGGATTTCTACGTAATCCGTCACCCTTCGGTGTGACGTCTTACAAGTTTAAAACAAAAATCGCACTTGAGAACAAGCTCTCAGATGCGATTTTAATTTTAACCTTGTGATCCATGCAGGATTCAAACCTGCAACCCCCACATCCGTAGTGTGGTACTCTATTCAGTTGAGCTAATGGACCCGGAGGTGTCCCCGTTAATCGGGGAAACCGGCCTCCGCCGGAAGGGGCATTCCCCTTAGTTTTGAAAAGTTAAGCGGCCTCCGCCCAAAAGGGCTTATAACGCGCTTCCGCTATGTTAACCGGCCTCCGCCGGAAGGGGCATTCCCCTTAGTTTTGAAAAGTTAACCAGCTTGCGCTGGTTCTTTCTCTTTGAAAGAGAAGCGGTGCGGACGAGACTCGAACTCGCGAGAAACCCTCGCCCAGCTATTAACTTTCTTCCTGATTATCAATCAGTTGGTTAGCAATTTCAAATACCATTCTACCTTAGGACGGCTTGTGCCGATTTCGGGCAGTTTTTTCTTCTTTTCAAAAGCGAGTGCAAAGGTACTGCTTTTTTTTGAATTATGCAAATTTTTTGGCAATAAAATGCAATTTTAGCACGATTTTTCATAAAATCGAGCACTTTTTTGAGTTTAAGAATCATATAAATTCCCCTTATCCCGTTTAAACCATCTTCTCGGAAAGCTCAAAATTCGTGTGCGCAGGTGCGTATGAACGTGCCCGCTATGCGCGCAATTTTATTCAAGGTATATAACAGAAAATAGATACCCCGCTGGCATAAGATATTGAGCGTTTCGATTGACTAAATAATAAAATTTATGTTTATAACACAGAAAAACGTAGGAAAATTACAAAAAACTAAAATAAAATTTGTATAATTCAATTTTTATTTGTAATTTTGCAGCAAATTTAAGATTTACAACTATGGTAGCTGATTTTTCAGTAGAGAATTACTATTCCATCCGTTCGCAACAAACGCTCAGTTTTGTTCCGACAACTGATAAGGTTCTATCTGATGAGTACACCGTGGAGGTAAAACCCGAAGTGCGCCTTCTAAAGATGGGTGTCATTTATGGTGCTAATGCCTCAGGAAAAACGAAAGTATTGAATGCTTTTGAGACCTTTGTGCATACGTTGCTTCATTATCCTCAGAGCAAGACGGAGGAAATAGATGTCGTACCTTTCCTGCTGGATGATCACAGCAAGAACGAGCCGACCCACATGCAGATGAATTTTTATCTCGAAGGTGAGAAGTACAATCTGAATCTGCTATTCAACAACGAGCGTATTCTGGAGGAGAAACTGATGGTTTATTCCTCGGTGCGTCCATCCATGCTTTACGAACGCAAATATATCCCGGAAACTGATAGTACGCAAGTTGAGTTTGGCAAGAATCTTGGTTTGTCTCGTCGCGACCAGGAGTTCGTTGCAGGAAATACGCTCAATAACTGCTCTGTGATTGCAGCCTTTGGTAAATCAAATGTAGTCAGCACTCGCTTAAATACGGTTTATACGTGGATTGATAGTAATTTCTCTGAAGTATTAAGGCCATCCATTGATTTGTCGTTTTTCCTCCATAAGGAGCTGAAGAACGATAAGGATGGTAAACTCAAACAGTTTATCATCCAATTCCTGCAGAAATCAGATTTCAACATCAACGAATTCCACCTTTCTTCAGATGCATCTTCTATTATCTTTTCGCATGAGACGCTAAACGGTATAGGTACTTTGCCGGAAGAATTGGAATCACATGGTACTTTGCGCTTCATGGGCATTGCAGCCATTATGAAGTATCTCGTGCAAGACAATCAATTCATTATCATTGACGAGATAGAGACGAGTTTGCATTACGAGTTGCTATCCTATTTCCTGCGTGTATATCTTGCAAATAATACTGGCACATCGCAATTATTGATAGCTACGCATGACATCAATTTGCTGAATGAAGATTTTGTTCGCCGTGATACTATCTGGTTTACGGATAAGAACGAAGAGGCCGAAACGGAATTGGTTCGCCTCTCAGACCTTGGTTTACACAAAAACATATCGCCATATAACGCGTATCGTCAAGGTAAATTGGTCAAACTGCCATTTACAGGAGCGATATATCTGGACGAGTCAACGGAGGACATGCAATGAAAAAGAGTATCGCAATCTTTGGCGAAGGAATAACTGAATGGTTTTATATTGACTCTCTACGTATAGTTGGTCATTATCCATTTAAAATGCGTCCTTCTATTCCGCAGCACTCGGATATAAAGCATTTACTTGCAGAAGCGAGACAATGTGTCACCGAGGGGTATGATGAGATTATCTGTCTATTAGACATGGATAGATTGAATACGCATCCTTCAGAGAAGCAAGCTTACCATAGAGCCAAACAACAAAGGATCTTTCAAAAGGTAACATTTATAGAGACAGATCCGTGTACTGAATATTGGTTCCTAATGCACTTTATGCCCAAACCTTCGCACCGGAAGTATGCAGATTATGAAGCAGTAGCAAAAGAGCTATGCAAGTACATGCCTGGATACGAGAAAACCAAGAAGTACTTTCAGCGTATCAGGCTCTATGAATTTCTGTCCCAGCATGGTGACCTTGAAAAAGCATTGAACTTAGCCAAACGGTCCGTTGAACTGCATGATGAAGGAGCAGAAATCTCTTATTCACAGATGTATCAACTCTTTAAAAAATTAGAACTTTTAGAAAATAAAAGTAAAAAATAGTACTTTATATTTGGCACTTACCCCATCAGTGGAGCACTATACCCCAAATAAAATGCAAAAATGCAGGTTTTTGAGCCTGCATTTTCTATTTCTATTTTTCACTATCGAGATCCTCAAGGGTCTCTTTGATCTGCGGTTCGATAACTTTCTTTTGGTATTTTTTGTGAATCTTATTCTGACGCTTTTGCGCCGCAGTCAGATTCGTATATACTGTCGGCTCTCCAACACCTTGTGCGTATGGAACAATCAAGTTGAACTCCGGCAGCGGTGGCAACTCAGCGATTGCTTCCGGATGAGCCTGTAAATATTTCAGCCTGCTCTCCAGTTCTGCCACACGATGCTTTAACTGCTCCAGCATGTACTTGTTGGCGTCATCCAATAATTGCGAAGCATTGATGGTGGTCTCTTGATATTG
>CACZVM010000005.1 GCA_902784585.1 uncultured Bacteroidales bacterium | reverse complement strand
TGTCGCTAGCGTTCATCCTGAGCCAGGATCAAACTCTTCGTTGTAAAAGAAATTATAAGATAGCTCAGAATAATCGAATTTATCAAGTGTAGAATTTTTAGGGAACCGTTATTCCTAATTAAAAATTCAAAATTAAGAATTAAAAATTAAGAATTACTTTTTCAGTTCTTGTACTACACTAATTGTATCAAAAAATTAGGTCCACGTAGGTGAATCTGAATTTTAATGTCCGGGCCTCCGGTAGAAAATCGAAACACACTTGTTTCTCAAAAGCGAGTGCAAAGGTACAGCTTTTTTTTGAACTGACCAAATATTTTGATAAAAAAAATGCAAAAAAATGCATTATTTTTCGTAACTCACTGATTATCAGCGGTCGGATTTTTTTGCCATTTTTGGTGTTTTATGGGTCAAAAGACGGAATTTGGGGTTTTAGCCGTTATGAATGGCTCGTATAATTTATTAATTAAGGAACGGGTGTGCGCATATATACGCGTGCGCGATATATAGACAAAAAAAAAGAGCCCTCGAGGAGCTCTTCGTGGATTTAGTCCGCTTCAGGCGCAGGCATTTCTGCAGCCGGTTGTGCGTCAGGTGCCTCCTCGACCTGGATGGCCGATTGCTGCTCGGCAGCTATCTGGTTACCCTTGACGAAGCCGGTAGCAGCTATACTGAAGAAGACGATGATGGCGATAAGCGTCCATGTGGCTTTCTCAAGGAAATCCGCAGTACGCGGCGCACCCATCACCTGGTTGCCACTGGCAAAGCCTGCGGCAAGGCCACCTCCCTTACTGTTCTGAACCAGCACAAGGAGCGTCAGCAGGATAGCCGCAATAACGATAAGAATAGTAATAAATACGTACATAGTTATTTAATTTATGATTTATGATTTCAAATTTATAATTTGTTTCTCCTACAAACCGGCTGCAAAGGTACTGCTTTTTTTTTAATCTCGCAAATTTTTTACAAAAAAATTACCATTTGGCGACGGTATCGTTGTAGATATTCTCTGCTATCTCGGTGATCATCGCAGCGCAAAGTTCGTCCTGTACGTCGTTCAACAGTTTGCTGGCATCGAAAGTCTGATAGGCCGTATAGGTCTTGTCGAAAGACTGTTCGGGGTAGATATTATTCGTAAAATGGACAGTAACGCGGATGGTGAGTCGGCTCTCGGTAGCATAGCTGGAGGTAGAGATCGCCCCCTGGGAGATATCATAGCCCACAATCTCGCCTTCCAGTTCGAGATCGCCGCCCTTGCGCAAGATCTCCAGTCGTGTCTGACGTTGATACAGATCGCGGATACCCTCGGTAAGGTTGTTGCTAAGCGAAGGATTGACCATCGGCGCATTGTTGGGAAAATCTGCGATGGAGATAGAATGGGTTGTCTGATAGTTGATGTTGGCTCCGTTGAACTTATAGCTGATACTACAGGAAGATAGGTAAAGACATAAGGCCGCAAAGCAGCATATACGCAGCATTTTACCAGCAGTCACTCTCGATCCACTCTCGTTTCGATAGTCTCTCGTTAGTGTCTCGTTAGTCTGATTTTCGCTTCTATAACCCATATTCCTTGATTTTGCGGTATAGCGTTCGTTCGGAGCGTCCGAGTTTGTCGGCCGCCACCTTACGGTTGCCGCCCGATTGCTCCAGTGCACGGCGTATCAGTTCTTTCTCGCTATCATCCACGCGCAGGTTAGGCTCAGTCACAAGCGTATTGCTCTCTTCCTCCTCATCGGCCTCCACCGCCTGCACCTCCTCCATATGGCGTGTCGGTACCTCCTCAGTAGGCAACGAGTGGGCAAGTATATCATGACGCGCACCGGAGAGCAGTTGCTTAAGATCCTCCAGGTCTTTCTTGTTCTGCATCACCATGTTATAGAGGATACCTATCTCGTGGGAGTAGTCCTTGCCGGCGGGTTGGCTGCTGCCACGCAGCACGATGCTCTGCTGGTGCTCCTCTACAGGCAGATAGCTGCGGAGCGTCTCAGCATTGATCTGATGATCCATCTCGATGACGGCGATCTGCTCGGCAAGGTTCTTGAGCTGGCGGATGTTACCTCGCCAGTAGGCGTTCTGCAGCAGGCGCGTAGCCTCGTCGTTGAGCGAAAGAGGCGGCATCTGGTAGCGATTGCAGAAATCGACGGCGAACTTACGGAACAGCAGAGGTATATCCTCTTTTCGTTCGCGCAGCGCAGGTACACGTATCTCCACGGTGTTGAGTCGATAGTAGAGATCCTCGCGGAAGCGTCCGTCGTCGATGGCCTGACGCATATTGAGATTGGTAGCAGCTACGACACGCACATTCGTCTTACGCACCTGTGCCGAACCCATCCGCAGGTATTCACCCGTCTCGAGTACACGCAACAGACGCACCTGGGTAGGCATGGGCAGTTCCCCCACCTCGTCGAGGAAGAGGGTGCCACCATCGGCAATCTCGAAATAGCCTTTATGCTCCGACTTGGCATCGGTGAACGCACCTTTCTCGTGGCCGAAGAGTTCGCTATCGATGGTTCCTTCGGGGATAGCACCGCAGTTGACGGCGAAATACGGACCGTGCTTGCGAGCCGAATAGGCATGGATGATCTTAGGAAAATGCTCCTTACCCACACCCGACTCACCGGTGATGAGTACACTCAGATCGGTGCGGGCCACCTGGACGGCTATCTCGATATCGCGGTTGAGTTGCGGGTTCTGGCCGATGATTCCAAATCGTTGTTTGATGGCTAATAATTCCTGTTGTGTCATAGATACTGCCAAAATGTCATGCAAAAGTACTACAAAAAAATGACATATGCAAATAAAAGAATTAAAAATTTGCGTATATCAAAAAAAAGCAGTAATTTTGTCGCCACTTTTATGGATTCATCGCAATGAATAAGATCAGTAAACTTATTTTCTTTCTAGCCGCCACGGCCGTATTAACAACAGGTTGCGTGACACAGAAGAAATTAACCTATTTGCACGATGTAGTGCCCTCTTCGGCGGACTCCATCAACCGCCATTTCACATCTATATCAGAGATAGCGATCAAGCCGGGCGATGCCTTGACTATCTTCGTCTCGGCCCTTGACAAGGAGGCGATAGCGCCCTATAACCTGCCGGCCGTAACGTTCAACGCTCCGGGTAGCACCACCGTCCAGACAACACCGATGCTGCAGACCTACCGTGTGGATGAGGACGGCAACATAGAGATGCCGGTGCTAGGCAAGATACACGTGGAAGGACTGAAGCGTGACGAAGCCGCAGAACATATCCGTCAATTGCTTGCTCATCAGGTGGTTAACCCTTTGGTGCAAGTGAATATGGTAGATGCTAAAGTGTCGATGATGGGTGAAGTGAGTCGCCCCGGTCGGGTAACGATCACCAACGGACGCCTGACTATCCTGGACGCACTGGCTGCCGCCGGTGACCTGACGCCCTACGGCCGACGCGACAACGTGCTGGTGACACGTGAGCATGACGGCAAGCTGGAGTTCGGCCGTCTGGACCTAACAAGTCCTGCTCTCTTCGCTTCGCCCTATTACTACCTGCAGCAGAACGATGTGGTCTATGTATCGCCCAACAAAGTGCGAGCTATTAGTGCCACCAACGCAGGTCTATGGCTGAGCGTAGTCAGCACCATTGCCAGTGCCGTGACGGTGGTTGTTACCGTGGTAAAATAACGTTTAGGGGTAAGGGTTTAGAGTTTAGAGAATGATGGAACAGAAGAATCAAGAGATAGATATCCGCAAGATCGTCCGTGTGGCGATGGAGCACTGGTGGTGGTTTGCCGTGAGCGTAGCCTTTTTTGTGCTGCTCAGCACCGCTTATTTTCTGCGTAAGGCACCCGTATGGCGCACTGATGCTGCAATCATGCTGCGTCAGAAGGACGGCACCGATCAGATGAATGCCCTAACGATGTTAGGTCTCTCAGGCAATCAGGCAGCCGAGGATGAAGTGGTGGTACTGGCTTCGCGAGGTCTGCTCGCGCAGTCGATTGATGCCCTCAACCTCTGGGAAGCGTGTGCCGTGAAGGACGGACTGAGATGGAAAGGCGAGTTTCGTCAGCCGGCGCTCAAGATTGACTATATCGCCCTGACGGAAGACGCTGAGACCAACCCGTTTGTAGTGAAGGTGCGTCCCACCAAGAAGGGTTATCGCGTGACGACAAAGATGGGTTTCTTCGTTCGTTCGACGAGCCGCGTGACCGACCTGAGCGAACCAATAGAGACGGCGATAGGTACGATACGCATCCATGCCACCCGTCCGCTGAGTACGGACACCACCTACCGCGTGGTACACAAGCGCAAAGAGCTGGTGGTCAAGGGGTATCAGAAGAACCTGAAGATCGCGCAACATAAGAAAGAGTCGAACATCATCGACCTCTCAATCAGTTCGCCGATGCCCGATCGCGACAAGGCTCTACTGCTGCAACTCATTGAGCAATACAACCTCAACGCCGTGGTGGACAAAAACATGATTGCCACCAACACCGCCGCCTTCATCGATGAGCGATTGGCCATCATATCCGCTGAGTTGTCGGATGCCGAAATGGCCGTGTCGAGTTACAAAGAGCAGAACAACATCGCCAACATGAACACCCAGGCCGCCCTCTTCCTACAAGCTTCCAGTCGCGAGCAACGAGAGATAGCCGAGATAGAGACCCAACTAAGCCTGGTGGACTACGTAGATGAATTCATGCGCGATGACACCAAGCGCAACAACCTCATGCCGTCCAACATAGGCATCAGTGATGCCTCGTTGGCGCAAGGCATAGCCGAATATAACGCGCTGCAACTGCAGCGGATGCGTATCCAGCGTACTGCTACCGAGGACAACCCCGTCATCGAGCAGATGAATGCGCAACTCACTACCATGCGTCAGAACATCATCGCCACCATCGGTTCGGTGCGCGAGAGCCTGAAGATACGTCAGCGCAGCCTGCAGGCACAGGATGACAAATACAACCGCCAGATCAAGAATGCACCGGAGCAGGAACGCGAATATGTACGCGTCATGCGCCAGCAACAAATCAAGGAGCGCCTCTATCTCTTCCTCTATGAGAAACGCGAAGAGAACGCTCTGATGCTGGCCTCTACGGCCCAACCCGCCAAGATCATCGATATGCCGCAACGCGACGTGACGAGCCGCAAGCCGCAACTGAGCAAACTGCTCTTCTTCTGCATCCTACTGGGACTGATGCTGCCTGCCGGTGTGCTATATCTATACATACTATTCAACGACAAGATAGACGATATCAAGGAGTTCGAACGGCTGATAAAAGCACCCATGATAGGTCAACTGGTGCAGAACTCACGTAACGCACATATCGCTATCCACGAGGGCGAGTCGACTATTTCTGCCGAGCTGTTCCGACTCATCCGCACCAACCTGCGTTTTATCCTGCCGGCCGACACCAAATCGCCGGTGATACTGGTCAGTTCGTGCATCAACGGAGAAGGTAAGTCCTACGTATCAAGCAACATCGCCTTGTCGCTAGCTATACTGGGCAAGAAAGTGGCACTGGTGGGACTGGATATCCGCAAACCGATGCTGGCTGTCTATTTCAACCTGAAAACCAAAGGACAACTTACCAACTATTTGGCCGAACCGGACGTAACGATAGACGACATCATCGTACCGAGCGGAGAACATAAGAACCTCGACCTGATTCCTTGCGGTACTATTCCTCCCAACCCGTCGGAACTGCTACAGACGCCGCGGCTGGACGAACTGTTTGTCGAACTGCGCAAGCGCTACGACTATATCATTGTGGACACGGCACCGATAGCACTTGTCAGCGACACCTACATGCTGGGACGCATCGCCGACATGACACTCTTCGTCAGCCGCTATAAATATACGCCGACCGAGATGATCGACACCATCAACCAACTGCTAGCTCAAGGTCGTATGCCGAATATCGCCTGCGTTCTCAACGGTGTACAGAACACCCGCGCCGGCTACGGCTACGGCATTCAGGAGAGTTGAGCGTTTAACATATAAGGTTTAGAGAATGATTGTTTGCGTAGCAGAGAAACCGGCCGTAGGCGAATATATCGCCAAGGTGCTTGGCGCAGGCCAGCGCAAGAACGGCTATTTTGAAGGGAACGGGTATCAAGTAACCTGGACCTTCGGTCATCTCTGTGCGCTACTCGATCCGCAGGAATATACCGACGCGTGGAAGGGATGGAATCTCAGTTCGCTACCGATGATCCCCCAGCGCTTCCAGATCAAGGTATTCGGCGACGAGGGAGTCCACAAACAATTCAACGTCATAAAGAGCCTGATCGATCAAGCCGACGAGGTGATCAACTGCGGTGATGCCGGCCAAGAGGGAGAGCTAATCCAGCGCTGGGTCTATCAGAAAGCCGGTTGCCGCTGTCCCGTGAAGCGTCTATGGGTCAGTTCGTTAACCGAAGAAGCCATCCGCGAGGGTTTTGCCCAACTCAAGGATCAAAGCGACTACCAGCACCTATATGAAGCAGGACTGATGCGCGCGATAGGCGACTGGTTGCTCGGCATGAACGCCACCCGTGCCTACACCATCCGTTATGCAAAAGGGACAGGAAAGGACCGGCAAGTGCTCAGCGTCGGACGCGTACAGACACCTACCCTCGCGCTCGTCGTCAAGCGGCAAGCCGAGATAGAGAACTTCGTGCCGCGTACCTACTGGGAGCTAAAGACCCGCTACCGCGACACCCTCTTCACCGCTCAACTGCCAGCCGAAGAAGGCGAATATGCCATCAACAGTCCGGAGCAAGGAGAAGCGCTGGTGGACAGCATCAAAGATCTTCCACTCGAGATCACCGGCGTTGAGAAAAAGAAAGGCACAGAATACGCTCCCAAACTATACGATCTGACATCGCTACAGGTGGATTGCAACAAGAAATTTAGTTTCTCAGCCGACCAGACGCTCAAACTCATTCAATCGCTATACGAGAAACGCGTGACCACCTATCCGCGTGTGGACACCACCTATCTGAGTGATGACATCTATCCGAAAGTACCGACCACGCTGGCGGGTATCAAGGATTATTTCCCGCAAGTGACACCGCTGCTGGGTGCGAAATTACCCAAGTCGAAACGCGTGTTCGACAACAAGAAAGTGACCGACCACCATGCCATCATCCCCACCGGTATGCGTCCGGAGGGACTGACAGCAGACGAGAAAAAGGTGTACGACCTGGTGGCACTGCATTTCATCGCCGCTTTCTATCCCGACTGTCAGGTAAGCAACACTACCGTCACCGCCCGTGCGGGCGAGGTGGACTTTCGCGTCAACGGCCGCGAAGTGCTGGTGCCCGGTTGGCGTACCGTCTTCGACGACAAGGACGACAAAGAGGAGAACAACAGTGAAGAGGAAAACAGCAAAGGGCTGCCCGCCTTTGTCAAAGGAGAGTCGGGACCGCACGAACCGCTGCTGAAGGAGAAAACCACCACCCCGCCTAAATACTACACCGAGGCAACGCTGCTGCGTGCCATGGAAACGGCAGGCAAGACAGTGGAGAACGACGAACTGCGTGAAGCGATGAAGGAGAACGGCATCGGACGTCCTTCTACCCGCGCCGCTATCATCGAGAAACTCTACCAGCGTAAGTACATACAGAAACAAGGTAAGTCGCTCCGCGCCACCGAAGTGGGTATCGACCTGATCCACACCATCATTTCCCCACTGCTCAAGTCAGCAGAGTTGACAGGACTATGGGAGAAAAAACTGCGAGAGATAGAACGTGGCGACTATACAGCGCAACAGTTTCTAGACGAACTGAAAGAGATGACCAGCGGCGTGGTACGCGACGTGAAGACCAACAAAGCCGGCATGCTCTGCCCGGTGTGCCGTCAGGGACACGTCATCCGCGGCAACACGCGTTACGGATGTTCGCGCTGGCGCGAGGGATGCACCTATGCCGAACCCTTCTGAGGTCCGCGAATGCCCTCAACGAACCACACCCAGAGGGCGAACATCATTCCATAGAACAAGTATTTGAACACGTAGTCGTGCAACACCGGAAACCAATCCGGATGGTGCTCTATCGCCAGTGTAATGAGCCAGATACGCAGGATATTAAACGCGTGACAAAGCAGCCATCCCATAGGGATAAACCACAACTTATGCTTCCATCCACCGCAGACGGTCAGGATCAGACATAGCCATATGAACATCTGCTTCAGCCCCGAACAGCCCCAGATGATGGATGTACCGCTACCCGAGTCGAAACGCAAAGTCTGAGGACCTACCATATGCACCGTATCCCGACAGAGCGACACCAACCAATAGACTACCCGCGTGATATGACACGACATCCACGCGAACGGAGCGGTGATGTCCAGTCCGAACCAAGTCACCACATCGCCATCCTCGTCGCCCACCATAGTGAACTTCCAGAAATAATTGGCCACCAGCAAGGTGATCATGAAGATGAGCACGTCGCGGTACGGACGGATGGTGTCAGATAGTCGTCTTGGCATATGGCACGGCATCTATGGCGCAAAAATCGCCGTCTAAATACTTGAAATAACCCGCCTGGCATACCATGGCAGCATTGTCTGTTGTGAAGGAGAAAGGCGGCACATAGACCTCCCAACTGTAGCGCTTGCCATAGTCGGCAAAAGCTGCACGCAGCGCACTGTTGGCACTCACGCCACCGGCTACCGCCACATGACGGATGCCCAAGTCCTGCGCGGCCTTTTTCAGTTTGCGCATCAGTATATCCACCACTGTCGCCTGAAGACTGGCACACATATCTTCGCGCAAATGAGGCACCACTTCGGCCAGTTCATCTATTGTCTCCACGCCGTGCGCACGGAGCATGTCGCGCAGCGTATAGAGGAACGAAGTCTTCAGACCAGAGAAGGAATAGTCGTAACCGGGAATATTGGGTTTGGCGAAAGGATACTTGGCTGCATCGCCCTCCTTGGCCAACTTGTCGATCCACGGTCCTCCGGGATAAGGAAGACCCAGCACTTTCGCACATTTGTCGAAAGCCTCACCGGCTGCATCGTCGATAGTCTGTCCGATGATCTGCATGTCGTTGTAGGCACGTACCAGCACGACCTGGCTGTTACCGCCACTCACAAGCAGACAGAGGAAAGGCAACTCCGGATGACGGATGTCGGATGGCTGATTGCTGTCTGCTGAGGGCTGAATGAAATGTGCCAGCACATGTCCCTGCAGATGGTTGACATCGATCAGCGGCACTTGCAATGCCAGCGCCAGGCCCTTAGCAAATGAGGTACCAACGAGCAACGATCCCAGCAGACCAGGACCGCGGGTGAAGGCGATGGCGGAGATGTCCGCCTGCGTCACGCCGGCACGCTTAAGCGCCGTGTCCACCACGGGTACGATATTCTGCTGATGGGCGCGACTGGCCAACTCAGGCACCACGCCACCGAACTCCTCATGCACTTTCTGCGATGCAATGACGTTGCTGCGCAACTCGCCGTCCACAATCACCGCCGCAGAGGTATCATCGCAACTCGACTCGATAGCTAATATGACTACTCGTTTCTCACTCATTTTTCCAAAATCGGCTGCAAAAGTACTATTTTTTTTGCACATATCAAAATAATTTTGTAATTTTGTGCCCGTTTTTAGATAAGTATGTGGATTTATTTTTTGTTGATACGAATCGCAGCTTTATTCGGGCATAAGAAAGCCCGTGCGATGGTGCGTGGGCAACGCGAAACCCTCAAGCGCGACCTGAGCGGCTGCCAAGGGTGCGTGTGGATCCATGCCGCCTCGGTGGGTGAGTTCGAACAGGCACGTCCGCTCATAGAGAAATTAAAAAGTAAAAATGAAGAATTAAAGATCGTAGTCACGTTCTTCTCGCCTTCGGGTTACGAGGCGCACAAGGACTACGACCAGGCCGATGCCGTTCTCTTCCTGCCTTTCGCTACGCGTCGCAACGCCCTCAAGTGGCTGGAGGCAGTGCAACCGCAGATGGCCATCTTCGTCAAGTATGAGTTCTGGCCGGCGTATCTTCGTGCGCTGAAGAAACGCGACATACCTACCTACTGTATCTCAGCCATCTTCCGCCCACAGCAGTATTTCTTCCGCTGGTGGGGTAAAGGCCAACTACGTCTGTTGCGCTGTTTCACCCATCTCTACGTACAGGACGAAGCCTCACTTCGTCTGCTGACGGAGCATGGTGTACACCAGGCCAGCGTGGCCGGTGACACCCGTTTTGACCGGATGGCCGAGGTGAGAAGGGAACGGGTAAACCAATTGACGAATGAACGGCTACTACCCATGGCGCTGTTTGCCGAAGGATGCGAACGCGTGATCGTGGCGGGCAGCACCTGGCCGAAGGACGAAGAACTGCTGCTGCACTACCTCAATCAGCTCAACGAAGAGACTGACCTACCGGTAAAACTCATCCTCGTGCCGCACGAGATAGACGCAGCCCATCTGCACTATATCTTCAACCTCTTCCAAGGACGATACGTAAGCTATAGCGCAGTCAGCGGGTGCATTCCCAAGACCAGTCAGCAGGACATCCTGCGTCGGGCAGAGGTGCTGGTGGTGGATACGATTGGTCTGCTCTCCTCCACATACCACTACGGTCAGGTAGCATACATAGGCGGAGGGTTCGGCGAAGGAATCCACAACACAGTGGAAGCAGCCGCCTACGGCATGCCCGTCTTGTTCGGTCCCAATTACCACCATTTCCGCGAAGCGGAAGGACTGATAGCTGCCGGTGCGGCACGCAGCGTGAAGAACGGCGAAGAACTGTGCACAGCGATGAACGAGGCGCTCAATGACCATACGGCTATAGGCGAGAAAGCCGCAGCGTACGTAGAGAACGAATTAGGAGCAACAGAAAAAATATACAACGAGATTTTTAAGTAATATGGCACAAAAACCCAGTATACCCAAGGGCACGCGTGACTTCGGACAGATAGAGATGGCGCGCCGCAATTATATCTTCGACTCTATTCGTGGTGTCTTTGCGCTGTATGGTTTCCAGCAGATAGAGACACCGGCGATGGAGAACCTATCGACCTTGATGGGCAAGTACGGCGAAGAGGGCGACAAGTTGCTCTTCCGCATCCAGAATAGCGGTGAGAAAGCTGCGCTGGCTCCCGAGAAGGGGTTGCGTTACGACCTTACGGTTCCTTTTGCCCGCTACGTGGTGCAGCACCGCGAGGAGATCAGTTTTCCCTTCAAACGATTCCAGATCCAACCCGTCTGGCGTGCCGACCGTCCGCAGAAAGGACGTTACCGCGAGTTCTATCAGTGCGATGTGGATGTGATTGGAAGTAATAGTCTTGTAGGAGAACTCGAACTCATCCAGATCGTGGAGGAGGTCTATCGCCGTCTGGGTATCCGCGTCTGTCTGCACCTGAACAACCGCAAGGTACTTGCCGGCATTGCCGAGGTGATCGGTGCTCCCGACAAGATCATCGATATCACCGTCGCCATCGACAAGCTGGACAAGATAGGCCTGGAAGCCGTCAACGCCGAACTGAAGGAACGCGGACTAAGCGAAGAAGCCGTTATGGCACTGCAGCCCATCCTCAACCTCAGCGGTACGACAGCAGACAAACTCACCAGCCTTCGTACTATTCTTGCCTCAAGCGAGACCGGCATGAAAGGTGTGGAGGAGTTGGAAACGCTGTTTAGCATGATAGAGGCTACAGGCGTGGAACTGAATATAGAACTGGACCTCTGCCTTGCCCGCGGACTGAACTACTACACCGGTGCTATCTTCGAAGTAAAAGCACTGGATGCGCAGATAGGCAGCATCACGGGCGGCGGACGCTACGACAACCTGACGGGTATCTTCGGCATGCCGGATGTGTCGGGCGTAGGTATCTCCTTCGGTGCGGATCGTATATACGACGTATTGACGGAACTGAACCTCTTCCCTGCCGCATTGCAGTCCAGCACCCAAGTGCTCTTCGCCACCTTTGGTGAAGCAGAACAGACCTACGCCTTAGGATGGGCCAAGCAGCTCCGCCAACATGGCATCGCCGTGGAGGTTTATCCCGAATCGACGAAGATGAAGAAGCAGATGGGCTACGCTGACGCCAAACAGATACCCTACGTAGCCATCGTTGGCGGCGATGAGATGGCGCAGCAGAAAGTGATGCTCAAGGAGATGAGCACCGGAGAGCAAAAGTTAGTCTCGAAAGACGAACTTCTGCAGGAAATAAAAAAATAAGAATTCATTTCTATGGCTGATACAAACAAACAATTTGATGAGGTGACGGCAAAATGTCGCATGATCTTCATGGACAAGATGAGTGACTACGGAGCGTCATGGCGTATCTTCCGTCTGCATGGCATCACCGACCAGCTCTATATCAAGGTGTGCAACATCCGTCAACGGCAAGAGACCGGTGTGAGTCTGGTAGGCGATGACATCGAGGGAAACCTGCGTGCGATCATCAACTACGGCATCACCGCCATCATCCAGTCGCGCCTCGGTTATGCCGACGCCATTGACATGAGCAACGACGAAGCGGCCAAGCAATACGACAAAGTGCTCAACGAGGCCAAAGAACTGATGGTGCGCAAGAATCACGACTACGGCGAGGCTTGGCGCGAGATGTCGAAAGAAGGCATCGTCGATATGATATTGGCTAAGATCATTCGCATCAAGACCATCCTTGACCACGACGGCAAGACCATCGCGTCCGAAGGCGTGGAAGGCAATTATTTCGACATCATCAACTACGCTATATTTGATCTGATTCACTATGCAAACGAATAAGACAGCACTACATATAACCGGCTCAATCGCCCGTACGTTGTTGGCATTGACCTTCTTGTTCTCCGGTTTTGTCAAAGCGGTGGACCCGTTAGGCACCGTATATAAGATAGAAGACTACCTGAAGGCCTTCGGAGGTTGGTTCACCGACTTGCTGCCGCTGGCCACAGCCGCCGCCATCCTGCTCATCACGACAGAGTTGGTGCTGGGTCTATGTATGCTACTCAACGTACGCACACGTTGGACGAGTTGGTTGACCTTGATCTTCTATCTCATCATGACGCCGCTCACTCTCTGGATAGCACTGACCAACCCCGTGAGCGACTGCGGTTGCTTCGGTGATGCGCTGGTGCTGACTAACTGGCAGACGTTCTGGAAGAACATCGTGTTGCTGGGCCTGAGCGTGGTACTTCTATGCTCATGTCGCACTATTCCTCCCCTCTTCTCCTGGTGGATGGATCTCGTGATCGCTCTGCTGGGTGTTGCTTTCTCGCTTGGCATGATGGGATATAGCTATCTGCACCTTCCTCCCATGGACTTCCGTCCGTATAAGATAGGCAATAACATCCCTGAACTGATGGAGGTGCCCGAAGATGCTGAACCGGATGTGTACGAAACGACGCTCATCTACCAGAAAGATGGTGTTGAGCAAGAGTTCACGTTAGAAAACTACCCGAAGGGTGACCCCGACTGGACCTTCGTCGACCAACGCTCGGTGCTTGTCAAGAAAGGGTATGAAGCGCCCATCCATGACTTCGAGATCCTAACGATGGAATATGAAGACATCACGAGCGATATTTTGGAGAGCGAAGAACCCGTATATCTGGTAGCGATGTACGACCTGAAAAAGACCGACCGCAAGCAGATGGACAAACTAATGGCTATCATCCATGAGCACCCGAACGTGTATTTCTTGACCGGTAGCGGCGACGATGACATCTACGCCTTCGCAGAAGAACTGGGTTGGGACGAGGAGACGATGATGAGTGTGTTCTGCACCATCGACCCCGTAACACTCAAGACCATTGTACGCGCCAACCCCGGATTGTTCGTCATTCAGAACGGCACCATCATCGACAAGCAGAACTTCAGGCAGTTGAAGTAAAAACCATCTGCTGAAGTAGTTTCACAGAAGCCCTGCACCACCCGGTGCGGGGCATTTTTTTGCTCCTTCGCAAGGACAGAAAACAAATACCCCCATTTTACCCCACTTTTTGCAAAAATGTTAATAACTCACATATTTGCTTGATTTTATGCAAATTATACCACACAAAGAGTAGTTGACAATCTGTTAATAAAACAATTCATAACTTTTTTTGTGGGGAAATGTGGTGTAATTCAAATATTTTTTGTATCTTTGCGCCGAATTTTAAGGGAAACAGCATACCGCGTACAGAATACAGACTAATTATGAGTACATTTGTAGGAAATATCGATGGCCGTTTAGACGAAAAGGGACGTATCTTCGTGCCTGCCGCCTACCGCAAGATATTGGCAGAAGCAGACAGCAAGCGTATCGTCATGCGTCGTGACACAGACAACGAGTGCCTGATGTTCTATCCCGAGCATATATGGAACGAGAAAGTGGAGACGCTGCGCGCAGCCCTGGACGAGTGGAATCCGGAAGATCAGTTGATCCTGATGCAGTTCATGGCCGATGCGGAATACATGGAGATGGACGGGCAAGGTCGTATCTTGCTTCAGAAGAAAAATCTGGAGACCATCGGTGCGCAACAAGACGTGCTCTTTGTAGGCATGCTCAACCGTTTCGCCCTTTGGGCGCCGGAGACCTTTGCCGCTAAGCGCCTGAGCCAAACAGAGTTGGCTGCAAGACTACGTGCAAAAATGGCAAAGAGAAATGATTGACAGGTAAATCACCTACTAATCACCTACTAATAACCTACTAATCACCTACTAATCACCTACTACAGTCAGGTCCGGATGAGTACCGAGAGTTATCACATACCAGCGATGCTGAAGGAGACGATTGAAGGTTTGGCGATTAAGCCGAACGGGGTATATGTAGATGTCACCTTTGGCGGTGGCGGCCACAGTCGTGCCATTCTGGAAAGGATGAAGGAGGAAGGACGAAGGACAGAGAGAATAAAGACCGAGGGAGAAGGAAAAAGGACGGATGGAAAAAGGAAGGAAGAGGAAGGTCATCTGTACTCATTTGATCAAGATAAAGATGCGTTGCAGAATGCCATAGAAGATGACCGATGGACCTTTGTGCTGAGTAACTTCCGCTACCTGAAGAACTGGATGGACTATTACGGCGTGACGCAGATAGACGGTCTGCTGGCCGATTTAGGAGTTAGTTTTCATCATTTTGACTGTCCTGAACGAGGTTTCAGTTTTCGCCATCCCGCCCCACTGGACATGCGCATGAACCAAACAGCCAAACGTACGGCGGCAGACATCGTCAACAGTTATAGTGAAGAAGAACTGGCACAGTTGTTCTGGCTCTACGGAGAGCTGAAGAACGGGCGCGGCATTGCGAAGAATATATGTCGGGCACGAGCAGAAAAGCCGATTGAGCGCACCGAAGAACTGGTAGCCGCCTCGCGTATTCCGGCTGAGATGAGCAAGGAGTTGGCGCGCCTGTTTCAAGCCCTGCGTATTGAGGTGAACGATGAACTGGGAGCACTACGTGAGATGCTGGTGGCAGCACGCGACCTGCTTCGTCCGGGCGGACGTATCGCCATCCTCACCTACCATTCGCTGGAAGACCGACTGGTGAAGAACTTTCTGCGCAGCGGCAATCTGGAGGGGACTATAGAGAAAGATTTCTACGGCAACAACCTGTCGCCGTTTACATTGATAGAGAAAGGTCGCACGGCCGAGGAGGAGGAAGTGGCACGCAACCCCCGCAGCCGCAGCGCCAAACTACGCATAGCAGAGAAGAGATGAGCAACACCGGCACTATACGAGCATGGTTGAACGGCGACAAACTACGCAGTCGTCGTCTGCGCGAACAATATCCGCTGATCGGACTGATCGTCGGACTCATCTTCCTATATATACTCACCGGCTATCAGTCGGCCAAGCAACAGAACCGCCTGACAGATACCAAGAAAGAGATGCTGGATGCCAAGTTCCGCTATATGACGATCAGTGCCGAACTGACCAACGCCACCCGACAGTCGCAAGTGGCTGAGCGTCTGCGCGAACAAGGTAGCAGCCTGCAAGAGAACAGAGTACCGCCAACGAAAATCAAATGAGTGAGGAACAGAGAAATACAGTTTGGCGTTTTGCCATCATCTTTATCTTCATCACGCTGGGTTTCTGCGCGGTGCTGGCTAAGATCATCTATATCCAGGCCGTGGAACGGAGCGAATGGCTGAAGGTGGCTGAGCGGCAAGTGCCGACCATCCGTCCTATCACGGCGACACGCGGTAATATACTGGACTGCCGCGGCCAGCTCCTGGCCAGCAGTATGCCACAATATTATGTATATATGGATACGCGTGTGCCCGCGCTACACGAGAGACAAGGTGCTTTGTTCGTGGAGAACATCGACAGTCTGGCACACGACCTAGCTACCATCGTTGGCGATCACACAGCCGGCGAATACAAAGCACGTATCACCAACGCCTATCGACGCGGAGAAAAACGACTGAAGGTATGCGACCATCGTATCAACTACCTGCAGCGGCAGGCACTGGAACAGAACCGACTCATCCGTCGCGGCAAATACAAAAGCGGAATACTGTTTGAAGACCAGCACCGCCGAATCAAGCCGTACGGTATGCTGGCCAGTCGTACGATAGGCAGCATCTACGGTGAAGGCGGTGTAGGCAACTCAGGTCTGGAGAAACGTTTCGACCGCGAGTTGCGAGGTATAGACGGCGTGAGTAGTATCCAGCGAATCGGTGGACGCAACGAGTCGGTGACGATGGAGGAAGCCGTCGACGGCATGGATGTCGTCACTACCATCGATGCCAACCTGCAAGACATCGTGGAGCAGGCCCTGCTGAGCAAGACAGCCGAACGGAATGCCAAGTGGGGATGTGCCATTTTGATGGAGACGCAGACGGGCTATATACGTGCCATCGCCAACCTCGATCGCGCCGAAGACGGTAGTTACTACGAAGCACAGAACCACGCCGTGCAACGTGTGGAACCCGGTTCCACCTTCAAGACCATTGCACTGGTGGCCGCACTGGATGACGGGAAGATCGATATCGACGACACAGTGAGCGTAAGTCGCCAACCATGGCAGTACTTCACTGTCAAGCATACCGATGCCCACCCCATGGACACCCTGCTGACGGTTCGCTCGGCACTGGCCGTGTCATCCAACATCGCCCTGGCCAAACTAATCACCCGCAGTTATGAAGGGTCAGCCAAGAAATTCGTTCGCCGCATCGAGAAGATGGGTCTGATGGACAGCATCTATTGCGAGATACCAGGTGCAGACAAAGCGCGTATAGACGTACCACGCGATACCGTCACACTCAGCAAGATGTCGTACGGTTACTCCGTCGAACTGAGTCCGATGCAGATACTCATGTTCTACAACGCTCTGGCTAACAAAGGTCGGATGATGCGACCGATGCTCGTCACTGCTATCCAGCAGAACGGTGAGACAGAGAAACTGTTTCGTCCCGAAGTGGTAAAGTCGTCTATCTGCAGCAAGCAGACCCTGGCAGACATTCAAAGTGCGCTGCACGACGTAGTATGGGATAACTATCTGGGCACCGCCTCCCGCCGACTATGGAGCCGGAAAGCACAGTCGGATCTGGTCTCGATAGCAGGCAAGACAGGCACGGCACAGCTTATCATCCCGAGACACGGTTATTCGGGCAAGCACCACAGAATAACGTTCGTAGGCTATTTCCCCGAAGAGAACCCACGCTACACCTGCATCTGCATGATTGAAGATCCGCAATACCCGTACGATGCCGGCATGGACTGCGGTAGCACCGTACGCGTGATAGCCGAACGCACCATGGCCTACACCGGTTGCTATATATACGACAAAGGTGAACGCAAACTAGAGACACGATGACCGGATCATATCCGAAGCAACACAAGCAAAACATATGAAGTTAAACGAACTATTGACAGCCATTCAGCCTCTCCAAATCATCGGGAGCACCGACAAGGAGATTAACGGCATTCATTTCGACAGCCGCAAGATAGGCGAAGGAGATTTATTTGTCGCACAAGTGGGCACAGCAGTAGATGGACACACGTTCATTGATGGTTGTGTCGCACGAGGTGCTGCAGCGATCGTTCTCTCGGACAGCAGTTTTATGCCGAAAGAAGACATCACTCGCGACCACGGGCTCGCCGTCAGACCTACATATATCCTCGTAGAGAACACCGATAAAGCCTTGGGGTTGCTGGCAAGCAGATGGTTCGGTGAACCAAGCAAACAACTGACGCTCGTCGGCGTGACGGGTACCAACGGCAAGACCACCATCGCCACCTTGCTATATAAACTCGTGCGGGCGCTGGGTCACAAAGCCGGACTGCTCTCTACGGTAGTCAATTATATCGAAGACGAAGCCGTGGCCGCCACTCACACCACTCCGGACGCCATCGAACTGAACGGTTTGCTGCGTCGTATGGTGGATGCCGGTTGCAGGTATGCCTTCATGGAAGTGAGCAGTCACGCCATCGCACAGGAACGCATCGCCGGACTGGACTTCGACGGTGCGCTGTTCACCAACCTCACGCGCGATCATATTGACTATCATAAGACCTTCGACAATTACCGCGACACCAAGAAACGGCTCTTCGACGGACTGAAGAAAACAGCTTTTGCCGTTACCAACAAAGACGACAAGAACGGCCTCGTGATGACGCAGAATTGCCCGGCTTCCGTACGCACCTATTCCACTTGCGCTCTGGCGGATTACAAGGCGCAGATCCTTGAAGAAGGTTTCGACGGTATGATGCTCAGCATCAACGGCAAAGAGGTGTTTGTGCCCTTGGTGGGACGCTTCAACGTGAGCAACCTGCTCTGTATCTACGGTGCCGCACTCAACCTCGGTTTCGACGAACTGGACGTGCTGCGGGTACTCTCCACACTCAAGCCCGTCAACGGCAGGTTCGAGACTATCCACAGCCCGAAAGGCTGGACGGCTATCGTCGATTACGCCCATACGCCTGATGCGGTAGATAATGTGATTCAAACCATCCGCGAAATCAAGCACGAAGGTGCTAAACTGATCACCGTCGTAGGATGCGGAGGCAATCGCGATAAAGGCAAACGTCCGATGATGGCGCAAATCGCCAAACGCGGTAGCGAACAACTCATCTTGACGAGTGACAACCCGCGTGACGAAGAACCTGCCGCCATCCTCAAAGACATGACGGACGGCCTCAACGCAGAGGAACTGCGCACGACACTCGTCATTGAAGATCGCGCCGCTGCCATCCAGACAGCCTGCACACTCGCTCAAAACGGCGACGTCATCCTCGTAGCCGGTAAAGGACATGAAGACTATCAGATCATCAAAGGGGTGAAACATCATTTTGATGATCACGAGGTGGTTCGTAAGTATATTTAATCCGTAATAAGGTCATAACGATATAACGAAAGACAATTATGTTATATTCTCTGTTTAATCATTTCAGTGATGTGTTGGGTGCGCGTCTGTTCACCTATATATCCTTCCGCGCCATCACAGCAGGCATCAGCGCACTCTGCGTGAGCATATGGATGGGCAATTGGTTCATCAACTACATGAAGCGTCATAACATCTCTGAGACGCAGCGTGATGCCAGCATCGACCCCTTCAACGTAGCGAAGAAGGGTGTTCCCACCATGGGCGGACTGATCGTTATCGCCGCCATTCTGATCCCCTGCCTGCTATTGGGCAAACTGAGCAACATCTACATGATCCTGATGATCATCACCACCCTACTGATGGGAAGCCTGGGTTTTGCCGACGACTATATCAAGACCTTCCGTAAGAACAAAGAAGGACTGAACGGTTGGATCAAGATCGCCGGCCAAGTAACACTGGGACTGATCGTCGGACTGACGCTGCGTTTCTGCCCGGCCGTGGCGATGAACGAAGTGGTAAGCAGTCATATAGAAAATAATATCGTGGTGGTAGAAAAAACACCGGAGATCAAATCAACACAGACCACTATTCCTTTCGTCAAACATCATAACTTCAACTATGCAGACCTGTTCAGTTGGACCGGTGAAGCGAACAAATACCGCTTCGGTTGGATCTTCTTCGTACTGCTGACGGTATTCGTAGTGGCAGCAGTGAGCAACGGCGCAAACCTGAACGACGGCATGGACGGTATGTGTGCCGGCAACTCTGCCATCATCGGCATCGCCTTGCTCATACTGGCCTACACCAGCGGTAGCGTAGTATGGGCCGAATATTTCGACGTGATGTATATCCCCGGCAGTGAAGAACTGGTCGTCTTCCTGGCATCATTCGTAGGAGCACTGGTGGGTTACCTCTGGTTTAATGGTTTTCCCGCTCAGGTCTTTCTGGGTGACACAGGCAGCCTGACTGTAGGCGGCATCATCGGTGTAACAGCCATGATCATTCATAAGGAATTACTGGTACCCGTACTCTGCGGAGTGTTCCTCATGGAGAGCGTGAGCGTCATCGTACAGACACAGGTGTATAAGTTCTATAAGAAACGTGGACAGCATGTGCGCATATGGAAACGAACGCCGCTACATGACCATTTCCGTACCAGCGTAGATCAGGTACTCAAGAACGACCCGACCTGCACCATCCTCTTCCGTGGCAGCAAAAACTTGCACCACGAGACGAAGATTGTGCTGCGCTTCTGCATCGTGACGCTGATACTGGCAGCATTAACCATATTGACATTGAAAATAAGATAACATGAAACGAATTGTTGTTTTAGGCGCCGGCGAATCAGGCAGCGGAGCAGCCATCCTCGCCAAAGAGAAAGGGTTCGACGTGTTCGTGAGCGACTGCGGAACGATCACGGAGCCTTACCGTGCGTTGCTCGACCAGAACGGCGTCAAGTGGGAAGACGGCAAGCATACTGAGGAGTTGATTCTCAATGCAGACGAAGTAGTCAAATCACCCGGCATTCCACTGACAGCACCGCTCATCCAGAAATTGCAGGCGCAGGGTACACCTATCATCTCCGAGATTGAGTTCGCGGCGCGTTATACACACGCCAAGATGATCTGCATCACCGGTTCGAACGGTAAGACCACCACCACCTCGCTGATCTATTATATCCTTCGGCAGGCAGGCCTCAACGTAGGTCTTGCCGGAAATATCGGCAACTCGCTGGCACTGCAAGTGGCGCATGAGGATCACGACTACTACGTGATCGAGTTATCTTCGTTCCAACTCGATAACATGTACGATTTCCGCGCCGACGTCGCTATCTTACTCAACATCACACCCGACCATCTGGACCGCTACGATTTCCAGTTCCAGAACTACGTAGATGCCAAGTTCCGCATCACGCGCAACCAGACGACAGACGATGCATTCATCTATTGGGCAGAAGATCCCGTAATAGATCGTGAGATGAAGAAACTACAACTTGGAGCCACTCTCTATCCTTACGGATTCACTCAACCCAACCCGCTGCCGGTAGGTGAAGACGAACTGGCGCTGAAGGGACGACATAATGTGCTCAATTCGATGGCGGCCACCATCGCTGCGAACGTAGTGGGTATTCGCAAGGAGATCATTCGCGAGAGTTTGAAGACCTTCCAGGGTGTCGAACACCGTCTGCAGTACGTCGCTACAGTCCGTGGTGTACGCTGGATCAACGACAGCAAAGCCACAAACGTCAATTCCTGCTGGTACGCACTTGAGTCGATGACCACCCCCACCGTTCTCATCCTAGGCGGCAAGGACAAGGGTAACGACTACTCGGAGATAGACGAACTCGTGCGCGAGAAATGCCACACCCTCGTCTTCATGGGCCTGCACAATGAGAAACTACATGAACATTTCGACGGTTTCGGTCTTCAAATCATCGATACTAACAACCTGCACGATGCTATCCAAGGAGCCTACCGCGCCGCACGCGAAGGCGACACGGTGTTGCTCTCGCCTTGTTGCGCCAGCTTTGACCTCTTTAAGAGTTATGAAGATCGTGGCGAACAGTTTATGAACGCCGTACGTAAGTTATGAAACTACCAGGGCTCAAATATATCGACCGCACATTCTGGGGACTGTTCATCACTCTGATCGTGGTAGCCATCATCGCGCTGTTCTCGGCGTCGTCCACGCTCGTGTATATGCATCACTCCGCCCTCGGACCTATCGGACAGCAGATGTTCTTCATCGTGCTGGGACTCGCAGCCGCCTACGGTATTCAGTTCATCCCCACCTATTGGGTGCGTCTGGGCGGTTACGCTCTGCTGGCACTCAGCACCCTGCTGGTCTATTCCACCATGATACCCGGCAACCCGCTGGTAGTCACCATCAATGGTGCCGCCCGTTGGGTGCGCATTGCCGGCATCACGTTCCAGCCTTCTGAACTGGCGAAACTAAGCCTCATCATCGTGGTGGCTGATCAACTGGCACGTATTCACTCCGAGGATGACAAGCGGAAATATTTCTACCGCACCCTCATCATCGCCGGCATCGTCATGTTGCCCGTCATGGCATCCAACCTCTCGACGGCCGTACTTATCGGACTTATTATCTTCTGCCTCTGGATACTGGCTCGTATCCCTTGGAAATATACGCTTTCCGTCGTCGGCATCGCCGTCCTGATACTCGGACTCGGTTACGCCATCGTCGAGTTTGCCTTCGTACGCCCTCACCGCGAGATGCATGGCCCCTTCAAGCGCGCCACTACATGGGTGGCACGACTCGATCGGCATTTCGCGGACGATGGTGCCTCCAAATACGTCCTCACCGACGATAATATCCAGGAGGTCTATTCGGCCGTAGCCATCGCCCGCGGTGGCACTTCACCGATAGGTGTACTGCCCGGCAACAGCAAGGAGCGTGACTACCTGCCGCTGGCTTTTGCCGACTATATCTTTGCCATCATCGTCGAGGAAAGCGGCATCCTCGGGGCAGCCTTCCTCATCTTCATCTATCTGGCGATCCTCTTCCGCGCCTGCAACGTGTCTAGCCGTTACTCCGACACGCCGGCGATGCTCATGACGATGGGACTCGCACTGATGATTACCTGCCAGGCCCTTATCTCCATGCTCGTGGCCGTCGGACTCGGACCTGTCACCGGTCAACCGCTGCCACTCATCAGCCGAGGCGGCACATCCGTCCTTATCACATCCATCTATTTCGGTATCATGATGAGCGTCAGCCGCGAGCAGATGGAGTTGCGTGAGAAAGTGGAAGAAACCAAAACGGAGAGCGAAGAGGACGTACCTATCCTCACATTGGAATAATCGACTAACGTCTAACGACCATTATGAAATACCTCATTTCCGGAGGGGGAACCGGTGGACATATCTTCCCCGCAGTAAGTATCGCAAATGCGCTGAAGGAACTCGATCCTGAAGCAGAGATTTTGTTTATCGGCGCACTCGGCCGAATGGAGATGGAGCGCGTCCCGCAAGCGGGGTACAAGATTGTCGGACTGCCTGTACGAGGCTTCAACCGTGCACAGCCGTGGAAGAACGTGTCGGTACTCATCGACCTCGCCAAATCCATCCATCAGGTAAAGAAGATCATTCGCGATTTCCGCCCTGACGTAGGAGTCGGCGTAGGCGGCTACGCTTCGGGGGCAGCTATGTGGGCTGCCGCTAAGATGGGTATTCCTATCCTTTTGCAGGAGCAAAACGGTTTTGCAGGCGTCACCAACAAGATCCTCCGTGACAAGGCAGCCAAGATATGTGTGGCCTATGAGGGCATGGAGCGCTTCTTCCCTGCTGAAAAAATCATCCTCACCGGCAATCCTGTGCGACAGAACTTGTTGGATGGGAAAAAGGCAAAGAATAAAGGCGAAAAGAACCTGCTCATCATCGGCGGCTCTCTCGGTGCACGCACCATCAACGAAGCCGTCAAAGCAGCCCTGCCCGAACTGGGCAAATCTGATCTGCATGTCGTTTGGCAGACGGGCAAGGTCTATTACGAGAAATGCAAAGCAGCATGGGAAGCAGCAGGTAGTCCGAAGAATATCGAGTGTCTGGATTTCTTGTCTGACATGCCGGATAGGTATGCAACTGCTGATTTGGTTATTTCGCGTGCCGGAGCATCATCTATCAGCGAATTGTGCCTGCTGGGCAAACCCGCCATCCTCGTGCCCTCACCCAACGTGGCCGAAGACCACCAGACACACAACGCCATGGCACTGGTCAATCGAGAGGCTGCGGTGCTGGTGCGTGACGCAGAGGCTGCAGAACGACTGATACCCACAGCGCTACGTCTCATCAAAGATGAGGAACAACTCATGTCGCTCCACACCAACGTACTTCAACTCGCTCAACGCGACTCAGCCAAACGGATTGCCGAGGAGGTAATGACGTTGGCAAAAACTGCCAAATGAGATAGGCATTCTATATAATTGTAGGTAATTTTTTCGAAAAATCTTGCACAATTCAAAAAAATTGTGTAATTTTGCGGCCGCTTTTGAAATAAACGAAAAAATCAACAAACAATCATATTATGAAAGTTAAAGTAAGTAATGTCAATCAGGCTGTTTGGAAAGAGTGCAACGTACACGCTACTCTGCCTGCAGAACTGAGCAAACTGCAAGAGATTGCGTACAACCTTTGGTGGAGCTGGAATGGCGATGCAAAGGATCTGTTCCGTTACATCGACCTCGAGGCATGGCACCGTGCCGGTTCCAATCCTATCGTTCTGCTCAACACGATCAGTTATGATCGGATGGTAGAACTGACCAAGGACCAGAAATTTATGAAACAACTGAACGCTGTGTATGACGAGTTCCGCGCATACATGGACGCTCCGAAAGACAAGAAAAAACCGACCATCGCTTATTTCTCGATGGAGTATGGTCTCACCCACGTTCTTAAGATTTATTCAGGCGGTCTGGGTATCTTGGCCGGCGACTATATCAAAGAAGCTTCCGACTGCAACGTCGATATGACGGCCATCGGCTTCCTCTATCGCTATGGCTATTTCACTCAAACCCTCTCGCCCGAAGGACAACAGATCGCTAACTATGAGGCGCAGAATTTCAGCAACCTGCCCATCACGCAGGTGAAGGAGAAAGATGGCAGCAACCTCATCGTCGAGGTGCCTTATCCTGACCGCACCGTGAAAGCATACCTCTGGAAGGTAGCTGTAGGACGCATGAACCTGTATCTCTTGGATACTGATAATGAGCTTAATAGCGAGTGGGATCGCGAGATCACGCATAAGCTCTATGGTGGTGACTGGGAGAACCGCATCAAGCAAGAGATCATGCTGGGTATCGGTGGTATGCTGGCGCTCAAGAAACTGGGCATCAAGAAGGATGTATACCACTGTAATGAAGGCCACGCTGCCCTGATGGGTCTGCAACGTCTGGTGGATCTGGTACAAGAGGGACTTTCGTTCAACGAGGCAAAAGAAGTGGTACGCTCCAGCGGACTCTACACTTGCCATACTCCGGTGCCTGCAGGTCACGACTACTTTGAGGAGAGCTTGTTCTATAAGTACATGAACGAGTACGCCGGCAAGTTGGGTATCGAGTGGGACGACCTGATCGGTATGGGCCGCACCAACCCGGAAGATAAGAATGAGAAATTCTCGATGTCTGTCTTCGCGCTTAACACCTGCCAAGAGGCTAATGGTGTATCGTGGCTACATGGCGAAGTATCCAAGAAGATGTTCTCGCCCGTTTGGCCCGGCTATTTCCCTGAAGAACTGCATGTTGACTATGTCACCAACGGTGTACATATGCCTACTTGGGCTGCTTCCGATTGGAAAGTGGTGTACAACAAATACCTGCCTAAAGGCTGGCAGAACGACCAATCCAACCTCGAGATGTGGAAGCCGTACAACGACATTCCAGATGCTGAGATCTGGGCTACGCGCCTCGGTCTGAAGCGTAAGATGGTGGATTATATCAAGCAGCAGTTCCGCGAGGACTGGATGAAGTCGCAGGGCGATCCTGCTCGCATCATCCGCGCACTCAGCGAGATGAAACCCGATAACCTCATCATCGGTTTCGGTCGTCGTTTCGCCACCTACAAACGTGCACACCTGCTGTTCACCGACCTCGAGCGTCTCGACAAACTTGTTAACAACCCCAACTACCCCGTTCAGTTCCTCTTCACCGGTAAGGCACACCCCGCAGACGGTGGTGGACAAGGCCTGATCAAGCGTATCATCGAGATCAGCCGTATGCCTCAGTTCCTCGGTAAGATCATCTTCCTCGAGAACTACGATATGCGACTCGCTAAACGACTCATCTCCGGTGTCGACATCTGGCTCAACACCCCGACACGTCCGCTCGAGGCTTCCGGTACATCCGGTGAGAAAGCACAGATGAACGGCGTACTCAACTTCTCCGTCAAAGACGGTTGGTGGTACGAGGGTTATATCGAGGGTGCAGGCTGGGCTTTGACAGAAAAACGCACCTACGAGAATCAGGCGCACCAGGATCAACTCGATGCTGCTACCATCTACCAGATGCTCGAATCCGAGATCATCCCGCTGTACTATGCTAAGAACAGCAAGGGTTACAGCCCTGAGTGGATTCAATATATCAAGAACTCCGTTACCAAGATCACCCCGCGCTTCACCATGAAGCGCATGCTTGACGACTACTTCGCTAAGTTCTACAACAAGTTGGCTAAACGCCATAATATGTTGTTGGCAGACAACTACAAGGTAGCCAAAGAGATCGCTGCTTGGAAAGAGAACCTTGCCGCTCACTGGGACGAGATTGAACTGGTGAACAAGTCCTCCTCTAAGGACATGTCCACTCTCACCGTAGGTGACAAGCTGAATATCGCTGTAGAACTCGACACACACAGTCTCAACGACAAGGGTATCGGCGTAGAACTCGTAGCGGTTCGCACCTCCACCCACAACAACGACAAACTCTACGAAGTAGAGCCGTTGAAGCTCGTCAAGGCTGAAGGCACACATCTCTTCTTCGAGAATACCTACCAGGTAGACTATGCCGGCGGCATGAAGTTCTGCCTGCGTATGTATCCGCAGAATGAACTCCTGCCCCACCGCATGGACTTCTGCTACGTTCGTTGGTTGTAACAGAGCATTCAGGATTCAGAAATCTGATGGCTGACAGCTGACAACTGACAGCTCAAAAGAGAGATTTCCTCACGGAAGTCTCTCTTTTTTTGCCATTTTTAACGAAATTTTTACTAATTATTTGCATAAATGCAAAAAAAGTTGTAACTTTGCCACGATTTACAATTCACAAACCATGAAACACGTTCTTACTGCATTCCTTTTAGTAGTGTGCATAGCAAGCGCGCAGGCCGTGCCCATGTACACCATGGAGCCTCCCCCACTATTGGAGATGCGCGAGTGTAAAATCATGACCAGCGGCGTGGCATATCCCACATCGATGGTCTATATTCCGTTTAATATTGATGCACCTTCCACCTATTGCATCAGCGAAGACGATGTCACCAACCCGCAACGCGAGGCTGCTAAATGGGAGAATATCCAACGCCGACTGATCGGTAATTTCGGTGATCGCCCCGACTCACCGCCTTCCACCGATCCTCCTATTGGCGAACCGTGGATCATGCTACTCTTCGCACTCCTCTTCGGCGGATTCATCACCTATCGCACCATCCGCTACTCAAAAACTAACTTTCATCGAGACAATAACGAGACCGCAACGAGAGCGCAACGAGGCAATCACGTATCATACCACACCCTATAATATACATAGTATATTATCCCGTGATTTTAGAAATAGTCCGAATAAATGTCCAATCTTTACGAAACTAATCTACTTATGAAAAAGTTCCAACATATATTCCTCACCCTTCTCCTCCTCTCTTCATGGGGGCTCAGCAATACTTGGGCCGGTAACAACATTGCCTTCGAAAGAAACCCGTACATATATTTTGACCCATATGTTAACGCATCCACCACTGTCAACAAGGGTACCATCCAAATAGCCGCACGTAAATACCAAAACGACGGAGGGGATGACTATTCCTGGTATACAGCCGTTACTTCGCTTTCCAACATACCAAACACACGCCTATACTATACACATACGCTGCACGGCCCTGAATGGAGCGGAGCCAAATTTCACGGATGGGCTTTCATCTCTAATTCATCCGCAAAATCAGATGGAGATACCGAATATTGGAATGGCACTAACAGTACTTGGTATAGTTCATTCAAAACGTATGGTTTTAACAATAATTCTGTCTATTTATTGCAAGCGTCTTCTTCCACGAAGGGGAATGACCTGAAACCATCAAATAGTTATTATCTCGGTACCCATAGCACCGATCTTAACTACACGCAGACGATTAAGTATTCTGTTTCATACAACAACGGAAGCACCTATTCCGAAGTCACCTCCGGCATCGTTCCGGCTACAATCACTTCATCCTCCTACAAGTTTGTGGATGGCACCTTCAACGCGGTGTCCGCTTCCACTCAAGACCTCGAAATGATAGCTGGCGGAGACGTTTATGAAGCGGATCTCACAGCAGCACGCACCGCCACCACGGCCCTTACCGTGTCTGCCTATGACGGCTATACCTTCGTGGGATGGTTTGCTGCACCCAGCGGAGGCTCTGCTTTATCTACAAATCTCACATATACCTACTATCCCACAGAGGCAAAAACCATTTACGCACGATTCAAGGCCAACACCTACACCGTCACGCTGCAGAATACCGGCGAAGACAACTATGCCTCTGGCGCAAACGGTTCAGTAACGGCCACTTTTGGTGCCGACATGCCTGCTATGGGCGCAGCGCCGGGTGCTACTGCTTATCATAACTTCGCTGGCTACTACTCCGGCCACAACGGCACCGGCACAAAGTACTACAACGCCGATGGCTCCAGCGCACACGTTTGGGATGTTGCTTCAGACCAGACACTCTACGCCTACTTCATGCAATATTCCATAGAGGATAACATCACGCTATCCCACACCGTGATGGAAGTGCAACCGACTTCCACGGGTGACGATGACAAGGACTATGTTATCGCCGATGCCGTAATCGACCCGACCGTTAAAATCGGCGATGCTACCATCGTATGCTGGCGATTATTATACAGCGACGGTGTAAGCCCTGTCTCCGGTCATGATGCCGAAGCCTATACAGAAGGAGGCACCAAACCCAACCAAGTGCGTTTCCCGATTGTTGGCCTGGCTGCCGGCACCTACAAGATTGAGGCCGTCCTTCGCACAGGAGGTGACTGCGGAAGCGGAACAATGCTCAGCACCTTCAAAAAGAACTTCCGCATTGCTAACGACTATACCGTCACCATCAAGTATATGTGCGGAGATGAAGTACTACTGCCATCCATCACACAACCCGGTAACCCGCTCGATGCTACTGATGTCACCGCCCCGGACATCATCGGCTACAAGTTCAAAGAATGGAAAGCCGGAGAAGGCATCACCCTTAGCGCAGACAAGACAACCAAGGATAACAGCTATACCGCTGAATACGATGCTACACTAACAGCCATCTATGAGCACAAACGCACGATCTATTTCAACAACACACTCGGTTGGTCCGGAGTAACCGTCTATTTCTATAGTGGCGCATATTGGGATGGCTCCAAAGGTACTGGTAGCCAGACTGGAGGTAGCTATACCGGCAAATATGGTGCAATGACGCAAATTGATGGCACCAATATCTGGTACTACGACTGTGAGGAAAACAACGTTTCATCTTCCAATACGGTGGTGGCATTTACCGAATATACACAAAACGGATACACGAATTTCTCCTACAAATCCGGAACAACCACGCCGAACAATGTCGTATACCGTACGGACTACGACTATAATCACCTCCCGATGTATGTTCCGCTAGACGAAACAGGAACAAAGATGAATAGTAACCAAGCGGTTTACTACAATCATGGTTACTGGATCAACTATCCTGAAAACACCGGTTACTGGATCAAAGTATACGACCGCATAGCGGAAGACGGAGCCATTGAAGTAGCATCTATTCCTTTTGAGTTCACAGATGAGTTTACTTTATCTGCGCCTGTCGACCTTGCACTCAGCGAGACAACCACCTATGGTTTTAAGATCTATCGCGCTGACAATCAATGGTTCGGCAACAACGGCATTATGAAAAACGGTAATAGTGGCGATGTTGGACAAACACCTTGGGAGTTCAAGACAAGCACATCCAAGTGCGGACTCCTTACTACCGCTGCGGGTACCTATACCTTCACATTGTCCTTCGCCAACAAGAACGGCTACAACTATGTAGTGGGTGTACATTATCCCACCAAGACCGGTGACTTCCAGGTTGTCTACAAAGATTTGGCTACTTGGTCGAAAGGTCCACACACTGCGGCATGGTCTCATCCTTCCCGCGTCATCTATTCCGAAGAGGGCGCTACCGATACCGTCTCGTTCTTCATCAGCAAAGGATCGTCCCCGACTATCCAATTCCGCAAAGTAACTGGCATCAACAGCACGACAGGCGAGGTGTCATGGGGAACGCCCACCTCTCCTATCAACATCAACGACGATCCGGCTGTAGAGGAATCGGGAGTTTACAACCTCATCGTTCATCAGTCCGGTGGTGCAATGAGCCTTGTCAAGATCGAGAAATATACCGGTCCATATTATATCCGTTGTGGGGCACTCCACAGCAAATGGGGCAATTATCGCAACGACTACGACCATAAGATGACCTACTCTGCTTTCTCTGAAAGCGAACAGAATAGTTTTGGTGAGAAATTCAGCCACTACAAGGCCAAATGGTGTCCGCGTGGTACCAACGTCATGTTCTGCATCGCCAACGACTACAGCCCCTGTATCTCCGACACACTGATTCAAGATTATAATAACGAATACGAAAACATCTATGCGGATGACCCTGCACATCCTGATGGCGAGTTGATGGCTGAACATCGTGGAAAAGACGGCAAACCCGATACTGATCCTACCGCCGACATGTATAGTGCCAACATCCGCTTTATGTGGAACTGGCATACCAACAAAATCTGCCGTGCATATGTTGCCTCGGCGACCAACGTCGCCAAAAGATTCCTCGTACTCGTTGGCGACGCAGGACTGAAGGACAAAGACGGCAACGCCATCCCCGCGACCGCTAATCTCGAAGCAAACGCAGTCCTCTTGCACGACGACCAGAACTGGATTTACGAATCCTACATCAAGGTCGTGCCTGGCACCTACGCCAAGCTCTACGCTTGCTACACAACAGTCGAACCCAAAGATGCACAATATTTCCGTGGTGATGGCGGAGATGAATTCTTTGATGACTTTTCTTCAGACCATGCCATAAAGATTTTGGGAGGAGAATCATATAGTACCACTCCACAAAAAATGCGTATCATCTATGACTTCAAGACCAATCGTTTGGTGACTGCATGGATGCCAAGTGGCGACATAACGGGAACTCAGCAGATTGAGGCAGACGCTATGATCATTCGTGATCATCAAAAAGATGCCGACTGCATCACTATGACTAACGACGATAGCAAACTTTCGGACGTAAGAACCGTCTACGGTGTGATGAAGTTCAACCGTTGGACACTCAACAACCGACGTCGCGGCCCAGGTGACACCGAGGATGAAATAAAAGAGCACTGCCTCACCGACGAGCAAATAGCCACCTACCATCCCCTCTTGATAGGTGGAGAACAGATACCGGTCTTTGAACGTCAGCACTATTTCATCTCCTTCCCGTTTGATGTCAACCTAAGTGATGTGTTTGGCTTCGGCACTTACGGTGAGCAATGGATCATATCCCGCTACAACGGCCTACGCCGCGCACAGCAAGGTTATTTTGCCGACAATTGCTTCAATCACGATTGTACCAACTGGGACTACATCCACTCCGAATTAGGCATCGACCACAACACCTTCGTGCTCAAAGCGAACGAAGGTTACCTACTTAGCCTCGATCTCAGCCAGATGGAGTACAACGACACCACCACCTTCTGGCTCAACCAGATCCATAATGTCGAGCTGTTCTTCCCGTCTAATATGCATATAGAAACAATCGCAACATCGGAGGCCACACTCCCTGCCCTGGGCGAGGAATACCAGTGCCAGATCAACCATAATTCAGATGGACTTCATCCTGAGATGGATCACACCATCAAAGACAGTTACTGGCGATGCATCGGAGTGCCTGGATATAATGATTACACCATGGAAGTACTTACTGGCGAAGGCGGTGAGAACATCGCTTGGCAACCTCATCCCCAATGGGAGATTGTCACCGGCTCACTACCTTTCCTCTACGAGTGGAACACCACCGACAACTCTCTCACGCCACGTTCTACTCACCCCTTCCACTTCCGCCCGACATTCGCTTATCTGGTGCAATGTAGTAGTGCTATCTATTGGCAGAAAGTGGTAGGCAAGCCCAACACATCATCCATCGTAGCCCGTCGACAGACGAAAACCATTGACTACACATGGCGTCTCACGCTGGAGCGAGAGGGTACATTCGAAGATCAGACCTACATTCGCATGAGCACCATGGAACAAGTGACCGACTCCTTCGATTTCGGACAGGACCTTAGCAAAGAGCCTAAGTACAACCACGCCTACCTCTATTCCTTCGTAGGCAACGAGCAAGTGGCAGCCAATAGCATGTCGCTTCATACCGAAGAGACCACGCTGATTCCGTTGGGTGTTGTGCTCTCCAAGGCGGACCAAGCAGGCGACTATACTTTCGCACTACCAGACGGCAGCGACGGTATAGGTATCACGCTCATCGATTCACTGTCCGGCATGCGTACCAACCTCAGCACAGGCTTGACGTACACCGCCACGCTGAGTCAGGGCACGCACAACGGACGTTTCTGGCTCGAGATCTCACCGGTGCAAGAAACGCCTACGGCCCTCGATCCCGTTACCGACGACAACTCGCGTGACTACGTACGCAAACGCATGATAGACGGTCGCCTATATATTATCCGCGACGGTCGCATCTACGATGCACGCGGCACACGAGTGCAATAAACAGAAAAGAAGCGACCCGCGGGTCGCTTCTTTTCTTATTCCTTCTTAAAATACTTCGGATACTCGCGCAAGAACAAACGCGCAGCAGTATGTATTGATCCGTAGAAATCACCGCCCGACGCATTCGCATGTCCTCCGCCACGGAATACTTCTGCCGCCATCACATTCACGGGCCTGTCTCCTTGCGAACGGAATGACACCTTCACCACATTCTTCGTGGTCCCCGGCTTCGGTTCCTGCTCACGCATAAAGACCGAATAGAAGATATCTCCCATCTGCAGCGGCAGGTTAACGATACCTTCGGTATCGCCTTGCTTGTAGTTGAATTGTTTCAATTCGTCAATCGACAAAGTGATTAGTGCCATATGATGCTCCGGGTAGAGACGCATCTTCTTGTATAGACAATACCCCATCAGACGCATCCGGTCGGCCGAATATTGATTGAAGACGCGATCATAGATGACATCTTTCTGTATCCCCGCACGCATCAGTTCCGCGATGATCTCATATAGTTCCGGCCGATTGCTGTTATACGAGAAATTACCGGTATCTGTCATCAATCCGGTGTACAGACAATTGGCTATCTCCGGCGAGGGATGCCACGACTCGCCCTCCCTTTGACGCAGGAAATAATACACCAACTCGCATGTCGATGAAACCGCTGGGTCCGAAATCAAGACCGTCGCAAAATCCGTCGGATACAAATGATGATCTATCATCACCTTTGGGCACGGTTTTTGCTGCACTCTCTCTCCGACAGGCCCTATACGCCGAGGATCATTGAAATCCAGACAAACCACCACATCCGCTTCGTCCAGACAACGGTCGCATTGCTCCGCATGACCCTCATACACCAGTATCTGGTCCGCCCCTGGCATCCATGCCAGAAAATCCGGAAAATCATTAGGCACGATCACGGTCGCCTGAGTAGCTGTAGAACGTGATTCCAGATAATGACGCAGGGCCAGCGACGAACCGATGGCATCACCGTCCGGACCCATGTGCGTGAAGATGACTACACGCTGTGCTTCTGCAAGCACTTCGTGCGCCTTCGACACTAATTCAGGAGATATTGGGGTGTTCATAGTCGTAAAATTTGTGCAAAGATACAAATTTATTTGCACATATCAAAATTTTTTTGTAATTTTGCGGGCTATTTGTATGGAATACAAAAAAATATTTAAAATTCTATGTATATGAAGAAATTAGTATTGGTATTAGTCGCCGGTTGGATGGGCCTCGCTATGCAGGCTCAAACGCTTATGACTATCAACGGTCAACCCGTTAGTGCAGAGGAGTTTCTCTATATCTATGAGAAAAACAACCAGGCCGGTGCGGTTGACCCCAAAACGATGGACGAGTACCTTGACATGTTCATCAATTTCAAACTCAAAGTGATCGAAGCCGAGCAACAAGGCATTGACACCACCGAGGCTTTCCTTAAAGAGCTGAAAGGCTACCGCGCACAGGCTACGCCGAAGTACCTCCAAGATCAACAGGCCATCGACAGCCTCGTGGAGATGAGTTGGCGTCATATGGCCAAAGATCGTCGCGCTGCCCACATTGCTATCCAATGCCCCGCCAGCGCAGACAGCGCTGCTGTGGCCGAAGCACAAGCCAAGATCAACGAGGCACGCGAACGCGTCACCATCGGCAAAGGTGTGATGAAAGGCAAAGGCAAACGGGCTAAACTCGTGCGCCAGAAGGTGGAGGCATTTGATGCTGTTGCACGTGAACTCAGCACCGACCCGAGTGTACAGGAGACCGGAGGCGAACTCGGATGGATCACTCCGTTCCGTTATGTCTATCCGCTCGAGGAGGCCGTCTACGCTACACCCGTCGGACAAATCAGCGAGGTCTTCCGCACTCAATACGGATTCCACATTGTGCTGGTGGAGGAGGAGCGTGATCACGAAGAGGTGCGTGCTCGTCATATCATGAAGATGGTGCCGCGCGCCAACGAGGCGGATCCCGAACAACTCAAGCAGGCCGATAGCACTGCTGCTGTCAAGAAAGCGCAGATCGACTCTATCCGTGCCATCGTCACGGCAGAGAACTTCGCCGAAGTGGCTAAACTGGAGTCCGACGACCGCGGCAGTAGCGCACGTGGCGGTGATCTCAACTGGTTCGGCAAAGGCATGATGGTCAAGCCCTTCGAGGATGCAGCTTTCAGCCTCAAAGATGGCGAGATCAGCCAACCCATTCGCTCCGCCTACGGCTGGCACATCATCCTCAAAGAGGGACAACGCGGCATCCAACCGCTCGACTCAATGCGCGCTCAGATCCTACGTCAGGTACAACGAGACGAGCGCATGAAGGAGGCGGAGAAGAGCTTTATCCGCAAGACCCGTGCCGAGTACAACCTGCCCGCTGAGATGAGCGACGCTGATGTCAAGGCTTATGCCGACGAGCACCTCGAGGACAAATACGCCGACCTCAGGAACCTTGTCAAAGAGTACCACGACGGCATTCTGCTCTTCGAAGTATCGCTGCGCGAAGTATGGGACAAAGCTGCCAAAGACACCATCGGCCTTCAGACGTACTTCCTGGCCAACAAGAAGAATTATCCTTGGGAGCAACCGCGCTGGAAAGGCTATCTGCTGCAGTGCAAAGACAAGAGCAGTGCCAAAGCAGCCAAGGCCATCATCAAGAGCGCCGAAGCCGACAGCATCAACGCCTATATCACGCGCCGCCTCAACACCGACAGCGTACAATACGTCAAGGTGCAACACGGTCTGTGGGAACAGGGCAAGAACGCAGCTATAGACAAATTCGGCTTCAAGCTGAAAAAGGCTGAATTCACGCCCTCCGAGCAACTGCCGGTAGTCATCTGCCTCGGCAAGAAACTCAAAGCGCCTGAGACCTGGAGCGACGAGAAAGGCAAAGTGACCACCGACTATCAGGACTATCTGGAAGCCGAATGGATCAAAGCCCTTCGTGCCAAATATCCCGTCGTCATCGATCAAACTGTGTGGGAACAAATCAAGAAATAACCCACACTTTTATCGAGACACTATCGAGACATTATCGAGACAATTACGAGTAGAGAATGAGGTGGCGTAATGCAGTCATAGTATTGCTTGGCGTCGTGCTGGTAAACATACTGGCACAGGTTTTCGTCGTTCGTTGGGATTTGACGGATGACAAGCACTATAGTCTCAACGAGGCTACCAAGCAACTGTTGCTGCAAACAGACGCGCCCATCGAAGTGACGCTGTTCCTACAGGGCGACCTCAACGCCGGTTTCCGGCGTCTGCAGAAAGCCACACGTGAGACACTGGACGAGATGGATGTCTATGCCGACCTCCGCATCTCTACCGGCTCCAACGACCTGCCGGACTCACTCGGCTTGTCTCCTATCGTCATCCACGAACGAGAGCAGAACGGAAAGACTGCCCAGACGACCGTCTATCCTTACGCGCTCATGCGTTACAAGGGCAGACGAGCACCGGTGGCTTTACTCAAGAACACACGAGGCCTGAGTGGCGAAGAGAACCTAAACGCGAGCATCGAGAACCTCGAGTTTGCCTTCGCCGAAGCGCTCCATCTGCTCCAACAGACAGAGACACCTCGCGTAGCCATCCTTGAGGGGCACGGAGAACCGGATGAGGCGCATACCTACGACCTGATGCGTGCGCTGAGCCGCTACTACCAGGTGGACCGTGGCAGCATCATGGCCACAGACGATTCGTCGGCCATCGACGCGCACATGTTGGATGGCTACAAGGCCGTAATGATTGTAGGGCCGCAACGTGCATTCTCCGACCAGGAGAAGTTCGTACTCGATCAATACCTGATGCAGGGAGGTGCACTCCTCTGGGCCATCGACGGTGTGCGGTTCAGCGAACAGGTGTTGCAGCAAGAAGGCTTCACGCCTATCGTTGCACTGGACTTGGGCATCACCGACATGCTCTTCCGTTACGGCGTCCGTGTCAACCCTGCCCTCGTCCAAGACATACAGTGCCTGCCCATACCCGTTAATGTGTCAAGCGATCCGCAACAACCGAACTTCCAGCCCCTACCCTGGACCTACGCACCGCTACTCCTGACCAGTCAAGGTAGTCCCATCACCAAGAATCTGGGACAAGTCAGCAGCATGTTCGTCTGTCCGATTGACGCTGTAGGCGGCGAGGATGGCATTGAGAAACGAGTGCTTTTGGCCACCAGCACTGCCACACGTCTTACGGGCACACCCGGTGAAGTCAACCTGAGTGATATGAACCCTGACATGTCGCAGTTCAAGTTCCAATACGTACCAGTGGCCGTCTCACTTGAAGGTGCATTCGCGAGTGCCTTTGCCCATCGCATGACGCCCGAGGGAATTATCCATGGCGAGCCTATTGTCAAGCAAGGGAAGAAGTCACGCCAAGTCGTCATTGGATGCGGTAGCATCGCCGGAAACGAGTTGCAGCAGGGACAACCGCTACCCATGGGCTACGATCGCTATAGCGGCATGCAATTCAGCAATCGTGACTTCATGGTCAATGCCGTACTTTGGCTCACCGATGCAGACGGACTGATCAGCCTGCGCGAGAAAAACGTCGCGCTACGTCTGCTCAACGACAAGCGGGCACATGACGAACGAATGAAAATACAGTGGATAAGTACGCTGAGTCCGATTGCTATGCTGGCACTCATCGGACTGATAGTTCAACTAATACGAAGAAGAAAATATGAGAAATAACCGCATTCTAATATGGATTATGGCCGTCATTGCGGCCGCACCGCTCTGGGCACAAACCCCGGTGGAAAGCGAGATAAATTGCCCCACGGATACGATTGACGGAGAGATCGTCTATAAGTATGAAGTGGAGAAAGGCATCGGCCTCTATCGTGTGGGCGTTAACTTCAACGTGCCGCAGAGCGAGATCATCCGTATGAACCCGCAACTCAAACAACGCGGACTCCATTTCGGCGAGACTATCCTGATTCCTTCCGGCCGCAGAGTGGTCAGACAGACAGAAGCCGTTGTCGTCAAGACGGAAGTACGCGATCTTCCTCCTCAACCGACTCCGGTGATTGTAGAACAGAAAGAGACACCCATCGTCGCAGACAAGACACCGGCAAATGCAGACACACTCCCGCTCGCTATCGATACTATCCTGACCATCGACACGCTTCCTCTGCCGGAGAAGCAAGTGATTGAACTGGCACTGATGCTGCCCTTCGAGAGTCAGCAGATCAAGCGCAGCACGAATGCGGAGAAGATGCTGGAGTTCTACCAGGGCGCATTGCTTGCCTTGCACGAACTGCAAAACGACAGCACGATTTATCGCCTCCGTGTTTACGACACCGAGCGTAGCGAGCGTCGCGTGAACGCACTGTGCGACAGCACCCTGCTTGACAGCGTCCGCGGTATACTCGGACTTGTCTATCCTATCCAGATAGAACGGATGACCAGTTGGGCCACAATCCATAATGTGCCCCTGCTTATCCCCTTCAGTAATGATCTGGAGTTGAACGGACACCCGCAACTGATGCAGTTCAATGCTACGGATCGTCAGGAGGCGGACAGCCTCTGCCGATGGCTGCAGACCAAAGATCTGCATTACGTAGCTGTCGAAGTGCGAGAAGCCGACATGACTTCCTCCATCCGCACTCTACGCAGGCAGATGCGGGCCAACGGCATCTCCTATACCGGACTTGCCCTGCGCGACCTGATGGCCGACTCAGCCGCCTACGCCTTGAGCAAGGAGAAGGAGAACCTCATCATTCTCCATAGCGATCGCTACCAGCACGTACGTCCGCTTATCCCCCATCTGGAGATGCTGCAGGCAGCCGGCTATCGAATCCGCATCGTCAGCCAGTACTCATGGCAGAAAGAGCAGATCCGACTGCCGCAAGTATATACCTCTATGTTTAATTCCAACAGTGACACCGATGCCTACGAGGCGGAGTGGAAACACTATTTCGTCAACGAACATGTGTCAGTTACGCCGCGCTACGATCAGCTGGGATACGATTTGATGAAGATGCTGGTAGCATATCTCCATGGTCAAACCGCCTACAATGGTCTGCAATCTGACATCAAGTTTGTTCGTACCGGTGAGAACGGAGGTTGGCAGAACAGTCATGTAACTGTAATAACAAGAGAGTGAGAGTCACGCGCCACATATTCACCCTGCTGCTTGTCCTGTCATCTATCACGATGCTGGGGCAACGGCGACTGCGCGTACCCGAGATGTACGTAGGCGTTCAGGCCGGTGTGAGTGCCTCAACGGTAGTCTTCAACCCCAGTGTAGGAACGATGTCACCGATTGAGAAAGCATGCGTCCTTGGCGGTAATGCCGGCTTCGTCTTCCGCTATTCGGGACATAAGTGCTGCGCTATCCAACTCGAACTCGACTACCTGCATCGAGGATGGCGCGAGCATAGCACCGCTGGCGTATATACCCATGAACTCCACTACCTCGAACTGCCGCTACTGATGCATATCTATTTCGGAAGCGAACGATGGAGAGGGTTCTTCAACCTCGGTCCCCAGATCGGTTATTGTATCAAGGACGGCGGAGGTAAAGGTGTCGAGGTCAGTGCCGATGGCCATGAATATTCACCTGTTGACCATCCTTTCGATTGGGGAATAGCCACCGGCGCCGGGTTCTATTATCGGTCGCGAAACGCAGGATTATATCAGTTTGAAGCACGGTTCGACTATAGCTTCGGAGGTATCTTCGGCACCAATCTGGTCGATCATTTTAATATGGCCAGCCCGATGGATCTGAGTATTAATCTAGCATGGATGTGGGAGATAAAGAAAAAGCAATGACGTACCTGATCATCCGATTATCTACCCTGGGAAGTGTCGCCATGACTGTTCCTGTGATCGCTTCACTCAGTCGGCGCTATCCGAACGATCGGTTTATCGTCGCAAGCAAGAAGCAACTGGGAGCGATGTTCGCCGCCATGCCTAACGTGGAGTTTCGCGAAGTGGACAACCATCTTGGTTGGAGAGGGGTGTTTGCCATCTGGCGGGAATGGCGTAATGAGATAGATGCCGTCATCGACCTGCAAGCGGTGCTTCGCACACGCGTCTTCGGCTCGCTGATGCGCCTCAGCGGCAAACGCGTTACTCGCGTACATTACGGACGTATCCGCAAGCATTTGATCACCATCTGGGGTATCGGCAAGCGACAACTGCCCAGCGAGTTCGAACGCTATTGCGATGCCTTCCGACGCGCAGGACTGGAGACAGACGAAGCCTTTGAGACACTACCTGTCAACAAAACGGCAAGCCGCAATATAAAGAAGATCTATGGAACGAAAGAAGGTCGCTGGATAGGACTGGCTCCTTTTGCCAAATCGCGATCCAACATGTTGCCTTACCGCGTCACCAAAGAGGTGATCGAGCAACTGACGGCCAACGAGAACACCCGCGTCTTCCTTTTCGGTGCTGGCCGGGTGGAATGCGAGATGTTGCGCCAGTGGGCGAGTGTCTTTCCACGCACCATCAGTATAGCCGGCAAACTGAAACTGGAGGAAGAACTCGAACTGATGCGCCGCTTGGACGTCATGATATGTATGGATAGCGCCAACCAGCATCTATCCAGTCTGGTAGGTCTTCGTGCCATCAGCGTATGGTGTGCCACCCATCCGATGATCGGATTCATGGGATGGAAACAGAGTCCGAACGACATCGTGCAGCGCAACGACCTCCGTTGTCGTCCATGCGCCTGCCACGGAACCAACCACTGCCGGTACGGCAACTATGCCTGCCGACAAATAGAAGCAGAAACAATATTGCAACATATATGAGTAAGATTATTTCACTGGCCAACCAGAAAGGAGGCGTAGGTAAGACCACCACCTCCATCAACTTGGCCGCAGCCCTTGCCGCTGAAGGCAAGAAAGTACTACTGATTGATGCCGATCCGCAGGCCAACACTTCGTCCGGTCTGGGCGTAGAGATCCGCGAACTGAACACCACTATCTACGAGTGTCTGGTTAACGGTGTTGATCCTCACTCGGCTATCGTAGCCACCCACGTGGACAACCTCAGCCTCATTCCGAGTCATATCGACCTGGTGGGCGCAGAGATAGAGATGCTCAACCTCGAGAACCGCGAACTACTGCTCAAGCGATTGTTGGATCCCATTCACCACGAGTATGACTATATCCTGATCGATTGCAGTCCTTCGTTGGGTCTGATCACCGTCAATGCCCTCACGGCCAGCGACAGCGTTATCATCCCCGTACAATGCGAGTTCTTTGCGTTGGAGGGCATCGCCAAGTTGCTCAATACGATCAAGATCATCAAGTCCAAACTCAACCCGGGTCTAAAGATAGAGGGATTCCTGCTGACCATGTTTGACAACCGTCTGCGCCTCAGCAATCAGGTGTACGAAGAAGTGAAACGCCACTTCGGCGATCTGGTCTTCAACACCGTCATTGCCCGCAACGTGCGCCTGAGCGAAGCTCCTTCTCACGGAGTCTCCGTACTGGAGTATGATTCTTCGTCCAAGGGAGCAAAGAACTATATCGCATTAGCCAAAGAATTAATTGAACGACAGAAATGAAAAAGATGACAGGACTCGGACGAGGACTAGATGCACTCATCGACACCTCGCATGTAGATACCAACGGCGGTAGTTCGATCTCCGAAATCGAACTCGACAAGATCATCGCCAACCCCGACCAGCCACGCCGCACCTTCGACGAAGAGGCACTGCAAGAACTGGCCGACTCCATCCGTGAGCACGGAGTGATTTCCCCCATCACCCTGCGCGACAACGGTGACGGCACGTATATGATCATTGCCGGTGAACGCCGTTTCCGCGCCAGCCGACTGGCTGGACTCGAACGTATTCCCGCTTATATCCGCACTGCCAAAGACGAGCAGGTGATGGAATGGGCCTTGATAGAGAATATCCAACGCGAAGACCTTGATGCTATCGAGATCGCACTGGCCTACCAGCGACTGATGGACGACTACAACCTCACGCAAGAACGTATGTCTGAGCGCGTAGGCAAGAAGCGCGCTACAGTAGCCAACTACTTGCGTCTATTGAAACTGCCGGCAGAGATCCAAGTGGGTATCAAGGAGAAAAAGATCGATATGGGGCATGCCCGCGCTATTCTGGGCACTCCCTCTGCCGAACGGCAACTGGCTCTCTACCAGCGTATCCTGCGCGAGGGATTGTCGGTGCGTAAGGTGGAAGAACTCGCGCAAGAATCCAAAGCAGAGGCTAAACCGGCCAAGAAGAAAGAGGCGAATCCCTATACGCCGCTAGAGCAGGAGATGAGCGTCAGCCTGAACACCAAAGTGAAGATACAAAACGGCAAGATCGTCATCGCCTTTAAGGACGAAGCGGAACTGATTCGCATTGCCAACCGACTGAATTGAGACATTGGCTCTACATAGTGCTTTTGATACTTCCTCTGTTGGCGCACGCACGACAGGATAGTATTCATTACACCCCGGACACCACCACCTCCGAGGCCAAATATCGGTACTATTTCGACCTGACCAAGAAACCCGATGCCATCAAATCCGTTTGGCTGGGAGCCATCCTTCCTGGTGCCGGACAGATCTATAACGGTTCGTATTGGAAGTTGCCTCTCGTCTACGGTGCCTTCATGGGCTGCGGCTACGCCATTGCTTGGAACCACGGACGCTATAGCAGCTACAAATCCGCCTATCTGGAATTGTATTATGACAACGAAGCCGGCACGGTGACTGAAGATCCAAGCAAGAGTTATATAGCCGTCCTTCCCGATGGATATACCCTGGAGCGTGTCGGAGGTGTGAATACATGGATGAACACGCTCAAGAACAGGCAGAACACCTATCGGCGCTATCGCGACTATTCTATCATTGCCTGCATCTTGGTCTATGCGCTCTCGCTCATCGATGCCTATGTGGATGCCCAATTGTTCGACTACGACATCAGTCCCGACTTATCCCTTCATGCCGAACCGCAGATTTATCTGGATATGCAACATCAACAAAGTACAGAACTAAAATTAGCTATACGATTTTGAAAAAACTCTTTATTCTCATATTCATCCTGAGCGCTGCGCTGATGGCGCACGCCGAAGAACAGGACAGCATTATCGCACCGATGGACTCCATCGAGACGGTGCTCGAACAGATGGCCGACAGCATGCTGCAGGCTGACACTATCCAACCATATATAGTACGCACTTGGAACGAAAACGAATTGAGTGACATCGATTTCCGACTGATGGAATGGACGCTCTGCTGGCTCGACACCTCCGATTGCACCAGCACTCACGACACCACCATCCTAGCCGACTCCATCTATAAGGCACGTCTGCAAGCACTGCCCTGCGTGATTGAGTTGCCTTACAACGAGTATATACGCGGTTTCATCTTGCGCTATGTTCGTCGCAGCCCCAAACAGGTGGCACGCATGATGCGCATGAGCGAGTATTACTTCCCTATGTTCGAAGAAGCACTGGGACGCTACGGACTGCCGTACGAACTCAAATATGTGCCCATCATCGAGTCAGCACTCAATCCGATGGCACGTTCGCATGCAGGAGCCGCCGGATTATGGCAGTTCATGCCGGGTACAGGCAAACTATACGGACTGGAGATCAACTCGCTGGTGGACGAACGTATGGATCCTATTCGCTCCACGGAAGCGGCTTGCCGATTCCTGAAATCACTCTACGCTATCTATCACGACTGGAATCTGGTGATCGCAGCCTACAACTGCGGCGGAGGTAATGTCAACAAGGCAATCCATCGCGCTGGAGGCAAACGCGACTTCTGGTCGATCTATCCCTACCTGCCTCGCGAGACGCGCAACTACCTGCCTATCTTCATCGCGGCCAACTATGCGATGAACTATGGTCAGGAACACGGCATATGCAAGGCTCCCATTGATCGCGTCATGATGACGGATACAATCCGCACCAATCAGCGTTTGCATCTCCAGCAGATCAGTGACAACCTATCTATCAGCATGGACGAACTGCGGCGACTCAATCCGCAATATACACGTGACATCTTGCCCGGAGGAAGCGAATATACGCTCTGCCTTCCGGCAGACAAAGCGGGAGCATTCATCGACATGCAGGATAGCATCATGGCCTACATGGCCGATAGCCTGATCAACAACCGCCGCGCAGAGATAGACATGGCCAAAGTGACATCTATCACCGGTGCCTACCGCGTCAATGGCGTGACCTACTATACGATCAAGAATGGCGACAGCCTCAGTACGATTGCCAAGCGTTTCCATTGCTCGGTTAAGCAACTCAAGCAATGGAACGGACTCAAGAACGACAATATCCGCGCCGGTAAGAAACTGAAGATTTGCAAGTAAATCTAAAAGCAAAAATCATAGATGGCCGAAGGCAAGATATACTATTCGCTCCGCGAGACTGTGCAGGAAACCGGTATCCCGGCTTCCACCTTGCGCTATTGGGAGAAGCAGTTTGAGCAACTCAATCCCCGTAAGGACGGTCACGGCAACCGCTATTACACCCGCGATGACCAGGAACTGATCAAACGCATCCGTTATATCCGCGATGAACTGCATATCACGCGCATCGAGGCCATCCGTCGCGAGCTGGCACATAACACCAAGCACTCCGACGAACGGCAATCAGCCCTGGATATCCTGCTGCGCGTGAAAGAAGAACTATGTGAAATCCGCAAACTGATTAACTGATATGCTATTTAGTATCATTGTTCCGGTTTACAATCGTCCGCAAGAGGTGGACGAGCTGTTGGCCTCGCTATGTGAGCAGACGAACAAGGATTTTGAGGTAGTCATAGTGGAAGATGGTTCGTCTCTTCCTTGCGAAGAGATATGCAAACGGTATACAGACCAACTGACTATTCGCTATCTGACCAAGCCAAACGGCGGTCCCAGCGCGGCACGCAACTACGGAGCACAATACGCCAAAGGTGATTATTTGCTGATATTAGACAGCGACATCATTGCACCCAAGACGTATATAGAAGAAATCAAGCGGGAACTGCAGCGCGAACCGGCAGACGCTTTCGGCGGACCCGATGCAGCTCATCCGGATTTCAGTCCGATACAGAAAGCAATCAGTTATTCGATGACAAGTTTTCTGACCACCGGTGGTATCCGCGGTGGCAAGAAGAAGATGGACAAGTTCTATCCGCGCAGCTTCAATCTAGGCGTCAAACGGGAAGTATTTGAAGCATTGAACGGCTTCGACACCACGATGCGTTTCGGAGAGGACATCGATTTCTCCATTCGTATCTTTGCGAACAACTATCGCTGCCGTCTGTTCCCAGAAGCGTGGGTCTATCATAAACGCAGAAGCACATTCCGTCAGTTCTTCAAACAGGTGCACAACTCCGGCATTGCGCGTATTCACTTGTATCAAAAATATCCTGAATCCCTCAAACTGGTTCACCTTTTACCCTCTGTTTTTACGCTCGGGGTGCTATTTTTGCTCTGCCTCTGCATCATTGGATTATGCATTGAAAATCAACGGATTGCGTGGCTTTCGATAGGGTGTATTTTGGTCTATGGTCTAGGATTGGTACTGGATGCCTCTATTCAAAGTCGCAGCCTGTATGTAGGATGCCTGGCAGTAGTGGCAGCGTTTGTCCAACTCATCGGCTATGGCACCGGGTTTCTGCGCGCCGTTTGGCATTGCCTCATCAAAAAAGAGACCGATTTTCAGGCCTTCAGAAAGAACTTTTATAAGTAATCAATACTTGATTGAGAACGGATATTTGAGCACAATCAGAAAATGTGCCCAAAGGGTACGCAACAAACCAAAATGCGTACGCATAATATGAAAACGCTCCGCCCAAGAGCGTTTTCGTTGTTTCTGGCTCACGCCGGCCGTAAGGAACTTACAGAGATATTCATCCAAATAAGCATTCCTGCGCGATGCCGTTACTGCACGCACACACCAATCGTAATCAGCAGAGATGCGATAATCCGTGTTATAATTGCCGGCTATCAACCTACGAACTAGAATAGCCTGATGACTGACCACAAGGCCGTTGAGGAAATGCTTGCGCTGCAGATCAGATGGTGTCTGTTTATGGTGTTCGCTCACTTTGATGCCTTCGGCATTCACGATACAGGCTTTGCCATAAACGATGTCGGTATCCGTCGTAGCAGCAGCAACGATATGCGCTAAGGTATCCGGCGCATATATCTCATCGCCGGCATTGATGAACCAAAGGAAATCCCCTTTAGCGCGTGCAATGCCTTTGTTCATCGCGTCATACAGCCCTTTATCCGGTTCGGATTTCCATGACAAACGACCTTCGAATTGCGGTTCAAGAGTCTGGATAATATCTACCGTCTTGTCTTTGGATGCGCCATCGACGATGATATACTCATAGTCCGTACAGGTCTGCGCCAACACACTTTGCATTGTGCGCTCCAACCACTGCTCGGCATTATAAGTTATAGTGATAATGGAAACCGTCATCATTTATCTTGCATTAGTTCATTGAACAACTGTGTCCAACGTTTCAATATGTTTTGTATCTCAAACTGTTTGCAATTCTCAACCGCACAACGCGCCATTTGCTGCCGTTCCTTATCATTACGCATCATCTCCTTCATAGCTTGTATAAATGCTGGGATGTCGTTATTTGGAACAATGCGACCGTTTACACCGTCTTCAACTATATCGTGCAAGGAGCCAAAAGAATCCATCGCCACCACCGGCACACCCATTTGAGTTGCCTCCATGAGAACCAATGGCCATCCTTCTGCTGTACTGGTCATTAAGAACAATGATGCTTTGCGATAATACTCCATCGGATTTTGTCTACCAGTAAACTCTACGCGCTGCAAATTCAATCTTCTAGCAAGATATTCATAGAAATTTCGATCCCGTCCATCCCCAACCAGCTGTAACTTCCATTCATTGAAACAACAATCAGTTTCTATCTGACGCCATGCCTTCAATGCTAAAGAAATACGCTTAGTATCTTCATCAAAGCGCGCAACAACAATAACCGTTTTCTGCTTGTTGCTTATATCCTCATCGGTGGCATATTCATGGAAACGCAACGCATTACCTATAGCCTCCATCTTATTGCTATTCTTTAATCCGGCGTAGTACAAATATGTCGGGAAATAATATTTGGACAACACCACTATTTTGTCGCATTGCTCATATGGAATCCTATATTTTGATTGTAAAGCACTGCGCGCAATACCTTTCCACAAGCAATTAGTCTGCGTCAAAATCCATTTCTTTGTCTCTGCCTCCGCATTATCCTTATATATCCAACCATATATCATACGTTCCCATGAGCCATACGTAAGACTCTGAAAACCAGGACACATATGGAATGCATAGATCACCTTTGCCCCACATTGATGGGCTACCTTGTAGATCTGCGGAATAGTCTTTAGATTGTGCTTCTTGAGAAAATTAACCTGTACAATATCTATCTTGTTGGTATGTAAAAATTCCGCAAAGGCCTGCTCATCGAAATGCCGATTTAGCAGAATTCGTCCCTTGATAACTGGGAGTGGTTCGAATTCAGAAGGCATATTTTCGAAGAAACCCAAATAGCAATTGACCCCACACTGATGGGTAAAAAAAGTGCTCAGCGTTGCCGTTGTTTGGTTAACGCCTCCCATCGCTTGTGCAGAACAATCGAAACTATTTATTGTCAGCAGATTCATTCCTTTTCAATCTTTTTACGGAGCACTAAAAGCAATAGAATAACCAAAACAATCAGGCTGGACGCAACAAGCGAAACAATTTGCATCTTCGTCAGCAACTCATCCTTGCAGCGGAACTCAATTTGATGCTTGCCGGCTGGAACTTCTATTGCACGAAGGATATAGTTTGCACGAACAATAGGCACTTCCTTGCCATCAACATAAGCCTTCCACGTCTTATAATACACTTCTGAGAAAACAGCCAAACCATCTTCGGCACTCTCGCTCTCGTAGAACAAGTTACCGGGGTTCGCATAATTGGTCAATTCAATCTTTGCAGTCTGCGACATCACTACCTCGCCTTTGATCTTACTGCGCCAGCAGGTATCGACAAACGCTACGTTTTGCAAATCTGCATCGCCGATAGCCTCAATCTCTTCGTTCGGCGTATTCACCCACTTCACTTGTTTAACGAACCATGCGTTGCCAAATGCTGCCGGATTATACTGAACCCCTTGCTGCGTGATTACATAACGCGTATTGAGCATATTCAGCACGTTCATATTGATACGACCGGACAGGTAATAATCGATAATATCCTGATAGCGACGCAACTTAGCCGGACTATAGCCACCTATCGACTTATGGTAGTAACTCGTGCGTGACTCATTGAAGGTATTACTGGTCAGGTTAAGCACACGGTAGTCTGGGTCTGTATCCGCCATAATCTGCTTATTCGCCTCCGACGGCGTCCAAAGCGACTGACGTTTCGGGATGAAGTGATCATCATTGAGGAAATGTTTATCCACCGCCCAAAGATCCACCAGCGTAAGAACAGCCAAAATAGCTATCAGCAATCCCTCACGCATCTTTTCTGCCTTTAGGTAGGCCAGGATAGCGACTAACGACAACACGACAAAAGCAATTGAACGCCATGCGTCTGCCGTAAGCATATGCCGTCTGTCTGCGATGATCGACGGCATGAGCCAGTCCGGCATCTGTGCATCTATTGCAGCAGAGAATGAACCGGCCAACGACGGGAAGAGCGCATAGATCAGACACACGCCTGCTATGATGCCACCGGCAATAGTAATCTGTTTGATGGTCACATGGCGTTCTATCACTTCTTTCAGCGCCAACATCGCCATCATTGCCATCGCCGTCGTGGTCATCACCAGCGACATGCTCGGCGTACGGAACTTATTATATAGCGGCAGATGGTCAAACAGCCAGTTGTTCAGGCTCGGGAAATTACGTCCCCACGAAAGCACGATACCGATAATTGCCGCCGCTAATAGCCACCAGCGCTCTTTTTGCGGTACGACCAGCAAACCCAATAGGAAGAGGAAACAGATGATCGCGCCGGCATATACAGGACCGGATGTAAAAGGCTGATCGCCCCAATAAGTAGGAACGGAACGAACAAACTGCTTGGCTTGGGATGAACCGGCATACTTTTTAATGGTCTTATAGGACTCACTCTCTTCGCCCAACGGATAATTACTGCTACCACCATAGAAATTAGGAATCAGCAGCGTCATCGTCTCCGCCTTGCCGTAGCTCCATTGGAAGGCATAATCGCGGTTCAGTCCGGACTTGCCGGCCTCGCTGTCTGCCGCCCCGTGCAACACCGCTCCGCCACGCATCGTCTCTTTGGTATAGTCCATCGTCGGCACCAACTTGTCTGCAGCCGGCAGAATAGCTAAAGCGGCACAGGCCAGCAGAACGGCAGATGCTACGAAAAAGTCCTTTACCGTTTTCTCGCGAAGCGATATAATGAAATACACGATAGCAAGCGGAATAATCATCAGCAACAGATAATAGGAAATCTGCTGATGATTCCAATACACATTGAGTCCCACCGACAAAAGCGTCACGATTATACCCGCCACATAGCGCTTGCGATAGCATAACATGATACCGCCCAACACAGCCGGCATAGTAGCGATCACATAGCATTTGTTGATATGTCCGGCATCAATAATAATGATATTGTACGACGCAAGTGCAAAGGCAATGGCTCCTACCATACTCATCCACGGGCTGCAGCCCATACAAAGCATAAAGATGTAAAAACCGATCAGATACAGGAATAACGGTGCGGCAGTGTGATTTGGCAGACCAATTCGGACGATATTCTCAATCTGGCGGAATACGCTCTTGGATGGCTGCGAGTAGGAGTAATTATGCGGCATTCCGCCGAACATGGCATTTGACCAATCCGCGTACTCTCCCGTCTTCTCATGATAGAGACGCGCGTCGTTTCCCATGCCTACACCGCTCTGCACATCCCCTTGCGGAAGTTGTTTGTTATCAAAGAACTCCGGCGCAAAATAAACCACGCACAGCAGTACAAAAACAAGAACCGCTACGATGTGCGGCCATGATTGCTGCCAAATGGATTTCCAATTGATTTTATTCATAGTCTATCATTATTTTCCTATTGTTGTTTTCAATATGTCGTATATCTTCTGCGAAGGCATAATTCCGTCCTTCGGATAGAGATATTGCTTGTAGAATTGTTCCCTTTCTGCTTTCTTCGGATCATTACCGGCGATTACCACTTCGCGGATGAAGTTTTCCGTTTCCTCTATTGAATAAGCCAAGTAATGCTGCTCCAGACACATCTGCCCAAATGAATTGAACTCGTCCTTTACTTTATTATCGCGGATTTGGAATAGCACCGGTTTCTGCGCGTAAAGATACTCCACCGTAAACGACCCTGAGTCATGAATCATCGCGTCCGAAGTCTTAAACAGATCAATATAATCGCCCTGCTCAATCTGTCCGTTCGCCAAATTCGCCCAGCGGTTATAATAGTCTTCCGTCTCCTCCTGTCCCCATATATTGATGAGTTTGAACTTGAGTACCGGATGAGGTTTAAAAGCAATCTGTATCTCATCTTGATATTTCTCCGCCAACTTCAGCATATCCTCGCAGTAATTCAGGAAATTCGAGAAGTTAAACAAGTAGTCCACCGTATGATGAGGCGCCCAAATGATGCGTTTCTTTCTTTTTCCCTGCGGCTTCCACACATCTTTTGCCACATACTCTTTCTGCATCAATTTCTCCATCACCAATGTTCCTACAATTTCAACATTGTCTCCATGGCACTTCTCGTACTTCTCTGCATATTGTTTCTGAAAATCTGTCTCTAATAGCAATTTCCACAATAATGATTGAAAAGGTAATTCATAATTATTATGATAGAGATTCATGCAGTTGATTCCATAAGGGACATACAACGTCAACGCATCCGTAAAATGATAAATATGGTACGCGGGCAGCGTATCCTTATAGGGTTTTGTAAAGAAAACAATATCCGGTTGGTATTCTTTTTTTATATCCCGCCATTTATTCTTCTCCCAGTTATACGCGCTCACATAGTTATAGCCCTTCTCATGAGCATACTCCTCTGTTTGACGCATGACCCGGAAACACTCTTCTGTGTCATAGTTAAGATGAACGTTATAAGGAGAGACTACGATTAGCGGTTCAAAATATTCCGAGTTCTCTAACTTTTGATAAAGGGCATCGTACTTCCAGACAGAAGGCGTTTGCAGGAAAAAAAGCACACGCGCTTTGCCTTGCTCGTGAAGTTGTTCTATCTTCCGTGTTTGCGCGCTACGCACCTTAGACACTTTGCGTAACAGGCATTTAGAAGATGCCGCGATAAAGAAATCACGGAAAGTAAATGCTTTATAGATACTATCCCACAAGGAGATACCTACAAATTGATTTATTTTATCCCTTAACAAGCTCATAAATTTTACTTGCGAATAAAACATCGTGCAATCCAAGACCAATGTTATATGCAATTATTCGTTGCTTATCATTTTCACGACCGGCTGCCTTACCTAACAAAACTTCACTGAACTCATTAAAAGCCTTGAACTGCGAAAAATATTTAAATCCTTCTACATGCCCCTTGTCATCAGCAAACATGTGATCAAAAAACAAGTCGCAATTTTGGAAACCACGTGTATGGATCGGCACAAGCAATACGCCTTCTGGATACTTTGTATCATCTGCGCAGAATAAGTCTGGCATCTCCGTTACTGCTGATACTAACACATCACAGTGTTCCAATAACTGCTCATTCGTTTCTACAATAATGAAATTATAATTCTCCTTTGCCCATTTCGCAGCAAATTGTTCTGCCTGATTCTTGTATCTTTTTAGTCGAATAGTATACTGTTTCTCCTCCGGCAAGATAGCTTGTAAACAAGCCATAGTTGCATCCGCCGTACTTCCTAATCCGATAAAAGAATACACTGATGCATTTTTTCTCTGTAATGTCTCAATAGCCAATGCTGCTACCGCTCCTGTGCGCATCTGCGTTATCCAGTCGGCTTCCACAAGTGCTAGAAGTTCTCCTGATTTAGAATCGTAAAGCAATAAATCCGAGTGCAAAGAAGGTTTTTGACCTGCAATTCTCGAGACTACCTTTACGCCAAAACGATTAAAACGTTCCGGCAGCAAACAAGGCATTGTATTTATAAAATCCGTTCCTTGTGGATGCAAACTAATCTTTGTGGGTAATTGTGCCTCGTATTTCATGCGGAATGATTCACGTATCCATTCGACACACTCACGCGGAGAGATACCTAAATCTACTATTTGCTGATTCGAGATACTTTTCATAAACTATTCAACGCAAAAACAAGCCTATTATTATCTTCCAAATCGCGTACCGCCAGACGGATGTAATTTCCTTTGCATTTTGATGCGCAATCCTTTATGAGAATGTTATAATCCTTCAATAAACGCACGGCCAATTCGCGTGAAGAGAAACGCTCTTTTATTTCACACAGCACATAATTCGCTTCACTCGGAAGTACACGCAGCCATGATATCTGACCCAGTTCCTTCACAAATCTTGCTCGCTCGTCGCGGAATGCATCCATCGCTTGTTTGTACGCCTTCTCATATTTCCCAAGTATCTGCAAGAAAAACTCACCGAACGAGTTGATGTTCCATATACTTACTTCTCTGCGGATATTCATCATCAAACTCTGATTTGATGTTGCCAAGACGCCCAAACGCAATCCCGGAACGCCATATGATTTGGAAATACTCTTCACCACTACCAGATGATTAAATCGCTCCAGCACCTCATTGCAAAGGAATGTCGGGTGTTCGGTCGAGAAATCAATAAAACTCTCATCCAGCACAAGCACTATATCCTTTTGCTGGCACCATTCTGCCAAACGCAAACAGTCAGCATAAGAGATATAATTACCCGTAGGGTTATCCGGATTGATGAGCACTAACGACCAAATCTGTTTTTCTGCAAAATAGTCCATTAAGTCATCAACCGTATAACGAAAATCTTTCCGGCTCGGCGTATAAGCCACCACTTGTTCCGGCATTAACCTATTCGGGTATTCCTCAAAAGTCGGACGTACGACACCTACCTTACCTAACATCTGCGATGTAAGCGCCTTAATCAGCTCTGCCGCACCATTGCCTACCATCGCGTACTCTTGCTTAATACTAAAATCCTTTGCTGCCAACAGATTGTTAATACGCTGCCCAGACGGATACTCCGTTAACAAACGATCAAAACTTGCAGCTAATTCTGCCCGTAAACGCTGATTTGGAAAATATGGATTCACTAAATAGCAGAAATCCAACATGTGCGGATAACGCCAATACCCTCCGTAACGAGAAGCCAACAAGTCGTACTGCTTGTCCGTAAAAATGGATTCTGCAATATCTAAATCCTGCACATCATCTATCTCATACCACTGTTCTCCCTCTAAAGGTAAAGCGCGCAAGGTAGAGTTGTCCAGCATTGTAATGACGCGTAATACTTGCTCATAATACTCATTATTTCCAAGTGCTGAACTATAAGCCTCCAGAAATGGCACATACATGTGTTCCGAAAATGCCTGTGAGAACTTGTAGATATTTACCGTCTTGTAATAATCCGGTATTTCCTCATAACGGAACTGGCTGTTCGGGATGAAACGTTGAATGCGATTTTCTTCATCAATCGTTACTACCGTACCATCCATCCAACTCTCATACTTATCCACCAGCGCCAAATCCGGATACGGATGTTGTACTAACTTCTTGAGTACCGCGTCTTCCATAATAATATCCGACTCCAACAGCAGCGTATCTTGCTCTCGCATATAATCTTTGGCGAGATAGAGCGAATAGATGTTATTCGTCTTGTCGTATATCGGATTCTCGACAAACACAAGCGACGTTTGAACGGAGACCTGTGACAAATAGTCACGTAGTTCTGCTCCCTTATAACCGATAACAATAATGATGCGGCTCAAATGAAGTTGATCCAATTGGTGTAATACACGTTCGATCAGCGTCTCGCCACCGACACGCACCATGCATTTGGTATTATTCTGGGTATATTCGCCTAATCGCTTTCCCATACCCGCTGCTAAAATTATCGCTTGCATTTCTCCTGAATTTTTTCTTTGCATTTAAAAATTTGCATTGGCAATTTTGACATTTTTGACACTTTCTTGCATAATGTAAAATTTTAGCCCGGAATTTATTCCTTTTGTATCAAAATGACACTCTCTTCTGGTTACTCCACTATCAAAAAGATAGATACTGTCAAAAGTGTCAATAATGTCATGTCAAAATTTATATTTCTTTCGAACGCTGTGTTCGAAAATTGAGCGTTAGTTGTTCTTAGTGCTTCTTAGTTATTCTTAATTATTATCAGAGGTATTACTTGATTGTTACATATTAAGAATTCCTAATGATAAAACCGTGTGCCGGGGAGACAAGAGAAGGAGTCTATCACGCCACATACTTTGGCATCGTTGTTCAGCACGACAAGGGAGTGAATAGAATAATGATTCATCGTCTCGCCGGCGTCAACGATCTTCGCGTCCTTGCTGATCGTCTTCGGATTGCGGGACATGATGTCTGCCACGGGCGTGGCGAAGAAAGATTGCCCAAGCCGCAGCATTGCGCGGCGGATGTCTCCGTCGGTGATGATACCGACTAACGCACCGTTTTCAAGCACTATTCCCACACCGAGTTTTCCATTGGTCACTATCTCGATGGCTTCGGCCAACTTCATATCCGGTGTCACAAACGGCAGGTTGTCGGTGAACATCACATCCTCCACTTTCGCGAGCAGTTTGCGTCCCAAGTCACCTCCCGGATGCAGACGTGCAAAGTCTGTCGGTTGGAAACGCTTCGCTTCCACAAGTGCACTCGCGAGTGCATCACCCAATGCGAGCGTAGCCGTGGTGGAAGCCGTCGGCACAAGGTTCAGCGGATCGGCCTCGCGCTCCACCGATATATCCAGATGGATGTCCGAATAGCGCGCCAAGAGGCTGTCGGCATGGCCCGACATACCAATGATCGTAATCTTCTTCGCTTGTATCAGCGGCAGAAAACGCAACAACTCTTCAGTGGCTCCGGAATAGGATATAGCCAGCACTACGTCGGCTTCACTCAGCATTCCCAGATCGCCATGATAGGCATCCAGAGGATTCAGGAAAAAGGCTGGTGTTCCGATGCTGGCCAACGTAGAGGCAATCTTCGACCCCACATGGCCCGACTTGCCTACGCCAGTCACGACGATCTTACCTTTGCAGTCACGAATCGCTTCCACCGCCCGCATAAACTGCTCATCCAGACGAGGAATGAGCGACTCAATCGCTGCAGCCTCATCGCGAAGACACTGCTTCGCCGTTGCTATAATTGTTTCCTTTTCCATCATTTCATCATTTGCATCATTCGCATCATTCAAAGATCCCCTTTATACGTTATTTTCTTATTGGTCTCCTCGCCCGGCACAATAAAAATGGCTGTCTCGGGCATATAACGATGGACAATACCCACATCATCCGTCGCGCCGATATTCCCTTGGGCTAAGGCCTTCTCAAAAGCCTTGCGAATGATGGTCAAACGGAAGGCCTGCGGTGTTTGTGCCCGCATATACTCCCTCCTCGCCGGAATACTCTCAACGATGGGATACGGCTCTACGCCATTTTTAATTTTTAATTTTTCATTTTTAATTCTATACAAAGTATCGGTGGACGGCACCGCTACCGTCACGGCTTCATGCTGTTCCAACGCCTTGCATATGTTGGCGATGATGGTTTGCGAGACAAAGGGTCGTGCTGCATCGTGCAGCAAGAGGTTGACGTCTGACGGCTGACCTGCATATGCCTCTATGGCGTGCCAGGACGATTCCCATCGTTCAGTACCACCGGGGATAATTGTCTTCACTTTCTGCCAGCAGTTACGTGCCACGATTGTCTTCGCCTCGTCCATCCACTCAGGATGCATAACGATAGCCACCTCATCGATACACGGTGCCTGGTCAAACGCATCCACCGAGTGCTCCAAGATCGATCGGCCGTCATCAAGCAGCAACAGTTGTTTAGGCGTATCCCCTCCCACTCTGCTGCCGATGCCTCCGGCTAATATGATAGCAATGTTATACATAACAAAACATCGTTGGATGTTCAAACTCTCAAACTATTTCAAACTACTTCAAACTTGTGAGAATCGCATCAGCGATTTCTCTCACAGTCCCTTGTCCTCCGGGTGTCTTCAACACACGGATGCCCGGCACTGCTTTCACTTCGGGTCGCGCATTAGGCGGGCAACAAGGAAGGCCGACGGCCATGAGCAAGTCGATATCATTCACATCGTCGCCTACGTAGCACACTTCCGCGAGCGTAATACCCATCTTGTCGCAGATACGCTTAGCCGCATCCAGTTTGGTCAAGGTACCCTGACGATCAGGACTGCCAACACCCATATAGAGGTAGTCCAGATGGAGTTTCTCCGCGCGTGCCTTGACGATAGGCGAGTTCTCGCTTGTCAGGATACCGCAGGCAATACCGGCCTTGCGAAGCAAGACCATCCCCATACCGTCGTAAACACAGAAACGCTTCATCACGTCGCCTTCGGCGGTATAGTACATGCCTCCGTCCGTAAGGCAGCCATCGACGTCCGTTAAAAACAATCTAATATTCATTATTTCTTTGTTCGATTTTTGTTCAATTATTGGGGCCCCCGACGCAAACCAACGGAGTGTTTGTGGTGGGGAGAGCGGAGGCACAAATCGTCCCGTCGATTTAGCGGAGCGGTATCGACATCACGACTTTGTTGCCGAACGCGAAAACGCGTTCCAGCCTTGTGCTTTTAGGGTTATCTCTTCGCCGTTGCGACCGATGAGGTTACATCCGTGCTCGGGTTTGGTGATGTGTCCGATGATATAGAGATCGTCTATCGGAATCAGTTTCTCATAGTCGTCCAGCGAACATGTAAAGAGCAGCTCGTAGTCCTCGCCGCCGTTGAGCGCGCATGTGACGATGTTGAGGTTCATCTCCTCGGCCAGTGCCGCCGCCTGGTAGTCGATAGGCAGCTTGTCCTCGTAGATACAGCATCCTACGTTCGATTGGCTACAGATATGCAACAGTTCGGACGAGAGTCCATCGCTCACATCCATCATCGCCGTCGGCTTCACACCGGCCTTACGTAACGATTCGAGAATGTCACGCCGTGCTTCGGGTTTGAGTTGGCGCTCCAGCAGGTACTCCTTGCCTTCAAACTGAAGTTGTGCCTTCTCATCCGCCTGTGCCACCAGCTTCTCGCGTTCGAGCAGTTGCAGGCCCATGTAGGCGGTGCCAAGATTACCGCTGACGCAGATCAGGTCGTTGAGTTTCGCCCCGTTGCGATAGACGATGTCTTTCTCTGCCGCCACGCCCAAACAAGTGATGGAGATGGTCAGTCCGGTCATCGAAGCACAGGTGTCGCCACCCACTATATCCACGCCGTATTTCTCACAAGCAAGGCGTATACCGCTGTACAATGCTTCGATGTCTTCCACCGAGAAACGACGGCTGATACCCAGCGACACGGTGATCTGCGTCGGCGTGCCGTTCATCGCATAGATATCCGAGAAATTGACCACCGCGGCTTTGTAACCGAGGTGCTTAAGCGGTACGTACTCCAGGTTGAAATGTATTCCCTCCAGCAGCATATCGGTGGTCATGAGCACCCGGACATCCGATGCATTGTGCATTGTGAATTGTGAATTGTGAATTGGACTAAAGTCCATCACCGCGCAGTCGTCACCGACAGCTTTCTTCGTGCTCGGCTGCACAGGTTGTATGTCTTTGGTGAGGTGCTTGATCAGCCCGAACTCACCCATCGTTGCTATTTCTGTTCTTGCCATTAGCGTCCTATTAAATCATTTGCGGGTGCAAAGGTACGATTTTATTTGCACATACGCAAGGGTTTAATAAATTTTTATTAAAATTATCATTTTGAACGCAGATAAATATGAAGTTTTAAAGCATGTTTTCTTTGTCCATTATCCCAGCATCGTATGCGGGTCTCATCGTCTATTGTGTCGGATGTCATCCGGCTTTCGTATGTCCATTCCCCGGCATTTTATGCCGGTTTTTCAAAAAACTTCATTTTTCGCGGTTCAAAATTTGCATATTCCAAAAATTTGTTGTATCTTTGCACTCGATTTAGGAAATATCCTGCTCCGGTTCAAAACCATTTCTCACCCTTCTTTGCAACCAAAATAACGGTAAAGTTCAGAGTGAGTTGAAGGCGGAACCTGGTTCTCCTAGACCATGCTAAATTCATAAACTTGCAAACGGCACATATACAATACATTATAGCACATGTCTCGACATTTAAAATCTATCATAAAAAACCGTTTGAAAGGCATCGTTTCCCGCTACGTGCCTCCAACGGAAGTCTCCGCATCCCATAGACGCGGAGTGCGTTATTTGGAGTTCACTCCGGCTATCAAAATGTATTGTGGTAAGATGAATACTTTCAAAGAAGGATCGCATTACAACAAACATATCATTGTCCGTCGTGTCCCGCGTTGTGGTGGTAATCTCTACCAGCTCTACACCTACCATTTCCCAACACATTGGTCAACTGCCTGTGTAGCAAACAGAGAACTCATCAAACTCGCACAACGTCAAGCACATGCACTCGAACATGACTACTCTCCCGCAGCCCTTGAGTGGCGCTTGCGGTTCTTTACCCATTATTTCCGTGTAGTCAGAGGCGGAGCTGCCCCCGAACCGGGCATGAAACGCTACTCCCGTTTCTACCAATACACATACGTCGCAATCTACCGCGAACTCCAATCCGCCCGCGACACCCTCCAACAATATCAAACTACTTCAAACGACCTCCAACAACGTCAAACCATCTCAAACGACATCTCGTTTGAGCCTATCTCGCGCCCTCTGCGTGATCGTCGTTCGTACCCACTTACCGCCCTCATGCATTACCAAGAGTCCGATACCAACCTCACTCTCCACCCCCGAGGCTACTTAATTTGTTAGAAGGTAGCGCCCTCAACCTTATCTGCAAACAACTACGCAGATATTGTGCAACTTGCCGAACATAAACAAAAGTGAGCAGCACAAGAGTACCGCTCACTTTCAACCTTGGTGCTGGGTTGCACAGCAGGTATATCTTTGGTGAGATGCTTGATCAATCCGAACGCACCCATCGTAGAAATCTCTGTTCTTGCCATAAGTGCTCACAATTAGCGCTGCAAAAGTACTACTTTTTTGCATATATGCAAATTATTTATCTTTTTATTTGCATATGTCGCGAGAAATGTGTACTTTTGCAGTGCGAAACGATTACTTTATGCAGGAACACTGGTGGGGTTTTGCGGCGATGCCGGAAGGGATGGATTATCCCTACTGCGGCGAAGACGATCCGATGACGCTCGTCTGTCAGTTCGCATTGGGCGAAGGCATGGTGTATGTCTTTGCCAACCTTGATTATTTCTTCGGAGATCTTGAAGCAGAAGGCGGACATTTGGGCGAGTGGTCTTCATCGCTCTTTCGCGTGCTCTATTCACCGACACGCAAGGGGCTGCACGAGCATAAGATCCGCTATGCCGACGGTTCGTCGGCTGTGACTGCGCCGCGGGAAATAAGCGGTTACGACTCGCATATCCTCTCATCGCCTACGGCGTGGACAGACGAGTTAGAACAAGACTTTCCTGGATATAAAGTGCTAGTGCAATTGGAGGAGGATGATGCCCTCGGTCTGCGGTTCTACGACTGCGGTTCACTCTTCTTTCTCATCCGTCCAGCCGACCTAGCCGCACGTCGTTTCGACCGTGTCCGCTGCGTATTGTATAGCTACTAACATCAATCGAACATGACGCCTGGGTTGAGGGCGGAAGGACTTTGCCATTCGATGCCTCGTCGGGCCAATGCATCGCCTTTCTCTGCCCAGTAACCAAAGCAAAAACCCATGCCGCGAGGGCAATCAGTCAGGTTGGCATAGGCCTCGCGGTGGACGTCATCAATCACGTCTTCATACTCCTTGGTCCACTCGACAGGATCGCTCTTAAGCATACGGCCGTCATGGATATCATCCCAGCGGCCTTCGTCCGCCGCACGGATGTTCGCCTCGAGCAGGCGGATCTCATCCCTAAGATCCTCGGTGATGCCGAGTTCATGACCTTGCGTCACCTCGACATACTTCAGCGTCTCCAGCTCAACCTGCTTGAGCTCGAGCAGCAGACGCGGATGGTCTTCGAGCAGTTCGGCCATCCGCTTGGTGAGCGAATAGGCTGCGCTGAGCATGTGCTCAAACTGCGCAAGATGGCGGCAGTAGACGATGACTTCGCGTGCCATCTCGGTGATCGGACTCGGGTCTTCGCGCTCTTCCCAGATATGTTGCGCGCGATCGCAATGCTCAGCGCACAACTTCGCATAGCGGTTCAACGCTTCGCCGGTGGATTGTAAAGGTTGGGGGTTCATAGGGATGGTCATATATTAGGAATCGAGAAACATAAAAAGCGAAATGCCGGATTCGATATTGACGGCGCATATCCATAGAGGCAGTAGCGTGCTGAGCAGGAAGATCAGCGAACAAGACGTACGGCTTTGCCGTAGCTATTGCCGCCGTGACAGTCAGTTTGAACGTAGATGGAGCTGAAGAACACGTCGTAGGCTTGGGCATAGTTGTAGGCACTGGAAGACCAGTAATCACCACAATCGGACACCATCTTAGTGCCCCTGCGAGCACCGGCTTCTGGCAGGAAGACCGCACCGTTCTGCTCCATAGTTTGCCATTGCTCGAGCGTGTAGCAATTGACATACGCAGCCTTTCCTCGACGCGTAAAGCCAGGATTGAAGTTGAGCCCCTCGGGTTGCTCCCACTCGTCGGGCAGCAGGATCATACCGTCGCGGCCATTCACTTCGGCCACGCCGTGTTTGAACTTGGCGTCGGTGCGCTTAAAGAACAGGTAACCCCACTCCTTGACGGTCAGTGTGCGCCAGGGAAGATTTTCTCCGCCATTGCTGATGGCATTGGCGCCCCATTCGGTATAGTCGGGGTAATGCTGGTTGTTGGTGGACGTCTTGGTTGGTGCAGCGCCTGTGCCCCACCCGAAGAGATCGATCCATCCTTCATAGTCATCCGCGATCAGCTTGTTCTGCTCACCAATGGTATCAAACTGGTTCTCTGCAAAGCGCCAAGTATGCGTAGCAGGTTGGTACTGCAGGTTACCTTGTGAAAACTGCACTTGCAGCGTGTCAGAAACGGAGAACTTACCGGGCAGCAACCCGTCTTTGTTGGCAGAACCGGCGCCGCCTGCGCATGCCAGCATCGTGAGCGCCGTGCATGCCAAAAGAAAGATTTTTTTCATGTGTTCGTATAGAATTAAAAATACATTTCACACCGCAAAAGTACACTTTTTTTTTGATATATGCAAATTATTTGCCATTTTATTTGCGTATGTCAGAAAAAAGCAGTACCTTTGCAGCCGCTTTTTGTATGTGTACGTATGTACGCAGGTACTTGAATGCGCATAAATAGGATTATGATAGAATATATCAAGGGCATACTGACGGATCTGAACCCTACGGAAGCCGTAATTGAGGCGGCCGGTGTGGGCTACGGCGTGGCCATCACCCTGCCGACCTATAGTGCGTTGGTAGGCAGCGAAGAGAAAGAAGTGAAGCTATTCATCTCGGAGATCATCCGTGAAGATACACATGAGGTGTACGGCTTCTGCGAAAAAGGTGACCGTGCTCTATTTGAGATGCTGATGACAGTGAGCGGCGTAGGTGCTGCCACGGCACGCATGATCATGTCGGCCTTCACCGCAGAAGAGCTGCGCATGCTGATCGCCACCGGTAATGCCAAGGGTATGGCGAAGGTAAAAGGGTTGGGTCCGAAGACGGCACAACGTATCATCGTCGATCTGAAGGACAAAGCGCTGAAGCTCAATCTGGGTGGCGACCCGACGGAACTGCCGATGGCGTTTGAAGAAGAGGAGAACGGTGTTCGTGCCGAGGCCATCAGTGCACTGACAATGCTGGGCTTCGCAGCCGCAGCCAGTGGCAAGGCCGTGGATAAGATACTGAAGAACAACCCGACGATGAAGGTGGAAGCGGTCATTCGAGAAGCACTGAAGATGCTTTGAGAAAGATGAAAGGTGAAAGGATTTTTCTTGCTTAAGCGTTATTGCTACATATTCATTCTGCTTATGCTGCTGCCTATGGCAGTAGAGATGGCTCATGCTCAGGAGAGAACGAAGCCTAAGACACTGAAAGAGCTGGTGGCGGAAGAGAAAGCGCGTAAGGAGGCAGAGAAGAAAGCCAAGCAGGAGCAAGAAGCCAAAGAGGCACAGGCGGCCAAGGAACGAGAAGAGCGTCAGCGTCAGCGCGAAGAAGCAGCAAAAGCTGCGAGAGCCGCCATGGACAACGACAGCATCATCACACCGGAACAGGTGGCCAGCACGATCACCCTGACCGACAGTGCGCTCTGGGCTCCCACCCGCGTCAAGCAACTGGGTCTCCGCAACTACGGCGAGTTGACCCAACCGCAAAGCAGCCTGGACCTCAAAGATCCGGACAACGTGACCACCAGCGTGGAATATGATCCGGATGGCGGCTTCTATATCATCCGTACGAAGATAGGCGACACCGACATCTCCACCCCATATATGCTCACGCAAGAGGAGTATAACCAGTACGCCGAACGGCAACTGATGCAGCGCTACTGGCAACAGAAAATAGGCGAGGTGGAACATAACAACGAGAATAAGTTCGACATCACTGACATGAAGTTCAACATCGGTCCGGCCGACAAAGTGTTCGGTCCGGGCGGTGTACAACTGAAGATGCAAGGGTCGGCCGAACTGCTCTTCGGATTCAAACATCAATACATCGCCAACCCTTCGCTCACTCCGCGTGCAAGAAACAACAATATCTTCGACTTCGACGAGAAGATACAAGCCAGCATACAAGGTAAGGTAGGTCAGAAACTCAACTTCAACCTCAGTTACAACACCGAGGCCAGTTTCTCGTTTGACCAGACCAACCTCAAACTCAGTTATAAAGGTGAGGAGGATGACATCATCCAAAGTCTGGAGGCTGGTAACGTGACGATGGATCTGCCCAGTTCGCTCATCCGCGGCAGCAAGGCGCTGTTCGGTATCAAGACCAACCTGAAGTTCGGCAAACTGAAGATCCAAGCCCTGGTGAGTCAGCAGAACAGTAGTGCACAAACGGTGAGCAGTAAGGGCGGTGCACAGTTGACACGCTATGACATCAGTGGTGACAACTACGACGAGAACCGTCATTTCTTCCTCAGCCATTTCTTCCGCGAGAAATACGAAGCAGCGATGGCCAGTGTGCCGTACGTGGCCAGTGGCGTGCAGATCAATAAGATTGAGGTATGGGTGACCAACAAACGCGGCACCTACGACCAGGCACGTAACATCGTAGCCTTCGCGGATCTGGGTGAGAGGAAAGAGCACTCACGCATGAATTGGGGCGGTGTCATAAACACTCCACCTGACAACAACACAAACGATCTTTATGCAACTCTTCGCCGTGATGCTCCGGACTTCCGAAAAATAGATCAAACCAGCATTGCTCTTGAAGCGGTAAGGGATTATTCCGCTCCCCCTGATTCACTTCAGGGCGGCATTGACTATGAGAAGATAGAGTCGGCACGACTGCTGACCAGCAGCGAATATACGCTCAACAGTACGTTGGGCTATATATCTCTCAAGAGTGCGCTCAACCAGGACGAGGTGCTGGCGGTGGCATATGAATATACCTATAACGGTCGTGTCTATCAAGTCGGTGAGTTCTCTACAGACGGTAATGACGAACTACGAGCCCCCAACGCCTTAGCGCTGAAGATGATTAAGAGTAGCGGCAACGCTCCCAACGACCCCACCACTGCACGAGAGCAAGAGAGAAGACAACAGATCATCAACGGCAAGATGATCGGTCGGAAGAAGGCAGAGTTCAGTTACGGCACATGGGACCTGATGATGAAAAACATCTACGCTCTCGGTGCCACCAGTGTGAACCAAGAGAAATTTGAACTCTACGTGACCTACCGCAACGACTCGGTAGGTACGGACGTACAATATATCAGCGAAGGACCCATCAGCGGCAAGCAACTGCTGCGTGTGATGAACCTCGACCGACTGGACCAAATGCACAACGCCAGTCCCGACGGACGCTTCGACTGGATAGAGGGCCTGACTGTCTATTCCTCCAGCGGCAAGATAATCTTCCCTGAACTGGAACCCTTCGGCGAACATCTTGCCTCACTGTTTGGCGACGACTCGACGCTGATCAAGAAATACTGTTATCCGGAGTTGTACGACTCCACGCTGGTGGTAGCGCAAGAATTGAGCGAGAAGAACAAGTTCCGCTTAACGGGTAAATACAAGGGCACGAACGGCAGTGAGATACGCCTGAATGCGATGAACGTACCGCGAGGCAGCGTCACCGTCACAGCCGGCGGTGCCACCTTGATCGAGAACGTGGATTATACCGTGGACTACACCATGGGTACGGTAACGATATTGAATCAGTCGATCCTGGAGTCGGGTGCGAACGTGGATGTCAAGTTGGAGAACCAAAGTACGTTCTCGATGCAGCGCAAGAGCCTCTTCGGCGCACATATCGAATACGAATTCACCAAAGACCTGATTCTGGGCGGAACGATCATGCACATGCGTGAACGACCGCTGACGACCAAAGTAACCACAGGTTCGGAGCCGCTGGCTAACACCATATGGGGTATTAACGGTAGCTGGAAGACAGAGATGCAATGGCTGACCAACGCAATCGACAAGATTCCATGGATGACCGCCACCGCCCCGTCTACGTTCCAGATCAATGCGGAATTTGCTCACCTGATCCCGGGTCACACACGCGACGTGGGTGCAGCAGGTACGGCGTATATCGATGACTTTGAGAACACCACTACCAACATCGACGTGCACTATCCCAGCTACTGGTTCCTTGCCTCTACACCGAAAGTATTCGAAGAGTCGAATCAGATCAACAAGATTGATTATAACAAGAACCGAGCCCTGTTGAGCTGGTACACGGTGGATCCTATCTTCGGTTACCCGCAGTCGAACACACCGGCGTATATCAAGAATGACCCCAATGCGATGAGTGACCACCGCACGCGTATCGTCTATCAGGACGAGATATATCCCAACCGTCAAGAGGCCACCAACGTAGATACCAAACTGTCCGTACTCAACCTGTCATTCTATCCTGAAGAGCGCGGACAATATAACATCAGTTCCAGCGAGATAGGAACCGACGGTAAGATGACCAACCCGAAGAAACGCTGGGGTGGTATGATGCGCCGCCTGGATAACACGGATTTTGAGAAAGCCAACATCGAGTATATCGAGTTCTGGCTGATGGATCCGCGTCACACCAACCCCGACGGATACGAGGGCGAGATGTATATCAACCTGGGTGACGTGAGTGAAGACATCCTGCGCGACGGCAAAAAAGCCTTTGAGCACGGCCTGCCTATATCCGACAACGACAAGGGTCGCGTGGATAGTACCATCTGGGGATACGTACCACGAACCACCTCCACCACCGTGGCCTTCAGCAACGAGGGCGGTTCACGTGCCAAACAAGACGTGGGTCTGAACGGCCTGAGCACCGAGCAGGAGATGAGTTGGCCCGCCTACAGCCAATACCTCAACGAACTGCAGGGCAAAGTGACGCCTACCGTATGGAACAGCTGGGCTGACGATCGCTTCTCGCCGCGTAACGATCCCGCCGGCGATAACTATCATTATTACCGCGGCTCGGACTTCGACGAAGAGGAAACGACTATCCTGAATCGCTACAAGCACTACAACGGTACGGAGGGCAACTCGCCCGCCACAGAGCAGCAGACGGAGAGTTACGGTACGGCCGCCACAATGATTCCGGATATAGAAGATATCAACCAAGACAACACCCTCAACGAATACGAGAAATACTATCAGTATCGTATTCTCTTGCGACCCGACCTCCTGGACGTAGGCAAGCAGAACATCACCGAGAAGAAGGTGTCGAAAGTGACGCTTATCAACGGCCAAACAGAAGAGGTGACCTGGTATCAATTCAAGATTCCACTGCGCGGCGACAGCGCCAATGTGCAGAAGATCGGTTCTATCCGCAACTGGAAGTCAATACGCTTCATGCGTATCTACATGACCGGCTGTTCTCACGAGACACACCTGCGTCTGGCTACACTCGACCTCGTTCGCGGCGAATGGCGTCAGTACACGCGCGATCTGGCTCCGATAGGCACAGCTGTCAACACAGGTGCATCTATCAATGTGCAGACTGTCAACATCGAAGAGAACAGTACACGTACTCCTGTCAACTATGTGCTGCCGCCGGGTGTGAGCCGACAGACTGACCCGGGTCAGGCACAGCTGATTGCGCAGAACGAACAAGCGATGGTGATGCGCGTGATGAACCTGAGTCCGCACGATGCTCGCGCGATGTACAAGAACACGGGCTACGACATGCGACAATACAAGAAACTGCAGATGTTCGTCCATGCCGAACAGATGACTGCCGTAGATCCGCGACTGAAAGACGGCGACCTCACGTGCTTCATCCGTCTGGGTTCAGACCTGAAGAACAACTACTACGAATATGAGATCCCGCTGCAACTGACGCAGCCCGGACAATATAACAACAACAACGAAGCCGACCGACTGAAGGTATGGCCTGAGGAGAACATGTTCGACTTCGCACTATCCGTATTTACCAAGGCGAAGACAGCCCGCAATAAAGCCCGCAACAGCGGTAATCCGGGTGTGAGCAACACCATCCCTTACGTCATCTATGACGAGGACTCCGGCAAGCCGCAAAATAAGATTACCGTGCTCGGCAACCCGACCCTGGAAGACGTAGCCTCGATCATGATCGGTGTGCGCAACAACGGTCAGCACGAAGCCAGCGGCGAAGTATGGGTCAACGAGTTGCGCCTGAGTCAGTTTAACGAGAAAGGCGGTGTGGCTGCGATGGCGAACGTAGCGCTGGGCATCAGCGATATCGCGCAAGTTAATGTGGCCGGACGACTGGAGACAGCGGGGTACGGTTCAATCGAATCGAACGTGCTGGATCGCAATATGGATAACTTCTATCAGATGAGTGTCAGTGCCGCGATGGAAGTAGGACGTCTATTCCCCGAACAGGCCAAACTGCAGATACCTGTGTACGTAGCCTACAGCAAAGAGACAACCAGTCCGGAATACGACCCGCTGGATACGGATATCAAATTGTCGGAGACCCTCAGCACCTACGACACCAAGCATGAGAAAGACTCCATCAAAGCGATGGCGAACACGGTCCAGGAGTCCACTTCGTTCTCCGTGACGAACATGAAACTCGACCACCACTACACCAAGAAGCGAGACCTCTGCGTCGATCCGGCTAACTTCTCTATCTCGGCATCGTTCAACAAGCAGTCGGAGCGTTCGCCGGAGATGGAGACCAACTATACTACCGACCATAAGGGTTCGTTCCAGTATACCTACAATTTCAACCCCAAGCCGTGGGAACCGTTCGCAAAGGTACAGAAAGTTCAGAAAGTGAAACTGCTCAAGGAGATGAACTTCTACTACCTGCCGCAGTCGTGGGCTTTCCGTACCAATATGCACCGTACGTTCAGTCACATGAAGATGCGCGATCTGGCGGGTGCGTCAAGTGAGGCGATGGATCTGACCTATAGCAAGGACTTCACATGGGATCGGCAAGTCGATATCAAATACGACCTAACCAAGAACATGAAGTTCTCATTCCAGTCGGCTATGAACGCTATCATCGACGAGGGTAAGTACACGCCTGAGATACTGAACGGCAAGTATTTCGATCCGGAGTTCAACCACGAAAAATACGAGGCATGGAAAGACACTATCAAGCGTTCGCTGGCACACTTCGGCCGACCATATAGTTACCAACAGGTGTTCACCGCCAGCTGGAACGTACCGTTCAACCGTGTGCCGTACTTGGATGCACTGAGTGCCAACGCATCGTATAACGCCAACTACAACTGGAACCGTACCGCAGCGAGCTCCAACGGCGAAGACCGCGGTAACACCGTCAGCAGCACCCAGACCTGGCAGGTGGACGGAGGCATCAACCTGGAGACCTGGTACGGCCGATCCAAATACTGGAAACAGATAACTTCCATCTACGGCGGACGGGGTTCGCGCCGACAGTTCAAACCGAAGACCTACACTCAGACAATCGCCCTGCATCAAGGCGAGGCCGTAGAACTCACCCACCGCCTGAACAGCGAGTTGATCCGCGTCACCGTGGCCGACTCCACCGGTAAAGCCATCCCCGTATCGTTCAAAGCGAACGGCAACACCAAGGTGACTGTCACACCGAAGGCCAACTGCGAAAAGGCCACCATCACCGTGGCTACTCGTGATCCCAACGAGCGCACTCCGGCACAGATAACCGGCGACATGTTCGCTTATGTAGGTACAATGTTGCGACGCATACAAGTAACCTACCGCGAGACGAACTCAATGACGCTACCGGGCTTCGCACCCGAAGCAGGCTTCATGGGACAAAGGAAAGTGAACGGTTCGTATGCGCCGGGCTTCGACTTCGCCTTCGGCTTCATCCCGGATAACATGGTAGAACGCGCCAAAGAGCGCGGCTGGCTATCCGGCGATACGACGATCATCCAACCGGCCACCAAGGCCCATACCTCCGATCTGGATATCAAACTGACACTGGAACCCCTACCGGGACTGAAGGTACAACTAAACGGCAAACGCTACTACGCGCAGTCGACCTCGATCATCTACAGTTATGATTACCTGCAGGAAACCATGACGGGTTCGTTCAACATCACCCAGTGTGGACTCGCTACGCTTTTCAGTCGCGTAGGTAGCCAGGAGGAGAATTTCTCCAACTCAGCTTACGATCGCTTCCTGGAGTACATTGATATCATGCGTGATCGTGTGCAGGGTCAGTACACCGGCATCATACTGCCGTCCAAGGGATTCTTGAGTAACATACCAGAAGGTACCGTCTACGACCCGAACAAGCACGGCCAAGTCAGCCGCAGCTCATCCGACGTACTTGTGCCGGCCTTCCTGGCGGCATATACGGGACGCGATATCTACAGCATCAGCATGAACCCGTTCCTGGGACTGCTGCAGATCATACCTAACTGGTCGATCACCTATGACGGTCTGGGTCGTCTCCCATGGATGCGCGATCACTTCAAGTCTGTCACGCTGACTCATGCCTATACATGTAAGTATGCCATCGGTTCGTTCGGCAGTTACTCCACCTGGGTAGGTGCAGACGGCAACAACAAACAAATAGGTTTCGTACGCGACGTGACCAACCCCGACAAGCCGATGCCGAGTTCGGCGTACGACATCAGCAACGTCACCCTGACGGAAGCCTTCGCACCGCTGATAGGTCTGAACATGACGATGAAGAACTCGCTATCCTTCAAGGCAGAGTATCGCAAACAACGTAACTTGGCGCTCAACATAACGAGTGTGCAACTGACGGAAGGACACACCAACGAGTTTGTACTCGGAGCAGGCTATACCGTCAAGAACCTCAGCTTCATTGCCAAGAAGAAAGACGGCGGACAGAAGAAAGTAAGCAACGACCTGAAACTGCAACTAGATATCTCCTACAAAGACGTGAAGATGCTACTGCGCAAGATACCGCCCTCATCACGTCCGGAAGATCAGGCTGCCAACATATCGCAGGCTTCGTCGGGTAACAAGGTCTTCACCATCAAGATCTCGGCAGACTATGTGCTGAGCCAGAAGATCAACCTGCAGCTCTTCTACGACCATCAGGGTACTACGCCGCTCATGTCCAACAGTTATCCCATCAAGGCAGATAATGTCGGTCTGAACATCAAACTGATGCTGACACGATGAGAATAGGCATTATCGGTCCGGAATCGACAGGCAAGAGCACACTGGCCCAGGCGATAGCTACGCGCCTGGGCGGGAAATTTGTGCAGGAATATGCACGTACGTTTGTCGAGCAGAAAGGAACAACGGAGGTCAGTTGGGATGAGCTCTGCCGAATAGCCCAAAAGCAAATAGACGAATTGGCAGAAGCAGCCGAAGGATTATGGATCTTCGACACCGAACTGATTATAACGAAAGTGTGGTTTGACTATGCTTTCCACAGCGTACCCGAGTGGTTGGAAACAGCTATACGGACATATCCGATGGACTTGTATCTGCTCTGTCTGCCGGATATCCCATGGCAAGCTGACGCAGCACGATCGAACGGTTCAGATGCCATTCGGCAGGAACTGTTCAATCGTTACGAAAAAGAGATTCGGGAGTTAGGTATTCCCTATTATATCATCCGCCATTCTTAGAGTTGCGACATCACCACCTCGCCTACGGCCTGTAGTGTAGAGCGGGAGATATTTCTCATGTCGTCCTGGCGTGTATGCCACCAAGCCGGAAAACCGGTGGCATTACGGATGTCGTAATGGATGATATCCACACACGGAATACCCGCCAGCGTATTGATATAATAGTGATCGTCCGTGATAGGATACGATTGCTGCGTGGTGAACATCGCGCCATAACCGAGTTGTTCGGCCATTCGCCAGATCTGCTGCTGATAGTTGGCAGCATACTGAGTGGAGAACATCTCCTTGGGAAAACTGGCATCGGGTGCCCCCACCATGTCGAGGATGATACCGAATTGGTAAGCGGGTCCGGCCTTCTGCACATGATTAGTTGCCCATAGTTGTGACCCCAGACACCAGGTGTCTTCACGTTCCTCTCCGGTAAAGAAGCGCGGTGTACCGCCATCTTCGCAATCAAAGAAGATGATATCCACCGGTGTGCGGCGTTCGCCAAGCGAGAGTTGACGGGCCACTTCCAGCAGTACACCTACTCCGCTGGCACCATCGTTGGCTCCAGGCACATTGTAGTAGCGATCGGAGTACTGCGGTTCTTCGTCACACCATGGGCGTGTGTCGTAGTGTGCACCTAAAAGAATACGCGGGCGCGCGCTAGAGTCAGCCGCAGCAAAATGGCCGATGATATTATATATCTGCTGCATATTACCGCGATAGTCGGGCATATACCCTTTCTGCAACTCCACTTCCGCCCCATAACTACGCAACTGCTCGATCAGCCATACCGCGCACTGCATGTGCGCCGCACTGTTGGGTACTCGCGGACCAAATGCCATCTGGCGTTCTATGAAGACATATGCGCTGTCGGACGAGAAAGCCGGCCGATCCACCATTGGCGCTTTCTTATTACAAGAAACTAGGCCGACCAGCATAACCAGACAGCCTAGCATATACAGATTCTTTTTATTCAATATCATTTGACGTTCATTTCGCTGACGCTGGTATGGCTCTGGATGGCACGGATGGTCTGCGCAATAGGCCCTGCCAGACTCTCCACATGTATCTTAGAGCAATGCACATCCTTTGGAATAGAATCGGTGCAAACCAGTTCCTCCAACGTACTGTTCTCAATATTCTCCATGGCATTACCGCTGAGTACTCCATGGGTTACCACTGCACGCACACTCTTGGCTCCGGCACTGGTCATCACTTCTGCCGCCTTGCAGAGCGTACCTGCGGTATCCGCTATGTCATCTACGATCACGACATCCTTGCCATACACGTCGCCCAATACGCGTATCTCGGATACCTTGTTGAAGTCCGGCCTATTCTTATAGCAGATGACCATCGGCACCTCGCGATCCGTCATGCTATGCAGCTTCTTGGCGAAATTGGAAGCACGTTTGGAACCGCCTACATCCGGCGAAGCGACAATGAGTTTCTTGAGGTTCAGCCCTGCTATATACGGAGCCAGCACGTTTGAGCCGTAGATATGATCCACCGGAATATCAAAGAATCCCTGAATCTGGTCGGCATGCAAGTCGACCGTGATGACACGATCAGCTCCGGCCGTCTGCAACATGTTTGCCACCAGTTTGGCTCCGATGGAGACACGCGGCTTGTCCTTACGATCCTGACGCGCCCAACCGAAATACGGGATGACGGCGATGACCTTGTAGGCACTGGCACGCTTGGCGGCATCAATCATCAGGAGCAACTCCATGAGGTTGTCGCTGCTGGGGCATGTAGCTTGTACCAGATAAACCGATTGTCCACGAACCGACTCCTCAAAATAGGTACAGAACTCTCCGTCAGAAAAACGGTCGATATGCAGTTTGCCGAGTTGGCAGCCCAGCTTCTCACAGATACGTTGAGCCAAGGCCTCGCCCTTTGAACCGGCAAACACCTTATACTGATTTGTTTCCTCCATGACGCGGATAGATTGCTATTTTTTCTTTTTCTTCGAGGCTATTCCTGCCGCAGGATTGTTCTGTGCCATCAATTGCTGAAACACAGGTGAGTCGCAACGCAGAAGTCCGTCGGAAAGGCGGATAATGTCTTCGCGAACGCGGCTGAACCCGGACTCTTGATCACGGTTCCACAACAGGTTGCGCTGCCTCATACAGAGGGCGATATATGCCTCCATCGCTGCACGCTCACGCTCATCCGGCAAGGTAGCAGCATAGCGTATCATGTCCTGCACGATGCGCCCGTAGTTGCGCATCCTGACTGGCGTAGTATTGCGATTGAGTTGCATTATTTCTTGCGGATGAGATAAATCATTGTAGGATAGTGGTCGCCATAACCGTTCTGCCATACACCACCTTTGGTGGTACGGAACGGAGTACCCTTATCCTTGCCCTCTTGTACGGTCAGGAAAGGTTTGTTGAAGATCTGCGCCTTCCAATAGGTCCACTTACCGTCAATCAGTTTGGCATTCAACAGCGGCTCGCTGATGATGATCTGGTCGAACAAGTTCCAACTGCCGTTGTAAGCCAGCGAACCAATACCGCGATCGAGCATCTGCCACATAGTATTGAAATAACCCTGCGGCTCAACTTCCTCACGATGTTTGCGTGCCTTGAGCACATCCTTGCAACTATGGTTGTACGGGTCGTCGTTGAGGTCACCCATAATGATAATCTTGGCTTTCGGCTCTTTGAGATAGATCGAGTCGCAAATCGACTTCACGAGCATAGCTGCAGTGTCACGACCGGGACGGCTGGACAACTCGCCACCATAACGGCTCGGCCAGTGGTTGACGATGACATGTATCTTCTCCGGTGTGCCATCACCCATCAGATAACCAGACACACAGAGTTGCAGACGCGTCTTGATCACGCCTCCGTCAGCATAATGGGCCTTGAGTTCAAAACCGTTTACCTTAGAAGGCTTGAACATTACTGAATCGTAGAGGAATCCTACATCCACGCCACGACGGTCCGGGCCTTCAATGAGGATGGGCTTTAGACGACGGCCGTACTCCTTGTTTGCCATAGCGCAAAGGTCGTAGAGACAACCGATATTCTCCACCTCGGCAACGCCGATGCAAGCGGCACCACGCTGGTCGTAATCGGTACCCAGGGCTGCGACGGCACGCGCCATGTTCTTCACTTTATTCTCATACTTGTAGGCCGTCCACTTATTACCACCGTCCGGCAGGTACTCATAGTCGTTCTTGCCCTCATCGTGGATGGTGTCAAACAAGTTCTCCAAGTTGTAGAATGCGATACAACGTACATACTGCACATTGTTCTCCTCTGCGACCGCTTGGCCTTCACGGACTTGAACTTGTGCTTTCTCTTGCGCGTTGAGCGCCGTGGTCATAGCCAGCATCAGTGCTACGCCAAAAATCAGTGTGTGTTTCATACTATAGAATGTGTTTTGTTTGGGTTCAATCATAATCCGGCCGCAAAGATACAAAGAAATTTGCATATATGCAAGAAAATAACTAATTTGTTGTGTTTTTTCATAAAAAATTTGCAAATATGCAAGATTTGTAGTACCTTTGTCCGAATTTTGTGAAATACGGCTTGAAATGAAGAAACGTTTCATCTATATCTTAGTAGCAATAGTTGCAACCCTTCTGCTTGACCATCTGCCGGCATTATCCTTTATGGCCGACCGGGGTATTGTGTACGATCGTAGTTATATGATGGACCAACATCTGTTTCAGGTAGTGCTGACCGACCTGAAATCCGGTGTTGTCACTATCGATTCTACGCTTTCCGTAAACGGCTTATGGATCTGTTACACAGCGCTTTGGGTGAGTTGCTTACTCGTGCTTCTCTGTTTCTTCAGCAGACGCTGGCGACTCCGACTGACAGGTATCACGATCGGCATAGCTTCGGCTTATTATGCGCTGTTTCTTTATTATGTCATTCGCATCGTCGGGGAGTATTACCCCACCATCTATCCCAATATTGCCGTTATCCTGCCTGCCATCGTAATCCAGATGATGATTCTGGTGCGCAGCAGCATCATAGACGATATCGCAGATCAGGATGAAGCCGGAGATGAACTTTTTTAATACCCCATCTATATGAATTCCATTTTATATGCTTTGAGCAACAACGGATTCGCCCTGGCGGATTACCTGGTATTCGGATTGTACATCGTTGTTCTGGTCGGCCTGGGATTATTCCTGTCGCGCGGCAAGAAGGGGCAAGAGAAATCCTCCTCCGATTATTTCCTGGCCGGTAACACGCTGACTTGGTGGGCCGTAGGTGCGTCGCTGATTGCGGCCAATATCTCAGCCGAACAGTTCATCGGCATGTCGGGTTCGGCTTATCGATCGGGCATTGCGATGGCGGCCTACGAACTGATGGCGGCCCTGACGCTGATCATCGTTGCCAAGTTCCTGCTGCCGGTGATGATTGAGCGGAAGATATTCACTATCCCGCAGTTCCTGCGCGAGCGTTATAACTGGGGTGTAGGACTGGCCTTCTCTATCTTCTGGCTGTTCCTTTATGTATTTATCAACCTTACTTCCGTGGCGTGGTTGGGTGCATTGGCCATTAAGATGATTCTCGGCCTGCCTGCTGTCAATGGTGTGTTGCTGGGTATGAACGTTGACTTTACCACTCTCACCATCATCCTGATTCTCTTCCTGGTGGCCGGTACCTATTCTATCTATGGCGGTTTGGCCTCGGTGGCATGGACGGATGTGATGCAAGTCACATTCCTTGTAGGCGGCGGTCTTATCACGGCTTTTGCCGCACTCAACGTCATTGGTGATGCCTTGCATATTGAGGGCGGAGCCTTCGGTGCCTTTGCGGAGATATACTCGCATCTAGGTACGATAGAAGGAGACCGTCATTTCCACCTGATCGTCTCACGCAATGATGCCATCGCCAATATCGTGGATGACCCGTATTTCGACATCCCCGGTATAGTAGTGATCGTGGGAGCCCTATGGATATCCAACATCGGTTATTGGGGTTTCAACCAGTATATTATCCAGAAGGGTCTTGCGGCTAAGAACCTAAATGAAGCGAAGAAGGGTATGCTCTTTGCCGCAGCGCTCAAATTGCTGATTCCGTTTATTGTTTGTATCCCCGGAGTATGCGCATTCTATATCATCAACGGCACGTATAACGACATACCGGTTTACGAGCAATTGGGTGACATGCTGAGTGGTACGATTGCCCGTTCGGACGATGCCTATCCCTTCCTGATTCGCAACTTCACACCTGTAGTGGTGAAGGGACTGTCGTTTGCCGCACTGGCCGCAGCGGTCATCTCGTCGCTGGCATCGATGTTCAACTCCACCTCCACCATCTTCACGATGGACATCTACAAGCAGCTGATCAACCCGCAAGCATCGGAGAAACGACTGGTGAATGTAGGCCGTCTCACTTCTATCAGTGCGTTGCTGCTGGCTCTCATCGCCGTATATCCGATCATGGGCGGTGCCGATCAGGCCTTCCAGGTGATCCAAGAATATTCGGGTTTTGTCTTCCCGGGTGTAGTGGTCATCTTCGGTCTGGGACTGCTATGGAAACGCGCCAGCAGCCTGGCTGCCGTGGTGACCGCTATCGGTACGTTCGTCTTCTCTATCCTATTTAAGTTTATGATGCCCGACGTGCCGTTCCTGCTGCGTATGGGATATGTATTTGCTTGTCTGGCAGTACTCTTCATCAGCATCTCCTTGCTGTCGAAGAAAGCCATACCTGCCAAGACACAGGACGCAGCAACGATCCGCACCCAGCTGATCTGGTCGCGCATCTTCTTCGTAGTCGCACTGGCATGTGCCGCATTTGGCTTCATCGGCTATCGGGTAGATACACTGCGTCTGTATGGTGTAGAGGCCATCTTCTTCATGGCCACGATGATGCTGGTGCTCAGTGTCTATCTGCGTTCGAACGCGAAGGACAAAGTGCAGGACCCGCAAGCGGTGGACATCGACCTCTCGCTCTTCCGTACCGACATGGTATTTAATATCGGTGCGACGATGATCATCTTGGCGCTGATCTTCATGTATTTGTTCTTGTGGTGATATGAGTAGGGAGAAAGAGATTGTCTACATTACTCTCTGGGGCAGTGTAGTCAATGTAGCCCTGACGGCACTCAAGTTCGTTGCCGGCATCATGGGTTGTTCGGCTGCAATGATCGCCGACGCGGTACATTCGCTCAGCGACCTGCTCACCGATTTTGTGGTACTGCTCTTTGTGCGTATCAGCAGTCGTCCTGCTGACCAGAAACACCCCTATGGACACGGCAAATATGAAACACTGGCCACCACTATTGTGGCCATGACATTACTGATTGCGGGCGGTGTGCTGATGCTGGAAGGCGTAGAGAAAATCATCGCAGCACTGCGCGGAGAGGAGCTGACCATGCCCGGACGTATCGCCCTATGGGCCGCTCTCATCAGCATTGCATCCAAAGAGTTGATCTACCAACTGACGACGCGCGTAGCACGTCGCGTCGATTCGTCGGCATTGGAGGCAAACGCATGGCATCACCGCACCGACGCTCTGTCCTCCGTAGCCACAGCCATCGGTATCGGCGGAGCATTGCTCTTCGGCGGACGCTGGGCCATACTCGACCCTATTGCTGCGGTGCTCGTCAGCCTGTTCATCTTCATAGCAGCGGCCAAACTGCTCTACGAGGCCGTAGAAGATCTGATGGAGAAACGGTTGCCCGAAGAAGTGGAGCAACAGATTCGCGACATCGTGGCGCAGGACACAGAGATGAGTGAACTGCACAAGCTGCGTACACGTCGCGTCGGGAGTGTGTACTCGATCGACATGCATCTACGCATGAGCGGCGACACCTCGCTATACGAAGCACATCGGCATTCCATGCTTCTGGAGCAACGGTTGCGTGAGCATTTCGGACAAGAGACCCTTGTCACCATCCACTTGGAGCCCTATAAAGTGAATGGCGAGTACCAACCCAAATAAGTGTCGCGTTACGCAAAAAAAATGCAAAAAAATTTGCATATATCCAATTTTTGTTGTAACTTTGCAGCCGATTTGGAACTATAGTGGCGTAAAGGCCATCTAAACAGACCTAAAAAACACAAGATATGCAATTAAAGAAATCTGAACAAGCCAGCCTGGAGAGCAGCAAGATTGTATATGTTCTCATGGGTTTTGTCTTCGTCCTCAGTCTATGCTACGTAGCGCTGGAGTGGACGGAGCGTGAGGTCACGAAGTATGAGGTGAGCGACACCGAGTTCCTCTTTGAGGAAGAGGTGGAGATCCAGCAGACCAGCCAGGAGACGCCTCCCCCGCCCCCACCTCCTCAAGTAAATGAAGTAGAAGTACTGAACGTCGTAGAGGATGACAAGGAAGTAGAGTCTATCGAGGTGAACACCGAGGATGACAAAGAAAGCGAAGTCGTCATCGCCGCTCCGGTAGAGGCTCCGGTAGAGGAAGAGGAAGAAGAAGTGGTCTTCGTCGTAGTAGAGAAGATGCCGGAATTCCCGGGTGGCCAGCAGGCGCTGTTCAAATACCTGAGCGAGAACGTGAAGTATCCGGTTATCGCCCAAGAGAACGGTATTCAAGGTCGTGTTATCTGCCAGTTCGTGGTTAACCGTGACGGTTCGATCGTGGATGTAGAGGTGGTACGTTCGGGTGGTGATCCTTCGCTCGACAAAGAGGCTATCCGCGTGATCAAGTCGATGCCGAAATGGAAACCCGGTCAGCAACGTGGCAAACCTGTACGCGTAAAATACACTGTTCCGGTGAACTTCAAACTGCAATAATCAGGTAAACGTCTCGTTAATGTCTCGATCATTGTCTAGGATTTCCCGGTAAATGGATTTATCCTATCGCGATATAACCTATTGCAAGAGTGTCGGCGCAAAGCGTGCCGACATTCTTCGTTCAGAGCTGGGCGTACGCACGGCGCTGGACATGATACGCCAGTATCCGTATAAATACATCGACCGGAGCCGCTTCTACCGCATCGCCGAACTGGAGGACGAGGACACCTACGTGCAGATCATCGGTGAGGTAACCGAGTGGCACACCATCGGCATCGGCAAGGCGCAACGATTGAGCGCTACCTTCAATGACGGGACGCACCAATGCGAGTTGGTTTGGTTCCGCGGAGTGCAGTATGTGAAACTGCAGAAGGGCATCAAATATCTGCTCTTCGGCAAACCCAGCCGCTTCCAGCATATATACAACTTCGTTCACCCCGAGTTGACACCGATGAGCAAGGTGACGCCGGAGATGACGCAAGGGCTGGAACCGTACTACAACACCACGGACCGGATGAAGCGTATCAACCTCAACTCGAAGGCGATACGCGGCATCATCGCCGAACTGCTACCTGACCTGAAAGCAGGCGTACCGGATACGATAGGAGCGGATATCCTGCAGAAATACCGTCTGATGTCGCTGACCGATGCGCTGATCAACGTCCATTTCCCGCACGACACGCTCTCGATGCAAAACGCACGGGCACGGCTGAAATTCGAGGAACTGTTCTACATCCAACTGCAGATACTAAGGCAGATGAAGCGCCGAGAGCAGAACCCGGGCTACAGGATGCCTACTGTAGGAAGCCGTTTTCATGCGCTCTATCGCTCATTGCCCTTCGACCTGACGGGTGCGCAGAAACGTGTCATCCACGAGATACACGACGACCTGAAGTCCGGTCATCAGATGAACCGCCTGCTACAGGGAGATGTAGGTTCGGGTAAGACGCTGGTGGCCCTACTCTGCTGCCTGCTGGCGGTGGACAACGGTTATCAGACCTGCATCATGGCACCGACGGAAATTCTGGCCAACCAGCACTATGAGACACTCAAGACTTTTCTTGCGCCACTGGGCGATGCGGTGCATGTGGCACTACTGACCGGTTCGACTACCCCAAAGAACCGGGTGCCTATACACAACGGGCTGATGAACGGCACGATACACATCCTCATCGGTACGCACGCGCTGCTGGAGGACAAGGTACAATGGCAGAACCTCGGACTGGTCATCATTGATGAGCAGCACCGCTTCGGCGTGGCGCAGCGCGCCAAGCTATGGACCAAGAACCGGCGAGCAGCCGAAGACGGACAAGCGATGGCGGACGTGCCGCCGCATATACTCGTCATGACCGCCACACCTATCCCGCGCACGCTGGCGATGACCGTCTATGGTGATCTGCAGGTGTCGCTGATCGACGAGTTACCCCCCGGACGTAAACCGATACAGACCGTTCACTACAACCTGCAACGACGCGCACAGGTCTACGCCTTTCTGCGCAAGCAGATAGAGAGCGGACGACAGATATACGTCGTCTATCCGCTCATCAAGGAGAACGAGAAGATGGACCTGCAGGACCTGGAGAACGGCTTCAATGAACTGTGCGAAGCCTTTCCGCAATACAAGATCTCGATGGTGCACGGCCAGATGCGTGCGGCCGACAAAGACCTGCAGATGCTGCGTTTCGCCAGCGGCGAGACACAGATACTGGTGGCTACTACGGTGATAGAGGTGGGCGTGAACGTCCCTAACGCGACGGTGATGATGATACAAAACGCCGAACGCTTCGGCCTGAGTCAGTTGCACCAGTTGCGTGGACGTGTAGGCCGCGGAGGAGAACAGAGTTACTGCCTGCTGCTGACCGACAACGACATCAGTCCGGAGACCCGCAAACGCATGGATATCATGGTGGCCACCAACGACGGCTTCCGCATCGCCGAGGCCGACCTGCAACTGCGCGGACCCGGTGACCTGCAAGGCACGCTGCAGTCGGGTACCCCCTTTGATCTGCATATCGCCAATCTGGCTACAGACGGTCCGTTGCTGACTTTGGCCCGGCAGGCAGCCATAGACATTCTGGACACCGATCCGCTGTTAGAGGACGAACGCAATCGGATCTATAAGCGTCAGCTGGACATCCTTCGGCAAGAGAAGCCCTTATGGGGTGATATCAGTTAAAAAAATACTTTTTTTGTAAAAAAGTGTCAAAATATTTGGTCATTTCAAAAAAAAGCAGTACTTTTGCACGCTTTTTCGCGAAAAAGCAAGCCCAGGTGGCGGAATTGGTAGACGCGTTGGTCTCAAACACCAATGGGAAACCGTGCCGGTTCGATCCCGGCCCTGGGTACTACGAAA
>CACZVM010000004.1 GCA_902784585.1 uncultured Bacteroidales bacterium | reverse complement strand
TCCATCCAATTCGAGGGTGTATGTTTTGCTACTTCCCCCACCTCCAACGGTTTTGCTATAAACAGCATAGTAGTCTTGTGCTCCGCTGACGGTGAAGTCAGTCACCCACGTCTCGGCGGTAGTGTTATCTTCTGCTAACGTAGCAGTCCACCAGCCTACGAAGGTATAGTCGCCCGTACAGGGTGTTGGGTCAGACGGCTTCACAGCCGTTGCACCTGCAATGAGGTTTTGTGTTGCGCCTACTTGCGCACCGTTATTGAAGAAACGGATGGCGTAGGTGGGAAGCGGATTAAAGGTTACATTGATGGTAGAAGTTCCGGTTACATCTTTGGCATAAGTGACGGTCTTGGCCACTTGGTCGATGGTTACGCCAGAAACAATGCCCGTTTGGGTGATAGCACCAAACTCGTAACCGGCAGCCGGAGTAATATCTGTGACGTTAACAACTAATCCGCCAGCAGCGCAGTTATCTTGTGCGCCGGTCTTGCTGATGTTGAACGAACCATTAGCCGGAGTGCCTTTCGATAAGGTAACTTGATTTGCACAAGGTTCCGGAGCAGAACATGTCAGCGAATAGTCGGAATATGATGCTCCTGAGCCATAAGTGATAGAAATATCATCTACGGCAACATTAGAAGTTGTTTTGGTATAAACAATCTTAATTGCCTTATATCCACTACCTGATGAAAGAGTGATAGATTTTGTGCCAGAAGTACTACTGCTACTGAACGAAACCTTTTCACCAGTTATTTCTGTAAATGTTGATCCGTCTGTAGAGACGTAGAAATCTATAGATCCTGTGGCATTCTGGGGTTTATACCAATAGCTAACAGAAGTTATCGCACTTTCCACTAGAGCTGATTGAACATAATGACCCGTAGAAGAAAATTTGATAGAGGGAGAGGACTCGCCAATATTTCCTGATGTAGTATATGTTCCGCCGGCGGAAGCAGTCCAGCCAGTTTGGGCAACATAAGGAGAACTACCCGACATTCGTTCTACGATTGTTTCCGGGGCACCTCCTCCACTGCCGTTTGCATAAACAGCATAATAGGTTGTGTTAGCTGTAACGGTCTTGGTGCCGGCTTCGGTGAAGAGATCTGAAGGCGCAGTGCCAGTCACGGAGCTTTGAGCAGTCCATCCTACAAATTTCTTGCCACCGGAACCAGAGCAGTCGGATGGAGTAGAGGGCAGCACCAGTGTCGCACCGTCTGCGAAGTTGACAGGTGTAGTGACGCCATTGACGCTCCATGTTACCGTGTGTATGGCTTTGGCCTCTGCCATAATAACGATATCATCTGTGAGGCTGGCGATATAGAACGTGTTGGTAGCTGGAGTGTAGGTGAAGTCTGTACCATAGGTCAGAAGTGTACCACCCATCTCTACTGTCCAGCACGAAGCATCGGCTAATGAGTAACCACTATTGGGCGTGATAACAACAGACAGAGGCGCATTGATCGCTACTGAACCATTGGCAGGGGCTGTACACTGATCCGTCAAGAATTCGTAGGTGCAAGTCGTCTTATTTACACCACCGTTGTATTTGAAGGTGATGTTACCTGCGCTCTCGGTAATATTTGTAATGGCACAACCGGTGGCAGGAGTCCATGTCTTTTTGTTCTTTGTACCCGGGAACGGATCGGCGCCATCACCGTAGTTCTTTGTCTTTCCGTCAGCCGGTATAATGGTATAACGGAGTGTTCCGGCGGTATTGTTCAGATCGTTATTGTTCCAGCGAGTTGCATTATATTGCACTTTCCATACTACCATACCATGGCCCGGCAAGTACTGGTCATAGCCGCTCTTCTGGCGGTTCTCAATATAATAAACCGTGCTGGTATTGGTGCATGCCACACGTGAGGCACCACCGGTAATCTGGTAGTTGTCATTCCATGTAGTAGTCAGCGTTACATTCTTTACTTCGTCTTTCGCTAGGAACTTAGGTGTCATCCATCCCATGAAATACTTGTCATAGGCACTATACAGCGGAGGATATTGACCACTACCGTTGTATGAACCTTGATCCATCAGTGTCCACTCGCCCGGAGTAACTCCGTTGTCAGAGTTTGTTCCATAGTCGGTGTCATAATAGTCGGGAAGACCAATGACGTGACTGAACTCATGCGCAAAAGTACCTACACCGTCGCTATTCGATCCTGATTTACCCGAGAGTTCGGCACTACAAGCGTAGTGACCCAGCGTTTTACCGTTATAGGTCAATGTACCAGTCACATTTTTACTATAAATCTCCCAACTATGCGGCCAGATTGTATTCGCCGGAGCACCTGCTGCCTCGCCATAGCCCGCATAAATGACGTAGATATTATCTACTTTTCCGTCTCCGTTAGTGTCGTAGTTGCTAAAGTTACAACCATCAGCATAAGCTTTTGCACAGGCATCTACCACCATTTGGTCTGGGTGCTCATCGTCTCCGTTACTATCATTAGCGCCGTAGTAAGCCATATTACGATCTAATGTATAGGGACCGAACACGTCAAATACCGGCTCATAATTATTGCCGGAAGATTGCTTAAAATAGTCCTGTACCGAGGGAAACGAACCGTTTAACAGGTTCTCAAAGAACGCTTTGTTGTGCGTCGATTTCATGGACTTATCGCTGAAATTGACGAGAATGACCAGCAGTTTCGTCGGTTGAATAGCACCGTAATTCTTGCGTGCCATATTGATATTACGGCGCGCAGCAGCCGCTTTGCGCAGCTTAACTACCTGTTCCTTAGAAGGAGCTTGCTCGTTAGAAACGACAAACTTACCATTACTGAGCATAGTAGCTATCTTACCATCCTGGGTTTCCCAGTGGTGATAAGCCTCGTCGCCGACGAGACGAACGGTCACAGGAGTGCCATCTGTCAAAGTACGTTGCTGCCATCCACGATAAGCGGGAACGGCATACGAATAGATAGTGACAGCCGTGAGGACCGTCATTAGACTTAAGGTTAAAAAACGTTTATAAGTTGTCATGATATGTTGTGTTATAATTTTCGGTATTAGTCGGGCGAGGAGTGGTACCCCCTCGGAGGGGGTGCTATCTCGATAATCTCAGGTAAATGTCTCGTTAAAGTCTCGTTCAAACCTCGTTAATGTCTCGATAAAGTTTTTGTACGTTGACGAGCCTTTTTCCTATTATTTAGCATGCGTATACGAGTGCGTCACACGCGCATGAATGCAAAATAGTGTGCAAATATACAACATATTTTTTATATGCACAAAAAAAAGCGACAAAAAATTTATTTTGTCGCCATTTTCTTTATTTTACGTCCTTTTATACCACTCCGCTGAAGCCCATGAAAGCCATCGCCAGGAGTCCGGCGGTGAGCAGTGCGATAGGCGTACCCTGCATCGCTTTGGGCACACGGTTCATCGCCAACTGCTCGCGCAGACCTGCGAAGAGGACGAGTGCCAGACCGAAACCGAGGGCGGTGGCCAGTGCGAAGAGTGTACCGGTCAGCATGCCGTGCTCGGCACCCATCGGCAGCTTCTCCGTACCGTTAGCCACGAGGATAGCTACACCGAGGATACAGCAGTTGGTGGTGATGAGCGGCAGGAAGACACCCAGCGCCTGGTAGAGCGACGGGCTAATCTTCTTCAGTATGATCTCAATCATCTGCACAAGGGCGGCGATGATGAGGATGAAGAGAATGGTCTGGAGGAACTCAAGTCCCCAGGCAACAAGCAACATCTGCAGCAAATAGGTGACTACCGTGGCCAGTACGAGCACAAACGTCACTGCGGCACTCATGCCCAGCGCGGTGTCGATCTTCTTACTTACACCCAGGAACGGGCAGATACCCAAGAACTGGCTCAGAACGATATTATTGACGAATATCGCCGAGATAAATATCAGAAAGTATACCATAATCGTTTAGTGTTTAGCGTTAGTGTTTAGGGTTACTTTTTCTGGAGTTTGTTGGCCAGAGCCATGAGGTAAGCCAGACAGATGAAGGCACCCGGTGCGAGGACGAAGATGAGGGCTGCGAAATGGTCGCTGAAGATAGGCAGACCGAACACAGCACCCGTACCCAGCAGTTCGCGAATAGCACCGAGGATAGTCAGGGCCAGCGTGAAGCCGAGACCCATACCGATGCCGTCGAGAGCACTCAGTCCGACGCTGTTCTTAGCCGCAAACGCCTCGGCACGACCCAGCACGATACAGTTAACCACGATCAGCGGGATAAACAAGCCCAGCACGTCGTAGATAGCGGGCAGGTAGGCCTGCATCACCAGTTGTACCATCGTCACGAACGTAGCGATGACGACGATGAAAGCAGGAATACGTACCTTGTCGGGGATGAGGTTTTTCAGGAGCGAGATGACGACGTTGGAGCAGATGAGCACGAACATCGTAGCCAGACCCATCGACATGCCATTGATGGCGCTGGTGGTAGTAGCCAGCGTAGGACACATACCGAGCACCAGTACAAAGGTCGGGTTCTCGCGGAGCAGACCGTTGGTCAGTGTTTTCATTCCGTTATTCATTGTTTGCCTCCTTTTCTTGATGATGTTTGCAATTGCCTCCGCAGTGACCGTCGCACTTATGGCCGTCCTCATGCTGACCCTGACAATGGTGATCGCACTCATGTACGGGTTGTTCCACAGGATGCACTTGCTGGCTGGCACCGGTGTGTGCCTCGGTATGGTCGTTGAGGAATGCGGCATAGGCCTTGTTGACCGCCTTGAGGAACGCGCGGCTGGAGATAGTAGCGGCCGTGATCGCATCTACGTCACCGCCGTCTTTGCTCACGGTGAGTTTGCCGGCCTGGCGACCCAGAATATTCTGAGCGGGCTTGTCGGCATTCTTAAACCAGCTGACGATCTTATCGCCCAGACCCGGAGTCTCCTGGTGCTCCAGCACCTCGTAGTTGATGATGCGACCTTCCTGATCGAAGCCCACCATCACCTTCTGCGGGCCGCCGAAACCGTTGGCCTCCGTCTGTACGGCTGCACCGGCCGGTTCGCCGTTGAGCGTAGCGGGATAGACGATCATGTCGTTGACGTCCTGGGCCTCACCCAGCTCCACGCCTTCCGGCAGTACAGCCAGAATAGCCGCCTGCTGCTTCTGCGTTTTCTGTGCTTCGATGGTCTTGAGCGTGAGGATATACACGCCAGCCAACGCGCCTGCCGCCACCACCGAGATGATGACCAAGCTCAGCACCATATTCTTGAATGAACTCTCTAACTTATTCATAAAGAATCAAAAATTAAGAATTACGAATTATTTTTTCTTCTCGCCGAAACGTTGCGGACGGAAACGGTTCAACAACGGCACGCAGGCGTTCATGATAAGGATAGCGAACGACATACCTTCCGGATAGGCACCCCAGGTACGGATCACCATCATCAGGAGGCCGATGCCTACGCCGAAGATGATCTTACCCCAAGCCGTCATCGGGCTGGTGACATAGTCGGTAGCCATGAAGAACGCGCCGAGCATCAAACCACCGCTGAGCAGCTGATAGCCGATGAACGTGTGCGGGGCCATTCCGGCCGGCGTGGCGATCCATGCGAAGAGAGCCACGGTGGCGATGATCGATACAGGTATATGCCATGTGATGACGCGGGTGCAAATCAGGAACACGCCGCCGATGATGAGTGCCAGAGCGGCTACTTCACCCAGCGAACCGCCCATCACACCGAACAGTGCATCGCGCAGCGAAGGCAGTTGCTCCACCAGACTGGTGTCACCCGTCTTCATGATGTGCTTGAGGAAATAGAGCGGGGTAGCGCCTGTCTCTGCGTCCACATATGAGGTCTCGAAGCCCTTGGGCAACGGCCAGGTAGTCATCTGGGCAGGGAAGGAGATGAGCAGGAACACACGGCCGACAAGGGCTGGGTTGAACAGGTTCTGTCCCAGACCGCCGAAGGTCATCTTACCTACACCAATGGCCACGATGGCGCCGATGACGACGATCCACCAGTCGATGCTCGACGGCAGGTTGAAGGCCAGCAGCAGACCCGTCAGTACGGCCGACAGGTCACCGATCGACTGACGCTGCTCCTTGAGCATAAAACGGCTGATGAGCCATTCGGTCAGTACACAGGCGGCTACCGCGATAGCGGCTGTGATGAGTGCTCCGCAGCCAAACTCAATCACCGACACAATGTATGCCGGCATCAAGGCGAGAATGACCAGAGCCATATTCCGGCGGACGCTGTCGCCACTATGGACGTGCGGGGCCGGAGAAGTAATAAAATGTGCCATTTTATATTGGTAATTTGTGATTTGTAATTGGTGATTTATTTTTTCTCAGCGGCTTTGGCTGCGGCGCGTTCGCGCAGGATAGCACCCACTTTGGCCTTGCCGGGACGGATGCCGTCGAGCAACGGACGATGGGCGGGACAGGTGAAGACGCAACAACCGCAGTCGATGCAGTCCATCACGTCGTGCTTCTCCATCTCATCCCAGCGCTCCAGTTCGTAGAGGCGATGGAGCAGGTAGGGCTCCAGCCCCATCGGGCATGCCTGAACGCACTTGCCGCAACGGATACAGTTCTCCGGTTCGTGGCTTTGGCACTCGGCTTCGTCGAGGAAGAGCAGTCCGCTCAGACGTTTGTTGGCGGGCATGCCTTCGGTGTGATCCATCGCACGACCCATCATCGGACCGCCGCCGATGACCTTGCCTGTATGGTTGGGCACTCCGCCAGCCAGGGCGATCACTTCGTCGATAGGTGTACCGAAGCGCACGAGGTAGTTGCCCGGTTTCTGTACGTTCTTACCCGTCACGGTCATGACGCGGCTGATGAGCGGTTTGTTCTTCTGCACTGCCTCATAGACAGCGAAGAGTGTAGCTACGTTGTCCACCACGGCACCCACCTCGATAGGCAGTGCACCGGAGGGCACCTGACGGCCGATGCAGGCATCGATCAGCTGTTTCTCACCGCCCTGCGGATACTTGAGCTGGAGCGGCATCACCTCGATACCCAATTGGGCATTGGCCAGACGCGTCATGTGTTCGATGGCGTCGCGTTTGTTGTTCTCTATGCCGATGATGGCGCGATCAACACCCAGTGCTTTCTTCAGTATCTGGATACCGATGATCAGTTCTTCGCCATGCTCCATCATCAACTGATGGTCGCAGGTCAGGTACGGTTCGCACTCCACGCCGTTGACGATGAGCACTTCGGCTTTCTTGCCCGGCGGGGGCAGCAACTTGACATGTGTGGGGAAACAGGCACCACCCAGACCCACGATGCCGGCTGCGGCGATTTTGTCGATGATCTGTTTCGGCTCGAGTGTACACTGGTGGATCAGGTCGGGCGAACGGTCAATCTCTGGCGACCATACATCACCATCCACGTCGATGAAGATAGCAGGTACAGTGGCACCCCATGCATCGGTCATGTCGCCGATCTTGGTGACTGTACCACTGACGGGCGAGGCGATATTCGCGCTCACAAAACCACCGGCTTTGGCCAGCAGCTCGCCCACTTTCACTTTCGCTCCCACTTCTACCACAGCCTGAGCCGGCGCACCGATATGTTGCACCAGCGGGATGATGGCCTGCTTGGGCAGCGGACACTCCGTGATAGCCTGGTGAGCGGAGAATTGTTTGTTGTCGTGCGGATGAACTCCGCCTATATGGAATGTTTTCATTCGAAATTAAGAATTATGAATTAAAAATTACGAATTGATAGGTCGGAGCGCCAGCGGGAACATGGCTCGCGGTGTGGCGAGTGCTTTGATCTTGGCTGCAATCACCGGATCAAATCCTTTCTTGCCGTCGCCTTCTGCCGCCGGAGCTGCTTCTTCAGCCGCCGCAGGAATCAGCACCTTGAGTACATCGGTCATCGTGGGTTCTCCTCCCACCGGACATGCCAGTCCGTCAATGCCGTTGGCTTTGACGCAGGCTTCTGCAAACGCCCGGCATCCGGCAAAACCGCATCCACCGCAGTTGGCACCCGGCAGTACAGCCTGCACCAGGTCGATGCGGGGATCTTCCTCCACTTTGAAGTACTGGCTGATAGCATAGAGCAGTACGGCCGCCACGAACGCGGTCACACCCAGCACTCCCATTGAAATGAAAATAATGTTCATGTTATTTTTGATTTATGATTTTTGACTGATGATCTATAGCTTTCTGGCGGTGAAACTGAATTGCTTCTGCAGCCTGCTGCGGAATGCGCCGAGCACCAGATAATACAGGGCGATGGCGCAGAGCGACAGGGTGCCCACGATGGCTTCGCTCCAGTCGGTGGCGGCATCCAGCAGTGCGATGACGGCTATCATCACGACGAAGGGCAGAACATAGGCCAACAGGACGGCACGCCAGGCCAGTCGTTCGTGTACCATCACTTCTACCCGGTCGCCTGGTTGCATCGCTTCGGCCATCTGCGCATCCACCATCCGCTGCTGACTCTCCGACGAGAGACACATGCTCTGCGCCTTGCAAGCCTGGCAGGCACTGGTCTGCATGATAGCCACTCGCGCTATCGTGCCATCCGTGCTCAGCACTACTCCTTCGTGTCTAATCAGTTCGTCCATGACCATAAAAAAGCGTGCAAAGGTACAAAAAGTTTTTCATATGTGCAAGCGCGCACGAACATTTATTGAAAAAAAATGTTTTTTTGCGGGAAAAAATATAAAATCTGAAATCCAAAATCTGAAATCTCAAATATTTGTTGTATCTTTGCACGCTAATTTGAGATATTATGCCCCGTCATTCAAGTAAATCAGGAAATAGTCTGGAGGATACCGCACGCGAAGAGCGTGCTATTCGTGAGGAAAAAGAGAGCCTGTGGGCGGCGACCCGACGTGTGTTGATGGATCGTCGTACGCAGACTATCATCGGATTGCTGCTGCTGGCTTTTGCCGTGCTGGCAGCGATCGCATATGTCAGTTATCTGTTCACCGGTACGGCTGATCAGTCGATCCTCGGCATGGATCGTGCCGATCGTATCAGCAATCGCGTGCAGGTGACGAATCTGCTGGGTCTGCCGGGCGCTGCGTTGGCCCAATGGATGATCGACGGAACCTTCGGTTTTGTCAGTATTCTGCTGGCGTTCATGATCGGCCTCTACGGCCTTCGACTCATGCACGCCATCGACAACCTCCGCTGTATTCGTCTGCTCTGCACCACGGTGTTCTGGGTGCTCTGGGGCAGTACTGTCCTGGGCTTTGCCCAGCAGATGATCCATCTGGGTGTCTATCGTTGGGGTGGCGCTTTCGGCGCGAAAGCTGCCCTTTGGCTCACCAGCTACGTGCATGTGGTGGGTACGATAGCTATCCTGGCAGTGTTGCTCACCATTTTCCTGATCGTCACCGACCCGAAGTTCATCGACCGCTGCAAGGCTTTCGGTGCATGGTGCGCCGGCCTCTTCCATCGCAAGAAGAAAGAGCCGTCGCCTGTAACCGACGACCTGCAGCCGACGGATGCCGAAGGCACCGAAGTGGTGCTGGATATCCCTGAGGAGACAGACGATGAGCCTGCAAAAGAGGATGACGAAGTGACCTTCACCATCGAACCCATCGAGGAAGAACAGACTGACGGTGAGAACGCGGACGGAGAAGTGACGCTGACCATCGAAGAGCCCGTTCCGGTGGAGGAACCGGAAGAGGAGCCGCTGCCTGATGACGGTGGACCCGCAGACGGTACGCTTACCGACCTCATGCAAAAAGAGGCCGAGGAGGCCGAGAAAAAGGACGCTACGCTCGAGATAGAGGATGTGAAGGAAGATGAGATCTGGGACAAAGCACCCGAGACGATTCTGGAGAAACTCGGTCCGTACGATCCGCGTAAGGATCTGGAGTTCTATAAGTTCCCCGGACTGGACCTGCTGAAGGTCTATGACAACGAGTCCGCACCCGTCATCAACGAGGAGGAACAGCGGGCTAACGGTGCACGCATCGTCACCACACTGCGCAACTATGGCATAGAAATTGATAGCATCAAGGCAACGGTGGGACCCACCGTGACGCTCTATGAAATAGTGCCGAAGGCCGGTGTGCGTGTGGCGAAGATCCAGGCGCTGGAGAATGATATCATGCTCTCGCTCTCAGCCACGGGTATACGTATCATCGCCCCGATGCCGGGTAAGGGAACCATCGGTATAGAGGTGCCCAACGAGAAACCGCAGACAGTCTCGATGCACTCCGTCATCGCCAGCAAGCGATTCCAGGAAGAGCAGAAGATGCGCCTGCCTATCGCCTACGGACGCACCATCACCAACGAGGTCTTCATGTTCGACCTCGCCAAGACGCCTCACCTGCTCGTGGCCGGTGCTACCGGTACGGGTAAGTCTGTCGCTATCAACGCCATCATCACCTCGTTGCTCTACAAGAAGCACCCGGCGGAACTCAAACTCGTCATGGTGGACCCGAAGATGGTGGAGTTTGCACCCTACAAACCGCTGCTCAAGCATTTCCTGGCGGCGATGCCGGACACCGATCCCGACCAGGTGGTCATCACCGAATGCGATCGCGTGATCAACACGCTCAACTCGCTCGTGATAGAGATGGAGAACCGCTACAAGCTGCTGATGGATGCCGGCGTACGCAACCTGGAGGACTACAACGACAAGTTCATCCATCGCCGCCTCAATCCGAACAAACAGGTAGCCGACGGACTGCACCATCAGTTCCTGCCTTATATCGTCATCATCATCGATGAGTACGGCGACTTCATCATGCAGGCCGGCAAACAGGTCGAGACACCTATCGCACGTATCACCCAGAAAGCCCGTGCCGTCGGCATGCACATGATACTGGCTACCCAGCGTCCGTCCGTCAATATCGTGACGGGTGTGATCAAGGCCAATATCCCGACCCGCATCGCCCTGCGTACGCAGTCCGTCATCGACTCGCGCACCGTGCTCGATGCCAAGGGTGCCGAACAACTCATCGGACGCGGTGACTCGCTCTATGCCGGCAATGCGTCCGTCACACGTATCCAGTGTGCCTTCGTCGACACGCCCGAGGTGGATGCCATCGTCGGACATATCCAGAAGCAGCAGAAGTTCCGCGAACCGTATCAGCTGCCAGAATATGTAGGTGAAGGCGGCGAAGGAGAGGCACTCGCACCGGGCAGCGTGGATATGAAGCGCCTCGACCCGATGTTCGCCGACGTGGCACGTTACGTAGTAACGAAGCAGGAAGGCTCTACCTCGCGTCTGCAGCGCGCCTTCGAGATTGGCTACAACCGTGCCGGCAAACTCAGCGACCAATTGGAGGCTGCTGGCATCGTAGGCCCGAACAAAGGACCGAAGGGCCGCGACGTACTTATCACCGACCTCGACCAACTCGACAAACTGCTCGAAGAGTTGGGCGTAAAGTAACCAAATCAGACTAACGAGACACTATCGAGAGAGAATCGAATCGAGACAAACTCGTAACAATCATGAAACTATTATTTATCATACTAACGGTCCTTTCTTCCTTCCTCTCCAATATGGAGACGAAGACCATGCAGTCGGACTTCACCATCACGGTGAGCGAAGAGGTCAATGCCCCGATGAACTATCCGGGTACGATCACGATGCATGGACAGCTGTTCCGCCTGACGATGTTCGGTCTGGAGTCTGCCTACGACGGCAAGACGCTCTATACCTACAATGCCGACGTGGACGAGCTGACGCTCTCGAATCCTACCGAGGTCGAGCTGCGCGAAGCCAATCCCTTCCTCTATGCCCAAGCCCTTGTGCCGGTATGCAACGTCACGGAGCGGGCAATCACCAATAACCAATCACCAATAACCATTATCACCCTCACGCCGAAAGACCAATCCATCGGTATCAACCGCTTTGTGCTCAAACTGCGCACGGCCGACCTCATCCCTCTTTCCGTCGAACTCAAAGAAGGGAAGAAAACGACGGTCTTGCGGCTCAAAGAACCCAAGTTTATTACTACTCAACCCGAATATGTTTTGCGTCCGGACAAGGACACTTATGTCAACGATATGCGCTTATGAAAGTGAAATGCTTAATCATCGGCTCCGGCCCTGCCGGCTACACAGCCGCTATATATGCTTCGCGAGCTAACCTCTCGCCCGTACTCATCGAAGGACCGCAACTCGGCGGCCAGCTGACGACGACCACCGAAGTGGAGAACTTCCCCGGTTATCCCGACGGTATCGATCCCTTCACAATGATGGACGATATGCGTCGTCAGGCGGAGCGTTTCGGCACGCAGTTTGTCTCCGGCATCGTAACCAAGGTCGATTTCTCTGTTTCTCCCAAGAAAGTTATCGTTGAGGACGAGCAGGAATACGAAGCCGACGCGGTCATCATCGCCACCGGTGCCAGTGCCCGCTATCTGGGCATTGAGTCCGAGCGCACTTATCGCGGCCGCGGCGTGTCGGCTTGTGCCACCTGCGACGGTTTCTTCTATCGCAAGAAGACGGTGGCCGTAGTGGGTGGTGGCGACACGGCCTGCGAGGAGGCCAACTACCTCAGCGGACTCTGCGAGAAGGTGTATATGATCGTGCGCAAACCCTATCTGCGTGCGTCGGAAATCATGCAGCAGCGCGTGCTGACCAATCCCAAGATAGAGGTGCTCTTTGAGCACAACACGCTGCAGCTGACCGGAGAAGGCAAGGTGCAGGGCGCGGACCTCATCTATCGTAAGGGTGAATCGGACGAGGAGATACGTCATATCGCTATCGACGGTTTCTTCCTGGCTATCGGTCATCATCCGAACACCGAACTCTTCAAGGATTATATCGCCCGCGACGCCGAAGGATTTATCATTACGCGTGACAATAGCACTCAATGCTATCAATCACCAATCACCAATGACCAATCACCAATCCTCCCCGGAGTCTTCGCCGCAGGCGATTGCGCCGACCCGCATTATCGTCAGGCGGTCGTAGCCGCCGGTAGTGGTGCGAAGGCTGCTATCGAGGCGGATAAATACATCAAGTCGCTATAAGTTATTCCTTCCGCAAATATTTGCCTTATTATCGCCGTAACCTGCGTTTGGCGTTTCCGGTCATGCTCACTCAGTTGGGTGCGGCCTTGGTCGGTTTGTTCGATTCGATCATGGTGGGCCATTATGGTACGGCCGATTTGGCGGCAGTCAGTTTCTCCAATGCCATCTTCTTCACCGTCATGGTGTTTGCCATGGGTGCACTGATGGCGATCACGCCGCTGGTGGGCTATGCCGTAGGTGCCAGAGAGGGGGAGGACCGCATCGCATCGCTGCTGGCGAACGGACTGGTCTTCTCGGCCATCGTCACGCTGGTTTCGATGCTGCTGCTGGTGCCTTGTCTGCCGTGCTTGCATCTGTTCGGACAAGAACCCGACGTGGTTGCTTGTGCGCGACCGTACTATCTGCTCATCATCCTCTCTATCCTGCCTTTCCTCTTCTTCTGCCTCTGCAAGCAGTTTCTCGAGGGCCTGGATAACACGATAGTGGCGATGATCATCACGGTGGTGTGTAATCTGCTGAATATCCTGCTCAACTGGGTCTTTGTCTTCGGTCACTGGGGATGCCCAGCCATGGGTGCAGAGGGGGCAGGGTGGGCCACGCTCATCGCCCGCACCCTGACAGCCGTCTGTTTTCTGGTGGTGCTACTCGTGCAACCACAGTGGCGCGTCTATCTTAGCCATATACGTCGGACGATGGTACGCCGTGCGGAGGTGATACATTTCATCCGCTTGGGAACACCTATCGGCTTACAGTCGTTTGTCGAGGCGTTTCTCTTCACCTCGTCGTTCATCATCATCGGTTGGATCAACAAGGAGGCACTGGCGGCGCATCATATCGCCAACCAGATGGCGGATCTCACCTTCATGCTCGCGCTGGGTATCGGTTCGGCAACGACGATACGCGTGTCGCATCAGTTAGGGCATGGCAACCTGCCTGCCGTGCGTATGGCCAGCCGCGCGTCTATCCATCTGTGCCTGCTGATGAACACCATCGGTGCGGGACTGATGATAGGTCTGCGTCATGTGCTGCCGTATGTCTTCACCAGCGATCCGGAGGTGGTCGCTATCGCCTCCACGCTCATCCTCATCGCCGGTCTCTTCCAGTACGCCGACGGACTGCAGTGCATCGGTGCGGCGATGCTGCGAGGCATCCAGGACGTGCGCGTACCTATGCGCATTGCCGCGTTCGCTTATATAGGTGTGGCACTGCCCTTGGGAGTCTTGCTCACCTTCCCGCTGGGCTTGGGTGCCAAGGGCATGTGGCTCGCTTTCATCCTTGGACTGGCTATCCCTGCCGTCTGCTATCATATCCGTTTTAATCGTCAACTCCATCGTCTTAATCTGTCCTCCCAATGAGAAAAATCGTCTGTCTCTGGCTGTGTCTTCTGTCGGCCTCATCGCTTCTGGCTACCACCTCCGATTCTATTCCTACCCGGCGTGTCTATCAGGGGTTTTCGGGTGGCGTGATGGTGCATACGGGATTTCTGTTCGGCCGTGACGGGAATGCCCCGAAGGGGGATGACGGCCGTTCGTCCAGTCCGCAAGGTGCTGTCTTCGGCATCGGCGGAGCTATGCGCGTTCATCTGTGGAAACATCTGCGTGTGGGGTGCGAGGGATATGTCTCTACGATGTATTCCGGCGCCACCGACCGGCGTGACCTGCTGCGGCCGGGTAGTTATGTCCGCATGGGCTGCGGCGGATTGCTGGCTGACTGCTGCTGGCGCCTGGAGAAGGCCTGGCCGTATATAGGTGCCACTGTGGGCGGCGGATCCATGAGCGGCTTGTATATCCTCGACGGCGATCAGAACAGTTGGACGCCGGATGCGAACAGCACGTTCCATCATCAGGGCTTCGTCTATGCCACGCCTTTTGTGGGATGCGACTATTGTGTGACGCCTAAGGTACACCTCACTTTCCGCCTCGACTGGATGCTGGCTTTCCATCATTCCGAACTCTGTATGCCCACCGGTCCGCGCATCTATCTGGGCTTCATGTTCTGCCATTAGTCGCAGAAAAATCGCAAAAAAGTGCACAAATATTTGCGTATGTCAAAAAAAAGCAGTACTTTTGCAGCGTGAAATGAATCGAGGGGACCCGAAAAGGTCTCCTCTCGCGTTAAGAATATGGATAAACAGCAATTACAATCCTGGATTGAGGAGTATCTAAAGGATACCGATTATGAGTTGATCACGCTGACTGTCTCGGCGGAGAATGAGGTACTCGTTGAGGTGGATCGTCTCGCCGGCGTGGATGTGGATTTCTGCGCGGCACTGAACCGCTATCTGGTGGATAAACTGGGCGACGAAGACTACTCCCTCGAAGTAGGCAGCGTCAGCCTGACCGATCCGTTCAAGACGAAGATGCAATTTGAGAAGAACCTGGGGCATGACGTTGAATTGCTGGTGGACGGCAAGAAGCTGCGCGGACAACTCGTCTCGGTGGACGAAGAGACCTTTGCTGTTGACATAGTGGAGAAGGTGGCCGTGGAGGGCAAGAAGCGCAAAGAGACGCAGATCGTAACGCATACCTGGCGCTACGACGAGCCGAAATACGTGAAGTATGATTTGAAATTCTAAATTTGAGATTTTAGATTTAAATATATTATATAAAAATGGCTAAAGCACAAGAGTCAATCAACCTGATTGACATTTTTTCAGAATTCAAAGATTTTAAGAAAATCGACAAACAAACACTCATCAACGTGTTGGAGGATTCGTTCCGCAACGTGATTGCGAAGATGTACGGTTCGGATGCCAACTACGACGTGATCATCAACCCCGACAAGGGTGACCTGGAGATCTATCGCAACCGTCTGATCATGGAGGACGACGACGTGGCGAATCCGGAGACCCAGATCGCGCTGAGCGATGCACGCAAACTGGATGATGAAGCTGAAGTGGGCGAAGAGATCACCGACAAGGTGGAGATGGCTAGCTTCGGACGTCGTATGATCCTCAACCTGCGTCAGACTCTGGCATCGAAGATACTCGAGTTGCAGAAGGAGAACCTCTACCTGAAGTACTCCGACATGCTCGGCCAGGTGGTCAGCGGCGAACTCTATCAGGTATGGAAACGCGAGATGCTGCTGCTGGACGAAGAGGGCAATGAGATGTACCTGCCCAAGCAGAACCAGATCCCTACCGACTTCTATCGCAAGGGCGAGATTGTCCGCGCTGTAGTAGTGCAGGTGGACAACAAGAATCAGAACCCAAAGATCATCCTCTCGCGTACCAGCCCGCTCTTCTTGCAGCGTCTGTTCGAGCAGGAGGTGCCGGAGGTGAAAGAGGGACTGATCGCCATCAAGAACATTGCCCGTATCCCGGGTGAGCGTGCCAAGGTGGCCGTTGAGACTTTCGACGATCGCATCGACCCGGTGGGCGCTTGCGTCGGCGTGAAGGGTGCGCGTATCCATGGTATCGTACGCGAGTTGCGCAACGAGAACATCGACGTGATCAACTACACCAAGAATATCAACCTCTATATCCAGCGTGCACTGGCGCCGGCTAAGATCAGTTCGATGGAGATCGACGAAGAGAGCAAGATGGCAAAGGTTTATCTGCAACCCGATGAGGTGAGCCTGGCTATCGGTAAGGGCGGCTACAACATCAAACTCGCCAGCATGCTGACCGGTTATCAAATCGACGTATATCGCGAGATGAGCGAACAGGATTTGGACGACATCTATCTGGATGAGTTCAACGACGAGATCGACCAGTGGGTGATCGATGCCCTCAAGGCTATCGGACTCGACACCGCCAAGGATGTGCTCGGCAAGAGCAAAGAGGAATTGCTTAAGCAGACCGACCTCGAGGAGGAGACTATCGACGAGGTGCTCCGTATCCTCGCTGCCGAATTCGAAAACGATTAATAAACCATATAATCCCTCTCCGAACTAAGAGGGTTCCCCCTCGGGCGGTAAAATAGAATTTTGCCGACCGAAGAGCGGGAACAAGGCGAGAATTCATATGAGCGACAGATTCGCGAATCGTATTAAGCCTTAGTTCACGCGATATGGCTATCAAACTGATTAAAGCTTGTAAAGAACTAAACATAGGTATGTCTACGCTGACCGCCTGGTGTGAGAAGAACGGACATCCCATCGAGTCGGACCCCAACGTGCGCATCGACGATGATCTCTATCTGCTTCTTGCCAAGGAGTTCAACAAGGACATGGCTGTCAAACTGGAGGCCGATCGTCAGGCTGCGGAGCGTCAGGAACGCATCGCAGCGCCTACGCTGAGTGTGGAGGAGAAACAGCCTGCACATATCGAGACCAAGGTGCCGCAACCGAAGGTGGTGGGTAAGATCGAGCTCGAGGCCGAGAAGAAAGCCATGGAAGAGGCTGCCCGCAAGGCTGCCGAAGAGGCTGCGCGTGCTCAGGCTGAAGCCGAAGCGGCTCGCAAAGCCGCCGAAGAGGCACGTCTGGCGGCCGAGAAAGCAGCTGCCGAGAAAGCGGCTCGGGCACAGGCGGAGGCAGAGAAAGTGGCTGCGGCTGCGCAGGCAGAGGCAGAAGCGGTGGCAGAGGCCAAGAACACTGAGGCGCAGAAGAAGGAGATCTTCACTCTCGGTACACCCGAACTGAAGAATGCGCCCAAGGTGATCGGCAAGATCGACCTCAACGCCATCGACACGTCCACGCGTCCGGCCAAGAAGACCAAAGAGCAGAAACGCAAGGAGCGTGAGGAGCGTCAGCAGGCCCAGCAGGCACAACAGCAGGCTGCGGCGGAGAAACGCAAACGCGAGCGTATCAAGGGTGCGGCGAAGGTGGACCCCAACGACAAGCGCAACCAGGTTGGCAAGAAGAACAACAAGAACAGCAAACCACGCGAGGCCACACAGGAAGAGGTGGAGAAAGCACTCAAGGAGACGCTCAACCGCCTGCAGCAACCCAAGGGTAAGAGCAATGCGTCCAAATACAAACGTGAACGCCGTGAGCAGGAGCGTGAGAAGCATGAACTCGAGATCATGGAGCAACAGGAGCAATCCAAAGTGCTCAAGCTCACCGAGTTCGTGACTGCCAACGACCTGGCGAACATGATGAACGTACCGGTCAACAAGATCATCGGTACGTGTATGTCGCTCGGACTGTTCGTCTCTATCAACCAGCGTCTGGATGCCGAGACTATCAACCTCGTGGCCGAGGAGTTCGGTTTCACCACCGAATATGTCTCCGCACACGTGGCCGATGAGATCAACGCCGACGAGGTCATCAACGAGGAAGATATGGAGCCCCGCTGCCCGATCATCACCGTGATGGGGCACGTCGATCATGGTAAGACTTCGCTCCTCGACCACATCCGCAACGCCAACGTCATCGCCGGTGAGGCAGGTGGTATCACCCAGCACATCGGTGCATACAATGTCAAGCTGAAGAACGGCCAGCATATCACCTTCCTGGACACCCCGGGTCACGCGGCCTTCACCGCCATGCGTGCGCGTGGTGCGAAGGTGACGGATATCGCCATCATCATCATCGCGGCCGACGATGCTGTCATGCCGCAGACGATAGAGGCTATCAACCATGCCCAGGCAGCAGGCGTACCGATGATCTTCGCCATCAACAAGGTGGACAAGCCCGGTGCGAACCCCGACAAGATACGCGAACAGCTCTCCAATATGAACATCCTCGTAGAGGATTGGGGCGGTAAGTACCAGTGCCAAGAAATCTCTGCCAAGAAGGGTACGGGCGTGTACGAACTGCTGGAGAAAGTGCTGCTGGAGGCTGAACTGCTCGAACTCAAAGCCAATCCCAAGCGTCGTGCCAAAGGTTCGGTCATCGAGTCTTCACTCGACAAGGGACGCGGCTACGTGGCTACGCTGCTCGTGCAGGACGGTACGCTCCATATGGGCGATATCATCCTGGCCGGCACCTACCACGGACGTATCAAGGCGATGTTCAACGAGCGTGGACAGAAGATTCAGGAGGTACACCCGGGTGAACCGTGTTCGGTACTGGGTCTGAACGGTGCGCCGCAGGCCGGTGACGAGTTCAACGTACTGCCTACCGAACAGGAGGCACGCGAGATTGCCACCAAGCGCGAACAACTGCAACGCGAGCAGTCGATTCGTACCAAAAAGCATATCGGACTCGAGGAGATCGGTCGTCGTATGGCTATCGGCGACTTCAAGGAACTCAACGTCATCGTCAAGGCTGACGTGGACGGTTCGGTGGAGGCCATCAAGGACTCGCTCATCAAGCTCTCGACAGAGAATATCCAGGTCAACGTCATCCACGGAGCAGTGGGTGCTATCAGCGACTCGGATGTCATGCTGGCTGCGGCTTCCGATGCGATGATCGTCGGCTTCAACGTGCGTCCTACCGGTACGGCACGCAAGATGGCTGAGACAGAAGAGGTGGATATCCGCATCTACTCGATCATCTACGATGCTATCAACGAACTCAAGGACGCGATGGCAGGTATGCTCTCGCCGGAGGTGAAGGAAGAAGTGACGGCTACCCTCGAGGTGCTGCAGACCTTCCATATATCCAAGGTGGGCACCATCGCCGGTTGTATCGTGCGCGAGGGTAAGATCAAGCGCGGCAACAAGGTACGCGTCATCCGCGACGGTATCGTCATCAAGACGGCCGAACTGGCATCCCTCAAGCATGTCAAGGATGATATCAAGGAGGCCGGTGTCAATACCGAATGCGGATTGAGCCTCAAGGCCTACGACGACATCCAGGTGGGTGACATCCTCGAGTCGTTCGAAGAGATCGAAGTGGCAAAAACCTTGTAAATATCAAATTTGAAATTTGAAATCATAAATTACAAAATATGGAGCGTTAAATGCGCTCCATATTTTGTAATCGTATCCATCCTTCGTTCTGGCCGACTCGTATGTTGGCCCATTCGCCTATCGTCTCACGAATCGTTACTTTGGTGCCTTCGTGCACTGTGAATAGGTCCGTGCCGGAGCGATCAGGTGCGGACTTGGCGTTGACCACTCCCTGTACGATGATCGCCTCGTTGCGCAGCGTGTCGCGGCGGTGCAGCGATGTGGCATTCAGTCCCGCTACGAGTGAGAAGAGCAGTGCCAACCAGGCTACGTGAAAAGCCGTCTTGCGCAGCCAGAGCGTGCGCGAGAGCAGGAAGAGCAATATACCCACCAGCCCGAAGATGAACAGACTGATCGACAGCACTAGCCAAGTGTGCTCACTCAGGCTGTTGCGAAGCGCGCGTGTCCAGGCCAGGAGAAAGAAGTCCTGTTCGGGCGTGTTGTCGGTGATGCGGCTCTGCGCAAACTGGAGGTTGTATTTGGCATCCGCATAGTTGGGACGGAGCCGCAAGGCACGCTCATAACTCAAGATAGCCTGCGCCAGCTCTCCCTGTTTGAAACGTGTGTTACCCAGGTTGTAATAGACCTGCGCATTCGGTTGCTCGTCGATGATGGCCTGATAGAGTGTGGCCGCCTCGTCGTAGCGCCCTTCGGCATACGCCGCATTAGCCGCATCAAAAGTGCTTTGTGCAAAAGTCAAATGGCAAATGACCAATAACCAATTACAAATTACCAATATTCTTTTCATATCTTCTGGTCTTCTAGGTTGTTAATCATGTTCGTCGTGGCCTTGTAGAGGTCATCCATCGCGTGGTCGGTGCTCGGTGCGTAGCGGGCAAACTCCGCTGTGCTCAGCACGTCGGTCACCTCATGGATGAGGCCATCGCCTACGCCTTTCTGACGCAGCAGTTGGGCGATGTTGTCTTTGTTTAGTTCCGCCATAGGAATACTCAGGCGGTCGCTCAGGTAGGTCCACGCCGCTTGTTCGATGGCGGCATAGAACGCATCTTTCTGGTTGTCTTTCAGTGCTGCCGCGGCGGCTTTCAGACGCTTCTGCGCCACCTTGTTGGCACGTTTGTATCGCATGCGGTTGACATCCGCCGCCTCTTTGATCTGCTTGCGCAGTACTACCAGCAGAACAATCGCTGTCAGCAAAGGAATGACGTACCATAGCCAGATCCATTCGTAATTTTGAATTTTGAATTTTGAATTTTGAATTGATAAGTTCTTGGTGTCTATATACCGTATATCCGTACCCAGTTGCTTGATGTCCTCTTTCTGCGTGTAGGATACTACACCTGACTGCTGACCACTTGCTGCTGACTGCTCTCCTGCCCCGCGTTTCACATGAATCGTATATTCGGGTGTACTCAGGGTCTTGTAGGCCTTGTCCTCTATGTCGAAATAGCTGAAGTGAACGGCGGGTATGGTGTAGTCGCCCGGACTGCGCGGGATAGCCAGATATTCTATCGACTTTGTACCGCTCACGCCGGCCGTTGAGGTGGCGAAGTTGTTGGTCACCTTCGGGTCGTAGGGCTCGAAGCCTTCCGGCCAATCGATGGCAGGGGTCTTGAGCAGCTTCATGTTACCCGCACCGGTGATGTCCAGTTTGATGGTTACCGCCTCGTTGGTCTGCAGTTCGGTCTGCGAGATAGATGGGGTGAGGTTGAATTTACCTACGCCGCCTGAGAAACCTGACGGTTTGCCACTCGGTAGGGCACTCACGTGTATCGTCACCTCGGGGGCTGTCAGCATCTTCGTCACGTTGGTGTAACTGCCGAAGAAATCATCAAAGATGCTTCGTGCACGCTGTTGGGTCTGCACGCGCAGGACGGCCTCGAACTTGGCAGGCTCTATCTGGATGTCACCCGAGTGCTGCGGATAGAGGATGGTGCGGTAGAGTACAGCCGTCTGGTAGTTGCGTCCGTTGTAGTGCTCCAGTTCGGCTTGTATCTCTCCCAGTTCGATCTCTTGCTTCAGAAAACCCGTGAACTCCGGCAACTTCGTGTTGTTGGTCAGTTGGGCCACATCCACGTTGGCGAAATACAGCTTGTAGCTCACCATCAGTGCTTCCTGTTCATGTACACGGATCTTGCTGGCTATCGTGCGAACGAAGATGTTCTCCGAGGCGGTCTGACTGGTTTGACTGGACTGACTGCTCTGATTGCTGACAGCTGCTGACTGATTGCTTTGCTGCGCAGGCTGCTCATCTTCGGGCAGCACCTGGATGCGTACGCCGTTCGACTGGATGTTCTCGCCGTCCACCTTCACCGTGGCGGGTGGGATGGTGTAGGTACCGGCCCGTTGCGCCATCAGCGTGTAGGTATAGGCCTGACTGAAGGACGAGGTGCGGTGACCGTTGACGAACGACGTGCTGCTGCTCGTCGAGGTGTACGGACCGGCCAGTACGTCGAAGTCGGTGAACTCCGGTGCACGCATGTCACGGCTACGCTGGTTGACGGTGTAGGTCAGCTGGAACGGCTGGCCTACAATCACCTGACTCGGAGCCTGCGCCCTAAATTGCACATCCTCAGCAAAGCCCGTCAGGGCCATGCTGAGACATACTACTATTGTAAATATTTTCTTCATACTCTTCTTTATTACGGGGCCCCCGATGCAAACCAAGCCATAGGCTGTTTGCAGTGGGGAGAGCGGAGGCACAAGTCGCTTGTCGGTTTAACGGAGTGGTATCGACCTTTGCGAACTTGTTGCCGAACGCGACTACCATTCTTTCTCTACACGGCGTTTCTTCCCCTGCTGCCGTTGCATCTTCTCTTGCGTATCTTGTTCGTCTTGCTCCAGGGCTTGCAGAATCTGTTCGGCCGTCTCCTTGTCCATCTGGTCGTCTTGTTGTTGCTGCTCTTGCTCCTGCTGCTGATCTTGCTGGTCTTGCTGGTCTTGCTGGTCTTGCTGGTCTTGCTGTTGTTGCTGTTGTTGCTGTTGTTGTTGGTCTTGGTTCTGCTGTTGTTGCTGCTGTTGCTGTTGCAGCAGTTCCATCGCCTTCACCAGGTTATAGCGTGTGTCGTTGTCCTTGGGATTAGCGCGCAGCGACTGCTGGTAGGCAGCCACGGCTTTGTCGTACTGCTGTTGGGCGAAGGCGCAGTTGCCGATGTTGTGCATCGACTTGGCGTAGCGCTCTTTGTCCTTCTTTGTGTCCAGCAGCTTGGCGGCGGTCTCAAACTCCGTCTGCGCCTCGGCGTACTTGTCTTGTTTGAACAGGGCGTCACCCAGGTTGTAATGGGCCTCGTAGCTGTTTTTGTTGGTCTCCAGCGCACGACGGTAGTCTATCTCCGCCTCGGTGAAGTTCTGCTTCTTGTATTCGCGGTTTCCGCTGCGCACGTCGCTTGCTTCCTTCTGGGCAAGGACGATGGACATAGGACAAAGGATAAATGACAATATGGTTATCAATCGTTTCATTTTACCGTTCATTTTTCATCTTTCATTTTTCATCTTTCATCTCCCCGAATATATCCAGACGGGTTAATGCTTTGTTCTTTCGGTTGAAGATGAAGAAATCGATCACCAGCAGCAGCAAGGCCAGCAGCGCGAAGCTCTGGAACTGCTCGTTGTAGTCGGTGAAGACGCTGGTCTCTATCTCTTGTGTAGCCATCTCGTCCAGTTCTTTCTGCAGTGCACGCAGTGCCGTGTTGGTGTTGTCGCAGCGCACATACATGCCTCCGCCTGCCTGTGCTATCTCGCGGCACATGTCTTCGTTCAGTCGGCTCACCACCACATTGCCCTGACGGTCCTTGATGAAGTTGTTAGTGCCCGGCACGGGGATGGGACTTCCTTCGGGTTTGCCTATACCCACTACTATCACGCGGATACCTTCTTCCTTGGCGCGCTTGGCTACGGCTACGGCATCGTCCTCGTGGTTCTCGCCGTCGGTGATGAGGATGATGGCGCGGCTTGCGTCGCTGACTGACGCTTGTCCGTCCTCGCTGGCTGCTCCGAAGCAGCGGATGGAGGTGCTCAGTGCCTGACCGATGGCCGTTCCCTGCGTCTTGATCAGGTTAGGGGTGATGCTACCCAGAAACATCTTCGCCGACACATAGTCGCACGTGATAGGCAGTTGGATGAACGCGTCACCGGCGAACACCACCAGTCCCACTTTGTCGTTCACCATCCTGTCCATCATCTTGCTCACCATCTGTTTGGCGCGGTCCAGACGGTTCGGGGCTACGTCTTCAGCCAGCATCGAGTTGGATATATCCAGTGCCACGATGGCCTCTATGCCTTGCCGTTTCTCGGTGCGTTCGGTCTGTCCGAACTGCGGACGGGCCGCTGCAATGATCAGCAGCGCCAGTGCTGCCATCAGCAGGGCGAACTTGACGGTGGGACGTGTACGGCTGGCGTTAGGCATCAAGGCCTCCACCAGTTCTGGGTCACCAAACGCCTCCAGCTGGCGACGCTTGTGGTGCGTATACACGATATAGGCTGCCACGAATGCAGGGATGCTCAGCAGCAACCATAATAGTTCTATATTCGCAAATCGAAACATTAGTAATTCTTAATTTTTAATTCTTAATTTCTAATTACTAATCGTGCGTAGCACGAAATATCTCAATATGATCTCCGCCAGCAGACAGAGTAGGGCGGCGATGAGGAACGGTGCGAAGTTCTCCGAGTGCTTGGCGTACTCGCGCACCCGCATCTTCGTCTTCTCCAGTTGGTCTATTTGTTCGTATATCTGCTTCAGACTGTTGTTGTCCGTTGCGCGGAAATACTGGCCTCCCGTGGTCTCGGCTATGCGGCGCAAGGTGCCTTCGTCAAACTCCGAGTCCATCGTCACGTACTGCCGTCCGATAGGTGTCTGCACGGGTACGCGGGTCTGTCCGTAACTGCCCACGCCCACCGTATAGACGCGTATGCCGAACGTGCGGGCTATCTCGGCGGCCGTCTGCGGGTCGATGTCGCCTCGGTTGTTCGATCCGTCGGTCAGTAGGATCACCACTTTGCTCTTCGTCGGGCTGTCCTTCATGCGGTTCACCGCATTCGCCAGTCCCAGACCGATAGCCGTACCGTCTTCTATCATGCCGTACTCAACCGACTTGAAGAGGTTGACCAGCACCGCATGATCTGTTGTCAGCGGACATTGGGTGAAGCTCTCGCCGGCGAACACCACCAGACCTATCTGGTCGTTCGGACGGGCGATGACGAAGTCGGACGCCACCTGCTTGGCGGCCTCCAGACGGTTGGGTTTCAGGTCCTCCGCCAGCATCGTACCGCTTATATCCAGCGCCATCATGATGTCGATACCTTCGGTCGATTCCGACGACCAACGGTTGGTCAGCTGCGGCCGTGCCAGTGCCAGACTCAGCAGCGTCACCACCGCCACACGCAGTGCAAAGGGTACGTGCAGCAGCCATATGCGCCAACTCTTCGGCTGCGCCGCCAGCGTCGTCGTGTCGCTCACTTGCACACTGGCATCCGATTTGCGCAACTCGTAGATATACCAGCCTACTATCGGTATCAATAGTAGCAGCAAGAATAAATATCCCGGATTAGCAAATGTCATTAATTCTTAATTTTTAATTTTGAATTTCTAATTCTTCCTCCGCTTGCGGAGTCGTCTCCTTGACGAACTCATACGCCGTCGTCAGTGCTTGTTCGTTCTCGTCGGGCGTGGTGTGCCACTTGGCGAACTTCACCAGATCTGCCAGTTGCAGCATCTTGCGCAGGTTCTCGTAGAGGATTTTGCCATCTCCATTGACCAATGACAAATCACCATTCACCAATAGAGGTTTTACCTCTCTTAGCGTCTCATCACTCGTCTTCTCGGTGCTATGCACGTCGAAGCGGCGGCCTATATATTCGCGCACGACGTCGGTCAGTTCGGTCTGATATTCCTTCACCTTGCCGTCCTTCCAGATCTTACGTGCTTTGATGGCATCCAGTTTCTCCAGTGCCACCTCGTCGGCAGGACGCAGCAGGATCGGGTCGATGGCCTCTTCCTCCGGCTTGCGGTGTTTCTCATACCACCGCCATAGATAATACAGACCCACGGCTAACAGCAGGAGGCCGATAGCCAGCAGGATCCATCGGATGATGCCCCACCACCATATGGGTGCTTTCTCTATATCCTTGATGTCGGTGATGGCCAGACTGCTGTCCACCTCAAAGGGTTGCACCACGTTCAGCGCCATCGCGTCGCTCCAGAACGAGTCCTCGCCGCAGGTCACCACCAGCGGATCAATGGCGAACAGCGAGTCCTTGAACGAGGTCAGCGTCAGGTATTGGTTCAGTTGTACGCGGCCGTCGGGCAGGGTGGTGGTGTCCACTATCGTGCGGTCCACTATCTCTATCCCGTCCTGCAGCGTCTCTCCGAACACCGGCAGTTGCACGTGCTCCGACGCCTCGTGCGTCACTTGCAGGTGCAGGTCGGTCTGGTCGCCTATCATCAGCGTCGTCGAGTCGATGCTCGCGCTCACCACTATCGCTAATAAGATGTTCAGAAACATTCTTAATTCTTAATTTTTAATTCTTAATTCCTAAAAAGCCTCATCAGGGCTTTCACGTAGTCTTCATCCGTCCGCAGACTCACATGGTTCATGCCTGTCTTGGTATAGATGTTCTCCAGTGCCTCTTGTTGCGCTTTCCACGCTTCGCCATAGGCATTCCTGACGCTTGCCATGCTGGTGTCTGCCCAGACGCGTGCACCTGTCTCCGGGTCGCGCACTTTCAGTAGTCCCACGTTCGGCATCTCTGCGTCCCTGCGGTCGTATATCTGTATGGCACTCAGGTCATGCTTACGGCTCGCAATGATAATAGGCGGAATGGCCCCCCTTCCTTTTAGGGAAGGGTCGGGGATAGGCTCTCCTATGAAATCCGAAATCAGGAACGCTGTGCATCGTCTCTTCTGGGCGTTCGTCAGAAATTGCAGCGCCGCATTGATATCTGTACCTGTATGTTCGGGTTCGAACGAGAGCAGCTCACGGATGATATGCAGTACGTGGCTCTTGCCTTTCTTCGGCGGGATAAATTTCTCCACCTTGTCGGAGAAGAAGATGACGCCCACCTTGTCGTTGTTCTCTATGGTAGAGAAAGCGAGTGTCGCGGCTACTTCGGCCATCGTGTCACGTTTCATCTGGTTGACCGTACCGAAGTTACGGCTGCCACTGACGTCCACGAGCAACATCACCGTCAACTCGCGTTCCTCTTCATAGATCTTGACGTAGGGGCGGTTCATGCGCGCCGTTACGTTCCAGTCGATGGAGCGCACGTCATCGCCCGGCTGATATTCGCGCACCTCGCTGAACGCCATACCACGACCTTTAAACTGGCTGTGGTATTCGCCTGCGAAGATATTCTTGCTCAACCCGTGGGTCTTGATCTCTATCTTCCGAACCTTTTGTAATAACTCTTCTGAAGTCATAGTAATCTAGTTTACTAGTGGACTAGTTGACTAGTGGACTAGTTAGGGAACCTGAACTACGTTCAGTACCTCGGTGATGATATCCTCTGTTGTTACGTTATTGGCCTCTGCCTCGTAGGTCAGACCGATACGGTGACGCAGTACGTCGTAGCATACAGCGCGCACATCTTCGGGCGTCACGTATCCTCTTCTATGAATGAACGCGTACGCACGCGCGGCCTTCGCGAGGTTAATACTTGCACGCGGACTGCCGCCGAAGGCGATCATCTGCTTCAGGTCTTTCAGGCCGTACTCCTCAGGATCTCTGGTGGCAAACACCAGATCCACGATGTACTTCTCTATCTTCTCGTCCAGATAGACCTCTTCCACTATCTTGCGTGCCTTGATGATATCCGCCGTACTCAAAATCGGCAGTACGGCCTTCTTCTCCGACGCGATGTTCTGACGGATGATGGCCTGCTCCTCTTCTTTCTTCGGATAACCGATCACTACCTTCAGCATGAAACGGTCGGTCTGCGCTTCCGGCAGCGGATACGTACCTTCCTGCTCGATCGGGTTCTGCGTAGCCAGTACTAGGAACGGATCGTCTAGTTTGAAGGTCTGCTCGCCGATGGTCACCTGACGCTCCTGCATCGCCTCAAGCAGGGCCGACTGCACTTTCGCCGGTGCACGGTTGATCTCATCAGCCAGCACAAAATTAGCGAAGATAGGACCACGTTTGATCTTGAATTCTTCGCTCTTCTGACTGTATATCTGCGTACCGATCACGTCGGCCGGCAGCAGGTCCGGAGTAAACTGAATACGGCTGAAGTTGGCTTTGATCAGGTCGCTCAGCGTCTTGATAGCCAGGGTCTTGGCTAATCCCGGCACACCTTCTAACAGGATGTGTCCGTCGCTCAACAGACCGATCAACAAACTCTCTACCAGGTGCTTCTGACCAACAATCACTTGATTCATGCCTAAGGTCAAGGCATCTACAAACGAACTCTCGCGTTCTACGCGCTCTTGAAGTTCTCTAATATCCACTGGATTTTGCATAGTATAAATGTGTTTTATTTGATGCGTATAATGTAATTATAATTTTCCGCTAACCAGTATGCAAATTCCGTGCCAAATTGCACTTTCGTGCTTTTTTTCTTTGTCAATTTCAGGCGTTTGTCAAACGCCGCCCCTAAAGCTCCGTCCATTAGTAGAGCAATCTCATTGCTCGCTTTCGGCATGCTGCATTAATGCGGCATCTTCCTGTTGTGGGGTGTGGCAATTGGCTGTTACCTTCGGTGAGGTTTCATTTTGGCTATTAATGGGGTGTACGCTTTGCGTTTAGTATCCTTCGTAAGTACGTCATTCCGTAATTACCTAATTACGACAAAAATACAATTTTATTTGCACATGTCATTTTTTTGTTGTACCTTTGCACCCGCAAAGGTTTTTGCATCACATAAATCTGGCGCAAGCGAGCGCTATTACATAGCGTAATAAGCCAAAACTTGATTGTTTGAAACCCTAGACAAGTTCACAAACATCATTAAGTATTCAAGCGCGGTTTATGCACGCTCACGTATCAGCGTGGGTTTTCCGTGCGTAAATTTGAATACTTAAGGTAAGTCTAGGACCTCAAACAATCAAATGAAGCGAACGAAAACGCACGCTTTTTTTTGTTGTACTTTTAAAAGTTGCGCCCGACACGGATTCAGGGTAAAAATCATGAAAAGGTTTACATTATTTGCTTGGACGGCAGTAGGACTGCTTTTCGCTGCATGCACAGGTAAGAACGAACCGACAGCCAATGAAGTTACGCCCCCTGCACAAGTGGATAACTTCATGAAACATGTCTCAGATCTGGATAATGCGTGTTTTTTAAAATCGCATGATTATAACAGTTGTATGGTTTTTAGAACAGATTCAAAAAATGAAGTTGCTTATTTTTACGAAAAAAATGCTTTTCGTAAATGGGAATATATGTGCGAGACAAATTATGTGCGTAAAGGAACGGATATATCGGATAGTGTCGGGTATTTTGATATTCCTGAACATACATATTCCTTTTTTATCGAGATTAATGATGTTCAGGGCTATCACAGTTGGCATTTGATAAATTATCCGGATTATTGTTATAGTTCATCTAATCCTAATTCTATAGCTAATTTGGCGCAAAACCGTGGCGCAGATGATGCCATTCCTGAAGCAATTAAAGCAGGGCAAGGGCAATGGTCTGAAGAAAATCCGGGGTACGAAGGAGTTCAGGCAGTGATTGAGTCCAAAGGCGCTAAAGTCGGTCTGAGACATTCGGATTTTGGTGTATATGATATGCAGTACCGCTTAAGTGATTCCATCATGCAGCAAATCGGCAGTGTCGCCGATGGTTTGGAAGGAAATATCTACCATAATACCCGTATATATGGTGGTGGAGTATATAGAAATAATGCCGCAGATGAAATGGCGAATGTGAAATATGTCGGAACGGCAGTGGCGCAATTGGATGAAACGGACGGCATGAACAAACGCATCATTTACACCGATTCGGCAGCGGCATCTTTGACGGTTGATGAGCAAATGAACGAAACGATAGTTATGCCATTTAAGAATTGGTATCATGTAACCATCATTAAAACCTCCAACCATATTACCATGAATTTGACGGATACGGAAGGTGTTGTTTCATCTCCATGGACTGTGCCGACACCAAGTGCTACCGACTTTGATGCTAAATATGATTATCTGGAAAATGGTTTTTATGCTTTACACAGCAATAATTTTGAAGAACCGTTCAAAGGCAGAATGGGCGTTGAATGGGGAGACAAAGATCCCGATAACAACAATATAGGTGTGCGCACCTGTGTTGTTACGGACCTTTTCGGAGATACCAAGTCTGATCCTTCGGAAGTGATCGTACAGGGCTATCGCACCGACAGAAACCTCATCGGTGCCAATAAAGCAAACGGTCTCTTCTTCGGCTTTACCTTTGGCGGCGTCCGTCAGTAATTCCTCCGTCCATTAATAGGGCAATATTATTGCCCGCTCCCGCCCGACACACCTGTGCCGGGCGTTTTCTTCTTTTGTCCATTTCAGGTCGATATTATCGACCGCTCCTCACATCCGCCTCACATTTTCCTCACATCCGCCTTATTATCGGGAGCGCGTCGGGAGCGTCACAAGCCAACCAGAAAACCACAAGCCCGGCACAAGACAAAAGGGGGCGATTTCGGAGTGATTTCCGAGTGATTAGTGCGTTATTACCGCGTTATTTATCCTCGGTCAACGCCCAGAAATCGTCATTTTTTGCCTTCTTATACTATATATATACTACGTATATATATACAATTTATCAATGTTTTTTTTATTTGCACATGTCATTTTTTTGTTGTACCTTTGCACTCGAAATTGGGAAATAACTTGCTCCGGTTCTAAACCGGTTTGCACTCGATTTGAGGACTAAATTAGAACAATTCCATGGCTGGAAAATATGCGGCCACAGCCTATCCTAGACCATGCTACTTTTTAGTCACTTGTAATTGACACATATACAACCTGTTACGACAAATGGTACGACACCTGAAATCTATCGTAAAAAACCGTTTGAAATGCGCCGTTTCGTACTACGCTCCTCATTCGGACATCTCCGCTTCCCACAGACGCGGAGTGCGCTATTTCGTGCCCGTTACCGGCATTGATATGTTCTGGGGTGCCATGAACACCGTCAAGGAAGGCTACCACTACCGAAAACATATCATCGTCCGCCGTCTTCCGCGTCGCGGAGGCCAACTCCTCCAGCTCTATACCTACCATTTTCCCAAGACTTGGTCTGCTGCCTGCCTTGCCAACCGCGAACTTATCAAGACGGCCCAGCGGATGGCCCATGCGCTCGAGCATGACCACTCCCTCGCAGCCATGGAATGGCGTATACGTTTCTTCCGCCATTATTTCCGCGTCTTCCAATGCGGTGAAGCGCCGGAAACAGGCATGAAACGCTATTCCCGTTTCTATCAATATACCTACGTCGCTATCTACCGCGAACTTCAGGCGGCACGCCGAAAAGCCCTCGAACCGGCAACGGTCTCCGAACCTCTCTCCGAAGACCTCTCTTTCGAGCCGCTTAGCCCTGCTGCCACGGCCGAACCGCTCATCCGCCGTCCCAGGATACGCGGAGCCTTCTATCGGTTCGCCTTTTCCTCCCCGCCGACACTCGCGCCACCGCCGCTTTTTTCCTCGCTAAAACCTGCTTGCGCAGCCGCAGAAGATATTTTTTGACCGAAAATCTTGTCTGTTCCAAAAAAATGTTGTACCTTTGCAGCCGAAAAGGTTTATTAACTATATTTTACAGCAGATGAAAAATGTTTTCTCTTTCTTTCTGACGCTTGCTTTGAGCGTAGGAACAGTTTGGGCGGATACCCCCGAAATCGTCACAGTGGCAGAGGCGTTGTCTATAGGTGATACCTTGGCAGCCAACACTACTTCCGAACAGATATACAGCGTCGATGGCTACGTGGTGGCTGCGGAGGCGTATAGCAGCCAGTACAACAACCAGAACTTCTGGTTGGTAGATCAACTCGGAGGCGAAGGCCTGCCGCTCTATGTCTATCGAGGCAAGACGCAAACGCCCGTGCAGTATGGTTACCGCGTGCGTTTCGATTTTAAAATCCAGAATTACGGCAGCAATCACATCATCGAGGCGCTCAATGCCTATGTGGTTATCGCGGAGACCACCGTTCCCGCCACCGATCATATCTTCAGCGGCAATTGCGGTGCACAGGGCAACAACCTAACTTGGCAACTCAACGCGCGCACCGGTCAACTGACCGTAGCCGGTAGCGGCGAAATGGTGGATTCCGTAGGGTATGTTCCCTGGCAGAGGCAGAATATGAAATACATGGTTCGCAAAGCCACCCTGCCGCTGGGGATGACAAATATCGGCATCTCGGCTTTCGACAACTGCACAAATTTGGACTCCGTAGTTATTCCCGATGGCGTCACCAAGATCGGCAAATGGGCTTTTTACAACTGCAAGAGCCTGACGACGCTTAACATGCCCGAGAGCGTGGACTCGATCGGCATACCGGCTTTTAACGGTTGTTCTCTGACCGATCCGCTCTACAACTCCCGCTTGTTCTGCTTCTTGCCTACCGGCTACAGCGGCAGCTATACCATTCCTGATGGTATCCGCTCGGTGATCTCCTACGCCTTCGACGGTCGTTCTGGAGTGACCGAAATCGTGCTGCCTGCCAGCGTCCGGCATATCAGCTATCGTACGTTCCGCAACTGCACGGGACTGCAGTCGATGACATGCCACGCTACTACGCCCCCTGCATGCCATTACGAGGAGTATTTCGACGGGGTGGACAAGACGATTCCTCTCTACGTACCTGCAGAGAGTATCTTGCTCTACCGGCAGGCAACGGGCTGGAGTGAGTTCACCAACATACTGCCTATTCCCGGTTCGGGCGTAGAGCAGATCACCGATGACCAATCGCCTAAGACCAACAAGCTTCTCCGCGACGGCCGGCTGACCATCGAGCGCGGCGGCAGAACCTACAGCGTCAGCGGACAGGAATTGAAATAATCATGTGAATAATTTAAATATATACCTATGGACAATCTGACAACAGAAAAAGTGGTGTTCGACGACCGCCGCGAAGAGGCGGTAAGCGAACTCATGCGCAATGTGTATCTATGGATGACCGGAGGTCTGGCACTCACCGGACTCGTGGCATGGATAGTGGCTGCTTCGCCTACACTGGTCAGCCTGATTTTCGGCAGCCAAATCATCTTCTGGGGCTTGCTGATCGCCGAACTGGTGTTTGTGATGATACTTAGTGCGGCTATCGACAAACTCAGTTTCGGTGCTGCATCGGGCATGTACACGGTCTATTGTGTGTTAAACGGTGCGACGCTGAGCTCGATCTTCCTGATCTATCAGTTGGACAGCGTGGCGCAGATCTTCTTCGTCACCGCCGGCGCGTTCGCCCTGCTGGCCGCTATCGGTACGTTCACCAAGAAGGACCTGAGTGGCTTGGGCACGTTCCTCATCATCGCCCTTGGCGGTCTGCTCATCGCCTCGGTTGTTGGCATCGTACTGGGCCGTCCGGAGAGTATCTGGATGTCGGTCATCGGCGTGATCATCTTCGCCGGTCTTACCGTGTATGACGCCCAGAAGATACGCCGCTTGTTGCAGACGCAGGAGACGGTCAACGAGGGTAATATGAAGATCGCGCTGATCGGTGCCCTCACGCTCTACCTGGATTTCATCAACCTGCTTCTCCGCCTGCTGAGCCTGTTCGGCAAACGCAAATAATGCGACGCCTGCTGCTGATCTGCGCGGCTGCGGTGGTGATGACCGCCTGTGCCCGCCAACCGGCTCAGCCGGTGGCCGCTGCTTCCCCTGTCGTGGAAGCGGCGCATCTCGAGTGGCCGCAACTCACCGACCGGCGCAGCGAACAGCGGATCGAACACCTCGGTTACACCGTCAGCTACAACCACCATTGGCACTTGCCCAACTGGGTGGCGTACGAGTTGACAGCCGAGGAGACGATGGGCGAAGAGGGACGCACCAACAAGTTCCTGCCTGACCCGCTGGTGGAGGGTGACCCGGTGGTCACCAAAGACTATAGCAACTCCGGCTACGACCGCGGTCATATGGCTCCGGCGGCCGACATGAAATGGTCCGCCCAGGCGATGCGCGAGTCGTTCTACATGACCAACATGTGTCCGCAGAACCATAGCAACAACGCTGGGGACTGGAAAGATCTGGAGGAACTCGGACGCGACTTAGCCGCGCAGTATGGACGCGTCTATATATGCTGCGGACCCGTCGTGACCGATACAACACTCACCATCGGTACCGTGCGGCGCATCGTGGTGCCGCAGGCGTTCTACAAGGTGCTGCTTCGTCAGAGGGCAGACGGCCAGTGGACAGCCATCGGATTTGTCATGCCTAATGCCGCAGGCAACCGACCTCTGATGACCTATATGCACTCCGTGGATGAGGTGGAGACGATGACGGGCATCGACTTCTTCTATCAACTGCCCGACTCCGTAGAAGCACAGGTCGAGGCTGACTTCCTCATCTCCGACTGGACCGTCAGTCGCTGATCCGCTTGCAATAAGTGCGCCTAAACTTCCTTATTCAACTATAACACCAAAAAACGACCCTCATCAGGTCGTTTTTTCGTGGTGCCACCGAGAATCGAAGATTGCAGAGATAAGTATATTGCTCTGCAATAATCGACAGAGCGAAGCGGCGGAGAACTCTAGTTTGATTCTGGTACTTGGGCACCAAAAAACGACCCTCATCAGGTCGTTTTTCGTGGTGCCACCGAGAATCGAACTAGGGACACAAGGATTTTCAGTCCTTTGCTCTACCAACTGAGCTATGGCACCCTTCGCGTTCGGCAACCTCATGCATTGACTGACGACCTTGTCGTCATTTGGGCACTCGGTGCCTCCGCTCTTCGGTCCGCAAACGCTTCGCTGGTTTACGTCCCGAGCTTTGCTTCCAACCGATTAAAACGCTAGCGAAGCGGTGTTTTAATCGGAGAGGAGGAAGTGCGAGTCGCTTTGATTGGCGTGGCCAATCCGGTGAGACGAGCCCCTTCCGACGTGAAAGCGGGTGCAAAAGTACTGCTTTTTTTTGATATGAGCAAATTTTTTTGCATTTTTTTTACAAAAACTTGCATTTTCGGTATGTTTTTTGTACTTTTGTCGTCAGAATAGGCTTGTAACAACTTCAAAAATGAATTGTTTTCCTATTCATCAGGAATATTATTGATGTAAACTATATGGATTTGAAAGTGATTGCACGCGCTCGCAACGGGCATACGGACAAGTTCGGTATTCCGCGTCAGAGCAGGGAAGAGAGTCCTATCTGCACGCGTATCGTGTTCGAACCCGAATACCGCGTAGCGGAAGCGCTGCGCGGCATCGAGGGATATAGCCATCTTTGGCTCCTATGGGGCTTCTCCGAAATCACCAATGACCTGACGGTGTCCCCGTTAAACGGGGAAACCCTAGACGGAAGGGGCACCCATCACCAATCACCAATGACCAATCACCAATCACCAATCACCAATGACCATTGGTCACCCACGGTGCGCCCGCCGCGGTTGGGCGGCAACAAACGGGTGGGAGTGTTCGCTACGCGTAGTCCCTTCCGCCCTAATCCGATAGGGCTGAGCAGCGTGCGACTGCTGGGCATTGACAAGGGCGATCTGCTGGTCAGCGGGGCCGACCTGCTGGACGGTACGCCTATCTATGACCTCAAGCCCTATCTGAGCTTTACCGACTGCCATCCCGACGCGCGCAACGGCTTTGCCGATGAGACGAAGGACTATCGGCTGGAGGTGGAGTGGTGTCCCTCGGAAGACGTGCTCTCTCGTGAATGTCAGGTAGACCTCAACACCATGCCGGTTTCCACACGCGAGGCGATTGAGTATATCCTGAGTCAGGACCCGCGGCCCGGCTACCAGGACGATCCCCAACGTGAGTATAAGATGGACTATGAGTGCTGGACCGTCACTTTTGTGGTGCGAGACCACCGAGTTATGGTCAAAAACGTGGAAAAAAGATAAATTTTTTGTAAAAAATTTGCGTGTTTGAAAAAATAGTTGTACCTTTGCAGAGATTTTAACATAGTTAAACCGATGAAAAAGTTCCTTCTTTTCGTTTTATTAACGATGATGAGCGCGCTGATGACGCGCGCAGAGAACATCGGCGTTCCGGCTGAGTGTGAAGATGTAATGCTCCAGGCTTTCTACTGGGATAGTTATAAAACGCAAACCGCTACGGACAGTAAGTACGGTCGCACCAAGTGGATTGATCTGCTCAAAGACACAGCAGCTATCAATGCTAATTTTGATCTGGTGTGGTTCCCGCCCAGCGCTTCTTCTACAGGTGGCGTGGGCTATTATCATGTCTGCTTGAGCAATCAGGATGGCGCATGGGGAACCAAGGCGAAACTGACGCAGCTGATCAATGCTTTGCATGCCGGCAACACCAAGGTGCTGGCCGATATCGTCATCAACCACCGCGGCAATAAGAGTACATGGGTGGACTTTTGGCAGGATAATTTTGGTACGTACGGCACCTACCAGTTGAAGCAGAGTCATATCTGTTCGGGCGATGAGGCGTTTACCGATCCGAGCTCGAGCTACTACGGTAGTACTACGCATGGCGGAACAGACACCGGTACCAACGACGGCGGTTGTCGTGACTTGGACCATAGGAGTGAGTATGTGCAGAGTTGGGCGAAGGCATACGTCCAATGGATGCTCAATGTGATGCATTACGACGGTTTCCGTTACGATATGACGCTGGGTTATAGCGGCAGCTACCTGAGTATGTACAACCAGACTGCACAGCCGTATTTCTCCGTTTCGGAATATTGGGAGGGAATCGACAAACAGGTGAGTCACCTGCGGGCAACCAACTTCAATACCTTGGTCTTCGATTTCCCGATGAAGTACGTGCTCTGCAATGCCATTCGTTATAGCAGCTACAGCCAGTTGGTTAACCCCAGCAACTCTTTGCGCAATCGTGGCTATCGCCGCTACGCCGTCTCGTTCATCGACAACCACGACACCTTCGAGCGTGCAGATGCACAGAGCCAGGAGTTCCTCGGTTACAACGTGGATCTCAGCACCGCTACGGTGAAGAACAAGATTCTCCAGGCCAATGCGTATATCCTGATGTTGCCGGGTGTGCCTTGTGTGTTCTATCCGCACTGGAAGAGCTATCAAGAGGAGATCAATGCCATCATCGCTTTGCGTAAGAAGGCTGGTATCCACTCGGAGTCGGATGTGTACGAGAGTGTGAACAACAATTCCTACGAGGTCATCACCTACGGCCATCGCGGTACGCTGATCTTGCGTCTGGGCCCCAACCGTTCGCGTCAGGCACCGGATGGTTACTACGTAGCGCTGGAGGGTGGCACCAACGGCGAATATACCATCTTCGCGGCTAACGGTACGGCTGTTGACGAAGTGGAGTCGGAGCCGACGGATAAGTGCGTGAAGTTTGTCCGTGACGGCCGCATGTTGATCCGCCGCGGCAATCAGGTCTTCGACATGACCGGTCGCATCGTGGAATAAGACGATAATAACAAAAATCACATATACGATGAAAAAGATTCTTTTCTTTTTGAGCTGTATGTTTACTGCGCTCTCCGTGAACGCGGCAAGCTATGGTATTCTGGTGAACGGCAACACGTATTTTGCCGGTACGAAAGTAGATGAGTATGAGGGCTTCACCCAGTATCTGGCGCATGTTCAGGTGGCGAGTGGCGACCAGTTGCAGTTGTGTGACGCAGGGAACGATGCACGGTGGGCGGTTGCTCTGAACACGTATTCTGTCCCCGGTTTTACGCTCAATGGTGACCACTACGTCGCATCGGTAACGGGTTGCTATGATTTCTACATCAAGCTGAAGTACGGTGAGGACCAACTCTACATCGGCAACGGTAGCAACTGCGGCAGCGGCGAACCTTACAACCCCGCACCGCCGTGCGCAGAGTCGTTCGGTCTGCTCGTGGACGGTCAGTACATAACGGGTACGAAGAACCCCAGTCCGCTCGATCCGTCGTTCACGGAGTATTCCGTGTTGGGCCTGCAACTCACTGCCGGTCAGCATGTGGAGATATACGACTCCTGCCATCAGGCTGCATGGGTGATCAGCAACTATGCCGCGACCAGCTATACCTTCCCCATTCAGAACAACAAGTACGTAGTGGCAGAAAACGGAACCTATGATTTCTATCTGAAGTTCAAGATGGACGCCGACGAGATCTATGTGGCCTGTGCAGGTTGCTCCATCAAGCCTCAACCCACCAGTGCCGTACCTTCGCAATGCGGCGACGTGCTGATGCAAGGCTTCTACTACGATAGTTATGAGGTGGATTCGACGCACATGGGTACCACTACCTATGGCGACACCAAGTGGCGCACACTCTTGGCGCAGGCCGGTGAGATAAGTGCGTATTTCGATCTGATTTGGCTGCCGCCTTCTGGCTATGCCAGCGGTACCGGTTACCACCCCAAGCAATATAGCAACCAGAACAGCGACTGGGGGAGCCGTAGCGATCTGGAGAAGCTGATTGCTGCGCTCCATAACGGTGGTACCAAGGTGGTGGCGGATATCGTCATCAACCATGTTGAAGCTATGAGCACTTGGTGCGACTTCGCCGTACAGGACTTCGGTGAGTATGGTCGTTTCGAACCGGACGGCACGTATATCACCAGCAACGATGAGATGAACAATTCCGCCAATCGTGAGGCAGCAGGTGAGTGCTACGGCACTGCCAGCGGTTCACCCGACGACGGTGCTAACTGGGACGCTGCACGCGACTGGAGTCACGACAAGGTCTATGTGCAGGAGATGTTCAAGGCCTATCTGCAATGGATGCGCGACGTGATGAAGTACGACGGCTGGCGCTACGACAAGGGTGACGGTTTCAACAACTGGCACATGGACAACTACAACAAGGCATCCCATCCCTATATCGCCTTCATGGAATATTGGTCGGGCAACGATGAGATCATCGGTGGTATCGAGCAAGCCAACCGCAATGTGATGGCGCTGGATTTTCAGACCAAGTATAGCGCGTTCGACGGCATTGCAGGCTTCGACTACAGTCGCTGCCAGGGTAGCGGTCTGCTGGGCCGCGGCTACAGCAAGTATGCCGTTACGTTTGTCGACAGCCACGACTGGTTCCTGCGCGGCAACGGACAGGAGTTCGGCGGCGACGGCAACTCGATGAAGCCGGAACTGAAGGATCGTCTGATGCAAGCCAATGCGTTCATGCTCTCGATGCCGGGCGTACCCTGCGTGTTCTATCCTCACTGGTATAAATACAAAGAGGACCTTAAGCCGATGATCAATGCCCGCCATCTGGCTGGTGTGCACTCGGAGAGTGCCGTCAGCAACGAAGAGGCAGAGCAGGGTGGTTATCAGGCTACTATCCAGGGTAAGAACGGTTATCTGATCCTCTGTCTGGGCAACAAGGCCGGTCGCACCTTCAGCGGCTATCGCAAGGTGGCATCCGGAAACGGCTATGCCATCTGGACCAATGCGACGGCAGATGTTGCTCCGGGTCTGATCGTTACGCCGAGCACTACCTTCGAGGATTCGATCGCAGGTATCAACGTCACCATCCAGGCTGTAGGCGGTAGCGGCGATGCCGTGATCTACTACACCACCGACGGCACCGACCCGACGACAGCGTCGGCTGTCTATACCGGTCCACTCAACTTCACCGGAACGACGACGCTCAAGGTAATGGCTGCCTGCGGTACGGCACAATCGAAGGTGCAGGAGTACACCTACACCTATCGCGCACCGCTGCAACGCGGTATCCGCGTACGCTTCAACAAGCCTGAGGAGTGGGAGAAAGTCTTCATCTATGCTTGGGTTCCCGGCGTGGATAGCTTAGGAAACCCCACCTCGACGAACATCATCGGTGCATATCCCGGTCAGCGTATCTATCAGGACGTAGAGGGTTGGTATAGCTATGAGTTTGACAACTCGCTCGATACCATCCACTTCTGCATCAACTCGGGTGACGACTGCGGTGGTGTCAACGTGCGTTCCAACGATCTGGAGACCAACTACGACGCTTGCTACGGCTGGCGTGCAGGTAAGGAATTGGATAGCAGTGAGGAGCTGTTGCTCGATTGCGACACCTTGCTCAATCCTGCTTTTGACATCGTCATTGCTCCGGAGAGCGGTTTCTTCCGCGACTTGACCGAAGGACAAGAGGTGACTATCAACGCTATCGGCGAAGAGAACGCGATGATCTACTACACCTTGGATGGCACCGAGCCTTCTACGGCTTCGCTCAACGGACCGAGTCCGCTCACCTTCACGATCAACCAGACCTCGACCGTCAAGGCTTACGCCGTCTACGACAAAGAGCGCACCGCTACGCGCAGCGAGACTTATACCTACAAGGCTCCGCAGCAGGGTGCTATCACGGTTAAGTTTATCAAACCGGAAGAGTGGAAATCCCTCTATATCTATGCCTTCACACGTGTGAAAGTGGGTAATAAATACAAGGATACGGCTTATGCTTTGGATGGTAAGGCGGCTTACAAGAGATGGCCTGGTCGCCCCTGGACGGCAACGGATATGGTTGACGGCTGGTACTCCTATACCTTCCCCGAGGATATCCATGAGATCTATGTCATCTTCACCGAGGGTAACAACAAGCCGCAGACCCAGGATATCTATGTCACCGAGAATGCTTGCTATCTCTGGAATCCCGACTGCAGAAAAGCCGTGGTGGACGACAACTGCGACGGTCAGATGTCTGAGGGTATAGAAGAGATCATCGACCAGTCGGATAAGAACCGTGAGACCTACAAACTCATCATCAACGGTCGCCTCGTTATTATCCACAACGGCGCAATGTTCGATGTGTTTGGTCGCCGCCTCTAATCTCTCTTATTTAGATGAAACGAATCCTATCTATATTGCTTATTGCGCTTTGCACGCTCGGCGTGCAGGCGCAATTCGGCATTCGAGTGAACGGTACGGATGTGTATCCGGCTACGCACACGGATGATTTTGAGGGCTTCTCCCAGTACCTGGCGCATATATATGTCAATGCCGGTGATTACTGCGAGCTGTACGACATTAACAACGCGGTGGCTTGGACTAAGCCTCTCAATGCGGCTTCTGTCTCGGCTTTCTCGCTGCAGAACAACCGTTATGTGTGCTCTGTGGCCGGTTGCTATGATTTCTATATCAAGATCAAGCTTAATGCCGACGAACTCTATATAGGTCCCGGTACCGGCTGCACGAACACCCCCGGTGGGGGCGGTGGTGGCGGTACTACGCCCACCGACTTCACGTCGGCAGTGCCAAGCCAGTGTACGGATGTGATGCTGCAGGCGTTCTACTGGAAGAGCAACACCGATAATACCTATGGTACTACCAAATGGACGGTGCTGCAGGGACAGGCCGATGAAATAGCTTCATATTTCCAATTGGTATGGTTGTCGCCCTCCTGTCGGGCGAAAGACGAAATGGGGTATCTGCCCTCGCAGTATTCCAATCAGAGTTGTCGTATGGGTGGCTCCGGTGAACTGAGTAGTTTGATCAGTGCGCTGCATGCCGGTGGCGCGCGTGTCATCGCGGATGTAGTGATCAATCATGCCGGCAGCAAGAGCACGTGGAATGATTTCTTCGACCAGAACTTCGGGGAATACGGCACCTTCTCGCCTAATAGTTCGTGGATCACCAGCAATGATGAGGCGAAGGACAACGGCTATTCCGTGGGCACAAACCCGGACGATGGTCAGGAGTCCAATGCCAACTATCCTGGTACGCGCGACTGGGATCATAAGAATACGAATGTGCAGGCAATGTGCCGTGCTTACCTCAAATGGTTGAAAAATGTGATTGGCTATGATGGCTTCCGTTTTGATTATTGCGGCGGTTATCATGTTAGTCATGTCAATGATTATGTTTCCAGCGCCAAGCCGTATGTCTCGGTGATGGAGTACTGGAACGGCAACGCTTCCGTGCTCAAGCAGCGTATAGATGACGCGGGCAAGAACACGATGACCTTCGATTTTGCCAGTTTCTATACCTGCTACCAGCAGGGCCTCGCTTCCAACAACTACGGTAAACTGAAGAATCCGGGTCTGCGTGGACAGGGCTATGCCAAGTATGCAGTCAACTTCGTGGATAACCATGATACGTTCAACCGTTCGGACATCAATAATACCGATTGCGGCAACAGCACCGACGGCAGCACATCGCTGAACAACCGGAACCTGATTCTTCAGAGCAACGCCTATATGCTCTCGATGCCGGGTATCCCGTGCGTGTTCTGGCCCCATTGGTATCGCTACAAATCGGAGATAAAGGCGATGATCACTGCCCGCAGAAAGGCCGGAGTTCATTCGGAGAGCAGTGTGTCAGAGCAGAGCGGCAGCGGATGGTACAAGGCTACCGTCAACGGAAAGTACGGTAATGTCATACTCTATTTGGGTTCCGCGGCCAATGAGGCAGCTCCGGCTGGTTACACCCAGGCGATCAAGGATGGCAAGGTGGCGATGTACTATACCGGCAATGGTGATCCGCAGGACATAGAGAGCATTCAGCCCTCAGCCCTCAGCAATCAGAAATTTGTCAAGGATGGTCAGCTCTATATCCGCTGTGGCGAAAGAGTGTACGACGCACAAGGCAAATGGATTCATTAGACAACAAACATATTTACTAACCAATAATTTAATGTATTATGAAAAAGTTTTTCTTTTTTATGGCAGCTGCAGTGATGTCATTGTCGCTGAGTGCCGGAAGTTATGGAATCATGATTAATGGTACGGACTATCATGCCGGCACTCAGAATCCCACTCCCGGAGATCCTTCTTTCCAGGAGTTTATGGTGCTGGGTGTATCGGTTTCTGCCGGTGCAACATTGCAGTTGTATGATGCGGATAACCATGCCGGTTGGGCAGTAGATCTGGATCCTGCCAGCGTGGCTACTATCACGCGTGATGGCAACCACTACAACTGTACGGCTGACGGATGCTATGATTTCTATATCAAGCTGAAGATGAATGCCGACCAACTCTATATCGGTTCGTGCAGCGGCGGTGAGAATCCCGGTGGTGGCGATCAACCTGGCGGCGGCGAGCAACCCGGTGGCGGAGAGCAAACAGCTTCGTACGGCATCATGATCAACGGTACGGATTATCATGCAGGAGCGCTGAATCCCAGTCCCGGAGATCCTTCTTTCCAGGAGTATATGGTACTGGGTGTATCGGTAGCTGCCGGTGCATCGCTCCAACTCTATGACGCAGTAAACCATGCCGGTTGGGCAGTAGATCTGGATCCTGCCAGCGTGGCTACTATCACGCGTGACGGCGACCACTACAACTGTACGGCTGACGGATGCTACGATTTCTATATCAAGCTGAAGATGAATGCCGACCAACTCTATATCGGTTCGTGCAGTGGTGAGCAACCCGGTGGTGGCGATCAACCTGGCGGCGGTGAGCAACCCGGTGGCAATACCGGTCTGGAGGAGTCGGGCCAATACCACGATTTCTCGTTGATTGGTTCTATCGGTGGCGACTGGAATGTTCAATCCCAGTTGGCTGAGCTGACATTCGATGAGCGTGGCCGCTGGACCGGTTCGTTGGCTCCAAGTCCCTACAACAATGCTGTATATGCTGCTATGATGGACGAAGAGGGCAACCAATATAAGACCAAAGGATGGCAGGGCGAGAGTGCTACACGCGTGACGCTCTATTGGGCCAACGGCTTTGAGGATAGCAACGTATGGCAACTGCCTGCCAACCAAACGCTCTATATGATCATGCACTCCTGCACGTTCAAGGGTTCGATTGATGTAGAACTGGTTGACCAGGCTACCTATGAGGCATACTCGATTGACTGGGGAAGTCAGGAAGGTATTGAGAATACCGGCGTGGCCGAGAAAGCTCATAAGATGATCATCGATGGTCAGCTGCGTATCGTTCGCGGAGATAAAGTGTTTGACGCTACAGGTCGTCAACTGTAATTATAGTAATCATTAGGTACGCCCGCGTGTATGCGCGAGCGTACCATGCTATTATCCCTACCATTATGCGTAAGATAATTCTTTGTTTGTTCGCGCTCTGCGCCCTCGGCCTGAGTGCACAGATCACGACTTCGCCGAATCCTATCCCTGTGGGTTATACCGGCCAGATTACTATCACCTTTGATGCCACCAAAGGAAACGCCGGCATGAAGGGCGCTACCAAGTGCTACGCCCATACGGGTTACTGCACGGCTTCGGCCAGTTGGCTGGGCGTTGTGGGCGGCACGTGGCGTTCGGCCAATGCACCCCAACTGACCAATATCGGTACTGATCTCTGGCAACTGATAATCCCGAATATGTTCACGTTCTATGGCGTAGCTGAGACCACACCGATCACCAAGTTGGCATTCGTCTTCCACGACGGCAACGGCGGTTCGAAGGAAGGTAAGACCTCTGCCGGTGGAGACATCTATGTCACGCTGGGCGAGGAGACCGTAGGGGATATATGGGAAGGGTTCACGCCTGCAGCAGTCACTACCCAGGCGCGTCCGAACGGCGTGACCAATGGTATCTACTACGATGCCAGCGATCCCACCAAGGTGACGCTCTGTACGTTCGCTGCCAGCAAGACCCAGCCGGCTAAACATGTGTTCGTGCTGGGCGATATGACCGGTTGGAAACTGAACAATGAGTATCAGATGAAGCGTGACGGTGATTTCTTCTGGATCACGCTCACGGGCCTCACGCCCGGCAAGGAGTACCGTTTCCAATACGCAATAGAGCGTGCGGACGGCGTGAAGAAGCAGATATGCGACCTGTATTCGGAGAAAGTGCTCCACCCGGACGACCAGTGGGAACCCAAGCAGATGGACCCGACGCTGATCGACTATCCTACCAGCGGTGCCGATGGCGGTTACGTCACGGTGATACAGACCAACAAACCGCAGTTCCAGTGGAGTAGTGCAACGCTCAATTTCCAGCGACCGGACAAGGAGAACCTCGTCATCTATGAGGTGTGGCCCTACGACTATACCACCAAGCGCAATTTCAACGGTCTGAAAGAGCGTCTGGATTATATCCAGAACCTAGGCGTGAATGCCATCGAGTTGATGCCTGTCTCGGAGTTTGAGGGCAATCAGAGCTGGGGCTACAACCCGACCTTGTATTTCGCGCTGGACAAGGCCTACGGTACGCCTAATCAGCTCAAGTCGTTTATCGACGAGTGCCACAAGCGCGGCATCGCCGTCATCGTGGATATGGTGTTCAACCATACCAAGGGCCCCAACCCCATGGCTAAGCTCTATCCCTATGGCACGGACCTGCAATACAACCCGTGGTTCAATACCAACCCACCGGAGGGTGACAACGGTTACGGCGAGGAATGGGATCATGACTTCCAGCCTGCACACGAGATGTTCACGCGTGTGTTCAAGTATTGGTTGCAGGAGTATAAGGTGGATGGTTTCCGTCTGGACCTCAGTCATGGCCTGTGCGGTCAGACCAACAATGCCGTGCAGAACCTGAAGGACTACTACGACAATGGTGTCAAGGCGGTCAGTCAGACGGCTTATATGATCCTCGAGCATTGGGGCAACGGTCAAGACCAACTCATCAACTATGGTATGCTGTGTTGGACCGGCGAAGCGCTCTGCAACGCCTATTGCCAGGCGGCTATGGGCTGGCTCAAGGATGGCGATGACTTCACTGTCAACAATGGCAACCGCAAAGGTTATGTCTCCTATTGCGAGAGCCACGACGAAGAGCGTATGCAGTACAAGGCGAAGACCTACGGCAACGGTACGATCAAGACCGACGAGGCTACGCGCCTCGGTCGTGTGCCCGCTTGCGTCGCCTTCAACGTGCTGCTCAGAGGGCCGCATATGCTCTGGCAGTTCGAGGAGATCGGTTACGATATCTCTATCGAGTATAACGGCCGTACGGGTAGCAAACCCAATCCGTCAACCAAAGGCTGGTTCGTCCAACCGAACCGCGTAAAGGCGTTCACCAAGTGTGCACAGGTCATCGCGCTGCGTACCCAGTTGATGCCGAATGCCTTCACCGGTGCGCCTACCGTCAATATCGGTTCGGGCGTGAAGGTACGTACGATCCAGTGGGGTAGCAATGTGTTTGCGGTAGCTAACTTCGATGTTAACACCCAGGCCATCTCGATGCCTTCCGGCACATGGTACGACTATCTCAACGGCGCTGCGCGTGCTACGGTCTCTACGTGTGTGCTCGAGCCGGGCGAACTGAAGGTCTTCACTGCTACGCCGGTTGTTGCACCCGTCTTCAGCGATATTCAGAAACGTGACAACACGGCTGTCGAACTCGTGGACAGTGACGAGGCGCCGAAGAGCGCGAAGATCTTGCTCAACGGACAGATCTATATCCTCCGTGGCGATAAGATCTACGACCTCAACGGACGTCTTGTACGCTAATAGCGAACGCTATACAACCAAAATAAGCGGAGCCCTCCAGCTCCGCTTATTTGTTCTCTAAACTCTAAACTTACTCGTTCGTATCTTCGAACGAGTCGCCTACTATCTTGCGATAGAGCTCTTTCGGGTCGGTGGCCTTGCGGATGATCTCGTGCAGGTCTTCTATCTTCACGCGGTCCTGAGCCATTGTGTCGCGGTAGCGAACGGTTACACAACCGTCTTTCTCGGTGTCGTGATCCACAGTGATACAGAACGGCGTACCTACGGCGTCCTGACGGCGGTAGCGCTTACCGATCGAGTCTTTCTCGTCATATGCCACCTTGAAGTCGAACTTCAGTTCGTTCATGATCTCTCGTGCCTTCTCGGGCAGCCCGTCTTTCTTGACGAGCGGCATGATGCAAGCCTTCACGGGAGCAAGAACAGCCGGCAGATGGAGTACTACACGCGTATCACCTCCTTCGAGTGCCTGCTCTTCGTACGACGAACACATGACGCTCAAGAACATACGGTCCACACCGATAGAGGTCTCGATGACGTACGGGGTGTACGATTGGTTGAGCTCCGGATCGAAGTACTCGATCTTCTTGCCGCTGTATTTGGCATGCGAACTCAAGTCGAAATTCGTACGGCTGTGGATACCCTCCACCTCCTTGAAGCCGAACGGCATCAGGAACTCGATATCGGTAGCGGCGTTGGCATAGTGCGCCAGTTTGTCATGATCGTGGAAACGGTATTTCTCATCGCCGAGACCCAATGCCTTGTGCCATTTGAGGCGGAACTGCTTCCAGTGCTCAAACCATTTCAGCTCCTCTCCCGGGCGAACGAAGAATTGCATCTCCATCTGCTCGAACTCGCGCATACGGAAGATAAACTGACGAGCTACGATCTCGTTGCGGAAGGCTTTACCTATCTGCGCGATACCAAACGGAATCTTCATGCGACCGGTCTTCTGTACGTTGAGGAAGTTGACGAAGATACCTTGAGCCGTCTCGGGGCGTAGATATATCTTCATCGCGCCGTCAGCCGTTGAACCCATCTCAGTGGAGAACATGAGGTTGAACTGGCGCACGTCGGTCCAGTTGCGCGTGCCGCTGATCGGGCATACTATCTCTTCGTCGAGGATGATCTGCTTCAGCTCGTCGAGGTTGTTGTCGTTCATCGCTTTGGCGAAACGCTCGTGCAGTGCCTCGCGCTTCTCGATGTGCTCCTTCACGCGCTCATTCGTTGCCTTGAACATCTCTTCGTCAAAGCTGTCGCCGAAACGCTTGCGGGCTTTGGCCACTTCTTTCTCTATCTTCTCGTCGTACTTGGCGATCTGATCTTCGATGAGTACGTCTGCACGGTAGCGCTTCTTCGAGTCACGGTTGTCGATCAGCGGATCGTTGAACGCATCTACGTGACCGGACGCTTTCCAGGTCGTCGGGTGCATGAAGATGGCGGCATCGATGCCTACGATGTTTTCGTGGAGTAGGGTCATCGAGTCCCACCAGTAACGCTTGATATTGTTTTTCAGTTCCACGCCGTTCTGACCGTAGTCATACACAGCGCCCAGACCATCGTAGATCTCGCTGCTCGGGAAGACGAATCCGTACTCCTTGCAGTGTGCGACGATTTTCTTGAAGGTTTCTTCTTGTGTTGCCATAAAACGATTTATAATTGTATATTTTTACTGTCACATATAACCCACACAAACCGGCTCAGTGCTTGTGGAGGGTAGAGGAGAAATTGCGGCAACCCTTTGAGTCACGATGTGACTCATGTTGTTGTGAACAAATTTCGACGACAAAAGTACTGCTTTTTTTTGAAATATGCAAATTTATTTGCACATATACAAAATTTTTTGTACCTTTGCAGGCTGAATGGATACGATATGTGCTATATCAACGCCGTATGGCGTAGGGGGCATTGCCGTGGTACGGGTGTCCGGTGACGAGGCGATACGTCTGGTCGACGGCTTGTTTTGTGGTCGAAAGGCGCTGACGGCAGCCAAGACTGGGACGGTGCATCATGGCCATATAGTCCGCGACGGCGAGACACTGGACGAGGTGCTTTGCTCCGTCTTTCGAGCCCCTCATTCGTTCACGGGAGAGGACACAGTGGAAGTGGCTTGTCACGGTAGTCTGTATATCCAGCAGACCTTGCTTCAGTGGTTGGTGGATGCCGGTGGACGTATAGCCTGTCCCGGTGAGTTCACCAGGCGCGCGTTTCTCAACGGAAGGATGGACCTGACGCAGGCTGAGGCCGTAGCAGACCTGATAGCTGCGCGTAGCAAGGCAGAGAAGGACCTGGCGCTGAGTCAGTTACGCGGAGCCGTCTCCGATGAACTGACCAGGCTGCGCGAACGACTGCTGCATTTCACGTCGCTCATCGAACTGGAATTGGATTTCGCAGATCATGAGGAACTGGAGTTTGCCGATCGCAGCGAACTGAAAAGTCTGGCGGCAGAGATAGAAAAGAAGCTGCAGGCACTGATCCGTTCTTTTCGTACGGGCAATGCCATTCGCAATGGCATCGCCGTGGCCATCGTTGGTGCACCTAACGTAGGCAAATCAACGCTGCTTAATGCCCTGCTGGGCGAACAACGCGCCATCGTAAGCGATATACAAGGTACAACACGCGACACGATAGAAGACACGCTGCTACTGGACGGTATCCTCTTCCGGTTGATCGACACGGCAGGCTTGCGCCGTTCGGATGATGAACTGGAGAATATGGGCATGGAACGCTCGAGGAAAGCGGCGGAGAAGGCGCAGATAGTGGTTCATGTGAGTGAGCCTACCCCCAACCCCTCCCTAAAAGGAGGGGAGCTAGAAGGAATATCGGGCTCTATTATTGAAGTGCTTAATAAAAGCGATCTTGTCGGAGATGGTGTCTCCCTCCAGGGAGAAACCAACGGAAGTAGGCTTTCCATCTCCGCTAAATCCGGCAATATCGAACCGCTCAAACGCGAATTGGTGCGCGTGGCACGCGAGGCGATGGAGCCTGCCGCGGTGATGCTGAGCAATGCCCGTCACTACGAGGCCGTCTGTCGGGCCCACGAGGCTATCGTGCGGGTGCAAGAAGGTCTCGCTCAGGGACTAAGTGGCGAACTGCTCTCGCTGGACCTGCAAGACTGCCTCTCTGCGCTCGGCGAGGTGACAGGACAAATAACGAATCAAGAAGTACTCAACAATATATTCAGCAAATTCTGCATAGGCAAATGATTTTATCAATGACCGGTTATGGCAAAGCCGAAAGCCAACTGCGCGGACGCAAATTGATTTGCGAGATCCGTTCCCTTAATTCCAAATCGATGGATCTGTCGGTGCGTCTGGCACCGCAGTTGCGTGCACGCGAACTGGAACTGCGTGCGATCGTCAGTCAGCGTCTGGAACGCGGTAAAGTGGATATGGCTATGTATATGGAAGAGCCTTCAGCTGTCAGCCTTCAGCCTTCTGCTATCAACTGGGAGGCGGCTAAGATGTACGCAGCGCAGTATAAGACTCAGTTCGGCGGCGAAGTACCGGCCGAGGTGATGGCCTCTATCTTGCGTCTTCCTGATGTATTGAAGCAGCAGGAGGATGTGTCGGAACTGACGGAAGAAGAGTGGAACAATGTGCAGGCACTGCTGAATACGGCCATCGATGCTTTCATCGCATTCCGCACGCAAGAGGGAGCCGCGTTGCAGGCAATGTTCACTGAGAAACTGGACGGCATTGCCGACCTGCTCAGGCAAGTGGAACCGCTGGAGAAGGGACGTGTGGCAAAGATACGCGAACGGTTGGAACAGAGTCTGGCACAACTGAGTGCGGATACGCAGGCTCAGATCGACCGTAACCGACTGGAACAGGAGATGATCTATTATCTGGAGAAACTCGATATCACCGAAGAGAAGGTGCGACTGACTAACCACATAAAGTATTTCCGTGAGACCATGGACGCCAACGGCAGCGGAGTAGGAAAGAAACTCGGCTTCATTGCTCAGGAGTTGGGCCGCGAGATCAATACGCTGGGCTCGAAGAGCAACCAGTCGGAGATGCAGATCATTGTTGTGAAGATGAAGGACATCCTCGAACAGATTAAGGAACAAGTACTCAATGTGTTATGATATACATTTTTTGTGCGCCGTCGGGTAGCGGCAAATCGACAATGGTGAACCATTTGCTCACCAATCATCCAAACTTGTTTGAACTCTCTATATCCTGTACTACACGTCCGCCGCGCGGGAAAGAAGTGCACGGACGGGAGTATTATTTCATCACGGTGGAGGAATTTCAAGACCGCATCAAGCGGGATGACTTCATCGAGTATGAGCAGGTGTATGAGGGACTGTACTACGGTACGCTGAAGGAAGAGATAGCCCGCATCGAGGCAGCAGGTCGGCAAGTGTTGTTTGATGTAGATGTGAAGGGTGGTATCAACCTGAAGCGTATCCTGGGCGACAAGGCTACCTCTATCTTCATCTGCCCGCCGTCAATTGACGAACTGCGCCGGCGGTTGGAGGGGCGCGGAGACACCAGTCCGGAGATGATTGAGAAACGGTTGGCCAAGGCCGAAGAAGAGCTGTCGTATAAGCCGCAGTTTGACCGTGTGGTGGTGAATGACGACTTGCATCATGCCTTCACCCAACTCGATGCTATCATCGGCGAAAGTACAAAGTGACGATGTGTAATGTACAAAGGAGCTGAATGCTGAATTCTGAATTCTGATGGCCCAAATAGGTATCTACGGAGGCAGTTTCAATCCGGTGCATTTCGGTCACGTGGGATTGGCAAGGTGGGTGATGGAGCATACCGACCTGGATGAACTATGGCTGATGGTCAGTCCAAGCAACCCGCTGAAAGATGCACGTATCCTTGCGCCAGAGCAGGAGCGTCTGGCTGCAGTGCGCGAGGCTGTACAGGATATACCCGGCGTGAAGGCATGTGACTTCGAATTTTCATTGCCTCGGCCGTCCTATACGGCGAATACCTTACGAGCACTGCAGGCGGCGTATCCGGAGCACACGTTCACACTTGTTATTGGGGAGGATAATTTGGCTATATTCCCTCAATGGCGTGAATATGAGTATATCTTGACCAACTTCCGCATTTTTGTATATCCGCGGAGGGGACAATTCAAAATTACCAATGACCAATCACCAATGACCAATCGCAAGAACCTCATCTTCTTGAGCGAAGCCCCTTACTTTGATATTTCTTCTACCGAGTTACGCGAAAGGGCGCGTGGCAATTTTCTTAAATGATGTTTTATTTTTCTAATAAAATCTAAAAATATTGCAAATTTAACGAAAAAATGCATTTTTTTGGCATATTTTTTGTCTATTCCAAAATAATGTCGTACCTTTGCGCAAATTTAGGTTAGACTGCTCAATAGAAAAACATTTAACCTTATAGATAACACAAAACAATTATTTATGAAAAAAATCTTTTCTCTCTGCCTGTCGCTGTTGATAGCGATGACAGTTCTTGCCGTTCCGGCTAAGCGCGGATGGCAAACCCGTACGCAAGCTGACGGTACCCAGATAGAGGTGCAAGTGCTCGGTGATGAGTTCTACCACTACATGATCAACCGTGACGGAAAGCAAGTGCGTGAAGTCAACGGTATGTACGTAGAAGTAGGTGAAGCTCCGACGCCCGCTGTTGCTAAAGCACGTCGTGCGAAAGGCGTTGCGCGTCGTCAGCGTAAAGATGTCGGTGTTACGCCGAACTTGGCTCCAAAGGGCGTTGTGATTCTTGTCAACTTCAGCAACAAGTCGATGCAGTCTGGTCATACACAGGCTACGTTTGATGAACTTTGCAACAGTGAGCATTGTACTGTCAACAGCGGTTATCCCTCGGCACGCGAGTATTTCAAGTCGCAGTCGAATGGCGCTTATGCTCCGCAGTTTGATGTGTTTGGTCCCGTGACTCTGAGCCGCAATGTGGCTTATTACGGAACGGATAATCCGGGCGACGATGAAGGCGATGACCAGCACGCCACCGATGCTGTTGTAGAGGGTTGTATTCTGGCAAACGAGCAATTCAGCATCAATTGGGCTAACTATGACTCGGATAATGACGGTTATGTAGATTTCGTCTATGTGATTTTTGCCGGCAAGGGTCAAGCAGACGGTGGTACGTCTGAGACTATTTGGCCGCACAACTGGTCGGTAGAAGCAGCTTGTCAGTACGGCTATTGCACCTATGAGGCTGCCCAATGCATAGTGGGCGGTAAAAAACTCGATAACTATGCTATCTCTGGTGAGATGTCCGGTAATGCGCTTGGTGGTATCGGTACCCTCTGCCATGAGTTTGGTCACGTAATGGGTCTGCCCGATCTGTATGACACGAGTTATGAAACCAACTATGAGAACAGCCTCACTCCGAACGACTGGAACATCATGGATGGTGGTTCGTACAATGCTGACGGTCACTGCCCGCCTAACTATGACCCGTGGGAGAAAGATTTCTTCGGTTGGTTAACACCGATTAACTTGGGTAACACCGGTCAGAACGTAACGCTCTATGCGAACGGCACGGAGGACCAACAAACCTATCAGATCAACGCTTCCGGCTCGTATGTTAGTCCGACCACTTCCGGTCTGCGCTATTATATCGAGAACCGTCAGGCAGTGGGATGGGATGAACCGCTTACAGGTCACGGTCTGTTGATCTGGAAAGTCAATTTCGATGCATCGGCTTGGGAGAATAACGCCCCGAATAACACAAATACCTCCGGCTCTCCGCTCTATACCGTTGTTTCCGCTACAGGAACGAAGATCGGTTGGGACGGAGACAATGACAACTGTCCGAAGAATACCTTCCCGGGAACCGGCAAGAAGACTTCTTGGAGCGGCGTAAGCGGAAAGCCGCTGAAGAATATCGTTGAGAGCAACGGTGTGGTGACGCTGACCTATATCGAGGAGCCAGTTACTCCTGTTGATCCGTTTGAGATCACATGGATGGTAGGTGGTCAGACGTTCGCTACCACTACTTCTACCGGCAAGGTTGTACTGCCCGCTAACGAGCCTGCCGCATGTGACGGTAAGGTCTTCTACGGATGGTGCGCACAGGCCAGCTATAGCAGTGCTACTACTGCGCCGACGCTTGTCAAGGCAGGCGACGCAGCAGCAGAGGGCGCTACCTACTATGCCGTGTTTGCAGAGCAGAGCGGAGAAGGTGGTGGTAGTAGCTTTGACGGTAATACCGGCGGCACGTTCAAGATCTATGCGAATGTGAACGGAACGAAATACTACGCAGCTTCCACGGTAAACAATAATAAACTGCAAAGCACCACCAATGAAGCCGAGGCCGTTGATGTCGTACTTACGGCTATGACGGGAGGATTTTCTATTCAGATCAACGGCAGTTATCTCACGAATGGATCAAAAACAAATGTGAGTTTGTCGAATACCGCTCAAGCATGGTCGATTGAGGGTGGTACGCAAGGTTCATGGCGTGTTAACTCTTCTGTCAATACCGGTCGTGCACTGATTTTCCGCGCTGGCGAGTATAATGTATTCGGTGCTTATTCAACCAACAATGTTAACGGCACGGAGTACTTTGATCTTGAGATCGGTGGTGGTTCGGGTGCTTCGTACAGCAACTATACCACTGATTGCAGCGAATTTATGGACGTAGAGAACGTGACGGTTGATCCGAATGCGGCTAAGAAAGTGATCCGCAACGGACGTCTCTACATCCTCCATGGTGATGTGATGTATGACGCTACCGGTGCACGCGTTGAATAACGAATGAACCATCGGTTAGACGTAATATCTATGCTTACCCTCGGCGCTGAATGATTCAGTGTCGAGGGTTTATGCATATCTGCCAATAATCCCGACTCATGCGAGTAGAGAACGACATATTGATTCCGGAGATGGAGCGTTTGCTCAGGGACGGACATGAGGTGCGTTTCACGCCGGCAGGGCAGAGTATGCGTCCGTTCATCGAGGGCGATCGCGATAGCGTCATCCTTGCGCCGCTGCGCCGCAAGCCGCGTCGCGGAGACGTTGTGCTGGCGCGTGCAGAGACGCTCTGCGGAAAAGCTACATATGTGCTACATCGCATCTTGCACATCGAGGAAGAGACGCTCGTGCTGCAGGGGGATGGAAATCTGAGCGGAGAGGAGCGATGCAAGGTTGCAGATGTGATTGGTATCGTCGTGCGCGTAGAAAGTCCCTCAGGCCGCCGCAAATGGCTTCCGCGAGGCATTCTATGGCAAATGCTCATGCCCTTCAGACATTGGTTACTCAAAATTTATCGTCATACTACTCTAAAATGGCATTATAAACAATGAAAACGATTACCGGATTTAAGTTGCGTCAGTTGGGCAACGAGTTTATACTGGTGGGCGAGTCGATCGAACTCATCAATTTCAATAAGATGATCACGCTCAATGAGACGGCTGCTTTCCTTTGGCGCGCCGCCGAAGAGCAGACTGTCCGTCACGGTGCGTTCACTGCCGCCGAACTTTGCAAGGCGCTCTGCGACGAATATGAAGTGACGCCCTCGCAAGCGATGACGGATGTGGAGGCTACGATAGCGTCGTGGAAAGATGCCGGAGTGATCGAATTTTAAAATCACGGGATAATATACGTCGTATATTATAGGGTGGGGTAGGATACGATGTTGTCTCGTTCCGCTTAGGTAGTGGTTTTGTGCCTTTTGGATATATTCCTCTCAGAATATTCTGAGGGGATTTTTATGTTTAATATTGATATGGAAGTTTTCAATTTTTAAGAAATGGCTATATATCCTTATGATTCGTGCATACACAAGGGCGAAAAATTTGCGTGTTTCGAAAAGAAATATTAATTTTGCACCCGTTTTTGAGCCAGTTTTGCAGAAATACACCCATAAAATCTTAATAATAGTACATTTTGCAAACTTGACTTTACAAAATTAAGGTATTTGTCGAATTTAAGGAACAAAAAAGATGAAAATTAGTCTGTATAAAGTATTTCTTTTTGTGTGTGCCTTGGCTTTTAGCAGCCAAGCGTGGGGTCTGACGGCTACGGCCAATCGGGCTACCCTGCACGACAACTTCAGCAACGACGACAAGCGCACGACTTGGACCGGCAGTCATGTGACTTTTGCTTTCTCCGGTAGTTCGCTCTATACGACCTTAGGTTATCTGTATATCCCGCATAATGCCACCTACAGCCTTAGTTGGACGGTGGATGAGGGCTATGCGATCACCGTAACGCGTGTGGCCGTGGACGTACAGCGTGCCAGTGGTACAGGATACAAGATGACGGTGGGTAACGGCAGTCAGTCGGCCAACCTCTTCTATAGTTGGAACGTGCCCGCGGGCGGAATCACCTCCGGCGTGATGAGCCTGGGCAACGACGACGAGGTGACCGTAGCTGTCTGCAAAGCCGGTACGTGGTCCACCTGTGCCGTCAAGTCGATCAGTGTGGAATATACCGTCGCCCCGACGGTCTATGTGTTCAATGGTAGTGGAAAGGACGAAACGCGCAAGGATATTTGGAGTCAGGACGACAACTGGGACGTGAATGCTACGCCGACGATCGATCATACCGTGATCATCCGTCACGATGTGCTGATCGAGGATGAGGTGTCGGCCTACAGTGTGATTATAGAGGACGGCTATTCGCTGACGATTGCGCCTACAGGCGGATTGACGGTAGGTGCGGGTGGTATCATCGGTGCGGACAAGGATAATCTGTTCCTGCGTGCAGGCCAAGAGGGCGATGTGCGGGGACAGACAGGTTATCTGCGCGTCTCGCCGGAGAGTACGACTCCGATGCCTGCGGCTACGGTGGAACTGTTCACTCGTGCGTATTACGACATGAGTGCGAGCGACCATCAGGAAGAAGGCCAATGGCAGTTCATCGGCATTCCCGTAGAGGGAGGAGCGAAGGCGAAGACGGTGTTCTCGCAGAGCTGGTTGTACAACTGGGGCACGGAGACGGAGGAATGGCTCAACAACCGCAAGACCCTCACTCTCGCGCCTTTTGACGGTTATGCGACCTCGCAATATACGAACCGCAACGGCCTGCGCATCGTGTTTGAGGGGCAGTTGGTTGCCAATGAGGACCGGACGATCGAGTTGGCCTACAATGCCGGACAGGAATATACGCAGAATATGCTGGCCAACAGTTTTGCAGCGCCGATTGACATCACACGTTTGGAGGACTCGGATTTTCAGCAGATGCAGGGTGCGATCTATCTCTTCAATACCGGTTCGCGTGCCGATATCAAGCAGTTGGCTTCGTCCCGTTCGGGCAGTTACGACACGCCGGGGCAATACTTGGCTATTCCTATCGGTTCGGCAGCTGCGATGAAAGATGCTTTCGGCACGCCTACGGTGGTGCCATCAATGCAGGGTTTCTGTGTGCATGCTACGGGTGAAGGAGCACGTCTGACGCTGGATTACGATAAACTCGTTTATCGTGCTACGTCCGCCAATGCTCCGCTGCGTGTAGCGCGTAGGGCACGCAAGGCTGATGAGTCGCTAACGGGTGCGCTGTGTGTGTCGCTCTATAGCGAGGCGGTGGCAGACAACCTCTACTTGCTGGAGGCGGATCGATTTGACGCGACTTATGAGAACGGGTTGGATGCCCGTAAGATGACGAGTGGCGAGGCGAATATCTTTGCCGTGGAGGGCGAAGAACAGCTGGCTGTGGATGCTACGAGCAGTCTGGCTGGTACGCAACTGGGTATGCGTACGGGTGATACGACGGCTTATGTATTGCTCTTCAGCCGTCTGCAGAGTGTTCAGCCATTGGCGCTGGAGGATGCTGCAACAGGTGAAACGATCGATATAGAAGAAGGTACTGAATACCAATTTGAAGCGGCGCCGAATACGCTGATCACCAATCGTTTCCGCATCGTCGTGCGCGACGAATCAGCACAGCCGGGCGTGAGCACCGATCTGGAGAAGACGGAGATGACTCCGCAGGCACGTAAAGTACTACGTGGCGGACAGATCATGATTGAGAAGAACGGCGTAAGCTACAGCCTGATGGGGAGTGTAGTACGCTGATTATGAGAACATCCCCTCGTGACGAGGGCATATGAGAAAGGTATTAGTATGAAAAAGATTGAAGCTATGATAGCGCTTTTGCTGTGCGTGTTAGTGAATGCGTCAGCTGGCGGGTTAGCACGGGTTCCGGTGGCGGCCATGCACTCCACCAGTCCGATGATTGTACGAAGCGCCACTCTTAATGCCGGTTGTGGCGGTAACATAGGGACGGCAGGCATGTATAGAAGTAGTTTTCGAACGTCTGCTTCGGCAGTGTGCGGAGGCGTCACAACGTATGACACAGGGTGTCGTCGAGGCCCCATACGCAGGGCGGCATCGTTGCCTCCGGGAGCTTGTCCAGATTGTCCGTGGGAGAATATTGGCACCGAGGAGAATCCCATTTGGGTGTGCCCTCACTGCGATTGCGATCCATACGACGGGCCTTGTGAGGATTGCCACTGCAATTTGCCGGTGGGTGATGAGTTGACAATGATGATTTATGCAGTCTGCATGGGTGTGTATATTTACAAGCACCGGCAGGCTGTTATCAGTTAAATCAATACACAGAAATAGAAGATTTTCTTCAAATTCTCTCAATATTTCTGAGGGGATTTTTTTTGATGTTTTATATTTCGAAAAATATACATTTTTTAAGAAACGGCTATATATCCTTATGATTCGTGCGTGTGCGAGGGGTAAAAATTTGCGTGTTTCAAAGAAAAATATTAATTTTGCACGCTTTTTTGATGGTTGGAATTATAAAAATGTGTGTAAATACTTAAAAATAGTACATTTTGCCAACCGCACATAGCAAACAAGTCAAACAATCGAAAATTAAGGTACAAAAATATGAAAAAATCTACGTTTTTTAATACTTATTCTCGTCTTTTCCTCATTATGCTCATGGTGGGTGCATGGAGTGTACCTGCGTGGGGGCAAAACTATCAAGAAAGCAAGTGGTGGTCGGTGTATGATACCAATGAACATACAGGTGATGCTTCTAATATTTCAGGAGTCACTGTATGCTCGTATAGTGCATTTGCTCCTAATGCTGGGACTTTTAGTTTTGACTCCAAATTGCCAGGAAAAGACCATTCTAGTAAGCAGAGTAGTAATAAGGATCCGAAAGAGTATGAGGTAGAAGATTATCAAATTAAATTCGGAGAAAAAACTGTGAATGTGGCTCAAAATGTAAGCGCTACTTCAGTGAGGTCTGGCTCAGGAGGCTTTTTTAACCCTTACAGATGGACATTCAATTATACTTATAATTATAGGCATGTTGAGGGTAGCGGAATGAGTTCGGAGTTAACGTCTATTAAAGCTGACTACATCTATAAACTGGCTAACGCCTCTATTTCGATAATACCACTTGTGACATGTGTTGTTTATGTACAAAATGTCAAAGTCCCGGTAGCGAAACACATTCGTTTGGTGAAGGATGGTGCAGATAATGGTGCGACAAATGTTTCGAGGAGTTTTGGAGAGGTGACATGGGGTACAACGTCTGCTGCTCAGACGGTTAACTTCAGGTCGTTCCTGACAGATAAAAATATTACCGTTAAGTTGACCAGTGGAGATAAGAATGTATGGCGTTTGGGTAGTAACACCAATACTACAGGCGAGATTACAAGTAGTAAGGATGGCTACACATACGCTGTGGGTGCCAATAAATTTGCATATAATGGTTCGGGCGCGTGTAATAAAAATGACGCGAGTGTGAAAGGAAAGGCTTCTGGCTATGACTTTGTGGTGTATTTCTGCCCGGAAGCTGCAACAGATTATTCCGGTACAATTACCATTTCTGATGGAACTAGCACCGCGACGGTTACGTTGAGCGGTAAGGGTATTAAGCGCAATCAGACACTTCAGGATTTCTCAACAACTGCAGCGACACATAAAACAACGGATGTAATTCCTGCTTTTGCAGCCTATACGACTGATAATACAAGCGGAGCGAATACCAACCTTACCGTAGAGTATTCTTCGAATAATACGAGTGTTGCAACTGTTGATAATACCGGTAAAGTGACTATCATTAAGGATGGTACAGTTACGTTTACCGCAAAGCAAACGGGTAATGCATATTATAATAGTTGTACTTCCAAGTCGGTTACTTGGACTATTACCAAAGTAACTCCTACTTTAATCGCTCCGGTTATTTCGTCTCCGCTGAAATATAATGAGACTTGTCCTGTCGGTGCGAAGGTAAAAGATTATTGGACGGCAGGTAATTTGGCAAAGGATAATGAGGGAACAAATGTGCTCAGTCAAGATATTACGGGGGCTTATTCTTGCGAAGACCTTTTACTCCCAGCAAAGAACGCAGAAGGCTATTTAGTGACATTTACTCCATCCAATACTAATTGGTATAATACCAATACCATCCGTATTTATAGAGAAGTGGAAAAGGGTGACCAATATATCACATGGGATTTGCTTGATGGCCAAAATGCACGTGGTCAGTGGTATGAGTATGCAACAGGTGAGACGTTTAATGCAACTGCTACTTCAGGATTAACGGTAACTTATGCAGTGACAGAAAATTCTTCGGCTGCTCATATTGAGAATGAAAACCAATTGTCTGTAGATCATGTTGGCGAGAAAATTACGGTGACAGCTACTTGTGAGGATGCAGCCGGCAACTGGAATGCAGCTTCTGCAACCAAAACCTTTTATACTTGCGGTGCGAAACCGAATGACTGGTTTGAAGTAGAAGCCTCTGAGTTGACATATGGTGAGTTATTGGAAGTCTCTACATTAAGTGGAGACGTTAAGTTGAATGGTGTAGTTGTGCCAGGCACATTAGCTTGGGAAAACCCGAGCACCTTGCCGAGTGCTACACAAAATAACACGCCTGAAAGTTTCTCTGTCCGTTTTACTCCGGAAAACGAGAATGCATACGGCAGCATAGTATTTGATGTGCCTGTGACGGTAAAGAAAGCGAAAGCGGACTTGAACTGGAATATTAATCACGGTCTACGTGAGAAGACGGTCTATTCCAATTTCGTAACTTCGACCAATACGGATCCGAGTGCTTCTTTGAATATAAGTGTTTCTTCTTCTTCTAAGCTGAGTGTAGAAGGTAATAAGCTGACTACAAAAGGCGTAGAGAGTGCTACCAATTGTACTATCTATGTTTCTCAAGCAGCTACTGATAACTATGAGGCTATAGCACAGGTAGCATGGCCTGTGACTATTCGTCCTAAAGTGAATGTATGTTTGCCGGTGACTATGAATGGCGATTTGATGGGGGATATGACTGTTGCTTCTACAGATGCATCTTGGTGTAATACCAATTCACAGGGAACGGATCATTATCTTACCAGCGATGTTCGTTATTCGCAGGCAGTTGGTATTGCGTTGGGTTCGTGGAAAGACGGTTTTACCGGCATAAGTTGGACTAAACTCAAGAACTTGCTTTTCGGTGACGGTACCTTCGAATGGTCCACCAAGTCAGTAGATTTGTCTTTCACGGGAGTGCCGGATCGTATCCGTTTCAGCACACAATTGCAACTCGTTGAGTTTTTGTGGCTTGGCGACTGGAAAACAGCAAATGTAACAGCCGATCAGTTTATTCTATACCAGAGTGCAGACGGTAGCAATTATACTCAGGTGCAGACTAAACAAGGAGCTACTACGTTTGACGAGGCATTAAATCCGACGACACGTTATATTCGTATTGAGTACAAGGGTAACTTCACCGGATTTATCAAGAACTTGCAAATCACGCAAAAGAAATACTTGACAGCATCGCCTGCATCATTGACTTTTGCGGATGAGACACACTTGTTGAATACCCCGCAGGAATTGACGATTTCCTATTCTTCGTTAGGTTCGTGCGGCGATCAAGACGGTGAGATTACAGTTAGTTCTACCAATCCTGCATTCTATGTAGATGAGACGGAAATCACGGATAAAGTAGGAATGGACCAATATGGCTCCCATACTATCCGCGTTCGTTGCAACGATGTTAACCAAAGCGGGAAAATTGTCTTCGAAGCATATGATGGTACCACATTGGAAGTTCCTGTAAGTTCCGCGAAACCGGTGCTGACAGCATCGTCGCCTGTCATCTTCAAAACGGGTACGGAACACGCTCCGGCACCAGAGACGCTCTATCGGACGCTTGATGAAATCGGTTATGCCGGTTGCTTTGAGGGCGCGGAGGCTAAGTTTGACACCTTATATATATACGGAGTATCTGAGTCGGCTGCTTCGAGCCGCGCTTGGGAATTCGATGCTTCTAAGGGTTATAACGTGCCGGCAATAGCGGCAGGTAATCTCCATACGCCGTGCTTCGTATATGCGAAGAATGGCTCGCAGTATGATTATAAGCGTACGTTTGATGCTACTACGACATCCTTGAACATCCAGGCTGCGGGTAAGAAACTTGGATTTATCGGTTACAAGCCTGCCGGAACAGCAGCATTCCATGCTATTCAGTTGAATGGCGCGGCCAATGAGCAGACGGAGGTTTATCTGAATAATGTAGAGATCGGCGTTAACGGAAGTGCGCTGGTAGTGAATAATACCGAAGCCGCAGAGGACGCCTTCGCAGTGAAGGTATATGCGCGCGGTACAAATATCCTTCAGGCGAATGCTGCTGCGGTTCAATTGTCTGCTAATAAAGCACAATTGACCATTGAGGATAGTTGGAAAGCCGGTGATGCATCCGCAGTACTGGCGCTTCGTCCGGGAACAGGTAACCCGTCTATCGACTTAGGCGGCGCGAAAGGGAAAGTAATCATCAACGGTACGCAAATCGAGTTGCACAATGCTACGAATATGGCTATCGTTCATATGAATGATACGAAAGAGGAGACCGATGGTGAAGTGAAGATTAACGACGGTACGATTCTCGGCGATGCAATCCTGGGTCTGCCGCATAAAACGCTCATCGATGGCGGTACATTTAATGCTGGCGATATCAAAGTATATAAAACGTCGGAGAAAGTTGTTCGTGCGCTGAACAGTCGCAATGAAGTATTGGGACGTCAGACCACTACGGAGGATCAACTGCCTGAGTGGTACGGCAAGGCACACCTGACTTTGGACGGCGATAAAGTTCACCCGATGTTGTTCGGCGGCGAAGGCTTGTGTGTCTTTGATAATTCACAAAATGATCATCAATCGAACAATGACGATAACTGGACAGAGAAACCGAGCAGTACCAGTGATGCCATTATTACTGAAAATATGGATATCACAGATTCGTTGACGGTGAACAGCCTGACGATCAACGAAGGTGTGACCGTGACCGTAGCTAACGGCGCTACACTGAGCATTGGTGACGGCGACTCCTATCGCACTACGGCCGGTAACCTGCACGTAGAGAACGGCGGTAATGTGATTCTGCATAACGGTCAACTGAATGTCAATGACTTTATCTTAGATGCCGAGTTGGGTAGCATCAACGAGAACACATCTACTCCGTCGGCTTCCGGTCAAGTGATGGGCGAGCAGAAGCTGAATGTATCGGGTGACGCGTACTTCCGTTTGACGCTTGATCCGTTGTCCGGGCGCAACACTCTTGGTTGGTACGACTTCGTACTGCCGTTTGAGGTGGATGTGATTGGTGGTATCTCGATGGAGGGCGACGACACACCGCTGGTATTTGATGTGAATTACGCAGTGATGAACTATACGGAGGCTAAGCGTGCGCAGAATGGCAAGGACTGGAACAAGTATCGCGGTACGATGGAGCCCGGTCGCATATATACGATCGGCGTAGATGATGATTACGATTGGAACACCGTTATCTTCAAGAAGAAAGCCGGTGCTGCAGTAACAGGTGACCGCTCATTCACAACTGAGTACTCCGGTCTGGCTGCAGACGATAAGGACAATGGATGGAATGGTTTTGGTAATGGTACGCTGCATCATACCGAACTGAATGTGCCAGACAGTACATACGTCCAGATTTACGACCACGCTAACCGCTGCTACCGTCCGCACTTGGCTAAGGATTATAGTATTGCCGTAGGTGCATCGTTCTTCATGCAGGTAGACGGTGTAGAGACTATCTCTCTGCTGACAATAGATAATAAAAACCATGGTTTCTTGGCTCCGGCTCGTACGGATCGCAATGTAGAGAAATTCCAGTTGGCGCTGCAGGCAGAGGGTGCTGCTAATGTGGCTGACCAACTCTGGGTAAGCGCAAGCGAAGAGGCTACGGGTAAGTATGTGATTGGTCGTGACCTGCTGAAGATGGGTAATCCGACCGAGTCGAAAGTGGCTCGTATGTGGAGCACGCGTAACGATACACGTCTGTGCGTTAATGAGATGACGCTCAGCAACGGTGTTGCCAATTGCGAACTCAGCCTGTTTGCTCCGGAAACTAAAGAATATACCTTGTCGGTAGAGGCTGCTCCGGAAGAGGCAACGCTCTATCTGACCTACAACAACCGTGTGATCTGGAACTTGAGTTACGCTCCTTATGTATTCGACTTGAGTAAGGGAACGACTGAGGGTTACGGTTTGCGTCTCGTGGCAGAGGCTCCGCAAATGCATACAGACATTGATGAGACCGGTGCTGACGCACAGGGCGTGAAGAAGGTGATGATCGACAATGTGCTCTATTTGGTCACCCCGCAGGGCGCAATGTACGATATAAATGGAAAAATAATCAAATAATATTTGCGTGTTTGAAAAAAAAGTAGTACCTTTGCAGCCGCAAATGAAATCAATGTGCCTTATGGCTCAAAAGAAACACTATTACATACCGATCGTAGAGGCGATTTCCGTTGAGACGGATTTCCTTATGACGATGCCGGATAGTTATCACGGCTCCGGCGGCGGTAGTCATGCTCCTGAGCATCGTGCGAAAGTGTTCTGATTTCAAGCAATGAAACGATTCCTCTTACTAAAACTGATAGGTATGTGCATCGGATTGAGTATTCTCTCCGATGCATATGCTACTACATCGACCGCGAATAAATCTACTCTCATCAGTGGATTTAACGACGGGACGCATTCCACTTCATGGACGGCAAGTCATGTGACGTTCCGACTTGCCGGTACGGATAATGCGATATATACAACCTCTTCTGCATTGTTAGGTTCGTATTTCTATCTCAGCAACGGAGTCCATTACGGCCTTATTCCTCTCAACGAAGGCAAGACCTTTACCTTGTCCTGGCAAGTAGAATATGGCTATGATATTGAAATCACGAACGTCACCCTTAATGTGGATCGTGCTTCTGGCGGTGGATCATATATTACAGTAGGAGACGGTACCAGAACGGGTGATTTGTTCGCTTCATTTTCATCATTTAATATCTCTACCGGTTCCCATACCTACACAACAAACGAAACGATTCCCATTGTCTTTGAGCAAGCGCTTTCATGGTCCACAGTTGCTGTAAATTCCATCACTGTTACCTATAATCTCATTCCTCTGTTTATTTATGACGGTAGCGGGGATGGGTCTGCCGGCGACACTGAGCACTTGCGGTGGGACAAGGCTGATAACTGGTTGCACAACAATGTGCCGACGATCAATGATGAAGTCTTTATTCGTCACGACGTGATTGTAGAAGGTGAGGTGGCTGCGAAGAAGATGACTATTGAGGGCGATAACCATGTGACGATCATGCCCGAGGGCAAACTCAAGATCGGTACTGGTGGTATCGTCAATGCCACGACCGAGAACCTGAAGTTGGCAGCGGCTACGACGGGTGCTAACCGCGGCAAGACCGGTTCGTTGCTTATTTCGCCCAGTTACACCGGATCGCTACCCAATGCTACGGTAGAGATGTACTCGGTGGCTTATTTTGATATGACTGCCGATGACCGCAACAACGTTGCTTCGTGGCAGTATGTAGGTTCCCCGATGGCTGCCGGCACGCCGGCGAAGACGATCTTCTCGTCCAGCTGGTGCTACAACTGGGATGAAGCTGCAGGCGAATGGAAGAACAACCGTCGTACGCTGACCTTAGCACCCTTTGTGGGGTACGCTACCTCACAATATACCGATCCGGCCGGATTGCTGGTGAGTCACGTCGGTCAGGTGGCATCGAATGGCAACATAGTCCTACCGTTGACCTATAACGGCTCGGGAACTGAAGGCGGAGCGAATGTGCTGGCGAACAGTTATACTGCACCGATAGATATTACGAAAATGCCGACGTCTGACTTTGTCAATGCCGAAGCAACGATTTATCTCTTCAATACCGGATCGAAGAACGATGAAGCCACTGCAAGCACCAATTCAGACCCCGGGCAGTATATCGCTATTCCTATCCACCTGGCGGGTACAGGCGACCTCCCCGCGGTTATTCCTTCGATGCAGGGATTTTATGTGCAGGCGAGTACGCCCGGCGTGAACGGTTCGCTCACGCTTAACTACGAGCGTCTTGTTTGGAATGCCGCGCATAGCAACACTTCGCTTCGTGCCCCTCAGCAGATACATGAAGAGGACAAGGCCACGTTGTGCGTCTCGCTGTCTGCTGACGGTTGGAGCGATCGTCTCTATCTGATTGAGTCCGAAGAGAACGAGCCGGCTTTCGAGAACGGTTATGACGCGCATAAGATGATGAGCGGAAACCTCAATATCTTTGCCATTGAGGGCAGCGACAGTCTGGCCGTGGATGCCACCAATGCAATGATAGGAACGCGCATAGGTGTGCGTACGGGATATGAGACGGCTTATACACTCGTCTTCAGTCATCTGAACCATGCAGATGAGTTGGTGCTGGTGGATGCTGAAGCGATGCAGACGATCGATATCAATGAAGGAACGCAATATACGTTCTTTGCCGAACCGAACAGCGTGCTCGCTCATCGTTTCTCTATCGTGGAGCGTCAGTCACCTGCCGTGTTGACAGACCTTGACAACACCTCAACGGGCGAGAGTAAGGTGAAGAAATTCATTAAGAACAATCAACTATATATTCTCCATAACGGTGCACTATATACGATCATGGGCACTGTGGTGCAGCAATGAAAAAACCGTTTTGGTTATATATATTAGTAGGTGTCTGCTTCGTGCTATGGGGCATCTGTCTTTTGCAGGTGGTTTTCTTGCAGAAGGCTTATGTGGAGGCTCCGCACGTAGGGGCTTCTGTCAACTATTCTTCCCGTTATAACGGTTCGGCTGCCGTACATATTTCCTCGTCTGCGCGCTGGCGTCATAGCGTGGTGGTGCCGCAGGTAGCGGTGAGTCAGATGGAAGGACCGAGTGCGGCGAATAGTGCACCGACGGCACCCATGCGCATACACACCACCTCTTCGCAGCGCGTAGTGGAAGTAGGAGGCGGAGGAGCGGGTGTATCAATGCAACCCACGAGCAGCATCAACAATACGTCGCGCGGCATTGTCTATAGCCAGTTGTCTATACCTACCGTGCAGGGCCTTCTTACCTCTGCTTCGTTGGTACGCGGTGGAATCACGGGCGATGAGACATACGCACGGATGACGCGCAGTGCTGCACCTCGGCTGGCACCGTCCTTGCCGCCGGGCGTCTGCGATCAGTGTCAGTGGATCTGGGATGGCGAGAAATGGGTATGCTCGGTGTGCGGGTCTGATGCGTTGGATGGATGCATACATGAAGAAGAATATGGACACTGCTGGTGTCCGATAGGCGACGGATGGCCGGTATACCTGTTTATGGCATTCCTGGCGCTTGGGTATGCCTATTCTAAAAAGAGATCTCTCGGATAATCGATAGCTACAAGGAATAATCCCTCAGGCGGAGCAGAGTGACCTGCACTCCGCCTGTCTTGTGCTGCAATCACGGCGCGGAACTGCTCCTGCGTCATCTTACCGCGGCCTACTTCGAAGAGCGTACCCACTACGGCGCGCACCATGTTACGCAGAAAACGATCGGCTGTGATGACGAAGGTGGCTTCGTTGTCGTTCTCTATTATCCATCGTGCCTCGCGTACGTCGCAGATAGTAGTCTTAACATCTGTATGTACGCGGCAGAAAGAGGCGAAGTCCTGACGGCCGAGTAGCAGTTGAGCCGCACTGTTCATTGCTTCGAAGTCCAGTCCTCTGGCTACACGTGTACGCAGTTCGGCCGCAAAGGGATCCTTGCGCATCGTGATACGATAATGGTAGGTGCGGGCGACGGCATCAAAGCGCGCGTGTGCCTCGTTGGTCACCGGACGGATGTCGTGGATGGCGATAGACGACGGCAACAGGTTGTTGAGTCGCGAAGCCAGGTTCGCCGGCAAGGCTTTATCCTGATCGAAATGCGCTACCATCTGTTCGGCATGTACACCCGCATCGGTGCGGCCGGAGAAGGTCAAGGCCACGGGTACGCGTAGGATGGTGGCGAAGGCTTGTTCCATCGTCTCCTGAACCGTCACTCCATTCGGCTGCGTCTGCGAGCCGTGAAATGCTGTACCCTTATATGAAAAACTTATGAAGTAGCGCATTTATCTCCGGTGAGAATTTGGATTTATAGGCAATAAGTGCACCTCCGCCCAGCAGAACGACGCTGCGCACCAGACTGTCGAGCCAGAGGTTGTGGATCGGCAGATAATATTGCCAGAGCATGTTCAGCGTAAACAGTGCCGCCAGCAGGAGCAGGATATACACCCACTGACGATTGAGTATCTGGTAGCGGCACGTCACTCGGACAGTCAGCAGTGCCAGGGCGAAATAGAGTCCGTAGCTGAGCAGGTTGCTTGCAGCTGCGCCATCCATGCCATAAAGCGGGATTAAGTAGTTGTTGAGCACGATGGCACTGACAGTCAGCACCAGTGCCAGCAACAGGCTGAATGCATAGAAGCGACTGTAGCTGAGTGCCGTCAGGCAGAAAGAGAATGTAGCCAAAACCAATTGGCTGACACCCAGGATAAGTACCACGTACTTGGCCGTGGCAAAAGTCTCACCGTTAGGCAGGATATAGAAGATCAGGTCGATATTCAACCATATAGCCAGCAGGATAAACCCACCGATGAGGAGCAGGTTACGTGTCACCTGTTGCAGCAGTTGGGAGCACTCGTCGCTGTTCTGCTCCTTGATGGCTCGCGCCAGTTGAGGCGACGCGATAGCCGTCACCGAACGATAAGGCACACTCACCATCACCGCCATATACGTTGCTATAGCGAAGATACCTGTCGAATCGAGTCCCATCTTCGCCGTTACGAAGAACGACGAGAGAGTAGGAGCCAGCGTGGAAGTCAGTGCGGAGACGATGAGGAATAGTGTGTAGATCAGGTAGCGGCGGACCAACTGCGGGTTGGTACGCAGGAATGCCCAATCAGGCCGCAGGCTGATACGACGCAGCGAGAAGAAATAGCAGAGGTTGATCAGTGCTGCCACGGCGTAGTTGACGCATAGACCTATCACCAGTCCGTCGAGTGACAGCACGCGGAAAGCGTAGAGCAGGTAAAGCACCAGCAGTCCCACGCGTACTATCAGTTCGCGTACCGCACGCGGCACGACAATGTGCATCAGTACATTGCTTGTGTTCTCGCATATCGACTGATACAACATGAAGAACGCTAGGGGAAGTACGAAATAATAGTACTCCACAAACAGCGGTGATTTCTCGCCAAACCATGCACCCAGCGGTACACGGCAACCCCAGTATATCAGGGCGAAGAGCAGGAAACCGATCAGGGGCACCACCAGCGCCCAGAAGAAGAACCCGTGGTCGTCGTCGCCGTCCCGAAAATACGGGTAGAAACGGATGACGCTGCTGTTCGTTCCCAGTTGCGCCAGTCCGATGAAGAGTGTTGCGGCATCAATCAACACGCGTGCCAACCCGATTTCCTCTGCTGTGAGGAAACGGGTCAACACAAAGAACGTCGTGATAATACCTACGCCTATGCCCAGATAGGTCACTATCGTTCCGCGTATAGATTGTTTGGCGATGACGCCCATAAACGTGTAGCGTTTAGTGGATTTACTTGATCTCGAGCAACTCTACCGTGAAGATGAGAGTAGCGTAGGGCGGGATCGACTGGCCGGCACCGCGCTCGCCGTAACCCAGCTCGTAGGGGATGTACAATTTGTATTTGGCACCCACGGGCATCAGTTGCAGACCTTCGGTCCAACCTTTGATCACACCGTTGAGCGGGAACTCGATCGGTTCGCCACGCTGATAACTGCTGTCGAAGATAGTGCCGTCGATCAGCGTACCCTCGTAGTGCACTTTGACGGTAGATTCAGCCGTCGGTTTCGGACCCTTACCGGGCACGAGTACCTCATACTGCAGGCCGCTCTCGGTCACTTTCACTTCGTCACGCAGGGCATTCTCCTGCAAGAATTTCTCACCGGCCTCTTTGGTCTCGCCGAAGCGCAGACGGGCGATGACGGCCTCTACATACTGACCTGCTGCCTGCATGTCGAGTTGCTCAGTGTAATTGTACAGACCGTTGATGAAACCCTGTTTGATCAGGTCGTAGTTGGTCTCCAGACCTGCGATACCCAGCAGTCCGACGGGTTCTTGTTCGCGGATAGCCTGACCGATGTTCTTGGCCATGTTCACTACTTGCGGATTACGTATATTCTGCTTCAGACCTGCGTTTACGTTGTCGATGAAGTCATCGAACGCCGTACCGGTTGTGTCGTCAGCAAGCAGGTACATCTTGATCTGCGTACCGTTCATGAAGCCGAACGAATAGTTGAGGCTGTCGTTGTAGTTGTTCAGTTCTACCGTCTTGGCTTTCTTCGGGCACTTGGCGGTGATGGCTTTGTCGGCTTCACCCTCTATCTTTGCCTGATAAGCGGTACGGAAGAACTCTTCAGCTGTCGTGATATTCATCACACTGGTGTCTTCCAGCAGGGCATTCACCAGACCCTGGAAATAGAGTTTCTCGTTGAGTGTCCAGGCTTTGTTCTCTGCCAGACCCTCTTTCTCATAACTCTTCACAGCGCCACCGAACTGACGGCCGGCATTCTGAATGTCATTGAGTTTCTCCTCTTTGTCGAGGTACGCATTCTCGAGTGCATCGATAAACTCCGTTACGGCTGCATCGCTGCTGTCGTTCTGGAGGTAATACATCTTGATCTGCAAACCGTTGAGCAGACCGATGGCATAGTTCACCGAGTCAGCCTCGTTGGTAAGTACGGCATCTTGTGCCTTGTAGCTGTTGCCGCACGAGATCATCGCCAGGGCGGCAAGCAGAAAGATTGAAATCTTTTTCATTTGTGATTTGTAATTTATTAGTTAATTCTTAATTTTGAATTCTTAATTCTTAATTCTTAATTTCTCACTCTATTCCCAGCAGTTCTACGGTGAAGATCAGGGCAGCGTAGGGTGGGATAGTCTGACCTGCTCCGCGCTCGCCGTAAGCCAGCTGGTAGGGGATGAAGAACTTGTATTTCGAACCGATCGACATTAGTTGCAGACCTTCGGTCCAACCCTTTATCACGCCGTTGAGCGGGAAGGTGATCGACTCGCCGCGCTTGTAGCTGCTGTCAAAAACCGTGCCGTCGATCAGCGTACCCTCGTAGTGCACACGCACTGTGTCGGTGGCTTTGGGTTTCTGACCCAGCGAGGGTTCCAGGATCTCGTATTGCAGTCCGCTGTCCGTCGTCTTCACGCCTTCGCGCTTGGCATTCTCGGCGAGAAACTTCTCACCGTCAGCCTTGGCGGCACCTGCTATCTTCTGCTCCAGTTCCTGGAAGAAGGTGTTCAACACTTGTTGTGCCTCCTGATACGTGATCTGAGGCTGCTGGTGGGTAAGCACGTCTTCGATGCCTTTGGCGAGGTCCTGATAGTTCAGTTTTTCCACGCCGCTACCCATTAAGTTCTGGCCCATACTTAGGCCTAATGCATAACTAATCTTGTCCATATATATAATTTTTAATTTTGAATTCTTAATTCTGTAATATCGCTGCATAGCGCGAGAGGTATTTGCCTAGGATGTCAAACTCCAGGTTCACCACTGTGCCTACCTCGATATAACGGAAGTTGGTGTTCTCGTGGGTATAGGGAATGATGCAGACGGACACATACCCTTTGTCGCCTTTGACATCAGGTTCGCACACCGTCAGACTCACGCCGTTGATGCTTACCGACCCTTTGTCCACGCAGAAATATCCGCGTTCGATCATATCGCGGGACGAGTCATACTCAAAACGGTAGTACCAACTGCCGTCGGTCTCTTTAGCTTCTATACAACGTGCCATCTGGTCCACATGTCCCTGCACGATATGTCCGTCCAGCCGCGTGCCCATCATCATCGAACGCTCTACGTTGACGAAGTCGCCGACTTTCAGTAGGTCGAGGTTCGTCAGACGCAGCGTCTCTTGCATCGCCGTGACGGTGTAGAGGTCACCTTCTATCTTCACAACTGTAAGGCACACACCGTTATGAGCAATCGATTGGTCGATAGACAGCGGTTCGCTAAACGGATTTCGAAGCGTGAAGTGCTTATTGGTTTGCTCGGTCTCTATCTTAACGACCTGAGCCATTGTTTCTACAATTCCTGAAAACATAAAACTATTTTCTTATTTGTTCATTTTCTTATTTTTGCATTTTAAAATATTTGCCTACCACCGGTAAACCGGAGAGCGGGAAGTCATCGTGAACAAGTTTCACAAGATATCCTGCCAACAGGATAGTGCCGATTCCCATTTGCAACCACATATTATCGGTTACATATAGACGGCAGAAGTAGAATAACGCAAGCCACGTAAGGGTAAGCAGGGTATATTTGCCGATGCTCTTTAAATCGTACGGAATGGGAGCTTTCTTCTGACCAATGAAATAGGACAGGAGCATAATGACGAAGTAGCATACTAAGCTACTGCCGCAAGACGCCCAATAGCCGATCAACGGCACGCCGACGATTTGGAGTACCAGTGTAATGACCAAGCCGATAATGGAGAAATACGCACCCCATTTGGTCTCGTCCGTCAGTTTATACCAGAAACTAAGGTTGAAATAGATGCCTTGGAACACGTACGTCCATAATACGACCGGCACAATCTTCAGTCCCTCCCAGTATGCACTGGAGACGATGTAACGGAAGATATCCAAGTAGAAGATGACGCCTAAGAGGATGAGGTACGAGAAGATGATGTAGTACTTCATCGCGTCTGCGTAGGCTTCTACCGATTGACGGTCTTTATGCTTGGCGAACACGAAGGGCTCGTAGGCATAGCGGAAGGCCTGGGTGAACATCATCATGACCATAGCCACCTTGAAACATGCGCCGTAGATACCGAGTTGCGCTTGTGCGTCTGCGCCTGTGTAAAGATAGGGGAAGAGGATGCGGTCCAGCGTCTGGTTCATGATGCCGGCTATGCCCAATACCAAGAGCGGCAAGGAATAGCGAAGCATGTCTTTGAGTACCTGGATGTCAAATCGTCCGCCTTTGGGCATCGTGAACGGCAACAGACAGACGGTCTGAATAGAGGTGGCCAGGATGTTACTGAGGAAGACATAGAACACATCGTTCTTGCCGAGCACGACTAAGAACAGCAGGTTGAAGGCTATGTTCAGTACCACGAACAGTAACTTAAGCGAGGCGAAGACGATCGGTCGTTTTTGGTAGCGCAGGTAAGCGAACGGAATGCACGCAAACGCATCTATGGCTACCGTGATGAACATCATCGCCACGAACTCCGAATGGTCGGCATAGCCCAAAAGGGTTGCTAAAGGTTGACGGAAGAAGAAAACGAGCAATGCGAACAAAGCGCTGGTCGTGAACAGCGTCAGGAAAGCGGTCTTGTACACACTCTTGGCATCGTAGTCTTCGCGGTTGGCGAAACGGAAGAATCCGGTCTCCATGCCGTACGTCAGCAGCACGAGCAGCAATGCCGTCCAGGCATAGATATTGGTCACGATGCCATAGTCAGCCGTGCGCGCCAACGCATAGGTATAGAGTGGAACGAGCAGGTAGTTGAGAAACTTACCTACGATCGAACTCAGTCCGTAGATGGCGGTGTCCTTCGCCAGGGATTTCATCTCACTCATAAAAGCATTCAGTTTTCAGCGCCTGCAACGCAGACAACTATCTCGCCTTTCGGAGGGGTTTGCTTAAAATGACTTATCAGTTCGGCCAGCGTGCCTCTTACCGTCTCCTCGTGCACCTTGCTGATCTCGCGACTCACACTCGCTTTGCGTGTCTCACCGCACACTTGGGCCAACTGCTCCAGAGTCTTCACGAGACGGAAGGGCGACTCATAGATGATGAAGGTCTGGTCCAGTGCTGCCAGGTACTGCAGGCGTGTCTGACGCCCTTTCTTCTGCGGCAGGAAGCCCTCGAAGTAGAAGTGGTTGTTGGGTAGTCCGCTGTCCACGATAGCCGGTACGAAGGCAGTGGCACCGGGCAGGCATTGTATCTCGATGTCCGCCTCGGCAGCAGCACGTACCAGGAAGAACCCGGGGTCGCTGATGCCCGGTGTACCCGCATCGGAGATCAACGCGATGTTCGCACCTGCCTTCAGTCGCTCCACCAGGTCCGCACTCGTCTCATGTTCGTTGAACTTATGATGGCTCTTGAGCGGCGTGTGGATGTCATAATGCAGCAGCAGCACACCACTGGTGCGCGTGTCTTCTGCCAGGATCAGATCTACCGACTTCAGTACCTCGATGGCACGAAACGTCATGTCCTGCAGATTACCAACCGGTGTGGGAACGATATATAACATTTATCCGAATCGGCGGTGAAGGGTGATGAGGAACTGCTGGTAGGTATTGCTCTCTTGGTCCCAACCGAACGGACGGATATGCTCCAGTGCCTCGTCGAACGAACTCAGTTCATTCAGTTCGGTCAGCGTGCGTTGCATCAGCTCGGCATTCTGTCCGAACAACTCACGCTGATAGAGGAAGCGGTCGCCCAGCGAGATAGCCTGACGGATGTCGCTCACGGCTTTGCCGTACACGGCCGCCTTAGGCGATATTTTCTCTTCCACTACCGGCTGAGGCTCTTCCTTCTGGGGCTCCGGCTCTGCTATGGGTGCCGGCTCCGGTTCTACAACAGCTTGCGGTTCCGGCTCGGCAACCGGCTTTTCTGCTGCGGGTTCCGGTTCAGGTGCCACTACAGGCGCAGCCACTACCACCGGTTTTTCTACCACCACTTCCTTGATCACCTCTACGGGTTTCTCCACGATCTTCTCCACCACCTGCGGTTCCGGAGCGGGACGGTTCATCAGTTCCGCCACGCGCACTTTCAGCTCGGCGATCTCTGCTTCCAATGCAGCAATACGTGCCTCATTGGCTTGAAAATATTTGATTACTTCTTCCATGAATATACCTTATTCATTAGTCCTTATTCTCTGTTCACTACTTCGTTGCATCCTCCAGTTTGCCCATGATGGCGAACATGAAGATTGCAGCGACGAGGCAAACGCCTACGAACACGCTCCATACCAGCCACAGAGGCAGCGAACCCCAGAGGAATCCACCTACTGCCACCAGCATATTACCCAATGCCGTAGCTACGAACCACAGACCCATCATCGCACCTTTGTACTGCGGAGGTGCCACCTTGCTGACGAACGATATACCCATCGGGCTGAGCAGCAGCTCACCGAAGGTAAGGATCAGATAGGTGATGATCAGCACGTTGGCGTTGGCGAACGTAGCGTCGCCGCCTACGCGTGCCAGCTCCTGCGCACTCGGCGAGAGCAGATTGACAGAACACAGGGCCATAAAGACATATGCAGCGGCAGCCACCACCATTCCATAGGCGATCTTACGCGGTGCTGACGGCTCTTTCTTGCGCTTGGCCAGCGCACCGAAGATAGCCAGACTGATCGGTGTCAGGGCTACTACGTAGAAGGGGTTAAACTGCTGGAAGATAGGTGCAGCTATCTCTATGGATGCCGGGTGGTTGAAGAGTTTGTAGGCCAATACAGCCATCGAAACGATACCAACACAACTCCAGATCATCTTCGCCTTGCGCGAACCTTCGCCGAACAGACCAAATAGTGCATAGACGAGGATGGCTACCATCACCAAGTTGATGATGTCGAAGGCCATCGTCTGTACGCCGGTCACTACCGGAGTGACGAACTCATTGGCAAAATAGGTCAGCGTCAAGCCGTTCTGATGGAAGGCCATCCAGAAGAAGAGCACTACCGTGAATACCAGGCACAATGCCACGATACGTTTCTTGGTCTGCTCCGGTGTCAGCTGTTCCACCTGCTGGCCGGCAGCGGCAGCCTGCTTGGCCGTGTGCTCTACGTGCTTGAACCAGGGGCGGCAAGCATAGTAGATGGCTATACTGAAGACCAGCGAAGCACATGCCACCATGAAGGCGAAATGATAACTGTCGTTCACGCTGTAACCCAGTGCCTCCTGCGCCCAAGCCATGATCTTAACGGCTGCCGTAGGAGCGAACATCGCGCCGATATTGATCGCCATATAGAAGAGCGAGAATGCTGCGTCGCGACGATCGGCGTACTTCGGATCGTCATACAGATTACCTACCATCACTTGCAGGTTTCCCTTGAACAGACCCGTACCGAAACTGATCAGCACCAGGGCTGCGAACATCGCCGTCATCGGCAGTGCGATCGCACCGTTGTCAATGCCGCCCAGAGGAATAGCCAGCAGCAGATAACCGATGAACATCACAATAATACCGATGGTCACGCACTTGCCATAGCCGATCTTGTCAGCCAATATACCACCTACCAGCGGCAGGAAATACACCAGTCCTAAGAACGACGAATAGATCAGACCGGCTGTACCCGGTGCCAAACCAAAATTAGCGCGCAAGAAGAGCGCAAAGACAGCTAACATCGTGTAGTAGCCGAAGCGTTCGCCTGTGTTCGCGAGCGCGAGAGCAAAGAGCCCTTTGGGTTGATTTGAAAACATAAACTATAAATTTTTTAATTCTTAATTTTTAATTTCTATGACCTCCGTCCATCCGTGCCTGTCTTCTGCACGGCCAAACTGGATGTCACGCAGCGCGTGGTAGAGTTCCGACAGCACCGGCCCGGGCTCCGAACCGAACGAGTAGGTACGGCCTTGCTCAGGATCTACCACCTTGTCGATAGGCGATATTACGCAAGCGGTTCCGCAGGCGGCTGCTTCTGTCATCTCACTCAGTTCCTCCAGCAGTATTCTCCGCCTCGTCACTTTTATACCTCGTTCCTTGGCCAGCGTCATCAGACTGTCGTTGGTTATACTCGGCAGGATGGCCGACGACAGTGGAGTCAGATACTCCACTTTGTACATTGTACTTTGTTCCTTTGTACATTCTTTTATTCCAATGAAGTTCGCTGCGCTGCACTCGTCGATATAGCGATGGTACTTGGCATCCAGGAACAGGCAGTCGTAGCCCTGGGCGTGTGCCGCTTCCGTTGCGCGGAACGAGGCGGCGTAGTTGCCTCCCACCTTGAACTGGCCTGTGCCGAAGGGGGCGGCACGATCCACATGACGGTTGACGATGAACGACGTGCAGTGGAACTTACCCGGGTAGTACGGACCGATAGGCGACGGGATGACGACGAACTCAAAGTCACGTCCCGGACCGACACCCAGTCGCGGCGTCGTACCGATCAGCAGCGGACGAAAATACAGGGTAGCACCCGTGCCGTATGGCGGAACAAAATCGATGTTCTTCTCCAGCGCCAGTCGGATAGCCCGTCCGAACAACTCCTCGGGCACAGGCCTCATGTACAACCCTTCCGCACTCTTGGCCATCCGGCGGGCGTTCTCGCGCCAACGGAACAGACGGATCTTCCCGTCCACTCCGCGAAAAGCCTTCAGACCCTCAAAAGCCTCCTGACCGTATTGCAGACAGGTGGCGGATACATGCAGGTGCAGGTATTTGTCCTGTGTGGCGTACGGTTCTTCCCATACACCCTCATGACACGCCGCACGAACAATATAGTCCGGTTCCGTATAATGAAATCCCAGTTTACTCCAATCGATATTTTTCATCATTTCATCATTGAGCGAAGCGCTCATTGCATCATTCATCAAACAGCGTGTCCAGCACGCTCAGTTCCGTTTGCCACGGATGTTTATCTGTCCAAATCTGTCCGCTCCAGTCCAGCGTCCTGCGTTGTGCCTTGTCCTTTGTACATTGTGCATTCGTTGGCCTTTGTTTGCAGAGCAGACTGATGATTGTCGCGTTTAGTTCGTCGTTCAGGTCCAGTAGCCATTTGTACTCTCGTTCGTAGAACGGCCGCAGGTAGTCTGCAAAGTACAGGAAGTACGGCGTGTGCTGGTAGGCGCTGACCAGTGTTATCCAATGCTGGTGCTGCCAGCGGGTTTGATAACTGATCTCTATGTCCCGCGTCAGCTGCTTATGCTCCACTTTCTTCACCGGCACCGTCAAGCGAACCATTTCTCCTTTGGCGTCGAGGATGAGTGCCCTGTTGCGGAACGTTTGTTTCTCAAAGGTCTCCATCTGCTCAATCGTAGCCGATTCGCTCATCAGCGCGTCCATATACGACCTTGGCGGCAAATATGCAGTAGGAAGTATCAATTAATTCTTAATTTTTAATTTCTCACTCTCTCCCTGTGGCGATATTACCCAGTCTGTCCCAGCGGATACGATGCCTGTCTTTGTCGATGCTGAGCCAGATGAACACAGGTCTTCCTACGATATGATCTTCCGGAACAAATCCCCAATAACGGCTGTCGGCACTGTTGTGACGGTTGTCGCCCATCATCCAGTAGTAGTCCATCCGGAATTCATATTCCTCGCCAATCTCCATCGGCTGGCGTTCGTACGCCTCCGCGATGCGCTTGTAGATGGGGTAGTTCTCCTCTGTGATCATCAGCCGGTCTCCTTTTTTCGGAATGTATATCGGTCCGTAGTTGTCGCGGCTCCAGCTGTTCTCTCCCAGCGGATACACCTCGCCGCCGCGCTCTTCGGGTTCTACGATCATCGCCAGCACGTGCGGGTTCTTTTCCATTTCCTCACGCATCGCCTGCGTCAGCGGGAAATGCCAGGTGGTGGCATCTATCTGCACGCGGTCGCTCAGACTGATGCCCAGTTTGTCCATATATTTGCCTCCGAACACATGTCCGTCGGTGTGCACAATGTAGTTCAACTGCACTCCCTCGCGCTGCGGCTCACGCATCCACTCGGCATCGTTCATTTTTAATTTCGTATAAACGATGTTATCTGTTATACGTATACTGTCTCCAGGCTCGCCTACGCAACGCTTCACGTAGTTCTCTCTGCGGTCCACGGGGCGTACAACAATGTCGCCGAACACGTCCTTGCGACTTCTGACTACCTGTTTGCCGTAGTAGTGGCAGAGCGTGTAGTAGTCAGGATTTGGCATCTTCGTGCATACTGTGTCGCCGGTGGGGAAGTTAAACACGACGATGTCACCTTTCTTCGGACTCGTCCAGCCTTTCAGACGTTTGTAATCCCAGTGGGGCTTGTCCAGATAACTCTTGCTTCCACCGAGCCAAGCAGGCATCGTGTGCTGCACAAGCGGCATGCTCAGCGGCGTCTGCGGTACACGTGCACCGTAGGCCATCTTGCTCACGTACAGAAAATCGCCCACGCGCAGCGTCTTTTCCAGCGACGCCGAAGGGATCTGGTAGTTCTGGAAGATGTATAGGTTGATGAAGTACACCGCCACCAGTGCGAAGACGATGGCATCTATCCAGCTGCAGAGCGTGTACAGACCGGGCTTGGTGTCCTTGTATTTGCGCCACCACGAGTAGTTGATATATTTGGTGGTGAAAGCGTCCACGATCAGAGGCAGCAGCACAAGCCATCCGAGGCTCTTCCAGTCGCCCCAGGCCACCCAGATGATGAAGGCGATATACAGCGCGCTCCATACGCCCGCGCGTATCCATCCGCCTTTCGTTACATTTTTTATCCTTTCATTTTTCATTTTTTTCATCTTTCATTTTATCGAGAGTGATCGAGACTTTATCGAGACACTATCGAGACACTATCGAGACATTATCGAGACATTATCGAGACATTATCGAGATAGGTGCCCCTCCGAGTGGGTGCATTCCTCAGCCGCTAAAACCGCTCCGAGCGCAAAGCCTCTTCTGCCTTTGGCAATGTGGGTAATCACGATCGTATCTTCCTCGCTGTCCCATTTCACCTCATGTGTTCCCGGCACCTCACCCTCACGAATCGACTCGATAGGCACATTGTGAATTGTGCATTGTGAATTTTGAATTTGCTCTGCCAGGGTCTTTGCCGTTCCGCTCGGTTTGTCGAGTTTGTGTATATGATGTGTCTCGGTGATGGACGGCGTGTACTGCGGTTGATGGGTCATCGCTTCGGCCAGATACTTGTTTAGCTCAAAGAAGATATTCACGCCTACGGAGAAGTTACTGCTCCAGATGAGCATCGTCTTGCCCTTTTCGTCCAGTACAGTGATTTTATTTGGGGTCCCCGAAAATTTCCAATTTTTGCGGGTGAAGAAGTGCCTCGGATGGCACTTCGATTGTTGCTCGCAACATAGAACCTCGGAGGCATCTGTCGCTTTAACGACGACATCGTCGTCGGTCTGTGCGACCTGATTGCCGAACGCGACGTTCCAGCCTGTACTTCCGCTTACTACGGGCACGCCTTGCGCCCACGCGCGTAAAATATTATCCTTGGCGGTACTCGGGGTGGTGAACTCAATCGCCACATCCGCACTGCGAAAGGCCTCGCTTTCAAAGCTGATGGCTGATGGCTGATGGCTGACGGCTATCGACGGGTCTATCACCCCGACGATCTCATGGCCGCGCTCCAGGGCGATCTGCTCGATCATATGCCCCATTTTGCCGTATCCGATAAGTGCTATTTTCATCTTCTGATCCGAATGGTCTGTCTTGCTTCGGCTCTTCTATGACACGATTCTTTCCAAACCTGCCACAAAAAGCGTGCAAAGTTACACAAAAAAAATGAATTGACCAAATAAAATTAGTAAATTTTATCAGGCATCCCTATATTTCGTATATTTTTCTGTCAGAACAACTATTTTCGGCATAGTTTTTGTACAGACAAATAATGTGAACAAACTTAAAATTGATACGATTATGGCAATAAAAAAACTGACACGCAGCAACAACAAAGTGCTGGCGGGTGTATGCGGCGGACTGGCCGAATATTTCGAGATGGACGTCACGATGATGCGCGTGATTTACGCTGCGCTCACTATTTTCTCTACTTGTTTTCCGGGGGTATTGCTTTATATTGTGATGGCACTCATCATCCCGCGGAAGCCTGCCTCTACCGCCAACAACGGTGTTGAAGAAGCTGACGCCGAAGTCATCTCCGATACCAAGAAGAAAAAGAACTGATCCGCTTCTTGTTCCATCGATTAGATCTTATGGCTAAACCGTTTTATTTTGTAATTCAGTCGTGGATGCTCGAGGAGATGCATCTTAAGTTGGCTGAGGCCGCTGTATATGCGTATATAGACGGACTTACCACATCCGAGGTATTGGAGAGAAAAGGGTGGTTCGGCTCCAAACGCCGCCTGGCTACGGTACTGCATACCAGCCCATCTACCATGAATGATATCCTTAAACGCTTGGAAAAAGAAGGATTTATTCATGTGTATAACGACCACATAATCAGCACAGTACATCGCGAGCCTGCTTCAAAAACACCCGATGTCCGAAATTCGGACACTTTTTCGCCTCAGGAAGGCTCAGAGGTACCATTTTAGTCCTTTACGCTGAACGAATATCGAACAGGTGTGTACGAAATATGAGCATGCTTGTTCGATTTTCGTACATAAAAGCGAAAATTTGTGCGGATTCCGCATACATATATATATTTATAAGATATCAAATAATCTGCTGGCTAATAAGGAGGACGTCAGGCAGGGACAAGACATTTTAAAAAGAAACAATAATTATTTGTCTTTGTTATTTATTATTTACTTCATTCATCATTATAGTTTAATGTTGATTAGCTAATCTCTCGTTATCGTCAGGTAAACGTCTCGATAATGTCTCGACAACAAAACAGCGCACCCGTTTGGATGCGCTGTTCTGTTTTATACTGCTTGCGTTTTTTTACGCTTCATCTTCTACAGCTGCTTGGGCTGCTGCCAGACGTGCGATAGGTACGCGGAACGGCGAGCAGGAAGCGTAGTTCATACCTACGCGGGCGCAGAACTTAACCGAGCTCGGCTCTCCACCGTGCTCACCGCAGATACCTGTACGGAGTCCCGGACGAACAGCGCGACCTTTCTCAACGGCCATCTTGATCAACTGGCCAACACCCTTCTGGTCGAGTACCTGGAACGGATCTACCTTCAGGATCTTCTTCTCCAGATATGCCGGCAAGAACGATGCGATATCGTCGCGGCTGTAACCGAAGGTCATCTGCGTCAGGTCGTTCGTACCGAACGAGAAGTACTGAGCCTCGGTAGCGATACGGTCAGCGGTCAGAGCAGCACGCGGGATCTCGATCATCGTACCGATCTCGAACTCAACCTCTACGCCGTACTCTTCGAATACCTCTTTGGCAACGCGCTGGATGATCTCTTTCTGTTGCTTGAGCTCGTACAAGATACCGATCAGCGGAACCATGATTTCCGGCATCGGGTTCTTGCCCTCTTTCTTGAGTTCGCAAGCAGCGCCGAGGATAGCGCGGGTCTGCATAGCGGTGATCTCCGGGAAGGTGATACCCAGACGGCAACCACGGTGACCCAACATCGGGTTGTTCTCTGCCAGAGAAGCAACACGAGCCTGGATCTCTTCTACGCTAACACCCATCTCCTTCGCCATTTGCTCCTGACCTTTCAGATCATGCGGAACGAACTCATGCAAAGGCGGATCGAGCAGACGGATGTTCACAGGCAGTCCGTCCATAGCGTCCAAGATACCTTTGAAGTCAGCCTTCTGGTACGGCAGCAGTTTGGCCAATGCTTTCTCGCGGCCTTCGCTGTCCTTAGCCAGAATCATCTCACGCATAGCGAGAATCTTCTTGTCCTCGAAGAACATGTGCTCCGTACGGGTCAGACCGATACCCTTGGCACCAAAGGCGCGTGCTACGCGTGCGTCGTGCGGAGTGTCTGCGTTCGTACGAACCTGCAGTTTGGTATATTTGTCGCAGAGGTCCATCAGCGCCTTGAAGTCGCCGCTGAGTTCAGCAGCCTTCGTCGGGATTTCACCTGCATAGACCTGACCGGTCGTTCCGTTCAGCGAGATATAGTCACCCTCTTTGTAGGTAACGCCCTCGATCTTGACGGTCTTAGCCTTGTAGTCCACCTGGATGGCGCCTGCGCCCGAAACGCAGCACTTACCCATACCGCGAGCTACTACAGCTGCGTGCGAGGTCATACCCCCGCGTGCGGTGAGGATACCCTCAGCTGCGCTCATACCTGCCAAGTCCTCCGGACTGGTCTCGATACGAACCATCACTACCTTATGACCGTTGGCATGCCACTCCTGAGCATCGTCTGCGTGGAACACGATCTGACCGCAAGCAGCACCCGGCGATGCGGGAAGACCTTGGGTGATCACTTTGGCCTTCTTCAGTGCGTCCTTGTCGAAAACAGGGTGGAGCAGCTCGTCCAGCTTCTGCGGCTCGCAGCGTACCGGTACGCTTGCCGTTACGGGTCTGGAGGAACCAGAGTTTGCCTTCCTGTACGGTGAACTCCATATCCTGCATGTCGCGGTAGTGGTCCTCGAGTTTCTGTTGGATAGCGTTCAGCTCTGCGTACATCTCCGGCATGGCCTCCTCCATCGAAGGATACTTAGCCAGACGCTCAGCCTCGCTGATACCTGCGCGCTCTGCCCAACGCTGCGAACCGATCTTGGTGATCTGTTGCGGCGTACGGATACCGGCTACCACGTCCTCACCCTGTGCGTTAACGAGGTACTCGCCGTTGAACAGGTTCTCGCCGTTACCGGCGTCGCGGCTGAAGCAAACACCCGTTGCCGAGGTCTCGCCCATGTTACCGAATACCATGGCCATCACGCTCACAGCCGTTCCCCACTCGTCAGGAATTCCTTCCATCTTACGGTAGAGGATAGCGCGCTCGTTCATCCAGCTGCGGAACACAGCGCAGATAGCGCCCCACAGTTGCTCCATCGGATCATCCGGGAAGTCCTTGCCGGTACGCTCTTTGATAGCCGTTTTGAAACGTGCTACAAGGAGCTTGAGTTCCTCTACGTTGAGGTCCTTGTCCAGCTTCACGCCGCGGATCTCTTTAACCTCGTCGATGATTGCCTCGAACGGATCGATGTCGGTCTTGTTCACCGGCTTCATACCGAGAACTACGTCACCGTACATCTGTACGAAACGGCGGTAGCTGTCATATACGAAGTGCGGGTTCTGGGTCTTTGCCACCATACCTTCAGCCACTACGTCGTTCAGACCGAGGTTGAGGATGGTATCCATCATACCCGGCATAGATGCGCGTGCACCCGAGCGTACAGAAACAAGGAGAGGGTTCTTCGGATCACCGAACTTGCAGTTCATCAGACCCTCTACGTGAGCCACAGCGGCATTCACTTCTTCCGTCAACTCCTCAACGATCTTGTCCTGACCAACCTGGTAGTACTCGTTGCAAACTTCCGTCGTAATGGTGAAACCCGGAGGAACAGGAACACCCACAAGGTTCATCTCTGCACAGTTGGCACCCTTGCCACCCAGCAGTTCACGCATTTGTGCGTTACCCTCGGCCTTACCGTTACCGAAGGTGTAAACTCTTTTTTTCTTTTCCATGTTATTATTAATAGTGTTATATGTTTGAATTTCAGTTTGTTATATCGCTTGCGGTAGTTGCACTACATTTTGCGACGGCAAAATTACAAAATTTTTTTGACATATACAAATGCAGCAGTTACTTTTTCAAATTTTTTTTGGTCACCTCCTTTATTCGGCATAAAATTGCAAAAAGAATGGCATATGCTTGCATATGTCATTTTTTTTTCGTACCTTTGCAGCCGCAAAGGTTTTCGGGGAATCCCCGACCACAGGAAAAGAAAATTATTTAACCTATCAAAATAGTATGAAAGAGTACAATCTGACAACGAAGATGCATGCCTACCAGTGGGATGAGCTCACGGATGAACAACGTGAGGTATTGACTATCGCCAAAGAGCAAACCAAGCGCAGCTACTGCCCGTACAGCCGCTTCCATGTGGGTGCTGCGGCCAAGTTGGCTAACGGTGTGATCATCCGTGGGTGCAACCAGGAGAATGCAGCCTATCCCAGTGGACTGTGTGCTGAGCGTTCGGCTTTGTTTGCTGCCGGTGCGCAGTACCCCGATCAACCCGTCGAGAGGCTGGCTATCGCCTGCTTTACCGGTGGACATTTTACTAAAGAACCCGGTTCGCCATGTGGCGCGTGCCGACAGGTGATGCTCGAGACCGAACATCGCTACGGCGGTAAGATGGAGGTATTGCTCTACGGCGAGAACGAGATATACGTCTTCGACTCGGCTGCTGACCTGCTGCCGCTGATTTTTGTGAGTGAGAGCCTGAAAGGTTGAGAATTGTTAAACGAATAGATAGTTACCTGCTTCGGACGTTTCTGGGGCTGTTTGCCGCTACCTTCTTCATCGTCATCTTCATCCTGCTCATGCAGTTCATGTGGATGCACGTGAAGGATCTGGTGGGTAAGGGTATAGGTATCGGCGTGTTGGCCGAGTTCTTTGTCTATGCTGCTGCCTCCGTCGTTCCGCTGGCTTTGCCTCTGGCAATCTTGCTGAGTTCGCTCATCGCCTTCGGCAACTTGGCCGAGCGCTTTGAACTGACGGCGATGAAGGCCGCAGGTATATCGCTGTTCCGTATCATGCGGCCGCTGGTTTTTGCGGCAATGCTGCTCAGCGTAGGCGCGTTCTTCTTCAGCAACAACGTCCTGCCACGATCGCAGATGAAGCTTTGGGCACTCATCTTCTCGCTTCGGCAGAAGAGTCCGGAACTGCAGATTCCCGTAGGTGAGTTCTACGACGAAATCAACGGCTATCATATCTACGTGCGCGACAAGACACCGCAAGGCGAGTTGCTCCATCTGATGATGTACGACTATTCCGATGGCTTCGAGAACGCACAAGTGCTGCTGGCCGACACAGGACGACTTAGCGCCAGTGCCGACAAGCGTTACCTGGTACTCAGCCTTACCAACGGCGAGTCGTTTGCCAACCTCGACAAGAACCAGCAACGTGCTACAGGTACCACCAAGAGTATCCCCTACCGACGGGAGACCTTTACCCACAAGCAGGTGCTCATCGACTTCTCCACCGACTTCAACCGCTACGACGAGTCGATCCTGGAAGACCAGCACGTGAGCAAAAACGTGGCACAACTCGTCGAGTCAATCGACTCCGTACAGCAGGTCTCTCTCGAACGTAGCCGCGAACAGAGCGACCGACTGATGAACGAACGCTATTTTGGGCGCGAAGACCGCAGCGAGGCGGTGCTGCTGCCTGCTCTCGGCAAGCGTGACAACCGACGCGTCAACCTCGATTCGCTCTGGTCACAGCTGAGCGTACCGCGACAGCAGCAGGTGCTCAACATCGCCTGCGAGAAAGCACGCACCTACCGCGACCAGATCGAATATCACGCCCTGCTCCTGGAAGACGCACAGCGTTATATACGCAAGCATGAGATAGAACTCTATCGTAAGTTCACGCTCGCCTTTGCCTGCCTCATCTTCCTCTTCATCGGTGCCCCACTGGGTGCGATCACGAAGAAAGGCGGACTCGGTGCACCCGTGGTCATGTCGGTGATCTTGTTTATCATCTATTATATCATCGACAACACCGGCTATAAGATGGCACGCGAAGCACTCTGGCCCTGCTGGGCAGGGATGTGGCTCAGTTCGTTTGTACTGCTGCCGATAGGTATCTTCCTTACCTACAAAGCCGCCACCGATGCACCGCTCACCAGAGGACGCGAGGGATGGCAACAGATCATTTTGCAACTCTTGCAGAAAACGAAAAAAGTATATGAGAATCAACACAATAGAAGAAGCATTAGCTGATTTCCGCGAAGGACGGTTCGTCATCGTTGTGGATGATGAGGACCGTGAGAACGAAGGCGATTTCATCATCGCTGCGGAGAAGATCACGCCGGAGAAAGTCAATTTCATGCTCCAGCACGGTCGAGGTGTACTCTGCTGTCCGATCACCGAACAGCGCTGTGCCGAACTCGACCTGATGCATCAGGTCAGCACCAATACCTCGATGCTCGGTACACCGTTCACCGTCACCGTTGACAAACTCGAGGGATGCACCACAGGCGTCTCTGCGGCCGATCGTGCCGCCACTATCCGCGCATTGGCCGACCCTGCCAGCCGACCGGAGACCTTCGGACGCCCGGGACATATCAACCCCCTCTACGCCAAAGCCGGAGGCGTACTCCAGCGCGCCGGACACACTGAGGCTGGCGTCGATCTGGCACGCCTGGCCGGTCTTCATCCCGCTGCGGCACTCATCGAGATCATGAACGAAGATGGTACGATGGCGCGCATGCCTCAACTGCAGCAGGTGGCCGAGGAGTTCAATCTCAAGATCATCACCATCAAGGACCTCATCGCCTATCGGCTGGAGAAAGAAGCCGGTCATCCGTCATCTGCCGTCAGCGGTCTGAATGCGGAATGCGCAACGCTGAATGCGGCTCTTATAGAGCGCGGCGAAACGGTCCTGCTGCCTGTCCGTCAGGGCGAGTTCAAACTCACGCCTTTCCGCGACCTGACTACCGGACTCGAACATGTGGCACTCACCAAGGGCGAATGGCTGCCGGACGAACCCATCCTCTGTCGCGTCCACTCCAGTTGTATGACCGGAGATATCTTCGGTTCGCTCCGCTGCGAATGTGGGCAGCAACTTGCGAAAGCTATGGAGATGATTCAGCAGGAGGGACGGGGTATACTCGTCTATATGAATCAGGAAGGACGCGGTATCGGACTGATGAATAAGATACGCGCGTACAAGCTGCAGGAACAGGGCGACGACACCGTCGAAGCCAATGTGCATCTGGGTTTTCGACCGGACGAACGCGACTACGGCGTCGGCGCACAGATACTTCGCGAGATGGGCGCACACCGGCTGCGACTGATGACTAATAATCCCGTCAAACGGGTAGGACTGGAGAGCTATGGCATACAAATCGTTGAGAATGTGCCGATTGAGATTGCTCCGAACCCCTGGAACGAACGCTATATGCGTACGAAAAAAGAAAAAATGCACCACAATCTCAAGTTGGTCTGAACTCTTTGGCACGATTCTTGAATATATCGGTTAAAGGCTGACACAATAGGCCGATATTAACCCTTTAAAACAACACAATTATGAGACGATTAACTACACTTCTGATGACGCTGATGCTCATGAGTACCGCGTTATGGGCAGACGAGACCATCACGGTCACTGCCAACAGTTCGGACATTTCGGAAGGACTCGATCTGAAGGTGGTAGCTAAGCTTTTTGCAGAGGCTAAGAACCTGGAAGAGTTCGAGACGATGCTCAACAACCCGGATAGCGCATTCTGCAACCTCGATCTCAACGGAGATGGACAAGTGGATTACCTGCGCGTAGTAGAGACAGGCGAAGGCAACAGACGACTTATCGTGCTGCAGGCGATCTTGGCAAAAGATATCTACCAGGACGTAGCCTCGATCTACATAGAGAAAGATGAAGCATCCAACAGTGTATCCGTTCAGGTAGTAGGCGATGAATATGTATATGGTACCAACTATATCATCGAACCGGTGTACGTCTATCGTCCCGTGATCTACGACTGGTTCTGGGGTCCCTACTGGGTAGCATGGCATAGTCCCTGGTATTGGGGATACTACCCCGGATGGTGGTACGTTCATAGCTGCTGGGCACACGACTGGTACTGGCGTCACTGCTACGCTTGGCATCATCACCACCACGGTTGCTCTTTCCGCCACGGACATCATCACCACCACGGCTATCATGAGCTGCACGGAGGCGTTACCCGTCGCGACTACGCAGTCGCACACGCCGATCGTAGTTTCAGTCAGCGCAATCAAGGTATGACCAACGCCGGTGAACTGCGTCGAACCAATGCAACTGCCCGTCAGGCAACGATCCTGGGTGCACAACGCGATGGACTGCAACGCACTACCGGTCAGACCGAACGTTCTTCGATAGATAGCCGCACCTTCGGTAGTCGCACCACAGCTGCACAACGTACGAGTGAATCGCAGGCCAGCCAACGTACCATCAAAGAGGGTACCGTTCAACGCTCCGGCAGCACGGCTACTACCCAACGTACAGGCAGCGAGTCCGGTCAACGTACGACGACCACCACCCAGCGTTCCACTGGTACTACGGCTACGACGCAGCGAACAGGTACAACGGTTACTACGCAACGTACCACCGGTACTGCTCAACGCACTACGGGAACTGTTCAACGTACAACGGGTACCGTACAACGTACCACCGGCAGTGTTTCCGGCCAACGTACGACCTCATCTACCAGTACAACCCAGCGCACCACGAGCACTTCGACGCAACGTCCTAGTACGGGTTCCGTACAACGCACCGGCGGCAGCGGAGGCTTCAGCGGAGGTGCCACACGCAGCGGTGGCGGAGGCGCAATACGTAGCGGAGGCGGCGCAAGTCGCAGCGGCGGAACGGTCCGCAGATAATTTACACAATAAGGTGGCTCTTACGGGCCACCTTATTTAATTTATACGTACGCGCGCGAGTCTTAATGCGCCGCCAGCATATTCTCCGGATTCAGCAACTCATCCAGTTGCGCTTTGCTCATCAGGCCGTGCTCCAGCACCAGATCATACACGCTCTTGCCGCTCTCCAGCGCCTCCTTGGCGATCTTCGTCGATGCTTTGTAACCGATAACGGGGTTCAAGGCAGTCACGATACCGATAGAGTGTTTCACGGTCTCCAAGTTATGTTCACGGTTGATGGTGATGCCATCGATACATTTCTCGCGCAAGATCTTCATCACGTTTCTGAGCCATGTGATCGACTCGAAGATACACTCGGTGATGATAGGCTCCATTACGTTCAACTGCAACTGACCTGCTTCGGCAGCAAAAGTGACTGCTGTGTCGTTGCCGATCACCTTGAAGCATACCTGATTCGTCACCTCAGGAATAACCGGATTTACTTTACCCGGCATGATCGAACTGCCCGGTGCCATCGGCGGCAGGTTGATCTCGTGTAAGCCGCAACGCGGACCCGAGGCCATCAGACGGAGGTCGTTACACATCTTGCTCAGCTTGACAGCCAGACGCTTCAGTGAAGCTGAGTAACTGACGTACGCACCTGTGTCAGGCGTTGCCTCTACCAAATCACTGGCCAATTCAAACGGCTCTCCCGTCAGTTCGCACATCTTCTTAATACACAGTTCGGCGTAGCCGGCCGTGGCGTTCAGACCCGTACCGATTGCCGTACCACCCATGTTGATCTCATAGAGCAATCGAACGTTGCGCTCCAGGTTAGCCACCTCTTCCTCCAGGTTGTTGGCGAAGGCGTGGAACTCCTGACCGCTGGTCATTGGTACGGCATCCTGTAGCTGCGTACGACCCATCTTGATGGAGTTGTTGAACTCATCTCCTTTCTTGCGCAGTGAGCCGATCAGTTGTTTCAGTTCCTCCTCCAGTCCGCGGTTCATGCGAATGAAGGCGTAGCGGAACGCACTGGGGTAGGCGTCGTTGGTCGATTGTGCGCAGTTCACATGGTCGTTAGGCGAACAATACTGATACTCTCCGCGCTGATGACCCATGATCTCCAAGGCACGGTTGGCAATCACCTCGTTGGCGTTCATGTTCACCGTCGTACCGGCACCGCCCTGTACCATATCGGTGGGGAACTGGTCGTGCATCTTTCCGTCGATGATCTCGCGGCACGCCTGTGCGATGGCTGCGTGAATGTCATCGTTGATCACGCCCAACTCATGGTTAGCCTCAACAGCTGCCAGCTTGATGTAAGCCATCGCGATGATGTACTCGGGAAAATCCGACATCTTCAGGTTGCTGACCTTGTAGTTGTTAATACCGCGTTGCGTCTGCACGCCGTAGTACGCTTCTGCCGGAACTTTCATCTCACCCAGGAGGTCTGATTCAATTCTGAATTTCTGTTCCATAGTATTAAATATTTAAATTAAAAAAATAAAATTATAATCTTTAAATTTTCCTTTTACTCCGCTATTCCTCCCATGAGCGAGCGTACAAACTCCACACGGTTGAAGCACTGCAAGTCGGTCATCTTCTCGCCCAGACCGATGTAGCGCACAGGAATCTTAAACTGATCGCTGATGCCGATCACTACGCCACCTTTGGCTGTGCCATCCAGTTTGGTGATAGCCAGCGAACTGACTTGTGTGGCCGCAGTGAACTGACGGGCTTGTTCAAAAGCGTTCTGGCCTGTGCTACCGTCCAGCACCAACATCACGTCGTGCGGTGCGTCGGGCACTACCTTCTGCATTACGTTCTTGATCTTGGTCAACTCGTTCATCAGGTTGATCTTATTGTGCAGACGTCCGGCTGTGTCTATCAGCACGACATCAGCATCGTTCGCCTTGGCCGACTGCAGGGTGTCGAAGGCCACCGAGGCAGGGTCGCTGCCTTGCTGCTGCTTGATCACCGGTACACCTACACGCTCACCCCATATGCAGAGTTGTTCCACAGCAGCGGCACGGAAGGTGTCGGCTGCACCGAGGTATACTTTCTTGCCGGCGGCTTTGTACTGATGAGCCAGTTTGCCGATGGTGGTGGTCTTGCCTACACCGTTGACGCCTACCACCATCACCACGTAGGGCTTGGCGGGCAGCGGTGCAGAGAAATCCTGCACGTCTTCCACGTTGTTCTCTTGCAGCAGAGATGCGATTTCATCCACCAGCAGGCTGCGCAGTTCGGCCGTGCCTACATACTTATCGCGTTTCACGCGTGCCTGGACACGTTCGATGATACGCAGCGTGGTCTCCACGCCTACATCGGAGGTGATCAGTGCCTCCTCCAAGTTGTCCAGCACATCGTCATCAATAGTCGATTTGCCGGCGATAGCATGGCCGATCTTGCTCAGCACCGACTCTTTGCTCTTCTCGAGACTTTTGTCGAGCGTCTCTTTCTTCTCGCGGTTGAATAATCCGAAAAATGCCATATGAAATAATTCTCAGTTCGTAATTTAATATAGTATCGTCGATGGATAGTTGGCTTGCACGGTCTTGAGCAACTCCTCTTTTAGTTCTGCCGGCGCAAAGCTGGCGTTAACGGCATTGAGCAGCATATGACCTATCTCGAACTCATGCAACTGGAAGGTGTCGATCAGGTGCTGCCACTCCTGCTGCAGATCGGTGTTGCTGACGGTCATGTCATCGGTATTGACGCATACCTTGACGCCGGAGTCCAGCAGTTTGCGCAGCGGGTAGTCCGTGTAAGAGTGGTAGATACCGGTGTCAATGTTACTGGTGGGGCATAGCTCCAGTGTGATATCGCGGGCAATGAGTTCGTCTATCACGCGTGGGTCTTCCAGTCCGCGTACGCCATGGCCGATGCGCACGGCACCTGCCTGGATGGCTTCCCACACGCTGTCTGCACCAGCCGCCTCGCCGGCATGGATGATGATAGGTATGCCACTCTCGCGGGCAACAGAGAAGGCGTATTCGAAGTTACGGGTCGGGAACAGTCCTTCCGCTCCCGCCAGGTCGATGGCCACTACGCCGCGTCCGAGGTACTCTTTGGCTACTTGCACGGTCTCGAGGTTGGCATCATGAGTGGCTTGGTCGTCCCCGCGCATCATGCTGACGATCAGGCCACAGGGGATAGGTGCACGACGTATTCCCTCCAGCACGGCCTCCACGGCTTGGCGCTGGTTGAGACCTTTCTCACAGGATTTCTGGGGCGCAAAGCGTATCTCCGCATAGATCAGTCCCTGCTCATGCAAGTCGCATAGTAGGTCGTACGCGCAGGTGATGAGCGCCTCGCGTGTGTGTAGGAGCGAACAGGCCAGGTCAAAGCGGGCCAGATAGTCGTTCAGGTCCTTGCAGTCTTCGGTAAGCGACATCATCGCCTTGAGGTCTTCGTCGCTCTCAGGTATCTTCACACCCTGTTGCTCGGCCAGCTTGCGCGCCGTGCGCAGCGGCATGGAGCCGTCCAGGTGTAGATGTAGGTCAATGAGAGCCAGTTGTCGGTTGTCTGTCATAGTATAGTGATTTTTTTTTCGGTTATTTCAGGAATGAGTCTTTGAAGCCCAAGAAATAGAGTATACCGTCCAGTCCGACGGTGGAGATAGCCTGTTGGGCACTCTCTTTCACTTTGGGTTTGGCATGGAAGGCGATGCCCAGACCGGCTTTGCCGAGCATGTTCAGGTCGTTGGCACCGTCGCCTACGGCGATCACCTGCGCCAGGTCGATATGTTCCACCTGCGCGATGAGTTCCAGCAGTTCGGCCTTGCGCTTGGCATCCACTACGTCGCCCAGATATCTACCGGTGAACTTGCCGTCCTGCTCCTCCAGCTCGTTGGCATAGACGTAATCCACGCCGAAACGTTGTTGCAGGTATTTGCCCACAAACGTGAATCCACCGGATAGAATAGCGATCTTGAATCCGCATTTCTTGAGTATGCTGAACAGGCGGTCTGCACCCTCGGTGATAGGCAGATGATCGATGATGTCCTGTTTGGCGCTTACGTCCAGACCTTTCAGAAGGGCTACGCGGCGCGTGAAGCTCTCCTTGAAATCTATTTCGCCACGCATGGCCGAGAGAGTGATGGCTTTCACCTGTTCACCCACGCCGGCGCGTTCTGCCAGTTCATCTATCACCTCAGTCTGGATAAACGTCGAGTCCATATCCACGCATATCAGGCGCCTATTACGGCGGAACATATCATCGCGTTGGAACGATATATCGATGCCCTCTTCGCGTGACACCTCCAGCAACTCGCGTTGCAGTGCCTCGCGGTCGGGTAGGTTGCCGCGCAGCGAGAACTCGATGCACGAGTGGCGTTTCTCCACAGGTATCTCTACACTAGGACGGTCACTCAGTCGCAGGATATTATCGATATTGAGTTGCCGTCCGGCCAGCAGTGCCGTGACGCGTGCTATATGGCGTGCGTTCAGTTCGCGAGCCAGCAGTGTCACCACATAGCGTTCCTGTTCCTGACGTCCCACCCATGCCGCATATTCCTCTTCACTCAGCGGCGTGAAGCGAACGATCATCTCCAGACGCGAGCAGCAGAACAGCACCTCCTTGATCATGTCACCGCTCTGCGATGAGTCATCCACGCGAATCAGGATACTTAGGTTCAACTGGTGGTGTAGGTTCGATTGTCCGATGTCCTGTACGAACGCGCCGTACTTACCCAGCACTTCTGTCACTGCCGACGTCACACCCGGTTTGTCAAAGCCGATGATGTTGATCAAAATAAATTCTCGTTCCATATAGTGTTTATTTAATTTTCTCAAGATATTCAGCATGAAGATGGTAGTATTTCTTCATGAATAGCAAGTAGGCACCACACAGCACTGCGGTTGCTACGATGAAGTAGATCCAATGAATATGACTGATATAAATCAGTCCAAAGGACACCAATAATTGTACGATGGTGTAAAAAAGTGATACGACTACATGAGATATAGTCAGCTCGTTCGCCATGATCTGAAAGGCATGTTTGCGATGCGCTTGTCCTAAGTTCTCATGCAGTAGGATGCGATGACATATCGTTAGAATAGTATCCACGCCGTACACCACCAGAAGCAATATATAGGTGCAGTCTCCGGTTTGAAGTATCAACTTACCTAATGGTAAAAGCAGCATAAAAGCCATACCTATACTTCCTACATCACCCGCAAAGCATTTGGCTTTTCCTTTCGGACGGAAATTGAAGAAACAGAAGACTATGCAGGCCATCATCGCTACCACTATATACGACATGTCAATGAAATGCAGCCGGTAGTTCAGCACCATCAGCGGTATGAGCACAGCCAGAGAGTAACCGCCGGTGATGCCATTAATGCCGTCCATGAAGTTATAGGCATTGATGATACCCACGCATATAATCAGTGCCAGCAGGATAAGCCACCAGCTCTCTATATGCAGTATCCCGAACTCGGCAAAGAGCAGGAACATGGCAACGAAATGTGCAATCAATCGAACCGAGTCCGGCAACGAATGAATGTCATCTGCAAAACTGATACCGGCAATCAGGGTTAATCCGGCTAAGAACCATGGATACTGAAAACCGTAGAATAGGCTCCATAGCCAGGCACTCAGCAGGAACAGTATGCCTCCTCCGCGCAACACAATCGTATTATGCGAAGAGCGTTCGTTGGGCTTGTCGATGATATGAAAATGATCGGCTATGCGGAAATAGGCCAGTTCCAAAACTACCAGCAAAACAAAGATGATACTATATGTGCAATAAACAGGCATTATAGGATGCGCTTTAGCGATTCGTCAAAACTGACTAACTGATATTCAAACGGCATTGCGCTCATTTCCGGAGCGTAGTAATACGTGCCGAACATCTTATTGATTGGTTGCAGGAAATGACTCGCCAACCGAACCAACGGATTAAGCCATTTGGCAAACCATATATGATGATTCTGTGCTTTGGCAAAATATCGAATGATCTCCACTGTATTACTCAGTTCTCGATTCTGGGGATAGAACGTACCACTCAGTTGGCCGTTGATAGCTTGTAATACGAACTCCGCCAGATTATCAATGTATAGCATGCTGCGTTGATTCGGGAAATCTGGGAAAGCAGGTGTCTTGGCTGCTAACTGAATCAGTCGTGGGAAGTTGCCTTTCGATCCTTTGCCGTAAATCATAGGCGGACGCAGGATACATACTTTGAATGTGTCGCATTCAAGTTGGTGTAATCCGTTCTCTGCTTGCAGTTTGCTGTCTCCGTAGAAGCCATTTGGATTCGGTAGAGTCCGGGCAGTGAGCATTTCTGGGCCTAATGACTGACTTTCATGAAACACAATCATGCTACTCATGAAGATGAATTGCTTCACTCCTGCTTCTTTGGCATACCGGGCCACTTCCACTGTCAAGTCACGATTCACCTTATAGTACAGCGATTCCATCTTCGGATCTGCATTCACATGTGCTATCCCCGCTACGTGATAAACTACGTCATACAGCGAAAAATCGGTTTCTTTCCATGCCTCACCCATCATATCGACGGTATCAACGATATGATTGGAGTGCGTTCTAATCCATTTCTCCACACTCGTTCCTACATAACTATTTGCACCGGTGATAAGTATCTTCATGACGCCAATGATTTGTTATCGGTTAAAGTGTATAGTACATAATAGAAACTATTACGCAGGGTAAGCAAAGCGGAGACGACAGCCGAATAGCCGAGTGCTATGCGAAACATCTCATAGTGATATTTGACCAATGCAAATTTGCTGCCGCTGCTTATTCCGTTATGACTTCGGTACACGGCGAGAGGTTCTTCTAGCATATACGCCGTTATACCTTTCCGCAAAATGAGTAACCATAATCCGTAGTCCTCCCGATTACGAATCGTAGGAAGATACATTTTTCCTACTGCCTGACTGTCATAGATGACGGTTAAACAGCCGATTCGGTCCCAGCGAGTCATTTGATAGTAATTCAATGAGCGTGGTCCCATATGTATCTGCCTGTACGTATCTCCTGAAGTGATGACATAATAGGGAGTATAAGTCATCGCGTAGTTATGCTCCTGCATAAAGTGTATTTGCCGTTCCAGTTTGTTGGGCAGCCACCTGTCGTCTGAGTCCAAGAAGGCAATATACCGGCCGGTAGCCATCCTAATGGCTTCATTGCGTGTCTTGGCTGCGCCAAGATTAGTGGTGTTGCGCTTATATCGTATCCGCTTGTCCTCATAAGTTTGCACTATCTTGGCCGTCTCGTCCGTTGAGCAATCATCCACAATGAGCAGTTCCCAGTTCCTATAGGTCTGGGCAAGCACACTGTCAATCGATTCTTTTAAATACCGACTGGCGTTATACGCAGGCATTATGATAGATACTAATTCCATGATAATCGTTCAAATAATTGCGGATTATGATCCAATAATGCATTCTTGTCGATGGCCTTGCAGTGCGCAATACACTCATCCATCTGTGCTTGGGTCAGGGTTTCAAAGAATGTCTTCACGGCCTGTCCGTCCAGTGGATTAAGTGCAAAGCCAACTCCCCATTTCTGTGTTTTCTGCGCCAGGAATGTGTCGGATGAGACGATAATCGGTGTTTCAAAGTAGGCCGCTTCGTACAATTTGTTCGGTTCGGCATAACGCACATTCTCATATCGGTTATCGTACGTTGCCAATACGATATCTACCTGCTCATAGATAGACGGCAAGTCTTTCGGATTGGAGAACTTACCGTGGAAATAGACATTTGGATACGTGTTTTTGATACGCTCAAATTCCTCAGGACGGTCATTAATAATGCCGTAGAAATGCAATTCATGTTGAGGGCAGGCGCTCAAAAACGCATCCGAGAAACGAATGATCGACTCGTATCGTGCACTGCCGACAAATCCGACACGCAGATGATGAATATCCGGCTGCGACGGGTGATACGTGAGGGACGTAACTGTCGGATTGAGCCGATTAGGTACCAACACCACATTCTTCGGCGGTGTACTTCCGAAATGATACTGTATAAATCCTTCCGAGGTCATGGTCGTCAATAAGGAATGACGTATGAGCCATCGGTCTATCCGGTTCAGCCCTTCGCATAAGATGCGAGACGGCAGATATGTTTGCATCAGATCGGATTCTTCGTATATATATGGCTTGTTCGTAATCGCCCGACATACCATCGCTACATCCAGTAGGAAATAGTAGAACACAACATCCTTGTCCTTGTATTGCAGCAGGATCGGGCGCAAGGTCTTGTACATGTATAGCAGGCGTTTCGGATAACTCATCGTGTTCGTGAACTGACCTATAACATGTATCCGGAAATGTTCCGGCAGGGTAGGAACCACCTCGGCACGATTGAACCCATAAGCCTCTACTTCATAACCATGGGCTATGAATTCCTCGATTCGCTTGATACAACGTTGCTGCTGAATCGAATTGATGATAAAGACTATCTTGGGCTTCATGGCGTATCTGGATGGGTTTGTAGATGTTTGGTATGTGTGGCAATACAACCGAGCATGCCGACGAAAATGCCGAAATTATAATCTGTCAGATAGGAGTGCGAGACGAATAAGGGACAGATAGTGGCCATGAAATAGAGCAGAAACACATTCTTGTCTGCCAAGTCGGCATGATAGAAGACCGATATACATATTCCTCCGAAAAACAGGATAACCACCATCCCGAACAACATGCCGAAATTCAGCAAAACCTCCAGCACGATGTTGTGGCAATAGACGTCCAGATAAACGCGGTCGCCGAACAACCCGATGCCTGTAAACCAGTTCTCTTTCAGCACCTGCCACATTTGTGCGTACATTTCCAATCGTCCCGAGTCTTGATCCGAACGGTCGGATTCCATCAGCTGGGTGATTGTACGAGATTCAATACCGTAGGTGTCCAGATAGAGCGAGAATGCAGGCAGCAGCACCAGCAGAAAGGCGAAAACAAGCGTGAAAGGAATGATCAGCTTCTTGTGATTCAGGAATAAGTCTGCGAACACGTAGAGCACAAAGAATACAGCCGCGCCACGCGAACCGACCAGCACCACCATCATCATCATCGCACCGGCGCCTATCAGCGATAGTGGTTTCTTCTCTGCATACAGCGATGCCATCGGCAGTAGCAGCGCATAGGAGAAACTCATGTTGTAGTCCGTTATAGAAAATCCGCCCAGCGTGGCGTAGATCGCATGAAAATAGAAAATCGCTATCGCCAGCACGATATACGAGATCCAATAGAGGGTCTTGTGGATGATCTCTGTTTCATACACGCTCAGCAGACACAAGGCACTGCCGACAACCAGTGGCAGGGTAAATCGTAATCCAAGTTTTTCTATCCACTCGCCTGTGGCTGGAAACAGATAGACCGACAGCAGCAGGCAAAGTCCCGCAGCTACATACGTCGTCACAAACAAAGCAGGACGGCGGATAGCACCCAGCAGTAGCGCAATCGACATAGGTACAGCGGTTAGTAACACACGGTACGTCGTCGCCATCTCTTCATTCATCTGCACAACGTCCACCCAGTACAGTTCCAGTATCACCAAAATAGACTGAGAGAAAACAGCCGCACTGATAATATAATCTATGAGACGTTGCTTGGTTAGCATGGGCTATAGGAACGCACTAAGGCTATTTTCTTGTTTACAATATCCAAATTGCCGGTCGTGCCGGTCAGTATCTTGATGATGCGCACCAGCTGTAGCGTGCGTTCCTCTATGTTCAAATAACGTTGAGGAGTGCGGTGCTGCTTGCTGATGACATAACAATTTGATTCCAATTGAAGCAGATAACTCTTCTCGGAAAATTCCCGATCCTCACAATCATGGCGATAGATGATGGACGGGTTATAGAAGAAATGTGCGGAAGGAACTTGCGTTCGCAATCGATAGTGGATGTCATTCTCCTCGCCGAACAGGAAGATATGCTCGTCAAATAGTCCTACCTGCTCAAACATCGCCTTGCGAATACAGAAACAGGCCCCGGCAAAACACATCTTCTTTTCGTCATACTGGTCATACTTGTTGGCAATAAACGTACCGATACTTCGTAGGACAGGCGAGCAGTAATTCGTATAGGCAAATGACAGAGATCGTTTTCCGCTCATCGTCAATTGTTTCATACCGTACATCGCCATCTTTGCATCGCGCTCAAATGCCTGAACAATCGTCTTCAGTCCCGTCGTCTCCATCCGCACGTCAGGGTTCATGATCATGATGATCGGTGCACTCGACTGACGAATACCGATGTTATTGCCTTGCCCGTAGCCTCCGTTTCTGGTGTTCTGCACCACCGCCACTCGTTCGCCGTACAGGCGCGCAAGTTCATCCCTCATGTGCGCGTAGTCGCGACTGTTGTTATCCACCACTATCACTTCCAACCCCTCACCCAAATCGTTCTTCGCAAACAGCGCATCCAGACATCCGTAGATGTCCGGCTCCGAGTTATACGTTACTATGACAACCGATAGTGCTTTCAATTCTTATTTTTCAATTCTTAATTCCTTTATCACTACGCTCGGCCACTTCCAGTTCTGATATGCCAGTTGTGCCAGACCCGGAGCAAGAATCAGTCCCCATACGCCCCAGTGCAACGGACCCAGGAACAACCACAGCAGCACCACCGTAGCTGCACCACTGGCCAGACTCGGGATGAAGAATGGAATCTTGTTGTCCGCCATGATGAACCCTGCCGATTGTGCATGATTATGTTCCAATAGGCTGATGACGAGCATCACACAGAGCATCGCCGTCGGCACAAAATAGGTCTGACTGCCAATCAGGTCCATGGCCCAATTGCCGAAGAACACCCACAGGGCACCGCCGACGATATACACTGCCAGCAGACTGCCTGTACACTGCAGATAATAGCGCTTCAGTCCTATCAGGTCTTTCTCCGCACGGCATTGTGCCAACTTCGGTAGGTACGATTGATAGAAAACCATGGCACAGCGTGCCAGTATATCCATCACCTGCAAGGTGATACCGTAACATGCCACTTCTTCCAGCGTCAGAAAGGCCGAACCGATGAGGATGGCGGATTTGTTCACCAGAAAACCGCCTGCTTGCGTTAAACCGATCTTGATCGCGTTCGGCGTGATTGTGCTCAGTATGGCTTTCGGTTCCTGCGGCTCTACTTCATTCAGTCGTTGTTTGATCTCCGGAGTGAAGAACACTCGATAGGTGAGTACACGGCGAATGATGGTAGATATAAGTTGCGAAGCCACGATGGCTGTCAAGCCGAAACCGGCATAAATCAGGGCGACGGCTAATCCGAAATACACCCCTTGACCCAACATATTGATCTGTTGCGTGCGGGTGACATACCCTTTTCCGGTCAGTAGTGCATCGTAATAGAACGTGTAGAGGTTATAGCAGTTGATGGCAATCAGTAATATCCATGCCACCAGAGCGTCCTGCCTGTCTCCGGAATATTTCTGCAGAATATAGTAGAAATAAGCCGTACCTGCAGTAGCCAGCACAGTAAACACCACGATGCCTATCCAGCGATAGAAACGGCGCATGGCCAGCAACGAACCTTTCAGCAGACTATAGTCCACCGCTGCGTCACTCGTCGTCTGCTCCACGCCGTCCTTCTGCAGCGTCTTCACGCCGGAGAAGATATAACTGATGTTACGGGCGAAGGTGGGACGGAAACCGAAATCCAACAGCAGCACCAGCGCCGTGATGGTCTGGAAGATATTCCAAATTCCCACCGTCTCTTGTGGCATCTTGTGCAGGATAAACGGCAACAGCAGCACACCGGCTCCGATCATAAACGCCGTGCCTGCATAACTCCACATGATCTCCCGCTTGCCTATATGTTCTATCTTCTCTGCCAAAATCTCAAATTACCAATTACCAATTACCAATCACCAATTACCAATTACCAATCACCAATTACCAATCACCAATCACCAATTACAAATTATGAATCAGTCTCTCCGGAATATGTCGCGAGTGTAAACCTTCTCCTTCACGTCGTCCAGACTCGTGTCATAGCGATTGGCTATGATGGCCTGGCTGCGGCGCTTGAACTCGCTCAGGTCGTTCACCACCAGACTGCCGAAGAACGTGCTGCCGTCCTCCAGCGTCGGTTCGTAGATGATCACCTGCGCACCCTTGGCTTTCACTCGCTTCATGATGCCTTGTATACTCGATTGACGGAAGTTATCGCTGTTGGCTTTCATCGTCAGTCGGTAAACGCCTATCGTGCAGTCATGTTCCTGCTTGGCATCAAAATCGCCCTTGTGGTAGTAGTCATAATATCCGGCCTTAGCCAGCACGCGGTCGGCGATAAAATCTTTCCGCGTACGGTTACTCTCCACGATGGCACCTATCAGGTTCTCCGGCACGTCGGCATAGTTGGCCAGCAGCTGCTTCGTGTCTTTCGGCAGACAGTAACCGCCGTATCCGAACGAGGGGTTGTTATAGTGCGTGCCGATACGCGGATCCAGACACACGCCGTCGATGATCGACTGCGTATCCAGACCTTTCATCTCTGCGTAGGTGTCCAGTTCGTTGAAGTAACTCACACGCAGCGCCAGATAGGTGTTGGCAAACAGCTTCACCGCCTCGGCTTCGGTCTGTCCCATGATACGCGTCTCTATATCCTCCTTGATTGCGCCTTCCTGTAGCAACGAGGCAAATCGTTCGGCTGCGGCCGTCAAACGCTGATCTGTCAGCACCGTACCTACGATGATACGGCTCGGATACAGGTTGTCATACAGTGCCTTGCTCTCACGCAGAAACTCCGGCGAGAAGAGGATGTTGTCGCACGCATATTTCTTGCGCACGCTCTCGGTATAGCCCACCGGGATAGTCGATTTGATCACCATGATCGCCTTCGGATTGACGCGCATTACGGTCTCGATCACATTCTCTACGGCCGAGGTGTCGAAATAATTCAATCTGCTGTCATAGTTGGTCGGCGCAGCTATCACCACATACTCCGCATCCTTATACGCCGCCTCCGCATCGAGTGTTGCCTCGAGGTGGAGAAACCTTTGTACATTGTCCTTTGTCCCTTTGTCCTTCTCGAAGTATTTCTCTATCCACTCGTCCTGGATAGGCGACTGGCGCCGGTTGATCATCTCCACTTTCTCTGGCACGATATCCACCGCCGTCACCTCGTTATGTTGTGCCAGTAGGGTAGCGATACTCAGTCCCACATACCCTGTTCCTGCTACAGCAATTTTCATAAGAATTTTTAATTCTTAATTTTTAATTCTTAATTTAGATCCGCTCTTCCACGCCACGGAAATGCACATTCAGTTCGTGCAGGTGTTCCAGCAGCGTACCCAGCGACGTACCTTTGGTCATCTCTGCAAACGCATTCACATCCTTCGGGAAGCACTTGCCTCCGTATCCGTACTTGCCGTCCGGACCGGGAACATACGTGTGCGTGTCGTTGATGTAACCCGACAGCAGAACACCCGTGTGTACTTTGCGCCAGTCGGCACCCATCTTCTCGCAATATTCCTTGCAGGCATTGAAATACGTCACTTTGTATGCACCGAACACATTGTGCATGTATTTTGTCAGCTCTGCCTCCAGCGGAGTCATTACGGTGAATTTCTTACCCACGAAGATCTTTGTCAACAACTCCTGTGCACCGGTGAACACCATCGTCTGCTTGTTGAAGTCCTCGATGAACGTACGCTCGGTCAGGAACTCCGGCATGTAATACACGCTGTGACCGGTCTCTTCCGACAGCATCTTGCTCGTGCCCGGCAGAATGGTCGTACGAACGAACACTGGCACATCCGGCAAGTTCTTGATCAACTCCTTCATCAGCGTCAAATCCTGGGTACCATCCTCTTCCGTCGGTACGTGGATCTGCAAGAAAGCGATGTCGATATCGCTCAAGTCATCATTGTAACCCTTGTACGGGTCGCTGATGAACAGTTTGCACTCCGGGTTGTTGTTCTCCAACCAATTTTTCAGGGCTCCTCCTACGAAGCCACACCCAATAATTCCAACTTTAATCATTTTTTTTATGTATTTGTTTTTAATATGTTTGTGTGTTTTTTTGTCTTTTTGGGGCCCCCAACGTAAACTAAGCCTTTGGCTGTTTGCGGTGGGGAGAGCGGGCATCCCCGAGTGCTTAATTGTTAAAATAAATTTTTAACACGCGTACGAGGGTGACGAACACAATTCAGCCTGCAAAATTACAAATTTATTTTCACATGTGCAAGCGCGCACGCACTTTTTCTTAATTTTTTGCTCTTTTGTCATCTTTCTGTGCGATAATCCAGGAATTTAATTCCGGCTCGCTTTCTTCTATTTTAGGCTCATCCGATGAGCCGCTCCTTCGTCTCCGTCAATGTATGCCGCCGTCTTTGTTTCTTTGCTTATGTGAGGCTCGCGGTGTAGGCGGATTACCGCTTCGCTGGCGCCCTCCCTCGCCTTAGTCCTCCCCGCGCCATTCTTCGCCTCTTCCGTCCGCCGCTTTGTGTCAGGTCACAAACGCGCCGCCCCGCCCGGAAGAGCCTCAATGCGGGTGTAGCCCATGCGGAGCGCAACTTTTTTTGCAAATGATTTGCATAAATCAAATTTTTGTTGTACTTTTGCAGCCGCAAAGGTTTTTTATCGCCTTTATGCTGGCCTTAACAGCGTAAAAAAGAAAGGAAGCGCGCAAAGCGTTGCGCGATAACATAGACATTGAGCTTTTGCTCTTATTCTTTTTATTCGAAATCTGGTAAATTTCACAGCGAGGATAAGTATAGTAAAAGTTCACGCCAAATGGCGTGGATTATTTGTGCTTATATGCTGTAAAGGTTTACCAGAGCCTGAATAAAGTATAAGTAAACAGTAATCCGCGCTTTTTTGTATGCGATATTACAATATGAATACCAACAATATGACTTTTACTACAATGAAACACAATTACTTATGGCTACTATGCGTAGCATTCCTATTTTCCTCTTGTTCGCAATTGTACAATTTCGTGCAAGTGTTTGAGACAAAATCATCTTCTGAAAACATCAAAACTGTAAAAAATGGTTTGCTGTATGAAGACGAATTATGTTCCATCTATTATTCGTTTTGGGCAAATGGAGGTGACGCGAGTTTTGCCATTTTTAACAAATCGAACGAGATTATGTACGTGGATTTGAGTAAGTCTTTCTTTATTCGAAATGGGCTTGCTAATGATTATTATAAAGAGCGCGAGTGGGGAGAATCTAGAACTGTTACCAACGCTATTCAAACTTCTAATTCTGCTTCAGCCTCCGGAAGTAAAAGTCGTTCTTATGGTGCAAGTGCCACGTATATGGGCAATTATGGAACACTTCCCGTTACAGAGTTAGATCCGATATTAACAACAGCTTCATCTAATATCACCGAGACGTACGGAATAAACTATACAACAGCAATTGCCAATACTATGGCCACTAGTAAAACCGTTTCTTCTGCGGTTAAAGAGCAGAAAATATTGGCTATACCGCCGAAGTCCTCAAAAATAATTGTTGAATATTCTATCAGCAATAAGATATTAGCAGATTGCGACTTGGACCGTTTCCCAGAAGAGAAGGCTTCTATAGAGTTTGATAAAGAAAATAGTCCACTTAGCTTTAGTAACTACATAACATATACTATAGGAGATAATTCGTCAGAGATGGTTCTCACCAATAGTTTTTATGTTTCTAAAATTACAAACTATGCGGAGCCATCTGCTTTTAAGTATGTGGAACGTATTAAACCCTGCCAAAATTTAACCTCCGATGATAGTAAAAATTATAAAACTACGTATCCAACAAGTATATGATAGATATTATAATTTTGATGTATCAAAATGTTTCTATTTGACATATTACATATTGTCGAAACGTAAACTTTATAAGGACACAAGCAAATTCTATTATAGTTCTACATATGATGGCTATACAGAAATAGGAACAGATGCTCAGAGTGAGTATCAACAAAAATTACTTAATCCCTTTGCTAAACCGCAAAAATAAAGATAGATTTATATCTTATTCCAACAACATGCAAAGCCCTCCCGCAATCCAGCTAGACGGCTTTGTCTTTCTTTGTATTCCAGGCGTTTACTAAACGCCGCTAAAAAGCTTCTTCTTTTGCGCGGAATATTCTTTTATGGCCTACTTTGAGATTTTTTTTTGACACAAATTGCAAATTTTATTTGCATATATTGAGAATTTTTTGTACCTTTGCAGCCAAAGATTAAAATCCAATCACGTATGCAACTTCGTTTATCTCGCCAATTACTTACTCTTTCTCTGTGCCTCTGTGCATTTAGCGGAGCCCTTCTTGCCCAGAAAATCCAGATCAATCCCGAGGCGCAACAAAAAGCCTTTGCTGATGCGCGCGCCCTGGTGCCGGACACCCTCCAGTGGGACTTCTCGCAGGTCAAAGAGATTTACTTGGACGAGTTCGCCATCCTCAATGAGTTTGAGGACGGAATGCTTTGCATTCAGGATGTCGTCACGGGTAAATGCGGCTTCCTCAACGAAGAGGGCGAATGGGCCATTCCTCTCTCGCTGTACCTGGCCGGCCGGCCGAATGAAGCCCCTTATTTCCAAAACGGCTATTGCGTGTGCCGCCTCAAAAATGCAAACAACAAATACGATTGGATCATCCTAAGCAAAACGGGCAAAACGGTTAAGTTGCCGCATGTCATCTATTGCTCGGATTTCTCGAATGCAGGCTATGCCTTGGCCATCAAAGAAGTCATGATCGATAAGTATCAAACCCGCTTTAGAGTCGTGTTTATCAATTCCTTAGGACAAGAGATTATGCCGGACATCTATGGCAATAAACTACACAAAGAGATGCCCGATCGACGCTTTCTCGATGCCTATGATATGAACGACGGCTTGGCGCTTTATTATGATTTTGTGGCTGACAGATGGGGCTATTTCGACAAGAATGGACGCAAGGTCATTCCCGCGAAGTATCAGAGCGCACATGAGTTCTCCGAAGGATTGGCTGCCGTCCAACTGCCCATGGATAGCGACGCACCGATGAAATGGGGGTATATCTCCACCAAAGGTCAATGGACCATCCCACCGCGTTTCTCCAACCAACCGGACGATTTTTCCGACGGCTTAGCGCTCGTCCAGAAGACCAATGAGTTGTTTGTCTACATCAATCCGCAAGGACAAGTCGTTTCCCAGGACTACGAGCGCGCCACGCCTTTCTATCATGGCTATGCCTTCGTGCGCGACACCCAGCGCTACACCCACTATTGCGTCAACACATCTTTCGAGGTCGTCAACAATAACGAAGAATGTTTCATCCAAGATGATGCGTATTTCTGGAACGGACGAAAAGTCTACCTCTACAACGCCAGTCTTGGCACCTACGATTTTGTCGGACGACATGTGATTGTCAATGGTTGGAAATATAAGGATATTCAAGGCGATGGAGGGCGCATGGGCGCATTCCAAATCACCAGCCATCCCATGGTTCGTGCCAACAACGATACTTTCTTGGGCGATCCTATTCGCTGGGCCTTCTTCGCCGATCTGACAGGCAAAGTGAAGTTCGCCCTTTATCTTAACGAGTTTTAACCAAGGCCCTTTCCCCTCTGCCTCTACCAGTAGGGGTACCATAAGCCACGCCTCCTCGCGTGGCTCTTTTCATATTATCCATCGTATGACCTATCTGTAGTACGACATTAGTAGGTGATTAGTAGGTTATTAGTAGGTGATTAGTAGGTTATTAGTAGGTGATTAATCTGCCAATCCACTGTCATTTTTGTACCGTCTTTTTTCCGAAAAGCGATTTTTTCTCTTTTTTATTTGCATACATGCAAAAAAAGTTGTAATTTTGCAGCCGTTTTTATTTTGGCTTATTGTGTGCCTGTAATAATTAATTATTGATATGAAACATTTCAAATTGTGGAATACGCTCTGCGGATGGATGGTGTTTGCCGTCGCTGCCGCTACGTATCTCCTGACTATCGAGCCCACTGCCTCTTTCTGGGACTGCGGCGAGTTCATCGCCAGCGCATGGAAGTTGGACGTAGGACACCCGCCTGGAGCACCGTTCTTCATGCTGATGGGCCATTTCTTCAGTCTGTTTGCATCCGACACCTCGCATGTCGCCATGTGCGTCAACGCCCTCTCGGCGCTGGCCAGCGCATTCACCATCCTCTTCCTCTTCTGGACCATCACGGCCCTGGCGAAGAAGCTGGTGGCGCCGGACACCACATGGAAAGGCATCGCTTTGCTGGGTGCAGGTGCGGTAGGTGCATTGGCTTACACCTTCAGCGACACGTTCTGGTTCTCTGCTGTCGAAGGCGAAGTATATGCCAGCTCATCCCTCTTTACTGCCGTCGTCTTCTGGCTTATTCTCAAGTGGGACGAACAGGCTGACGAGGAGGGCTCTGACAAATGGCTCATCGCCATCGCTTACCTGATGGGTCTGAGTATCGGTGTCCACCTTCTGAACCTGTTGACCATACCGGCCATCGGACTCGTTTATTACTTCCGTAAGTACACATTCTCGTGGAAGGGCCTCATCTATGCTTTCCTGGCTTCGTGTGCGGTGTTGCTTGTCATCCTCTATGGCATCATCCCTGGCTTCCCGACGTTGATCGGTTGGTTCGAACTCCTGTTCGTCAACGGCTTCGGATGTCCGTTCAATACAGGTATGTGGGTATGCCTCGTGCTGATCGTAGGTGCGATCTCGTGGGCTATCTGGTACACGCATAAACGTGCCAACGTGGAATACGAAGCCAACGCCAAGACCAATACCAACAAACAGCTCTGGCGATGGGCGAACACAGCCGTACTGGCGCTCACCGTCATCTTGGTTGGCTATAGTTCATATGCTGCACTCGTCATCCGTTCCAATGCGGATACGCCGATGGACCAGAACAGCCCTGATAATGTCTTCTCGCTCAAGTATTACCTCAACCGCGAGCAGTATGGCGATCGGCCTTTGTTCTACGGCCAGACCTATAATGCACCAGTAGAACTGCGCATCGAGGGTAACATGTGCGTGCCTGTTGAGAAACAAGGCCATGCCCAGTATGCTCCGGCACCGAAGGTGGAAGGCGAGAAAGACCATTATGCTATCACCGGCTACAAGTCCAGCTATCAGTATATGCCGCAGTTCTGCATGCTCTTCCCGCGCATGTACTCTGCCCAGGGAAGTCATGTCAGTGCCTACAAGGAGTGGGCTAACATCAAGGGACGTCGTGTGCGCTACGAATACTGCGGACAGCAGAAGACGGACTATTGTCCGACGTTTGCCGAGAACCTTCGTTTCTTCTTCCGTTATCAGGTCAACTTCATGTACTGGCGCTATTTCATGTGGAATTTCGCCGGCCGCCAGAACGACCTGCAGTCCTATGGTGACATCACCAAGGGTAACTGGATCAGCGGCATTCCGTTCATCGACAATGCCATGCTCGGCGATCAGAGCCTGCTGCCTACCGAACTCAAGGAGAACAAGGGGCACAATGTCTATTATATGCTGCCGCTGCTGCTTGGTATCATCGGTATTGTATGGCAGTGTGGCAAACGCGATAACGACGGCAAGGCCGAGGGTTGGAAGAACTTCACGCTGACTTTCTTGCTCTTCTTCCTGACGGGTTTGGCCATCGTGCTCTACCTCAACCAGACGCCCTACCAACCGCGTGAACGTGACTACGCCTACGCCGGCTCGTTCTACGCCTTCTGCATCTGGATTGGACTCGGTGTACTCGCTCTGATCGATTGGATCAACAGCGCGATAGAAAAATCACCAATCACCAATCACCAATTACCAATGACGGCTGCTGCCGTCTGCGTATCTCTGATATGCCTTGGCGTACCTGCTCTCATGGCACAGCAGAACTGGGACGACCACGACCGCTCGCAGCGCTACAGCTGCCGCGACTTCGGCGCGAACTACCTCAAGTCCTGCGAAGGCGAAGCTATCCTCTTCTCCAACGGCGACAACGATACCTTCCCACTTTGGTACAACCAGGAGGTGGAAGAAGTAGGTACCGACATCCGTGTCTGCAACCTCTCGTATCTGCAGACCGACTGGTATATCGCGCAGATGAAGCGTCCGTACTACCTCTCACCCGCGCTGCCCATCTGTTGGGAATACAAGGATTATATGCCCGGTGCGAACGAGATAGCCCGTGTGGACAACCGTCTGGGACAACCCATCAGCGTGGAGAAAGCTTTTGCTTTCCTCCGCTCCGAAGACCCGCGTACCAAGACCCGCGAAGGCGACAACTACTTGCCGTCCGACCAACTCTACGTGGAGACTCCTGACGGCGAACGCGTTAACTTCAAGCAGAAACGCCACTACACCCGTTCGGAGATGATGATCATGGAGATGCTTTCTTCCAATCATTGGCAACGCCCCATGTATTTCTGCGCCACTGTGGGCAACGACTATTATTTGGGACTCGAACCCTATATGGAACTGACGGGTCTGGCTTATCAGATCACGCCCACACGCAGCTACGACGGACAACCCCGCGTCAATGCTGAGAAGATGTACGACAACATGATGCATAAGTTCCGCTATGGCAACATGAACATCCCGGGCATTTATATCGACGAGAACTTGATGCGCATGTGCCGCACACATCGTATGATGTTCGCCCAACTGGCGGAAGAACTGCTGCGTACGGGGCAACGCGACAAAGCACTCGAAGTACTCGACTATGCCGAAGAGCAGCTGCCGGGATATAACATCCCCTACGACTACACTTCTGCATCCATGGCCGCCATGTATTTCATGCTCGACCAGAAGGACAAGGCTGTCGCTATCATGGATACAGTGGCTAATACCTGCGTCGAGTACCTGCGTTTCGCGCGCTCGCTTGATCGGCGTCAACGTGACCTGATGCAGTCCACCACCGGGCGCGAAGCAGCTATCCTCAACTATGTCCTGCAGACCTGCGAACGCAATGGTGCACACGACATCGTCGAGAAATACTATAACGACTACGCTCAATACGTACAATGAAGGAAATAAAGAAAATCCCAGTCTTGCTGCTTACCGGTTATCTCGGTAGCGGCAAGACTACCTTGCTCAATCGTATCCTCACCAACAACCGCGGCATACGCTTTGCCGTCATCGTCAACGACATCGGCGAGGTGAATATCGATGCCACGCTTATCCAGCAGGGCGGGGTAGTGTCGCAGAACGACGATTCACTCATTGCCCTGCAGAACGGCTGTATATGTTGTTCTCTGAAGATGGATCTCATCACACAGCTCCACGACTTGTGTGCAATGAAAAAAAGCCCTTCTGTTCAGGGTGAGGATGCACCTAACCTCTTCGACTATATCGTCATCGAGGCTTCCGGTATATGCGAGCCTGGGCCTATTGCGCAAACCATATGCTCCTATCCGGAGATGGTACCCGCCTTTGCCGAAGATGGTATTCCCGCCATCGATTGTATCTGCTCTGTCGTGGATGCATTACGTCTGCGGGATGAGTTCGAAAACGGCCAGGCATTGAAGTATGTGACCAAGGAAGAAGATCTTGCTGCACTCGTCGTAGAACAGATCGAATTCTGCAACCTTATTCTCTTGAATAAGGCGTCTGAGGTTAGCGAAGATGAGTTGAACAAAATCAAGTCAATCATTCGTGCTATTCAGCCCAAGGCGGAAATCATTGAAACCAACTATTGTGATGTGCCCTTTGAGAAGATACTCAACACCCGTCTGTTCGACTTCGACCGCACCGCTACTTCCGCCACTTGGATCCACGAGATAGAAGATGCCCGTCATGACCATGATGATGAAGATCACGACCATGACCACGAGGACCATGACCATGACCACGAAGATCATTCCCACTGCGATCATGAGCACGGTTATTGTGAGCATGAACATCATCATCACCATGATCACGATCACGAGCATGGCGATCATGACCATCTGGCGGAATTCGGCATCGAGACTTTTGTCTATCATGCCCGCCGTCCGTTCGATCTCGGTCTGTTTGATGAGTTCGTCGCTGCTCACTGGCCCAAGAATGTCATCCGCTGCAAGGGAATGTGCTATTTTGCAGAAGAATACGATATGTGCTATTTGTTCGAACAGGCTGGACGACAGTTTAATATCCGTAAGGCGGGAGAGTGGTTCGCCACGATGCCCAAAGAGGAACTCATGCAGCTCATCGCCGAGGATCCGCAGCTGCGCAAAGACTGGGACGACGAGTACGGCGATCGTATGCAGAAACTGGTCTTTATTGGCCAGCATCTGGACCGCAATGCCATTACAGAGGCACTCGATTTCTGCTTGCAGTAAGAATTTTTGCAAAAAAGTGCAAGAATACTTGCGTATATGCAGAAAAATTTGTACCTTTGCACGCTTTTTCGAATCAACACTTTTATTGATACAATAAAAACAACAAAATAATATGGCAAAAAAGAAAGAAGAATTTGTTAAGCAGGACGAGCAGCTTCAGGAAGTGAACGAAGCGCTCACCGGCGCAGGTAAATGGATCGAGGAAAACGCTTCGCTCCTGAGTTGGATCGTCGCCGGCATCGCTGCCGTAGTGATCGGCGTCATTGCTATCAACCAGTACATCATCAAGCCGAAGGCGATGGAGGCAAGCAACGAGAACGCCAAGGCCGTCGTTTATTTTATGAACGGTGACTTCGACAAGGCGCTTCTGGGTGACGATGCTGAGTGCATCGGCTTTGAGGCAATCGCCGATGAGTACAGCCTCTATCAGCAAGGCAAACTTGCTGCCCTTTATGCAGGTATCTGCTATTATGAGAAGGGTGAGTTCGAGGACGCTGCCAAGTATCTGAAGAAGTTCTCGGCCGACGACCTGACTATCGAACCGGCTGCACGTCAGCTCTTGGGTGACGCTTATGTAGAGCTCGGTGAGTACGGTAAGGCAGCTAAGGCTTTCGAGTCAGCTGCACGCACCGGCAACGACATCATCGCTCCGATGAGCCTCAAGAAGGCTGGCCTCGTTTATCTGCATGAGGGACAGAACGCCAAAGCGAAGAAATGCTTCGAGCGTATCAAGGCTGACTTCCCTGCTTCGCAAGAGGCACAGGATATTGACAAGTATATCGCAATCGCAGAGTAATGACGACCGATTTGTCGAAATACGAAGCAAACCAATTGCCTAACGCTGACGTCCTTGGGCGCCAGCGTTATGCTATTGTAGTAGCCGACTGGAACAGCGAGATCACCTATGCCATGGCGCAAGGGGCTATTAATACCTTGACCAAGCATGGCGTCGCCGAAGAACATATCGAGGTGATCCATGTGCCAGGTACTGTCGAACTGACCTATGCCGCGGCGCGCACGATTCGCAAGCACGCGAGCTTGCTGCGCAAGGGACTGGATGCTGTCATCGTCATCGGATGTGTCATCCGTGGCGATACACCGCATTTCGACTATGTATGCCAGTCTGTCACACAAGGCGTAACGATCCTGAACACGGGTATGCACTCTTGGTACGCAGGCGGTACTACTCATGTGCCTGTCATCTTCTCCGTACTTACGGTTGACAATCGTCAGCAGGCACTCGACCGTTGCGGCGGACGTCTCGGCAACAAGGGCGTCGAAGGAGCCTATACTGCCATTCGTATGGCGAATATCTGAATGCAGAAAGCTGATCTCTGATGGCTATAGTATATAAGTTTGGTGGAGCGTCGGTGAAGGACGCAGCAGGCGTCCGTAACTTGGAGCATATTGTGCGGTTGGCCGTCAATGACCAATCACCAATGACCAATGACCATTCACTCATGGTCGTTGTCTCGGCTATGGGTAAGACCACCAATGCACTCGAACGAGTGCTGGAGTTCATCCATGCCGGCAAAGAGGAAGAGGCTCTCAACCAGTGGGTGGATATCATCGACTTCCATGTAGCTATCATGCGTGAGTTGGGACTCCAACCAGGCTCTGACATCCGCCTGCAGGGCGAGATACCATACGATCCTGCACGCTCCTACGACGAGAACTACGACCAGATCGTCTCGCTGGGTGAGATCATGTCCACCCAGATCATCGCCGTCTATCTGCTCAAGCAGGGCTTGTCGGTGGAGTGGTGGAATATGCCTAAACTGCTGCGCACCGATGACACCTGGCGCGAAGCCCAAGTGGACAATGCCGCCAGTGCTGCGGCTATTCGGGCCGGTTGGCAACGGTCGAATCGGCCACAGGTGGTAGTGACGCAGGGTTTCATAGGTGGTACAGCCGACGGACGCCGCACGACGCTCGGTCGGGAGGGATCCGACTATACCGCCGCGCTGCTGGGCAATTACCTCGATGCGGAGAGCGTCACTATATGGAAGGATGTGCCGGGCATACTCAATGCCGATCCGCGATTGGAACCGGATACGATCCTCATTCCCGAGTTGCGCTACTCCGATGCTGTCGAACTAAGCTATTCGGGAGCGCAGATCATTCACCCCAAGACCATCCGTCCGCTGGAGAACAAGCGTATACCTCTCTATGTCAAGCCGTTCGGAAATCCCGAGGCCGGAGGATCGTGTATTTCTGCTGCGGTGGACCACCCCGTAGAAGTGCCGGTCTTTATATGGCGCAAGAATCAGCTGCTCATCACGATGCGTGCCAAGGACTTCGCTTTCGTACTCGAGGAGAGTCTGAGCGAGATCTTCGATATTATCCATCGCCATCGCCTGCGCGTATCACTCATTCAGTCTTCTGCCGTCACTATATCTGTCTGTGTGGACAACACACGATTCGTACCGGCGGCTATCGAGGCGCTGAAAGAACATTTTCTGGTCTCTTACAACGACCAATTGTCCCTCCTTACGATTCGAGGAACTACTCCTGAGATACTCGACCGCGCCCGCGCAGGACGCACTATCATGCTTAGTCAGACCACCCGTCGCACGGCGCGTCTGGTCATCAAAAACGAAACAAACTAATCTATGGAACACCTTCGGGAATATTTCACGCGCGCGTACTGGCGCAACCTTTTTATCACCTTTGTGCATGCACTCGGTACGCTTAAGTTCTGGCGCGAACTATTGATGATGACCGTCGGCATGAGTCTCGGTGCAGCCGCCGTCTATTATTTCTTGATGCCGAGCCACTTGATCGTGGGTTCTATCTCCGGTCTGGCCATCGTCTTCAACACCCTCTTTGGCGGCGATGCGGATACCTTCTCCTATGTGGTGATGGCTATCAACGCCTTCCTGCTGCTGTTGGCCTTTATCCTTATCGGCAATGAGTTCGGAGCCAAAACAGTCTATACGGCCATGATCCTCGGTCCGTTGACGCAAATGTGGGATCGTATCTATCCCTATACCAATCTTACCCATAAGGTCATCAGCAACCCCGATATTCTTGCGCAGCTTCAGGCCGGTCAGTCGGTGCTGGATGCGAACGGTAATCCGTATATACTCAGCCGCTCGGGCGAGGTGCTCGAGCAGGTGCGAGAGTCAGTCATGAGTGGCGGTCTCGGCATGGGAGATGTGTGGTTCGACCTCATCTGCTTCGTCTTGCTCTTGAGTGCATGTCAGGCTTTCCTATTCCGCATCAACGCTTCTACTGGTGGTCTGGACATACTTGGTAAGATTGTCAACAAGTACCTGCATTTCGACATCGGTACGTCGGTTGCCATCGGTGGTGTCATCATCTGCTGCACCGCCTTCCTCATCAACGACTTCCGTATGGTCGTTATTGGTATCATAGGTACGTGGATCAACGGACTGGCCATTGACTATTTCACCGCTTCGCTCAACAAGCGCAAGCGCGTATGTATCATCTCCGACCAACCTGAGCGCGTGCGCGCTTACATCGTCAACGACTTGGTACGCGGTTGCTCGCTATATCAGATACAGGGAGGATATAGTGGCGAGGAGCACACCGAGATACAGGTGCTACTCACCCAAAACGAGTTCTCCGCACTCATGGCCTTCATACGTGATAATAAGATCAAGGCCTTTATTACCGCCGGCAACTGCTCGGAGGTGTACGGACTATGGCTTCGCCACAAGAAGCATAATGGACGTGTGGAGATAGTTAAGGAATAACATAATACAACTTAGATATGAAACCTACATTGTTTATTTTGGCTGCCGGTATGGGCAGTCGTTACGGAGGACTGAAGCAGTTGGACGGACTGGGACCTAATGGCGAGACCATCATGGACTACAGCGTCTTCGATGCACTGCGTGTCGGCTTTGGCAAGATTGTCTTTGTTATCCGCAAGGATTTTGAGGCAGACTTCCGTGAGAAAGTACTCAGTAAGTATGCCGACAAGGTACAGTGCGAAGTGTGCTTCCAGTCGATTGACAAGGTGCCGGCCGGCTGCATTTACAATTCCGAGCGTAGCAAGCCTTGGGGTACCAACCATGCCGTACTGATGGGTAAGGATCTGATCCGTGAACCTTTCGCCGTCATCAATGCCGACGATTTCTACGGTCGCGAGTCTTTCCAGGTGCTGGCCGACTATCTCCGTTCGGTGGAGGGCACCGAGGGACGCTACTGCATGGTCGGCTACCGCGTATGCAACACGCTCAGCGAGAACGGTGCTGTCAGCCGCGGAGTGTGCACCACTGATGCTGATGGACTGCTCACCGATGTCATCGAGCGTACGAAGATTGAGGATAAAAACGGTACGATCGTCTTTACTGAAGACGGCGTGGACACACCGCTGGATCCCCATGCACCCGTGTCGATGAATATGTGGGGCTTTACGCCCGAGTACTTCCGATATTCGGAAGAGGGCTTCCGTGCTTTCCTGGCTGAACGAGGACAGGAACTCAAATCAGAGTATTACATCCCGACGCTTGTCAACGACCTCATCCGTTCGGGCAAAGCCACTTGTCGTGTGCTGGACACTCCCAGCCGCTGGTTCGGCGTTACATATGCCGAAGATCGTCCCCAAGTGGTCATGAAGATCAACCAACTCATCAGCGAGGGTGCTTACCCTGCTAAGTTATTCTGAATACAGCACACTGAACACTGAATTTTTATGGCACGAATACTTGTAACAGGCGGAACCGGCTATATCGGTTCGCATACTACGGTAGAACTGATGCAACAGGGCTACGATGTCACTATCGTGGATAATCTCTCCAATTCGTCGGTGGACGTACTGGAAGGCATTGAGGCGATAGTAGGACGTCGTCCTGAGTTCGCGAACATCGACTGCGGTAATTTTGTGGACTTGGATGCTGTCTTCCGTACCTATCCCGACATCGTCGGAGTGATCCATTTTGCAGCCAGCAAGGCGGTGGGTGAGTCGGTGGAGAAACCCTTGCTCTACTATCGCAACAACCTTGGTAGTCTGGTCACTTTGCTGGAGGTGATGCGCGCACATAGTGTCGCTAATCTTGTCTTCTCATCCTCTTGTACCGTCTATGGTCAACCGGATGCAGACCACCTGCCCGTGGATGAGACGGCTCCTATCCAGAAGGCCCTCTCGCCTTACGGCAACACCAAGCAGATCAACGAAGAGATCATCTGCGATGAGGCGCATGCGGACGCGCATCTGCATGCCACTATCCTGCGTTATTTTAATCCTATCGGAGCACACCCATCCGCACTCATCGGTGAGTTGCCTAACGGTGTACCGCAGAATTTGCTGCCCTTTGTGACGCAGACGGCTGCCGGACTTCGTCCGCAACTTAAGGTCTTCGGCGACGACTACAACACACCTGACGGATCGTGCATCCGCGATTATATCTATGTGGTGGATCTGGCTAAGGCACATGTCAAAGCGATTGACCGTATGCTCCATGTGGCAGATCGTGATCAGGTGGAGGTCTTCAATCTCGGTACCGGTCGCGGACTGAGTGTACTGGAGATCATTCGCGGATTTGAAGCAGCTACGGGTGTGAAGATCCCATATACCATCGTCGGCCGCCGCGAAGGTGATATCGAACAAGTATGGGCTGCGCCTAAGAAAGCCAACGAAGTGCTTGGTTGGAAAGCCGATACGCCTATCGCCGACGTACTACTGAGTGCATGGAAGTGGGAGAAACACATTAGAAATTTGTGATTGGTAATTTGTAATTGTTGATTAGATGCTTTATCCTTTCAAATTCAAGCCCCAGTTGTTTCATAAGATTTGGGGCGGGCACACGATAGAGAAGTGGTACGATCATGTACCGGCCGACTACGAGAACGTAGGTGAGTCGTGGGTGATGTCGGATGTGGAGAAATATCCTACGGAGGTATGCAACGGTTCGCATGCCGGCGACACGCTGCAGGATCTGCTGGAGGTCTATCTGGACGAACTGGTAGGTGGACGGGTATATGAGCAGTTTGGTACACATTTCCCGTTGCTGCTCAAATTCATCGATGCGGTGGATGATCTCTCTATCCAGGTACACCCAGACGATGCTTATGCACTCGACAACGAGCACTCACTCGGTAAGACGGAGATGTGGTACGTCATGCCGTCTCCTGCTGAGGCGGCTGTCTATCTGGGTTGGAACCAGGAGATGAACGCTTCGCTCATCCATGCTGCTATCGCCGGTGGTTCGCTCTCCAACTATCTCTGCGAGTATGCGGTGAAGGCTGGTGACGTTGCCTATATTCCTGCCGGCACGGTGCACGCTATGCGTCGCAATACTATCGTGGCGGAGATACAGGAGAACTCGGATATCACTTATCGTCTGTACGACTACAACCGTGTGGGTAACGACGGACGCATGCGTCCGCTTAAGTTGGACAAGGCACTCGAGGTGATGGATTTTGCTCCGACGTCAGAGGCAACGGTAGCGCATCATGAGCCTACCGGCAAAGAGGTGGAGTGTCTGAAGCAGACCCCGTATTTCGCGGCCAATATACTGCAACTGAACCACGCCGTACAGCGCGACTACGCACCGCTCGATTCGTTCGTGGCCTATATGTGCGTGGAGGGAAGTGCCACTGTTGAGGCACTCGATGCAGAGACCGAGGAGGATCGTGCTGTCGTTGTTCGTCAGGGCGAGGCCGTACTCATCCCTGCTGCCCTTAACGACATCGTGTTGCGTCCCGACCAACCGTGTAAACTCATTGAGGTATATCTGGATATTAAATAATCAGACATGTTACGCGAAGGATGGCATAGACGAATACTGATTGACCTGCTGATGTGGGTTATTGCTGCATTGCTCTGCATGCTCTGGCGCTGGGTGACAGACAAGAGTGAGATAACCGTTTATTGGTCGCTCTTCGGCCTGTTGGCCGTTATGTGGGTGATCATCGGCTTTGCCGTGCAATTGTATCGGTCTTATCGAATCGTCCGCCTCTGGCAGTCCGTCTTATCGGTCATCGCCGATGCTGCTATTCTGATCGCGCTTTGCTGGTGGTGGTTGCCACAAATGCCTTACAACCTCTCGCCGAAAGTGGCGATGTGGACGATCCTCATCGTCGGTGCGTTGGAGACCATCGTGGTAGTGGCGGAGCATTATTGGAAATATGCGACCAACATGACGGTGCCGGTCATGAATATCGAGCAGCGCAAGCATGCTCAAGTGACGCGCGAAGACAAGAAACGAAGCAAGGCGTCTGTCGAATCGATCCATCAGTCAGTGCTCTCCGTCACGACCGAAGCAGATTACTACCTGCTGCGCAAGAAAGCACGTCTGGACTCGATGCAGACCCGTGTGGTGTGCGACCGAGATATGTTCAGCATGCTGCAGATACCTGATTATCAATATGCCACAATCGTCGATATGACATTGCTCAACGACATGCGAGGCATCAACAAGCGGCTCTGCGTCGTCAATCAGAAACTGCCGGACGAAGGACGTTACGTCTGCTGCTATCGACCGCAGGAGTATATCAAGCAGAAGATGTTGGCGCGTTATCCGAAGGGGCTCAACTGGCTTATCTATACGCTCTATTTCTGGACGAAACGCGTGTGGCCGCGACTGCTGCTGACCAGCCGCTTGTACTACGATGTGAACAAAGGTCGCAAGCGTATGTTGAGCAAGACCGAGGTGATCGGACGACTTTATTATTGCGGATTTGAGGTGGACGAGATAGTTCCTATGGGACACATCGAATATGTGTTCGCTCATCGTCATTCCCAGCCGTATCCGCAGCAGCAGATCAAGGTCTATGGTCCGCTGATTAAACTGCCGCGGGTCTGCAAGAACAAACAAATTAAGTATTTCTATAAGTTCCGCACGATGCACCCGTACGCCGAGTATATACAGAAATATGTGTTCGATGCCCGCGGAGGCATGGATATATCGGATAAGAGCCACGACGACTGGCGTATCACTACATGGGGTAAGTTCATGCGCAAGTACTGGTTGGACGAACTGCCGATGCTCATCAATTGGTTGAAACGCGATGTGAAATTGGTTGGCGTGCGGCCGTTGAGTAAGACCATGTTCGATACGTATCCCAAGTGGTTGCAGGACAAGCGAACGCTTGCCAAACCAGGACTGATACCCCCGTTCTATATTGACCATCCGGACACGTTTGAGGAACTCTTTGCCAGCGAAGATAAATACCTGACAGAATATCTGGCGCATCCCGTACGCACTGACATCAAGTATTTCTTCCTGACCATGCGTTCTATCCTGACCAGAAAGACACATAGTGCATAGCGAATACCATACATATTTGGCCCAAGTCCGTGCCGCCTTGTGGGGCGGGGAAGTGAGTTGGCCGGAGGCAGAGACTGACCATCTGCTGACGCTTCATGCGCAGCAGGGTACGGGAGCACTGGTCTATCCGCTTGTATTAACGCAATCTGCACTTTCTTCGTACGCGCGTGCACAGATGCGCACTGTGTGTGTTCATACGATGCAGCAGCAAGTACACTTGCAGCACATACTCACGCAGTCATGGCAAGCACTGACCGATGCAGGTGTAGAGCCTGTATTGCTCAAGGGGGCTGGACTGGCAGCTCTTTATCCTAAACCGTACTACCGTGCTTGGGGCGACATAGATTTGTTTGTGGGCAAAAAGCATTACCACACGGCCTGTGCAGCGATGCGCGCATTGTTTCCCGACGCACTGAAGTTTGATGAAGAACTCGAACATTATAAGCACTACAACCTGATAGCCGACGGTGTCTCTATTGAACTGCACCGTGTGACGGTAGGCTTGCAGCACCCCTTGGATGAGCGGCGTTATGACGCGATGGAGAAATATGGGATGATGCATAGCGAGCCCTTGATGGAGAACGGTCTGAACATTCGTGTGCCCGAACCGACCTTCAATGTCCTCTTTGTCTTTCTGCATGCATGGGAACATATGCTCTCAGCCGGTGCGAACATGCGGCAACTATGCGACTTGGCATTGCTGCTCAGCCATTATAAGGACAGGATAGATGCTGTGCGCCTGCACCGATGGTTAATGTCGATACATCTGCTGGACGTATGGCAGGTAGTGGAATATATATTGGTTAAGCACCTGGGATTGCCAGCTGAATGTCAGCTTTATGTCTCGACAGTAATAGCGGATCGAGCAGAGCGTCTGCTGGCTGATTTGCTGGGAGGAAAGATGGCGGAGCAGAAGGCAGCTGAGGGCAGTTCATCCGCTAAACAAACCAACCGCTTCGTGCGTAAGTGGCGTACAATGCAACTACGTAATGAGAATGCCAAGCGGATAAGGCAGTATAGTCCATCCTACGCGCGACATATGATGGCTACAACTTGGTTGCACGGCGCATTGCGATTCTTTGCGAAAGACAGACATTGGGAGTGAGACACCTGAAATACATATTACTGGCAGTCAACATTGCGTATTTCGCACTGATGGCAACAATATTGCCGATGCAGTTCGAGGAGAACGATGATGTGATGATGACCATGATTGCCAACGGCACGTATTCCGGTACACCGGACTACCATCTGGTGTATATCAATGTGCTCTACGGCCGCGTGTTGGCATGGCTCTATAGCCTGACAACGGCAATAGAGTGGTACACGTTGGCGTTTGTGGTGCTGCATATTCTCTCAATGACCGTACTCAGTTATTGCCTGCTGACCACGCCCAACCGTGCCCGTTGGGAACAGGTGCTATGGATGGGAGTGCTCTATATTATTTGGGCACGTATCATCGTGGCTATGCAGTTTACCACGACGGCGGGTTTGACCTGCCTGGCGGGATGTGTACTGCTACTGCGCGGTACGCCGCGTAGCCAGTGGGCAGGTGTGGCGATGGTAGTTGTAGCCGCTTTGATACGCTTTGTGGCTGCCGGCCTGGTAGGGCTGCTGATGGCACCCATCATTCTCTATACACTCGGCCGCCAGTGGAGAAAGTACATACCGATTGTCGTCATGCTGATGCTGGTGGTGGGCTGCCGTGTGATCAATGCACGTACGTATGCCCAAGACCCTGAGTGGCAGACCTATCGCGAGTACAACCAGCTACGGGCACAACTCAACGACAACCCCAATGCCTATACCCACGAGGTGCAATCCCACCTGCCGGATGGCATCGACCTGATTGACTACGTGCTGTTGCTGCGTTTTATTCCCGATCCGCAGCAGATGGACATCAAGGCCATCCGTCAGCTGAGCGCTACGGTGGGCAGTGTTCCTATCGCACGACAGATGCGTAACTTGCATCGTCTGAACAAGTATGCCGTCGAACTGTCGATACTCTTTCTGATGCTTATCCTTATGATACTCACCACCGGCAACCGGCGTAAGTATATCTTTCTCATCCTATATACGCTCTTCTTCCTCGCGCTCATCATCCATGTGAGTCTGGACGGTTTTCTGAAGAACCGCGTATTCCTTTGTATGCTGCTGCCGCTCTTGGTTACTGACTTCGTGCTGTTGCCCGACACCACCGGCAAGAAGCGAAAGTATGCGCTCTGTATTGCCATGATGTTGCTGGGTGGATGGTATATCGCCCAGACCCTCGAGACGGTGGAGAAGAAGCAGTACGTCCGTTATCAGTGGACCCGCCTGCAGCAGCCTCTGTTAGCATTCGTACCGGAGGATGCCTACGTCATAACGCTGGGTACCTACATGAGCATGGAGGCTGTCAACCCGTGGCGCGTATGGGACTATCCTTTCCATAAGTATGTACTTGGATGGATGACTGGGATCCCCTTCAATACTCCCGTGGCCAGCAGTTACCTCGGCTTGCTGCGCGACGACATGTATATCTTTACCACCGTGGAGTACGAACGTGAACGGACGGCTATCCCGCGTATCCGCGAACAGATTGAGAAGCACTATGGCGTGCAGACACGTATTCGACCCATTTGTCATAACGGCCGTCACGCCCTGATACAAATACAAGCAATTGAGTAAAAGAATCGTTTGAACTATGCATGATAAGAAAACGATAGCAATCATAGGAGCCGGTTATCTGCAACTGCCGCTGGTGGAGAAAGCCCGTCAGATGGGCTTGCGTACCATCTGCTTTGCATGGGCCGAAGGTGCCGTATGTCGCGAGGTATGCGATCGGTTCTATCCGGTCTCTATTACCGAGAAAGAGGAGATACTCTGTATCTGCCGCGAAGAGCAGATCAGTTGTGTATGCACCATCGGCAGTGACATATCCGCTCCCACGGTGGCTTACGTGGCCGAACAGATGGGACTGGCGGGTAACAGATATGAGGCGGCAGTGCGTGCCAATAACAAATACCTCATGCGTCAGGCACTGGTGGCAGCAGGCATCGATTGTCCGCACTATCGGCTGATGGTGCAGGGCGATCAGTTGAACACCGACGGACTGACGCTACCGCTTATCGTCAAACCCAGCGATCGTAGTGGTAGTCTCGGTGTGCAGAAGATATCTCGCTGGGAAGATCTGGCACCTGCTATCGCTGAGGCTGAACGCCTGTCGATCAAAGGGGAGAGTATGGTGGAAGAGTTTATCGAGGGACGTGAGATAAGCGTGGAGATGATCTCCTGCGGTGGCATCCATCATGCATTGCAGATCACGGATAAGGTGACGACAGGTGCTCCACATTTTGTTGAACTGGAGCACCATCAGCCGTCGTCGCTGCCTGCTCAGATGCAGACGCGTATCTTCGCTATTACCCGTCGTGCATTGGATGCACTGGGACTCACCAACGGTGCGAGTCATTCGGAATATAAGATCACGGCCGACGGACGCATCGTCGTCATGGAGATAGCCGGACGTATGGGCGGAGACTTCATTGGCAGCCACTTGGTGCAACTCAGCACCGGCTACGACTTCCTGCGTGGCGTCATCGAGGTGGCCTTGGGACAACCGATTGAGGTGGAGGTGAAGCAGTTGGGTTCGAGTAGTGTCGTTTTTGAGGCGGCAGCAGATGTGAGCTGCAGCGCAGATAGAAAAGGGTATACAATTTATCGCAACAATGAGATATACAAACAGTCTGTCGGTAGTCGTACCGATCTATAACGACCAGGAGGTCATCGCCGAGTTACTCAGGCGACTGACAGCGGTGGTTGAATCGCTGGTTAGCGACTATGAGATCATCCTTGTGGATGACGGTAGTCGTGATCAGTCATGGGCGCTGATGCAGGCCGAACGCCGGCAGCGTCAACACTTGCGCATTGCACGCCTGAGCCGCAACTTCGGACAACAGAATGCCATCGCGGCCGGTCTTTCGCTTACTACCAAAGAACTGATCGTACTCATGGATAGTGACCTGCAGGATCGTCCTGAAGATATCCCTACGCTTATTAATGCCCTGTTGGCGGACAGTGAGGCTACGATGGCTATCGCCCAGTGGGAAGAACGCAAGGATAGCAGGTTGAAGATAGCCGTCTCGCGGCTCTTCCAGCATGTGTCCAACCGCATTACAGACATCCATACAATGCCGCGTCTGGGTATCTTCCGTGTGATGAGGAAGAGCGTGGTGGATGAGTTGCGTAATTTCCCCGAACGAACGGCTACGGCAGTCAGTCTGCTATATTTCATCGGTCATAAGTACGTGGCTGTGCCTCTCAAGCGCGATGCACGTTTTGCCGGCAAGAGCGGATACAATCTCAGTAAGATGCTCAGCCTCACTTTCGCCCGCATCCTCTCCTTCTCGATGTTCCCCATCCGGATGGTGACCTATATGGGTGCATTGCTCTGTGTGGGAAGCATGATCGCCGCACTGGCACTCGTCATTTACAAGCTGGTGGGCAATGTGGTTACCGGTTGGACCAGTATGATGGTGCTGATGCTCTTCCTCTTCGGCCTGAACTTCGCCTTCCTGGGTATTCTTGGCGAGTATATCGGACGTATCTTCCTTGAGACCAAGCAGCGTCCTAACTTTATTATTGAGCAGGTATTATGAGTCGCAAAGTAGCAATATTAGGTGGAGTAGGCAATGCCACGGTGGTGGCTGCGGCTATCGAACATGCACGGCGGATGGGTGCCACCGACTTGGAGGTGGCAGGATTCCTCAACGACCGTGAACCCATTGGCAAGACCCTCGATCTATTCCCCGTCATCGGTCGCGTAGAGGATGCCCGTCGTCTTCTGGACGAAGGGTATTGGTTCATCAACACGATCTTGCGTATCGACGGCAATCGCGAACGCATTGCTATGTTCGAGGCTTTGGATCTACCGGATGATCGGTTGGCGACGTTTGTCCATCCGATGGCCTATGTGGCTCCGAGTGTGCAGTTGGGTCCTGGGTGTATTATCATGCCGAATGTGTCGATGTCGCCGGCCACCCGTTTGGGTCGCGGCTGTCTGATGATGGCAGGTGCGATGATGGGACACGACAACGTGGTGGGTGATTTCTGCCATATTGCGGCGCAGGCGGCGGTGGGCAGTTATTTGCGTATAGGCAAGGGCGTACATATCGGCCTTAATGCCACCATCCACGAAGGGTTCACCATCGGCGACTATTCCACCCTGGGCATGGGTAGTGTACTCAAGCATGATATAGACGAAGGTGAGATTTGGGCGGGCAATCCTGCACGTTTCTTGCGAATGGCCAAGTAAAAATGGGATGCTGAAGTCTTATAAACATATTATCGCCTTAGTGGGAGTCAACATGCTTTACGCCTGCGTAGGTATCTGCACGAAGATGGCTTCGCTGCAACCGATGTTGTCGTGGGCATATCTCTTCTGGTTCGGTGGCGCCGTGGCGATCATCGGGGCCTATGCGGTGCTCTGGCAACAGATACTCCGCCGCATCGAACTCAGTACGGCATATATGTTCAAGGGCACTACGCTTATCTTCACGATGCTGATAGCGGCCTTGCTCTTCGGCGAGGTCATCACCTGGCCTAATATCATCGGTTCAATTATCATTATTGTGGGAATAACTCTTTTGGCACGCGCATGATTTACGGACTGATTGCATTCGTGGTGGTGGCGATAGCAGCCGGAGCACAGATGTTGCTCAAGCAGGGCGCCCGTCAGGGTTACACGCCCTGGTGGCGGCAGTATGTGAATCCATGGGTCATCAGTGGCTATGCCATCATGTTCGCTTCGATGGTGGCGAATATATGGTGCTTGCACCAAGGACTGCTGCTCAAGGAGTTGAGCATCATCGAGTCGATGTCTTATTTCTTTGTGCCTGCTTTGAGTTGGCTCATCTTCCGCGAACCTATCACGCGGCGCAAAGCTATCGCAATTGTAGTTATTATTATCGGAGTAATTGTCTTTTTCCTATGATACAGATTCCCTTTAACAAACCTCATCTGACGGGTAAGGAAGCCCACTATATGTATGAGGCTGTCTATGAATGCAAGTTGTCGGGCAACGGTAAGTTCACCAAGCGTTGCCAGCAGTGGTTCCAGGAGCGTTACGGTTTCCGTAAGACTTTGCTGACCACCAGCGGCACCGATGCACTGGAGATGTGCGCGATGCTGTGCGATCTGCAGCCGGATGATGAAGTCATCATCCCTAGCTATACCTTCGTCAGTACGGCTCTCGCATTCCTGCGTGAAGGAGCTAAGGTGGTGTTTGCCGATTCGATGCAGCGCAATCCGAATATCGATGCAGACACGCTGGAGTCGCTCGTCACTCCGCGTACACGGGTCATCGTCCCCGTCCATTATGCCGGCGTGGCTTGTAATATGGATGCCATCATGGCTGTGGCGAAGAAACACAATCTGTTGGTGGTGGAGGATGCAGCGCAGGCGATAGATAGTTATTATCAATCACCAATCACCAATCACCAGTCACCATTAGGTGGTATTAGCCACCTCGCGGCTTTCTCTTTCCATGAGACGAAGAATATCACCGCCGGCGGTGAGGGTGGTCTGCTGGTCGTTAACGACGAGCGGTTCGTGCGTCGCGCTGAGATTCTTTGGGAGAAAGGCACCAACCGCGCTGAGTTCTTCCGCGGCGAAGTGAACAAGTACGGATGGGTGGACAAGGGCTCGAGTTTCTTGCCTAGTGAGGTGAATGCGGCTTTCCTATGGGCTCAACTGGAGAACATAGAGGATATACAATCCAAGCGAAAAGCGCTCTGGCAGCGTTATTGGGAACGCCTGCAGCCTCTGGCCGCCAAGGGACTCTTCTCTCTGCCGGATATTCCTGACTATGCCACCAATAACGCGCATATGTTTTATCTCGTGTTGCCGAACTTGGAGGCACGAACGGGACTGATAGCCCATCTGCGTGAGCAGGGGGCGCAGGCCGTATTCCATTATCTGAGTCTGCATAGCAGCCCCTATTACCACACGCGTCACGACGGCCGCGCTCTGCCTGAGTGCGATCGCTATGCGGACTGCCTGGTACGTCTGCCGCTTTACTACGACTTGTCGCTTGAGCAAGTAGATCATATATGCGAAGCTATCGCTACATATTATCGGTAATCCTGCTCCTGGCGTCACTCGTCTGGACGCTTTGGTTTGTGTTCGCAGGGTTTGGCAACCACCAGGATCCGCTTTATTGGTTGTACAAATACGAGACGCTGGAGGGTGGTTGGATGGCCGTGGGTACTCTGCTCATGGGTGGCACTATCGTACGTCTATGCGGTGCTCAACTGCTCTGGCTACGGCTCGCCGGATGGCTCTGCACTACGCTGGCTATCGCCCTGCCGTACTGCTATCTGTTGCGCCCGGACCAACGACGCGACAACCTCCACTGGCTGGCACTTGCATTCCTGCTCATGGGCTACGGCGCCTTCCAGGAGTTCAGTCCGGGCACGCTCTCTGTGCTCTTGCTGTCGCTCCTTTGGGTCACGCACTCACCTGTTGTGGCTGGCCTGGCTATTGCAGCTCGACTGCCGAATATACTCGTCTTGCTTTTGTTGATTCCCCTTTGGAGAAAGAAGAACCTCTGGAATATACCCGTCGTGGCACTCACAGTGGGTGTTGTATACCTCTTAGGCGCATTCTTTATCACGCCGGCGGCGGCAGATGCAGCGATGAACAGCCACCAATTGACGAAGATGCTCTCGCTCCTATGGGATAACTCCGGTCGACTGCTGGGCTACAGTCTGCTTGCTCTCGGTGTGCTCGCCGGCTATAAGTTGGCTAACAACCGGCCTGTGCATAGCGGCCTTGTGGCGGGACTCGTGCTTGCACTCTTTGTCTCCCAGACGATGAAGCCTACCCAGTGGTATAATATCGACATGACCTATCTGCTCTCGGCCTTATGTCTCGTGACGGCTCTGGCCACCAAGCAGCGTCTGCTCTATATAGGTGTCGCGCTGCTCTCGGTCGCCACGCTGGGCACGGATACTGGCTGGCTCAAACTCTTTCCTGCCGTGCTCTGCCTGCTTCCGGTGGCAGCTACGTGTTTTGCCGAAGAGGGTAGGCGCTATCTATGGTGCGCACTGGCGGTGCTGAGCATCGTCGTTGCATTACGAATGAGTCAGAACAGTATCGGTAAGTGCAATTTGACCGAAGCCACTACGTTCTCTCAGGTCACGCCTTACCGCCACCTCGCTATCCGTCCGGCGGAAGAGGCGGTGCTCCGCCAGTACCAAACCGATTGCGACAGCTTGGCAGCGCCGGTCCTTGCGCTCGGTCAGGACATGCACCTCGTGCGGGCCGTGACGGGCTGTGAGGCTGCACGCTTCAACGAGTTCTGGTCGAATATTTTCGATTCGGTATATACGGCTAAGTACCGGCCGATCATTGTTGCCGAGCGACCTGTAGTGATATGCACCTTCTCGCCGCAGTTCAAGACCAAACCTGTCTATGTGGACAAGGAGAGTGCGCTGGAGAAGATGCTGCTTGACGAGGGCTATCGGCCTCTTGATCGCAGCAAATACAAATATATGATATATATTCCTGACGATGATACAGAAATTTGAGGATATCATGCGCGCGTTGCGCGAGGGCACGTACGCGCCTATTTATATATTGTGTGGTGAGGAACCGTATTTCTCCGACCAGGTGTGCGACTTTATTGCCAATCATGCCTTGGACGAAATGGCGCGTGAGTTCGACCAGCAGGTGCTCTATGGGCGTGACATATCCGGGGCAGACATTGCGCCGGTCATCGGCGCGGCACGTGGCTTTGCCATGATGGGTGGTCGCAAGGTGGTCATCGTTCGCGAAGCGCAGGCTGTCAAGAAGTGGGATGCATTGGCCGCTTATGTGGACAATCCTATGCCGCAGACGGTGCTCGTCATCTGCTACAACGGCAAACCTGACAAGCGTCAGGCGGTATGGAAGCGGCTCTCCGAACATAAGCAGTACGTCTGGCTCCAGAGCGATAAGTTGCGCGACTATCAGGTAGAGAAATGGATCGTCGGTTATATCCAGGAGAGGAATCAGCAACTGGCTGAGTCCGATCAGGTCCGCATCGATCCGCGCATCGCACCGCTCTTGGCCGATCATCTGGGCACCGACCTGTCGGCTATAGTCGGAGCGTTGCAGAAACTCACCGACGGTCGTCCGGACGGCGTGACAACCATCGATGCGGCCATCGTGGAGCGTAATATTGGTATCTCCAAGGATTATAATATTATGGAATTGCAGTCTGCCCTCATCCGTGGCGATGTGGTCAAGGCGAATCGTATCACTCAGTATTTCGCGAGCAGCAAAGATCATCCGATGGTGCGCGAACTAAGTCCTCTCTTCACTTTCTTCTCCAATCTGCTCATGTACGAGTATATGCCCGACAAGAGCAAAGACACGGTGGCGCGTGAGTTGGGAATCAATCCGTTCTTTGTCCGCGATTACACCGATGCGGCCCGTCGCTATCCGGCTGGTAAGACCTTCCGTATCCTGGGTTATCTGCGTGAGATAGATGCGCGACTCAAGGGTATAGACAACCCGTCCGCCAAAGATGCGGATCTATGGAAGGAACTGATCTATAAGATCATGCATTAAAGCGAGTAGGGAATACGTACGGTTGGCGAAGAGGCCGGCCGTTCGTTCCATAAGGAGGGTAGCCCGTGGCGGTTCACCCATAGCAGGCGGTCGATGGCTTCCTTGGCTTGGTCGTCACTTAGCGGCATGGCAGCTGCGTTCTCTTCCGCTATAGCCGGCACTTCCAGTTCGTCTGCGTGCGCCTGACTGAAGGCTTGGTTCTCGTCGTTCAATGCCGCCAACACCTTCGGATATATCTTGTCAAACAGTTGTGGATGGTTGGTATACCAGACCAGCGAGGAATCAAATTGTGCTTGGGTGATACCATGCCGCTCGAGCACCGACGCATAGGCGGCATCTTCTATTGAGTCATGTTCCGTGTGCAATCCGCATACCTGCAGCAGCGCATCGGTCTTATGCAGGTCGATCATCACACGCCGCATCTGTCGCGAACTAAGCACTCCGCGCGGACGGCAACCGCAAGCCAGTATACAGAGTACGGCATACACAACACAGATGAATATGTACCTTTCACCCTTCATCTTTCATCTTTCACTTTTCACCTTTCTCCAGTGTCTGATTGAGATCTTTTAGATAGAACAGTAGGATCATTATCACGGCGCAGGTGATACAACTGTCGGCTAGGTTGAACACCGGTCTGAAGAAGATCACTTCGCCGGCGCTGTTGTGGATCAGCGGGAAGTAGAACATGTCCACCACGCGTCCGTAGAGCCAGCCGGCGTAGCCGAAGAGCTTGCCGTAGGCGACGCAATCGATGATATTTCCCAGTGCACCTGCGATGATGAAGGCGATGGTGGCGATGTAACCCGTGCGGGCATGGTCGCGGTGGATCAGCAGATGGATATACCATCCTAGCAGTCCTACAGCCAGCAGACGAAACAGCGTTAGTGCCAACTTGCTGAACCATTCGATGCCGAAGGCCATGCCGTTGTTCTCTATATAGCAGAGCCAGAACCACGAGCATATCTCGTGGCTCTCGCCTAATGCAAAATGAGTGGCAATATAGAGTTTGAGTGCCTGATCGGCCGTCACGGCCAGCAGCACGATCAAGACTACAAGCCAAACTTGGCCTTTACTTCGTCCAATCGATCGAGTTTCTCCCATGTGAATAGTTCTACTTTGCGGGTATATTCTTTTCCGTCAGCGTCCAGGAAGGTCTTTTCTACCACCTCGTTGGTACGTCCCACGTGACCGTATTTGGCGGTCTCCTGATACATCGGTTGGGTCAGTTTCAGGCTGCGGATGATAGCAGCCGGACGCAGGTCAAATAGTTCGCCTACGCGTTGTGCTATCTCTGTGTCGCTCAGGCCTACCATCGCCGTACCGTTGGTGTTGACATACAGCGAGACTGGCTCAGCCACGCCGATGGCATAACTCACTTGCACCAGCGCCTCGTGGGCCACGCCTGCGGCCACCAGATGTTTGGCTATCCAGCGGGCAGCATAGGCGGCCGAACGGTCCACTTTCGATGGGTCTTTGCCGCTGAACGCTCCGCCGCCGTGCGCACCGCGACCGCCGTAAGTATCTACGATGATCTTCCTTCCGGTCAATCCCGTATCGCCGTGCGGACCTCCGATGACGAAGTTGCCGGTTGGGTTCACCAGCAGCTTAGCCTGCGGGTCTTTCAGAAATTCATGCAGCAGGTGGCTGTAGCGCGAGTCACGCGTTGCCACGCGGGGCAGGAGGATGTCAATCACATCTTGCTTGATCAGCTCCGGTGTTACCTTTGTACATTGTCCTTTGTCACTTTGTACATTTTCGTCATGTTGTGTCGAGAGCACGATGGTGTCGATGCGCACAGGTTTGTTGTACTCATCATATTCGATTGTCACCTGACTCTTGCTGTCCGGCCGCAGATACGTCATCTGCTTGCCTTCTTTGCGAATACGTGCCAGCGTATAGACCAGAGTGTGGGCCAGGTCCAGCGTCAGCGGCATGTAGTTATCGGTCTCGTCGGTGGCGTAGCCGAACATCATTCCTTGGTCACCGGCGCCCTGTTCGTCCTCTGTAGCACGACTCACGCCCATGTTGATGTCCTGGCTCTGTGCGTGGAGTGCGGTCAGTATGCCACAACTCTCCGCTTCAAATTTATACTCTGCCTTGGTGTAGCCTATTTCGGCGATAGTCTTACGTGCTATCTGCTGTACGTCCACCCATCCCCGGCAGGTCACTTCGCCAGCTATCACCACTTGTCCGGTGGTACACATAGTCTCGCAGGCCACGTGGGCCTGCGGGTCTTGTGCCAACATATTGTCCAGGATGGCGTCAGAGATCTGATCGCTCACCTTGTCCGGGTGTCCTTCCGACACCGATTCGCTTGTGAAAAGGTAGTGCTTATTTGCACTTTGATCTAACGATTGTTTCATTGTTTTTTAGCATTTTTTGTGTGAGGTTGCAAGCAGCCAAATCTGTCCTCATACAGGTTGTTTTATCCGTTTTTGCGACGTTCCAACTGTCCCTCCAGTGCATCCAGACATGCGTCGATACCTTCCTCAAAGCTGTCTGCGGTCTTTTCTGCGAACAGGCCGGCGATGCGGATCTTCACCTCTTTGTTCAGGTTCGTTTGCGGTTTGATGACCGACATGCGAATCTCCACTTTGTCGTCTGCGTTCAGGTGACGGCCGAAACGGTTTAGTTTCTTGTCGATAAACTGTTCGAGTTTCTCTGCCATTTCAAAATTTACGGCATTAATAGTCAGTGTCATAATAGTATTGTTTTTAAAGGTTGATTTCAAATTTGTTGCAAAGATACTACTTTTTTTTGACATATGCAAATATTTGCATATTTTTATCATATTTTCCCAAGACTCGACCGAGAGTGATCGAGACATTATCGAGACATTTACCTGACTATTTTGTGCCGATTTCTTGCATATATCAAATATTTGTAGTAATTTTGCAGCGTGAAACGAATACTAAGAGCAATAGGGTATATGGCGATGGTGGTGCTCATGGCGCTGCCTGTCGGCTGTGCCAACCGTGGCGTGGGGCCGCAGGGTGGTCCCAAGGATTCGATACCACCGGTGCCTCTCAAGGCCGAGCCTGCTAACGGTTCGGTCAATTTCACCGGCGATCGTATCGAGGTGACGTTCAACGAGTATATCCAGCTCGACAACTTGGCGCAGAACATGCTGATGTCGCCGCCCCAGCAGACGCCACCTGAGGTGAAAGCCCGTGGCAAACGCTTGCTGATACATTTCGTCGATTCGCTGCGCGACAGCACGACCTATACTATCGATTTCGGTTCCGCCGTGTGCGACTACAACGAGAAGATCCCTCTGCCGGGCTACTCTTTCTCTTTTGCCACAGGTCCTACGATTGACACGCTGGAGACGTTTGGCTTGGTGGTGGATGCGGAGAACCTCAATCCGTGTGCTGGACTCTCTGCGGGTATTCATAGCGACTTGAGCGACACGGCTTTCGTCTCTGGGCCGTTCCTACGGGTGGCACGCACGGACGCAGCGGGTCGCTTCCGTATCGGTAATATGCGTGCGGGCACCTATCGGCTCTATGCTTTGGATGATGTGAGTCGCGACTATCGTCTCACCGCAGGTGAGGCGTTGGCTTTCGGCGAAGAACCTATCCGTGTGGGTGCCGAGCAGGCCAAAGACTCTACCGACAGCGTGACGCTCTCGGTGCTCTTTCTCTTCCGCGAGAAGCAGCAGCGCCTCTACCTCCAGCGTACGCTCCGTGAGCAGCGGCATTGTGTGGAGGTCTATTTCTCTTCTTCCCCGGACAGCCTGCCTCAGGTGCGTCCGTTGCACGACAGTCTCAGCTATACGACTTGCTACTCGGAGCATGCCGATACGATGACTATTTGGTTGACCGACAGCGATGCCATCGCGCGTGACTCACTCTTCTTCGAGTTGCGCTATCGTCGCACCGACTCGCTCTTCCGCCCCGAGTGGACGGTAGATACGCTGCGTGCTGTCTGGCGTGCCCCGCGCCAGAAATCGGCTGCCGCGCCTAAGCAGCGTGTGCTCGAGCTGGGATGCAGTGCCCGCCAGAACTTCGAACTCAACGACACCCTGCTGGTGGTGTGTGCTACGCCTTTGGTGCTTATCCAGGCCGATTCCATCCATCTGCTGCACGCGGTGGATAGTACGCGTCAGCCTGTCGATTTCCGCATCCTCACCGCCGACTCCTTGCCGATGCGTTTTCAGCTGGTGGCTTCGATGAAGCCGGGTGAACGCTACGAGTTGCGCATCGACAGCGGTGCCCTCGCCGATATCTACGGTGTAGCCAACGGCTATAGCTCATACCAACTGCAGTTGCGTACGCCGGAGGACTACTCCACGCTGCGCGTACGGCTCAACCCGCAGGTGCCCGATGCACGTATCCAACTGCTCAACGACAAGGATCAGGTGCTTCGTGAGTTGCCGGCTACGCCCGAAGGTGCGTTCTTCGAGTACCTCAAGCCCGACGGCTATTATCTGCGCCTCTATATCGACGCTAACGGTGACGGCGAGTGGACAACCGGCAGTTGGAAGGAACAGCGGCAACCAGAACAGGTGTATTATTTCCCGGAGAAAATTCAGACCAAGAGCAACTGGGATTTTGAGGAGGAGTGGAATTATTTGGCTGTGCCGCAACTGGAGGCGAAGCCCAAGGAACTGATCAATGCCGCACCTAAGAAGAAATAAGATTTTCGACTATGCTTTCCTTGCGCTGGGACTGCTCATTCAGGCGGTTACCTATCTGCTCATGCCGCATGACACTTGGTTGAGCGTGCTGAGTGGTTGTCTCGGGGTGTGTTCTGTCTGTCTGACGGCGCAGGGCAACATCCTCACTTTCGCTTTCGGCTTTGCACAGGTCATTACCTATACCTATCTTTGCTGGACGCAGCGTTTCTACGGTGAGATCGCTATCAATGCCTATTATTTCCTGACGATGATCTACGGTGTCTATGTCTGGCATAGACGCTTGTCGTCGAGCGATGAGCGATTGGTCAGTCCTCGCCGTCTCAGTAGAGAGTGGCTGTTGCTTATCGTGTTGGTCTCGCTGGTCGGCTCTTGGCTTGGAGGGTGGGGACTCGCCTCATGGACCGACGACACCCAGCCTTACCTCGATGCCTTTACGACAGTACCTGCACTCGTAGCGCAGGTACTGATGATTCTCGTCTATCGCGAGCATTGGTTCATTTGGCTGGCAGTAGACATACTCAATGTGGTGCTGTGGCTGCGTGCCGGCGACTACTGCATGACGGTGCAATATGCTTTCTGGTGCGCCAATTGCCTCTACGGTCTCCGCCGCTGGCGTTCATTAGGCATTTCCAAGGTATAGAGTATCGCCTCTTGTTGGCGGAGTGCGTTGCGTTTCTTCTGGCCTGCGGCAAAGAGGAAGGCTTCGGCTGTCACCACGCGACCGTTCACCTGGTCGAGGCGCGTCAGGCTGACGAACGGTCCACCCATCGCTTCGCCGTCCAGCATCTTCCATAGTCCGCGCGTCTCCAGGCCATAGAATCCGCCTACTGTGTCGCGAAGCGCACTCACCGGACGTGTCACGGGCGGGAAATGCTTGTACTCGGTGCCCATATGACTGCCGGCCACTTGTCCGCTAACCAACTGACCCAACACCTTGTTGCGCATCGCCACGATCGACTCTCCGCTGAACTGCTCTTGCGCCGTGTACGGATAACTATAGACGATTACGTCACGCCGCATTGGTCCCTTGTCGTTGCAGCACCAGAGGACGGCTACCTCCTCTTCATCTTTGATTTTCAATGTTGAATTCTGAACGACGATATAGTCTTCCGGAATGAGCAGGTCGTATCCCTGCGCATTGAGTTGCGCGCGTGCCTCTTTATTGGTGCTGGCGCGATAGAATCGTATCTGTCGGGCGAGTTCTTCGCGTACGAACCACTCGCGTATCTGTTCTCCGTTCTCACGCCAGTAGTCCAGTAGCACCTCGTCACTTGGGGCTTGGATGCGGATCATCGCCTGCGGCTGCGACCATACATCGCGCGACTTCATCACTTTCACTAGGGTGTATTTGTTCGGATTGACATCCACCAGGAGGATGTTACGGGTCGATTTCAGAAAGTCGTCAAACTGTCCGGGACTCACGTGCGTCACGTTGAAGGTCGCTTCCATCTGCGGAAGACCGTACATGTCTGCACCCATCGTTTCCGTCAGCGCCGCTTTCACTGCTGCATCGCTCACGATCAGACACTCGTATATAGTGCCTGTGGCCGAAGTCAGCAGGCGTTCGTTCCCGTTGCCACAAGCCATCATCACCAGCGCTATCAGCGCCAAAACAAAGTTCTTCTTCATATAGGGTGTTCAATTTTTGAGTGCAAAATTAAACAAAATTTCTTGAAAATGCAAAAAAAAGTGTAAAAAATTTGCATATTTGAAATATTTATACTACTTTTGCGCCGAAATTAAACATTATTAAGTCAAATAAACTATTTTTTCTGAAATGAAGTATTCTACTGATACACTTTTTTTCACAGATGAACTGAGTGGTCTGCAGGAGTGTCGTGCAACGCGTTCGGACAACTCGATGACGGTCTTGGTATGTAAGCACGGAACATTGACCGTCGATCTCAACCACCGTAAGATGGAGGTGAAGAAGGGCGACTTGTACGTGCGTATTCCTTCATTCCGAATGGACATCGGCAAGGTTAGTTATTCCCATGATTTTGAGTTTACGTTGCTGGCTATCCACGAGTCGGTTTTTGAGGAGTTGATGTTCGAGCATATGCGTATCGAGCCGCGTTGGTGGCAGAAGTTGCAGTTCTTGCGCGAGAACCCTGTCTTCCCCCTGAGCGATTGGTCCAGCAAGGTGGTGGGGCTCTATGAAGGAATGTTGGAGATGCAATTGTCGGTGCCGCAGACGGATATGCGTCGTCAGGTGCTGCGCAGCATGGCACGTACGGGTACCTTGGATATGTTTTATTATATGGATCGGATGTTGGTGGATGCGCCGGATATGGAAGAGCTGCGTAATACGGTCAACCAGAGCGACTATACCTTCCATCGCTTCATACATCTACTGCAGTTGAATCCGCATCAGCGCGAGGTACAGTGGTTTGCGGCACAACTCTATATCACGCCTAAGTATCTGTCCGAGATCAGCAAGCAGCGTAGTGGCAAGTCGGCCAGCGAGTGGATCGCCGACGTGACGGTAAGCGAACTGAAGCAGCGTCTGCGTGGCACTACCCATTCTATCCACGAAGTGGCGGCGGAGATGGAGTTCCCCAACACCAGCTTCTTCTGCCAATACACTAAGAAACACACGGGGATGACGCCCCACCAGTTGCGCAAGTCGATGCGCGACTAATACGCGAACAGCGGATGTTGCGTCATCTCACGGTTCACTTCCTCGCGAACAGAGGCTATTACGCTTTCGTTCGCGGGGTTTTTTAGTACCGTGTCGATCAACTCCACTATCCATGGCATCTGGTCTTCTTTCAGGCCGCGGGTGGTGATAGCTGGTGTGCCGAAGCGCAGACCCGAAGTCTGGAACGCACTACGGCTGTCGAAGGGCACCATGTTCTTGTTGGTCGTGATATCCGCGCTCACGAGGGCCTGTTCTGCCACTTTGCCGGTCAGGTCTGGATATTTGGTGCGCAGATCGATGAGCATCGAGTGGTTGTCCGTTCCGCCGCTGATCACTTTGTAACCCTTGTCGATGAAGGCTTGTGCCATTACTGCGGCGTTCTTCTTCACCTGACGCTGATAGGCCTTGAAGTCCTCGGTCAGTGCTTCGCCGAATGCCACTGCCTTGGCGGCTATCACGTGCTCCAGCGGACCGCCCTGCGTACCTGGGAAGACGGCTGAGTCGAGTAGGGCACTCATCTTCTTGATCTCTCCCTTCGGAGTGGTCTTGCCCCATGGATTGTCAAAGTCTTTTCCCATCAGGATGATACCTCCGCGCGGACCGCGAAGCGTCTTGTGGGTCGTACTCGTCACGATATGGGCATGTTTGAGCGGGTTGTCCAGCAGTCCTGCTGCTATCAGTCCGGCCGGGTGAGCCATATCTACCATGAAGATCGCGCCAATTTCGTCGGCCACGCGACGGATACGCGCATAGTCCCACTCGCGGCTGTACGCACTCGCACCGGCGATGATTAGTTTCGGCTTGTGCGTGCGGGCTTTCATCTCCAGATCGTCATAGTCCACCCGTCCTGTCTCCTCGCAGAGGTCGTAGCCGATGGCATTGAACATCAGGCCCGAGAAATTGACGGCCGATCCGTGACTGAGGTGACCTCCGTGGCTGAGGTTGAGGCCCATGAAGGTGTCGCCGGCCTTCAGACAAGCCATGAACACCGCCATGTTGGCTTGTGCACCGCTGTGCGGCTGTACGTTCACATATTCGGCGTCATAGAGCTTCTTTAGACGCTCGCGGGCGATCGTCTCGGCTATGTCCACCACTTCGCATCCTCCGTAATAGCGATGACCTGGATAACCCTCCGCATACTTGTTGGTCAGCACGCTACCCATGGCTTCCATCACTTGGTCGCTTACGAAGTTCTCACTGGCGATCAACTCAATTCCTTTGGTCTGACGCTCACGCTCCCGGCGGATGACGTCAAAAATCTCTTTGTCACGAATCATAGTTTGTATATCTTTTCAAATTTGGCACAAAATTACAAAAAAATTTTGATATGTGCAAAAATATTTGTAATTTTGCAGCCGTTTTTCAAATAATGACATTATGGCATTAAGAGATAATATACAATCGTTGCTGGCGCAGGTGCAGGATATGAAGGCGAATAGTGCCGACGAACTGGAGGCGCTGCGTATCAAGTATCTGAGCAAGAAGGGTGAGATCACAGCCCTCTTCAACGAGTTTCGCAATGTGGCTCCGGAGGAGAAGCGTGAGTTGGGACAGATGCTCAACCAGCTTCGCCAGCAGGCCGAGAGCCGTGTGAATGAGCTGCGTGAGCAGTTCGAGGCGAAGAAGGCCGAGGCGGAGCGTCTTGACCTGACCCGTACGCCCGATCCGATCGCTTTGGGTACGCGTCATCCTTTGTCGTTGGTGCGCGAGGAGATTGAGGATATCTTTGCGCGTATCGGTTTCACCGTTGAGCAGGGACCGGAGGTCGAGGACGACAAGCACGTCTATGGTATGCTCAATTTTGCACCGGAGCACCCTGCACGCGACATGCAGGACACCTTCTTCATCGAGAAGGAGATCGGTGTGCAGAAGCCTACCGATGTGTTGCTTCGCTCCCATACCTCGTCTGTCCAGACGCGTGTCATGACCACTCGCAAACCGCCTATCCGCGTGCTTTGCCCGGGACGTGTATACCGCAACGAGGCTATTTCGGCACGTGCTCACTGCTTCTTCCATCAGGTCGAGGGCTTGTATATCGACAAGAATGTGTCGTTTGCCGACCTGCGCGAGGCACTGCTCTATTTCTCCAAGGAGATGTTTGGAGCCGAGACGCAGATACGTCTGCGCCCGTCTTATTTCCCCTTCACCGAACCCAGTGCCGAAATGGATATCAGTTGTAATATCTGCGGCGGCAAGGGCTGTTCGTTCTGCAAGGGTACCGGTTGGGTCGAGATCCTCGGCTGCGGCATGGTCGATCCCAATGTGCTCGAGGCCTGCGGCATTGACAGCAAGGTCTACTCCGGCTTCGCTTTCGGTATGGGCGTAGAGCGTATTACCAACCTCAAATACCGCGTCAAGGACCTGCGTTTGTTCTCCGAGAACGACGTCCGCTTCCTCCGACAATTTGAGAGCTGCTGATATTTTTTTGAAAAAATATTTGTACAATTCAAAAAAAAGTAGTAATTTTGCAGCCGATTTTGCGTAATGAGCGAAAACAACCATACAATCATTGACCTGAAGCGCCTGCCGATAGGCGTGCATCAGTTTGATGTAGAGCTGGATGACGATTTTTTTGCAGCGCAAGAGAAATCCGAGATTCTCAGTGGTAAGGTGGTTGGCCAAGCGACGCTTAATCTCCGGGAGGAGGATTATCTGCTCAACATTGCAGTTCGTGGAACTGTTTTTGTTGTGTGTGACCGATGCCTCGACCCGATGCCCGTTGACATAGATGCTGACGATGAGATAGTAGAGAGCATAGAGTCGGGAGACGAGTGCCTTGATCTGTCCTGGTTGGCATATGAAATAGCTAGTATCAACATTCCGATCGTTCACTGTCACCAAGCGGGTGAGTGCAACCAGCAGATGGAACTTCTCCTCCATGATCACCTTTGTGACGAGCCGGAACCCGATGAGATAGTGTAAAGTTTAAAGTTGAACGTTTAAAGTTTAAAGAATATGGCACATCCTAAAAGAAGACAATCGCACACCCGCCAAGCGAAACGTCGTACGCATGACGTTGTGAAGGCTCCTACACTGGCTACATGCCCTAACTGTGGCGCACTTCACATCTACCACACGGTTTGCCCCAGCTGTGGCTACTATCGTGGTAAATTGGCAATTGAGAAAGCTGAAGCCTGATATGGGCGAAAGGTGAGAGATGAAAGGTGAGAGGGTATCCTCTTGCCTTTTCACCTTGTATTTAATTAACGCGCGTACGTGAGTATACGCATAATGAATCCAAACATGTACAACAACAATCTTAACAATGAAGGTGAGCGCAGACCTCGTCCGCGTTTTCGCCGAGAGAACGAACCTGTTTCTGCTCGTCCCCGCTTCAGTCGCGACGGCGAGAACAAACCTAGACCTAACACATTTGCTGAGAACCGTCCTTTCCGTCCGCGAGTACAGCGCAACGACGCAGTCTATTCGGAGCGCAAGCGCCAGCATTATCGTCAGCAGATGGAGGACCCTACCAAGCCTGTCCGTTTGAATAAGTTTCTGGCCAATGCCGGCATCTGCAGCCGTCGCGAGGCCGATGATTTTATACAAGCCGGAGTGATCACCGTAAATGGTGAGACCGTTTCGTCGCTTGGCGCCAAGGTGCTGCCCACCGACGACATCCGTTTCCACAATCAGCCTGTTCGTCGTGAGCGCAAGGTGTATATCCTGCTCAACAAACCCAAGAACACAGTCACCACCACCGACGATCCCCAGGAGCGCCACACGGTGATCGACATCGTGCGTAATGCCTGCCCCGAGCGTATCTACCCGGTAGGTCGGTTGGATCGTAACACCACCGGTGTGCTCTTGCTCACCAACGACGGCGATTTGGCTGCCAAACTGACCCATCCTAAGTTCAACAAGAAGAAGATCTATGCCGTGACGCTTGATCACGACCTGGATGAGGTGGATGAGGCCATCGTACGTGCCGGCGTGGTGCTGGATGACGAGCGAGTGGTGCCTGATGCACTCGAGTTCACCAAGGACGATCGCCGTCATATAGGCCTCGAGATCCACTCGGGTCAAAATCGTGTGGTACGTCGTATCTTCGAGAAAGTGGGATACAAAGTAGTGAGCCTCGACCGCGTGTCGTTCGCCGGTCTGACTAAGAAGAAAGTGGCCCGCGGCAAATATCGCTTCCTCACTCCCAAAGAGGTGGCTTTCCTGCAGATGGGACAGTTCTGATGATCCATCCCTTCTGAATGCTGATAGCTCATAGCTCTCCATGAAGCGAATAACGCATTATATATTGTTTTTCTCAACCGTGGCGGTGGCTGCGTTGTGCGGCGTGATGATGATGCATGTCAATGTCAACGCCGACATGACCAAGTACCTGCCGGACAAGTCGCAGATGAAGCGCGGCTTGGAGATTGTGACTACCGAATTCGGTTCGTCCGCTCAGATGTCCGGTAGCGACGTGCACGTCATGTTCGAGGGCATGAGTCCCAAGGAGGTGCCTGGCATCACGACGCTGCTCGAGGCGTATCCGGACGTAAGGGACGTGGGCTATCGCTTCAGCAAAGATAGTGCACATACTGTTTTTGACCTGGATGTGCCTAAGTCGGTGGATCAGAAAGCGCTGGGTAAGCAGATCAGCAACCGCTTTGGCGGCAATTGCGTAGTGGAGACCAGCCAGGACGGTGCCACGCCGCCGATGGCAGTCATGGTCATCGCCGGAGTGATGATCATGCTCATCCTCTTCCTGATGGCACAATCGTGGTTCGAACCTGTCGTCATCCTGGTCACGACGCTCTTGGCGGTCCTGCTCAATATGGGTACCAACGCCTTGCTGCCTTCTGTCTCTATTACCACCAATTTCATCGGCTCTATCCTGCAGGCTGTCCTCTCGCTCGACTACTGTATCGTCCTGCTCAATCGCTATCGTCAGGAGCAGAACGAGAATACCGACAAGAAGATGGCTGTGGTGGCGGCCAACCGCGCTCTGCGTAATGCCGCGCCGTCTATCCTCTCCTCGGCTTTCACTACCGTCGTCGGCTTGCTGATGCTCTGTTTCATGCGCCTTAAGATAGGTGCGGATATGGGTGTCGTGCTGGCGAAGGGCGTGCTCTGCAGCCTCATTTGTACCTTCACGGCGCTGCCTTCGCTGATGATGCTCTTCCGCCAGACGATCATCAAGACGGCCAAGCGTGCCTACGTACCGCCTACCGACGGCTTTGCACGCTTCGTCACCTCGCACAAAGTCACCATGGCCGTGTGTGCGGTGCTACTCTTCTTCAGTTCGTGGTACCTGAGCACCCAGACCACCATCTTCTTCTCTGCCGAGGCGGAGTCGAAGATAGAGGAGGTCTTCCCATCGCCTAATCCGTTTGTGCTGGTCTATGATACCCGCGACGAGGACTCGATCTATACGCTGGTGGACAGCCTGATGGCGCAGCCGGGTATAGAGTCGGTCATCTCGTATCCTACCTTGATGAGCAAACGCTTCACGCCGCAGGAGATGACGCAGCACGTACGCTCGTTCCTCACCGACTTCCGCGATATGATGCCCGAGGGCATGACGGTACCGTCCGAGGCACTCGAAATGATCCAACCCGATCTGGTGCAGCTGGTCTATTATATGCATGCCAAGGACTCCACCGAGAAGCAACTCTCTTTCCCCGAGGTAGCACGGTTCCTGCATACCCACGTGGCGCAAAATCCGCTCTTTGCCGACTTCATGGATGCCGCGATGCGCGAACAGGTGGAGACGCTCCAGTCGATGCTCGACATGCCGGCGCCGGAGCCTGTCAAGCCTGCGCCGAAGCGTGAGACGAAGGCCAAGGAGGAGGAGCCTGCTGAGGATACCGTCGTGCTGCCGCGCGAGACGATAGCGCCGCTGACGCATCAGCCGGGTGTCCTCACCATTGCTGAAGACACCATCGAAGTGCGTTCGCTCGAGCGCAACAAGATAGCCGTCATACCCTTCATGGAGCGCCTGAATGCGCAGCGTACCTCGGCGGTCTCCGTCGAGATGCGTAAGCTGACCGATACCGCGGCGATACGTCTGCCTATGTCGGTCAACGAGATGTCTATCTTCATCGGTTCCACCCTGTTCCAGACGCGTCTGGTCTATGGCTACGCGCCTGGTAATACCAAGAAGATGACGCCGTTGCAGTATGTTCATCTGCTGGTGGACGACCTGTTCAAGCGCAAGGGACTGGCGGGTATGGTGTCCGAGGAACAGCGCATGATGCTGGGTCAGCGTGCGCACCTCATGGATCTGGCCGATGGCAACGCGTCCTTGTCGGCCCACGACCTCAATATGCTGCTGCGCGCCTTCGGCGTGGATGACCTGAGTGACGACCAGCTCCTGGCGATCGCTTATCCTAAGAAGGAGACACCGCAACGCGTGGCGCAACAGCCTTCCGAACTCAACGTCGAGGAGATCGTCAGTTCACTGGTGGATATCCAGCTGTCGCTCCATAGCACAGATACCACGCGTGCCGAGGCGTCGATGCCGAAGCCCGTACAGGTGACCAAGAAGCGCGGAATGAGCCGCGAAGACCAGCAGGCGGCGCTCTTCACCGAACTCATGTTCAGCGGCAAGTCCTATACGGCCGAACAGATGGCCGACAAGCTCGCACGACTGATGCGCTTGTCTAGTGTCAACGCCGAGCCGGTCACGCCTGCTCAGATGGCCTTGCTCTACGACTATTATTTCTCGGCCAACAGTGGCTGCGATACGCTCCGCATGGGCTTCGAACCGCTGCTGATGTATATATGCGATACGCTTGTCTACGATCCGCGTCTGACGGACCTCTTGCCCGACACGATCTATGCGGAGACACGTAATATCAAGCAGCAACTCCAGGATGGCCTTGGCCAGTTGCGCAAGGAGAAACACTCGCTCTTGGTGGTGCTGTCGTCCTTGCCTGCTGAGTCGCCCGCGACGTATGCGTTCGTCGATACCCTGACTGCCCTGGCCGATGCCCGAATGCCGCACGAGCACTACTACGTAGGCGAATCGGTGATGTATGCCGAGATGCGCGGGGGCTTCGACCACGAGATGAATGTGGTCACGCTGCTCACTATCCTGGCTATCTTCCTCATCGTGGCGTTCACGTTCCGTTCGGTCATTGTGCCTACTATCCTGGTGATGACCGTCATGACGGCCGTCTATGTCAACGTGGTGGTGGCAGGTATCGTCTCTGGCCAGATGCTTTATCTGGCTTACCTGATCGTACAGGCTATCCTCATGGGTGCTACCATCGACTATGGTATCCTCTTTGCCAATTATTATCGTGAGAAACGCCGTACGATGTTACCCTCCGATGCGGTTAAAGAGGCCTACAAGGGTTCGATACGTACTATCCTCACTTCGGGTCTGATTATGGTACTCGGTCCGGGAGTGATGGCAGTCTTCATCGACGATGTGATGATCAGTAGTATCGTCGGTTGCCTCGCCGTAGGTGCTTTTGTGGCTATCTGTCTTATCATGACGGTAGTGCCGGCGGTGCTCGTGGCTCTGGACCGACTGGTGGTGTATGGCAAGAAGAACCGCTTTACGGGCGAGCAGAACGAGGCGGAGAAAGCGGAGAATGCAGATACGGAAGAGATAAAAACTGATACAGAAGAGATAAAGACTGAAAGTGGAGAATAAAGAGAAGAAATGGGACTTGACCATTACGCCGCGCGACCGGCTGCTGGCGATTGACTGGAAGGAACTGTGGCGCTACCGCGACATGTTCGTGCTCTTTGTGGAGCGCAATTTCCGTACGGCCTACAAGCAGACGATCCTTGGTCCACTATGGTTCATCATCACGCCGGTGCTGAGTGTCATCGTCTATGCAACGGTCTTCGGCGGAATTGCCAACATTCCTACCGACGGCATTCCTCCTATCTTGTTCTATCTGTTGGGTATATCCGTCTGGGGTTATTTCTCCAGTTGCGTGAGTGCGACCAGCAATTCGTTTGTCACCAATGCCGATATCTTCGGCAAGGTCTATTTCCCGCGTATCATCATGCCGCTGGTGGCTGTGACGACCAATCTGCTCACTTTTGCCATCCAGTTGGCTATCTTCGCGGCTTTCTATGTCTATTATGCGGCTACGGGCACCTCGCTGGTCATCCACTGGCAAGTGGTGCTCTTCCCCTTGCTCATCCTCTTGCTGGCTTTGATGTCGGTGGGCTTCGGTATGATCTTCTCTTCGATGACGACGAAGTACCGCGACCTGCAGATCATGTTGGCCAAGATCATCTCCCTCTGGGTCTATATCACGCCGGTCATCTATCCGCTCAGTTTGGTGACGAATGAGAAGTTGCACATGGCGATGAGTCTTAATCCCGTGACGCCTGTGATGGAAGCGATCAAGTACTCGCTGCTGGGGCAGGGACAATTCTCCTGGCTCTGGCTCGGCTACAGCGCCGCCTTCACGCTCGTATTGTTGATCTTCGGCCTTATGCTCTTCAACAAGGTCCAGAAATCCTTCATGGATACCGTGTAAATCACCAATGACAAATCACTAATGACCAATAATCAATCCTCATATTGGACTACAGAAATATCGCCTAATACTTTTGCGAAAGGATTAGGCCTGAAGGAGCTATGGCAGAAGAAGTATCTGATTTGGCTTTTTATCAAGCGTGATATCACGGTGCAGTTCAAGCAGACCATTTTCGGTATGGGGTGGTATTTTATCTCGCCGCTCTTCACGATGTTCATGTATATCGTCGTGTTCGGTCGCATCGCCGAGATCCCGACCGACGACATACCTCAACCGGTGTTCTACCTGAGTGGTATCTGTCTCTGGGAGTATTTCTCCGAGTGCCTGACTGCTGTCTCCGGCACGTTCCAGACCAATGCCAACCTGTTCGGCAAGGTCTATTTCCCGCGTCTGGTGAGTCCTGTCTCGGTGGTGGCGTCCAAGCTGTTTCGTTTCTCGCTGCAGTTAGGCACGTTCGTGATCGTTTATCTGCTCTTCGTCTTCCGCGGCGTGGCCTTGTGTCCTACGTGGTACTTGCTCCTGTTCCCCGTGCTGGTGTTGATGATCCAGTGTCTGGCTTTGGGTCTCGGACTGATGGTATCGTCCATGACGACCAAGTATCGCGATCTGACCAATTTCTTCGGCGTGTTCGTCTCGCTCTGGATGTACGCTACGCCTATCGTCTATCCGCTCAGCTATGTGACCAACCGCACCCTGCATCATATCATGCTCTTCAACCCCATGACCGCTATCATCGAGACGTTCAAGTATGGTGCCTACGGCGCGGGTGAGTTCTCCTGGACTTCGCTGGGCTACAGCGCAGCCGTCATAGCCGTGCTGCTCGTGCTCGGCATAGCGATGTTCAATCGCAAGCAGAAGTTCTTTATCGACACTATATAATAGATAAGCGGAGCTTTGCGGCTCCGCTTTCTTTTTTTTACTTGTATAGGAATCGTTTGATGGATTTCTTCGGTGTCTTCTCAAACGGTTTTTCCTGCACCTCTATGTTGGATACTTTGCTGTAGTTGGGTATCAGGTTGTTGAGTTTCTCGAGGTTCGCTTTCATCAGCTGTTGTATCTCCTCCAGCGTCATGCGTTTGGTCAGTGTCTCGTCGGGGAACACCAGTGCCACTAGTTTGCCTTCGCGTTCCACCACCAGCGACTCGCCTACAGCCTCTTGGTTGTTCAGTTTGTCTTCTATCTCCTCGGGGTAGATATTCTGTCCGCTGGCGCCGAGTATCATCGTCTTGTTGCGTCCCTTCAGGTATATGTTTCGTTTCTTGTCCATCTTGCCCAGGTCGCCCGTGCGCATCCATCCGTCTTCGGTGAAGGCGGCCTTGGTGGCTTCGGGGTTCTTGTAGTAACCCATCATCACGTTCTCGCCTTTCACGAGTATCTCGCCTATGCCGGCGGCGTTGGGATGATCTATCTTCACGTCCATGTTCGCCACAGGCACACCGCCCGAACGGGCTTTGAAGTACTTGGGCGGGTTGCCGCCTATCAGCGGAGCGCATTCCGTCATGCCGTAGCCGATGGAGAGCGGGAAATGGATGTCCATCAGACATTTCTCCACCACGGGGTTCATCGCTGCACCGCCGCAGATGAAATAGCGCAGCTTGCCGCCGAAGGCGTTGCGCAGACTGCTCTTCACGCGCCATTTGAGGATGCTGCCGATGATAGGAGTGTGCCAGAACATGCGGATGGCCCATTTGGACAGCAGCGGGTCGAGGTTCTTCTTGTATATCTTCTCGATCACCAGCGGCACCGTGACCACCAGGTAGGGCTGCACCTCTTTCATCGCTTTCAGCAGTATGCTCGGCGTGGGCGATTTGGTCAGGAAGTAGATATGTGTTCCGCAGCAGAGCGGGTAGAGTAGTTCGCATACCTGACCGAACATATGGGCCAGCGGCAGCATCGAGACGAGGCGCTGACCAGGGTCGACGGGCAATATCTTCATGCCGATCTCTATGTTGTTGCTGATGGCGCGTCCGTTCAGCATCACGCCCTTCGGGCTACCCGTCGAACCGCTCGTGTAGTTGATCAGCGACAGCTTGTCCGGGTCGGCGGCAAAATGGATGTCCTCCGGCAGCAGAGGATGCGGGTACTTGGCCTGATAGGCTTTGTCCACCTGCTCCCATATCTTTCCGCCTTTCCCACCATTCTCACCATTCTCACCATTAAACAAGATCCTCCAGTCCTCCAGCGAGACGGCGGCTTTGATGGCGGCGGGCAGCTGCTCGTTCTGCAGGTCTTTCCATACGTACGGACCTACAAACAGCATTTCGCTGTCCGAGTGTTCCAGCAGGTGCGCGATGTCCTTGGCCGTGAAGTCCTGCAGGATGCTCACGCACACGCCTTCATAGGCCGTAATAGCCAGGTAGGCCACTGCCCAATTGGCGCAGTTGCGTCCGCACAGGGCTATCTTGCTGCCCGGCTTGATGTCCAACTGCGCGAACAGGCATTGTAGACGTAGCATCTGCGCGGCCAGCTCCGCAAAACTATACGAGTGGTTCTCGCCGTAGTCGGTCAGGGCGGCATCGTTCCACTGGTGTTCCATCACATCGGTGAGGTAGTGTAGGTAATGTTTCTGCATCGTTTCAACAATTTTGCACCGCAAAATTACTACTATTTTTTCACATATGCAAATTTATTCGTTTTTTTTTTATCGACAAATGCTTGCATATGTCATTTTTTTGTAGTAATTTTGCACCCGAAATTGAAAACGCAAGAGATAAGTCAGCAAAAGCAGCATATCGGCCACCTGTTTGACCGAATTGCCGCTACCTACGACGGGCTCAACCATGGCCTTTCCTTGTCTATCGACCGCCTCTGGCGGCGTAGGACAGTGTGCCTCATGCAGCCTGCTGACCACGTGCTGGATGTAGCTGTCGGCACCGCCGATCTCACGATCGCGATGCTCCGCGCCGGCAAGGCGCAGCGCGTCACGGGGCTCGACCTATCTACCGAGATGATGCGTATCGGGCAGGCTAAGTGTGCCAAGCGTGGCATGAACGTGACTTTTGTTGAGGGCAACGCCCAGCAGATGCCTTTCGCCGACGCCTCGTTCGATGCAGTCACCTGCGCCTACGGATGCCGCAATTTCAGCGACCTCGACGCAGGCCTGCGCGAGATGTATCGCGTGCTACGGCCTGGTGGACAGCTGACCATACTGGAGTTCGGCTATCCCTCCAACCGACTCGTGCGTGCGCTGTACGACGCCTATTTCTCCTACGTGCTGCCCTGGGTGGGGAGGATAGTGAGCCGCGACAAGACGGCCTATACCTACCTCAACCGCAGCGTCAAGCATTTCTGTTGGGGAGAAGCCTTTGTGCAGCATATCCGCGATGCCGGCTTCCGCGACGAGCATTTCCGTACGCTCAGCTGCGGGATCAGCATCATCTATACCGCCTACAAAATCTAAATCGATATGGTAAAACACATTATCCTATGGAAGTTGCGCTCCGACATGAGCGCCGAAGAGAAACAGACAGCTGCGCAGGCCATCAAGCAGGGCCTCGAGGGGCTGCAAGGTAAGATACCCGGACTCGTGGATATACGCGTCCAGATAGCCGGACGGCTCGAGAGCAGTAATGCCGACCTCATGCTCGATGCCACGCTCGCTTCGCCCGAGTCGCTCAAGGGCTACGCCGTCCATCCCGACCATGTGCACGTGGCACAGACACTCGTGCGGCCGTTCACCGAACTGCGTACCTGTCTCGACTACGAGTACGGCACAATCTGAACAACGAAAGCTAAAACATATATCATACAATGAAACATCTAACTACTATCTGCTTGTTGCTGCTCTCTGTGAGCATGCTTCAGGCTCGTCCGCAGACACGTGCGGTGGTGGTGGACACGGTATGCAACGCGCCGCTCAAGGATATGCTCCATGTCACCAACCGTTTCTGTCGCCAGTTCCAAGCATGCCCCGACTCCCTCTTCGATTGGGCTTATATCGGCCTGGGCGAAGCTGAGGTCAAAGAGGAGAGCACCAAGACGAAAGAGGGGCGCGATGCTATCCAGTTGCGCTACAAAGACCGCTGCTACGATCCCGTCAAGCATACCGGCGATGTAGCTATCGACATCTACGTGCTCGGTGTACGCTGGTGGAAAGATCAGCACCTCGGCACCAAGTACCGCCTGCTGCGTCCTGCACGCTCCAAGTATCCGCTCACGGCCCATATGACCGCCACCTACAGCGGCTCTATCCTCGAGGGCGGCGACTTCATCATCCGCATGGAGCCTATCTCTGAGAATCAGACGCGTATCCACTACGAGTTCAGCCTCACCTTCGGACGCGTACTCAGTACGTTCATCTCCGATAAGACCTGGAACAACGCCATCCGTTGGCGCTTCGAGACTATCCTCGAGAATCTGATCGAGTGCGCCGAGACAGGCACCGTAACGGACAAAAGAAGAGGTCCCTCCAAGTGATCGGAGGAACCTCTATCAGTCCTTTCTCTTATACGCGAGCAGAGCTTAACGGCGACGCCCGCGTATATTTTGATAGTTGTTCAATATACGACAGCGCTCGCAGTTGCGCCAGTGGTAACCTATCGTGATACCTACCTGGAACCAACCGTCGTTCCAGTGGATGTCTTTCTTACCGTAGCGGTTGACGTACGTACCGAAGCTGGTACCCAGATCTACGCCTGCGCTGTTCTGCGAAGCGGCCATGGGCCAACCGTCCAGGTTCATATATTTGGTGTCCACCAGACCCTCTTGCAGCATGATCTCCACGCCGATGGTCCACTGCTCCACCAGTTTCCATGTATAGCCTATTCCCACTTGCACCATCGGCAGGAAGCCGAAGGTCTTGCCGCGTACCACTTCGCGCGTCTTCTGCGACGTGCCCTCATGACGGGCGTAGTAGTAGAACTCATAGTTGGTGATGAAGCTCATGGTCAGCGCCAGACCACCATACACGTAGAAACCTGCATTACTGAACGGATAGCACTCCACACCTACGGCCGGCTGCAGCAGCACCGACTGGAACTTACGATAGTCGTCGCGAGGCTCAGCCAGACGGTCAAATTTCGCCTTGTTGTTGCCGTTCAGCGTACCTACCATCAGGGTGTAACGCATGTTGCAGTGCCTACTGATGGGCATATGATTGCCCAGCACGATCGATCCGCCGTAACTGAGGTTGTCCGAATTGAATCCTCCTGAGAAAGCCATGCCCTCGTTATCGACATCACCGAAGTAGTACATAGCGTTGAGGTTCACGCTCACGCCGTTGGAGATAAAGTAGTTGTTAGTAGTGTACAAACCCGTCCGCTTGTTTTGCTTCTCGTTCCATACCACGCGCGTAGTAGGCGATTTCTTCGCTGCCATCATCACCGGCAATCCTAACAAAATCAAGCCCAAAAGCAATAGGAGTCTGTGTCGGAAACTTTTCATGGATTAAATTGACTTTCTCGTGTTAACACTTTACGGGGTGCAAAGATACTAAAATTATTTCATCCGTGCAAATATTTATTCAATTTTTTGCAAAAAAAATTATCCACCCCCACCTTTCACCTTCTTTTGTAGTGCTACCCGGACTCGTAAATTGCTTTCAAAGCAATAATCGTGCCCCTTTAGGGGCTAAGAACCCCCGGATTCGAGCCGTTGGTAGCACAAAAAAACCTGCGAATTGCAGGCTTTTTTCAGTAGTGCTACCCGGACTCGAACCGGGGTTTACGGCGTGAGAGGCCGTTGTCCTAGGCCACTAGACGATAGCACCCAGAGCGGTCTCCCGTTAAACGGGAGAAGCGGCCTCTGCCCAAAAGGGCTTCAACACGCTTTATCGCATTTTCTGGCCTCCGCCCAAAAGGGCATTTACGTCATCTGGGCGAAAACCGGGTGCAAAAGTACTGCTTTTTTTTGATATGACCAAATATTTTGCGAAAAAAATGAATTTTTTATGCATTTTTATTGCATATATGTGAATTTTTGTGTACCTTTGCGCACTATTTATAGCGTTTGGATATATGAATACCAATTTTGGATTTGTGCGTGTGGCGGCTGCAGTGCCGACGATGCGCGTGGCTGATTGCCGCTACAATGCGGAGCAGATCAAGCTTCAGATCGACGAGGCTATTGCCGAAGGAGTGGAAGTGATCTGTTTTCCCGAGTTGAGCCTGACGGGCTATACCTGTGCCGATCTCTTTTTCACCCAGGCCCTACAGCAGTCCAGCCTGCGCGAACTTGAGAGTATCTGTACCTACACGCGCGGCAAGGCTATCATCGTCCTCGTTGGCGCACCACTCCAGGTGGACAACGACCTGTTCAACTGCGCCTTCGTCATCACCGACGGCGAGGTGATGGGTGTCGTCCCCAAGGTCAACCTGCCTAACACCGGTGAGTTCTACGAGAAACGCTGGTTCACGTCCGGACGCGCCGCGCGCGAGTATACGCCCGGGGGCATAGCGCCTCGTATTCCTAAGATAGAGATATGGAGTGGAGAAGTGCCTTTCGGAACCGACCTGCTCTTCTGCACACGCAACTATACCTTCGGTATAGAGATATGCGAAGACCTCTGGAGTCCGCTCCCGCCGTCCACCCAACTGGCTATCCAGGGGGCGGAGATCATCTTCAACCTCTCCTCGTCCAACTGCATCATCGGCAAGCATATCTTCCGCAAACAGATGATCAAGCAGCAGAGCGCACGCGTCCACTGCGGGTATGTCTATACCTCCTCCGGCGTAGGCGAGTCCACCACCGACGTGGTCTTCTCCGGTAGTACCTATATCGCAGAGAACGGGGATATCCTGACCACGGGAGAACGGTTCCAGCGCGAAAACACGATGATCATTCAGGAACTCGACATCGAGCGGCTGCGTACCGACCGCCAGCGCAACACCAATTTCACGAAGGACAAACAGGGCCACTACCGCCATATCAACGTCGCGCCGATAGAGCGCGAGGAGGAGTTCACCCAGCCTATCCACCGTACGTTCTCGCCCATGCCTTTCTTGCCTAAGAAGGGCAAGGAGGACCAGTACTGCATGGATGTGTTCTCCATCCAGACCTCCGCGCTGGCACGCCGATGGGAGCACACCCACGCAGAGACGGTGGTCATCGGCATCTCCGGTGGCCTCGACAGCACGCTCGCCCTGCTCGTCTGCGTCCAGACGGCCGATGTGCTGGGCTACGACCGCAGCAGGGTGGTGGGTGTCACCATGCCCGGCTTCGGAACCAGCGACCGCACCTATCAGAACGCACTCCACCTCATGGAGCAGCTGGGTATCACCCATCGCGAGATCAGCATACGCGAGGTCACCACGCAGCACTTGCACGACATATGCCACGACATGAACGTCCACGATGCTACCTATGAGAACGCACAGGCACGCGTACGTACGATGACGCTCATGGATATTGCCAACCAGCTCAACGGACTGGTGGTCGGCACAGGCGACCTGAGCGAACTCGCACTCGGCTGGTGTACCTACAACGGCGACCAGATGTCGATGTACAGCGTCAATGCCGGCATCCCCAAGACCCTCGTCCGCTATCTCGTCCGCTATGCGGCGGAGAACCTCTACGCCGACCCGCTGCGCTCTATCCTGCTCGACATCGTCGACACACCTGTCTCGCCCGAACTGCTGCCTACCGACGCCAACGGACAGATAGCGCAGAAGACCGAAGACAAGGTGGGACCGTACGACCTGCATGATTTCTTCCTGTACTATTTCATGCGCTTCGGCTTCACCCGCGAGAAGATCAGCTATATGGCCCAGCAGGCCTTCGAGGACCGCTACGACGCTGCCACCATCGACAAGTGGCTCAATACCTTCATGCATCGCTTCTGCACCCAGCAGTTCAAGCGTTCCGCCATGCCAGACGGGCCGAAAGTAGTAAATGTTTCATTATCTCCTCGTGGAGACTGGAGAATGCCGTCAGATACATGTTGTATCTGAAATTAAAAATTAAAAATTCAAAATTAAAAATTAAATATATTAAACCAAAAAATTATAAAAAAAATATTTTATTTTATGATTACGTCCGATGATGCATAATTATTTTTTGTCCGTTGGCTGATCTGATATTTTTGAACATGAGATCCGATGATGCATAATTATTTTTTGTATTTTTTGGCCGTTGAAGGCTTTAACTCGTCAGAGTGTGGATTAAGATGTCAGAGCGGCTTGGAAGCTTGCTTACGAAGACGGCCTGGCATATAATACACATAAGCGTCTCACGCTAAAGCCTTCATAAGGTTTTTCTTTATAATTTTTTTGATTAAATAAAATCTTAAATTTGCAATCTTAAATCATAAATCCAAAAAATGTCCACTAAGGAAAACATATCCCTTCTGCCCTACAACACCTTCGGCCTGGACGCCAAGGCGCGGCTGTTCATCGAGTACTACTCACTGGACGAGTTGCGGCAAGTGCTGAAAGAGCATAAAGGCGAGCAGATCCTGCATATCGGGCAGGGGTCAAACCTGCTCTTTACCCGCGATTTCAACGGAATAATTTTGCATTCCGGCATGGCTCGTGCACGTTTTATAGACGATGAGACGGTGGAAGCGCAGAATGGCTTGCGGCTCGATGATCTCATTGCCCAACTGACCGATATGGCATACTGCGGCATGGAGAAACTGAGTCTCATCCCGGGCGAAGTGGGGGCTTCGGCAGTACAGAATGTCGGGGCGTACGGCGTAGAAGCGAAAGATGTGATTGAGCGCGTTTATACGATGGATGTGGAGACGCAGGAAGAACGAGTGTTCAGCAACGAGGAGTGTAAGTTTGGTTATAGGGATAGTATTTTCAAACACGAACTGAAAGGTAAGTATATCGTCACTTCGGTGGTCTATAAGGTCAAACCCGGCGAGGCATCCAAGACCCGCGAGGAGATCATCCAGACGCGCATGGCGAAACTGCCTACGGTCGGCGAAGTAGGTTCTGCCGGCTCGTTCTTCATGAACCCCTTCATCCCCGAAGAGCAAGCGAACGAACTTCTTAAATTGTACCCTGACATGCCTAATTTCTCCTCGCCGCAAGGTGTGAAAATACCGGCTGCTTGGCTTATTGAGCAATGCGGATGGAAAGGCAAGACGCTCGGCGGCGCGCAAGTGTGGCCTAAACAACCGCTGGTCATCGTCAACGCCAACCACGCCACGCCCGAGGACATCATCGCCCTCGCGGCGCAGGTCAGCGCAAGCGTCAAAGAGAAATTCAATATAGATATTCACCCCGAAGTAAATTACATCTAATATGGCAAGTTTTGTAGTAGAAGGCGGACATAAATTACATGGCTCTATCACCCCGCAAGGCGCTAAGAATGAGGCGCTTCAAGTGCTCTGCGCTGTTCTGTTGACCAAGGAGACGGTCGTTATTGACAACCTCCCGAATATATTGGATGTGAATAACCTCATCGACCTGCTCGCATCTATCGGCGTGACGGTAGAGAAGCTCTCCAAAGGCAAGTTCGCTTTTACGGCTTCTAACCTCGACACGGCGTATTTGCGTTCTGCCGATTTCCTCAAGAAATGCAATAAACTGCGTGGTTCGGTCATGTTGATCGGTCCTCTCTTGGCACGTCTGGGCGAAGTGACCTACGCCAAACCCGGTGGTGATAAGATCGGTCGTCGCCGTCTCGATACCCATTTCCAAGGCATGGTGAACCTCGGCGCTACTTTTACGTACGACCAAGACTTGCTGGCATACCGTTTTGACGGCAAGCATCTCAAAGGCGCATACATGCTGCTCGACGAGGCTTCTGTCACCGGAACGGCGAACATTATTATGGCTTCTGTCCTTGCCGAAGGAACCACTACCATCTACAATGCAGCCTGCGAACCGTACGTGCAGCAACTTTGCCGTCTCTTGAATAACATGGGCGCGAAGATCAGCGGAGTTGGCTCAAACTTGTTGACCATCGAAGGTGTGAAATCGCTCCACGGCGCACAACATAAACTCCTGCCGGATATGATTGAGGTCGGTTCGTTTATCGGCATGGCGGCTATCACCGGTTCTGAACTGCGTATCAAAGAGGCGGGAATAAAAGACCTTGGAATCATTCCCGATGCTTTCCGTCGTCTGGGAATCCGTATTGAGGAAGAAGGGGACGATCTTGTCATTCCGGCGCAAGAGCACTATCAGATAGAATCCTTCCTCGATGGCTCTATTCTTACGGTCGCCGATGCCCCGTGGCCGGGCTTGACGCCGGACTTGCTGTCTGTTCTTCTCGTGGTTGCCACACAGGCGAAAGGCTCTGTGCTCATCCACCAGAAGATGTTTGAGTCTCGTTTGTTCTTTGTAGATAAACTGATTGACATGGGCGCACAGATTATCCTCTGTGATCCTCACCGTGCAGTTGTAGTTGGTCATGATCATACCCGCCAGCTCAAACGCAATAACATGACTTCGCCAGACATCCGTGCAGGTATAGCCATGCTCATTGCCGCCATGTCTGCCGAAGGCACGTCCCGTATCGACCACATCGACCAAATCGACCGCGGATATGAGGATATCGAGCACCGCCTCAACGCCATCGGTGCCTGCATAAGGAGAGAGGAGTGATTGGTATGTGCAAAATTTGCACTACCCAAGAAAAGAGAATATGTATGAACGAGAAACCTATAGAAAATAGAGGCGAGATTATCATCTATCGAGCAGAAGACAACACGATACAACTCGATGTGCGCATGGAGAACGAAACCGTATGGCTGACACAAAAGCAAATTGCTGAATTGTTTGGTGTGAAAAAAGCTGCAGTTTCCAAGCATATAGCCAATATATTTAGTCAGGAAGAATTAAATCCGGTCGCAACAGTTTCCAAAATGGAAACAGTTCAAATTGAAGGTAAACGTACAATTGTACGTTATTTGGATTTTTACAATTTGGATATGATTCTATCCATTGGATACCGCGTTAACTCCAAGCGTGCTATCGCTTTCCGACAGTGGTCAACAAAGATTCTAAAAGAATTTATTGTCAAAGGCTATGCCATCAACGAAAAGATTCGTCGTGAGCAGTTGTCGGATTTACGGCAGTTGGTTCAGATTGTAGGAAGGACGGTACAAAGCAAAGCGGTGGAGAGTGAGGATGAAACACAGGCTATTTTTGATGTGGTTTTGGATTACACGTACGCGCTGGACACGCTTGACAACTATGATTACGAGCGTTTGACGGTCAAAGAGACAACACCCGAAGAACGATTCCATGCTACGTACGAGAATGCTATGCAAACGATTAGCGCGCTGCGTGAGAAATTCGGCGGTAGTACGTTGTTCGGAAACGAGAAAGACGATTCGTTCAAAAGCAGTATAGGTCAGATTTATCAGACCTTTGGAGGCAAGGACCTCTATCCGAGTGTGGAAGAGAAAGCAGCGATGTTGCTGTATTTGGTGACTAAGAACCACTCCTTTTCAGACGGAAACAAACGCATCGCGGCTACGCTGTTTCTATGGTTTTTAAACAACAACGGCATTCTCTACCGCGAAGATGGTACCAAGCGTCTGGCAGACAATACCCTTGTCGCACTAACCCTTATGATTGCCGAAAGCCGCACAGAAGAAAAAGACACCATGGTCAAAGTAGTAGTAAACTTGATTAACCAAAAGAACTAAAGGGTACTATAAAAACGACACCCGATAGTTTGACTTGCGTCAGGGACTACCGGGATGAGAGAGAAAAAGAGATAAAATTTAAGAATTTGCAATCCTAAATCTTAAATCATAAATCAAAAAAAAAGCGCCCTTTTGAAATGAACCCCGAAAGTTAGACAAAAAACTTTTGGGGTTTATTTTATGTATAAGAAACACACTTATGAAGAACGGCTGTTAGCTGTAGAAAAATGTT
>CACZVM010000003.1 GCA_902784585.1 uncultured Bacteroidales bacterium | reverse complement strand
ATGGGTGGATGCGCAATCCGATGAGCGCGATGATCAGTTGCAACGATGGGTTCCGGCCATTTAGTTTTTACATTGAGGCAATCGACGAACCGACTGAGGAACCTAATGTGATTGTTGAGGAGCCAAGGAACAAACGGTTGCGTGGAGATGGTGCTGTGGATGAGCGCGTGAAGATATTGGTGCGTGTGATCGGGAAGGCTGTGCTGCCGCGGCGACAACTGGTGGCTGACTTGCAACTGCGGCAGAAGAGTAGGCGAACGTTTATCGATCATTACCTGAAACCGGCATGTGGCATGGGCCTGATTGCTTTTGCGTACCCCAATTCTCCCACCAAACCCGAACAAGCCTACAAACTGACGCAGAAAGGTTTGGAGCTGTTGGCGACGATGGATGGTGAGCCGGAGTGAGATAAAGTTTTAAAGTCACAAATTGTGACCATAGAATATTTTTGAAAGTGATCTTTGATTTTTAACTGCGTTGGCCCGGGAACATCGAACTGTTATATCTCCATCCGAATCATTTTACACCCGATCCGAAGATTGTCGAAGCATACGGCATCGATACCTCCAAACCCTATTTCGTAATCCGCTTCGCGTCCCTCAATGCCCACCACGACTCCGGCATCAAAGGCATCAACACCGAAATTGCGCAGCGGCTGATAGATATTCTCGAGAACTCAGGTTCAGCTTGTTCCCTTTCTCCCTCAGCTTGTTCCCTTTCTGAAGCTTCGAGGAACAAGCCTCGCATATACATTACTTCCGAACGTCCCTTGGAACCGCAGTTTGAGAAGTACCGCATTAAGATCAATCCGCTTGACATGCACCACGTCATGGCGTTTGCGTCGCTCTATATCGGCGACTCGCAGACCATGGCTGCCGAAGCTGGTGTGCTGGGAGTACCCTTCGTCCGCTTCAACGACTTCGTTGGCCGCATCGGTTACCTCCGCGAACTGGAAGACAAATATGAATTAGGCTATGGAATACACGCAAGTGTCCTTCCTGTCGATTCACCCATCCGTCGCACCGATGGTTCCCTCCAGCCGAGTGGAGTAGAAGAATTATACAAGCGTGTGGAAGAGCTTGTCTCCATGCCATCCGAAGAACGCCGAGCCACTTTCCAATCCCGCAGGGAGAAGATGCTCAGCGACAAAATCGATTGTGCCAAGTTCTTGACCTATTTCATCGAGCAATATCCCTCCTCTGCACAAGAAGTTAAAAATGCCACCCCCGATTTCTGGGATAGATTTAAATAGTAGCCTGGTCCTTTTTTGAGTAACACGTCCCTTGGCTTGGTCCTTTTTTTGAAGGGATAAATATTAGAGTAGAGTTAATATATGGCCTGGTCCTTTTTTGAATGAGTTGTGTGTCATGGCTTGGTCCTTTTTTGAAGGGATATTATATTCGAGTAGAGTTAATACATAGCCTGGTCCTTTTTTGTGGAGATTTATATTTGAGTAGACTTATTACATAGCCTGGTCCTTTTTTTGAAGGGATATTATATTCGAGTAGAGTTAATACATGGCCTGGTCCTTTTTTGAATGAGTTGTGTGTCATGGCTTGGTCCTTTTTTGAATTACCCTCTTAGGCGGAAGCCGCTTCTCCCATTCCGTTGGGAGAACGCTCCGGGTCCTTTTTTGAACAGTTGACAAACATATGAATACTAAAACGAAAGTAGATGATCGTGTGAACCGACTTGTGCTCATCATTGGAACGGATGTGCTGCCGCGTCGTGAACTGATTGCGGCGCTTGGACTTCGCCAAAGTGCGAGACGCAATTTTCGGGACAACTACCTCAAACCGGCAACTGCCAAAGGATTAGTCAAAATGCAGTTCCCAGAGGTGCCCAGTCGACCCGAACAAGCCTACAAACTTACCGCTAAGGGACTGGAACTGCTTGCAAAGTTGAAGGAGAAGGGGGAGTAGGGAATGTGCCGTAAATAGTTCGTTGTAGATGCAAAAATGATTTTTATAAACGAATTTCTCGTATATGCTTGCATATATGAGATTTTTTTTGTAATTTTGCAGCCGCAAAATTGATTTGAAATGCATATAACATTGATTGCAGGGGCAAGGCCCAATTTTATGAAGATTGCTGCGTTGGTGCATGCGATAGAACGGTTTAATGAGGGGTTATCGGTTACCGGTTACGGGTTACCGGGTTCCCCCAAACGGGTAGAGTACCGGTTGGTGCACACGGGGCAGCACTACGACAAGAACATGAGTGACACGTTCTTCGAGGAACTGGGTATTCCTGCTCCGGACGTGAACCTAGGTTGTGGAGGCGGCACCCAGGCCGAACAGACGGCGGCTATCATGATCGCGTTTGAGAAAGAACTGATGACGCATCCTACGGATGTGGTGCTGGTCGTGGGCGATGTGACATCTACCATGGCATGTTCTATTGTGGCGAAGAAAATGAATACCCGAGTGTGCCACGTAGAGGCAGGTATCCGCAGTTGGGACCTGACGATGCCGGAGGAGATCAACCGTATGGTGACCGACAGCCTGGCGGATTATATGTTTACGACGAGTGATGTCGCGAACCGCAATCTGATTCGGCAGGGAGCCGAATTGGTTACGGGTTACGGGTTACAGGTTACGGGAGAGCGCATTCTGCCGGAAGATAAGTATGCTAACCAGCGTGTGCAGCAACGGGTTTGGCATGTGGGGAATGTGATGATTGATACGTTGCTGGCAAACAGGGCACGATTCCGCAAACCGGAAGTATGGGACGCACTTGGGCTGAAAGAGCAGCAGTATATCGTCATGACGATGCACCGTCCAGCTAACGTGGACGAGGAGAACCATCTGCGTGCAATGATGGAGCAGATCATTGATAATGTGCATGGTCTTCCGGTGATTTTCCCGATTCATCCGCGTACAGCAAAGTTGTTCTACGGACTTTGGGGGTCGGGTGCTCCCGACGGAGCAGATAGCCATGCGGGTGACGAGTTGGCTAAACGGTTGCCGAACCTGCATATTGTTGAACCGATGGGGTATCTGGAGTTCAACTACCTCGTGGAACGCGCCAAAGCCGTGGTGACCGACAGCGGCGGTATCACCGAAGAGACCACCGTCATGGGCGTGCCCTGTATCACGCTGCGCGACAACACCGAGCGTCCGGAGACATGCACTATCGGTACGAATGAGCTGATCGGAACCGATCCTGCTGCCGTCGCACCTGCATTGCGCAAGTTGTTTGCCGGAGAATGGAAGAAAGGGGCTATCCCGCCGCTCTGGGACGGACATGCTGCAGAACGTATTATCAACGTTCTTGCAGATTTATGATTTAAGATTTATGATTGGCTCCGTGCCGTATTTAAAAAACGGGAGCGTTGGTTTTCCCGGGTTGCGGAGCAGTAGAGGATCCCAAGAGCATGATATGACAATCGGTCTGAATGGAAACCGCTTGCGTATATGGCAGGATATAGGGTTTTCTGTTCATGGTGCGCATGTTATTGACGAACGATTTTTCCTGTAGAATCATATAGTTTGCCTCCGCGGAGGATCCATAGTTGATTGCGGAGGAGCATCTTCCGAGCCGCCTTCTCCGAACTGCCTGTCTCGTCCATAAGGGTCGGCGAAGACGAGCGGATGGAGAGGACAATTCCGTATCGGTTGTTTGGGCCTTGAGTGAGTTGCAGCTGAGCCGCCTGAGAAGTGATGTCCTGCAGCACGATGCCGTCCTCCGTCAGATATACCTTAGCCTCGCTGATGTCTTGTGCAGCGATGGTATATGTGCCGTCGGTGGGAGCATAGAGCGAGAGCGAGTAGCTGGCTTCGTCGTCGGACAAGGGTGCGTGGAGCATACAGAGGCTTGTGCCGTAGGCAAGGCCAGCGATCTGTGGCACAGTAGGGTGCGTTGTCATCGTCATCTTCTCAAGGTCTTTGCCTATTTCGTAGAACTCGCCGGCATCTTCGGATGCGGAGAGGTATAGACAGTCGGTATAATCGTCATTGCCGAACGTGATAGCGGCTTGTGGCTGTTGCGCCGTGTTCATGCGCTGAGGAGCGTATGCTGCAGCTGCATCTGCCGTAAGCATCGACATCGATCCGTCCGCTGAAGCCTGGTAGAAGAACGGCGTACCCACCACAAAATTGCACGAATTAGCCGGTTTCGTTTCGAAGACATAATGCTCCGGATCCAGCACCTGTACGGGATAGTCGACCTTATGGTAGCCGAGTGTCGGATTGCCGATACCGTTCCAGCCGTAGTCCGTAGTAGCACCACTGCCCGTATAGTACTCAAAAGGCTTGCTCGCGGCCGTCAGCAGTTCTCCCGCAGCTTTCATTCGGTAGGTGGTTCGTGAGCCATCTACGGTCATCAGGTAGAACGTGCCGGGACTCATCGTTCCCGTGAATTTCTTCCAGCCGTATTCGCCATTGGCTCGCATGTCTCCATGATAATCCATGATGGCGTAGTGTACCTCGTTGGTCAGTGGGGTGCCATCCGTGTCGTAGATGCCGTGGAGCGCATCCACGGGGAAGGGTACCGTGAAGGCATGCCATTTGGCGGGATTGCCATTGTCGCCAAGCGTGATGTCGATGAACGCGTCTCCGTTCACTTCGAAATTGGTGCTCGTGGCACCTGTCAGTTGGCCTGATTTGCCGCTTCCCATCGTTGTATGGAGTACAAAATCACCGTTTACCGTCAGTTTTTTATCACTCAGCACCACAGCACCTCCGGCCTCTATGGTGAGATTCTCTACGGTCTGCGGACTGCTGATGGTCTGCGTCTCCGTATCATGAACCATCATGTCGGCAGTGTAGGTCACTTCGATCGATTTGCAATAGATGGAAGTTTTTGCGGAAGTTTGGGTAATATATACTCTGATCTCTCCACTTGCTGAACCGGTAAAAGTGGCATAGGCAGGAGTGGATGCAAGACCGGCAAGCGTTATATCGTTGAAGAGAAAATCCGAACTTCCTACCTTAATAGAAATAAAGGTTTTGTATACTGTTCCACAGGCATTTACCTTCACTTGGGTTATCGTACCGGGAATATCGTTGGTGGATAGAATTAAATAGGAAACACTATTGCTGCTTGATCCAAAACAGACACCTTTGGTGGAATTATAGGATGATTCTGTTCCATCCGAACTGACCGTCCATACCGCACCATCATCTGCCGTGCCGGAACCGTTGCATTTTGCGGTAAAGGTAAGCGTTGAGGTCGCAGCAAACGCATGACAGTATGCGAACAGGACAATTAGTAAAGTGATTTTGTTGCTCATATTTCGATATGTTTATGTTGCAAAGATACTGCTTTTCGATGAAATATGCAAATAAAAATTGTTTTTTTGAATTTTCTTTCAGAAAAATTTGGTCATGTCAAAAAAAAGCAGTAATTTTGCAGCCGTTTTGTGCGCGTAGTGCGCACGGATACATATAAACAACTAATAATAATCGCCAATCTGGGCAGTGCGCTGAAGGGAAATTAAGAATTAAAAATTAAGAATTAAGAATTAATCTTAAGAATTAAGAATGAATCCCAAAGCCGTAAAGATGTCTGTCGGGTTGGCCAAAACAAACAAAACAAATGGAATTTAACAGTTACAAAACAGTGTCAGTAAACAAAGCTACCGCCAAGAAAGAGTGGGTAGTGGTTGACGCTGAAGGCCAGATCCTCGGCCGCATGGCTTCCAAAGTGGCAAAACTGCTGCGTGGTAAGTACAAACCGTCCTTCACTCCGAACGTGGACTGTGGAGACAACGTAATCATCATCAACGCCGGCAAGGTGCAGTTGACCGGTAACAAATGGAACGACCGCGTCTATGTACGCTACACCGGTTTCCCGGGCGGCCAGCGTGAGTTCACCCCGGCTGACCTGATGGCCAAGGGCGCAGACAAGCTCGTTCGCAAAGTAGTAAAAGGTATGCTCCCGAAGAACCGTCTCGGTGCAAAGCAGATCAACAATCTGTACATCTTCGAAGGCGCAGAGCACAACATGCAGGCTCAACAACCGAAAGCAATTGATATTAACACCCTCAAATAAATAGAAGCACATGGAAACAGTTAATGCATTAGGACGTCGTAAAGAGGCAGTAGCCCGCGTTTACGTAAATGAAGGTGCCGGCAAGATCGTGATTAACGGTCGCGACATCGAGACTTATTTCCCGTCTTCTATTCTGCGCTATATCGTATGCCAGCCGCTGAACAAGCTGGGCGTGGCAGAGAAATACGATATCAAGGTTACCCTTGACGGCGGTGGCTTCAAAGGCCAGGCAGAGGCACTTCGTCTCGCTATCGCCCGCGCACTGGTGAAGATCAATCCGGAAGACAAAGTGGCTCTGAAGGCAGAAGGCTTCATGACACGTGACGCTCGTGAGGTTGAGCGTAAGAAACCGGGTCAGCCGAAGGCACGCAAGCACTTCCAGTTCAGTAAACGTTAAGCTTTTGGTTTTTTATTGGAGATTTCGGTTTTTTTGTTCGGTCATTATGGTCACCATAACTCCCTAACAGCAAAAACCAAAATCTCTCAATAAAAATTCCCAAAATACTCCAAATCGTGGGGACTTCTTGGCTAAAATTAAGAATTAAGAATTAAAAATTAAGAATTAGGAATTAAGAATTAAGAATTAAGAATTACCCTATGATTGCTCTGATTCAGTGAATAATGAATAATCATTATGCGCACGTATAACAATGAACGTACGCGCGTGGATACTGAAGCATGAGTAGAAGGAGATAAAATAATTTTATATTTTACATTTTAAATTTTAGATTTTTTCAAAATGAGAACAAATTTTGATCAACTTCTCGAGGCTGGCGCACACTTTGGCCACCTCAAACGCAAATGGAATCCGGCAATGGCTCCGTACATCTACATGGAGCGCAACGGTATCCACATCATCGACCTCAACAAGACTGCTATCAAAGTGGAAGAGGCAGCAGAGGCACTGAAGAACCTGGCTCGCAGCGGACGTAAGGTCCTCTTCGTAGGCACGAAAAAGCAAGCACAGGAAGTGATTGCCGCTCATGCACAGGAAGTAGGCATGCCGTACATCACCGAGCGTTGGGCAGGTGGTATGCTCACCAACTTCCCGACTATCCGCAAGGCAGTGAAGAAAATGAGCCAGATCGACAAGATGGCTTCCGACGGTACGATGGACAACATGTCGAAGCGTGAGAAACTGCAGATCAGCCGTCAGCGCGAGAAACTCGAGAAGAACCTTGGCTCTATCGCCGACATGACCCGTCTGCCGAGTGCAGTATTCGTAGTGGACGTGATCAAGGAGAAGATCGCCGTTGCCGAGGCTAACCGTCTGGGAATCCCCGTATTCGCTATCGTGGATACCAACTCCAACCCGAACAATATCGATTTCGTCATCCCTGCTAACGACGATGCCACCAAGGCTATCGACGTGATCCTGGGCGCTGTATGCGAGGCTATCAAAGAGGGTCTCGAGGAGCGTAAGGTGGAGAAGGCAGACGAAGAGGCAGCTCAGGAGCAGGCAACCGCCGAGGCTCCGCAACCCAAAGAGCGTCGCCAGCGTATCCGCAAAGCTGCTCCGAAAGCAGAGGCTGAGAAAGTAGCAGAGGCTGCTGCTCCTGCAGAAGCAGAGTAAGTTTGAAATGGTTTGAAGTGGTTTGAAATGGTTTGACATTAACCCTCAAACGCGAAGCATCAAACCTTCAAACAAAAATAAACTTTTTAATTCCAATTAAAAAATTATGGCTGTTACATTAGCAGATATCAAAAAACTGCGCGATATTACCGGCGCAGGTATGATGGACGTAAAGAAGGCTCTGGAAGAGGCAAACGGCGACTTTGAGGTTGCGAAGGACTTGCTCCGCAAGCGCGGACAGGCAATCGCAGCCAAGCGTAGTGACCGTGAGGCTTCCGAAGGTTGCGTGCTCGGTAAGGTAAAAGGTAACTTCGGCGCTATCGTTGGCGTGAAGTGCGAGACCGACTTCGTAGCTAAGAACGAGGACTTCGTAGGTATGGTTAAGCTCATCCTCGACGCTGCTTTGGATAACAAAGTACGTACGCAAGAGGAGCTCAAGAACCTGAAGATAGGTAACTTCACCGTGGCAGAGATCATCACCGAGCGCTCCGGCGTGACTGGTGAGAAGATGGAGCTGGCTGACTACGCTTGCCTGGAGGCACCGGTAGTGGACGCTTACAACCACCTGGGTAACAAACTGAGCTCGCTCGTGGCTGCAGAGGCCGGCGCAGAGCAGGAGACCGTTCACGGTATCTCTATGCAGGTTGCCGCTATGAGCCCGATCGCTCTGGATGCTGATCATGTAGCAGAAGAAGTGAAGAAGCACGAGCTGGAGGTAGCTATCGAGAAGACCAAACAGGACGAGATCAACAAGGCCGTTGAGAACGCACTGCGTAAGGCCGGTCTGAACCCCGCTCACTGCGACAGCGATGATCATATCGCTTCCAACACCGCTAAGGGTTGGCTGACCGAGGAGCAGGCTCAGGTAGCACGCGACATCCGCGCAAAAGTGCCGGCCGAGGCCGAGGCTAACCTGGCTGCACAGGCAAAGAAAATCGAGATGATTGCTACCGGTCGTCTGAATAAGTTCCTGAAGGAAAGCACGCTCGTTGAGCAGGCTTACATCATGAGCGAGAGCAAAGAGCTCGTGAAGGACGTTCTGAAAGCTAAAGGCGTAGTGATCACCGACTTCCGTCGTATAACACTTTCTGCAGAATAATGAAAAAATTTCTGATGATATGTGGATGGGGAGCGCTAGCAATAGTGCTCCTCTTCGCATTGATACTGGCTGTCGCTTCGCCTGTGGCCAAATATGTGGTCAACAACAAGGGCGAGCAACTGATAGGTAGGCAGATGCATGCCGACCGGGTGATCATCAATCCGTACTGGGGTGGTGTGACCATCAAGGGGTTTGCGTGCAAGGAAGCGAACGGAGAGACCGACTTTGTGACCTTTGACCGGCTCTATGTGCAGATAGCGTATCCCCATCTGCTGGCCAAGCACGTGACGCTGCGGGCTATCCATCTGGACGGATTTAACGGCCAGGTGCTCAAGCGGGACGACAAGGTGAATTTCTCAGACATCATCGAGCGTTTCTCCAAGAAAGATACGACGCTGGTGGAGCCGGAGAAAGTGGATACCGACACGGCCAAGAGCAGCTGGAAAGTGCACCTGAAAGACATCCGCATCAACCGTAGCGCGATTCGCTATCGCGACGTGGTGAGCGACAAACAGTGGAAACTGGAGGATCTGTCGCTGCGCGTGCCGGGACTCTATTTCGACAACACCCAGACGAATGCGGGTCTGGAGTTCGCTCTGCCGACAGGTGGCCGCGTGGGCATCGCAGCCGGTATGAAGATGCAGGCCAACCGCTATGCTGTGCGTCTGAACCTCTATGACGTACATACCGATGTGGTACTGCCGCTTGTGCAGGATTATCTGGACGTGACGGGTCTGGGGGCTAAGATCAACGGTTCGGTACATGTGGACGGTAGTCTGGAGGAGATCACGCAGATCCTGCTGAATGGTCATCTGACACTGAGCGGACTCAGTCTGCGTGACCGCAGAGATGAGGAGATAGCCGCGATGGAATCGCTGCGCATCGTGATAGAGAAAGGCGATGTGGCTACCAATACCTATCTGCTGGACTCCCTCGTTATCAACGGGTTGACGGGAAGTTATGAGGTGCATGAGAACTGGAATACGATCTCCAGAATCATAAAAGAGCCGAAGAAGAATGATAAAATGAGCGAGGCTGCGCCTCTCAATGATACGACTGCGTCGTCGAATGATGCGCAACCCAAGCCGGCTCGTAAACCCTTGGTATGGCTGGCCAAACATGTGGCGCTCAACGGACACGACCTGACGTATAGCGACTACTCGATGCAGAATCAGTGGGGCTACGCCATCAAGACGCTTGACGTGAAAGGACGCAATATGGCCAGCAACGGACGCAACCAGGTGGACCTGAAAGCTACACTGACCGGTGGCGCGCAAGTGAAAGCCGACTATGTGGGTAGTCTGAATCTCAAGGAGGATAACTGCCGTCTGAACCTGAAGTTGCTGAATGTGCAGTTGGCTGATTTCAGCGCGCTGTGCCGTAACTATACCGGCTATACGCTCGACTCCGGAGAACTAGACCTGGAGAGCCACATGAATGTGGAGAAGGGGCAACTGCTGGGGACGAACCTGCTCGTCATCGATCATCCCCGTGTGGGCAAGAAAGAGCTGTTCAGCAAGGCGCCGTATAAGAATATACCTGTGCGTGCGGCCTTCGGTATACTCACCTCGGCGCAGGACAAGATCGTGCTGGATGTGCCCGTTAAAGGCGATGTGACCAATCCGAAGTTCAAACTGGGTAAGGTCATCGGCCGTGCACTGCTGAAGGTGTTCTTCGGGCCGTTGATGGGCGTGAACGACGACAGTCGTACGATCAGCGATGACGAGGTGGAGGAGATGAATGAGCTGTTGGGTGAAGACAGTGTGTCACTCAGCCATGATTCGGTGAGCGAGCTCGCGACAGACGTCGCAATGACCGCAAGCGACAGCACCGGTTTCTCCGAAGTAAGCCAAGAGTAACTGCTCGCGACAGAACTGCGTCTGGTCGGCGTACTCAAGCATAGCTTGCAGCTTCTGCGCGAAGCGCGCCTGGCGCTCCTCAAAGATAACGGGCGATAGATAGATCTCTGTCTGTCGCTCGTTTGTCATAGTCAGGCTGCAACCGATGGAGCGCGGGATATACGTGATGATGCCACGTTTCGCAAGCGAAACGAGGATCTCATGAATTGTGAATTGTGAATTGTGAATTGTGCATTGGGTATCGTCGGCCTCGCGGACGTATTGGAGGTCGGTGTAGATGCCGGAGTAGGAGCGCATAAGCCTGTCTAACAGCTCCGCTTGCTCGTAAGAAAGGTTGTATTCGCCGAGCAGGTGACGAGGTACGAGGATCTGCACACGGGGTTGGGTCTCATGTTCCTCCTCAAAGTCGATATATCCCGCTTGGGTGAGGATATGCAGGGCAGAGTAGGTCTGTACCACCGGCAATCGCATCACATGGCATAGCTGGTCGATATGCAGCGTAAACCGATGCCCCAAGCCGCTGCCGGCACCCACCTGCAGAAAATCCATGGTCTTGTGGTATACCTGTTCGACAAACTCCTTGGGAGGGTAGGTGTCCACGGCGCGTTTCTTCAGTTTGGCTTTGTCTTCCTGCTCGTTGTAGAGCAATACGGCATAAGCCGTCTTTCCGTCTCGCCCGGCTCGACCCGCCTCCTGATAATACGATTCCAGGTGCGAAGGAAGGTCATAGTGGATAACCACCCGCACATCCGGTTTGTCTATACCCATGCCGAAAGCATTGGTGGCTACCATCACGCGCGTCCTGCCTTCCGTCCATGCCTGTTGCCGCTCGTTCCGCTCCTTCGTGGTCAGCCCTGCATGGTAGTAATCAACCATTTCACCATTAAGCGGCTTTGCCGCGTCACCATTGATCAATCTACCATTGAGCCATTCACTCAGTTCTTGTGCCCGCTTGCGGTTGCGTACATAGACGATAGCTGAACCGGGGACGCGCGAAAGGATATGCGCCACTTGTTCGTCTTTATGATCGGTGCGGCGTACGATATAGTTGAGGTTCTCGCGGTGGAAGGACTTCTGTAATACATGGTGTTCCTTGAATCCCAGTTTGTCCTGAATATCATCTACTGTCTCGGGTGTAGCGGTGGCAGTGAGCGCCAGCACCGGTACGTCGGGTAGCAGTTCGCGTACTGCGGATATGTTCAGATACGAAGGCCGGAAGTCATAGCCCCACTGGGAGATACAATGTGCCTCATCTACGGCTATCAGTCCGACAGGCAGGTCGGCAAGCCGTTTGCGGAACTCTTCCGACTCAAGTCGTTCGGGACTACAATAGAGGAAATGATACGGTCCGTAGAGGCAATTATCCAGCGCTGTGCGTTGTTTGTCGTAACTCATGCCGGTATAGACGGCAGCTGCGTGTATCCCACGCGCCTGGAGGTTGGCTACCTGATCGCGCATCAATGCAATCAGCGGCGTGATGACGAGGCACAGGCGTTGGTCCGGATGGTCGTGCGCCATGACGAGGGTAGGCACCTGGAAACAGATACTCTTGCCGCCACCGGTCGGCATCAAGGCCAAGGTATCCTTTCCGGCCAAAACAGAATCGATGATTTCCTCCTGTAAAGGACGAAAATCATCGAATCCGAAGTAAGTATGTAGTGCCTCTTTAGGAGTCACTTGAATTAAAAATTAAAAATTACGAATTAAGAATTAATTCTCTCAATCGCCGTTTTGACACGTTTGAGTGTTTCGGCTTTGCCGAGGATGTCGGTGATGGCCCATATGTGCGGACCGCGTGCTGCACCGACGAGGCAGATACGGAAGGCGTTCATCACAATGCCTACGCCGTATTCCTTTTCGGCTATCCACGGCATGACCACATCGTCCAGATGCCAACGGGTAACCGTATTGCCGTTGTCGTCGGTCGTCTCGTAGAACTTGTGCCAGTCGACCTCGCTGACGGTATCCAGTACTGCCAGCAGTTCCTGCATATGACGCGGGCTGTCTTCTTTCCAGCGCTTCTTGAGAGATTTCTCATCATATTCCGTCGGAGCCGCGAAGAAGAAGTTCACTTGTTCCCAGAGTTCCGGAACGAAGTTCACGCGGTCCTTGACGAGACCGATGATTGTCGCGAGCCTACCCCCTTCCCCTCCCTGAAAGGAGGGGAGGTTCATTGCTGCTAATTTTTCTTTGAGGACAGGAATGAACATCTCTGCCAGTTCCTCGTTGCTGCGGAGTTGCAGATATTGATGGTTGAACCATTTGCCTTTCTCATAATCGAACTTGGCACCGGACTTGCTGACGCGGTCGAGCGAGAAGTCTTTGATGAGTTCGTCCATCGTATACATCTCCTGGTCACCGCTGCCGTGCCAGCCGAGCAGTGCGAGGAAGTTGATGACTGCTTCGGGCAGGTAGCCGCTCTCGCGGTAGCCGGACGAAACAGTGCCGTCTTTCTGGTTGTGGAACTCCAGCGGGAAGACCGGAAAACCGAGGCGGTCGCCGTCACGCTTGCTGAGTTTGCCGTTTCCGTCCGGCTTGAGCAGCAGCGGCAGGTGCGCGAACTCAGGCATGGTGTCTTGCCATCCGAACGCGCGATAGAGGAGCACGTGGAGTGGAGCAGAAGGCAACCATTCCTCGCCGCGGATGACATGACTGATTTCCATCAGATGGTCATCCACGATGTTGGCCAGGTGATAGGTAGGCAGGTCATCGGCTGATTTGTAGAGCACTTTGTCGTCCAGAATATTGGAGTTGATCACCACTTCCCCGCGAATCAAGTCGTGTACGTGTACATCCTCATTCGGCTCCACCTTGAAGCGAACGACGTATTTCTCTCCATTCGCAAGCAATTCGCGCACTTCTTCTGCGTTCATCGTCAGTGAATTGCGCATCTGCAAGCGGGTGCGTGCATCGTACTGGAAGTTAGGAATCTCCGCACGTTTGGCCTCGAGTTCTTCCGGCGTATCAAAGGCGATATAGGCGCGACCGCTGTCCAACAACTGCTTTACATATTGGTGGTAGATCTCGCGGCGCTCGCTCTGACGATACGGTCCGTGAGAGCCTATGCTCTCAATTTCAGATTTATGATTTATGATTTCAGATTTTTTAATTCTGAGACCTTCGTCGATGCCGATGCTGAGCCAATCCAGCGCTTCCAGGATATATTCCTCTGCTCCGGGGACAAATCGGGTACTATCCGTATCCTCGATACGCAACAGCATGTCACCGCCGTGCTGACGGGCAAACAGGTAGTTGTACAAAGCGGTACGTACACCGCCGATGTGCAATGCGCCTGTGGGAGAGGGCGCAAAACGAACACGAACTCTTCTTTCCATATGGGATGTTGTCATATATTTCGCTAAAAACGACTGCAAAGGTACTGCTTTTTTTTGAAATATACAAGATTTTTGAAGAAAATAATTCTTCAAGCGAAAATCGTGTGAGTTTGGCATAATGTTTGCGGCGAAAATAGTATAAGAAAACGGATAGAACCTATGAAACGATTCTTTTCTCTTTTGGTTCTGGTCGGCATGCTGTATGCAGGTGCGACGGAAGCAAGTGCGTGTGTGTGCAAATCGGCCTCAACTGCTCCTTATGAGCTGACACTCATCGTGATGGATACGTCTCAGGCTTTGTTGCCGGAGGCGGAAGTGCGTATAGGCAAACAGCGGCTGACAACCGCTTTTGACGGGCGTGTCGTGTTGCCGGAAGTGAAGCCGGATACCCGTGTTGTCGTGCGTTGCGAGGGCTATAAGCAGCAGACGATACGCACTAGCGGCGAGGGATGGCAGTGTGTATGCCTGGTCCCGGAAAAACCGAAGAAGACGAAGATGGATGTAGGTTATCCCAAGAGTCTGACTCTCACGAGTGGTGTGCGTTATTCGATGACATCGGCACCAGAGGAGAAGATGATGGTGATGGACGAAGCGATGCCGCTGGTGACAGGTGAAGGTGTGGAGGTTATAGTGGAAGATGCCAGTGTGGATGCCAATATAGGTGCCGGATTGCTGACAGCCGGAGAGGTGAATGATTTTGCCAAATGGTATTTCTGGCCGAAAGTGCTGGACGGAACCCACAAGGCATATGTGCAGACATGGCAGATGGCAGCGCGTCATCGTTACACGGCGCAGGTGACGAATGAGGAAGGCTACCCTGTGGCAGGTCGTGCAGTGAGTCTGCTGGACGCTCAAGGGAATACGCTGTATCAGGCTGTGACCGACAATACCGGTAAGGCGGAATTGTGGTATCAGCTGATCAGCAATGGTCTGTGCGGTAAGCACGCCGACTTGTATGTGCAGGTGGACGAGCAGAAACAGACGGCCAAAGACTGGTCGGAAGGCATGAATATGTTCGTGGTGGACGAGCCTTGCGAGGCCTCGCAGGTAGTGGATGTGCTGTTTGTGTTTGATGCCACGGGGTCGATGGGCGATGAGTTGCGTTATCTGCAAGCGGAGATGCGGGATGTCATCTCGCGTGCCGAGTCGGCCACCGGCGGACTGACTATCCGTACCGGAGCGGTAGTCTATCGCGATCACGGCGACGAGTATCTGACGCGTCTGTCACGTCTGACGGAGGATATCAAAGAGACCCAGACATTCATCGACAAGCAGGAGGCCAACGGTGGAGGTGACTATCCGGAGGCTGTGCCTGAGGCCCTGATGGCTGCGCTGAACAGCAGCGGATGGAACGAGCTGGCGCGTGCACGTATCCTCTTCCTGGTGCTGGACGCCCCTTGTCACGAGGATTCCGCTACGGTGGCGTTGCTGCACGAACAGGTGCTCAATGCGGCTGCGATGGGTGTACGTATAGTGCCGGTGGTATGCAGTGGAGTAGGTGAGAGCGGTGAGTTGCTGCTACGTCAGATGGCACTGGCTACCAATGGTACCTCGTTCTTCCTGACCGATGACTCCGGCATAGGCGGTAAACATCTTAAGCCGACGATGGATACACTGAAGGTGGAGCACCTGAACGACATGCTGGTACGTACCATCGTGGAATATAGTACGATGCCGGTATGCCAAGCTGACGGCGCACCTGAAGACGGGATTGAGGAGCGCTTTGTGCCCAACCCCTTCCATGTGGAGGAGATCGCGCATGACTCGACGATTGCGCAAGGACCGCAGATATTATACCTGATGGATATCAGTGGCAAGTTGATGGGCGTCTATACAGGTGATTTCTCTGACGGACGACTGCCGGTGATGCCGTACGCGCTGCCCAAAGGTGTATATTTCATCAAGGCCTTCTATGAGGGCCAGTGGCATACCAGAAAGATATTGATTCAGTAAGCAAGAAAGCGCCGACGAGGCGCTTTCTTATTGGAAGAAACTGAAATGGACGCTGCCGTAGGTGCGCGTCTCCACGTGGCGCGGATGGGCAGTGAAATCGGTGTCCTTGCCGTGCTCAATCACCAGCCATCCTTCGGGTTTGAGGATGTCCTGCTTGAGGATCAGGTCCGGCAGGGCAGGGAGTTGCTCAAGCGCATATGGCGGATCTGCAAAGATGAGATCGTACTGAATATGGCATGCGCTTAAGAAGCGGAATACATCACCGCGGATGACTGACAGGTTGCGGATACCCAGTTGGCGGCAGCATGCTATGATCCAATTCTGTTGCACATGGGCTATCTCGACGGCCGTGACCGAACGAGCGCCACGGCTGACGCATTCGATGCCGATGCCACCGGTGCCGGCAAACAGATCCAGCATGTCGATGTCCTCCAGTTGCATGCGGTTGTTGAGCAGATTGAACAGACTCTCCTTGGCAAAGTCTGTAGTCGGCCTCGCGGTGATATTTTTAGGGGGCGACAATCGCCGCCCCCCATATGTTCCGGAGATTATACGCATCTCTCTAAACTCTAAATGCTTATTCCCAGTTACCGGCATTGTTGTTCGGCGCGTAGATGTCGCCGACTTTCAGTCCGGCATAGTGCTCGAGCTTCTGCTCGCGGTCGATGAGGTTGACGAGCTCCTGTTGGTTCAGGTCGCCCAGATAGCTCTCGTACGGCGCACGCGCCTCAAACAGCGGCACGCGGATACCCTGGCTGGTCTTATAGTCGTTGTTCACCTCCAGCTCAAACTGTTTCTGCTCCTCGTTGTAGGGGATATAGGTAATCTGATCGATGGTCTCCACCGTATATTCGCCCTTGTAGAGTGCCTCCAGCATGTTGAGCTCGATGGTGTCACGACGGAAGCCCTGCAACTCGTTTTTCTTCACATCCGCATCATTGGCCCAGATATAGGCGTAGAGGGCGTCCATGTCGTCGAACTTGTTGTTCTTCAGCGCTTTCTTCTTGGCTGCGTCCAGTATCTTCACGGCTTTGTGCTCGTTCAGACCTGCCTCCAGCTGCTTGTCGGTTAGACTACCTTCCTTCATCAACTCCTTCTTCGGAACGGTCTTCAGGAACGTGAGCAGCGTGTCGTAGCTGGCGGTGAAACGGCCGTTCTGATGGTGGAACTCCACCTCTGCGGTACGCAAATCAACTAGGTTTTTGATGACTGCCACCTCACGCTCTATGCGTGTGTCCTCAAACTTAATAGGGGTGGTGACGCTCGTTACGCAGAAATACGCCATGGCGACAGCTGCGATGCTGAGCAGGCAAATCAAGAGAGTTCGTGTTGCTTTCATTATAGTAGAATTTACATAAATTTGCAAAATACGCTGCAAAATTACAAAAATATTTTCATATATGCAAAAAAAATCGTAAATTTGCAGCGTTTTTTGAATGGACATGGATGGAAGACAGCAATAAAGTACTATATGATATCCTCAACGAGCGCCTGGATTTGCTGCGCAAACTGGATGCGGAGGGCGACAGTGAACGTCGCCGCCACATAGCGCGTGAGACCCAGACGCTGCATGCGCCGATGGCTCACCGCCTGGGTCTGTACCAGATCAAGACGGAGATGGAAGACTTGGCGCTGAAGTTCCTGGATTACGATACCTATAAGTATATTGCGCACGCGCTCAATGCCAAAAAGGCAGAGCGTGAGGCATATATCGCGCGTTTCATCGCACCTATTCAGGAGAAGTTGACGCGCGAGGGCTTCCGCTTTACCATCAAAGGGCGTCCCAAGTCGATCCACTCGATCTATCATAAGATGGAGGCACAGCACTGTGATGTGGACCGCATCTATGATCTGTTTGCTATCCGTATTATTCTGGACTCGCCGATGGAACGTGAGAAGAGTGACTGTTGGCAGGTCTATTCGTTGATCACCGACGTATTCACGCCTAATCCGAAGCGCCTGAGAGACTGGCTCTCAGTGCCGAAGGAGAACGGCTACGAGTCGCTTCATACCACGGTGCTGGGACCGGACAACCGATGGGTGGAGGTGCAGATTCGCACCCGCCGTATGGATGAGGTTGCGGAGCAGGGAGTGGCGGCGCACTGGTCGTACAAAGGTGTTAAGGGGTCGATCGTGCAGCGTCCGAGTGATGTATATGTGTTTACGCCTAACGGTGATTTGCGTCGTCTTCCGGCCAATGCCACTGTATTGGATTTTGCCTATTCGATACATAGCGAAGTGGGTGCGCACTGTGTCGGAGGTACAATTCGCAACCAGAATGTATCCATCCGACAGAAGCTGGAGAATGGCGATCAGGTGTTTATCCAGACCTCGCCCAACCAGCATCCCAATTCCGACTGGCTCAATTTTGTGGTGTCCACCAAGGCCCGCAACAAGATACGTCAGGCTCTGAAGGAAATAGAGTACAAACAGGCGGCTGAAGGCAAGGAGATAATAGAACGCAAGTTTAAGAACTGGAAGGTCGAATATACGGAAGGTGATATCACCAAGATGGCTATCCGGTTGGGCTACAAAGCCGTTTCGGATATGTATCAGTCGGTGGCCAACGGGAAAGAGGATGTACAGCGTTTACGCGAGGTGCTCCTGGAACCGGAGGAACAGCCTGTCGCACCGCGTGAACATACTGAATATGTAGACAGATCGGAACTCAAAGGTCTGGCTATCGAGGTGGACATGAATGTGAAGAATGTGGATTATAACTTGAGTAGATGCTGTAATCCTCAACCGGGAGATCCGATCTTCGCCTTTGTGTCGGTACTGAAAGGGATCCGTATCCACCGTTGCGACTGTCCGAACGCCAACGATATACGTGAGCGTTATCCGTATCGTGTCTTACCAGCCCGTTGGGCCAAGAAAGCATGAGTGACTATCCGAGCATAGTACTGGAGCAGGCCGTCAACCAGATGGCATCGCTTCCCGGAGTTGGACGCAAGACGGCCTTGCGGCTAGTGTTGCATCTGCTCCGTCAGCCGGAGCAGGATGTGCAGGCATTTGCCGGTGCGTTCACGCGCCTGAAACAAGAGGTGGTCTATTGCCGTGAATGCCATAATATCTCCGATAATGAGTTGTGCCCGATCTGTGCATCCTCGCGGCGTGACCATCATACCATCTGTGTGGTGGAGAACGTGCAGGACGTGATGTCGATCGAGAATACCGGTCAATACAACGGTGTGTATCATGTGTTAGGCGGTATTATCTCGCCAATGGATGGCGTTGGCCCCAAGGACATTGAGATAGACTCGCTCATCGAGCGGATCAGCAAGGGCGGAGTGGATGAGATCATCCTGGCCTTGCCTACCACAATGGAGGGGGATACCACCAATTTCTATATCTATCGTCGTCTGCAGAACGCAGGACTGGACATCAAGATATCGCAGATAGCTCGCGGAGTGGCCATCGGCAATGAGTTGGAATATACCGATGAGATTACGCTTGGTCGCTCGATTGTTAACCGAACAGAATTTAAAGCATAATATGGAAGAAAAAATCATTCGAACCCTCAACTGGTACTATTACGGCGTGATGGTCGTATCGCTCATCGTGTTGAGCGTCATGTATTATCTGTTTATGCATCAGATGTACACACCGATTGACCCGATGTCTGAACTCGGTACTATACTGCAAACTGTGGCTATTGCGGCTACGCTGCTTGGTATCGTGGTGGGCTTGTACCTGATCAAATGGCGCAAACCGGAGACATTGGAACAGTACAAAGACTTGGCTATCGGCCGAATCCTGATGGTAGGAGGCACGATGCCTATGTCGCTCTGTTTCTTTTATCTGCTGGGTGGGTACAGACCCCTTATGTGGATTGCTGCGATGGCTGCTGTCGCCTGGTATTTCACCAAGCCTACACTCGGCAAGATGGAGGAAGAGATGAAACCGAAAGATCCCAACGAAGAAACCTATTGATTATGATAATAGCATGTGATTTTGACGGGACGATCGTCACCCACGAGTATCCGAAGATAGGAAAACCTATTCCCTTTGCCATTCAGACGCTCAAGAAACTGCAGGAGGAGGACCATCATCAGGTCATCCTTTGGACTGTGCGCGAGGGCGATTTGCTGCAAGAGGCATTGGATTACTGCAAGTCCAAGGGACTGGAGTTCTATGCGGTCAACAGCAACTATCCGGAGGAAGAGCCGGCTCACGGTACAGCCCGCAAACTGGTGGCCGACCTCTGGATTGACGATCGCAACCTGGGCGGACTGCCCGAGTGGGGCGTCATCTACAATATGATTCATACGGGGCATGCCTTCGAACCGGCACCGCAGGGTAACATGGAAGACCTGCGTCCGAAGAAAAAGAAAAAGAGTTTCTGGGCACGTCTGTTTGACTAGGCATGATTCGATTACGCAAAATAGAGCCTGCCGACCTGCCGTATCTCTATCAATGGGAGAATGACGCTTCGGCCTGGGCAGACGGCGACAACCATAATCCGCTCTCGCAGCAAGACCTGCGCGCCTATATCGAATCTACCACCGGAGATATTTACCGGGACGGTCAGTTGCGATTGATAATAGAGGAGGATGGTGCGACGCTTGGCTGCATCGATCTGTTTGACCTGGATCCGCGCAATCAACGTGCGGCGCTCGGCATGTATGTGTCGCCCGAGGCACGTGGCCGAGGGGTGGGGCGTGCTGCTGTAGAGGAGATAGAACGCTATGCGTTCGACTTTCTGCATCTGCGTCTCTTGTATGCCGTTATCTCGGAGCGCAACTCAGCCTGTCTGGCGTTGTATAGAGGGTTGGACTATCTGGAAACGGCTCAGTTGCCCGGTTGGACGCTTGAGGGAGGGGCAATCGTTTTTATTCGCCGGTCTTGCGAATAAGCGTCAGGCCGTCACGCACCGGCAAGATCACTTGTTCTAGGCGCTCATCATGCGCCACCGTCTCATTGAATGCACGCAGGCCTTGGGTCTGCTTGTCTTTATTATAGGCTTCGTCTATCACATGTCCGTCCCACAACGTGTTGTCGGCCAGAATGAAGCCGCCGACAGGAACCAGCGGCATAACCTGCTCCAGATAGGCGCAGTACTCACGCTTGTCGGCATCGATAAATATCAAGTCAAAGATTTGATTTTCTCCTTGCAACTCTTTCAGTACCTCCTGGCAATCCCCTATACGCAGTCGGATTCGTCCGCCTAGCGGAGAGCGACTGAGATTGCGACGGATGGTCTCTTCCAGTTCGTCATTATGCTCTACGGTGATGAGCAGCCCGTCGTCAGTCAGCCCTTCTGCCAGGCACAGCGCGCTGTAGCCGGTGAAAGTACCGAGTTCGAGAATACGGCGGGGATGTATCATATGGCTCAGCATACTGAGTAGGCGTCCCTGAATGTGACCGCTAAGCATATGCGGGTTCAAAACGTGCACGTGCGTGTCGCGTGAGATAGCCTCCAGTGCGTCGTTCTCCGGAGTAGTATGAGCGGAAATATATTCGTCAAGTGACATAATGTTACAAAATTTGCTGCAAAATTATAAAAATTCTTGCATATATCCAAGAAAAGTTGTATCTTTGCGCAAAATTTAATCATTTTAACACAAAGAATGGAAAAAATTGACGAATTGGATCGAAAGATTCTGAAGATCATCACCCAAAGTGCACGTATCCCTTTTCGTGACGTGGCAGAACAATGTGGCGTGAGTCGTGCGGCTGTCCACCAGCGTGTGCAGAAGATGTTTGACAATGGCGTCATCACCGGTTCGAGTTACCATGTGCAGCCGAAGATGCTGGGCTATCAGCTCTGTGTCTATATCGGTATTACCATGGAGAAAGCCTCGATGTATAACCAAGTGATTGCAGCACTTGAGCAGATACCCGAGGTGGTGGAGGCGCAATATACATTAGGCGCATATGGCTTGTTAATCAAGGTGTTTGCTCATGATAATGAGCACCTGCTGCATCTCTTGAATTCCAAGATACAGGAGATCCCGGGCGTGGCGAACACGGAGACGCTTACCGCACTGGCGCAACCGATCTTCCGTCAATTACCGATAGAATTGGAGAAAAATGGAAAGAGTCATTAGTGGCATACGGCCGACGGGCAATCTGCACCTCGGCAACTATTTCGGAGCTGTTAAGAGTTTTGTGAAGATGCAGGATGAGTATGACTGCATGTTCTTCATTGCCGACTGGCACTCGCTGACGACGCACCCCACGCCGGAGAATATCCGTCGTTCGGTTAAGACGATCCTGAGCGAATATCTGGCCTGTGGCATAGATCCGGACAAGGCACCTATCTACGTTCAGAGCGATGTGAAGCAGGTGTTGGAGTTGTATCTGTATCTCAATATGAATGCTTATCTGGGCGAGTTGGAACGCGTGACGAGTTTCAAGGAGAAGGTGCGCAAACAGCCGGACAATGTCAACGCAGGCTTGCTTACGTATCCCTGCCTGATGGCGGCGGATATCCTGATGCACAAGGCAGACAAAGTGCCGGTAGGAAAAGACCAGGAGCAGAATATGGAGATGGCTCGTCTGTTTGCCCGCCGCTTCAACCGCATCTATAATGTGGAGTACTTCAAAGAGCCGGCATCCTTCCATTTCGCCGACAAGGCGGTGAAAGTGCCGGGCCTGGACGGTAGCGGCAAGATGGGCAAGAGCGAAGGCAACTGTATCTACCTCTGCGACGACGAGAAGACGGTGACGAAGAAGATCATGCGCGCCGTGACCGACCAGGGACCTACGCAGCTCAACCAGGAGAAGCCGGAAGTGATACAGAACTTGTTCACCTTCTGCGAACTCATCAGTGGCAAAGAGGCGGCCGACTACTACAACGACCTCTACAACCGCATGGAGATACGCTACGGCGACATGAAGAAACAGATAGCCGCCGACTGCAACACGCTGCTCAACCCGATACGCGAGCGTATACAGGCCTACGCCAACGACGACGTGCTGCTCGACCGCATAATGCGTCAGGGCGCAGAAGCAGCTGCCGCACGTGCAGAGAAGACGATAGAGGAAGTAAGAGAGATTATTGGCTTCCGTAAGGTCTGATGAGAATACGAATAATCATATTGCTGTTCGTCGCATGCCTCTTCGCGGCGTGCTCTTCCGCCAAAAAAGTACCATTGGATGATGCGTACTATTGGCCTGATTATGAGGGACAATTCGTGGAGCAGAGGGAGTCTGCGGCTCTAGAGGAGTCGGCTCCAACGCTGGAGATACTGCATGAGCAAGACACAACGATTACTGTTAGGATTCATCGATGAAGAAAGTGTTTATCATAGGACTGGTGCTGAACGTACTGGCTTTGCAAGCACAGGACTACGAGCGTCTGAATGAGCGTAGCCCGATGGGCACAGCGCGCTATGTAGGCATGGCGGGTGCGATGACGGCCGTGGGAGCAGATCCTTCAGCCGCGGCAGACAATCCTGCCGGACTTGGATTCTATCGTCATTCGGAATTGCTGTTCTCCATCGGAGGAGCCTTTGATCGTACTTGTCAGGAAGGGTTGACAATCTCCGGGCGGAAGAATAAAGCCATTGTGCCCCAAGCATCAATAGTGTTTGCTTTTGGTGAGCGATTCACTGACTATGGCGCCATCAGCAATGCTGTCATGTTCTCCTACCGCCGCACGCACGATTTCTCGCGCCGCGTGCACTTGGTGGGGATAGAAAGTCCTTCCTTGGGTCATCTATTGAATGAGGAGGGTGTCAACTTGGGTATATCATATCCGACGTATCCCCTCAATACTGGTTACGACCAACTTGTATTTGAGTCGGGTGCTGCCCATGAGTATGCATTCAGTTGGGGTATGAATATCGCTCATCGCTGGTATGTCGGCCTAGGCCTGCATATCCAATCTTATCTTCTTTCTTCTGATGGCGATTACTATGAGTACTTCCCGACACTCAATCCGGCAGGAGAGTATGTGGATATCAAGAATGAGAGCGCGTTTACGCTGACAGGCGTTGGATGTAATGCGGCCTTTGGAGTGATATACCGTCCATCCAGGTGGGCGCGTGTCGGTTTGTCGCTGCATACACCCAGTTTGGGGTCTGTAACCATTTATACTTCCGGTACTTTCTCTTCCCTCACTGATACGCTTAGGTATTGCTACGCGCGCGATATGCGCGAAACGTACTCTGATTTCCATATGCCGCTGCGTCTGAGCGTGGGTGCTGCGTTTACGATGGGGCATTACGGAATAGCTTCAGTGCAGTATGACTACCAGCATATGTTCTATAGCGACGACACGCATGCATTTCGTTCTGGTTTTGAGATCACGCCAGTGGAGGGCTTGTATATGAATGTTGGTTATGCATGGGAGACTACCTTCAAGCATCAGACTCGTGCATTGAATCTGGCACCCGGATTTTATCGTAGGGATGCCTACAGCAGTCATTGGCTTAGTGCACATTGTGCCTCGGCAGGTATAGGATATAGAGGAAAACAATTTATCGTACAAGCTGCTTACCAGTATCGTTGGCAGTCGTACAACTATCACGTGCATCCGGATGCGTATAGTCAGAGGGTGCATGCAGATACTCACCGCTTTGTGATTACAATAGGGTGGCATCGTGCCATACTTTAACATATAGTGCCCCAACGTAACAATAGGAACCGGAAAACTCAACAAATTTATCTTACCGAGTGCTGTAGCTTCACTAATGGCGTGCCGATACTCTACGCCGTGACCCAGTAATGGTAGCGATGAGGTGGTCGGATTACAGAGGAAAAAGCAGGCCTCAAATCCTATTCTCAGGAGTTTTCTCGAGCAAAGTTTACGCGGGCACTTTTGTTTTGTTGTATATGTATGTATAAAAAAAAGAGGACCCAAGGTCCTCAAGTCGGGTAGGCGCGATTCGAACGCGCGACCACCTGCTCCCAAAGCAGGCATTCTAACCGGGCTGAACTACTACCCGGAGCGTCCTTCCGACGGAACGGAAGGAGCGGCCTCCGCCTAGGATGGTTTAGCGCCAACTCCTGAAAAGCGGGTGCAAAGGTACTGCTTTTTTTTGAATTGACAAAACTTTAGACGAAAAAAATGAAATATAAGGCAATTTTTATTGACATAGACGATACATTGCTTGACTATATTCCATGTTGTCGAGAGGCTTTTCTGGCAGCAATGCCCGAGCATCCGGAATATTTTGATATTTTCTTTCAGATCAGTGGTCGTCTGTTTTCGGAGGCGAAACACGGTCTGCACACGATTGCGGATGTGATGGAGTTGTATCCTAAGGAGTTTATTGCCACGGTGGGCTATCCTCCGGAGGCAGTAGAACCGTTCAAGCAGTCTTTTCGTGCCGCCTGGGGCAAGACACATGTCTTGGTTCCGGAGGCGAAAGAAACTCTTGAAACCTTGTGTAAGCGAGGCTATCGGCTCTTTGCTGCGTCTAACAGTTTCGGACATCTGCAGCGGAGCCGGCTGGCCTATGCTGGGTTGCTGCCATATTTCGAAGATACGTATATATCAATGGATATAGGTTATGACAAGCCCGATATACGTTTTTATCTGGAGGCGTTGCGTCGTAGCGGACTGCAACCGCATGAAGTATTGATGGTGGGCGACAGTATGACGACGGATGTATTGGGCGCTCAGGCGGCAGGGTTGGATACCTGCTACTTCTGTCGGCAACAAGAAACCGCGCCCGTACATCAAGTGCGTACGATAGCGCGGCTCTCTGAGTTGCTAGATATTCTCTAAGCGGAACTTACTTGTACAGATAACGTTTGATGGAGCGCTTTGGCGTCTTCTCAAACTCCTGTGCTACCAATTCAAAACCGCTGATCTGGCTATATTGCGGGAGCGTCTTGTTAACCGCAATACGGTTTTCTTCCATTTGCTCCATGATAGTCTTGGTGCCCAGCAGCTTCTTGCCTTCCGAAGAGTTGTCCGGGAAGATGAGTGCTACCAGTTTGTGGTCACGATCGACAACGATGGACTCCACTACGCAAGGCATCGAGTTGAGTTTATCCTCCAGCTCCTCCGGGTAGATGTTCTGTCCGCTGGCACCGAGGATCATGTTCTTGGAACGACCATGGATGTAGATATTGCCGGCTTTGTCCAGTACGCCCAGATCGCCGGTGCGCATCCATCCGTCCTCGGTGAATACCGCCTTAGTAGCCTCTTCGTTTTTATAGTAGCCTTTCATGATGTTGATACCTTTTACTTGGATCTCGCCATCTTTGCCAGTAGGATCTTCAGAGTCAATACGAACGTGGCATTGCGGCAGTTGTTTCCCGCAGCTATGGAAAGCATAGTCCCACCAGTCTTCATAGCTGATTAGCGGACCGCATTCCGTCATTCCGTAACCTACGCAGTACTCAAAGCGGATATCGTGAAGCACTTGTTCTACTTCGCCATTGAGTGCGGCACCACCGATGATCAGGAAACGTACCTGACCGCCGAAAGTCTTGTGGAGACCTTCTTTTACTTTGCCGCGTATGACATTCTTGATGCCGGGTGTCTTCCATAGCACTTTCATCAGCGGGCTGCTGATCTTGGGTAGTACACCCTTCTTGACAATCTTCTCGATCACCAAAGGTACGGTAAGAATCATGAACGGCTTTACCTGTGCGAAGGCTTTCATCAGTACTGTAGGTGTCGGAGCCTGGGTTAGGAAATATACCTGCGCGCCATCGCACACCTGATAAAGGAATTCGAACATCAGTCCGAACATATGTGCGATAGGCAACATAGACAGCACTGCATCTCCCGGTTTGTGGGGAATGCGTTGGCTGGCAAACTCTACGTTACCACTCAGGTTGAGATGGGTCAGCATTACACCCTTCGGGTTGCCGGTAGAGCCACTGGTATAGTTGATGATTGCCAGATCGTCGTAGTTGTCGGTAGGGAATTGGATGTCGCTCAATTGAACGCCATCGGGATACGCTTTTGCAAACGCTTTATCCACATTGGCATATGCCTTGGCAGTCTTCTCTTCAGAAGCAACCAGCGTCATATCGTCCATGAAAATAGTAGCCTTCAGTCTCTTCATCTGCGCGGGGTCAATCTTCTTCTTCACGTTCGGACCTACATAGAGCAGTACGGCCTCGGAGTGGTCTACCAGACTGTATATACCGTCAGCCGTGAAATCTGGCAGAATACTTACAACTACTGCTTTATAACTCTCTACAGCAAGGAAAAGCAATCCCCAGTTGGCGCAGTTACGACCGCAGAGAGCAATCTTATCACCCTCTTTGATACCTAATTCCTTCCACGTGATATGGAGACGCTTGATGGCCGCTGCCAATTCGGCATACGTGTATTGGTTTTCGCCGTCCAGGTCTTTGAGAGCCAGAGAGTTCCAGCGACTAGCCATAGTCTCTTGCAAATAGGAGAAATAGTGTTTTGTTGCCATATAATTCTTTTGTTTTTAGTTCGCTTTTACGATAGTATGTTATGAAAATTTCTGCAAAGGTACGTTTTTTTTTTCACATAACCAACTATTTATTGCTTTTTTTCATTTTTTTGCATCTTTTTCATATTGTTCGAGCGCTTCCGTCATGATCCGTCTGCCGTCTGCGATGATCTGTTGCGCTTTGTCGAAATCGAATGTGTTGTATGCATATTGGCGCATGACGGCATGTATGTCAGGAGGTGTGAGCCGCAGTGCGAGCAGGGTGTTTTGTTGGATCTGCATATCGGACATTCTATCCAGCAGGTCCACAAAATTGATATTGCGTCCCAGATCAGTCGCGCGCTTGCGACGATAGTCATCTACACGTTTGCCAAACTGACGTAATTGTTTCTCCCAGGACGTAGGTACAGGAATACCGGTTGCCTTTACTTCGGCAAGTGTGCCATCTACGTCGATGGGGTCGGGGATGGTCTGCGTCACAGGCATACTGTCCTTTCCGCTGATATCCATAGCGATAAGTATGTCGCCGGGAGTGCGCTCTACCAGATGGAGAGGAAGCGGATTTAGTATGCCCCCATCTATCAGTAGCCGATTGCCTATCTGGACAGGCTGGAAGAATAGGGGTATGCTGATGGAGGCACGCACCGCTTCAAACAAACTGCCGCTGCGGAATATCACTTCCTCTGTGTTCATCATGTCAGAGGCGACAATGGTGCAGGGGATGCGCAGTTTTTCAATAGGTCTGTCGGGCACCACTTTTTCCAGTTCCTGGATGATGCGTCGTCCTTTGACCAGACTGTTCCCGCTAAGCAGGTTAATGTCCATCATACGTAGTATGAGTTGCTTGTCTACCTGCAGAAACCACTCCTTGGCTTCTTTGAGTTGCCCCGCTGCATACATGCCTGCAATGATGCTGCCCATTGAGCAACCGGCTATACTGGTAATAGTATAACCACGCTCCTCCAGGGCCTCGATAGCACCGATATGTGCCAATCCGCGTGCCCCGCCCGAGCCAAGCACCAATGCTACATTTTTACTCATTATACTTCTTTGGCAGGAATAAGTTTCTCGCGTATCTTAATATAGATGACCGTCTCTTTCTTGGCGAAAGGTGTCTGTACGTATCCCATACCGATGCCTACCTTGGTGTTGGGCAGCATGATGCCGGAGGTAACATTGCCTATCACGTTGCCGGCTTCGTCGCAGATCTCGTAGCCGTTACGCGGAATAGCACGCTCCAAGCACTCGAAATGCACCAGTTTGCGCTTTACACCTTCGGCTTTCTGCTGTCTGAGGAAATCACGATCGATAAAGTCTTTGGCATCGAGCTTTGTGATCCATCCCAGGCCTGCCTCGAGAGGCGAAGTGGTGTCATCTATGTCATGGCCGTAAAGACAGTACCATTTCTCCAGACGCAGCGAGTCGCGAGCGCCTAAACCAATTGGAGCGAGGCCAAAAGGCTTGCCTACTTCGAAGAGCGCATTCCATATCTCAATGCCCCGTTCCGCCGGGAAATAGAGTTCAAATCCACCTGCTCCCGTGTAGCCGGTATTGCTGAGAATAACACCAGGAACGCCCGCAAAACTCCATTCGCGGAACGCATAATAGTCAATTGACTTCAGATCGGCATCGGTCAATAGTTGCAGTAGCTCAGTGGCTTTGGGGCCTTGTACTGCCAACTGACCATAACGATCGCTGGCATTATCCAGCTTGATGTCAGCAGTGGGGAACTTCTCTTCTTTGACATGATTCACCCACGCCCAGTCCTTGTCAATATTACCGGCATTGACAACCATCAGATATTTGGTGGTGGAGTATTTGTAGATGATCAAGTCGTCCACGATGCCGCCTTTGCCGTTGGGCATACAAGTGTATTGTGCCTTGCCGGAGGGGATGACGGAGAGGTCGTTGGTGGTGATATACTGCAGAAAATCGAGTGCTTGCTCACCTTTTACCCAAAACTCTCCCATATGGCTTACGTCGAAGACTCCTACGCCTTCACGAACGATCATGTGTTCCTGGTTGATACCTGTAGGGTATTGGATAGGCATATTGAAACCCGCGAACTCGGCCATTTTGGCACCGAGTGCAATATGGATGTCTGTAAACGGAGTGGTTTTTAACATAGTTATGCTTTTTTTACAATTTCTAGAATGACATTCATTGCCGCTTCCATGCTTGGAATAGGCAGATACTCGTATCGGCTGTGGAAGTTCTCGCCGCCGGCAAATATGTTAGGACAGGGCAGTCCTTCGAAACTGAGACGTGCACCGTCTGTGCCTCCGCGGATCGGTTTGACAGCAGGTGTGACACCTACAGCCGTCATGGCTTCTTTGGCCAAGTCGATGATATGCATGACGGGTTCGATCTTCTCGCGCATGTTATAATATTGATCTCGCATCTCTATTTCCACAGTGCCTTCTCCGAACTCGCGGTTCACTTTGCGCACCAGGTGTTCCAGTTCGCGTTTGCGGCTCTCAAAGCGGGCGCGATCGTGATCACGGATGATATAGCTGAGGGTTGTCTCTTCAACCGTTCCGTTCATGCCGACGAGATGATAGAAACCCTCATAATCCTGCGTGTGCTCGGGCGTTTCCCAACGGGGTAGCATTACGGCTAACTGGTAGGCAATGCGCATGGAGTTCACCATCTTATGATAGCCGTACCCCGGATGCACGTTCAGTCCGTGTACGCGGATCTTACATGCAGCAGCATTGAAGTTCTCAAACTCCAATTCTCCGATGGCACCGCCATCCATCGTGTAAGCGAAATCTGCACCGAATGCCGGTACGTCGAAATGATCTGCTCCTTGGCCGATCTCCTCGTCCGGCGTGAAGCCGATACGCACTTTGCCGTGTTGGATCTCCGGATGTTGGATGAGGTATTCCATAGCGGTCACGATCTCCGCGATTCCCGCTTTGTCATCTGCGCCCAAAAGGGTCGTCGTGTCCGTTACGATCACGTCCTGTCCGGCATAGCGCGGGTCGATATACTCACGCTCTTCGGCTTTGACGATGCTGGCTTTCACATGTTTGCCGCTCGCGTCCGGAGATGTGTCCATGTGGGCAATAAAACCGATGACGGGTTTGCCGTCGGTATTAGCGGGCAGCGTGGCCATGATGTAGCCGTTCTCGTCAAGCGTCACGTCTTTGAGGCCTATCTGCCTGAGTTCATCAGCCAGAAAGCGAGCGAACTCCATCTGTCCGGGCGTGCTTGGCGTCATGCCTGTGTTCTCGTCGCTGGTGGTACAGAACGAGACATACTTCAAAAATCGGTCAACTATATTCATATGAATTATTTATTTCCTCCGAAAGCAGAAAGCAAGGTGCTCAGTGCGCCTGCATATTGTGCTGCGGTATTGGCATAACCGGCTGCTGTGTTTGCACCGCTTTGTACACTCTGCGTGGCGTTTTGTACGGTTTCGCTATTCTTGACCATCGTCACCAGACTATTGGTCACGTTCTCTACGTTGTTTTGTGTAACCAGACCTAATGAGCTGGCAATCATGCCTTTACCGAACTCGGAGAGGTATGTCTTGTCTTTGTAGTTGTCCTTCAGACCCTCGCAGTTGGCAATCAGTGTCACGGTGTTGAGCATATTCTGCATGTTCTTGTAGTCATACTTGTTGCCATCAGCCTTGTACTGGTTGTAGAGCTTGAGCAGTGCATCGCCTGCGCCCTGGCCGGCCGACATAGCCGTGTTAGCCTGCTGTACTGTTGTCTGCGTAGCGGCAGTTTGGTTGGTACTTGCACTGTTGGTGGTGCTGTTCTGCATAAATCCGCATCCTGCCATCATGATGGCGGCTGCTACAAACAAGAAAGTTTTTTTCATAATACGATATTCATATTGTTAATATTGTTGTCTATCCAGGCGAGTATGTTGTCTGTCACGTTCTCGCACATGGCGATGCGTCCTTCCCAAGTGCCGGTGCCCGTGTGGGGAGAGAGAACTACATTGGGAAGATCGAGCAGGGCAGGGTGAATAGCCGGTTCGTGCTCGTACACATCCATTGCTGCACCGGCGATGATACCGCTTCGGAGGGCTTCTACGAGTGCTTGTTCATCAACGTGCGCGCCGCGCGCTGTGTTGATAAGGTAGGCTGTGCGTCGCATCATGCCCAGTTCGGGCTTGCCAATCAGGTGATGAACCTCAGGCGTATAGGGCAGATTCAGACTCACGAAGTCGCTATCCTGCAGTAGGGTCTGAAAATCCACATATGCGGCATTGTATCTCGTTTCTGTCTCCTCCGTCAGCCTGTGGCGATTGTGGTAGAGTATCTTCATGCCGGAGGCGATGGCTCTGCGTGCGAGAGCTTGCCCGATGCGTCCCATGCCGATGATGCCGAGTGTCTTGCCGTAGAGCGAGTGGCTCAGGTTGTTCATCACCGCCATTGGTTGCCCGGAGCCGGTCCGTATGGCACGATCGAATTCGGATACACGGCGAGCTACATCGATCATAAGCGCAAAGGCCAGTTCTGCAGTGGGTTCTACCACCGGTTGCGGGGTGTTGGTTACGCGAATACCACGTTCTCTACAGGCTTCTAAATCAATGTTATTGTATCCTGCACCGAAGTTAGCAATGAGTCTCAGCTTGGGCATCGCATCAATCATTTCGCGCGACACACGATAGTCGAAAGTGCTCACGAGCACTTCGGCCTCTTCCGGGCGCACATAACGAGCCTTACCGGTCAACCGCCAGAAGCCTTCGTCGGGGAGTTGTGTAGTAAACGCGATGTTTAACATTGTCACAAACCTTTGCGGGTGCAAAGGTACAACTTTTTTTTGAATTATGCAAATTTTCAGACAAGTAAAATCAAGGAAAGAAAATTATTGATGCAAAATGCATAAAAACATTAAAAATATGCGTGCGCGCTTGCATATATGAAAAAAAAGCAGTAATTTTGCAGCCCGAAACCGGTTTTTTTATGTAAAACCAGATTTTAATGCTATGATAGGAAGACTTATGAAAGATGTATTGCTGCTGGCAGCCGGTGCAGCCGTAGGAGCAGCCGGTGCCATGTGGCTCATGTCGGATTTCGGCAAGGAGGCGCGCGGCGAGTTGTTGGATCTGGCCAAACAGGCCAAGGACAAGCTGAACGAATGTCGCGAGGAACTTCGTCAAGCGGCTGAAAAGATGGAAGAAACCGCCGGGAAGGCATAACTACGCAGGGCTATGGAGGAAAATAAGAAAGAATTGCAGGACAAAAAGGAAGAAATTCTGTCCGAAGTGGAGAGTTTTGTCAAGGCGGAGTACGAGGTGGCACGCCTGCAGGTCATTGATAGTGCCAGCCGTGTGGTGGGCGCCCTGCTGCTTACCATCTGCCTGATCCTTGTGGCTTTTGCTGTGCTCTCCTTCTGCGCGGCAGCCGCGGTCTTTGCTCTTGCGCAATGTATGCCTGCATGGGCGGCTTGCCTCATCATCGGAGCCATCTATCTGTTGTTAATCCCGCTGCTGCTCCTTGGTAGCAAGTCGATGTTTGTCGATCCGATCGTCACCAAGCTAAGCGGCCTTAAGGATAGCAACGCTTTGCAGATGGAGACTTTGCGCGCCGAGGGACGTGCTGCTGTTCACCGCGAGCGGATGAGTAGCCATATACGCTTTGCGCAGACCTTGTATAATTACTACACGCATTTGGCACAGTCACTGTGGCACACCCTGCGTGATATTTTCTTCAAAAAATAATTTTATTCGTTTGATATGACAAACATTGCACTTATCACAGGCATTACCGGTCAGGACGGAAGTTATCTGGCGGAGTTTCTGTTGGCCAAGGGCTACGAGGTTCATGGCATCATCCGCCGTAGTTCGGTGGACTACAGAGAGCGTATCGCTCATCTGGAAGGCACGCCGCATTTTCACTTGCACTATGCCGATATGAGCGACTCGATGTCGCTCGTCAAACTGGTAGGCAAGGTACAGCCGACAGAGATATACAACCTGGCTGCTCAGAGCCATGTGCAGGTTAGTTTTGATGCTCCTGAGTTCACTGCAGACGTGGATGCCGTAGGTGTACTGCGTATCCTTGAGGCGGTGCGTACGAACCATCTGGAGAAAGTATGCCGCATCTATCAGGCATCGACAAGTGAGTTGTACGGCAAAGTGGAGGAGGTGCCCCAGAGCGAGACGACGCCTTTCCATCCCTATAGTCCGTACGCTGTGGCCAAATTGTATGGTTATTGGATCGTGAAGGAGTACCGCGAGGCATACAATATGTTCTGCTGCTCGGGCATACTGTTCAATCATGAGAGTGAGCGCCGTGGCGAGACGTTTGTGACAAGGAAGATCACCCTGGCGGCTGCACGTATAGCACAAGGTAAGCAGGATTGTTTGTATCTGGGTAATCTGGATAGCTTGCGTGACTGGGGTTATGCAAAAGACTATGTGGAGTGCATGTGGCTCATCCTTCAGCACAAGACGCCGGAGGACTTCGTCATCGCAACCGGTGTGCAGCATAGTGTCCGTGAGTTCGCTACGCTGGCCTTCAAGCACGCAGGTATTGAACTGCGTTGGGAAGGACACGGCATCGACGAGAAGGGTATTGACATCAAGACCGGCAAGGTAGTGGTGGCTGTGAGCCCGGACTTCTACCGTCCTACCGATGTAGTGAACCTGCTTGGCGATCCTACCAAGGCTAAACGCGAACTGGGCTGGAACCCGCAGAGCACTTCGTTCGAGCAGCTCGTCGAACTGATGGTAGCGCACGATATGAAGAAAGTGGCTGCAGACGATGCCGCGGCTGAGATCCGCAAGACAAACCTCGCCGAGTATCTGGAGAAAGGAATCGATAAGTAACGCCACTCAAGCGCCGCCCAAGTGCCACCTGATCGTCACCTGAGCGGAACGAGACTGGATCGAGATCAGAACGAGACCGGAACGTATCATACCCATACTTATATATACTATATAGTATATATGGCGTGATTTTAGAAAATTGCTATTAAAATGTTGAAAAACTCGAAAATATATGTAGCAGGCCACCGTGGAATGGTGGGAAGTGCTATAGTGCGTGAGTTGCAGCGGCAGGGATATACGAATATCATCACCCGCACGCACAAGGAACTGGACCTGTGCCGGCAAGAGGCGGTGGAGAAATTCTTTGAGGAGGAGAAACCGGAATATGTGTTCCTTGCAGCAGCAAAAGTAGGCGGTATCGTCGCTAATCAGAATGCACTGGCGGACTTCATGTACGACAACATGATTCTGGAGATGAACGTCATCCACGCGGCATGGAAGAATGGATGCAAGAAGTTGGAGTTCCTGGGAAGCAGTTGTATCTATCCCCGCATGGCCCCTCAGCCGATGACGGAGAGTTGTCTGTTGACAGGAGAACTGGAGAAGACGAACGAGGCATATGCCCTGGCGAAGATCAGCGGATTGAAATATTGCGAATTCTTGAACCGGCAGTACGGTACGGATTATATCTCAGTGATGCCGACCAACCTGTACGGACCCAACGATAACTATCACCCCGAACACAGCCATGTGCTGCCGGCGTTGATAAGAAGGTTTCATGAGGCAAAAATGAACGGGGCAAAGTCGGTGACGTGTTGGGGAACCGGTAGCCCGTTGCGTGAGTTCCTCTATGTGGATGACTTGGCAAACCTGTGCGTATTCCTTATGAACAACTATTCTGGAAATGAGACGGTAAATGCCGGTACGGGCAAGGAGTTGACGATCAAGGCATTGACGGAGTTGGTGGCGAAAGTGGTAGGCTATGAAGGCGAAATCCTTTGGGATGCCACTCGTCCTGATGGTACGCCCAGGAAGTTGCTGGATGTAAGCAAGGCAACGGCACTCGGATGGACGTATAAGACGGAATTGGAAGAGGGAATTCGTTTGGCATACAAGGACTTCCTCGAAAATCCCATGCGTGCTGAACGATGATTTTCGGAATTTTAAAATAGGAATTATAAATTGAGGGATTTTAGCCTGGACATATACAGAGAGTTGCTCGAGACCTTGCAGAAGAAGAGGTATGAGTTGATCCCTTATGCGGACTATCGTCATGACATTATGACCTCACGTCGTAGCGCAGAGAAGTTCGTTATCTTGCGGCATGATGTAGATGCCAAACCGGAAAACAGCCTGCGTACCGCGCAGATAGAGCATGCCCTTGGTGCCCGAGCCACCTACTATTTCCGAGTAGGGAAAGAGAGTAACGATCCATCCGTAATCAAAGCCATCGCTCAGCTGGGACATGAGATTGGCTACCACTATGAGGATATGAGCCTTTGTGATGGCGATGTAGATAAGGCATGGGGCCATTTCCAGACCTGGTTGGACTATTTTCGGATGTATTATGCGGTAGAGACTATCTGTATGCATGGTGCGCCGACGAGCAAGTGGGACGGAAGGGATCTTTGGAAGAAGTATGACTATAAGAAGTTGGGGGTGATAGGTGAGCCCTATTTGGATACGGATTTCGGGGATGTGTTTTATCTGACGGACACGGGTAGATGTTGGGACGGATACAAATTGAGCGTGCGGGACAAGATACCCGGATGGCAGGAAGAATGGAGCCGGAAAGGGCTAAGCTGGCATGGGACAGAGGAGCTACTACAAGCCATAGAGGAGGGTAGGTTGCCCAATCATGTGATGATGACGACCCATCCACAGCGATGGACGAATAAGCAAGGAGAATGGCTCAAGGAACTTGTGCTACAGAATTTGAAGAACTGTATTAAGAAACTATGGATAAGAAATTGAATTTTGCATTGATTGGTGCGGCGGGCTACATTGCTCCGCGGCATATTAAGGCGATTGCAGACACGGGCAATAACCTGTTGGTGGCCTACGATAAGTTCGACTCGGTGGGCCGACTGGATTCGTCTTTCCCCGATTGTTCGTTCTATACGGAGAATGAGCAGTTCGACCGTTTCTGTTCGAAGCAGATGCGTACGGACAATCCGCTGAGTTGGTTGTCGATTTGTACGCCGAACTACACGCACGATGCATTCATTCGCTACGGCCTGCGTCTGGGTTGTGATGTGATATGCGAGAAACCGCTGGTGCTCAATCCGTATAATATCGACAACCTGGTGGAACTCGAAGCGGAGACAGGACACAAGGCGTACACGATCTTGCAATTACGTCTTCACGACAAGATTCGTGTGCTGAAAGAGAAAGTGGAGAACGGTCCGAAAGACAAGATTTATGACGTAGATTTGACTTACATCACCAGTCGTGGCAAATGGTACTACAGCAGTTGGAAGGGCGACGTACACAAGAGTGGTGGCATCGCTACGAATATCGGCGTGCATTTCTACGACATGCTCCAATGGATATTCGGTCCGGTGAAGCAAAACATCGTACATGTGATGTCGTTTGATCGCGTGGCGGGATACCTGGAACTTGAGAAAGCAAGAGTACGTTATTTCCTGAGCATCAATGCAGAGTGTCTGCCTGCGAATGCGGTGCAGGGTGAGAAACGCACTTACCGCACGCTAAGCATTGACGGCGAGGAATTTGAGTTCTCGGCCGGCTTTACGGAGTTGCACACCGAGAGTTACAAGCAGATTCTGGCAGGCAACGGTTTCCGTATCTCTGAGGCCCGTCCTTGCATCGAGACGGTGGCACAGATCCGTCATAGTGAACCCATTGGATTGGTAGGCGATTACCACCCGTTGGCTAAATTGCCTTTAGCCAAGCATCCGTTCGGATGGGATGAGAAGCGATAATTGTTTAATGTATAATGGTGAATGTTTAATGATTAAACTACGGAACATACTATTTCTTGCGGTGGTTGGCTTTCTGCTGGTGTCGTGTGTGACGGCGCGGAAAGTGAACTACATGCAGGAGCCTGACCGGTATATCCCTCACTATGCCGACACATTGAGTTTTGAGGATTATAAGTTGCGAATAGACGACCGATTGTATGTATATGTCTATTCGCTGGACGAAAAAGTAATGGCAATGTACAATGCCGGCGGCACCAATGCTTCACAAATGCGCCAGCAGATGAACAACGGTGGCATGTACGGCAGTTACGATCTCTACACCTATCTGGTGGACGAGGAGGGAAATATTGACTTCCCTACGATCGGAAAGGTGGCCGTACACGGGTTGACCACTCGTGAGGTGAAACACAAACTGGAAGAAGAGTTGGGTAAGTTGCTGGCCGATATTCCGGGATTCACGACGGTGTCGGTGGAGGTGAATATCGTCAACCGCTCGTTCTCCGTCATTGGTGCACAGAGTGGCCGTTATACGATCAACAAGGAGAAATTGACTATCTTTGAGGCACTGGCGATGGCCGGCGATCTGAAAGAGTTCAACAGCCGCAAAGAGATCAAGATCATACGTGAGATAGACGGCAAAACGACCATCAAGACCTTTGATGCCCGTTCGAAAGATATTATCAACTCGGAGTTCTACTATGTAGAGCCCAATGATATAATCTATATCCGTCAGATTCCGGGTTATAGCTTCGGTATCAATCATGTCTCGACCGTCATTGGTGTGACCGCAGCGACGATTTCGTTTGGTGCGTTCATCTATGCGATTGTGCAGACGGGTATTAATCACGTGAACAAACATAAAAAATAGGAGGCTACGCAATGAGAAAGATGTTTTTACTTGGAATCGTAGCCCTCATCCTATCGAGCTGCTACAGTCATAAAGTGATCGGTTACCTGCAGGAACCTACCAAGAGCAATCATCTGCCGGTGTACGACTCGGTACACTATGAGCCGTATCGTATACGCGTGAACGATGAGATCATCTATCGTCTGATCACTCTTGACGAGACCATCAGTAAGGCGCTTGGAAGCAACAATTCATATGCTGCTGGTCAGTATGCCAATTCCTATCGTGTCTATTCAGACGGTACGATAGATCTGCCTTTCCTGAAACCGGTGAAGGTGCAAGGCCTGACCGAGCAAGAGGCTCAGGATACGCTGCGTGCTGCATTCCGCGAGATTATCCCCGATGCGGATGTGAAGTTGGCATTGTATAATAAGTATTTTTCGGTGGTTGGTGATGCTCGCGCGGGACAATATTATGTGTATCGGGAGAAGATGAACATCTTCCAGGCTTTGGCCATGACCGGCGACGTGATGAACAGTGGTGACCGTAGGCATATACGTATTGTTCGTCCTCGTGACGGCGGACAGGAACCGGAGGTGCTGGAATTTGATATACGTACCAATACGATCATCGATTCGAAATACTATTATATCTATCCGAATGATGTGATCTATGTGGCTCGTACGAAGGGTAGTTTCTACAAGGTACAGAACTACTCGGCCTTTATCGGACTGATTACCAGCAGTGTGGCTCTGCTCACTTCGGTTCTGAACTATGTGGCAATCATATATCAATAGACTATGAATAACAACAATCAATATTACGCCTCGGGCAATAATCAGTATTATCAACCCGGCGGCAACAACGCTTACTACGGCGGCAACAATGCCTATTATGGAGGTAATAATGCATATTACCAGGGCAATCAGCAGTATTATCAGCAGGACCCCCAGCAAGAGAATCAGGAGGAGGAAGGCGCAGTCAATTTCAATCCGGTGGAGTGGTTGTTTACCTTCTTGCACTATTGGTACTTGTTTGTGATTGGTCTGGCGATTGCCTTAGGTCTGGCAATGCTGAAGAATCGTCGTTGGATTCCTTCCTATTATTCGCAAGGCACGATCATCATCAAGGAGAGCAGCACCTATGGCGGCTCGGCTACTATGTTGATGCAGGGCTTTGTGGCAGACCCCGGCCTGAAGAATGTGAACAACCAGATGATCATGTTGGGTTCGTACGACTTGATCAGTCGTGTGGTGGATTCGTTGCCATTTATGGAAACGGAGTATATCACACAGGGGCGTTTCAAGACGCGTCAATTGTACCGTCAGACACCTATTCTGGTGGAGCACCATCGGATTGATCCGAAAGCCTTTGGATCGTTGTTCCAAGTCTCTTTTCGTCGTGACGGCTCTTTGCAGATCACGTCCACTGATGATGAGGGACTGCCGCTTGAGGTAAATGCCCATTATGGCGAACCCGTGCATTGTGACCTATTCGACATCGTCATCTGGCCAACCGAACTGATGGTCAACAGCGGCAAGATATACTTCCGTTTCCGCACGCACGAATCGCTGGTGGATGAGTTCATGAGTCGTCTGCAACTCTCGTTTGTCACCGAGGGATCAACAGTACTGGCCCTCTCGTTGGTCAGCGAGACCCCGCAACGTGATTGTGAGTTTATCGACAAGTTGGCGGCTATCTATCTTCTGCAGAACCTGGAGCAAAAGAATGAGGTGGCAGAGAACTCTATCAAGTTCATCAACGAGCAGTTGGAAGCCTTACAGGCTTCGTTGCAGGTGAGTGAAGGCGCCATGACGGATTTCCGTCAGGAGAACAAGTTCGTGGATGTCAACTCTTATGCCGGCCAGTTGATGAGCCGCGTGGCTGAGTATGACCAGAAGAACATGGAACTGCGTCTGCGTGAGACCTATTTTGACTACCTGATCAATTATATCCACCAGAATATTGAGACCGGAGCGGTGATTGCTCCTACCTCATTAGGATTGAACGAACCGATGCTGATGGGGCTCGTGCAGCAACTCAATGACTTGCGTCTCCAACGCGGAGAGTTGACTGACAAGAACGTTTATTATGCCAAGTTCACAAAGGATATAGAGAACGTCAAGACGGCTATCGAAGAGGTAGTGAGCTCCATGCGTGCATCGCTTGAGATAGAGAAACAAGACCTGAAGGAGCGCTACAGTGAGGTAGAACGCGCCATCAAGCAGTTGCCGGAGAAAGAGTTGCAGATGGTGGCTATCGAGCGTAACTATCGCATTGACGACAACTATTACACCTTCTTCCTGCAGAAACGTGCAGAGGCCGAGATCCAGAAAGCGTCTAATACGCCGGACAACTCCATTATGGACAAGGCTCGTACGACGGCGATCATGAATTCGAAAGCCAAGCAGAAGACGACAACCACATATCTGTTTGTCGGATTCCTGATTCCGGCGATATTGATCATATTAAGCGAGTTGCTTAACAATAAGATGCGTTCGCCTAAGGATGTGACCAAATTACGTCGCTTCCGTCTGATCGGTACTTTGCGTCATGCAAGAAGTCAGAACCCGACGCTGGTGCGTGCTTCGCCTCGATGCAGTTATGCAGAGATGCTACGTGCTATTCGTACGCGACTTGAGTTTATCTTGCGTCGCAAGGACAAAATGGTTGTTTGTATCACTTCCACGGAGTCCGGTGATGGTAAAACATTCCTTTCTACCAACTTGGCTGCCTTGTATGCCATGACCGGAAAGAAGACGCTACTGATAGACTTCGACCTCCGTAAACCGAATATTCACACGAAGTTGGGCCTGGAGAACGGTAATGGTATGTCCAACTACCTCATCGGCGATTGCGAATTGGAAGATATTCTGGTGAAAGATACGCCGTTTGGCTTCGACTTTGTGCGTGCCGGTACGATTCCGCCTAACCCGGGTGAGTTGGTGCATGTGGATAAGTTGGCGCTGTTCGTACAGCAGATGCGCGAGCAATATGACTTCATCGTCATGGATACTTCGCCTATTGGATTGGTACCGGATGCTTATGCCTTGATTGAGCAGAGTGATATATGTCTATACGTCATCCGTTGTATGCTGACCAATAAATCGTTCTGCAAGCAGACCTTGGATCAGATGACCGAAGTGGTAGAGAACTCAGAGAAGGTGCAGTTGATTCTATCGGATATTCCGACCGAAGGCCGTCACTCGTATGGCTCGGGTTACGGTTACGGTTACGGTGGTTATGGCGGTTACGGTTACGGTCACCTTGGTTATGGCGGCTACGGCGGCTATGGCTACGGTTACGGTGGACGCAAAGGTAGCAGTCGTTACGGCAAACTGTATGGTAAACTGTACGGCAAACTGGTCAAGGACGACAATGCCTACCGCTCCTACTACTATTATCATCACGAAGAGGATGATGAAGAGTCGACAGAGCAAACAAAGACACCAAAGTCAACCACGAATGCTTAGAAACCGGAGGGGATGCAGAAATGCATCTCCTCTTTGGTTACCGGATGCATAAAACGAATCTCAGCCGCGTGTAGCAACAAGCGCAGGTGCGGCGCACCGCCATACAACCGGTCGCCAACGATAGGTGCATTCAGTCCTTCCGGATGAGCAGCATGGATGCGCAACTGATGGGTACGCCCGGTGCGGGGAAAGAAATCCACGAGTGCGGAACCGTCTGCACGGCGTTCACGTACATGATAGTCGGTCTCTGCGGGCTTTCCGTGCTCGCGATGGACCATTTGCCGGGGTCTATCGAGTGGATCTGGCAGCAAGGGAAGGTCAATCATCCCTTCATCCTTCATTCCTGCCATGTCTGCTCCTTTCACAACGGCCTCGTAACGTTTGAGGATATCGCGCCGTTGAAAATATGCCTGTAGGGTGCGATACACCTCCGGCGTCTTGGCCAGCACCAGCAGACCACTTGTGTCTTGATCTAAGCGATGGGCTGCTAGCAGTATATCTTTTGTTCCCCGCTCCGACAATATATCTGCCACGCATACCACTCCTGTCTTGCCCGGCACAGAAAGAATACCGGCTGGCTTGTTGATGACCATCAACCATTCGTCTTCAAAAATTGTTTCTATCGGATCTAGAGGGTATGACGACAGAGTGGGGAGGAAGGCGTCTCCTAACATCCAGCGTAGAATGGGACGGCATTTACCCGAACATGGCTGATAGAAACAGCCCTCACGGCGCAATTCATTTTTAGGTGGAGCTCCCATCCAGAATTCAGCCAAGGCCATCGGTTGCCAGTGATGGGAAAAAGCGTACTGCAGTAGTTTTGGGGCGCAGCACTCACCTGCACCGGACGGCGGCAGGCTCTCACTGGTTTTCCGTCGGGAGGCAAACCAATCTTCGGCAGGTATGATATGTTTCTCTGCAGCGAAGATATCCAATAGGTTTTTCTTCTCTCCCTCTTTGTTTAGCAGGTTGTACTCTGCAAACAACAGGCGTTGCAGTCGCTGCGATTCCAATTTGTCCTTCCCGATTGGCATGGCGGATGGAGCATAGACGGGCGGCACATACCCCTCAAGAAAATAACTACCATCCAGCATGGCAGAGAAAGCAGCAATGGTATGCGTCTCATCTGAAGTACCATCCGTATATACCAGCACACCAAACATCTTTCCTTGTCGATGCAGTTCACTCTCCGGATGCATGCGCATGTACTCACGTACGCGCACCATCACCTCTTCTGCCGCTTTCTGTGCAATGGGGTGTGGAGGGAGGATATATGGATTATACATACAGAATCTGTGGGTTAGGTATGGAAGATCTTTATATCTTCACTGATTTGCCTCCGAAGATCATCCAAAGAACCAAAACTACGCTCTTCGCGAATGCGCCGCTCAAATAATACAGTGAGATGTTGACCGTATAAATCACCTGTCCAGTCTGGGATATGCAGTTCTATAGTCTCACGGGTATTACCTACTGTGGGATTCGTGCCAATATTGAGTATGCCTTTCAATGGTTGCTCATAGCATGGCAATAGTACCTGCACTTGGTAAACTCCGGACAGCGGGATGAGTTGTAGGTGCTCATCCGGGTGGATGTTTGCCGTTGGAAAACCGATTGTTCTCCCGATGGCATTTCCGTGTTCAATATAGCCGGATAGCGAGTAGGGGCGGCCCAGCAGGGCATTGGCTTGATGGATGTCGCCTTGTGTCAAGGCGTGGCGGATCTCAGTAGAAGAGATATGTTGCGATGCGTCAGTATACTCGTTCAGTGTCAGCACGTCGATGCCTTCCTTTATGCCAACACGCCGGTACTGCTCCTGCGTACGCAGTCGGTCACTGCCGAATCGATGGTCATAACCCATCAACAGAGCAGTCACCTGTTCATCTTGATGCAGCTTGTGCATAAAAGCCGCTGCAGTAAGGGTGTGTATAGAGGCAAAATCGATTACCTCAGGCGTTATGCCGCTGGATGCTTCTATCAGAGCGATGCGTTCGTCGGTGGGAGTAATCAACTCAGGTTGAAAAGAAGGGTACAAAACCGCTCTCGGGTGCTGACGGAAGGTAATGATCATCGGTGCTAATCCGCGCATCTGAGCGAGTTTTCGTAATTGATCAAACAAATAACGATGGCCAAGGTGGACACCATCGAAGAATCCTATAGTGGCAATCTTACTCATGCTGGTAGCAGCCTGCATCAGGGCGGACGTTCTGCCTGGATACGCCCAGACGGTCTGTAGGATAAAGTTGGGCTGTCAGACTATCCGCAATACCGATGGCCGGACTCATCGAATCGAGTTGAAAATTATAATAGACGTATTCCTTGTAACGATAGAACGTGTTGCGAAATACCTCAGCGGTATCGGTTGCTTGCCAATAGGTGTTTTCCGCAGCGTGTGGCAAAGCCAGCGTGTCCGTTTTGAGATAGTTGCCAAGGAAGGTGCCTGGATAATACTGATCGAAAGGCGTGGCCACAACCAGTTGATTAGGCAACCAACCCGTGATGATACTATTGTAGAATGAAGTGTTGGTTGCGGGTTTGGTCTTGCTTAGATTATCAATAAACACTGCCGCTGCGTCCTCTTTTGGTGTTGCCTGAATGCGAATGTTGGTGTAGCCGTAGTAGGAGGCCACGGTAGAATGCACAAACTCATGCATTCCTCCCGAACAATACACGCAGTAAGACGCACAGTTGCTAATCTCCGAATTGGTAATCAATGCGTCTGTGTGTATCAGCACGAGTCCGTAGAGGGCATGGTTATGAATGCGACAGCCGTCCATACGCAGTTGCGGTAGATCCTCGTTGCGTTCACTGTAGCAATATAAACCAATATTGCCGGACAATATATCTACATATGACAGCTGATATTGCACATTGGCTTGCTCTGTTATCAGGTAGATACCGTTCCAGCTGCCCGAAGCATATCGATAGGGTACACTGTCAAACAGGCGATCAAGCCGATCACCACATATCACTACGGGGGCAACCTGCGTACCTTCGGCCGTCACATTCCCCAATGCGTACAGACAAGCACCGTTGTGCATATATAGCGTAGCGCCGGCATCTATCGTCAGATCGCCTTGTATGATCAGCGTATCGGTAATCAAATAGGGCTTGTCTGCGGTAAAGTGGGCATTTGCTAAATATTGCTTTTCGCCTTGCTTTCCCAAGCGCGTCACGTCTTGCCCCCAAGCCTCAAGGGTCACCTCTTGCGTGCGGCCAGTCGTCATATGGAATGAGAGTTTATCACTCACCAATACGGGAGTGTTCTGATGGGTAGGATCAATGTCGACACGCACGAACACAAACAGACTGTCACCTCCATCCAACTGCAGATGAGTCAGGTGCTCCAGTTGTTGCTCGCCATCCACATTTACGCGAAAAGCCGTGCCTTCCGCAAGCGTCACACGATCAATCAGGAGCGCTTGCGCATTGCGGTTGTAGACCATCAACTGCAAGGTGGCACTGCCTTGCTCGGTAAATACTGTATCAAATCGCAGGGTGTCGTGTGAGAACTGCAGTATGCAAGTGGGATCGTCAGTCACTCTATATTGACTACAACCGACGAATAAGCATGCTAATACTATAAAAAGGAGGAATTTGCGCATTATTCGAAGTTAAAAGTCAGACATATACAGTGGTTACTCAACCGACTGATGGCGTTGGTGTAAAAAGCGTCTTGTGGTGCCAGTTCCATACGACCTTCCACGGGACATAGTTGATTGGCAAAGCCGATGCGATAGGTAATCTCCGGACAGAACTTAAACCACTGAAAATACAGATCCACACCGAATCCTATTTCACAGAAATAGTCTGTCAGGTTCAATAGTATTGGCTTCTCGTGGTCGCGGCTCACATTGAAACTCACGCCACCACCAGCAATCACATAAGGACGGTAGTTCCCCTCACGCGCAGCCGACCACTTCAGGTACAGCGGCAGATAAATGGGTATAGCCAGCACATCCACCTTCGATCCGTTGCCCGGTGTACCTTCTACCTTTGCGCCCGACTCAGTCTTGTAACTGAGAGTACGACTGCTAAATTGCATACCCGGACAAAAACGAAGGTTTAGATATTTGCACAAACGCAGATCACTGATAAAACCCACGTGGAAACCTGGCATCAGTGTACTCACACTGGCGTGATAGATTTCTGTCTTGCCAGTCAGTTCGTTCAGAATAGGCAGTTCAGAATCGGTCACACTGAAAGTGGAGAAGTTCACCCCCAACTGAAAACCGAAATGGATGATCTTATCGTCCACATACGGACGGTTCATTGCCCGTTGTGCATGCAGCAGACTGGGCGTAAACAACAGAACCGCCAATAGGCTATATATACTCTTTCTTTTCAAGGCTGTTAATAATCTGTATTACTGTTTCCGCTATCGTCAAAGTCATCACCGCCTCCGCTCATGTCATTATCCGGACGGCCGCGTTTACGGCCTTGCTGGTTACCGAAGTTATAAGTCAGTGTCAGACTGATGGAACGGCTATGCCAGCGGTTCTCACTGAATTGCCAGAAACCGTCTCCCCACGTAGTATTGCGTCGTGCACGACTGTCCAGCAGGTCACGCACGTTGAGTGCCAATGCCAACTGCTTGTTGAGGAACGTATGGCGCAAACCCAAGTCGATTGAGTAACTGTGACTGGTTGTACCCTGAGCCACCACGCGCGGAGAGCGGTAGCGGGCACTGATCTGACCGCTGAAATTTTTGGTGAACATAAATTGTGCGTTCAGGCGAACCGAAGCTGCGAAGATGTTCTGCTGGGGAAGATCGATGTGGATGGACTGACCTTGGTGGTTCAGCGTCTGATCGACGGCCGCAATATTGTTCCAGTAGAAGTTGGCACTGGTGGTCAGTTGCAACAGTTCACCGAACAGACGGTTCTTTGCCACAACTTCTACACCCAATTCCTGACGAGTGGATACATTGAAATATGTATTCTTCATCACTGGGTTGGTCAGATCGGTTGTGTCCATGTACTTCACATTTTGCACCGCACCTTCACGATATTTCCAGAAAACACCTGCGGAGAGCGTATGTCGTTCCCAGGTCTTGAGGTAATTCAGTTCCAGGTTGTTGGAGTAGGCAGGTAGCAAGTCAACGTTACCGTAACTGATGTTGGTGGAGTCGCTGAAGTCCATGCGCGGATTGATCTGGTGTCCCCACGGACGGTTCACACGGCGGGTATAGTTGAGTTGTAACTCATGGCCGTTTCCGAAATCATAACTGATGTATGCACTAGGAAAAACCTGGAAATAAGCGGTATCTTTCTTTCCCTCCATGCCAGCATACGAGTCTTGTATATTGCCGTTATTATCCTTGTAATAGGACTCCAGATGACGCATGTAGTATTCGCCACGCAGACCAACTTGTATAGACAATCTATCCCAGAACCGATTGCCGTACGTGATATAAAGCGCATGGTTTTGTGTCAGGCCGTGGAAGTCAGCAAAGTATGGGTACAACTCACCGATATGCGAACCATCTGCATAGTTGTTGTGCGCATCCGCATTGCTCTTACTCCAGTTGCGTGTATAGTCGTAACCGGCTTCCAGACGACTTTGCGGTGTCGGCTTCCATTCGTAGTCTGCTTTGATTTCAATGCCTTGATCCTTGCTGTTACTACTCTGATCCTGATAGGTGGTGTCCCCGTTCTCCGCCTGAGCGTAATCGGTCTGCATGTTAAAACCGAAGTTGTTGTATGTCCCGCTAAGCATCAACTGGTGGTTGTCCAACTTAAAGGTGTAGTCCAAGGTGACATTTCCTCCGGGGTGCGAACCAATGCTGCTTTGATCGCGCGTATAGTCGCGCACCACTGTACCGTCAGGCAGCGTCATTAGATAGGTGCGATGGTTGGAGTTGCTCATCTTAAACACATTTGGCTCACTCACCATCCCAAAACCTGATACTCCCAGGGTGGAGTGTTCCGCCAGGCGGAAATTGAGGCCGGCACGGGCAAACATACCTCCACCTCGATGCGTCTGCTGTCCTTCTTGCGTTAGGTGACTCTCAATCAGCGTTGAGTCCAGTTCTTTCGAACCCGGGTTATTGCCCAGGTTGTAACGATCGGTCTTGCTGCCTCCGTTGCTGATATGATAGCGATAACCCACGTTGAAGTAACCGTCCACCGGACCGGCATTGAAGTTGATGTTAAAGCCGAGGTTCGCTCCTGGGGGAACGTTCCACGGTGCTGCCAGCGAATAGTCCAGGCCGGCCTGCACCGATCCGTAGAAGCCTGCTTTGCGGTCTTTTTTCATCACCAGGTTGATGATACCTGATGTGCCTTCCGGTGAGAACTTTGCACTCGGATTGGTGATCAACTCTATTTTCTCAATCGTTCCTGCCGGCATTTGTTGCAGCACTTGTCCGCGGTTTTCACTATTAAGTCCCGCCGGCTTGCCGTTGATCCAGATCTCTACATCCTCCGAGTTACGCAGCGATATATTGCCTTCCTGATCCACATCCACCGACGGTATATTCTCCAGCACATCCGTCACGCTGGCACCTGCCGATGCTATGTTCTGATCAACTGTGAACACCTTCTTGTCCAATTCGAAGCGCATTGACGATCCTTGTCCCACTACTTCTACGTCCTGCAGTTGATGGGCATCTTCCTTGAGTTGGATACGCCCCATGTTCACGTCTTTCCCGGCTACTATGATCTCTCGTTTCTGCTCGCTGTAACCAATGAACGATACCACCACCGTATATTGTCCGTCTTTCAGTTCAAGACTGAAACCACCTGCCGCATCGGTGATCGTACCGCCTATAGGAGCCTGCTCATTGGACTTGAGCACACTCACATTGGCGAAATCAATCGGCTGCTTGGTGCCGTAGTCAATCACCTTACCTGTCACTTGAGCCGCGTAGGTGCTCATTACCAGTGCTGATAGCACTATGATGCTAACTATTTTTTTCATAGATTATCCAATGGACAGCCAGCCCGTAGCCTGCTGTTCCTTTACCTATTATGCTCTGCGCGCATACGCCCGTGAGCAGACTGGTCTGCCGGAATGGCTCACGCTTGGTAATATCACTGATGTGCACTTCAACTACTGGTACATCACACTCTTCCACCGCGTCACGCAGTGCAACACTCGTATGACTGTAGCCTCCGGCATTCAGAACGATGCCATCGCCATCGAAGTCTTGTATCCGGTCAATCAGGTCCCCCTCGTGGTTTGACTGATAGTACACCAGATGCAAGTCCGGCCAGTTTTGCTGAATATCCAGCAAAATCTGTGCCATCGACTTCGTACCGTACAACTCGGGCTTACGTTGTCCGAGGCGGTTTAGATTAGGACCGTTGAGTATTAAGATCTTCATCGTGCGCCATTCACAGCCAGCAGGAACTCATCATTATCCTCGGTGCGCTCCATGTAGCTCTTCAGTTTTTCCATTGCCTCCTGGCCGCTCATGTCGCTTAGTTGCTTGCGTATCTGCCACATCCTACTTAGCACATCCGCTGGCAGCAGCAAGTCGTCGCGACGCGTACTTGAGGCAGGGATGTCTACGGCAGGGAAGATACGACGGTTCGACAACTTACGGTCCAGCTGCAACTCCATATTACCTGTTCCCTTGAATTCTTCAAAGATCAGGTCGTCCATCTTACTGCCGGTCTCGGTCAGCGCAGTGGCAATAATGGTCAGACTACCGCCGTTCTCGATATTACGGGCTGCACCGAAGAACCGTTTGGGTTTATGCAGTGCTTGTGCCTCTACACCACCACTCAATACCTTACCGCTGGAAGGTGCAACGGTGTTATACGCACGTGCCAGACGAGTGATGGAGTCGAGTAGGATCACTACGTCATGACCACTCTCAACCAGTCGTTTGGCTTTCTCATGTACAATATTTGCTACCTTCACATGGTTTTCTGCCGGTTCGTCGAATGTCGAAGCAATCACCTCTGCATTGACGCTGCGCTGCATGTCAGTCACTTCCTCCGGGCGCTCGTCGATGAGCAGAATGATCATATATACCTCGGGGTTGTTCTTCAGAATGGCATTGGCCAGTTCTTTGAGCAGTACCGTCTTACCGGTCTTCGGTTGAGCCACGATCAGGCCGCGCTGACCCTTACCGATGGGGGCGAACAGGTCAATGATACGTACGCTGAGCGGATCGTTGTGACCTGTACAGAGTTTGAATTTCTGATCAGGGAAGAGTGGAATCAGGTTCTCAAAGGCCACCCGTTGCTTGGCTTTCTCTGGTGCCAAACCATTTATGCGGATTACCTTGTCCATGGGGAAGTACTTGTCCGGCTGCGGGTTCACGCGGATGGAACATTCAATGGTGTCACCTGGCTTGAGGCCGTATTGACGCACTTGCTCTTTGCTTACATACACATCGTCCGGACTGCTCAGGTAGTTGTAGTCGGCCGAACGCAGAAAACCGTAGCCGTCAGGGGCACATTCCAGTGTACCCATAGCAATCACGTTCTCTCCCAGACTGGGTACCTCAAAAGCAGCATCTGCTTTGTTTACCGTCACGGTCTCTGCAGACTGCTGTGCCGGTTCTTCTGCCACGGGCTCTGCTGTCTTCTTCTTGCGTCCGCGTTTCTTGGGTGCTTCCGCTTGTGCAGGCTCGGCAGGCTGGGGTTGCTGTGCCGGCTCTTCTGCTACGGGCTCTGCTGCCTTTTTCTTGCGTCCGCGTTTCTTGGGCGCTTCCGCTTGTACAGGTGCAGCTGCAGGTGCACTCTCTTTGACTGCTTCCGCCTCGTTGATAGGCGCTAATGGCAGACGCGACTCTACGGCCTGTACCGTGCGGTTAGGTTTATGGTTATTGGCTTTCAGTTGTTCTTGCATCTCATCCATCTGTTCACGCTCCGTACCCACAGTGGCCAACACGTGTTCACTCTTCATGTTCGTTGTGTTGACCTTGGTACTGCTGCGGTTCACTCCGCGTACGCGTTCCCGCTTCGACGGTTTGCCTGCCGCCTCACGGGCTTCCTCTTTGGCTTGTACCACAGCCGCACGGTTGTCAGCCTGCGCATCGAGGATGGCATAACTGATCTCACGGATCGATTGGCTGCGACGTGGATGAAGTCCCATCTGTTCAGCAATTTCTCTCACTTGTTCGAGCGACATGCGCTCTAGTTTTTGTAATTCGTATCCCATATATTTTGATTATTTATTCATCATATTTAGTACTTTCTCGATGATCGGACTCATGTCGTAGTATCTATACTCGGCCGGTAGACCACCAATGATCTTCCGGATTCTACGGTTCACGTCCTTTCAGTTGCAGCCAAGACCACGGCTTTCTGCTTGTTGATGTTCGCCTCTTTATTGTAGGCGGGAAGCACGAAGTAAACGGTTTCTTGGTTGCCATAAGGTATGTTGTTTAGTATATTTCTACTATCTGTCTCTCCAGGCGATGTGTGATCTGTTTCTTGCTCAGCGGTTTCACTCCACTTGTCTGCAGGTCGGTCACGTGTTGTGTAGCGCGCACCAATACTGGTATCTCGCGTTTTTTGGTGCCTATGATATGTGCATCGGCAATCAGGTTTTTCTCTTTGATATACAGCCGTCCGTCGCGACGCTGATAGATCGTGTTGTAGTCCACAGAGGCACGCATCTTCTTCAGCCTGAATTTCTCTATCTGCGTTTCACCCATGTTAATGAGGTTGAGCAGTTGCAGTTGGTCGGCATTCAGCTTTACACCAAACGGTATAGTGATCACTACATCCGCGTGCTCCGAGAAGCGGCGTACGGCATAGGTCCGTGAATCGACGATGTAATGGCGCTTGAAGGTGATCTTCAGACATCCCAGATATTTGCTGATGGTCTCGGTATGCGTCAGCACCGTCTCGCCTTCCGACTCGTTGCTCACCCGCCAGTGTCGCAAGTCGTTCATCGCTTCCTCAAAGTTATGCCGCATGTTACCCATCTTAAACAGGGTACGATGCACCACCACGCCCGAATCGATGGCATTGACGGCTTTGCGCATGTATTTCTCTTTCTGCTTCTTCTCCAGTCGCTCCAGGCTCTGCCCAGCCAGTATTGTGTCGGCTTGTGCACGTTTCTCGGCAGGGAAGAAGCGCTTGCAGTATTGTCCTTGCCACTGCACCGAGTCGTTGCCGTCTTTACATTGCTCCGGCAGCACCACCACATTGGCAATCATCTGCTCCATGCCCCACGTACTGCCATCGCTCTGCATCGCTACGTCGCTCACCACCCGATATCGAGCATTGGGCGTGTCAAACTCCTCGCAGAGCTTGACGTACACGGCGTGCAGCAATGCCGCCATCTGTTTGCGTTTGTTGCGCTGCTTGCTGGCCTTTGCTGCCACCACGGTCTCTTCTAGTGCAATAGGCTGCTCACGCAGAGTGATGACGTCTAGTTCGCTGGCAGCCACCTTTGCTTTCTCATAGCCGATAAAACTGATGATGACAGGACTGCTCTCGTCCAGCTCGGCTTCGAACACAAAGAAACCGGCATCATTGGTAGCTGTGCCCAATTCAGGGTATTGCTCCGGATACACGGTGGCATAACCGATGCCGAGCCCTTTCTCGTCTACTACCTGACCACGATACACCGTGCCGCTCAGGCTGAGGGCGCAACAGAGAAATACTATGAGTGAACCGAGACGCATGGTATTACCGTTTCTTATATTCTGCAAACGTGTATGCATATGGATTCGCCTCATCAGCTTCGTGTCGTTCGGCGGCCGTCTGTTGCCATACTTGCGGGTCTATCACTGGGAAGAACGTGTCGGCATCTTCCCAACTGTGGTGAATATGAGTGATATACAGTTTGTCGCACAGAGGCATCATCTGCCGGTAGATCATACCGCCACCGATGACGAAAGCCTCCTCGTCTGGGCACACCAGTGCCAGTGCCTCAGGGATGGAGTAGGCGGCTTCTGCGCCTTCAAAGGTCTTGCCCGCTTGGTCGGTGATGACGATATTACGGCGGTTAGGCAGCGGATGGCGGGGCAGCGAGAAGAACGTACGCTCACCCATCAGCACCGTCTTTCCGCTGGTCACTTGCTTGAAGTGCTTCAGGTCGTTAGGCAGATGGCATAGCAAGTTGCCTTTCTTCCCGATCGCGTAATTCTCTGCTATAGCTACAATAAGAGAAACCATTCTTAATTTTTAATTCTTAATTTTGAATTTTTAATTCTTAATTTATTTAAACCGCCACCACGCCGGCTATATGTGGGTGAGGGTCATAACCTTCCAGCTTGAAGTCTTCGTATTGGAAGCCAAACAGATCCTTCACATCGGGGTTGATCATCATCTGCGGCAGTTTGCGCGGTTCACGCGTCAATTGCAGACGTACCTGCTCCAGGTGGTTCAGATAGATATGTGCATCGCCCAGCGTGTGAATATAGTCACCCACCTTCAGTCCGGTCACTTGTGCCATCATCTGTAGCAGCAGGGCGTAACTGGCGATGTTAAAGGGTACTCCAAGGAAGATATCGGCACTGCGCTGATACAATTGCAGCGACAGACGTCCGTCTGCTACGTAGAACTGAAACAGCGTGTGGCACGGTGGCAGGGCCATACGGTCTACCTCCGCTACGTTCCATGCACTGACAATCAGTCGGCGACTGTCGGGATTAGTCTTGATCTGTTCCACCACCTTGCTGATCTGGTCTATCGTACCACCGTTATAGTCCGGCCATGCACGCCACTGATGACCATAGACGGGGCCCAGTTCACCATTCTCGTCGGCCCACTCATTCCAGATACGCACGCCGTGTTCTTGCAGATATTTCACGTTGGTGTCGCCCTGTAGGAACCACAACAACTCATAGATGATGGATTTCAGGTGCAGCTTCTTCGTTGTCAGCAGCGGAAAACCGTCTTCCATGTGGAACCGCATCTGATGGCCGAACACCGACAACGTACCTGTTCCGGTACGGTCATGCTTCTCCACGCCTTCTTCCAGCACTCTTTTACATAAATCAAGGTATTGTTGCATAAAATTACCAATTACCAATTACCAATTACCAATCAATACAACTTATACGTTGTTTTCACTACCTTAAATTCCGTTCTACGGTTGATCTGGTTGCATATCTCCTGCTTGTCTGCCGGCAGCGAGAGGATGAAGGACTCGTCCAGTGCCTGTTCTTGCGGGATAAACGGATAACGCGTGTGCAGCGCCTTGTCGGCCACCACAGGACGTTGCTTGCCGTAACCTACTGGCGTCAACCGCTCTCGCTCTATGCCGTGCTTGATCAGGAAGTCACAACAGCTCTGTGCACGTTTCTGTGACAACTCCTGGTTGAACTGTTCGTTACCCTTCATGTCGGTGTGTGCCGATAGTTCGATGGTGATATTGGGGTTGTCTTGCAGCAGTTTTACGAGGCTCAGCAGTTCTTCCTCTGAGGCTTTTGTCAACTCCCAACGACCGAACTCGTAGAAGATGTTGTTCATCGTCACAGGCCTGCTGATGGGGTTGAGCACGAAGTTCATCTCATAGGCCTTGCTGTCTTTCATGCCCAGCGTGTTCCATTGCTCTTTGCTGTTCAGATAACCGCGGGCTGTAACCAGCATGATATATTTGACGTCGCGTTTCAGTTTGATCTTGTATGTTCCGTCACGCCTTGCGCTCAGTTTGCTGTTTGTACCGTCGCTGCCCACCAGACGCAGCTTGGCATCCGCCACCGGTTCGCCCTGCTCGTCCGTGATCAGTCCTTCGGCAATAAACTCCATCTCCGGCAGCCAGAAACGGTATATCTTGTCATATCCCTTCTTGTCGTTTCTGTTCGACGAGAAGAAACCGTTCTGCGTCATGCCGTCAAAGGTGATGCCGAAGTCATCGCCGTTGGTGTTGAACGGTGCGCCCAGGTTGTAAACCACCCAAACGGTCGAATCGGTCACGGTGCTGTCTATTGTGGCTTTATACAGGTCCAGTCCTCCGTAGCCCGGGTGACCGTTGCTCGCAAAATACAGCGTGCCGTCGGCATGCACGTACGGATACATCTCGTCCGCCGAAGTGTTGATAGAGGCGGGTAGGGGCTGTACGTTCACCCACTGGTCACTTTCCAGTTCTGCCATCCAGATATCTTTTCCGCCTTGCCCGCCGGCAGCGTCACTCACGAAATACAGCGTGTCACCGGTGTTGCTCAGTGCAGGGTGACCTACGGTGATCGAACTGTCGCGGAAGAGGATTACCTCTTGCGCCTCGCCCCACTCACCGCTGGCACGCTCACTCTTGCATATCTTTGCCCCGAGGTCTTTACCGTTGATGGGTTTCGAATAGGTGAAGTACATCGTACGGCCGTCACTCGAGAAGTTACATACACCCATCTCGGCTGAACCGCCTTGTTTGCTGTCGGTCGAGTCGTTCTTCTGCTCTCCGCTATCGCTGCCTTCACCCGTCAGTCCTTCTACCATCTCGATGTCCTCCCATTTGCCGGCGGCGTTCTGGCGCGTCTGGTAGAGTTGGAAGATCGGTTGTCCGGTCACGTTGCTCGGTCGCTTCAGGCTCTTCTTGCCGCCTTTCTGCTTCTCCTGACGGTTCGTGGTGAACATCAGCGCATCACTTTGATTACCTATAAACATCGGTGCGAAGTTACTTGTACGCTTTTGGTTAAACTCCTTCGCCTCGGCTACTTTATATCTGCTTGTTTGCTTCCGCCATTCGTCCATCTTCTGGCAGGCGTACTTACCGGCCTGCGCTACGTAGTTGTCAGGGTGTGACTGCAGGTAGAGTTCGTAACTCTTGGCGGCATCTTTGTATTTGCCTTGGTATTGCAGCACCTGTCCGGCGTGCAGAAAGATAGTCGAGTCCTGCAGATGGTATTTGCAGCGTAGTGCACTCTGATAGCAGTTAGCCGCACGCGGGTTATTGATCAGGCGGTAACACTCGCCCTGACGGTATGCCACGTAGCCTTTTAGTTGTCGCTCTTTCTTCATCGACAACCGGCCGTAACATTGCTTGTAGATGTCCCCGGCAATGTAATACTCGCCGATGGCGAACTTCTTGTCAGCCCGTTTGATACGCTGCTGAATAGAGCACCCGCTCAGACACAGCACAATGGACAATAGACAAAAGACTAATATGTGTTGAGAATTTCTCAATTCTTAATTCTTAATTTTCAGTTCTTAATTTCAGTCCAACTCATGCACCACCAGTCCGCTCCGCAGCTTCGGCTCAAACCACGTTGTCTTCGGTGGCATGATATTTCCTGAGTCGGCGATGTCGATGATCTGCTGCATGGTCACGGGGTAGAGGGCGAGTGCCATCTTCATCTCGCCGCTGTCCACTCTCCGTTCCAGTTCTCCCAGGCCGCGTATACCGCCCACAAAGTCGATGCGTTTGTCGCTTCTTAGGTCTTTGATGCCGAGTATCTTGTCTAGAATCAGGTTGCTTGAGATAGTCACGTCCAGCACACCTATCGGATCTGCGTCATTGTAACGACCTTCCTTTGCCGTCAGCGAGTACCATTTTCCGCCCAGATAGAGCGAGAAATTATGCAAGCCTTTAGGCTTTACACCATTTTCACCATTAAGCGAAGCGTCACCATTATAACATTTAACAATAAAGTCCTCCTCGAGTGCCTTGATGAATTCCTCTTCCGTCAGCCCGTTCAGGTCCTTCACCACGCGGTTGTAGTCGATGATGTTGAGTTGGTTGTCTGGGAAGCACACCGCCATAAAGAACTCGTATTCGGGAACATCATTGAGCGACTTTGTCGCGCTCATTTCATCATTGAGCAGCTTTGCTGTGCTCATTTTTAGCTCGCTGCCGACTCTGGCGGCAGCAGCGCTTCTATGGTGTCCGTCTGCGATATACATTGCTGGAATCTCAGCAAAGATCTTTGTGATCTTTTCTATTGTCGCCTTGTCGTCAATCACCCAGAACGTGTGACGGAAGCCCTCAGGTGCTGCTACGAAATCATATTCCGGCTCACCTTTGGTCACTTCTGCTACGATGGCATCGAGGTCATCGCGGTGAGGGTAGGCAAAGAACACCGGTTCCATGTTCGCATTCAGCGTACGCACATGTTTCATACGGTCTTCCTCTTTGTCGCGACGCGTCAACTCATGTTTCTTGATGCGTCCCTCCAGATAGTCATCCACCCATGCTCCTACCACCAGTCCGTACTGTGTCTTATCTTGCTGACGGCTGATGGCTGATGGCTGACCGCCCAGAATGGTCTGCGCGTATACATAGTATTTCTCCTCTTGGTCTTGCACCAACCAGCCTTTCAGCTTAAAACGCTGGAATTGTTGTTTGGCTTCCAGATATACACGCGGGTCATGCTCATCCGTACCCGGCTCAAAATTGATCTCGGGTTTGATGATATGATACAGACTCATCTCATTGCCCGCAGCTTCTGCGCGTGCCTCTTCCGAGTTGAGCACGTCGTACGGACGACTGCTTACCTTTTCCACCAACTCCTTTGGCGGTCGTATACCACGAAACGGTTTGATTTTCATGAACGAAAATGTTTTTTATGTTTATCTCCTTTGAATAATTGAATCTCGCAGAGATGAGGATTTGGTTGAACAGGCTGCTGCAAATTTATTTGTAAGCAGACGCGTTGAAGCAAATACTCATAACACGCCAGTGGTTAATTATTCAAAGGGGTTTTATCGGTTTTTTTCTAAAAAACTTTCATTTAGTTTTATGTACCATTACGCTTTCTTCGGTTCAGAAGAAGCGTTCGAGCCCATCGAGCAACTACCGTTGAACACTGCACCCGGCTCTACGATCAGGGTCTTGGTCACTACCTCACCCTCTATATGTCCGCTGCTGCGGAGCGACAACTGCTGATGGCAGGTCACCTTGCCTTCCAGCATACCCATGATCTCTGCCTGTTGGCAGATGATGGTACCTTTCACCTTACCGCTCTCGCCTATCACTACCTTACCGGTACATTTCAGTTCACCTTCAATCAGTCCGTCAATGCGGAAATCGCTGTCGGCAGCGATGTTACCTACGATCTTACTTCCTGCGGTCAGTGCATTAAACATCAGTCCGCTTTGTTTCTCATTTGCCATAATTATTCTTATTTTTTATATGTTCAGGGGAATGATTTCATTATCAGTTATGGAAATCGGGCGCAAAATTACAAAAAATATTTCATATACGCAAGCGCGCATGAATTTTTTTGTTGATTTTTTATTTCTTTGCGTTTGCATATGTCAATTTTTTGTTGTACTTTTGCAGTCGAAAACGATACGATTATGTCTGAACAAATTCTTCATATCACTTCTGCTGAGCAGGAGTCGCCGCAAATGGCCTTGGCGGAACATCTGCACGCCGGTTTTCCTTCGCCTGCAGCCGACTGCACAGAGCGTATTGACATTACACGCGAACTTGTTCGTCATCCCGAGACGACGTTTTATGCTCGCATCGAGGGGGATAGCATGCAGGACGCTGGTATCTTCAGTGGCGATTTGGTGGTCATCGATCGCTCGCTTCAGGCCGCTGATGGCGACTATGTGGCGGCGTATATCGACGGCGAGTTTACGGTCAAGGAGTTTCGTTCCGACCCATCCGGCCGGTGCGCTTGGCTTATTCCGCACAACGATGCTTATAGTCCCATCCGCGTGGATGAGGACAATGCCTTTGGTGTCTGGGGCGTCATCACTCATACCATCCATTCCGTCCGCCGTTAATCATGTACGCCCTCGTCGACTGCAACAATTTCTTCGTCAGTTGTGAACGGGTCTTCCGTCCCGACCTGCACGACAAGCCCGTAGTGGTGCTGTCCGGCAACGACGGCTGTGTCGTCGCGCGCAGCAACGAGGTGAAGCAACTCGGTGTGAAGATGGGTGTGCCTTTCTATCAGATCAGGCCTCTCGCGGAGAAACATGGCATCGTCCATTTCTCCTCCAATTTCCCGCTCTACGGCGACCTCTCCTCGCGTATCATGCGTATCCTTAGTCGCTACACCGACGACTTGCAGCAGTATTCCATCGACGAGGCTTTTCTGGACCTCTCTTATCTCAGCAACGCGGCCGAAGCACGCACGCTTTGTCTGCGTATCCGATCAGAGATAATGCACGGCATTGGCATCCCAGTCTCCATCGGCATAGCATCTACCAAGACGCTCTGTAAGGTGGCCTCCCACTACGCCAAACGCTATGCCGGCTATGCCGGTGTATGCGTGATCGATACGATGGACCAACGCACCAAGGCACTTGCCGCGTATCCTATCGACGAGGTATGGGGCATCGGTCGCCGGTCGGTAGCCAAACTCCAACTGAATGGCATTAAGACAGCCTTGGATTTTGTGAATCGTACACCCGCTTTTGCCAAGAACATCCTTCATCAGCCGGGCCTTAACACATGGCGCGAACTTAATGGCGAAGATTGTATCTCTGTGCGTGATTTGCCGGAGAAGCAGTCCATCACTTGCTCACGCACCTTCGCCCATGGTGTCACCGATCGCAGCCTGCTCGAACAGGCCATGGGGCGGTTCTGTGCCCGCGTGGCAGAAAAACTGCGCCGCCAGCATTCCGTCTGCCGCCAGATGATCGTCTTTGCCCATACCTCGCGCTTCCAGGAGCAGCAGTTTGTCATCCAGGCCACCGTCACTTTCTCTACGCCGACGGCTAACACGCATGAGATGACGGAAGCCCTGCTGCGGGTGGTACGCACCCAGTGGCGACCTGACACACCTTATAAACGCGCCGGAGTCATTGTGTGCAATGTCTCGCCCGACAACGGCGTACAGCAGTCACTCTTCGATGTTCGAGATCGACAACGCGACGAACGACTGCAGCAGGCAATCGATCGTATCAACACCCGACATGGTCAAACAGCCATCGGTTTCACTCCGAATATACCTACCGAACAGGCTGCCTCGCTCTACGAAGTCGGTGCCAAGAGTCCTGCCTATACCACACGACTCTCCGACATCATCACACTCAAATGTTAGAAGATTTACTAACGAGACTTTATCATGGAGAAGCCAATTGATTTTTGACTTCGAAAAGGGGGGACAGGCTGGAGCCTAAGTCGAGCAAGAGTGATCGAGACCGGATCGAGACTGAATCGAGACTGGATCGAGACTGGATCGAGATCAGAACGAGATCAGAACGAGATCAGAACGAGACCGGAACGTATCATACCCATACTTATATATACTTATAGTATATATGGCGTGATTTTAGAAAATTGCTGATTTTGTGTTTAATAGCGGATGTGATGCACAAAAGAATAAAAAATGCGCGCGCTCTTGCGTATATCAAATATTTATTGTAATTTTGCAGCGTGAAAGATTTATTTGTACGAAAAATGCAAATATTTATATTGTATTAACCCAATTTATTAACTAAAAATTATCTATTATGAAGAAATTTTTTGCTTTTGCAGCTGTAGCGCTGGTAGCGTTCAGCTTTGCATCCTGCAACAAAGGCGGTGAAGGTGAAGGTGATGCTACTATTAAGGTTAACATCAGCGAGGGTGTTAAGTTTACCGACGTGATTGATGACTATGGTTTTTGGCAAATACAGGCTCAGAACGACTTGTATTACATTACCTTGTCGAATTCTGAAGACAAAGTGATCACCAAACCTGATGGTATGTACACTGTAGAGGATCTTGATCCGGATTATTCGTTCATTGAAATTATTGCTACGGAAACAGAAGTTGCATTTACTGAAGGTTCTATTACTGTAACGGTTGAGAACAACGGTAAGAAAGTTATTGTTATTGGTAAGTTGACCGGTGACGATGGCAATGTTTACGAGCTGAATCTCGTTTATATAGAACCGGAGGCTAAAAAGACGGTTAATGTAAACATCCCTGAGGGCATGTTGTATGATGGCTACAGCGCTTATGGTCTTTGGGGCGTTTATGGTTACAACGAAGACAGTACGGAGTATGTACAGTTGGGTATCTGGGCTGACGAGTTGGCTGGTACGTTCACCGAGGATGACCTGGATCCTCAGTATATCGGATCGTTCGTTGCTGATATGGCAGATGAATCGATGAATGATATTTTTACAGCTGATATTACGATTACCCCGAGCAATGATGACAACATCTCCATCAGCGCAGACCTGCTTTGCTACAACAACACGCTGTACAAGGTAACGATGATTACTCCTGCTCCGGCAGCAGCAGAAGAAGGCGGATCTGCTACAGCTCCGAAGAAACTTGCTGCTAAGAAAGTTATTGCGAAAAAAGGCGCAAAGAAATTGGCTTTCTAATCGGTAGAAGAAAATCTTTTATCCATAAAAGCTGCCTTTCGGGGCAGCTTTTTTTGTGCCTCTTATTTTACGTTTTTGACAACCTGTAGTTATCAACAATTCTACGTTTTGGACAACTTTTCCTGTTGATAAATTTTGTAAACTATTGATTTGCAATTATATAACTAAAAGTTTTGGACAACTTTGTGAATTATTTTTTTTGAAAAAAGTTGTCAAAAAATTTGCACAATCAGAATATTTATTGTAATTTTGCGGCGTGAATGATTTATTTGTACGAAAAATGCAAATATTTATATTGTATTAACCCAATTCATTAACTAAAAAATTATCTATTATGAAGAAATTTTTCTCTTTCGTATGCGCTATCGCAATCGCTTTTAGCGCAAGTGCAGCTCCTGCAAAGGTGCTGGGTAAGAGCAAACAGGCAGAGGCTATGGAGGCTGTGAAGACTGTAAAGGCTCATCAGACCCTTCCGGCAACGAGTCTGCAGAAAGCAGAGCGTGCTGCTGTCGCTTTCAAGGCTCCGCAGGCTAAGCTCGACAACTACAACGTGACGATCACGGACTATGCTGAGAACTTCTACACGACTGACAACGACGTATGGGTAAAGCTGTACGACGCTGACGAGAACGTTTACTACTTCGACATCGTCGTTGCAGAGGGAACGCAAGAGTTGGCTCTCAACCAGATTTACACGCTGGCTGACATGATCCCGAACTATTCGTACATGCGTGGTGCTAACGGCAAGATGGCGTATGCTTCGGCTTCGCTGACCAAGACGGTCTCGATGTACGAGGAGCAGGAGTTGGTTCATTTTGCTGCTGCTTTCACCGACACGCTGGGTAACAACTACACCCTGACCTATGATCAGGCTCCGTTCATCATCACCGGTGACACCATTGACGTTGTCTTCACGGGTAATGCAAACAAGCCTATCTACGACGATGGTCTGTGCCAATTGGGTGCAGAGAACGAGGACTATGAGATCGCCTTTACTTTCCCGTGTGCTGAGGGTGCTCCCGCAGGTACGTACGGCGAAGAGGACGTGGAACTGGAATATACCTACGTGAATGATTTCGAGGCTGTTAGCGCTCACTGCGTAGTAGCTGAGAACAACGGTGTTATTGCACTGGAGGGTTGGATCCTGGCCGGTGACGGTAACGTATATCATGTAACGTTCTCCTTCACGGCTCCGACCGCAGAGACTTTCGAGACCATCACCGCTACCAACCTCGTGTTGGATGATAGCTATGCAAGTGTGTTCAGCATTATCATCGCAGAGGCAAGCAACGAGGACTACACCGTAAGCATGTACCTGCCGGCAGAAAACTATTTCGGTACGTTCAGCGCAGATGAAGTTAGCCTGAGCATCGAGGGTGAAGAAGACGAGATCGATATCTACGAGGGTACGATCACCGTAGCTAACACCGCTACCGGCGTAGCTATCACCGGTACTATACTGAGCATGGACGGCGTACAATATACGCTCAACCTGCAATATGTTATTCCGGACGCTACCAGCCAAGAGACCATCACCATGAGCGGTAAGCTCACCAACTATGAGGGTCAAGCTTGGCAGTTCATCGGTTCTACGGCTAGCCAGATGGTAACCATCGCTGCTTATGCTACTTCTATCCCGGGTACGTACGGACGTTCTGACCTGATGGCTGACTACACCTATGTAGTGAAAGTGGTTGGTTCGGACACGCTGTACTATGATATGGTAGATGCGAATGTCGTTGTGGCTGTTAGCGGCACCAACGCTACCATCACCGGTACGCTCAAGGGACAGAACTACGTGAATAGCGCAGATGTAATTGAGTTCACGCTCAACCTCACGGCTACGGTTGAGGACTACGAGCCGCAGCCGCAGGGCAATCAGTACGACAGCCAGGATGAGGGCTTCTACTACAAGTTCCCGACATACAATATTGACGATCAATATCTGGCACAGTACAACGTATTCGTCGTTGATGCTCAGGACGCTCAGAACAATACAATCTCCATCGAGTTCAACGTAGCTGCCGGTACGACCGAGCTGCCTGCAGGCGTTTATCCTATCAACGAGAGCTACGATGCAGGTACGGTAACCGCAGGATCTATTAACCAATACATCTACGGTTCGTACGCTGGTTCGCTGGATAACGAGGGTTATATCAATATTCCGCTGTGGCTTATCGTTAACGGTACGGTAACTGTTCTGGAGAATGGCGTTATTGAGGTAGCTGCTACCAACACTTGGGGACAAGGTATCTACAGCCGTCTGGGTGAGTATCCGGAAGGCATTGAGAATACCGAGGCTGGTGTGAACACTGTTAAGACGGTTCGTAACGGTCAACTCATTATCATCAAGAATGGTGTAGAGTACAACGCTCAAGGTACCATCGTGAAATAAGCAAATTGCTCTATTTCAGGCAAAAAAGCAGTCACTTCGGTGGCTGCTTTTTGTTTTCCCTAACGGAGAACCAAGGTTTGTTAACAATTTTTTATTTTGGACAACTTTTTGTGTTAATAAAAAATGTAAAATGCAGAAAATGAACAAAGTAACAAAAAGTTTTGGACAACTTTGTAAAATTTTTTTTGAAAAAAGTTGTCAAAAAATTTGCACAATCAAAATATTTGTAGTACTTTTGCACCCGATTTCAATGAACTATAGAAAATAATAGATAACAAACAATTTTTGTTTAATATTTTTTTAGTCCACGGAAAGCACAAACTATTAGAATCCGTACATTTTTTGTAGTACGGAGTTTTTTAGGACGCTTTGTGCATTATGAAAATTTGACCTTGTCAAATAATCGTGCCCTTCGGGGCTAAGAATTCTGAATTGTGAAAATTTGACCTTGTCAAATAATCGTGCCCTTCGGGGCTAAGAATTTTGAATTGTGAATTGTGAATTATAATACCTATATTATGGAAACTTATATCATAAAACGTGACGGTAAGAAGGAACTTTTTACCATCGACAAAATCAAAAATGCCATTTCTAAGGCATTCTTAGCAGTAGGTGCTTTTGCCACCGAGGAGACTCTCGGTGCTATCCTTTCGCACCTCAGAGTACGTAACGAAGCTACTGTGGAGGAGATTCAAAATCAGGTGGAGGTAGCTTTGATGGCCGAGGGCTACTATCAGGTGGCCAAAGCTTTTATTCTCTATCGCCAGGGACATAGCGAGGATCGTGACACGCAGCGTCGTCTGGACTTCATGATGAACTATGTTCAGGCCAGCAACGCTGCCGAGGGTTCGAAATTCGATGCCAACGCCAACGTGGAGCACAAGAACATCGCCACCCTCATCGGAGAGTTGCCTAAGCAGGGCTTCATCCGTCTCAACCGCCGTCTGCTCACAGAGCGTATCAAGCAGATGTACGGCAAGGAGTTGAGCGACCGTTACATGAGCCTGCTCAACCAGCACTTCATCTACAAGAACGACGAGACCAACCTCGCCAACTACTGTGCTTCCATCACTATGTATCCTTGGCTCATCGGTGGCACCAAGTCCATCGGTGGCAACGCTACGCCTCCGCGTAATCTCAAGTCTTTCTGCGGCGGATTTATCAACATGGTCTTCATGGTCAGCTCCATGCTCTCAGGCGCATGCGCTACGCCCGAGTTCCTTATGTATATGAACTACTTCATCGAGCAGGAGTACGGCAACGACTATTTCAAGCGTGCGGATGAAGTGGTGGACCTTGGCCTCAAGCGTCGCACCATCGACAACATCATCTGCGACTTCTTCCAGCAGGTTGTTTACAGCCTCAACCAGCCTTCCGGCGCACGTAACTATCAGTCGGTGTTCTGGAACATCAGTTACTACGATCGCTACTATTTCGAGTCCCTCTTCGGCAATTTCTACTTCCCCAATGGAGAGCAACCCCACTGGGACAGCCTCAACTGGCTGCAGCGCCGCTTCATGCGCTGGTTCAACGAAGAGCGCACCCGTTCCGTCCTCACTTTCCCGGTAGAGACCATGGCTCTGCTGGCCGAGAACGGTGACATCAAGGATAAGGAGTACGCCGACTTCACGGCAGAGATGTATGCCGCCGGCCACTCGTTCTTCACCTATGTCAGCGACAATGCCGACTCGCTATCCAGCTGCTGTCGTCTGCGCAACGAGATCACCGACAACGGCTTCAGCTACACTCTCGGTGCTGGTGGTGTGTCCACGGGTTCCAAGTCCGTGCTCACTATCAACCTCAACCGCGCTATCCAGTACGCCGTACGCAACAACATCCCTTATCAGGCTTACGTCGAGGACATCGTCGACCTCATGCACAAAGTGCAGATGGCTTACAACGAGAACCTTAAGAATCTCCAGGAGAAGGGCATGCTGCCGCTGTTCGATGCCGGATATATCAACATCGGCCGTCAGTACCTCACTATCGGTGTCAACGGTCTCGTTGAGGCGGCTGAGTTCCTCGGACTCGAGATCAAGGACAGCCCCGAGTACGCACATTTCGTACAGGAGGTACTTGGTATCATCGAGAAGAAGAACAAGGAGTACCGCACCAAGGACGTCATGTTCAACTGCGAGATGATCCCTGCCGAGAACGTGGGCGTGAAGCATGCTAAGTGGGACCGCGAGGACGGCTATGTCGTACCGCGTGACTGCTACAACAGCTATTTCTACGTAGTAGAAGACACGTCGCTCAACGTGCTGGATAAGTTCCGTCTCCACGGCAAGCAGTACATCGAGCACCTCACCGGTGGTTCGGCGCTGCACTGCAACCTCGAGGAACACCTCTCCAAGGAGCAGTACCGTCAGCTGCTGCGCGTTGCGGCTATCGAAGGATGCAACTACTTCACCTTCAATATCCCCAACACGATTTGCAACGACTGCGGTCACATCGACAAGCGCTACCTCAAGGAGTGTCCTCACTGCCATAGCAAGAACGTGGACTACCTCACTCGCGTCATCGGATATATGAAGCGCGTTTCGAACTTCTCCGAGGCTCGCCAGAAAGAGGCCGCTCAGCGCTACTACGCCGAGAAGACCAAAGCCCCGAAATGCTAATTGTGAATTGTGAAAATTTGACCTTGTCAAATAATCGTGCCCTTCGGGGCTAAGAATTCTGAATTGTGAATTGAAGGTCGCATCCTACGATATCGTTTTCCAAGAGATCCCCGGAGAGGTGACGCTTGCGCTCAACCTCTCCGGGTGTCCTTGTCATTGCCCGGGATGCCACTCCAAGCATCTCTGGGAAGATATTGGCGAACCGCTTACCACCGACCTGCTTGACGGACTCCTGGCACGCTATGGCACTCAGGTCACTTGCGTCTGCTTCATGGGCGGCGATGCCGATCCCGAAGAAGTCCTCCGCCTCGCCGCATACATAAAGCAATTACCAATCACCAATCACCAATCACCAATCAAAACAGCCTGGTACTCCGGCCGCCCGCAGGCTCCCTTCCCTTTAGAGGTGAATAGCTCTGCTCAATCGAACGTTCAGCGGCCTTTCGTAGAATATTGCAGGGGAGAGGCTTTTCCATTGGATTATATCAAACTCGGCCCGTACATTGAGTCGCTTGGCGGACTCAAATCGCCGACAACCAACCAGCGCCTTTACAAGCGGGTAGGGGACTCTTGGGAAGATATAACGTCCTCTTTTTGGCGCTCTAATTTCGAGTAAAGGTGCTGTTTGTTGTTTTTTTTTATTTTTTTACAAAAATATTTGCACAATTCAAAAAAAAGCAGTACCTTTGCACCCGCTTTTCGAAAGAATGGCTTTTGTGTGTCGGTTTTAGGGTGGTTTAAATCACCAATCACCAATCACAAATCAAAAAAATGCGAACGTAGTTCGCGCATGGTGGTCTTAGCTCAGTTGGCAGAGCATCGGATTGTGGTTCCGAGTGTCGTGGGTTCGAGCCCCACATTCCACCCGAAAGAGTCCTAATGGGCTCTTTTTTTGTATATTTACTTGCGTATATCAGAAAAAAGTAGTACCTTTGCGCGATTAATTCGCGCAGTAAGTGAAAATACTAACCTACAACGACATAGAGCGAGACGAATGGAGCCGGCTGGTCCGAACCAGTCGAACCGGTTCGTGGTTCCAGACCCCGGAGGCATATACGTTCTTTGCTACGCAACAAGAACGAATGACTCCTTTTGTAGTCGGCGTACAGTCTGCAGTCAACGGACTACCGACGCTCCGCGGCGTGTGCGTGGGGTATGTGACGAAAGAGAAGAGTAGGTTACGACAGTTTTTCACGCGACGCGCTATCATCCCAGGCGGCCCCGCATTGGCCGATGATGTCACTTCCGCAGAGGTAAGTGCATTGATGCGCGCCGTCATAAGCACCATATACGCTGAACCCTTCAACCGGCAGCCTATCTACATCGAGACCCGCAATTTCGAGGATTACAGCCAATGGCAGTCCGCCTTCATCGAGGCTGGATTCAGTTATATGAAACACCTCAACTTCCACGTTGATTGTACCGATCGCGAGGTAATGCAGGGGCGGTTGAGCGATAACCGTCGCCGACAGTTGCGCCGCTCAGATGCTACTACTGCACCGGCGCAGTCCGAGCAGGAGATACGCGAGTGGTACGCGGTGCTGGACCATTTGTATCGAACTAAGGTGAAGACGCCTCTATGGCCCGTGGAGTTCTTCCTCGACGCTTATCGCCAGGGAGTGGCCACGTTTATGCTGGTCAAGCATGATCACCGGGTGATCGGTGGAACGATGATGGTGATGAGCGAACGATGTGTGTACGAGTGGTTTGAATGTGGCATGAATGCGACGTACAGAGACCAGTACCCTTCGGTGATGGCTACTTGGGCTGGAATCATCTATGCGCACGAGCACTGCTACCTGCGCTACGATATGATGGGAGCAGGCCAACCGGATAAACCGTACGGCGTACGCGACTTCAAGAGTGAGTTTGGAGGAACAATGGTGCAGCACGGACGTTTCCTGCATGTCTGTCAGCCATGCCTGTACCATTTAGGCACATGCGCGGTACGACTGCTGAAAAGATAACTTCTTCTTGGGCTATATATGTGCCGTTATAGTCATCTTCGCCCAGGCTCCGGGCTGTAAGATGCCACCGTAATCATAGTAATGACGGTTGGTCATATTCGTACAATCGGCACTCACACGCAGGTGGCTGTTCTGCCAGAAGATCGATCCGTCAAGCAGCCATATGGGGGCGTAATCCTGTACCTTGCCATCCGCATTATTATACTGTCCCTCGCGTTTCTGAAAACGTACCGTCCATGCGGCACCGAACCCTTTGTATATCCCGTGCTCCAGGTGTATCGTCAATTTATGACTCAGGTAGTCCAAATAGCGTGAACCGCTCTCCTTTAGGTTCAAATCAAGATACGTATAGCCATAATCCACCGACACGCACCGCAACCATTCGTTCAGCCGGTACGCCACCGACACCTCCACGCCTGTAGCGTTCACACGCTGCTGGTTCTCCGCATGGTACGGACGTCTGGTATCTTCCTCCACATACATCCAGTCGATGATGTTTCGTCCCCAGCGGTAGAAAGCATCTGCGCTGTAGGTCAACCGGCCTCTTTCGCCGTTCCTTATCCGCCATTCGCCTTTGCAGCCTACGTCCAACAGCCAGGCTTCTTCGGGCCTCAGATGCGGGTTGCCTAATTGGTTGCCCGCATCATAATAGAGGTCTGTGAAAGTGGGCATGCGCAGCGAACGGTGGGCATTAGCATACACATGATGGCTGTGTGCAAATGCATACCCGATGGTGGCTCCGCCTCCCATGTGATAGCCGAACTGTGTGTTGTAGGTCCCGTTCACGCCCAGCGAAGCAGACAAGCCTGCATAATGGAAGGTCTGCTCGGCAAAATAATGGAGCTGCAATCGGTTGGTGTCTCTGAGGTTGGTAGAGCGGATGTTATCGTTCCTGATACCAATGCCGAATGAGGTGGTGCCTATGCGCGAAGCATAATGCGCCGAGAGGGCGGTAGTGGCCGTTTGTAAGAGATGACGATTGCTGTATTGTCCTTGCCCTCGATGCCATTCATAGCGATCGTGATTAACGCGATAAGCCGCTTGTGCATCCAGTCGCCATGCACCCCAGTGGTGGACGTAACGTACCGCACCGAAAGCGGTGCGAGTGGCATCCCACTGATCTTGTGAACCGAAACCGTAACCCATACCCAGACCCGCATCTTTCCATTGTGCTCCTGCCTGTACATCCAGTCCGCGCCAACGCACCTGCGTATATAGATTGACCGACTGCATGTCACTATTGCGGCAAGCGATCGCCTCTTTCTCCGAAGGAGTGGGGGCGTAATATCCTTCTGCACGACTATACTCGCCGCTCAGGTTGATCTGCGTTTCTCCGGATCGGATAGTTGCCGCCACTTCCGGTGTTACCAAGCCGTTCATACCTGCCGTCATCTTCAATGCCACATCCTTTGCAATCGGCTTTTTGTGTTTGTCTTGCTCTGCGAATAAGTCGGCATGCCTCGTAATGATATTAATCGCACCGGAGAAAGCACCGATCAGACTGGCTGATGTGCCTTGCAGCACCTCCACTCGCTCAATCAGTTCAGCGGAGACAGGTATGTGCAAACTGTAGTGACCTGTCTGCGCATCGTTGAGTGGCACACCGTTCAGCAACACCAGTACCTGGTCGAACGTACCGCCACGCATGCTCAGGTCGGCTTGTGCTCCGCTTGTCCCTCTGCTGCGCACATCTACCCCGGGTATATATTGCAGGATGTCGGCTATGGTGCGGATAGGCAAACTGCTGATTTCTTCATGCGTGAGTTGTCTGATTTGCCGGTAGGCTTCCGAATATACTTCCGCCTTCTGCGACACTACCAGCACCTCCTGCAGACTTAGTTCATTTTCTTCCGCCTCTAATCGCCCTGTTCCTAATAGCAGAAACACCGCACTGACGGCGATGCACTTGCCTTGTTGGATCCACTTCGAATGAGTCATAATGCGTAAATATTTAAATCAAGTACAAAAGTACTGCTTTTTTTTGACATACGCAAATTTTGGCATGATAATTGTTGTAAAAGAGTCGTGCTACGAAAATACGGATATATCCTTTTGCTTCTTATAGCAGCGATGCCTGTGATGGCCAAGCGTCACAAGCCTGTGGTGCCCGATTCACTGCAACGCATCGTACTGAACGTCAACGGAATTCCGCTGACCTTGCGTCGCGTGGAGGGCGGTTCGTTTATGATGGGAGGTACGATCGATCAGACTGACAAAGATATTTACACCGACAAACCCGTCCACCTGGTGTTCCTCTCGCCGTACTATATAGCCGAGACCGAAGTGACCAGCCAGTTGTGGCGGAGTGTGATGCCTGAGCGTGAGACACTCACGCCGCGCGGCTATCCTACCAATCCTATCAGTTACATCACTTGGTACGACTGCCATGAGTTTTTGCGCCGGCTGGATAGCATTACCGGCTTGCCCTTCCGCCTGCCCACAGAGGCAGAGTGGGAGTATGCTGCGCGTGGCGGTGAGAAGAGTGAATATTTCCGGTTCGCCGGAAGCCACGTGGCCGACAGCATTGGCTGGACCAACAGCAATTCGGGCAACTGGACGCACCCAGTAGCACGCCGTCAGCCGAATGAACTCGGTTTGTACGATATGACGGGTAATGTGTCTGAATGGTGTGAGGACTCGTATAGTGCCTACCAGTCGGGAGCGATATCCGATCCCTGTGTGTGCGACACTGGCAGTTATAAGATTGTCCGCGGGGGTAGTTACGACGATTGCGTGGCCAATAGTCATATATCCGTGCGCCGTTGGTACACGCCGGAGACCAGTCGCGGTTATATAGGTATGCGCGTGGCTATGACGCTGCCCAACGATCCAATGATGCAACAGAGCCGGCAGTCTGACGAACCCGAACAGTTGCCGCTGGCCAAAAGTGTGCGACTGAAAGGACGTAAACTCAAGTTTCAATTGGTTCCGGCTGAGCAGCCGTATTATATCTCCGAAGAAATTCCTGCTGCCTTGTGGCGCAAGATCACTCGTCAGGCTCCGCCTTCAACCTGGAAAGGACTGGCTGTTGGTATGAGCAAAGGTGCCCGCTTGCGGTTCGCCGACCAATGCAGCCGCGAGGCGGATCAGGTGATGCGCGTGGCATCGGCCGAACAAATGGTGCTTGCTATCAAGCAGGGCGTCATACCGGCTTTCCAAAGCGGTAAAACGATGGATGCACAGGCTGTGCGTGACACGCAACGCAAACGTCGTAACAACAAAGGACTGTCTACATTTACCGAACTGTTTGGCGTGCGACTGCCCAAGCCCGATGATCCGGTCCTGTTGCGCTACAAGACCGAAGATGACGACTCACGTCCGTTACGATTGGTAATCCGTTGATTTTCAGAAGAAGAGACCCCTATAAAAAGCGAAACAGCCGTCATCACGACGACTGTGTTTCTAAGGTATTAGTCTGTTTACTTTAAGGTACAAAAAAGATTGGTTGTTCTTAATTCGCTGCAAAGGTACTGCTTTTTTTCGAACTGACCAAATTTTTTTATATGTTATATAACATATTTTGCAAAGTCGACTTTGCAAAATGGCTATTTTCGGTCCAATTCTATCACTTCCAGATCCCTGATCTCACTTCCGTCAATGCAGAAACGCAGTAGAGTCTGGCATGGTTGCCAACCTTGTTTTCCGGCCGCACCGGGGTTCATCGTCAGGAATTTAAACTGGTTGTCGTATTGTACTTTTAGTATATGACTGTGCCCGCAGACAAAGAGGTCAATCACATTGGACATTTGAGATTTGTCATTGGATATTCTGGCTTCCAGACTTTTTCTAAACCATGGAATCAGCCATGGGTTATATCGCCCGGGGTAGCCGCCTATGTGCGTCATCAGTACATTCACCTCTTCTACCTTAAACCGATAGAACTCACTCAGCGAGTAGCGCACATCTCCGCTATCCATGTTTCCATAGACTGCCCGAGTGGGTTTGTATTCACGTAGCCGACGCAGCACGTCATCGCTGCCGATGTCGCCTGCGTGCCATATTTCATCTACGTCCCGGAAGTGCTCTAGTACGCGCGGGTCCAGCAGACCATGTGTGTCGCTTAATAATCCTATACGCGTCATTTGCTTGTAAGACGGCGGAGGGTGAGAATAGAGGCAAAGATGGCTACGATAGTTATCGTAATAAAGAAGAGCAGGTCACGTAGGTCGATCACGCCACGTGCGAGGCTGGAGTAGTGGTCTTGCAATAATGCCCAATAGAGCACGAAACAGCTCAGTGCTCCGGCTATAAAGCAGACGATCTGACTCTTGCTGAAAGTGGCGCAGAGCAGGCCGATGGCCATGAATACACCGCTTAGTAGGATTAGTCCGACAAACGACCCTAAGAACGCACCGCTGTCAAGATTTCCCATCGGCTCTGCCATAAAGGCTACTACGAAATAATGAACGAAGCACGGCAGCAGTCCGATCAGCACCAATGTCCACGCTGCGAAATACTTGCCGAGCATGATACGTGTGAGGCTGACTGGCTTGGTGCGCAGCAGATCCCAGATCCCCGACTGACGCTCTTCCGCCAGCAGACGCATCGTCAGGGCAGGGCAGAGCAACATAAAGAGCCAGGGACTCAACTGAAAGAGTCCGTCCACTTGGGCGTACCCCGAGTCAATGATATTCCATTGACCGGGGATCACCCATAGGAAGAGACTGATCGCCAATTGGTACAGTCCGATGACGATATACGCAATCGGCGTGGAGAAATAATATGCAAGTTCCTTGCGGTACATCAATGCTTCACCTCAATGTCCTTGTTCACCGGAGTTTTGGGGAAGAAGATCCAGAAGCAAATAGCAACCACGAGCGCAAAGCCTGCGAACAGATACCAAGCGTGCATCCAACCGTTCCAGACAGCCATTGGACCTTCGGCCACTACCTCGTGCGCATTGACGAGTTTGTTGACAATCACTTGAGCGGACAGCGTACCGATTGTAGCGCCTAAACCGTTTGTCATCATCATGAACAGACCCTGTGCAGATGAACGCTGAGCCGGTTCGGTCTCTTGATCCACGTACAGCGCACCGGATATGTTGAAGAAATCAAATGCAAAGCCGTAAACAACGCAACTCAGCACGAACAGCAGCACGCCCGGGAAACCGGGGTCGCCGGCACCGAAGAAGCCGAAACGGAACACCCAGGCGAACATGGCCATGAGCATTACGTTCTTGATTCCGAAGCGTTTCAGGAAGAACGGAATAGCCAGAATACACAGTGCTTCGCAAATCTGTGAAATCGAAATCAGAATATTTGCGTGCTGTACGCCGAACGTATTGGCGAACTCGGGAATGTTCTCAAACGAAGTGATATACGGGTTGGCGTATGAGTTGGTCACTTGTAGACACATGCCCAGTAGCATCGAGAAAATGAAGAACAGCGCCATCTTTTTCTGCTTGAACAATGCAAACGCTTTCAGTCCTAATGCTTCTACCAGGTCCACTTTGCCTTCCACTTTCTTGACAGGGCAAGCCGGCAGACTCAACGAATAACCGGCCATCAAAAGGCTCAGACCACCGCTGAGGATGAACTGCAGCGGCGAAGCTTGAATACCTAATAAATCCACACTCCACTCGGCAGCGATGAAACCGACGGTACCGAACACACGAATCGGAGGGAAATCCTTCACCGTGTCCATTCCTTCTTTAACCAAGGCGTTAAATGCCACGGAGTTGGTCAGCGCAATCGTCGGCATGTAGAATGCTACCGACAGCGTGTAAAGGGTAAACAGCGTAGTGAATTGTACGTCTTGGCCGCTCTGCAAACCATACCAACCGGCTGCAATCATGAAGGCACCGGCCAGGAAATGACAGATACTTTGTAACTTCTGTGCTTCTACCCAACGGTCTGCCACGATTCCCATCAACGCCGGCATGAAGAGGCTGACTACACCTTGAATCGAGTAGAACCAGCCGATTTGGTGAGCCATTCCGTGTTTGAAAAGGTAGGTGCCCATCGAGATGAGGTACGCGCCCCATACAGCAAACTCCAGAAAGTTGAACACAATGAGGCGAATCTGTAATGATCTGTTTTTCATACTAGTATAATTTTTTGATTAAATAATTGTCTGGCATTCTGTATTTCCGGTGTTTCGGTTTTTAGAATTCCGAGGTAAAGTGGAATGTTATATGTTTGTAGTCCTGTTGCGCCATGTTCAGCACGTACGCGCTGTCGGCCATGAATACGTCGCGACCTTCTTTATCGTACGCCATGTACTGTGCCTTACGTTTCTTGAACATGTCCAGTTCCGCATCGTCATCGCTCTCTATCCAGCAGGCTTTGTACATCTGCAGCGGTTGCCATTTGCATTTCGCCTGATATTCATGCTCCAGACGGTACTGGATTACCTCAAACTGGAGTTGTCCTACGGTACCGATGATCTTGCGTCCGTTGAGCTGGCTTACAAACAGCTGCGCTACACCTTCGTCCATCAGTTGGTTCACACCTTTCTCCAGCTGCTTCTGCTTCATCGGATCCGCATTATCGATATATTTGAACATCTCCGGCGAGAAGGAGGGTAGACCTTTGAAATGCAAATGCTCTCCTGCTGTCAGTGTGTCGCCTAACTTGAAGTTGCCGGTGTCCGGCAGACCTACTACGTCGCCTGCAAACGCCTCATCCACAGTCTCTTTCTTCTGCGCCATAAAGCAGGTAGGTGCGGCAAAACGCATCTGCTGGTCTTTACGCACATGATAATAATAGGTGTTGCGCAGGAACTTACCGCTGCATATTTTGAAGAACGCGATGCAACTGCGGTGGTTCGGGTCCATGTTAGCGTGTATCTTGAAGCAGAAAGCGGTGAACTTGTCCTCCATTGGTTCCACAGTCCTTTCTTCGGCAGTGACAGGAAGCGGAGAAGGTGCATTGGCTACCAGAAAATCCAGCAACTCCTGCACACCTATCGTCTTATAGGCAGAGCCGAAGAACACCGGTGCCAGTTCACCGCGCAGGTAGGCTTCTTTGTCAAATTCCGGATAAACGCCGTCTATCATCTCTAGGTCTTCTGCCAGTTTACCGCCGATATCTTTCGGGCGGTTGTCGAGTGCGAAGACAGATTCGAACTTCAGTCCCTGTCCGTTCGCCCATGTTACGGGCATTACGTGTATCTGCAGTTCGCGCTCCACTTCATCCATCAGATCGAACGGATCTTTACCCTCACGGTCCATCTTGTTCATGAAGACCATGACGGGTGTCTTGCGCATCCGGCATACCTCCATCAGTCGGCGCGTTTGCGTCTCGACACCTTTGGCTGAGTCGATCACTACGATGGCTGAGTCAACGGCAGTTAGAGTACGGAAAGTGTCTTCCGCAAAGTCCTGGTGTCCGGGGGTGTCGAGAATGTTGATATGAAAAACGGTGTCATCCGGCTGCGTATGTCCGGGTACCGAGCTTCTCCGGTAATCGAAGCCCATCACGGACGTTGCCACCGATATACCACGCTGTTTCTCTATCTCCATCCAGTCGCTCGTCGCCGTCTTGCGGATCTTATTGCTCTTCACGGCACCGGCCACGTGGATAGCACCTCCGTAGAGCAGAAGTTTCTCCGTCAGCGTCGTCTTACCGGCGTCAGGGTGGGAGATAATGGCAAACGTCCTTCTACGTAATATTTCCTGTTGATCTGTATTAGCTAACACGAAAAATAAATTCTTAATTTTTAATTCTTAATTCTACCGCAGGGTAGCATGGAATTTCTCTTCGAATGTCGCCTTCAGGCGGTTCATTATGTTCTCTATCTGCGTATCTTTTAGGGTGTTCTCTGTGTCTTGCAGAATGAACGAAAGTGCATATGATTTCTTGCCGGCTTCGAGGTTCTTGCCCTCATAGACATCAAACAGATAGACGTTCTTCAGCAGTTTTTTCTCGGTAGCAAAAGCAGCGCGCGCCAGTTCGGCGAACTCGATGGACTTGTCCACCAGCAACGCGAAGTCGCGTTTCACCTCCGGATATTTGGGTAGGTCGGTGATGACGGCTTTATATTGCTTGTTCTGTTTGAGTAATGCGTTCCAGTCTAGATCTGCGTAGAACACCTCCTGGTCGATGTCAAATATTTTCAACTGCTGGCGAGCCACGATACCCATAAAGCCTAATACTTTACCGTTAGCGGCTTTCATTACCAGACCGTCCGAGAACAGTTCATCCTCCAAACGCTCTACCGTCACTTTGCTCAGGTCGACACCCAAACGCGCGAGTATATTGTTCACGTACGCGCGCAGCTGATAGAAACTGGTCTTCTCCTCGCGACGCACCCAACTCAGTGCGGCTTTATTACCCGTCAGCCACATTCCCAGATGCGGTTCCTCGGAATAGGCTTTTAATGGGTCGTTTTGAATTAATTCTTCATTTTTAGTTTTTAATTCCCCATTATAATGGTAGCAGTTACCGAACTCATAGAACTTCAGGTCGCTCTGCTTGCGGTTCGTGTTGCGGGCGATCGACTCCAGTCCGCCGAAGAGTAGGGTCTGACGCATTACACCTAGGTCCTGGCTCAGCGGATTCATGATTTTGACGCACGAATCCAAGGTGAGCGACTGCAGCGGCTCGTAGTAGGCTACTTTGGTTAGCGAGTTGTTTAGTATCTCATTGAAGCCCTGTGCGGTCAGTTGTTCGGCGATGCGTCGGCGTAGGAACTCCGGATTAGGCTTGATGCCGTAGGAGAGGCTGGTGTTCAGTTTCTCAGGAAACTCAATATTATCGTAGCCGTAGATGCGCAAGATATCTTCCACTACATCGCACTCACGCTGTACATCTACTCGGTAACGCGGCACAGCCAGATGCCATGCATCGCCGTTCTTGGCGACAATATCGATCTCCAACGCTTTGAGGATAGTCTCAATCTTATCTTCACCAATCGCTTTACCGATCAGGCTATTGACGCGACTGATCTCGATGGTCACTGGCCAAGGAGCGAAGTCAGCAGAGCTGTTATCGGTGATATCCATAGCGATGCTTCCACCCGCCACTTCCTGGATCAGCAGGGCAGCGCGTTTAAGCACATAGATAGTGTTGTTGGGATCGCAACCGCGCTCGTAGCGGAACGAGGCGTCAGTCTGCAGCTGATGACGACGGCTGGTCTTGCGGATCGAGACAGGCTCGAAATACGCACTCTCCAGGAATACGTTCTTCGTCTGTTCGGTCACGCCGCTCTCCAGTCCACCGAACACACCGGCGATACACATGGCTTCTTCGGCATTGGCAATCATCAGGTCGCGCTCATCCATCTCGCGCTCCACGCCGTCCAAGGTCACGAATTTCTCACCGGCCTTGGCAAAACGCACATGAATCTCGTTGCCCTTTATCTTATCGGCATCGAAGGCGTGCAAAGCCTGACCGCACTCATGCAGCACGAAGTTGGTTACATCCACGATATTATTGATCGGACGCAGTCCGATAGTCGTCAGTGCTTTCTTCAGCCATTCGGGGCTCTCTTTCACCTCCACACCCTTAATGCTCACGCCCGAATAACGCGGACAAGCCTCCGGGGCATCGACGAAGACGTTAATTTTTAATTCTTCATTTTTAATTTTTAATTCATCAAATGCCTCTACTGAAGGCTTCTGAATACGGATGTCTGAATGCTGATGGCTCTTGTAATACGCATACAGGTCGCGCGCTACACCATAATGGCTGGCTGCGTCAGAGCGGTTAGGTGTGATATCCACCTCGATAAGCGTGTCGTTCTCTACATGGTAGTAATCAGCCGCTTTCATGCCTACCGGCGTGTCAGCCGGCAGCACGATAATACCGGCATGGTCGGTACCAACACCTATCTCATCCTCAGCACAGATCATACCGAACGAGTCCTCGCCGCGCAGCTTGCCTTTCTTTATCGTGAAACTCTGGTCGCCGTCGTAGAGCACCGTTCCGATCGTGGCTACTATCACTTTCTGTCCGGCAGCCACGTTGGGCGCACCGCATACGATAGGCAGCACCTCGGTGCCAATATTCACTGTAGTGATGTGAAGATGGTCACTGTTGGGGTGGGGTTCACAGGTCAGCACTTCACCCACCACCAGGCCGCGCAAGCCGCCTCGGATAGTTTCTACTTCTTCTACCGTTCCTACTTCCAGACCAATAGATGTAAGGATCTTTGCTACTGTCTGCGCATCATCAGGCAGCGTAATGTAGCGTTTGAGCCAATTATACGAAATATTCATATCTGTTGTTTGATTGCTTCGATTTTTTAATACTTATGTTTGGTGTCGCAGAGGATACATTTCTGTTGCGCCGGCAGTCCGAAGAGCACCGTCAGGCGGACTCCTACGAAGATATTACGCATCCATCCTTTCTGTGCGTCCTTGGTGGAGAATGCATGGTTCATCTGATAGGTAGGGAAGTCATAGATGGTCGCCATCGGAGTTTCGTAGAAGGGTTTGTCTCCATTGGGGCATACGTTGAGCACACCGAAATCGATAAACCCGCCTATTCGGTAGCGTGCATCGAGTTGGCCAAGCGAACTGTTGCGATAGTAGTTGTTGCCGCGATAGCTGGACCACTCATATCCCATCTCGGCATGCAGCAGCACGTCGAACTTCATGTTCAGTCGGTTGCCGCTACGCTCGATAGGTACATCTTTGCGGAAGCCGTGGTTGTCCATCTCCACCCATTCACCCACGTAGTGCTGGTAGCGTCCGGAGGTAGAACCGGTCAGGTTGACGCTGCTGGTGCCCCAGAAGGCATAGTTGAACTTCAGTCCGGCTAGGTAGTAGCCCACGCCCCAACCGCCGATGATATATCCGCCTACGTAGATAGGCACCTGTCCGTACAGGTTCTGCGATCGGTCAACGCGGTCGTAGAAGTCATGGCGCAGGGTGAACTCAACGTCGTTGATGCCCTGCCATGCGTCGTGCATATGTTCGTGGTAGATAGATGTGTCGCCTATAGCGTTGGCACATTGTTGATATACTACGCCCAGACCTGTCTGCACGAGCAGTCCCGAGTATTGGTATTCGTAGAGCAAGTGCAGGCCGATGCTTCCTCCGCCCGGTGTGTTGCGTACGTTGGGCATGGTGGTCAGATGACTCGACCAGCCGCCTTCTGCCGATAGACCGAACAGGTGATGTGTTCCGCTGTATTGACCCGTATGCAGGCCCTGGAAATGGTCGGTCGAACCGTCCACGTCGCGCGTGGTGAAGCGGTCGTTGAGCTCCTGCAGACGATATTCCCAGCGCTCCGCCATTTGGAAGCGCAGCTGGGCCGCCAGCGGAATACTCAGCCAGCAGAGCAGACATGCTATGTAGATGCGTGTCTTGTTCATCAGTTACCCATGATTACTTTTATTCTTCTGTACGGTTCTTCCGGCGTGTCGCTCGACCAGAGCTGGAAGATATATACACCCGGCACTGCCGGCAGGACCACTTCGGTCACATCTGCGCGGAACACACCTTGGGTCACGAGCTGACCGCTTCCTCCGCTTGTGACACGATAGGTGCCGTCCTTGCGTGAGAGGATATGTACGCGCGGATTACCGCTGACGATATACGTGGGAGTGACGGACAGATAACCCATTGTGGGTGCTTTGTCGTCCGGCACCGGATTAGTTTTGATCGTTATCGGACAGGTGGGGAAGGCTACCTCTTCGCCCTCACGGGTCAGTACTACGTGATATTGTTCACCAACGTGCAGGCCCATCGGTTCGTATAGATAAGGAAGCGTCTGACCTACCAGCATCGAGTCGCCCAAGTACCATTGATAGCTCGTCCATACATAACCGCCGTTGTAGTGCTCGTTCAGCAGGGCAATCACATCGCCGAAGCGTTGCTCGGTCAGCCATTTTGGGTAGTTCATCGTAAAGGTCGAGTCCACAAAGCAGTCGGCCTCGGGGTGCTGACATATACCGTTGTCCAGCACCAGATGTACGTTATAGTCGTTCGGACGCGGATATTGTGTACGGTTGCCGTCGCGGTAGGGGATAGGTACGCTGATCACCATCGGGTTGCTATATTCGGTGATCGGTACGTCTATCATGTCTTCGAAGCCCATCGACTGACCTACGCTGTCGAAATAGAGCGAATAGCTGATCGGATCCGCACTGGTGTAGGTATAGTAGAGGTCGAAGGCTGTCTCGCTCGGACACATCGGGTCTTCTGCCCATACAGTAGGAACGGTAGGCGGAATGACGTTGATGTGCGTGTATATGAAGTGGTGGCAACCGTCCTCATTGAGGGTCGTGTCTTTGTAGTCGCCGGCCTCCATATAGAGGTGCTCCAGCACATACAGCGAGTCGCCGATACAAATCGTGGCAGTGTCAAACTGGTTGGTCGTGTCCTTGACGAACAGGTAGAGTTGATGGATCGAGTCGCATCCGTGTATACTCAGTTGACTGATCTGCTCGAAGTACTCACCCGGCGTCATGTGCTCGTAGTAGAAGCCGTGCCAGAATAGTGTCTCGTCGGCGCAGAGCTTGATGCTGTCCACCTCCAGATAAGCCGTGTTGACGATCAGTTGTATCTCGTAGATCGAGTCGCAGCCGTCCAGGGTAAGGAAGCTGTCGCGCAGGTAATGTAATCCCGGCTCCAGCTCAGTGAGCAGGCTGTCCGGACGTGCATCGCGTGCAGCCCATACATAGGTGCCGTTGGAGCATATCGTGTCGTGGTCTATATGACGGTATGCCGGGAAGACATGTGCGTAGAGGTTGTAGATCGAGTCGCAACCGCGTACGGTACTCAGCGTGTCGCGGAAGACGGTGTCGTAGGGTAGGACAAACGTGTCGGTGTCAAACTCATAGGCGAACTTACCCCATGCGTGGTCGAGTTCGGCCGAATAGAAGGTGTCGCCCGAGCATATGCCGTCAGTCTCGGCGTCGTGGATATATACCCGACAGATGTCAAGATAGTATTGATAAACTATACTGTCGCAACCGTCAGCACCCTTGAAGTGCACGTTGATATGCTCGCCTTTCTCAGGGTCCGGACGGTATGCACCGGGGTGCCATACATCCTCCGAGAAGACGGTCTCGCCTACGGTGTCGCGATGCCAGTAAGTATGATTCTCGCATACTTGGTCGTAGATAGATATACTCTTGAAGGGCTTGACGTAGAAATCCAGTTCATATACCGAGTCGCACTCCCACTGGTCGGTCAGCAGTCGGTCGTAGTAGGTGCCCGTTCCGCTGATGGTCTCGCCGCGCCAGTCGATCGCAAAGCCGGCGCAGCCCTTGTCGGAATCGACGAAGCGATAGGTGGGGTGGATCACCACTTGATAGGTTACTACGGAGTCGCACCCCTCATAGGTCTGTAGGGTGTGACTCAGTATGCGCAGCATCGTGTCTTTGCGTACGCCGGGTATATCTTTTGGCGTAGCACTGAACTCCAGTGTGTCGCTATAGACCACTACGCCGTAGGTGTCTCTGAACTCATAGACATGTGCCTCGATGCTCGAGTCGTTGTCGCAGACGTTGTATTCGATGGTATGATTGTAGCTTGGAGCCACGCGCAGCGCGAGGTAATAGATCGAGTCGCAACCGTGCTTGGAGGTGTAGGCCGCCGTATCCAGGTATGTCGTGTCGGCTTTCACCAGACGATAACCCGGTGCATCGCCTACGAAGCGCTCACCGCGATAATGATGGCCTTGCCAACTTACGGTGTCGTAGTCGCAAAGCAAACGCGGCTGGTCGAACCGATAAACCGAGTCGATGCGCAGCGTCAGTTCGTGGATTGAGTCGCAACCGAACTGCGACTTGTCTTTCGGGTCGCGGTAGGTATAGGTGCCGGCCTCCACGTCGGTTGGTATCTCCAGTCCGTGCCAGGTGTAGGTAGTACCCTGGCATATCTGATCGCTCTCGGGGAAGTAATAGGTGCGGTAGAGTGTGATCTGATGGAGTACAGCGCTGTCGCATCCGTTCGAGCCGGCCATGGTGCCTTGACGGTTGAAGGTGTACCAATGCGCACCCTCCGGTACGCTCACTCCCGGTTCGCCTTCCGGCTTGTAGGGGCAGTTCACACCGTAGATCATGCCGTCCAGGAAGGGGATAGCCTCATCGTCGCACATCGTACGCGGAGTGGTCTCCACCGGCGTCAGATAGACAGTGTCCACGTGCAAGGTCAGATGCCATGATGAATCGCAGTCGTGTATCGTATGGAAACGCAGCGTATAGGTGTAGGTGCCGGTGTGGTTGGTAGGGATCGGACCGGTCAGTTTGCGTCCGTCTTGGTCCATGATCGAGTCAGGACGGGTGTTGCCCGGCAGGTCTTCCCAAGCGAACGGTTCGAACTGGCATACATGCCAATCTTTGTATTTGTCGAAGTAGGGATGGACGTGCAGGTGGAGCACACAGAGACTGTCACAATCGTAACCCTCGGTATGCATCGTGTCCAGATAATAGAAGTCACCGTCGTAGTTGAGCGGGATATAAGGCATAGGGTCACCCCACTGGTTGTATATCTGTCGGCTCTCATGACCTGCCCATTTGTGCTGTGCACCTGCCAAGCGTTGCTGGCAGTCTTCCACGTGCGTCGTGTCGCGGTAACTCGGGGCACGGTAGAGGTGGAGATAGAAGATCGAGTCGAAGCCCAATATGGTCTGGTAGGGGTCTTCATACGTCTTTGTCTGGCCCGGTGCGGGCAGCTGGGAAGCAGGGATTACCAGACGCGAGAACGGTCCGCTGTGCGTACCGAAATATTCGGGACGGTCCTCTATCCATTCAAATCGCGTGTCGTTTCCGCAGGCGTAGCTCGAGGTGTCCACGCGATAGACCGAACCGACGCGCAGGAAGAGCACACGGATCGAGTCGCAGAAATGGGTGCCGACAGGCTCGGTGGTATGGCGTACCACTACATAGGTGGTGTCTTCCGTAATGGTCACGTTATGCGGCTCCGTTGCCTTCGATCCGCCGTAGGTGACGCCATTGACAGGCCAGGTGTAAACTTCCTCCTGCGTGATCAGGACGGGGTCTACTATATAGTATTTGGGTAGAATAGTCAGGTGTAGTGCATAGATGGTGTCGCAACCTGCTTCCAGCGAGCGGTAGAGGGTGGCGCAGCGTGCATTCTCGGGTATCTGTACGTTCAGCGGCACTTGTTCGATGATCTGACCCTTCTCGTTGGTCCAGTTGTAGAGGGCGGTGCTATCGAAGCAGACGGTGTCTGTCTGCAGCACATACAGTTCCTTGCCTGCCGATTTGTAGGTCAGTTGGAGTGTATAGATCGAGTCGCAGCCGTAGCGTGTGGTCTGACAGCTGTCGTAGTAGGTACCGCTCTCGCGCAACTCGACGTAGGGATCACCATCGCGGTGACCGGTCCAGCGGAAATAGCTATGAACGGTGTCGTGCCGGTTCCAGTCGTAATGGAGCATACACCATTCCTCCTCCTGTACGGGGAAGTAGTACGACTGTGGCATTATGAGTGTCAACTCGATGATAGAGTCGCATCCGCCACCCGTGCAGTCCGGACAGTCGGTGGTCTGCAGCGTATCGCGGAACACGCCCTTCAGAGCCTGGTCGGCTGCCGACCACTGCAGTTCGTTCTCATGGATGACGCGGGTATGGTTGCCCACCGTCCACGAGTACGCTCCCTTGCCGTTGCGGTCGAGACACAAGGTGTCGCGCAACGGGATCAGATAATCGGGGTGGATGTATAGATGCAGATAATAGGTCGAGTCGCAGCCACGGAAGGTCTTGCCGTTTTTGTCGCGGAACTTACCGAAGTCGGGGTCATGCTGGCACGCACAGTCATCGCGATAGAAGCGTCGCTTGATGTCTATCGTGTCGTGGTCTCTGTACTGGCTGCCGCGGATGGTCTGTCCGTGGTATTCGATCTGCTTGTTGTGGCAGAGGTGGATCGTATCGAAGAACTGGAACGTGTCGCATACATACACCACCAGCGTCATCGTCGAGTCGCAGCCGGCCTGGGTGAGGTAGTGACGGCTCAGCGTGTCGTATTTGCCTACTTCCAGCTGATAATGCCATTCCTTCAGGTAGCGGTCGCCCTCGCCTTGCTTCACGCCTACGAACTTCGTCGAGGCAGAGTCGTGACGGTATTTGGTCAGGTCCGATTGGTTGTACAGGCTGTCGTAGAAGAAACGCAGCGTGTCGCCTACGCAGAGCACACGGAAGAGGGTGTCGTTATATACGCGGGTGACGCGCACCGTAGTCTTTAGGGTATCGATGTCGTCATCGGTACAGAAGATGCGGTCGCGATAGAGAATGGCCTGCAGTTCGTATTCGAAGAACTGATGACGGTCTTCGGCGTCTTCTTCAGGCAGGATGAACTGATGACGAAGGGTGTGCACGTCGCCTGCAGCCGTGCCGCTGACGGGGAAGCCGTCCACCATGGTACCATGACGGGCACCATGCACGTCGGTCACGTCATAGAGCAGCCATTGTATCTGGGTGATAGGACGTTCCGTAGGTGTCTCCACGGCCCAATTCACCCACGAGCTGTCGCAGACGACGGCGGTGTCGAGTCGCAGCTGGGTCCACTCCTTCTCCTGACGCTGGTACCAGCCGTGATAATCCAGACTATCCACGTGGTACGATGCGTTGGACATCACCACCTCCTGGGTGTTGGTCACATACATCGAGTCCGCAGGGTGGGGCGGCGTGAAGCCGAGCGTGTAGAAGTAGCTCTGCGCCTCCGTCAGTCCGTACACCATTCCCACAAATCCCTCGCAGTCACCTGTCGAGAACAGCTCGTGATACGTCTGGTTGCCGGGCAACTCGACATGTGCATATGCCATGGCGCTATTCATGCCGAAGGGCCGGAAATACGAATCCAGCGCCGTGTTCGTACCGTTCAGGCCCTTGAGGAATATCTTGCGTACATCGGCGGAACGGGCCACCAGATAGACGTAGAAATGCTGTGGGATGGCATCGCCACCTTGCGGATCAAGACGATCTGTATAGAAGTTCATGGCCGTGGTGCGATGACGGTTCCACGATGGCATCATTGCGTTGGCCGGATCGCCGTAGATATAGCACTCTTTGGTAAAGCCCACGCGGGTGCATATCTCGTTCACGGCAGCCGTAGAGGTATAGACGAAGCAGGCTATCTTCTTGTCGCTCGTCGAGAGGTCGCTATTGACACTACGGATACGTATCTGCGTCGTCTCGTCGTCCATCTGGATGGGGATGAGTGTCTGGCCTTGGTTCAGCGGCATAGGTGTGCTCACCGTGGTCGCACCCAGGGTGTCTCTCATCGTCACTTCCACCAGCGTACCGTTCTCTGCTGCCGTCACATAGATATAGTTGCGCTTGGTGTTGGCGAGCGTACTCAGGTAGTACTCCGTGCCCCATTGGTCCACGGGGATGGTCTGCTCCACCATGAAGTCCTGCGAGTAACCCTCTTTGTTGGGAATACCTGTCTGCTGGTTACCGTTGAAGACGGCGATGGGCTTGTCCGCACAAATCTTCGAACCGCTCAGGTCGGCGGCAAAGCCCGTGGTGCCCTCGTCGCGACGCTTGCTGGCCACCAGATAGGCCTGACCTTTGCTCAGCGTGATAGCAGGCGAGGTAACGCCACCTGTCAGGCTGCCGTCGCTATCCATCGTCGGGGTGATATATACCGTCGTGTTGTCTTCGGTAGCCACGATGGCGAACTGCGACGAATAGACATCCTCCGGATAAGTCTGGATGATATATTCCTTGCCCAGATGGCTGGTCGGGATGACGAGCGATGCGTCACGCGATGTGACGGGCGACTCTTGCACACGGCTGTAGAGGAAGCAGGAGAACGCCTTCTTGGCATCTTTCTGCGCCGCATAGACGTGTACGCCTCGTTTGCCGGCCTCCTCGCTATGGAGCAGGTAGATGTCGTTGGCTGCACGACGCGGGATTTCGATGATACGAGTCTGACCCGCACCTATGTCTGCCGTGATCAGCGTACCGCCGGCTTCCACCACCACCTGCATGGCCTCGCGGGCAGACACCATCACCTTCATCTCAAATTTCACATTGGCGTTCTCCGGCAGGCTCGGGTCGAACATGTCGTTGCTCATGTAGGTCAGCCAGAAGTCATTACCCTCGGTGGTGTTGAATTTGTCCAGACCACCTATCCAGTCCTTGTCCTGACCATTGTTGATGATCGAGGTGGCGGCTGTCATCGGCATCGACAGCAGCAGGAGCAGCAGACTTAATATGTATATTTTACGTACTCGCACGGGACTACTATGCGCACTCGCGCACAAAATCGGCTGCAAAATTACACAAAAAAAATGACATACACAAGAGCGTATGCCACTTTTTCTAAAAAAACACATTTTTTTCTATCTGCTGAAGGCCGGCATGCCGATGTGGTTTTCTATCGGTTGGCCGGACGGTTCGGCGGAAGTGCGGTGGGCAGGTGCAGAGGCTTTGCCCTTGTTGACGATGGCTGTCGTGCCCACCAGGTGGATGTCGGCGCCGTTGCGGGCGTGTCCCGCGAGTTCCCATCCCTCCTCGGTGATCGTCAGTTCGCCGTCGGCGATGAGCCACTCCGCTACCGGCACGAGATAGCCCTGGTTGAAATACGACTTGTTGATATAGTAGAACTCGCTACCCGATATCTGTATGTTGCTGTCGTCGCGGAATCCGGCATAGGCTGTACCGGGGTTCATACTGGTTTCGAGCGGGTAGGTGCCTGCGGGAATAGTCGTCTGGCTGGTCTCGGTGAAGAGATACAGGTCCAGGTAGGGCACGCAAGCCGTGTTTCCTATCCTATAGCTGACATTCCGGTTGTAAGCCGTGATATTCCAGAAATTGAAGCCGTAGGAGGTATAGGGCTGATAGACCGATGAGGCGTAGGTCAGCGTATCTGTCTCATGACCGCTCAGGTCGGCTGGTCCGCTGTGGTCGTCCGGTTCGGGGAAGAAGTCGCTCACCGGCACAGGCGTAATGCCGCCGTGCAGGATATCTGCACCGCCTGTCGTACCCGCTACCACGGGTTGTTGCTCGGCTTGTACCACGGGCTGGAAGTCCTCGCTCAGGAAGGCCACCACCATGCAGTTCTCTGCCACCCATTTCTCGTTCAGCGTAATCGAATAGACGGCGCTGTAGCGGCGGTTACCGTTGACGTTCACCTCCTCGCCTTTGGCGGGCGTGAGGAAGGCACGCACGGCATTGACGTGACGGAACTCCTGCCAGCCGGCATAGGTCTTGTAGTTGTCCTGCTGATAATCCACCATGCCGGACTCTTTTACCACCACGGTCAGGTACAGCTGCGGATAGTCCGCCTTGCTGATCGCACCCGACACACGGACACGCAACTCACGCGTCGCGGCATCATAGGTGTTGTCAAGGACTATCGAGGCATATGTCGTGGTCTCAAACTGCGTCTTCTTGGTGTACTCCAGATAACCGGGAGAGAACACAATGGCACTCTGCGAGCCGTAATACTTGGTCTTGGCGCGGTTGATAGCCATGCTCGGCGCACCACTCACGCCTAGGGCGGAGGTGATAGTCTTGCTGCCGCTTACGGAGAAATGATCGGCCTTGTAGCCGTAGTGATGGAGCAGCAACACCCAGTTAGTGTCGTTGGCTATGAATGTATGGATGGCATCCATGCCATCGGGACAGTAACCACAGTCCTGGCCGGTGAACTCCTCGATCAGGTTTTTCTTGGGGAACGACTCAGGGATAGGCCCGTCGGGGTCGCTGTCGTTGTTGCAGGCCGTCATCGTCCATGCCATCAGGCCGATCATAGCCACATAAGAGAAAATACGTTTCATATAAATCTTAAATCTTAAATCTTAAATTTGAAATCTTAAATTTGAAATCTTAAATCTTAAATCTTAAATCTTAAATCTTAAATCATAAATGATAAATCTTATCATCTTTGATGATATAGATAAGTCCGTCTTTCATGCCTTTGCGTGCTTTCACTTGTCTGCCCTCTACGGCATCGATGTCCTCGGTGCTCAACTGGTAGCGGACGATCAGCTGACGCACCTCCTCGCCTTCCCGGAAGGTATAGACCACCTGTTGGTTGTCGTTGGCGGCGGGATAGTAGTGGCTATACCAGCTGCTCATTCCGCCGGGTGTGAAGTTCAGCACCTCCGTCATCTGTCCGTTGCCTGTCAGGCATTGTCCGCAGCAGAACTCGTCCGTCATGCCGGCTGCGGAGCGTTGGATAGTCACTTCCAGTGCTCCCTGACATAGCAACTGGCCTTTCATTTCCACCACCGTCTTGCCCGACAGCGGGTCCTGATGTGCTTCGGTGATGGTGATCTGCATGGGTGTCTCCTCTATGTCGCCGTAGCCGTCCACGCTCACTATCAGGGCGTTAGCGTTGAGGCATAGCAAGAGGATCAGAGATGTAAGTAATAGTTGTTTCATATGCTTGTAAGATGTGATAATCGTCTTTGTCCAGCAGCAGTGCCACTATGTGGCATTGGTCGGCCACGCACTCGTCGGGGCATCGGCCATCCAGTATCTGCATGCTCACCGACGTGCTGAGCGAGCAGGGTATGCCGAAGCGCTCCGGGGTGATCGCCGCGCGCAGCATATGGCGGTGGATATAATCGCTGTTCACGCTGCCGTCAGGCATCGCCTGTACGCCGTGTACGCTGTCTTCGGTCAGCCATACGGCCAGGCGGCAGTCCATCGCTGCTGTGGCACCCATAGCCACTTCTATCTTCAGTTCGCCTGTCAGCGAGTCGCCATAGGCACTCACCTCCAGGTATGGGGCTGCGGTGTCCTGCATAGCCTGCAGTAGTTGTCCCGGCCATTCCAGTGGGTCGATCAGGTAACCGTCGTCTGCGGCCTGCAGGTCGATGTTGCCGGTGGGGAAGGGTGTGGACGCCGTGCCGCCCATCCATAGATAGAGGCTGTCGGCCATGGGACAGGTGTAGTCGTACAGTCCTTGGGTGAAGGGGTTGCTGGCGGGGTGCATGCTCACCACGATCAACTCGTCGCCGTAGAGCGACTGCAGCTGTTCGGCTGTCTCGGCGGCAGAGGGGCAGTTAACGCACCGGAAACCCGTGTACTCCACCAGCATATGCCGACGGCCGCCGCCCGCAGGTGTGTCCACCGGCACCAAGCGCTCCGCCTCGGGTATGACCTCACATCCGCCCAACGCCAATGCCAACGCCAAGATAATATATAGCCTCTTACCAATCACCAATTACCAATCACCAATTACCAATCACCAATTACCAATTAAAACTGTAGTTCACGCTCACGCCTTGCTGCTCCGGCACATAGCGGCAAACGCCGCCTGCACAATGGTAGCCTTCCTGCGTTTTGGTATAGCCGATAGCGAGGCGGTGCGCCTTGTGCGAATAGGTAGCGGAGAAGGTATAGAAATGCTCATTCGTAGCCTCGGGCGCGTACCCTATGTTATACATCCATTCGGCGCTGAGCGTGAGTTGCTTGAAGAGGCTCAACTCGTAGAGCAGGAACAGCCATTGGCCGTCTGCGTGGGGGGTGTAGAGGTACTGGGCCTCGCCGCGCATACCTACGTTCTTGCTCACCTGCACACGGGTGTCCACCACGGCGATGCCCGAGCGTATCAGGTCGCCCTCGCCCTCTATCACTCGCTGGTTCTGGGCCTGGTACATCAGCATCGCATTGAGCCACCAGCGCTTGCTGAGCCGTTTGTTCAGTTCGATGTTCACGTCGGTATAGTATTCGCCGTCCTCACTGGTGTCGATGTCCCAACTGCCGGGTGCGGCTAGTCCGCGTATGTGCGAGGCGTTCAGCTTGAGTGTGGTGCCGTAGCGTCCGCCCATCTTGGTCTTGCGGTTCCAGGTGTAGAGGATCGATGCCTGGAAGGCCCATTCGCCGGTGGTGTAGGAGGTGGCGTAGGGATGTTCCGCCGCCAGCGCATAGGTATGGTGCTGGGCAAAGGCCGGCAGGTTGTTCAGTCGTCCGGCTATGCCCATACGCAGCCGCTCCGAACGGAACGACATGTTATCCGACCGCTTCACCTGCGCCAGCACCGCCATTCCCTGACGCGAGTAACTCAGGCTGGCCATCAGGGCCTCGCCGTCGCGGTACGTCATGTCGTTGTCCGCATTCGGGTCGTTGGCCTTGCGCGCGTATTCTATAAGGACATCCACGCCTCGCATCTGCCATTTCACGCGTACGTCACCTGCGCCTACCCAGTGCGGCAGCCGGTAGCGGTACATCATCCCGTCCTGATAGGTATAGAGGCTGTCCTCCGCCTCGTATTTGCTCACGTAGCTGGCGCCTATCATCAGGTGGATGTCCTGTTCTCTCATCCGCTTCGACCATCGTTCTATATGCAGTTCTACGTCGCCGCCCACGAGTGCGTCGCGGCGGTAGTTCCATCCCCAGGCGCCGTCGTCATAGCAACTCCAGTAGCGTCGTTGCTTGCCGCCCAGTGCCGTCAGGTGGAGTCCGTCGGTAGGTATAGCTTCTATCTTGGCTCCGCGCAGGGCACCGTCGATGCCGAGCGAACGGTCTTCGTAGAGGTTGAGTATCAGTCCCGAACCGAACTGTCCATACACGTCGCCCACGCTTATCTCGCCCCAGTCGAAGATATTGGTCAGGCTCAGATGGCTCATGCCGTGACCGGGGAAGTCGGGTTCGTAGCCGAGCATCGGCCATTGGGTCATTTCCAGCCGCGTGGTGGCACGCAGGCCGTGGTAGTGGTGTCGGTTGGAGTCGCATTGGTAGTTGAGGCTCAGGTCCAGATAGGTGTTGCTATGGTACCGAACCGGTGTCCAGTCCAGCAGTCCCTCATGCTCCAGTGCCCCGCTCACATAGACGGTGTCATTAGCCGACGCCCCCAACGCCAATGCCAATGCCAAGATAATATATAGCCTCTTACCTCTCAAGGTGAAATTAAGAATTAAAAATTAAGAATTAATTACGGAAGGGGCACCAATCACCAATTACCAATTACCAATCACCTGACGGTTTCCCCGTTAAACGGGGAAACCCTAGACGGAAGGGGCACCAATTACCAATTACCAATTACCAATATAATTCTGAATTCTGAATTATTTTAAGTACCGAACTATCTCCTCCTCGTCTCCCTGTGTATATCCGGTGTGGGTATAGACGGTCTTGCCCTTGCTGTCCACGACGATGGTATGCGGTACGTTCTGTACGTTCAGCGCACGCTTGAGTGTGCCGTTAGGGTCGAGTAGTACGCGGAAGTGCCAGCCCTGACCGTTCACCAGCGGCTTCACTTTCTCTGTGTCCTGTCCCTGGTCTATCGAGACGAGCACCACCTCCACGCCGGTCTCGTCCTGCCAGTCGGCATATTCCTCGTTGATGGCTTTCAGTTCGCGCATACACGGCTGGCACCAGGTGGCGAAGAACGACAGCACCAGCGGCTTGCCGCTCTGCGCCAGCGTCGCCACGTTCACCTCGTTGCCGTTCATATCACGCAGCACCACCTCCGGCAGTACAGCAAAACAGCTCCATGCACTGAGGAGCATACATAGACTTAATACCACTCGTTTCATAGCTTCATTCGTTTTTCGGCTGCAAAGGTACTACAAAAAAATTGAAGTACCAAAAAAAATGGTAAAAAAAACTATTATGGGTGCAGCCCCACTCGTGGGGGTGAAGAAGTGCCTCGGATGGCACTTCGAGCTTGAGCACCACGGTAGTGAGTCACGCGAAAGCATAGAACAATACTGGTCGAAGATACTACAAATTTATGACATACACAAATAAAATGGCGGCTTTATTTGGTCATATCGATTTTTTTTTGTACTTTTGCCGCCGTTTTTTGTAAAAAGGTATTAGTATGCGATATACGATTCATCTGTTGTTCAGTCTCTTTCTTGCTGTGCTCTCATGCGGCGTGACGGTGGCGCAGGAGCAGTTTGACGCTCACCTGGTCGGTCACGTCGTCGATGAGAAGACAGGCGAGCATCTTCCTTATGTCAATATTCAGATCAAGGGCACGAACATCGGTACAGTCACCGATGAGTCGGGTCACTATTTCCTGAAGAACCTGCCCGTGGGCAGACAGACGGTTATCGTCAGCTATGTGGGCTATGAGACGGTGGAGCTGCCGGTGGTCATCCGCGAGGATGCCACGGTGGAGCTGAAGGCCGTCATCCATGAGATGTCCCAGCAGCTCAACGGCGTGGTGGTCACGGCCAACCGCTATGCCACCAAGCGCCAGGAGGCGGCTACTATCGTCAATGTGCTGTCGCCCGAGCTGTTCGAGACGACGGCTGTCAGCTGCGTGGGCGATGCCCTGAGTTTCCAGCCGGGCTTGCGGGTGGAGAACACCTGTTCCAACTGCGGCAAGACCGAACTGCGCATCAATGGTCTGCAGGGCCAGTACAGCCAGATACTGATGGACTCGCGGCCCGTGTTCTCCTCGCTGGCGGCGGTCTACGGACTCGAACAAGTGCCGGCGGCGATGATCGACCGTATTGAGGTGGTGCGTGGCGGCGGCAGTGCGATGTACGGCGCCAACGCCATAGGCGGCGTGGTCAATATCATCACCAAGGAACCCGTGCGCAACTTCGTCAACATAGCCAACACCAGCGGCGTGAACGAACGCGGCGCGTATGATATCAACACCCAGCTCAACGCATCTGTCATGAGCGAGAACCGCAAGATAGGTGCTTATCTCTTTGCCGCCCATCGCTCGCGCAGTCCCTACGACCGCGACGGCGACGGCTTCACCGAGGTGCCACAGCTGCGTACCACCACGGCCGGTGCACGGGTCTTCTTCAAGACCGGCGACTATAGCAAGCTCACGGCCGAATACCACCATACTACCGATTTCCGTCGCGGCGGTGACAGCCTCCAGCTGCCGCCCCACGAGGCCATGATAGCCGAGCAGCTCAGGCATAATATCGATGCCGGTTCGCTGGCGTTCGATTGGTTCTCGGCCGACAACCGCCATTTCGTATCGGCCTATTCGGCCGTGCAGCATATAGCCCGCGAGAGCTATTTCGGTGCCGGACAGGACCCCAATGCCTACGGCCGCAGTCGTGACATCACGTCCACCACCGGACTCCAATATCGTTTCTCGTACCCCTGCGGACGGATGAACGGCGACCTCAGCGTGGGTGCGGAGTACACCTACAATGGTCTCCGAGACCAGATGACCGGCTACCACCGCGACCTCCGTCAGGATGTGCATGTGGCGGGTGTCTATGCGCAGAACGAATGGAAGAACGAGCAGTGGAGCGTGCTCGTCGGAGCGCGGCTGGAGAAGCACAACCTGCTCCGCCGACCTGTCTGCACCCCGCGTGCTACGGTACGCTTCACCCCGATAGACGGACTGGTGCTCCGTGCCGGTTATAGCAGCGGCTACCGTGCACCGCAGGCCTACGACGAAGACCTGCATGTGGCGGCTGTGGGTGGCCAGGTGTCGCTCATACGGCTCGATCCCGACCTGCGGCCCGAGTACTCGCATAGCGGTACGCTCAGCGCCGACTGGTATCGCCGTTTCGACCGGTGGGAGATCAACCTCACCGGCGAGGGCTTCTATACCTATCTGAAGGATGTCTTCTTCCTGCGCGAGGACGGCCACGACGCACAGGGCAACCTGCTGCTCACCCGCACCAACAGCGCCGGCGCGTGGGTAGGGGGTATGAACCTCGAAGGCAAAGTATCCTTTCAACTTTCAACTTTCAACTTTCAACTCTCTGCCGGCTATACCTACCAGCAGAGCCGTTACATAACGGCTCAGCAGTGGAGTCCGGACGTGGCGGCGCAGACGCGTATGCTGCGTACGCCGGACCACTACGGCTATTTCCTCCTGGATATCCATCCCGTGCACGGACTCACGCTGTCGGTCAACAGCAAGCTCACCGGATCGATGCTGGCGCCGCATATGGCGGGTTTTGTGGCGCAGGACGAGGAGACCCGTACGCCGGTCTTCTGCGAACTGGGCCTGCGTCTGGCTTATGAGTTTCATCTCTACAAGCACTATGCGCTGGAGCTCAGTGGCGGTGTGAAGAACGTGCTCGACTCTTTCCAGCGTGATCCGGATCGTGGTCCCAACCGCGATGCCAACTATATCTACGGTCCCTCTCAGCCCCGCACCTATTTCCTCGGCCTCTCGCTGAAGATATGATATCCTCCGCCCACACAGCCCATACCGCCCATACCGCCCATACCTTCACCTGATCGACACCTGAGCGTCACCTGAGCGGAACGAGACTGGAACGTATCATACCCATACTTATATATACTATTAGTATATATGGCGTGATTTTAGAAAATGTCTATTAAAATATCCAAAATATTCCGTACTATAGCCCCTAATTGTAAGATTCACCCGGTGCTATATGCCTTCTACCTTCGTCTTCACGATACGATGGACGCCGAGATTGTACATCGCCGCAAACGTGCTTCGAACATGTGTATAGAGCTCATCTTTTATTGTTCGGATATCCCTGTGATGACCGGACGTCTCAATACGCGAAAAGATGCGGAGAAATGCGGCTTTTGGGTTATATGCCGGCCGCAAACAAAACAAAATAACATGTTCTACGCGGAGCACCGTGTGTACCAACTCTACCTATCGCCCGTTCATCCCAAGAAGCGGCGTGAAATGCAGTCCGAGATCACGCCTCTTTCTGCCGTTTATTCCGATGCTGCTGCGTTCGCGTAAATTTAAAAAAATTCTAATTCTAAATAAAAATGGCATGCACGCTTGCGTATGTCATTTTTTTGTTGTATCTTTGCAGCCGTTTTTACAAACTTACCTTAATGCCCAAAAGAAACATCATATTATTCTTTTTGCTTGGCCTGTTTGCCTCCGTTGTGCAGGCTCAATCTCCTGTCCTTTGCATGGACGGCACGCTCCTCTTCCGTGAAGACTTCGGCGGCAATGACCCAGATGATCCGGCGGTAAGCATGGCGAGTGTGCCGGGTATGAGTTCACAGTACCATAACTCTGGCAACAGCTTGGGTAGCGGTAATTATACCGTCCGTAAGGAAGGTTGGGCAAACGGCATCCAATGGCATCGGCAGGATGACCATACTTATCCCGACGATAAGACCCGAGGCTATCTCTTAGAGGTGGACGGAATAGGCGGCGTTGAGCCGTTCTACAGCACGACTATAGACGGACTGTGCGCAGGAAACAAACTGACCTTCAGCGCCTATGTGGTGAATGTACATTATGCCGGACAGTTGGATTATTTCGGTACCCGTTACGTTTATCCCCGAATGAAATTCGTGCTCAAAGACCCCGCGACTGGCGCCGTATTAGCCGAGAAATCCACGGGTGACATCCAGCCCGATTGGCGGTACGGTACGCCGGAGACTTGGAAATATGCGCGGGATAACAGCCTTTCTGCCGAATGGCAGTTGATCGGTATGAACTTTATTGTGCCGGATGGTATCGAGTCGATTCAGATGTTTATCTACAATGATGTAGAGCGAAACGGCAGTGGTAATGACTTTGCGCTGGATGATATCGAGATCCACCTCTGTGCACCGCCGGTGACGATAGAAGGCGAGACGGAAGTGTGCGCAAACAAACCAATAACCCTCACCGCCAACTTTACCAACGATGGTACGTTTGCTGAACCATTAGCCTATAAATGGTGGTTCTCTACGGATAGCCTCACATGGACGGAACTTTCCGGTTCCATCGGAGAAAATCTGCTCATCGATGCCGTTCAAAAATCCGACTCGGGTTGGTATAAAGTAGCCGTCTCCGGCAATGGAAATATCGAGAGTGTCAACTGCCGAGCGATGAGTGAACCCTTCCGACTGCGGGTAAGCGAATGTGAGCCGTCAGTCAGAATACTCTCTCCGGATAGTGTGTGCCCGAATGATCCTTGCGCATTTCAAATAGAGATAACTAACGAGAACACCTTGCAAGGGCCTTTGGTGTATCAGTGGCTTTATAGGTCATTGGAGTATCCTACTGAATGGCGGAATGTCAGCGGTGGCACGGTGCGCGAATTGCAGATCGCATCTTTCCAGACACAACATGTCGGCTGGTATAAGTTGTATGTCGCAGAGGCCGGCAAGATCAACAATCCGGATGAACGCATAGAGAGCGAAGAGTTCTTTGTTACATTCAAGAAATGCGAACCCGACCTTTGTACGGATGGCACGCTGCTTTACAAAGATGATTTCGGGGGAAATAGTCCGAGTGACCCGAGGGTGGGGCAAGTGCCTGTGCAGGGCATGAGTTATAGGCAGCTTAACAATGATAGTTTCGGAAGGATGGGGAGCGGATGTTATTTGGTCACCAAATCTGGTTACTGCAACGGCGACACGGCAGCAGCCATGAGGAACTACGGTTATATCCGCACATGGGACTCCCAATGGATTTTACAGGACGATCATACCTACATGGGTGATTACAGCCGAGGTTATTTTGTAGAGATAGACGGCGCAGGAGGACAATCTCCATTCTATTCAACAACCATAAGTGGCCTTTGCCCGGGATCCAAACTAACCTTCTCCGCACATGTAGTCAATGTCGCATTCTTTGAATGGGTGCAGAAAATGTACCGAACAAATCGGAGTTATATCTATCCACGCCTGAAGTTCGTGCTCAAGAATCCCGTCACAGGTGCCGTTCTGGCTGAACAGTCAACAGGTGACATTCAACCGGATATCACCAAGAGTTGGAACATCCTCCTTCATGAATCCGCCGAATGGCAATTAATAGGAATGAACTTTACTGTTCCCGAAGGAATCGAAGCAATTCAGATGTTCATTTATAATGATGTCGAAAGAGACAATACCGGCAACGACTTTGCGTTAGATGATATTGAGATACACCTCTGTCTGCCGTCTGTGACTGTTTCCGGTGAATCGGAAGTATGTCTTGAGTCTGCCGCTTCTCTTACTGCCAACTTCACCTCGGAAGATAGTCTTGTATGGACGGAACTTCCCGGTTTCATCGGACCAAATCCGACCATCGATGCTGTCCATAAGGCCGATTCCGGTTGGTACAAAGTAGCCGTTTCCGGTGCAGGAAACATCGAGAGCGTTAACTGCCGCGCGCTTAGTGAGCCCTTCCGTCTAAGCGTGAAGGATTGTCCGAGCCCCGAACCGGAGTTATGTATGGACGGTGTTCTTCTTTTTCGCGAGGACTTCGGCGGCAATGATCCGAATGAGCCGCGAGTAGGACAAGATCCTGTCAACGGCATGACATATAATCAACTTCTGGATGATTATTTCAGAATTATGCGTTCTGGCAGTTATTTGCTTACCAAACAGGGCTATTGTAACGGAGATACATCTGTGAACAACTTGCCTCAAAATCGTGGCTCTCAATGGCATCTACAAGACGACCATACCTTTCCAAATGATATTACACGCGGCTACCTTCTGGAGATAGACGGACTAGGAGACAACGCGGTATTCTATGCCAAAACGATTGACGGTCTTTGCGCCGGTTCTAAACTGACGTTCTCTGCCTATGTGGCAAATGTCATGACGTGGGGACAATATGTCGGCCGTCCGGGATATTATACCTATCCCCGACTCAAGTTCGTCCTCCGCAATTCGGCAACCACAGAGGTATTAGCCACCTACGACACAGGCGAAATCCCCTTTGACTCCGCGTATATTAATAATTATCAGGCCTGGCAGTTCTCGTCCCAATGGCGATTGGCGGGCATGAACTTTACTGTACCGGAAGGGGTCGAGGCGATTACATTGACTATCTCTAATAATACGACAGGCTATGTCGGCAACGACTTTGCGTTAGATGATATTGAGATTAGGCTTTGTATGCCTTCTCCCGCAATTGTTTCAGAGAATACGGCATGTCTGGATTCCGTATATGAGTTCGCGGTGGACTTTACCAACGACGGCACACTGGCCGAACCGCTCGGAAGATAGTCTTGTATGGACGGAACTTCCCGGTTTCATCGGACCAAATCCGACCATCGATGCTGTCCATAAGGCCGATTCCGGTTGGTACAAAGTGGCCGTTTCCGGTGCAGGTAATATCGAGAGTGTCAACTGTCGTGCTCAGAGCGCACCCTTCCGTTTGAATGTACAGGCTTGTGCACCGCCGCCTTGCCCTGACCTACATTACGCCACCCGCGATACAACGGTCTGCGACACCCTCATGCCTTTCACATGGCATGGACTTCTATTCAACGAACCCGGAGAACAAAAAACGGTAGAAAAAGACAACCATGGCTGCGATACCTTGCAAACCACTTGGACTCTCTTAACACAAGTCTGCTGCCCTGATATACAGACGTTTACGTTGGATACCACCGTCTGCGACACCTTGATGCCTTTTGTGTGGATTGGGGATGGGTTTGAAGTGCCGTTCAGCGACATAGGCACCAACCAACAGTCTGTTCCGCACCCGCGATGGCCCAATTGTCTCTTTGTGGAATATACTTTGCGTCTGGATACCGTGCATTGCGAACGGCTATATGACATCATTGTTAACAAGTACAACTGGGTGCTGCTATGCAACAACACACGCGTTCGGACGCTCTTCCCGCAACGAACAGTGATCGGCTATCAGTGGTACAAGGATGGCACGGCCATTATCGGTGCCACCGAAGATGATTATTCCGAGCAGAACGAACTGCTAGGTGACTTCCAGTTGCGTTTGCGCATGGATGATGGCAGTTATGTATGGTCTGAGATTCTTACTATCCAACCGGCTCTAACTCAAGCGCCAAGCCGCATACGCATCTATCGTCATAACGGGCACCTCATCTATCAAGCAGAAGGAGAAAACACCGTTCCATCCTTGCCGCGAGGATTGTATATCATTCAGATAGAACAAAACGGAGAACAACGCATCGAGAAGAAACTTATTCCGTGAAACACCGTGTATTGCTCATAGGATTATTGAGTGCGGCTCTCTGCCTGCAGGCACAGCATACACTTGAACTTGGACTTCATGGAGGTCTGGCAGGACTGAATAGTCAGCATACCTATCTATCCTTGAAGCCCGGTGCCACCGTAGGTCTGCATGCTGCGTACGGCTATTATTCCCAACATGTGATCGGTTTCCGAATCGGTGTAACCGCTGACATGCATCGCACAGGGTGGGGCAAAACTGACTATACCGATTCCTATACCACAATAGATGTCGATAATGAGCAAATGCAGATCGACTATACGATCGGTTCATTATCCGAAATGCAGACCACCTGGTCTGTCGGTTTTCCTGTACAAATGGCGTTAAAATGGAAGAAAGTCGGCCTTTTCGTTGGCCCTAAGATTGTTTTCCCGCTTTCCTGTTCATGGGAGGAAAAAGTGAAGAATGCAGCCCTTTCGGTCTATTACCCGGATTACGAGAATCGCGTTTACGAATCCTATCCGCTCGCTGCCTCGCGTTCGTTTGCCGTGGAGAACAGCGGCAAGACCTCACCACCAACAGTCCAATGGTGGCTGGCAGCTGAAATCAGTTACGATATTCCTTTCTATACCTACGGCAAGAACAAATATGGCCTAACTGTCGGTATATATGCAGACTATTGTTTCACTCCCACCAACAACAACCCCGCTGCGCTGCAATCATCTCTTATCATGCTTACCGACACGCGTGACGGGCTTCCGCTATCCCGCATCCTCAGTCCCGTCTTGTGTGCAGAGCGACAAGGAAAAGCCTTGGTATCTCGCTACAACCTGTTTGACGTCGGTATCAAACTGTCCTACACGCTTTCTCCATACAATCCGTACGCCCGCCGCACCTATCCCTGCCGCTGCTATAGGGATTAAACAGGTTTATTAAACAAATCTGAATGCTGATGGATAAAAAAAATGGCATGCACGCTTGCGTATGTCATTTTTTTGTTGTATCTTTGCAGCGCATTTTATGTGAAGACAAAAATCAACAACCGTTATGGATAAGCAAACACAGATGTACGTAGACGGCTTCATGGCTGATCTCGTAAGGAAAAACCCCGGTGAGAGTGAGTTTCACCAGGCAGTGAAAGAAGTGGTGGAGAGCGTGGCGCCAATGATCATGGCGTACCCCTACCTGCGCGAGCAGAAAGTGATGGAACGCATGGTCGAGCCCGAACGCGTGATCATGTTCCGCGTGCCATGGATGGACGATCAGGGAGAGGTGCAGATCAACCGAGGATTCCGCGTACAGATGAACTCGGCCATTGGACCGTACAAAGGCGGCATACGTTTTCATGCCAGCGTCAACCTGAGCATCATGAAGTTCCTCGCCTTCGAGCAGACCTTCAAGAACGCCCTGACGACGCTGCCTATGGGCGGCGCCAAGGGCGGATCCGACTTCTCGCCTCGCGGCAAGAGCGACGCCGAGGTGATGCGCTTCTGCCAATCGTTCATGACCGAGCTGCAGCGCCATATAGGAGCCGACACCGACGTACCGGCCGGTGACATCGGCGTAGGCGGACGCGAGATAGGATATATGTTCGGCCAGTACAAACGGCTGCGCGACGAGTTCACCGGCACGCTGACCGGCAAGGGACAGCACTGGGGCGGATCGCTCATGCGTCCGGAGGCTACCGGCTACGGCGCATGCTATTTCGCCGAAGCGATGCTGGCTACACGCGGCGAGACCTTCCAGGGCAAGCGCGTATGCATATCCGGTGCCGGCAACGTGGCACAGTTCGCCGCTCAGAAAGCCATGCGGCTCGGAGCTAAGGTGCTCACGCTGAGCGACTCCGACGGATTTATCTACGATCCCGAAGGACTGAACGAAGAGAAACTGGCTTACGTCTTCGAACTGAAGAACGTGCGCCGCGGACGTATCAAGGAATATGCCGCCAAGTACCCGCAAGCGCAATACTTCGCCGGCGAACGGCCGTGGAAGATAGCATGCGACATAGCCATGCCCTGCGCTACGCAGAACGAGATAGAGAAAGCCGATGCGGAGAACCTGCTGAAGAACGGATGCTTCTGCGTGACCGAAGGAGCCAACATGCCCTCGACACCCGAAGCCATCGCACTCTTCCAGGGCGCAAAGATACTCTATAGCCCGGGTAAGGCCAGCAACGCCGGAGGTGTAGCCACCAGCGGACTGGAGATGACACAGAACTCCATGCGACTCAAGTGGACTGCCGAAGAGGTGGACCAACGTCTGCGCACCATCATGGCCGACATCCACGCCGCATGCCTCAAGTACGGCACTGAGGAGGACGGATATATCAACTACGTCAAGGGCGCTAACATCGCCGGCTTCATGAAAGTCGCCAACGCGATGGTCGAGCAAGGGCTGGTTTGATGAAATTAAAAATTAAAAATTAAGAATGAAGAATGAAGAATGAAGGCTCCGGAAGATAATATTATAGTGCAGAAATCCTTTGATTTCGCAGTCAGATGCGTGAATCTATATAAACATTTGTGCTATAAATCGAATCATAAGGAGTATGTCATTAGCAAACAATTAGTTCGTAGCGGAACATCCATTGGAGCAAATATCGAAGAAGCCGTGGGCGCGCAATCAACGGCCGACTTCCTGGCCAAACTAAGTATAGCCTATAAAGAGGCTCGGGAGTCTCGCTATTGGATAAAACTATTGTACCACACCGGATATATTAACGAAGCAGAATATAATAGTTTAATCAATGATCTTGAGGATATAACAAATATCATCGCTAAGATTAAATTAACAACAGAAAAGAATAATGCTTAACACCAAGCTTTGAACAATTTTTAATTTTGAATTTTTAATTCTTAATTCTTAATTATTTATATTGTGGAGCATAGCAACTACACATCGTTGATGACGAAGCGCGTGAGGCGGATACTCCTCGTGTGCAACAACTACGACAGTTTTGCGCTGGAGGAGGACGGACGTATTGACGTGCAGATAGCACAGGAATACGCCGAACTCAACCTGAGCAATCCGCCCGCTATCACACGCGCAGAGACCACTCTCGAGGCGCTGGAAGAAATTCAGAATTCACAATTCAAAATTCAGAATCAAGACTCCTTCGACCTGATCCTCACGATGTACAGCGCCGGCGAACTGGATGTATTCGAGTTCGCCAGAGAGGCCAAGACGCTGCTGCCCGACTGCCCGATAGTGCTGCTCTCCGCCTTCAGCAAGGAGATATATCGACGCATTGAGCAACACGACCGCAGCGACATCGACTATTTCTTCAACTGGAACAACTCCACGGACCTCATCATCGCTATCATCAAACTGATAGAGGACCGCATGAACGCCCCGCACGACATCCTCGACGAGGGCGTCAGGGCTATCCTGCTCGTGGAGGACTCGGTGCGCTACTATTCTACCTATCTGCCGCTGCTCTACAAGCTCGTGCTCCAGCAGAACAGCATCGCCATACGCGACGCACTCAACGAGAAGCAGCAGCTGCTCCGCAAGCGTGCACGTCCGAAGATGCTCATGGCTACATGCTACGACGAAGCCGTCGAGCTCTACCAACGCTACGGCAAGAACCTCATTGGCGTCATCTCCGACATCGGCTTCGTGCTCCACAAGGGCGACCCGTCCAGCGAGGAGAAGATGGATGCCGGCGTCGATCTGTGTAGGCTCATACGCGAGGATAATCCCACCATGCCTTTCCTTATGCAGAGCTCCCAGGAGTCGATGCGCAACGTGGCACGACAGCTGAAGGCAGGCTTCGTCATGAAGAAATCCAAGACCCTGACCCAGGAGGTGAGCGAGTATATCGAACGCGAGTTCGGCTTCGGCGACTTCATCGCCCGCGACCCGCGTACAGGACGAGAGATAGACCGTGCCAGCGACCTCGAGGGATTCGAACGCATCATCTCTACCATCTCGCCCGCCGCCTTCCGCCGACTGAGCGACAACAACTACCTCAGTAAATGGCTCTTCGCCCGAGGACTCTTCTCCGTAGGACGACCCGTGAGCGCACTGCAGATACAGGACGACGCGGACATAGAGAACATACGCCAACTCAACATACGGCTCATCCACGACTACCGCATCAACCAGGCACTCGGCGTCGTGGCCAAATATAGTCCCGACACCTACAACGACACCATCTGGTTCGCCCGGTGCGGCGACGGTGCCATGGGCGGAAAGGGCAGGGGACTCGCCTTCCTCAATCATGTGCTGCAGCGCAACGACCTATACGACAGATGGGACAACATACGCATCTTCGTGCCGCGCACCATGGTCATCACTACCGACTATTTCGACCGCTTCATCCACGACAACGGACTGCAATATGTCATCAATGCCGACCTGAGCGACGAGGAGATACTCAGCGAGTTCGTCGCTGCCATGCTCCCGCTCCAGCTGCGTGACGCACTGCGTCATTTCATACGCGTATGCCATAAGCCTATCGCCGTGCGCTCGTCCAGCAAGCTGGAGGACAGCTACTATCAGCCTTTCGCCGGAGTCTATAGCACCTATATGATCCCCCATACCGAGAACGAAGACCAGGGGCTCAGGCTGCTCTCCAAGGCCGTCAAGTCGGTGTACGCCAGCGTCTATTTTGCCGCCTCGCGCGGATATATCACCTCTACGGGCAACGTGCTCAGCGAGGAGAAGATGGCCATCGTGCTACAGGAGGTATGCGGCGAGCAGGAGGGCGACTACTTCTTCCCCGTCATCTCCGGCGTGGCGCGCAGCGTCAATTTCTATCCGGTGGGCAAGGAGAAACCCGAAGACGGCATCGTCAAGGTGGCATACGGCCTGGGCAAGGTGGTGGTGGACGGCGAGCAAGTACTGCGCTTCAGTCCGCGCTTCCCGAAGAACGTGCTGCAGACATCCACCGTCGATCTGGCCATGCGTGAGACGCAACAGTCGATGTTGGCACTCTCGCTCAGCCCTGAGAAATTCAAGACTTCCATCGACGATGCCATCAACCTGGAACGCTTCCCCATACACGAGTGCGGACGATTTGAGAGCCTGAAGATGGTGGCTTCCACCTACGACCGAGAGAACATGCGCATCGTCGATTCGTGCTACCCGGACGGACCACGTATAGTCACCTTTGCTCCCCAACTCAAGTTCAACACCTTCCCCCTCGCCGAGATCATCCGCCAACTGCTGCAGATGGCTCAGGAGGAGATCAAGTGCCCCGTGGAGATTGAGTTCGCCGTCAATCTGGAACGCGAACCGCAGATCTTCCATGTGCTGCAGATACGTCCTATCTCCGCCGACTCGCTCAAGGCCAAGGTGGAGTGGGGCAACATAGACACCGAGGGTGCGTTTCTCAGGAGCGGAAATGCACTCGGCACCGGACAGATAGAGGACGTACAGGACATCATCTACCTGCGGCGCAACACCTTTGATATATTGCGCACGCGCGAGATGGCCGAGACCATACGCCAGTGGAACCAGCAGATGCGACAGGAGGGACGACAGTACTTGCTCATCGGCTTCGGCCGTTGGGGCTCGCAGATACCCACACTGGGCGTACCCGTGCAGTGGAGTGATATTAGCGAAGCTAAAGCCATAGCCGAATGCAGCCTGGAGAACTTCCGCATAGAGCCTTCGCAGGGCAGCCACTTCTTCCAGAACATGACTTCATTCAACGTGGGATATATGAACGTCGATCCGTGGGCACGGCCGGAGGACCGCTACGACAACGAGGTGCTGGATGCACTCCCCGCGATAGCGGAGACCGAACTGGTGCGCCATGTGCGACTCGACCACCCGCTGGAGATGTATATCGACGGCTTTGCCAACAAAGCGCTTATCAAACTAGTCAACTAGAAGACTAGTATACTAGAAAACTAGAAATTTCACTATATGACACTGGTATTACAAATCATCACGCTCATCGGTTCCGTAGCGATGTTGATGTACGGACTTAAGGTGATGAGTGAAGGCCTGCAGAAGATGGCAGGTAGTACGCTGAGTAATGTGCTCGGCACCATGACAACCAATCGTTTCTCGGGCGTGCTGACGGGTGCGTTCATCACCGCCGCCGTTCAGTCGTCCACCGCCACCACCGTCATGACGGTCAGCTTCGTCTCGGCCGGCATACTCTCGCTGGCACAAGCTATCTCCGTGATCATGGGTGCCAACATCGGTACTACCTTCACGGCATGGATCATGGTGCTGGGCGGCGGCTCGTTCGACCTCAGACTGGTGGTCTATACTGCTATCGTGCTGGCGGTGGCACTCATCTACACCAAGAAGAACGCCAACCTCGGTGACTTCTTGATGGGTCTGAGCCTCCTGCTGCTGGGACTCACCACACTCAAGATCAACGCCACTGAGATGCACCTCGACCAAATGCAACCCGTTCGCGACTTCTTCATGGCTACATCCAGTTGGGGCTACGGCAGCTATTTCCTCTACCTGCTGGTGGGCGGTGTCCTTACCTTCGCCGTACAGTCGTCGGCCGCTATCATGGCCATCACCATGACGCTCTGCTCGACACACGTGCTGCCCATAGACATGGGCATATCGCTCGTCTTGGGTGAGAACATAGGTACTACCATCACGTCGAATATCGTAGCCCTCTCGGCTTCTACCCAGGCACGCCGTGCCGCCATGGCCCACCTGGTGTTCAACCTCTTCGGCGTGGTATGGGTGCTGTGCGTTTTCCGCTGGTTTGTAGGCACCGTATGCCAGGCCTGGGGCGTAGATTTCACTCCCGGCAGACCATCGGATGTGTCGCCCGACAAACTCAATGCCATCCTGGCTACCTTCCACACCTCGTTCAACGTCATCAACACCTGTATCCTCATCGGCTTCATCCCCTGGCTGGAGAAACTGGTGATGATCATCATCCCGTCCAAACCCGAGCAACGCGATACAGACAGCCAACTGCGGTTCATCTCCGGCGGCCTCATGTCCACCTCCGAGCTCTCTATCCTCCAGGCTTGGAAAGAGGTGCATATGTTCGCCGTACGGGCTCAGCGTATGATAGGTATGGTGCATGACCTCTACTACGAGCAGGATACAGCCCAGTTCACCAAGATATACAGCCGTATTGAGAAGTACGAAGGCATATGCGACCGTATGGAATACGAGATTGCTCAGTACCTGAACAACGTGGCCGACGGACGTCTGTCCGACCAGTCGAAGCACGAGGTACACAAGATGCTTCGTATAGTCAGCGAACTCGAGTCGGTGGGCGATGCCAACTTCAATATTTCACGCTATTTGCGCCATAAATTCGACGCCAAACTCAAGTTCACGCCCGAGCAGGACAAGAATGTCGAGATGATGATCTATCTCGTCACCGGTGCGCAGACCAAGATGGTAGAGGCACTGGAGCGCGTCAACATCAGTCAGGACGAGTTCCTCGAGATGACCAATATGGAGAACGAGATCAACAACTTCCGCGATGAACTCAAGAACCAGAACATGCAGGCCATCACCGACAAGAAATACGACTACTCAACCGGCGTCAACTACATGGACATCATCCTCGAACTGGAGAAACTGGGCGACTATATCATCAATGTGGATGAGGCCGTTTACGAGCATAAGCATGATAAATAGAATTAAAAATTCACAATTCACAATTCACAATTCACAATTAAGAATTTATGAAGAATAATCTGATTGCGGGTGCATTGATTGCACTCGGACTGTGCCTCGGAGGCTGGTTCGTCTATGGCGGACTGAAGCATTTTGCAGACAAAGATCGTGCGGTGACCGTCAAGGGTCTGAGCACACGTGAGGTGGAAGCCGACCATGCCGTATGGCCGCTTTCCTATGGATGGAACGGTAATGATCTGCCTTCGCTCTATGCCCAACTGGAGAACGTGACGGCACGCGTGAAACAGCATCTGCTCGGCCTCGGGTTTGAGGAAGCTGACATCCGCCAGGGTAGTATATCGGTCAACGACAATTGGTCGGACTACTACGGCAACCATCGTCCGGAGTACAAATATACGCTCAGCACCTCGCTCATCGTCTCTACCGACAAGGTGCAGCTGGTAGTGGCCAGCCAGGGCAAAGAGGCTGAGTTGCTCAAGGAAGGCATCATCGTCAAGACCGAGCGCTGGAACCTCGATTACCAGTACAACGGACTGCCTGAACTGAAGCCCCTCATGATAGAGGAGGCTACCCAAAACGCTCGCGCCGTGGCACAGAAATTTGCCGACGATGCACAGTGCTCGCTCGGTTCGATCCGCCGTGCCAGCCAGGGACAATTCTCCATCGAGAACGACGAGTACCAGCCTTGGGTGAAGCGCGTACGCGTGGTAACCACGGTGGATTATTACCTGGAATAAACGCAAGCACAATCCGAGTATGGCGAACAACGCGTTTTCCTCCAAGGTAGGTCTGATCATGGCGGCAGCAGGAAGTGCTGTCGGCTTGGGTAACATATGGAAATTCCCCTATGTGGCCGGCGAGAACGGTGGCGGTGCGTTTCTGCTCGTCTATCTGGCCTGCGTAGTGGCCCTGGGACTGCCGATGGTGGCTACCGAGTTTCTGATAGGCCAGCGTTCGCGTCATAGCGCCTTCGGTGCGTTCCGTCAGCTCAACGGCAACAACCGCTGGCAGTGGCTGAGCTGGATGTGCCTGACGACATCGGTGCTGATCATGGGCTTCTATTTTGTGGTCACAGGCTGGTGCTTCAATTATCTGGCGGAAGCCGTGGTCAATACGTTCCACGCGATGAGTACAGACCAACTGACGGCGCATTTCAACGGGTTTATCCATAGCGACCTGCGGATGATGCTTTTCAGCCTCGTTCCTATCGTGCTGACCGCCGCTGTACTCTGGTTTGATGTGAACAAGGGAATAGAGCAGTTGAGCAAGATACTCATGCCCCTGCTGCTGGTGATGATGATCCTGATGGTCATCCGTGTGTTGATGCTCGACAACAGCATGCAAGGCTTGCGCTTCTTCTTCCATCCCGACTTCTCCAAGATCACCCCGAACGTCATCCTGGAGGCCATGGGCCAGTGCTTCTTCAGCCTCTCTATAGGTATGGGCGCACTCATCACCTATGGCGCCTATATGCCTCCCAAGCAACGGGTGGTCTATACCTCGGTGCAGGTGGCAGTGCTCGATACACTGGTGGCTGTGCTGGCCGGCGTCATCATCTTCCCCGCCGTCTTCTCCTTCGGCTTCAATCCGGAGGAAGGACCTAAACTGGCGTTCATCGTGCTGCCGGCTATCCTCGAGCAGATGTCGCTCCCGTGGTTCAGCAGCGTGCTCTTCTTCTCGCTGCTGTGCATCGCGGCGCTGACCAGTACTATCTCGCTGATGGAAGTGTCGGTGGCCTATATGGTGGAGGTGAGCGAGCATTGGGCTAAGAAGAACCCGCGTATCAAGCCGCTCAACCGCCACAAGAGCGTGCTGCTGGTGGCGGTGGTCACCATCGCGATCACGAGCCTCTGTGTGCTCTCGATGACGGATGCACGCGAGTGGCTCTCCTTCGGCGGGCATAATCTGTTCGACCTGCTCGACGACATTACCTCATGCTACCTCATGCCGCTCGGTGCACTGGGTATGTCGATCTTCGTGGCATGGAAGATGCCGTTGGAGGGCGAGAACGGCCTGACGCAAAACGCCAAGGGCCTACACCGATGGGTATGCATCATCTACCAGCAGATGATTCGCTGGATCATACCGATAGTTATCGTAGTGATTTTCCTGTACGGCCTGGATATTCTTTAGAACCAGCCGAGGCGACGGATGAGTCGCAACAGGCAAGTGGGAATCAAGAGAATAATGAAGCACAGCATCCGCCAGAATACGGTGGGTATCGTTGTCTTGCTCCATCCCCAAAAGAGGGCACGCAGCGCACGGCGGACAAGCGTCTCAGGGCTGACGATGATGCCGAGGCATTTGCCTATTTTAGTATAGACGGGTTTGATGTTGTAGAGCCCGGTGTCCACCGCGCCCGGACTGACGTCGGTGACGTGTACGCCGTAGCGGCGCAACTCGATATGAAGTGCACGGGTGAAATGACTGAGGAAAGCCTTGGTGCCGCCGTAGGTGCCGAGGCGCTGTGCTGCCATCTTGGAGGTAACGGAGCATACATTGAGGATATATCCCTTGCCGCGCGCCTTCATGTCCTGGCCGAACAGATAGCAGAGCATCGCAGGCGTGTACATGTGCAGGTTCATGATCAGCGATGTGAAGCCCTCGCTGTCGTCCAGTATGTCGCGGTCGTGATAGACGCCGGCGTTGTTGACCAGCACTTCTATCTCCATCCCTTGTGTATGTGTATAGTCATACAGCTCGCGGGCAGCACTCTGCTGTCCCAAGTCCATCACGAGGCTGACAACCGAAAGCGTATGGCTGAACGCCTCTTCCAATTCCTTAGCCACCTCGTGTATCTTCTCTTCATTGCTCACGATAAGCAGGTTGTAGCCGCGTTGGGCTAACTGACGGGCAAACTCCAGCCCCATACCGGAGGAAGCACCTGTAACCAGTGCAAAAGCTGTCTTCATTGCTTGTAAAGAATAAAAAATCGCTGCAAAAGTACAAAAAAATAATTACATACACAAATAAAATTTGCATATGTTAAAAAAATGTAGTACCTTTGCAGTCGTAAAGGTTAAGGAAGCCCCTTCCCCCGTACCGGTTTCCCCGTTTGACGGGGACACCTAGTGCATCACAAAACCGTTAGAATATGGAAATTAGTCTACGCGCACAGTCGATGCCGGAGAGCCCGATTCGTAAATTGGCCAAATATGCCGACGCTGCCAAACTGGCGGGTGTACACGTCTATCACCTCAATATCGGACAACCGGACATCAAGACTCCACCGCAGGCCCTGGAGGCCGTCAAGGAGTTCGGTACAGACATTCTGGAGTACTCGCCCTCGCAGGGACTGAAGTCGCTGCGCACGAAGATGGTGAGCTATTATGCCGATTACGGCATCGACCTCTCGCCCGACGAGATCATCATCACCGCCGGCGGTTCGGAGGCTATCATGTTCGCGTATATGAGTTGTCTCAATCCGGGCGACGAGATCATCGTGACCGACCCCAGCTATGCCAACTATATGGCGTTTGCCATCTCGGCAGGCGCAGTGGTCAAATCGGTCAAGACGCGTATAGAGAACGGATTTAAGTTGCCGCCGGTAGAGGAGTTTGAGAAGCAGATTACGCCCAAGACACGAGCCATCCTCATCTGTAATCCCAACAACCCGACGGGCTACCTTTATACCAAGCAGGAGATGCGCCAGATACGCGATATTGTGAAGAAATACAACCTCTACCTCATCTCTGATGAGGTCTATCGGGAGTTCATCTACACCAAATCACCATATATCTCTGCCTGCCACCTGGAAGGAATCGAGGAGAACGTGGTGCTGGTGGACAGTGTTTCCAAGCGCTACAGCGAGTGCGGCATACGCATCGGTGCACTCATCACCAAGAACAAAGCGGTACGCGAGGCCGTGATGAAGTTCTGTCAGGCACGCCTCTCTCCACCGCTGTTCGGACAGATCGTGGCAGAGGCCAGCCTCTCGACGCCGGAGGAATATATGCAGGAGGTGTATGACGAATACCTGGGCCGACGCAATTTCCTGATCGACCAGCTCAACCAGATTCCGGGCGTGTTTGCGCCTGCACCGACGGGAGCGTTCTACGTCATGGTACAACTGCCCGTGGATGACACAGAGAAGTTCTGCAAGTGGTGTCTGACCGATTTTGTCTATGCCATAGAGAACCCGAAAGGGGAAGGTGAGCGCGAACTCGCCACCGTCATGATGGCCCCGGGTACAGGTTTCTATACGAATCCCGAAGACGGACGTCATCAGGTTCGTATGGCCTACGTGCTCAACAAGGAAGATCTAGCGAAAGCTATGCTGGTGCTGCGAAAGGCGCTGGAGACGTACAACGCACACTAAACTCACATCCACAATACGTCTGATTGTAGAAACCAAACTCTTTGAGTAGTTGGTTTCTACGTTCTTGCAGTCCGTCCTTCCGCCAGTTCTGCGCCCAGAAGCGGGTTAGGGCAGCCTCATTGGACGCGTGGCGGTTCACCTCCGCGGCCGCGGCTTCGCCTGCGCGGTTGATCTGCTCCAGACTCTTCCAGCGGGAGGAGGCGAGGGTAGTGGCAAAAAACGGAATACGGAGCTCCTGCGCCTTGCGGGCCGTAGCCAGCAGGCGGTGGTAGAAACAGGCCTCGCAGCGCCTTCCACGCTCGGGTTCCTGCTCCAATCCGCACACCGCCTCACGCCAGTCGTGGTGCGTCTCTCCGTAACCCATAACCCGTAACCGGTCGTCGTCAATCCATTGGATACCCAGACCTTCGGCGTGACGTTTGCTCTCGTTTTTGCGGGTCTCGTATTCCTCCTGCGGCCAAATATTGGGATTATAGTAGTATATCACCGGCGTAATGTCATGCGCCAGCAACCATTCTACGATGGCGCTGGAGCACGGCGCACAGCAGGCGTGCAACAATAGTTTGTTGCATCCTTCGGGTACGATAATACTGGTTTGCTTGGCCATCGTTTCGCTCTTTTGCGACTGCAAAAGTACTACAATTATCGCACATACGCAAATTATTGGCTGTTTTTTTTGCGTATGTCATTTTTTTTTTGTACTTTTGCAGCCGCAAAAGTGTGAATGAATATGGACTGGTTCAGTAACCTCTTTTTTGGAACGGGCATAGCGCACTCGATATGTGCGCTCACGCTCACAATAGCATTGGGTATCTTTCTGGGTAGCCGGCTTAAGATAAAGGGCATTACGCTCGGTATTACGTGGATTTTGTTCTGCGCCATTACGTGCAGTCATTTCGGTATGACGCTCGACCCCATGGTGGAGTCGTTCGCCAAAGATCTTGGACTGATCTTATTCGTCTATTCCATCGGTCTGCAGGTAGGCCCGAGTTTCTTCTCGTCCTTTGGGCAGGGTGGTGTGCGTCTGAACATGCTGGCTGCTGCCATCGTGGTGCTGGGCTGCGTGACAGCCTGGCTGATACACGTCGTCAGCGGCGAGAGCATGGCCACTATGACGGGTGTGCTGTTCGGTGCCGTGACCAATACTCCCGGCCTGGGTGCAGCCGAGCAGGCTTACCAGGACGTGACGGGGATGACCAATCCCAACATCGCCAGCGGTTACGCCATGGCCTATCCCCTGGGCGTGGTTGGCATCATCTTCTCGCTCTTGCTGTTGCGCTGGTTCTTCTCGATCAAGCTGGACAAGGAGGAAGCCCAAGTGCAGGCGGAGAAGGGTGAAGAACAGCACGTGGAGCATTTCGACATGCGTCTGACCAACCCGCAGGTGGACGGCATCCGTGTGCGCGATCTAGCGCTGCTGACGCATGTTACCATGGTCGTCAGCCGACTGATAAATGCGGACGGCGTTGAGTCGATGCCCGACGCGGATACCATCCTGCATGTAGGCGACCGGGTACGCTTCATTGTCGACAAGAAGAACGAACGAACGGTCATGCTGCTGGGTGAACCTGTAGAAGTCAAATGGGAGGAGAAAGAGAAGGACGTTCACCTCGTCAGCCGTCATGTTATCATCACCAAGCCGCAGATCAACGGCAAGCGCATATGCGACCTGAAAGTGCGCGAAGCCTATCAGATAACTATCACTCGTATCCGTCGCGCAGGTATCGAACTGCTGGCTACCTCCCAGCAACGCTTGCAGATGGGTGACCGACTGACGGTGGTGGGTGAGCAAAAAGCGGTGGAGAAAGTGGCGACGGTGTTCGGCAATAGCACGAAGAAACTCGACGCCCCCAACCTGGCCTCACTCTTCTGCGGACTGATGGTGGGCGTCATACTCGGCTCACTGCCGCTGGCTTTGCCGGGACTGAGCCAACCCTTCAAATTGGGTCTGGCAGGCGGCACACTCATCGTGGCTATCCTGATGGGTGCGTTCGGACCCAAATACCACCTGGTGACCTATACCACCACTTCGGCCAACCTCATGATACGCGAGATAGGTATTTCGCTCTTCCTGGCGGCTGTGGGCTTCGGGGCTGGTAAGACCTTTATCCCGACGCTGGTGGGTGGCGGATATATATGGATAGGCTACGGCATACTCATCACGCTGCTGCCACTGCTGCTCATCGGTGTGGTGGCACGCCGCTGGATGAAACTGGATTATTTCACCCTGATGGGCCTGATAGCCGGTTCCACCACCGACCCGCCCGCACTGGCCTACGCAACGAGCCAGAGTGCACAGAACGATTGTGCAGCCGTGGCTTACTCGACGGTTTATCCGCTGACTATGTTCCTGCGCGTGCTGAGTGGACAACTGATGATCCTGCTGTTTGTTTGACAACCAATAGAGAAATATTACGCCTCGCCATACCGAGCATTTTGGCCAACATCACTATCCCGTTGGTGGGACTGGTGGATACAGCCATCATTGGTCATCTGAGCGACGCCACGGCCATCGGCGGAATAGCCATCGGCACCATGCTCTTTGACTTGCTGTACTGGAACTTCGGTTTCCTGCGGGTAGGCACCAGTGGCCTCACGGCTCAGGCCTACGGCCGGTTTAGAACCGGAGCAAGCCACCCCTGCGGATACGTTCCTGACGAGTGTCGCAAATTGCTCACCCAGAGCCTGACGACGGCCCTCCTGGCAGCAATGACGATACTGGCTATACAATGGCTGTTCGTCTCGGCAGTGCTGGCTGTCGTACCGTGCTCCGAGGGAGTGGCAGACGTTGCACGCGAGTACTTCTTCGTGCGTATCTGGGCCGCTCCTGCCACACTCATGCTCTTTGCCTTCAAGGGTTGGTTCATCGGCATGCAGGACACAAAAAGTCCGATGGCCGTAGATATATTGGTGAATGGCGTGAACATGCTGGCCAGTTATTATCTGGCGGTACATACACCGCTGGGTGTGGTAGGCGTAGCGCATGGCACACTCATCGCGCAGTATTGTGGATTGCTGCTGGCTCTCATGATACTCGCCCTCAAATACCGCATTGTTCATATCAGCTACGGGGAAATGCAGGCGGCGATGCGATGGCAGGAGATGCGCCGGATGGCCCAACTGAACGGCAACCTGTTCATCCGTTCGCTCTGCTTCATGGTGGTCTATGTGGGTTTTACCGCCCTGGCCAGCCGCTACGGCGACATCGAACTGGCGGTGAGCAGCATACTGATGAAGCTGTTTATGCTCTTCTCTTATTTCGTGGACGGATTTGCCTACGCGGGAGAAGCACTGGTGGGAAAGGCTTTTGGGGAATTGAAAAGTGAAAATGAAGAATTAAAAAACAAAGGCATCGTACACTGCCTCTTCAATTGGGCCATCGGGGTTGGGCTGCTCTTCACCCTCATCTATGCCCTCTGGGGACGAGAGTGTATGGCGCTGATGACTACAGATGGCGAAGTGCTCCATGCCACCGGCCGTTATATGGGTTGGCTGATAGCCATGCCTATCGTCAGTGCACTGGCATTTATGTGGGACGGCGTCTATGTGGGGGCTACGGCCGGCAAACAAATACGTAATGCCATGATTTGGGCAGCCGTGGCCTTTGTAGGAGCCTATGCCGGGTGCTACTCATGGCTGGGCATACAGGCCTTGTATATCGCCTATTTTGCCCATCTGGGTGCACGAGTGGTTTATCTGACAATCCGCTGGAGAGATGTTAAGGTTGGCGATATTTGATAGAATGGAGCAGGTCAGCCCGCAGGAGGTGGAGCAAATGTTAGCTCTGGTCAGTCCGCAACGACGCGAACAGGCCTTGCGTTACAAGCATACATTGGGCCGGTTCTGCTGCCTGAAGAGCTGGCTGATGTTGCAAGCAGAGTTGTCTGCCATCGGCTATCAGCTGTCAGAATTCAGCTACAATGAGCACGGCAAGCCGTACATGCCTATAGGACCGTATTTCAGCCTCAGTCATTGCAAGCAGGGCATCGCGGTGGCGGTGAGTGACCAACCAGTAGGCATCGACATAGAGGGCATCCGTCATGCAGAGCAAGATCTGATAGAACGGACGATGAATAGGGAGGAACAAGCCCGCATCTGCTCCGACCGCGACTTCACGCGGCTCTGGACACAGAAAGAAGCAGTATTGAAGGCCGAAGGAACAGGCATCGAGTCGTTTGAACAACTGCAAGGAGTATTAAGCCGCCTGCCGTCAGCCGTCAGCCTTCAGACTATTGAGAAAGACAATTATATATACAGCATAGCAAATGGAAAACTACATTGTTTCGGCGCGTAAGTACCGCCCGCAGACCTTCGAGTCGGTGGTGGGACAACAAGCCTTGACCCAGACGCTTCAGAATGCCATCCGTCAGGACCGCCTGGCGCATGCCTACCTGTTCTGCGGACCACGTGGAGTGGGTAAGACCACTTGTGCGCGTATCTTCGCCAAGACTATCAACTGCCTAAATCCGCAGAACGGTCACGATGCCTGCAACGAGTGCGAGTCATGCCGCGCCTTCAACGAACAGCGGTCGTTCAACATCCACGAATTGGATGCTGCCAGCAACAACTCCGTGGAGGACATCCGTCAGTTGATCGACCAGGTGCGCATCCCGCCGCAGATAGGTAAGTACTCCGTCTATATCATCGACGAGGTGCATATGCTCTCGGCCGGTGCGTTCAACGCCCTTCTGAAGACGCTGGAGGAACCGCCCTCATACGCTATCTTCATCCTCGCTACGACGGAGAAGCACAAGGTGCTGCCTACTATCCTTAGTCGTTGCCAGGTGTATGACTTCAATCGCATCACCGTGCCCGACACTATCGCCTACCTACAAAAGGTGGCGGCTAACGAAGGCATCAAAGTGAGCGTCGAGGCCCTGAATGTAGTGGCGCAGAAGGCCGACGGAGGAATGCGCGACGCCCTTTCCATCTTCGACCAACTGGTGGCTTTCTGTGGAGAGGAGATTACCTACGAGCGGACCCTTGAAGTACTCAACGTGCTAGATACAGACTATTACTTCCGTCTGGTGGACCAAGCCTTGCGGCATGACGTGACGGGCGCACTGCTGCTGCTCAACGATGTTCTGGCACACGGATTTGATGCCGGCCATTTCATCACCGGCTTGGCACAACACCTGCGCGATGTGCTGGTGAGCAAAGATCCGCAGACGCTTCCGTTGCTGGAGACGGCTGACAGTATTCGTGCCCGCTATGCCGCGCAGGCGGTGAATTGTCTGCCCGTGTGGCTCTTCGCAGCACTTGACCTACTCAACACCTGCGATATTAACTACCGCACGGCACGCAACAAACGACTGACGGTAGAGCTCTGTCTCGTCAAACTCTGCCAGTTGGGCGTAGCGCAAAATCAGCCTACAGCCGTCCACCCTCAGCCGGCAGCAGCAAAGCAGGTTAGTAGTCCTACTACACCTAGTCAACCTAGCCAGCCTACCTCATCTGGTCAACCAAGTGCATCCAGTGCATCTGCGACGTCTAGCCAGCCTGCTACGCCGAAACAGGCTCCCGCAATGCCGTCTATACCGAAGATGCCCGGCGTGGGTCTGGGAATAGGACTGAAGAAGCCGGCGGCTAACACCCAACCGGCTGCTACTGTACAAGCTCAAGAGGAGGAGCCCAACCGCCCTTTCTCGGCTGACCAATTCCGTGACGCGTGGATTGGTCTGAGCCGTACTCATGCCGAGGAACCGCGTCTGGTACAATTGTTGGAGAATTATATGCCCGTGTTGACCGGCGAGACTTCGGCCGAGGTGTCGATGCCTAACCCCTGGCAGCACGACGAGATGCGCAAGGCCATGCCAAGGCTGATAGCCGAACTGCAACGCACCTTGCATAATAAGGAACTTAACATCCGTGTGACGCTTGCGGAATACGACCGCGAACAAATGGCCTTCACTGCGGATGAGAAATACAAACTTATGGCTGAGAGCAATCCTGCTCTTGCACAACTGAAAGAACGCCTGGACCTCGTTTTAGACTGATGGCAGACCTCCTGAAATACTTGCCGACAACACGTAAGGAAACCGATCTACGTGGCTGGAATGAAGTGGATATCGTCTTCTTCACCGGTGACGCGTATGTGGACCATCCTTCCTTCGCTTCGGCAGTACTCGGACGCGTGCTGGAGGCAGCCGGTTATAGAGTGGCTATTGTACCGCAACCCGACTGGCATGGCGACTACCGCGACTTCAAGAAGTTCGGCCGTCCGCGCCTCTATTTCGCCGTCTCGGCGGGTAGCATGGATAGCATGGTCAACCATTACACCGCTGCACGCCGCAAGCGTTCGGACGACGCCTATACACCTGAGGGCAGGGCAGGGGCACGACCTGACTATTGTACCACCACCTACTGTCGTATCCTCAAGCAACTATACCCTGATGTACCGGTCGTCATCGGTGGCATCGAGGCATCTATGCGCCGACTGACACATTACGACTACTGGCAGGATAAGTTGATGCCATCTATCCTCGTGGATAGCGGTGCGGACCTGCTCGTCTATGGTATGGGAGAACAGGCGATGACGGAGATAGCCGACAAAATAGCCGCCGGACAATGGTCAACAGCCAAAAGCCAAATTCCTCAGACGGCCTATCTGACATCCGACGCGCCGGAGATGTCCGATGACGCTATCATGCTCGCTTCACATGAAGAGGCACTGCGCGACAAGCGCAAGCATGCGGAGAACTTCCGGCTCATTGAGGTGGAGTCCAACAAGATCAATCAAAAGACACTCGTGCAGCCTGTGGGCAAAAAATACGTAGTGGTCAATCCCTCGTATCCGCCCATCTCTACCGAGCAACTCGATGCCATCTACGACCTGCCGTATCAATATGCTCCGCATCCTAAATACAAGGACAAACGTATTCCGGCATACGAGATGATTAAATGGTCTGTTTGTATGCACCGCGGTTGTTTCGGAGGTTGCTCTTTCTGTACAATCTCAGCCCACCAGGGCAAGCAGATCGTCTCGCGCAGCAAGGCTTCTATCTTGCGTCAGATCGAGCGACTGAGCCAACAGCCCGACTGGCATGGCGTCATCAGTGACCTAGGTGGTCCGTCGGCCAATATGTATGGCATCACGGGCAAGGACAAGAGCCTTTGCGAGAAATGCGCCCGCGCCAGCTGTCTGCAGCCGGCCGTGTGCAAGAACCTCAACCGTGATTTCAGTGCCGTACTGGATATCTATCGTACCGTGGATGCCTTGCCTTATGTCAAGCATGCCTTCGTCGGTTCGGGTATTCGCTACGACCTGATGAGCGAAGAATACGCCCGTCAACTCATCACCCGCCATGTGTCCGGACGACTGAAAGTAGCACCTGAGCATTGTTCGGACACCGTACTGAAACTGATGCGCAAACCTGACTGGCAACACTACATGCGTTTCCGCGAACTCTTCTTGCGCATCAACGCCGAGGCGGGACTGAACCAGCAACTCATCCCGTATTTCATCTCCTCCCATCCGGGGTGTACCAAACAGGACATGAAGATGCTGGCGGAGGAGACCAAGCGGATGCATTACAGGCCAGAACAGGTGCAGGACTTCACGCCCACACCCATGACCCTCTCTACGACGATGTTCTATACCGGTATCCATCCCTATACCGGTCAACCCGTTTATGTGGCAAGGTCGGCCGAGGAGAAAAAACAACAAAACAGTTATTTCTTTTGGTATAAAAAACAATGATAAAACCTACAATCAACAAACGCCGTTATCGCATCAATCCCGAAACGCTTCAGTTGGAGCGTGTAGAACATGGTGTACGTTATTGGCTGCGCCGCTCAGGCCGCTACCTGATAGGCGGAATATGTCTTGGAGTAGTCTTCTTCTATGTCTATCACGCCTTCTTCCCCTCGCCGCGTGAAGCGGCCCTGCAGTCGCAGAACCGTACACTGACGGCACAACTGCAGATGATGGAACGTCAGGTGGACCAGATACAAGTGGTGATGTCCGACATCGCCCAGCGTGACGACAATCTCTATCGTGCCCTGCTGGGAGCAGAACCTATCCCGCAGAGCGTACGTCTCGGTGCTACGCGTCAGATCAGTTATTACGACTCACTGGCACGCATGAGCAACACGCAACTCATCGCCGACGTGCAGCGTAAGGTGGATGTGCTGGAGAAAGAGGTGTACACCCAGGCTAAGTCGTACGACGAAATCCTCCAACTGGCCAAGAACCAAGAGGTGCGTATGGAGAATATCCCGGCTATCCAACCGGTGCTCAATAAGAACCTCAAGCACATGGCTTCCGGCTATGGTTGGCGCATCGACCCCGTCTACCATATACGTCGTTTCCACGAGGGTATGGATTTCTCTGCGCCAGTAGGCACGGATATCTTCGCTACGGGTAATGGTACCGTGGTTTACTCGGGTTGGCGCCAGGGTTACGGCGAGACGATCGAGATTGATCATGGCTTCGGTTATCTGACGCGCTATGCGCACTGCCATAAACTCTTTGTACGGGTGGGGCAGAAAGTGAAACGAGGTGACGTGATCGCACTGGTGGGCAACACCGGTAAGTCCACCGGACCACACGTGCATTACGAGGTGCATTATCAGGGACGCCCCATTGATCCGCGCAACTATTATTTCTACGACCTCAGTCCTGAGGACTACGATCGTATGGTGCAGCTGTCCAGCAATATGGGAAATATGATGGATTGACATCCTTATCCGATACAAAAAATATCGCGTCTCAACCGAGGCGCGATATTTTTTGTAGGGCAGGGGCGTTCAGTATACGAATCCGTTTGCCGTCGATGGCCAGCAGTCCTTCCTGCGCAAATTGGCTGAGAGTACGGATGGCGTTGCTGGTGATCATATTGCTCATGTGTGCTAGATCTTCACGCGAGATGAGCATGGCGATCGTACTTCCGTCCTCTTCGTAACCGTACTGACTGATCAGATGAAGGATCGATTCAGCCAATCGGCCGCGTATATGCTTCTGCGTCAGGTTCACCGTCTGTATTTCCGAGTGCTTCAGATCGCGTGCCATAGTCTGCATCATGGCGTAGCAGAAAGCACCGTTCTCTTGGATCAGGCGGCGAAAGAGCTGGCTGTCAATGCGATAGAGTGTACTGGGTTCGAATGCACTGGCACTCGAACCATAAGGTTCGTCCGCTATTGCCGCACGATAACCAAACAAGTCGAAGGGTTTTAATACACGGATAATCTGGCGTTGACCTACGCCGTCTTTGTAGATACGTACCTTTCCGCTGAGCAGCATCCATATGTGTTTGGACGCATCGCCCTCACAACGGATGGCATCATTCTTCTCGTAATGCACTATTTCTGCCGCCTCGCTCACCTCTTCCTTTTGCGCAGGAGTCAGGTTGTCCCAGATACAATTCAGTTCCCACAGCGGGCGGCAAAATGCTTCGTTTTCATTCATGCAGACTAATACAATTCGTAAATTTTGCGCAAATTTACAAAAATATTTTTATATATGCAAAAAAAAGTGTAACTTTGCAGCAAAATTGCAAAGAAACATATAAATCACCATAAAAAAATGAAAGTGAACTATCTGGAGGCACGTCATATAGGCCTCACTCCCGAAGACGAGAAACAGATGTTAGACAAGATCGGTGCAGCCTCCCTCGACGCCTTGGTGCTTGAGACGATGCCGGCCGATATTCTTTTGCCGGAGCCCCTCGACCTGCCTGAACCGCTCACAGAGCAGAAACAGCTGGAGCAGGCGCAGAGCCTGCTGGAGGAGAATATCCCCTCGCGCTCGTATATCGGTCGCGGCTGGTATGGTACGATCACGCCGGCTGTCATCCGTCGTAATATGCTGGAGAACCCTGTGTGGTACACCTCCTATACGCCCTACCAGGCCGAGGTGAGCCAAGGCCGTCTGGAGGCACTCTTTGTATACCAGACCATGATCAGCGACCTGACGGGGCTTCCGTTGGCCAATTGTTCGCTTTTGGATGAGGCTACGGCAGCAGCGGAATCGGTGACGATGATGCGTAATCTGCGTAGCCGTGAGCAGGTCAAGAATAACGTCCGTAAGGTGTTTGTGGATAGCAAGATTTGGCCTAACACCCTATCTGTTTTGCGTACGCGCGCAAAAGGTCAGGACATCGAGATTGTCATCGGCAGTTATGCCGACTTCCGTCCTTCGGAGGAGTTCTTCGGCGCTCTCGTTCAATGGCCTAACAGTGACGGCGCGATCGAGGACTACGAGGCTTTCATCGACGATTGTCATGCCGCAGGACTCAAAGTCACCGTCGTAGCTGACCTGATGGCACTGGCGCTGCTCCGTCCGCTGGATGCTGACATCCTATGCGGTACGGCACAACGTTTCGGCCTGCCCATGGGCTTTGGCGGTCCTACGGCTGGCTATATGGCTACACGTGATGAGTTCAAGCGGGAGATGCCGGGACGCATCATCGGACTATCGAAAGACAAATACGAGCACCCAGCTTACCGTTTGGCACTCCAGACGCGCGAACAACATATCAAGCGCGAACGCGCTACATCCAATATCTGCACCGCAGAGGCACTCTCTGCCATGATGGCAGGTATGTACGGTGTATATCATGGAGCAGAGGGAATACGTGAGATAGCCGAGGCAATCCATGGCAAGGCTGTCTATCTGAGCGAGATGCTTCAGGCCTACGGCTACAATCAGGAGAATGCGGAGTTCTTCGACACGCTTAAGATCACACGTGATGACGACGAGGGATGGCAAGACCGCCTCTTCGACATAGCCAATCCTATGGGAATCAACTTCTACTACGACCCGCAGGGGTGGGTAGGCCTCTCCATCGACGAGACAGTCAATCTGGAAGACATGAACGACCTGATCGCTATCTTTGCCGAAGTGAGTGGCAATATTGCCCAATATGAGGACTCGGATGAGGCTTTCTCAGGTCTTTGGTCCATCGACGAGGCTCGTGTACGAGAGATCGATTATATGCAGGCAGAGGTGTTCCGTCTTTATCATACCGAGACCGAACTGATGCGCTACCTGAAGCGTCTCGATCGCAAGGATATCAGTCTGGCTACTTCGATGATCCCGCTGGGCTCGTGTACCATGAAACTCAATCCGGCTGCTGCGATGATCCCAATCACCTTCGGTGGTGCGCTGGCTGTTCATCCGCTGGCACCTGAAGAGCAGACAGCTGGCTACGAGGCGATAATGAGCGATCTGAAGCATCAACTGCTCACCATCACTGGTTTTGATGCCTGCACACTGCAGCCGACCTCTGGAGCTGCCGGTGAATATACAGGTCTGGTTGTGATCCGTGAATATCTGCATCGCCAAGGTCAAGATCAACGCAAAGTGCTGCTTATCCCGGCATCGGCACACGGCACCAATCCCGCTTCGTGCGTACAAGCAGGCTTCACGCCTTGCGTGGTGCGCTGTGACGAACAGGGAAACACCGATTTGGCCGACTGGCAGGCCAAGGCCGAAGAGAACAAAGAAGTGCTGGCGGGTTGTATGATCACGTATCCGTCCACGCACGGTATTTTCGAGCAGGACATCCGCGCGATGATCCAAGCTATACATGACAATGGAGGACTCGTTTATATGGACGGTGCTAACATGAATGCTCAGATCGGTTGGACCAATCCGGCCTTCATCGGAGCGGATGTGTGCCACCTCAATCTGCATAAGTCGTTTGCTTCGCCTCACGGCGGTGGCGGACCTGGTGCAGGAGCTGTGTGCTGCACGGCGGCACTGGCCGACTGCCTGCCGACAGATGATCACAACCGTGTATCGACGGCACTCTACGGCAATGCCAACATGGCACTTATCTCATGGGGCTATATAGCGATGATGGGAGCTGACGCACTGCGTCATGCTACGGCTGCTGCAATCCTCTCTGCCAACTATATGGCCATGCGGCTCAAGGAGGCATACGGTATAGTCTATACAGGTAAGAACGGTCGAGTAGGGCATGAGTTGATCCTCGACTGCCGTCAGTTCCATGCCATTGGCATCACCGAGGCAGATATAGCCAAACGTCTGATGGACTACGGCTATCACGCACCTACGCTCTCTTTCCCCGTACACGGCACGTTGATGGTAGAGCCTACCGAGAGTGAATCACTCGCAGAAATAGATCGTTTCTGCGATGTATTGCTGCAGATTCGTCAAGAGATAGCGGACATTGAGAGCGGTAAGGCAGACAAGACTGATAATGTGCTGATTAACGCGCCGCACCCCGAGTACGAAGTAGTATCCGACGAATGGACGCATCCCTATTCGCGCCAGCAGGCGGCCTATCCCACAGAGTGGGTGGCTGCTACTAAATTCTGGTGTCCGGTAGGACGTGTAGACAACGGTTTCGGTGATCGTAATCTGGTGGCCAGATTCTGAATACTGCATACAGACAGCTCCTTATGTTCCCGCTTCGTACATACGTCAATCCGCATATTGCACCGCAATCGATGATGCGTCAGGTGTTTGAGTACATGGTCATCATCTTCGGTATCTTCCCCATGGCGCTGATGGTCAATTGGGTGCTACTGCCTCATGCGTTTGTGGGTGGTGGACTGACGGGTATCTGTTCGATCATCTATTACCTGACGGACGGATTTTTCCCCTCGCTTTTTCCTGACTATGGGGGGGCTATACCTGTGTGGTTGACGACGTTTGTATTCAACCTTATTCTGTTACTAATTGCTGGGGTTACAGTGGGATGGCGTTTCTGTATCCGTACGATGGTGGGAGTAGGTGCCATTACTTTGTGGTACCGCATCATTCCTATATTGCCCGAACCCATCATTGCCGATCCTTGGTTAGGAGCCATCGTTGGCGGTTTTGTGTTCGGACTTAGCCTGGGTACTATCATCGCCTGCAACGGTTCGTCCGGAGGTACGGATATCATCGCAATGATCGTCAATCACTATCGTGATATATCTATGGGCAATATCATGTTGCTCTGTGATGTGATCATCATCCTCTCTGCGTTCTTCCTGCCTATCCCCGAAAGGCTGATGGAGGAAGGTACGAATCCAATCTATATCCAGATCAAGCGCGTGCTGTGTGGTGTGTGTATGACAGTCTCTTATACAGCTGCCGTCGATTGGTTGTTGGCGCGGGTGCATCAGTCGGTACATATCTTCATCTATTCGGCCCATTACGCCGAGATAGCTACGGCCATCAATACAACGGTCAACCGTGGTGTGACGGTGCTGGACGGCACGGGTTGGTACTCCCGGAAACCAGTGAAAGTTATCTCCGTGCTAGCACGCAAACCCGAGGCGTCGATGATCCTGAATCTGGTACATCAGATCGACCCCAATGCCTTTGTAAGCCAGGCCAACGTAGCCGGCGTCTTCGGTGCAGGATTCGACAAGATAAAGAAATAAGAAAAAAAAGTGGCACTCCATAACGAGTGCCACTTTCTCTAAACGTTATACGCTAAACGTTATTACATCATTCCACCCATACCTCCTGCGGGCATGGCCGGAGCGGGGTGTTCCTCAGGGTGATCAACGATCACACATTCGGTAGTCAGGAACATACCTGCCACGCTGGCAGCGTTCTCCAGTGCCACACGGGCCACCTTGGCCGGGTCAACCACACCGGCTTCGAACAGGTTTTCATATTTGTCCGTACGGGCATTGTAACCGAAGTCCGCCTTGCCGGCACGCACTTTATCTACCACTACTGCACCTTCCTCACCGGCGTTAGCCACGATCTGACGTAGCGGTTCTTCTATCGCTCGACGTACGATCTCAATACCCGTCTGCTCGTCCTCGTTGACGCCCTTCAGCTCGTTCAGCGCTGCCTGTGCACGGATGTACATTACACCGCCGCCGGGCACAATACCTTCTTCGATTGCTGCACGCGTTGCACTCAGTGCATCATCCACGCGGTCTTTCTTCTCTTTCATCTCCACCTCGCTGGCTGCACCTACGTTCAGCTGGGCAACACCGCCTGCCAACTTGGCCAGACGCTCTTGCAGTTTCTCTTTGTCGTAGGTCGATTTGGAAGCAGCTATCTGAGCCTTGATCTGCGCTACGCGATTGGCGATAGCTTCTTTGTTGCCGGCTCCGTTGACAATAGTGGTGTTGTCCTTGTTGATGGTGATTGTCTCAGCGGTACCGAGCATCTCGATTGTGGCTTGGTCCAGTTTGATACCTTTTTCTTCACTAATAACAGTGCCACCGGTCAGTATAGCGATATCCTCGAGCATCTCTTTGCGGCGATCACCGAAGCCCGGTGCCTTGACGGCACAGATCTTCAATTGGGCACGCAAACGATTGACAACGAGCGCTGTAAGTGCTTCGCTATCGACATCCTCGGCAATAATGAGCAGCGGACGGCCACTCTGAACAGCGGGTTCGAGCACAGGAAGCAGTTCTTTTAGATTCGAGATCTTCTTGTCGTAGATCAGAATATACGGCTTGTCCATCTCCACCTCCATCGTCTCTGTGTTGGTCACGAAGTACGGACTGATATAACCGCGGTCGAACTGCATACCTTGTACTACGTCGATCGTCGTGTCCATACCCTTGGCCTCACCGATGGTAATGACGCCGTCTTTGGAAACCTTACGCATCGCATCAGCGATGAGTTTGCCAATCTCGGCATCGTTGTTTGCACTGACGGTGGCTACCTGTTCGATCTTGTCGAAGTCGTTACCAACGACAACGGCATTCTTCTTGATCTCCGCCACTACAGCAGCCACGGCCTTGTCTATACCGCGTTTCAGGTCGAGTGGGTTAGCACCCGCCGTCACGTTCTTCAGACCTACACCTACGATAGCTTGCGCCAGCACCGTAGCCGTCGTTGTGCCGTCACCGGCCTGATCGCCAGTCTTCGATGCCACTTCCTTGACGAGTTGTGCGCCCAGGTTCTCTGCGGCATCCTTCAGCTCAATCTCTTTGGCTACCGTCACACCGTCTTTGGTGATGTGCGGTGCTCCGTATTTCTTGTCGATGATCACATTTCTTCCCTTCGGACCCAGCGTCACCTTTACGGCGTCTGCCAATTGGTCCACACCACGCTTCAGCGCCTCTCGTGCCTCTACGTTATAGGTAATATCTTTTGCCATAACAGTTTAACAATTAAGCAGTTTAACGATTTAACATTTTAACGCAGAATAGCCAATACGTCACTCTGACGCATGATCAGATACTTTTCGCCGTCCAGTTCAAGCTCCGTACCGGCATATTTGCCATACAGCACCTGGTCTCCGGCTTTCAGTACCATCTGTTCGTCTTTCGTTCCGCTACCTACTGCCAGCACTTCGCCGCGCAGCGGTTTCTCTTTTGCACTGTCGGGGATGATGATACCACCGACTGTCTTCTCTTCTGCAGCCGCAGGCTTGATCAGCACGCGATCTGCTAATGGTTGAATCTTACTCATAATATTGTGTGTTTAATAAAATTACCAATTCCAAACTACCAATCACAAATAATATGCCAATGGCATACTGTCTGCCAAAATGTCAGTCTTCTTCTTTTTTTCTGCAAATAAATTTGCATATATGCAAAAAATGTAGTACTTTTGCAGTCGCAAAGACCAACCAATCTATACCATTATGTTAGAATACATTGACAGACGCGGCTCCGACTGCTACAAATGGGACAGTGAGCAGGCGCAATCCACCTTACCTCTATGGGTGGCCGACATGGATTTTAAGGCGGCCAAACCAATCCGCGACGCTATGCAGCGGCGCTTGGATCACGGTGTGTTCGGTTATTCCATCGTGCCGCAAGCCAATTACGACGCTGTGGCTTCTTGGTTTGAACGCCGTCATGGATGGAAGGGTATCAACCGCGACAATCTGCTCTATACGACAGCCGTCGTACCTGCTATATCCGCTATCCTCGCTGCGCTGCAAGGACGTAAGAGTGGGGCCGCGCTGCGTGTGATGACGTTCACCCCGGCGTACAACTGTTTCTTCTCCTGCATCGAGAACATGGGGTGCGAGTTGGTGGAATGTCCGCTGGTGCTGCGCGACAACCGCTTTGAGATCAACTGGGACGACATGGAGGACAAAGCGCAAGCGGCGGATGTGTTCCTGCTCTGCAATCCGCATAATCCCACCGGCCGTGTATGGAGCAGGGACGAACTGGAGCATATGGCGGCAATCATGCGGCGGCACCATCTGTTCGTACTCTCCGACGAGATTCATTGCGAGTTCGCCTTCCCCGGCCATAGCTACACTCCTTTTGCCACTATCGTCATCGACGACACAGATTTCTGTGTATGCACCTCGGCCTCTAAAGCCTTCAACATAGCCGGCCTCTTGTGTGCCGACATCTACGTACCTAATCCGCAGTTGTTCGCCCAGATCAACCATGCATTGGAGATCCACGAGGTGAATGGACTGAATCCCTTCGGACTGGTGGCACAGGTGGCTGCCTACAACGAGAGCGAGGCATGGCTGGACGAACTGAATGCATATGTATATGCTAACTTCTGCTACCTGCACGATTTCCTCCATGATCAGTTGCCGATGCTGCAGCTTCATGAGACCGAAGGCACCTATCTGGCATGGGTCAACATAGAGACTACAGGAATGTCGGCAGAGACCTTCTGCCGGCGCTTGGCAACAGAACAACATGTGCTGCTCAATCCGTCAGGTATGTACGGCGGCAAGGGCTATGTGCGCATCAATCTGGCGACCTCTCGCGAGGTATTGGCCGAAGCCCTGCTGCGCATGAAGCGAATGATCGGCTGATCCCTTATACGAACCATCTAACACACACAACCATGAAAATACAATTCCTCGGTGCGACACGCGAAGTGACGGGCAGCAAGCACCTTATCACCACAAATTCCGGACATACTATTTTGCTCGACTGCGGCATGTATCAGGGCAAAGGCATGGAGACCGATGCCGACAACCGCGACCTGGGTTTTGATCCCAAAGAGATCGACTGCATCGTACTCAGCCATGCACATATTGACCATTCAGGACTTATCCCCTATGTGGTCAAGTTGGGATTCAAGGGAGATATCTATTGTACGCCCGCGACACGCGATTTGTGCGCGCTAATGCTGGCTGACACCGCTTTTATCCAGGAACAGGACGTGCGGACCTACAACAAGAAGATCGACCATCAACATCCGCACAAGGAGAAGGGTAAGACCTATAAGATCGAACCGCTCTACAACCAGCAGGATGTCAACCGCGCGATGAAGCACTTCGTCACCTATAGTTACGATCGCCGTTTCCGCCTCTTCGACGATGTACTGCTTACCTTCACCAACTCCGGCCATATGCTTGGTGGCGCTATCTGCTCGCTGGAGATATACGAGAGCTGTCTGCCGTCTGAAATCAACGGTCAGAATTCGTCTGAAGTCTCCAAGCGCTGGAAACGCATCACCTACACAGGCGATATCGGACGGCCGCACAGCCATATACTGCCGCCGCCACAACTCTTCCCGCAATGCGACTATCTGATCTGCGAGTCCACTTACGGCGATCGCATCCATGACGAAGAACTGGTGACCGAAGAGCAGTTGCTCGGCATCGTAGAAGATACGTGCATCTATCGTAAAGGACAGTTGCTCATCCCCTCATTCTCTGTAGGGCGCACTCAGGAGATAGTGTATGTGCTCAACCAGCTCTACAACGACGGCCGTCTACCGCATCTGCCAGTCTATGTCGATTCACCCATGTCCACCAATGCCACTCAGATATTTCGGATGTATCCGGACGAACTGAGTGAAGAGGTACGCGACACGATGCAGTTCGACCCTGATCCGTTCGGGTTCAATACCCTGCGTTATATCACCGACATACGCGAGTCGAAAGCACTCAACCATAAGGAAGACCCCTGCATCATCATCTCCGCCAGCGGCATGCTCGAGGCCGGACGTATCAAGCACCATGTGGCCAATCATATCTCCGACCCGCGCTGCACCATTCTTATCGTCGGTTACTGTTCACCCACCACACTCGGAGCACGTATCCAAGAGCCCGGACTACAATGGATATCCATCTTCGGACTCGATCGTCGCATCAAGGCGCAGATCACCAAACTGGAAGGATTTTCCGGCCATGGTGACTATCGCGAAATGATTGATTATTTGACGCGAAGCTTACAGACAGACAGAGTGGAGCGCGTCTTCGTAGTGCACGGCGAAGCCGAGGTTGCAGAGACCTACAAGGGTCACTTGCAGGATGCCGGATTCCATAATGTTGAGGTACCTGAGAAAGGTGAGATAGTGACGCTTTGAGACTAAAAAACGATAAAAAAAATCGGAAAAGTGGCATACACTCTTGTGTATGTCATTTTTTTTGCGTAACTTTGCAGCCGATTTGTGGTTTGTACTTTAAATCAGCAATCAGAATAAAAATCAAAATCAAAAATCATATGAAACCCACACACATTGAGCATTTAGGTATTGCTGTTACCTCTATCGAAGAGGCAGCACCTTTCTTTGAGTTTTTAACCGGTAACAAGTGTTACAACATCGAAGTAGTAGAGGATCAGAAAGTGCGTACTGCCTTCTTCAAGGTAGGTGAGGTGAAGATCGAGTTGCTCGAACCGACCAGCCCTGAGTCCACTATCGCTAAGTTCATCGAGAAGAACGGTGGACGCGGCGGCGTGCATCACGTGGCTTTCAACGTAGAGACCGTAGCCGAAGCACTCGCTGAATGCGAGGCCGCAGGTATCCAACTCATCGACAAAGCACCGCGCAAAGGTGCAGAGAACCTGATGATTGCCTTTCTGCACCCGAAGAGCACCAAGGGAGTGCTGACCGAGCTCTGCGAGCAGCCCAAATAATGTTGAATAGTAAATATGTTTAACGAATATGAATGCTGAAAAACTGAATAAACTGATTGAGAACCGCGAGAAGGCCATGGCCGGCGGTGGTGAAGCAGCTGTTGAGAAACATCATGCCAAAGGTAGTTTTACCGCCCGCGAGCGTATTAACATGCTGCTCGACGAGGGTTCGTTTGAGGAAGTGAACATGTTCCTTACCCACCGTTGTCACGATTTCGGTATGGAGAAGAAAGTGTTCCTTGGTGACGGTGTGGCAGTCGGTTCCGGTACTATTGACGGCCGTCTGGTGTTCGTCTTTGCCCAAGATGCCACCGTCATCGGCGGATCGCTGAGTGAGACCATGGCGCTCAAGATATGCAACGTGATGGATCAGGCCATGAAACTCGGTGCACCGATCATCGGACTCAACGACTCGGGTGGCGCACGTATCCAAGAGGGTGCATGTGCCTTGGCAGGATATGCCGAGATCTTCGAGCGTAATATCCTGGCTTCGGGTGTTGTACCGCAGATCAGCGTCATCTTCGGCCCGTGTGCGGGTGGAGCAGTATATAGCCCTGCCTTGACGGACTTCATCATGATGACCGAACAGAACTCGTATATGTTCATTACCGGCCCGAAGGTAGTGAAAGCCGTGACGGGTGAGGATGTCACCGTAGAACAACTGGGTGGCGCTAAGATCCATGCCAGCAAGTCGGGTGTCACCCATTTCGTAGCTGCTACAGAAGAAGAGGCTATTGCCGAGGTACGTCGTCTCGTCTCGTTCATTCCGCAGAACAACATGGAGGAAGCACCCGTCGTGCCGTGCACCGACGACATCGCTCGCGTAGATGACTACCTGAACGAGATCGTTCCTGCAGATCCCAACAAGCCCTACGACATGCACGAGATCATCCATACCATCGTCGATAATGGCGACTTCATGGAGGTGCATAAGGACTACGCCAAGAATGTCATCTGCGGTTTCGCACGCTTCAACGGTCGCTCGACAGGTATCATCGCCAACCAGCCTTCTTGGTTGGCAGGTGTGCTTGACTGCGACGCATCGCGCAAGGCGGCTCGTTTCGTACGTTTCTGCGATGCATTCAACATCCAGATCCTTACCCTCGTCGATGTTCCAGGCTTCCTCTGCGGTACCGGACAGGAGTATGCAGGCATCATCGATCATGGTGCAAAACTGATGTTTGCCTATGGCGAAGCCACTGTGCCGAAAGTCACCATTACTGTTCGCAAGAGCTACGGCGGATCGCATATCGTAATGAGTTGCAAGCAGTTGCGTGGTGACATGTGCTATGCTTGGCCTAATGCTGAGATTGCCGTGATGGGTGCCAGCGGTGCCGTAGGTGTGCTACAGGCTAAGGCCATCAAGGCCATAGAAGATCCTGCGGAGAAGAAAGCCTTCATTGCAGAGAAAGAGGCGGAGTACAAAGATCTGTTCGCAAGTCCGTACCAGGCCGCTAACCGTGGATATATCGACGACGTGATTGAGCCGCGTAACACACGTGCTCGTATCATCCGTGCCTTCGAGATGCTACAGACCAAACGTCTGCAGAACCCGCTCAAGAAGCACTCGAACATTCCGCTGTAAAAACAATCGTTATTCATTATTAATTATTCATTATTAATTATTCATTGCAATGTTATTCGCAATAACATCCGACACATGGATTGTCACGGGTTTGGGCTTCGGTATTGTGCTGGCCTTACTCTTCTGCCTCGTATTCATCATGCAGTTCTTCGGATGGACGATGCAGAAAATGACTGCACCTCATGCACCGAAGAAAGCCGCAGAACCTGCTAAAGTGCAACCTGCGGCTACTGCACCCACCAACGAGGAGAAAGCGGCCATAGCCACGACGCCAGCCAAAGACGGGAACGACGATCTGGCGGCAGTAGCTTATGCACTCTATCTGGCGCACAACAGTCGCCACGACCTGCCCTCGCCGATAATCCGACTCAGCGGACATGAGACCGCATGGAATGAAAAAACATATGGATTAAACAACAAAGGATTTTAAGATAATTATGAAAGAGTTCACATTCAAGATCAACGGCGCTGAGTATAAATGCGCTGTAGAAGAAATCGAAGCCGGCAAGACCAACGTCACTGTCAACGGCAAAATATATACCGTAGAGACCGAAGTGGCTGCCAAACCGGCTGCTGCTCCTGCACCCAAGCCTGCTGCTGCAGCTCCGGCTCCCAAGGCAGAAGCCAAACCCGCTGCCGCTCCCGTAGCAGGTGGTATGCAGGTCAAGAGTCCGCTGCCCGGTTCGGTTATCAAAGTGCTCGTCAGCGAAGGTCAAGCCGTCAAGAAAGGCGACACACTGCTCACACTCGAGTCGATGAAGATGGAGAACGCCATCATGGCAGAAGCAGACGGTACCGTTAAGCAGATTGCCGTTACTCCGGGTCAGAACGTGATGCAAGACGACCTGCTCATCGTACTGGGCTAAATTCGTAATTCTTGATTTTTAATTTTTAATTAAGAAAAATGAATATTTTGGAATTCTTCCAGGGCATGGGGTTCATGCAGATGACGTGGCAGCAGGGAATAATGCTGCTAGTCAGTTTCTTCTTGCTCTACCTGGCCATCCATAAGAAATACGAACCGCTTTTGCTGCTTCCTATCGCTTTTGGTATATTGCTTACCAACCTGCCCGGGGCCGGTATGTTCCATAGCGAACTATGGTCTGCATTCCTCGATCCGTCAAGCCCGGCTTACCATAGCTACGGTGCCATTCTCAAGGAAGGCGGACTGCTGGACGTACTCTATATTGGTGTGAAAGCCGGTGTCTATCCCTGCCTTATTTTCATCGGAGTAGGTGCGATGACGGACTTCGGTCCACTGATTGCCAATCCGAAGTCCCTGGTACTGGGTGCCGCTGCGCAGATAGGTATTTTCGTTACTTTCCTCTGCGCTAACGCCATGGGCTTCACGCCTGCCGAGGCCGGCTCTATCGGTATCATCGGTGGTGCAGACGGTCCTACGTCTATCTTCCTTACTTCGAAACTGGCGCCGCATCTTCTGGGCCCGATTGCCATCGCTGCATATAGCTATATGGCACTTGTGCCGGTGATCCAACCGCCTATCATGCGTGCGCTGACCACGAAGAAAGAGCGCGCCATTAAGATGGGACAGCTGCGTCCTGTTTCTAAGACTGAGAAGATCGTCTTCCCCGTCATCATCACGGCTATCGTGGCTCTTATCCTGCCCGACGCAGCACCGCTGATCGGCTGCTTGATGCTGGGTAACCTGATGAAGGAATGCGGCGTGGTGGATCGCCTGAGCAAGACCGCACAGAACGAACTGATGAATATCGTTGTTATCTTCCTGGGCCTCTCGGTAGGTGCAACTGCCACAGCAGGCAGCTTCCTCAACTGGCAGACGCTGATGATTCTCGCCATGGGTATCATCGCCTTTGGTCTCGGTAGCGCAGGTGGTGTGCTCTTGGCCAAGTTTATGAACTTGTTCCTCCGTGAGAAGATCAACCCGCTGATCGGTTCGGCCGGTGTATCTGCTGTACCGATGGCCGCACGTGTCTCGCAGACAGTAGGACAAGAAGAGAACCCCGGTAACTTCCTGCTCATGCACGCCATGGGTCCGAACGTAGCAGGTGTGATCGGTTCGGCTGTCGCTGCTGGTGTACTGCTGACGATGCTCGGATAATCTTTTGTACATTATACAATGTAAATCATACGTTAACTTATGTCCAACCGACGTATAGGAACCCTTGTACTGGCAGCCGCAATGATCATCGTTGCGGCTTCCGTACTCTTTACCAACAATCTGGCACGGGCGCTGCAGACGGAGGAGCAAAAGAACATGGCTATCTGGGCCGAGGCGGAACAGCAACTCATCCTCGCCGATGAGAATGCCGACATCGACCTGGCGCTCTCTATCATCGAGAGCAATACTACCATCCCCGTGTGGATATGCGATGCTGAAGGCAAGACGCTGGCCAGCCGTAATGTGCGGGACACCACCACGATCGGCAAACACGGCCCGATCGAATTGCAGATAGATGGGCAGACCACCCAGTATATCTATTGGGACGACAGTCGCCTGCTGACACGTCTGCACTATGTGCCGTACGCGCAATTTGCCCTCATCTTCATCTTCATCGCCATCGCTGTCATCACGCTGTTGACGGGTCAGCGCAGCGAACAGAACCGTCTGTGGGTGGGACTGAGCAAGGAGACGGCGCACCAACTCGGCACTCCTATATCCTCGCTCAACGCCTGGCAGCAGTTGCTTACAGACAAGTATCCGGACGATGAGTTTGTGCCGCAGATGAAACGCGACATCGACCGTCTGCAGATGATTGCCGATCGCTTCCAGAAGATCGGTTCCGAACCAACCCTCAAGGCCGAAGACTTCGTTCCTGTGGTGCAGAATACCGTGGCTTATATGCGCACACGCATCTCCAGTCGCATTACGATCGACGATCATTGCTTCGACGGGCAGCGCCAATCGGTGATGCTCAATGCACCGCTGCTGCAGTGGGTGATAGAAAACCTGATGAAGAATGCCGTGGATGCCATCAGCGGCGACGGACATATCATCTTCTCGATGCAGGAGAATGCAGAGGAAGTGATGATCGACGTGACAGATGACGGCAAGGGTATCGACAATAAAACCCAGCGTCGTATCTTCGAGCCGGGTTTCACATCTAAGGATCGAGGGTGGGGCTTAGGCCTTCCACTTGCCAAACGTATCATCGAGCAGTACCATGGAGGCAAACTCCTGCTTAAGCACACGCAGGTGGGCGTCGGTACTACCTTCCGCATCGTTCTTAAAAAAGCCGAAAACGGTTGAACCGCTGCCACTCATGCTTGCATAATAAGCGCCTGCGTCCAGTAGGCGCTTTTTGATGTCCGCTATCGCAGGGTGCTTCGGAAAAACCGTCGCCTCGAAATCGTTGATGAACAGACCGCTGTGCTGACAAAGAACAGACCGTCCTTCGGACTGACAGAGTGCCGACCGAATCTGTCCGGCTACTTCAGGATGGCGGATGATGCCACTATACGCCTCTTTGGTGGAGACTCCTTCATCGGGTTTGATGAGCACGATACGTGTGCCTTTCAGGTCGAGTTGGATCGGTGTCAAGCGGTCGCCTATGCCTTCGGCATAACAGGGCACGTTGTAGATGAAGAACGGACAGTCCGCGCCCAGCGGTTTGACTTCTTCCGCCAACTGCTCTTTGCTCAGCCCTAACGAGAACAACTCGTTGAGCACGACAGCCATGTGCGCCGCATCGCTGCTGCCGCCGCCCAGACCGGCGCCGAAAGGTATCTGTTTCTTAAATCGGATATGGACCGGCCCAATCTGCGGATATTTGGCCGCCATCTGCCTGTAGCAACGGATAATCAGGTTGTCCTCCTCCGGACAATCAACGGCAAGGCCCTCTTGCTGAAAACTAATGGCTGAGGGCTGAGAGCTGACAGCTTTCTCCACCTCCAGTTCATCGCAAAGGTTATATATAGGCACGAAGACAGTCTCCAGGTCATGGTAACCATCCTCGCGTTTGCTTACGACACGCAGGCCAAGATTGATCTTACAATTCGGATAAACAGTCATATCGACTGCAAAGGTACAACTTTTTTTGCACATATCAAAAAAAAAGTGTAAATTTGCGCCAAATTTACGTGCATATGACTATTCAAGAGTATATCGCCGCGCATCGCGAGCGTTTTATGGAAGAGTGGGCGAGTCTGATTCGTATCCCCAGTGTTAGTTGTCAAGCGGAGCACAAAGCCGACATGCAGCATTGTGCCGAGCGGTGGAAACAACTGCTGCTTGCCGCCGGTTGCCAACGGGCAGAGATCCTTCCTTCCGCCGGTAATCCCTTTGTCTATGCGGAGTACCGGGTGGATGTACAAAGGAAGAATGTACCATGTACAAAGGATGTTCCTACTGTCCTTGTCTATGCGCATTATGACGTGATGCCCGTAGAGCCGCTGGAACAGTGGAAATCCGATCCGTGGGAGCCCGATGTCCGTGACGGCCGTCTCTATGCACGCGGAGCGGATGACGACAAAGGTCAGGCGATGATTCAAGCCAAGGCATTCGAATATATGGCGCAGACGGGTCAGCTGAACTGCAACGTCAAGTTCATCTTCGAAGGAGAAGAGGAGATCGGCTCACCCTCGCTGGAGGCTTTTCTCGAAGACCACAAAGAGCTGCTCAAAGCCGATATTATCCTGGTTTCCGATACCTCGATGATCGGCAAGGACACACCGTCTATCACGACGGGCTTGCGTGGTCTGGCTTATTGGCAGATTGAGGTGGACGGGCCTAACCGCGACCTGCATTCCGGCCATTTCGGCGGAGCAGTCAAGAACCCCGTCAATGCCCTGTGTGAGATGTTGGCGCAGGTAGTGGACCAGGACGGTCGCATCACCATTCCGCATTTCTATGATGATGTATTGCCTATTCCTGCTGCCGAACGGGAGATGATAGCGCAGATTCCCTTCTCGCAAGAGGCTTACAACCGCGCCATCGATGTGGATGATGTGTTCGGTGAGGTGGGGTATAGCACGCTTGAGCGCAACTCCTGTCGCCCCTCTTTCGATGTCTGTGGGATCTGGGGCGGCTATACCGGTGAGGGCTCAAAAACTGTATTGCCGAGCAAGGCTTTTGCCAAGGTCAGCTGCCGCCTGGTTGCCAACCAAGATCACGAGAAAATATCGCGTGCCTTTGCCGAATACATCCAAACGCTCGCGCCAAAGGGCGTTCGCGTACAAGTAACGCCGATGCATGGTGGTCAAGGATATGTCTGCCCGATAGATATTCCTGCCTACAAAGCAGCCGAAAAAGGCTTCGAGATCGCCTTTGGCAAACGACCGTTGGCGGCACGTCGAGGCGGTTCGATACCCATCATTGCAGCCTTCGAACAGATACTTGGTTGCAAGACCATTTTGATGGGCTTCGGCCTTGAGCAGAACGCCATTCACTCGCCTAACGAGTCCATGGACCTTGAGGTATGGGAGAAAGGCATCATCGCCGTGACGGAGTTCTACAAAGCCTACGCCGGGTGAATGGGATTTAGATAATGGGGGCGTCATCACACGGTAAAGGTGGGTCCGTAGTAGTCAGTACAATATCAGGACCTAAGCTCGATAATGACGCACTTATCACGTACTTATCTCCCACTTATCACGCACTTATCACGCACTAATTTTAGCAAAATTACAGCACTTTTTTTCTTCTCATACTATATTATATTTATATAATATACTTTTTGAGGCCTGATTTTTATTTGCATATCTCATTTTTTTTGTGTACTTTTGCACCCAAATTTTATGTACTATTTTCCCCGCAGCGGTTTTTTCCGCTTAACGGGAACAACCTAGTGCACCCAAATTTGATTGATGTATGAGAATAGCTATTATCGGAGCTGGGAGCGTAGGCACGAACTTACACCACGCTTTTGCATTAAAAGGTATTCAAACGGAGCTTGTGCATGCCCGGCCGTTGACGGCAGATCCTTCAGCCGTTAGTACGCTGCCTATGGCAGACGTGTATATCTATACCGTAATAGACAAAGTGCTGGCGGAAGTGATCAGCAAGGTAGATGCACCCAAGGCGCTCCATATGCACACCTCGGGTTCGATGTCTATCGATGTGTTCGGCGCGGACAAACCTCATGCAGGAATATTGTATTTCTTCCAGAGCTTCAGCCGCGAGGTGCTCATCGACGACTGGAGTACTATCCCTTGCTTCATCGAGGGAAAGAACATCGATGATGTAGCAGCTATCTATACCCTGGCGCAAACCCTGACAAGCAGCATCTATGAGTGCAGCCAGCGTGACCGCGAGCGTCTGCACATAGCCGGCATATTTGCCAACAACTACACCAATCTGATGTACCGCATCGCCGCAGAGGTACTACGCGACACGTCTATTCCCTTCCAGGCACTGCTACCGCTCATCGACCAGACAGCGGCCAAAGTGCACACGCTCTCTCCGCGCGACGCACAGACAGGCCCTGCCAAACGCGGCGATGAAGCCGTGATGGCGCATCATATGGAAATACTGAAGGCTACGCCTTATGCTGAAGTGTATCAAGCGCTCGCAGCGTTAATCGAGAAAGCGCATAATCATTGAGATCCTCCCAGCGGATCGTAATAGTGCCGGGAACAACCGGAAGTTCGGAAACTCTGTGTACGACAAAACGTGCATGGAGTTTTTGATGAGAAAGAACGTGCGTGAAGGAGAGGTGATTGCTGACATCTGCGGGCTGATGGCTTGTTTCCTCACACGGAAACTCGTAGAGATGATACCATATATCCTTCTCTTCACGGCGTCGAATAAGCGTATAAACGTCTAATGGCTGACTGCTGACATCTGACGGCTGATGGCTCAGATAAATATGATAGGTAAACCAACGGTCACGTACTTTAGGCCGCGGCTTGCGTACGGGCAGCAGTTCGGCCGTACCGTGGGCAAAGCCCAGACACAACTCCTGCAACGGACAGTTCCGGCAGTTGTCACCCAATACAGGCGTACACCAGAGCGCACCGAACTCCATGATGGCAGAGTTGAACAGCCGTGGGTTCTCGCGGTCCAACAGTTCTTCTATCTTCTGATGAAACAGTTTCTTGCCGGCAGATGTATCGAACGCCTCGTCGATGTCCAGCAGGCGCGCCACCACGCGGTACACATTGCCATCCATGGCGGGGAAAGGCTGGTTATAAGCAAAAGAAGCAATCGCGCCGGCAGTGTAATCGCCTACGCCGGGCAGAGCGCGTATATCCTCAAAACGGGTGGGGAAGGGCGTCCATCCTCGCTCCACCACCATCTGCGCCGCCTTGTGCAGATTACGCGCACGGCTATAATAGCCCAGCCCTTGCCACTCGCGCAGCACCTCATCTTCTGCAGCCGCCGCCAGATCTTCCACGCGCGGCCAACGAGCCACGAAGCGCAGGTAATAATCCATGCCCTGCTGTACACGCGTCTGTTGGAGGATAACCTCACTCAACCAGATACGATAACCATCTTCCGTTTCACGCCATGGAAGGATACGATGTTCTGTTTCGTACCAGTGGTATAATCGTCTATTTAATAATGAGTTGCGCACGTTATCAACACCCAAAACGGTTAAAAATCATCAAATTCGCTGCAAAATTACAAAAAAATAACGATTTTTGAAATTTTTTTTGCAAAAAACTTTTGTATTTCAATTATTTATAGTAATTTTGCACCGTTTTTTTTGACAAGTATATCAAACAATCATACAATTATGACTAAATCTGACCTCATTAATCAAGTTGCACTCGCTACAGGATACGACAAAGCGACGATTAGTTCGATACTGGAAACGACGATGACAACTATCAAGGCAAACGTAACTGCCGGCGAGAATGTATATCTGCGCGGTTTCGGTAGTTTTGTTAACAAGACCCGCGGAGCAAAAGTAGGCCGTAATATCAGCAAGAGCATTACCATCCACGTGCCTGCTCACCAGATTCCCGCGTTCAAGCCTGCAGCTGAGTTTATGCAGCAGGTACGCAACCACTAATGCGAACAAATAATCATTTATCAACCATATTTTAATAATTTTCTATTATGCCAAACGGAAAAAAGCATAAGAGACATAAGATGTCCACGCACAAGCGTAAAAAACGCCTGCGTAAGAATCGTCATAAGCATAAGTAAATGACGGTCCAACCGGTAGCTTTGTGGCATTAGGTTTGTCTAAGCGTAGGCAGACTGCCACAAGGCTTTTTTGTATTATTTATTTTATTTCCCAAGTATGAAAAGCGAATTGATTGTGGACGTACAGCCGCAAGAGATAGCTATCGCGCTGACGGAAGACGACCGACTGCAAGAAGTGGCTCGTGAACAACGAGGACAAGACAATTTTGCCGTAGGCAATATCTATTACGGTCGGGTCAAGAAGGTCATGCCGGCGCTGAATGCCGTCTTTGTGGATGTAGGTTATGAGAAAGAAGCTTTTCTCCATTATTTGGATTTAGGTTCACAGTTTCGCACACTGCAATCGTATGTAACCAAAGCCGTCTCCGATCGCCGTCGTATACCTGCACTGCAGAAGACGCAACGTCAGGAGGAAGTAGGCAAAGAGGGACAGATAGCGGATGTACTGAAGGTAGGCGACACGCTGCTGGTGCAGGTTTCCAAGGAACCCATCAACACCAAAGGCCCACGCCTGACAGCCGAGATTTCTATAGCCGGCCGCAACATCGTACTCATTCCCTTTGCCGATGGCGTGATGGTAAGCCAGAAGATCAAACGCGAGGCAGAACGCCAGCGTCTAAAACAGTTGCTGCTATCTATCAAACCCTATGGGTTTGGCATCATAGTACGCACCGTAGCAGAAGACAAACGTGCCGCCGAACTGGACAACGAACTGCGTCTGCTCGTCGAGCGATGGCAAGAGACCATCCGCACACTACAGCAACGCCAACCCGTCAGTCTGGTCAGTGAAGAGATGGGCCGTACACTCGGTATCATCCGCGATGTGCTGAGTCCGGACTTCACCTCCATCCAGGTGAATGAGAAAGAGATGTACGAGGAAGTACGTCAATACCTGGAACTGATAGCACCCGAGAGTGCAAAGATCGTTAAGCACTACACCGGCACACAACCTATCTTCGACCATTTCGACATTACCCGTCAGATGAAGACGGGACTCGGCAGAACAGTCGGTTTCAAACATGGTGGATATCTCATCATCGACCGGACCGAAGCACTGTTCTCCATTGATGTCAACAGCGGCAGTAAGAAACTGTATGAAGACCAAGAGGAAAATGCCTATCAGTTCAACATGCTGGCGGCAGATGAACTGGTACACCAGTTGCGCCTGCGCGATATAGGTGGCATCATCATTGTCGATTTTATCGACATGGACAGCAAGGAGCATCAGCAGCAACTCTACGACTATGTGCGCAAACTCATGGAGCGCGATCGCGCAAAGCACAACGTACTGCCGCTGAGCAAATTCGGACTGATGCAGATCACGCGCCAGCGTGTGCGTCCTGCCGTAGAGATGGATGTGATGGAGACTTGCCCGACCTGTATGGGCAAGGGTAAGATCCAACCCTCGATCCTCTTCACCGACCAGATAGCCGAAGAATGCGAACACATGAGCCAGATGCACGGCCGCGGCCTGAAACTTCATCTGCACCCGTATGTTTATGCCTACGTAGAACGCGGATGGTTGAGCTCACTCAAGGCTCAGTGGCGTCGCCATTATGGCATCAAGGTCGTCGAGAACCAATCACTTGGAATGCTGGAGATGCGTTTCTATGACGCAGCCGGCAATCCTCTTCCTATCAATAAGGGAGAAAAGTAAGCAACAGAAAAGCCCGCGGAATGCGGGCTTTTCTTGTTATTCTTCGTCTTCAACGGTAGCGCCGGGGATATATCGTTTCAGCACACGCGCCACGCCGGCTGTCCATGAATTGATACTATCGTTGTCCATCTGGAGTCCGCTGATCATGTGCACCACCTGATCGATAGGCATCTGGTAGCGCAGCACGCCGGAGATGAGGCGGGCATAGTTCCAGAACTCGCGATCGAACTTATAACTCAGTCCTTCTACCGTCGTCTTAAAACCACGTGTATTGACGAACTGGAAGTCGTAGCGTTTCTGTCCGTCGGGCAGTACCACCTTGATAATCTTACCTTTGCGGACGGACTTGGGCAACGCAATACCCATATCGTCGTCGGCCAGGCCGGTGAAGATCTCGTAGGGGTGACCGTCTTTCATTCCTACGAAAGCAATCCATTTGTCTTTCTGATTCTGGAAGCGCACTACATCGCATTCCAGTTCTACCGGGCGCTTCAGAGGAGCACCACTATTCTCCTGTGTTTCCATTGTCCTTATTCGCTAATAGTTATCTTGGCGGAGCAACTGGTCTCGCCCGCATTGTTCTTTTGCTGATATTGTACGCCGTCGTCCGTCACCAGATAATAGGTGGTCAACTCGTCGCCCAACATCACTTCTTTCGAGTAATTGATGTCCAGCCTTACCTTCTTGTCATAATAATCCGGCCTATAGGCATTCAGCATGGCCTCCAGATATTTGCAGCTGTTACAGTGTTTGTTGTAGTCCAGATCGGAATAGACCACAGGGTGGGGCATGCTGCCGGTCGGTTCGGGTATGGTGGTCATACGTATCCGTGCCATCTCTATCACCTCGCCGTCTATCGCGCCATCGAAGATCGGGTCGTCAAAACAATTGACTATCTCGCGTTTCTCCATATCCAGCACGGCCCACACGCTCTTGCATTGACCGATGAGTTGCCATTCTTCTGACGGCTGATGGCTCGCCGATTGCTTGTATATCCTGAAATCACGCGTGCTGAGCATGTGTGCGTTGCTCTCTATCCAAGTCTCAAAACGCACATGTTCATTGGGGCGTGGCAGTTCGGTCATCTCCACCGACAGACGTGTCAAAATCCACGTCAGGCCCATGGGATGCAGGTGAGCGATACCAAAGCCCAAGTCGTCGGCCACACGGCCTGCCACCTCCAGCAGATAGTTCTCCAGATTGTAGAGCCGCAAGCGTTTGCGGTCATCCACTTCCTGATATTTGATATCAAATTCGTAATTGTATTTCATTTCTTTCTTACGTCATGACATGATTACAATCATTTCTTCAGCCATTTGTCCAGCCAGCTGCGGAACTCGCGTTGCCAGAGTATACCGTTCTGCGGCTTGAGTACCCAGTGGTTCTCGTCGGGGAAGATCAAGAGCTCTGCCGGCACACCGCGCATCTTAGCTGCATCAAAAGCCGCCATCGCCTGATTGGCAAGGATGCGGTAGTCTTTTTCGCCGTGGATGCAGAGGATAGGCGTATCCCATTTGTCTACAAAGCGATGCGGACTGTTGGCGTACGTGCGCTGCGCCACGTCATTGTCTTTCTCCCAGTAGGCACCGCCCAGATCCCAATTGGCGAACCATTTCTCTTCGGTCTCCAGATATTGCATCTCCAGGTTGAATATACCGTCATGCGCGATGAAGGCTTTGAAGCGTCCCTCGTGATGACCTGCCAACCAATAGACGCTGTATCCGCCGAACGATGCGCCTACGCAGCCTAAGCGGTTCTTGTCCACGTACGGCTCGGTGCAGAACTCATCGATAGCCGTCAGCAGATCGGTCATACATTGTCCGCCGTAATCACCGCTGATCTCTTCGTTCCACTCCTTGCCGAAGCCAGGCAGGCCGCGACGGTTGGGAGCCACTATGATATAATCGCCGGCCGACATCATCATGAAGTTCCAGCGGAACGACCAGAACTGGCTTACCGGGCTCTGCGGACCACCCTCGCAATAGAGGATAGTCGGATATTTTTTCTTCGGGTTGAAATGCGGCGGATAGATGATCCAGGTCAGCATCTCTTTGCCGTCCGTCGTCCGCTGCCAGCGTGGCTCTACGGTGGAGCGTTCTATCTGGCTGTAGATATTGTCGTTCTCGTGCGTCAATTGTGGAATCTCTTTCTCCATCGACGTGTGGGGCTGTTCCCAGTCGATGCCTCGCGGACCGAAATCACGGGTCGGATCGCTCAGGTATTCCTCCACGTCCATGCGGTATATCTCGTTCGCCTGACGCATCGAGTGACCCAACAGGAATGCGTAATGGTCGCTCACGTCGCCCAGACTGAGGTCGTACCGGCCTTCCGTCATACGTTCCCGATTGCCTTCCAGCGTCGCGTAGTACAAGTCTATCGTGCCCGACCATACATCGGTGTAGAGCAGACTCGTGTCATTATACCAGGCGAACTCCATCACGCTCTGACCGAATCCGGATACCAGATAGCGCTTTTCACCCGTCTTGAGGTTCATGACGCACAGTCTGTTCTCGTCGCTCTCGTAACCGTCGCGCTCCATCGACTGCCAAGCGATCCACTCGCCATTAGGCGAATAGGCGGGATTGATGTCATAACCCTTGTTGTCCAGCGTGATGTTTCTGTGTGCGCGCGTAGCGCAGTTATATAGGTAGATGTCGCTGTTGGTGCTCACGGCATAGTCCATGCCCGTTTTCTTGCGGCAGGTATAAGCGATCTCTTTGTTGTTCGGATTCCATGCCAACTGTTCGATGCCACCGAAGGGCTTCATCGGGCACTCATATGCCGTGCCTTCCAATATATTGATGCCTTTGCCTGCTTTAGCCGACTGGATACGCTCGCCCTCACCGAAATACTCTATCTCCAGCGGACAAACAAAAGGCTGAGGAGCCGTTTCGGTCCACTCATCCCAATGCTTGTACATCAGGTCGTCTACGACGCGTCCGCTGGCCAGGGGCAGGTCGGGATATTTGTCCTGCGTCGACTTCACGGTCTTTACTTGCTTGATCAGGATCACCTTGTCGCGCATCGGCGAGAGTAGGAAAGCCTCTACGTCTTCCGTTCCATCCACCTCTACATCATCTTCGCCACGGCGCAAACGGAGTTTACCGTCTTTCAAGTAGGCCAACCAACCGCTACAGCCGAACCAAGCAGGATCAGACCCCACAAACTCGTCGAACGCCTCTAATTCACCGCTTTCGCTATACGGGTTGCATATCCGGATCCACGTAGTGGAGCGGTTCTCTTCTACGCTGTAGTAACTCACCGTATATGCCAACCAACCGGTCTCAATGTCACTTTTTACGCTGCCGATGCGCCCCATAGCCCACAGTCCTTCCGGCGTCAGGCGGCCACCCTTAATCTGGATTTGCGGCTTGGTAATAGGATCCTTGCTCTCTGCTTGAGAGGTTCGAGGATTCATTTCTTGTGTATCCTCCGCCGGATTTCCATGGTGATTAGCATTGTTACAACTGGCGCCGATCAACGTCATTGCTGCCATCATAAATACGTGTATTTTTTTCATTATAAACAAATTTGCGTGCAAAAATACGAAAATATTTTGATATATGCAAAAAAAGTAGTAATTTTGCAGGCCATTAAGGAAAAAAAACGAATATAACGTATATATCCTATAATTATGAATCTTTCTGAATTAACCGACAAGATCTACGCAGAGGGCGTAGAGAAAGGAAATGCCGAAGCTCAACAGATTGTTGAGAAGGCTAATGCAAAGGCAGCTGAGATTGTTGCCGAAGCAGAGAAGAAAGCTGCTGCGCTGCTGGCAGAGGCAGAGAGCAAATCGGCCGATCTGGACAAGAAGACACGTGCGGAACTGAAGCTCTATGCCGAGCAGAGTGTGAATGCAGTGAAGACGGAGATCACCAATCTGCTGGCCGATAAGATCGCAGCAGACAGTGTGAAAGCAGCCACCACCGATGCCAAGTTCATGCAGGGCCTCATCGCCAAGCTGGCAGAGCAGATGGCCAAAGAGGGCGAGGTGCTCATCGAGACCAAAGATGCAGAGGCCTTGAAGAAATACTTCGCTGCCAATGCCAAGGGATTGCTGGAGAAGGGTGTGAAGATTGCTGAGGTAAAGGGTATCAAGACCGACTTCACCATCCAGCCGGCCAAGGGCGGATACAAACTTGCTTTCGGCGATGCAGAGTTCATTGCCTATTTCAAGGAGATGCTTCGTCCGCAACTTGTAGAGATGCTCTTCTAAAATCCAAACTTGTACATTGTCAAATTGTACATTCCTTTATGACTTACGAATATTTACTGGCCGGACTTCCTGAACTCAAAGCGGGTGCTGACACTCCGATTTCTTTGGAGAAACTGGAGGAGTTGCTCGACGAGCAGTTAAGCGCGTCCGACAAACGGCTGCTGGAATTGCTGCGCGCACCGATGGATGAGACTACGCTCGCCAAAGGTCTGCAGGCCAACAACCGCTTTGTGCACGACTGGTTCGGTTTCAATCAAGACATGAACAACGTACTGGTGGCGCAGATCTGCCGCAAGCACGGCTTTGACGTGAAACAGCAGATCGTGGGTGAAGGCGAAGTGGCCGAGCAGCTGCGTACACACAGTCAGCAGAAAGACTTCGGACTCAACGAACTGCCGGGCGACTACCAGGCTATTCTGGCACTGGCGCAGATAGACGATCTGATGGCGCGCGAGAAAGCGATGGACGCTATTCGTTTCGAATGGTTGCAAGAGCGTACAGAGTTTGATTTCTTCTCCTCCGAGATGGTGTTTGCCTACTATCTGGAAGCAGTGATGCTCCATCGCTGGTCCATCCTCACCATCGAAGAGGGCGAAAAGATCTTCCGCGAACTGGTTGCGGATATGAAGAAAGGCATCAAACTTGATGCTTAATTCTTAATTCGTAATTTTTAATTTTTAATTTGTAATTAATAATTACACAATATGACACAAGGTAAAGTAAAAGGTATCATCGCGAACCTCGTGACCGTGGCGGTCGATGGTCCTGTGGCTCAAAATGAGATTTGCTACATCTATGTAGGCGAGACCCGTTTGATGGCGGAGGTCATCAAGGTCATCGGCGCCAATGTCTATGCGCAGGTGTTCGAATCGACCCGTGGTCTCAAAGTGGGCAACAAGGTGGAGTTCACCGGTCACATGCTCGAGGTAACACTCGGTCCCGGTCTGCTCAGCCGCAACTACGACGGTCTGCAGAACGACTTGGACAAACTGACGGGCGTGTTCCTCAAACGTGGTGAGTACAACTTCCCGCTCGACGAGAAAAAGAAGTGGGCGTTCACGCCTATCGCCAAAGTGGGCGACAAGGTGGAAGCTGCTGCCTGGTTGGGTGAGGTGGATGAGAATCATCAGCCGCACAAGATTATGGTGCCCTTCGCGTTCGAAGGCCAATATACGGTCAAGTCGATCGCCAAAGCCGGCGAGTACACCATCAATGAGGTGATGGCTGTGCTGACCGACGCAGAGGGAATGGACCATGAAGTAACCATGATTCAGAAATGGCCGGTGAAGAAAGCCATCCTCGCTTATCGCGAGAAACCGCGTCCCTTCAAGTTACTCGAGACCGGTGTGCGTACTATCGACACGGCCAACCCGCTCTGCGAGGGTGGTACAGGCTTCATCCCCGGTCCGTTCGGTACTGGTAAGACCGTCCTTCAGCATGCTATCTCCAAGCAGGCCGAGGCCGACATCGTGATCATCGCTGCCTGCGGTGAGCGTGCCAACGAGGTGGTGGAGACCTTCACGGAGTTCCCAGAACTCGATGACCCGCATACAGGCCGCAAACTGATGGAGCGTACCATCATCATCGCCAACACGTCCAACATGCCTGTGGCATCGCGTGAGGCATCCGTCTATACATCCATGACCATCGCCGAGTATTATCGTTCGATGGGTCTGCGTGTGCTCTTGATGGCCGACTCCACATCCCGTTGGGCACAGGCGCTGCGTGAGATGTCCAACCGTCTGGAGGAGCTTCCTGGTCAGGACGCCTTCCCGATGGACCTCTCGGCGATCATCGGTGCCTTCTATTCCCGCGCTGGATATGTTTATCTGAACAACGGAGCAACCGGTTCGGTCACCTTCCTCGGTACCGTTTCGCCGGCTGGTGGTAACCTCAAAGAGCCGGTTACCGAAGGTACAAAGAAAGTGGCACGTTGTTTCTATGCCTTGGAGCAGGCACGTGCCGACCGTAAGCGCTACCCGGCAGTGAACCCCATCGACTCCTATTCCAAATATGTGGAGTATCCGGAGTTTGCAGATTATATCAGCAATCTGATTGACAAAGACTGGCTACCGATGGTCAACGACATGAAGACCTATCTGCAGCGCGGTAAGGAGATTCAGGAGCAGATCAACATCCTTGGTGATGATGGTGTACCTGTAGATTATCATGAGGCTTTCTGGAAGTCAGAGGTTATTGACTTCGTGATCTTGCAGCAGGATGCATTCGACAAGATTGATGCTGTCTGCCCGTTGGAGCGTCAGCAATATATGCTCCGCATGGTGATGGACATCTGCAATCACGACTACGACTTTGACAATTTCCTCGATGTGATTGACTACTTCAAGCGCGTCATCAACCTCTGCAAGCAGATGAACTACTGTGAGTTCCACTCGCCTGAGTTTGAAGACTATCGCAAGAAACTGGATGCACTGTTAGCAGAAAAACAGATCGCGGCATGAAAAAGATAGCACTACTATCCTTATTGGCTTGTGTCAGCATGGCTTTCGCCTCCTCCAACGGGGGTGTGCGCCATCTGCAGCCACGCCGTGTGCCGGTGATCATGACCAACTTCAGCAACGTCAACTTCCGCAGTGTGGATTATACGGCCTACAAGGCTTCTTTGGAGCAGTATTTTGCTGATAATTCTTTTGGTCAGTACACACCTTCCTTTGAGTTTATCGGTCCGGTCACTTTGGGTAATAGCCAGCGCTACTATGGCGAGAATGACAGTTACGATCAGGACATGCGTGCCGATCAGATGGTACAAGAGGCATGCAATCTGGCCGAAGATATGGCCGATTTCACGCAGTACGACCAAGACGGTGACGGTAAACTGGATGCAGTAGTGATCATCTATGCCGGCCAAGGCGAAGTCTATGGAGTGTCTGATCAGGATGCTGTATGGGCATACACCGCCAATCTGGAGGAGTCGGACGAACTGGATAGTTATGTTGTGCTGGATGGCAAGACAGTGACATATTTCTCCGCAGTGCCTGAACTGCAGTCCGCTACCAAGCGTGACGGCATAGGTACACTGGTGCATGAGTTCGCGCATATCTTGGGCCTTCCCAATCTATGCGTCACCGATGGTGGCACGCAGAAGACGCTGGGCGACTGGGATGTGATGGACCATGGCAGCTACAACAATCAGTCGAACACCCCCGCCGCCATGAGTGCCTACGAGCGTTTCTTCCTGGGGTGGGTGGAACCGATCTTGCTGAGCGAACCGATGAACGTACGTCTGGGTGATCTCAACACCACCGGCGACTGCGCGATCATCACTGCCAGCGGCCAGAGCAATCTGAGTGGTATCAGTCCCGATCCGCGTGAGTTCTATATCCTCGAGAATCGTCAACAGACCGGTTGGGATCAATACCTGCCGGGCCATGGCCTGATGCTGACCAAGATCGATTACGTCAAGAACAAATGGGAAGCCGATGAGGTCAACAACGTGGAGCGACATCCGTGTGTGGACCTGATCGAGGCCGATGGAAGTGCACCCAAATACAAGGCAGACAACCTCACCAACGGGTTCTTCGGCAAACAGGGTGACCTGTTCCCAGCCGGTGCTACGGCGCACAACATGTTCAGCAATAAGATGCAACTGGCTAATATCCGCGAGCAAAACGGCGTCATCTTCTTCGATTTCAACGGCGGCGTGGACAAGTGTGAAGTCACTTTCTATGCCGGAGCAAATGGTACCTGTGCCACTGCTTCGCTCAGGGAGAACAGCAAGGGAGCTGGTATCCTGTTGCCTGCTGTGACTGCCCGCGCCGGATATACCTTCTTGGGCTGGGCTACTCGCAAGAGCAGCACGACTCCCGATGCTGGTCAACCCGGCCAAACCTACTATCCGATGAGCGACTGCACGCTGTTTGCGCTCTATCGCAACGAGACGCGTGTGGATGTCTTGTATTCGCTCAAGGGAGTGGAGTGGAATAGCGGCGCTACGTATTACGCCAACAGAAATCAGGCATTTGCTATCTCCTTCAAGGCGAAAGACGGTTATCTGACGCCGGCAGCTGGTACATGTCAGGTACACGTGGCGTGCGGCGCAAGGCAGATGAGCAACTATGCCTTCGAGGGCGACTCTGTCATCGTGCGCTTCGAGGCTACCGACGTGACGGATAATATCTATATCACCATCGTCAACGTACGCGAGCAGAAAGAATCGGGTTGCGACTATTACGCACACACCTTCACTTCTACTTGCTATGCCGGTTCCGAACAGGATTTCTCCGGCTACGACTGGAATGTCAGCATCGCCAACGACAACACCGTTTCCTACGATAAGTCCAAGGGTGCTACCTTTGGTTCCGGTACGTATCCGGCCGGTCAGGTGAGCCTCTATACCGAAGAGACTTTCGGTTGTGCTCCTGCTTCTATCAGCGTCAAGGCTGCCGCTAACGGCGACGGCATACTCCGTGTGTTTGTAGCCGGCAATCAGGTTGGAGAGACCGAATATCTCGGTACTTCGCTGCAGGAATATACGTTCGACGTAGAAAACCCGCAGTCCGGAGCTGTTGAGGTACGCTTGGAGAACACGCAGAAAGCGATGTATCTCAAGCAGATAACTATCGACTTCGTCAAACTGGAAGATCCGGAATCGACAGAAGATATCGAATCGATCAGCACGACGCCGGTCGATAGTAACGGACAGAAAATCCTGCTCAACGGCAGGTTGTATATCCTGTATAATGGCAACTATTACAATGTATTAGGCACCAAATTGAATTAGTATATATTAATACGCAATATTATGGCTAAAGCATTTCAAAAAATCTACACGCAAATCACTGCTATCACCAAGGCTACCTGTTCCCTCAAGGCCGAAGGAGTAGGTAATGACGAATTGGCAATGGTGAATGGCAAACTGGCGCAGGTAGTAAAAATCATTGGTGATGAAGTGACGCTTCAGGTGTTCCAGGGAACCGAAGGTATCCCTACCAATGCCGAAGTTGTCTTCCTCGGTAAGTCGCCTTCACTCAAGGTTAGCGATCAACTGGCAGGCCGTTTCTTCAATGCCTACGGCGACCCGATCGATGGCGGTCCAGCTATTGAAGGCAAAGAGGTGGAGATTGGCGGTCCTTCCGTCAACCCCGTTCGTCGTAAACAACCGTCGGAACTGATTGCCACTGGTATCGCAGGTATCGACCTCAACAATACCCTTGTGTCCGGTCAGAAGATTCCTTTCTTCGCCGACCCGGACCAACCGTACAACCAGGTGATGGCCAACGTGGCCCTGCGCGCTGAGGCCGACAAGATCATCCTTGGCGGTATGGGTCTGACCAACGACGACTACCTCTATTTCAAGAATGTCTTCACCAACGCTGGCGTGCTCGATCACATCATCTCGTTTGTGAACACTACGGAGAACCCGCCTGTAGAGCGACTCCTGATCCCCGACATGGCCCTGACGGCTGCAGAGTATTTCGCCGTAGAGAAACATGAGAAAGTGCTCGTACTCCTCACCGACATGACGCTATATGCCGACGCACTGGCCATCGTATCCAACCGTATGGACCAGATTCCTTCCAAAGACTCCATGCCGGGTTCGCTCTATTCCGACCTTGCTAAGATCTACGAGAAGGCGGTTCAGTTCCCGGAGGAAGCAGGTGGCGGTTCCATCACCATCATCGCCGTGACAACGCTCTCCGGAGGTGACATCACTCACGCTATTCCGGATAATACGGGTTATATCACCGAGGGACAGCTCTACCTCCGTCGCGACTCTGAGATCGGTAAAGTCATCGTCGATCCGTTCCGTTCCCTGTCTCGTCTGAAACAGCTGGTTGCTGGCAAGAAGACCCGCGAAGACCATCCGCAGGTTATGAACGCAGCCGTTCGTCTGTATGCAGACGCAGCCAATGCCAAAACGAAGAAGGAGAATGGTTTCGACCTCACCGACTACGATCTGCGTTGCCTCGACTTCGCACGCGACTATAGCCGCGAGATCCTCGCCATCGATGTCAACATCAATACTGTACAAATGCTTGATATTGCATGGACTCTCTTCGGCAAGTACTTCAAGCCCGAAGAAGTGAACATCAAAGCCGCTCTCGTGGAGAAATATTGGCCGAAAAATTAAATGACCAAATGGCCAAATGATCCAATAAATGGTAAATGGTAAATGACCAAATGGTAAATAAAAATGGCTATTCAATATCAGTTTAATAAGACGTCACTGCAGACTTTGGAGAAAGATCTGAAGATGCGGCAACGAACTTTGCCCACTTTGCAAAGCAAAGAGACAGCTCTGCGTCTCGAAGTGAAGAAGGCAAAGAAAGAACTCGAAGACCTGGATAAGGAAGTTGAGCGCCGCATTAAAGATTACGACCAGATGATAGCACTTTGGGGCGAATTTGACACTTCGCTCATCCATGTGGACGACGTGCGCATGTCTATTAAAAAGATCGCAGGCGTGCGCGTACCCGTGTTGGATGAAGTCGTCTATTCCACCAAGGAGTTCTCACTCTTCTCGTCACCCAAATGGTTTGCAGATGGTTTTGAGCAACTCAAGGCCATCGCCGATGTAGGTATCCGCCAGGAGTTTGTGCGCCGCAAAGTGGAACTGCTCGAGTACGCGCGTAAGAAAACGACGCAGAAAGTGAACCTCTTTGAGAAAGTGCAGATCCCTGGTTATCAGGATGCTATACGTAAAATCAAACGATTCATGGAAGACGAAGAGAACCTCTCTAAGTCCAGCCAGAAGATCGTTAAGTCTAAACGCGAAGCCGAAGCACGCGCAGAAGAGGAAAGGAGGGCACAAGCATGATTACCCAAATGAAGAAATACACCTTCTTGGTGTTCCATCGTGATTACGAACCGTTCCTGACGCGACTCCGCGACCTCGGTGTAGTACATATCACCCAGAAAGCCGCTGGTCTCATCGAAGATGATGAGCAACTCCAAGCAGCCCTCCAACATGAGGATGAACTGCGTCGTCTGCTCAAACAAGGAGCGCCGGATCAACTCCTCGCTGAACGTGCCAACATCGAACAAAACATCTCTGATGCGCAAACAGCAGCACAACAGGCTGCCGTTTGGGGTGATTTCGATCCCGCACGTATCCAGCAACTCAAAGAAGCCGGCTATACGCTTCGTTTCTTTGCTTGTGGCACTTCTGCTTACCAAGAAGAGTGGGGTATAAAAGTCTCCGAGAAAGAGGGTAAGACATACTTCGCAGTAGTCGAGACCTCGGAATCACGTGATCTCGAGATCTCGAATCTTCTCGAAAAAGCAACCGAAATCCCTCAACCCGAGAAATCGGCTGCACAATATATGCAGGAAGTAGAGCACCTCAAAGGACTCTTGGCTGCTGCCAATGCTCGTATTGAGGCATGGCAACTCGCGAATATCGAAGAAATCAAAGCACAACTCAAAGAAGCTCGTCAAAACATTGATTGGCAGCGTGTTATGCTTTCTACCGATAAATTGGCGGAAGGTGCGCTATGCCTCTTCGAAGGCTTCTGTCCGATAGACAAAGAGCCGGAACTGAACGCCATGCTTCAGTCCGCGCAAGTCTATTATGAAGAGACCGACCCGGAGAAAGAGGATGCCACGCCGATCAAGTTGCGCAATAATTGGTTCACGAAACTATTCGAGCCCCTCACCGGCATGTACGGTTGGCCGAACTACAACGAGTTTGACCCGACACCTATCCTGGCGCCGTTCTACCTGCTCTTCTTCGCGCTCTGTGTGGGAGATTGCGGCTACGGATTGGCGCTTATCCTCATCGGATGGCTCATTGCCAAGGAGAAACTGCGCATCGAGATGTTCGAAGGCTTAGGACCGATTATCATGGTTCTTGGCATTGGTTGTACGGTGGTAGGCTACCTATCCGGAACATTCTTCGGTATCGATATCTACCAAGCCGAATGGTTCCCCGCATGGGCCAAAGCGCCGATGTTCAAGGCCTGGTTTGGTGATGGCTCCGGTACGTGGATGGGCTACGATATCATGATGGTATTGGCCCTGTTTATCGGTGTCTTCCATATTTGCCTGGCTATGACCGTCAAGGCCATTTGTTATACTAAGCAGAACGGTTTCCACGCAACGGCTTCGACATGGGGCTGGTTGCTGCTCATCGTGGGCGGTATCGTAACGGCTATCTTGGCCTCTACTTCCGTCCTTGGGCCCGAAACAACACAAATCATCCTGATCGTCATCGCCGCTATTTCGGCGCTGGGCATCTATATCTTCAATACGCCAGGACGTAATCCGCTGATTAACATCGGTTCCGGCTTGTGGGATACCTACCAGATGGCCACCGGTATATTGGGCGACGTGCTTTCGTACTTGCGTCTCTATGCGCTGGGAATGGCTGGCGCTATGTTGGGTGCGGCGTTCAACGAACTGGGAATGACCGTGTTGGGCGACAACCCGGGTGTAGGAGCGATTGTCGGTTTTGTGCTGATTGTGGCCTTCGGCCACGTGCTCAACCTGCTGATGGCTTGTCTGGGTGCGTTTGTTCACCCGCTGCGTCTGACGTTCGTCGAGTACTTCAAGAACGTAGGCTACGAGGGCTCCGGCAAGAAATACAATCCATTCAAAAAATAAAATTTGCAATCATAAATTATAAATCATAAATTCATTATCACTATGTTAGTAGAAACAATGTTAGGTTACCTCGGTCTGGGCTTGATGCTCGGTCTTGCAGGTGTAGGTTCGGCCTACGGAACCACTATCGCTGCCAATGCAGCTGAAGGTGCACTCAAAAAGAACAAGGAGAAATCGAGTCAGTACATGATTCTGGCCTCCATGCCTGCTACGCAGGGTCTGTATGGCTTCGTAGCTTTCTTCATGCTGCGCAGCAAACTGATTGCTGAGACCGGTGAGGGTGGCTTGCTGCTCTTCGGTATCGGTGTAGGAGCCGGTTTGGTATTCCTTCTCTCCGCTATCCGCCAGGGAATGGTTTGCGCCAATGGTGTCAATGGTATCGGTGCAGGTCATGACGTGTTGGCCAACACTATGATTTACGCCGCTCTTCCTGAGTTTTATGCTATCTTGGCGTTGATCGGCTCATTGATGTTGTAATATGGCTAAAGCATTCGTTTTCCCGGGGCAGGGTAGTCAGTTCCCAGGCATGTGCCGGGATCTCTACGATGCCCATGCAGAGGCGCGCGAGATTTGTCAGGCAGCCGACAGGCTGCTTGGCTTCTCGCTCACCGATGTGATGTTTAATGGTACTGCCGACGACCTCAAGCAAACCCGTGTCACGCAACCTGCTGTGTTCCTCCATTCGGTGGTTGCTCAGCGTTTGATGACCATCGAGCGTCCCGACATGGTTGCCGGACATAGCCTCGGTGAATTCAGCGCGCTCGTCGCTTGCGGTGCCTTGCGTTTCGAGGATGCCTTATTATTAGTGTCCGCGCGTGCACAGGCGATGCAGGCTGCCTGCGAAGCCAATCCCGGTACGATGGCCGCTGTCCTCGGCTTGCCTGATGAGCAGGTGGTTGAGATCTGCCAGGCAACGGATGGGGTAGTGGTAGGCGCCAATTTCAATTGTCCCGGCCAGGTGGTCATCTCCGGCGAAGTGGACGCTATCGATGCCGCTTGTGTGGCACTCAAGGAAGCCGGTGCACGCCGTGCACTCCGTCTCCCCGTAGGCGGTGCGTTCCATTCGCCGCTCATGCAGCCTGCTGCAGAAGATCTGGCCGAAGCAATCAAGCGCACAGACTTCCATCGTCCTTTCTGCCCGATCTATCAGAACGTATCGGCCAAGGCAGAAACAGATCCGGAGACCATCCGCGAAAACCTGCTCAAACAACTCACAGCCCCCGTTCGCTGGACGCAAAGCGTGCAGAATATGATTGCGGAGGGTGCGACCGAGTTTTACGAGTTTGGCCCGGGAGATGTGCTCAAAGGAATGATTCGTAAGATAAATCCGAACGTGCAAGTCGGATAACTTCTTGCACTATACACCATATATTATTACGAAAATGATTAAGACAATCGGTGTATTAACTGCGGTGACACGTGCGGCTATCGCGCAAGGACTGCAAGTGAAAGCCATTTATCGTGGCTACAAAGGTCTTATAGACGGAGAGGTAAAAAACTTTACTTCCCAAGACGTGTCCGGTATTATCCAACGCGGCGGAACAATCCTCAAGTCCGCGCGTTGTTTGGAGTTCCAGACGCCCGAAGGCCGTAAACAGGCTTATAAGACCATTCAGAAAGAAAAGATTGATGCTTTGGTGGTTATAGGCGGTGATGGCACTTTCACAGGGGGCCGTCTCTTTGCCCAGGAGTACGATATTCCTGTAATTGGCCTGCCCGGTACAATTGATAATGACTTATGGGGCACAGATGCTACAATCGGCTACGACACCTCGCTCAGTACGATTACCGAGTGTATAGATAAACTACGCGACACTGCTACATCGCACGAACGTGTTTTCTTGGTAGAAGTCATGGGCCGTGATGCCGGATTTCTGACGCTTAATGCCGCGATTGCGGGAGGCTGTGAAGCAGCTATCATTCCCGAGCGTGCACAGGTGAAGGAACAGATTGAAGAAGCTATTGGTAGCGGAAAACGCAAAACGAAGAGTTCGTCTATTGTGCTGGTTCAGGAGCACGCAGTTGAAGGCGGAGCCGCAACGGTAGCCAAAATGATTGAGAAGATCCATCCGGAATTCTCCACCCGCGTTACTGTCCTTGGCCATTTACAACGCGGCGGAAGTCCTTCCGCCTATGACCGTATATTGGCATCCCGTATGGGCGTAGCTGCTGTACAAGCCCTGTTGGACGGCCAGCGCAACGTCATGGTCGGAATCCAGAACGACGATATCGTGCTTATCCCCCTGAGCAAGGCGATTCATCAGAAGAAGGATGTCAAGGAAGACTCATGGCAAGCCCTCCTCACCCTGAGTATCTAATTCACTAAACACTCAACACTAAACACTCAACATTATAACATCATGATTTCCAAACGTTTAGAGGACGCCATTAACGCCCAAATCAATGCCGAGATGTGGTCGGCGTATTTATACCTCAGTATGTCTGCTTATTGCCAAGACAAAGGTTTAGCGGGTATGGCTAACTGCTACCTCATCAGCCGTGGTGGCCGTGTGCTGCTGAAGGCGATTGATGCGGTGGAGACGGAATGGGCATCTCCGCTTGCTGCTTTTGAACATACTTACAAGCACGAGCAACATGTCACTTCGCTCATCAACAATCTTATGCAGATTGCCGTAGATGAGAAAGACTTTGCCGCTCAGAGCCGTCTCCAATGGTTCATCGACGAGCAGGTGGAGGAAGAAGAGAATGCCGTGGATATCATCAACAAACTGAAGATGTTGGACGGCAATTCCTACGGGCTTTATGTCCTTGACCAGGAACTCGCCGCACGCGTGTATGTGACTCCGTCGCCTTTGGCAGCAAAAGCATAACACATGGATATATTGCTTCTTGTCATAGCATTTATCCTTATGCTGATAGGCATAATCGGTTGTATAGTGCCCGGACTTCCGGGCACGCCGATTGCCTATGCCGGTCTTTGGATAGCGCAAGCTACCGATCGGGTGGATTTCTCCTGGCAGTTCCTGCTTATATGGGGCATCGTCACGCTCGTTGTTTCCGTACTCGACTATGCGGTGCCGGCTTGGGGCACCAAGCAGTTTGGCGGAACGAAGTATGGCGTGTGGGGTAGCACCCTCGGCGTCTTTGTCGGACTTCTCTTTGGCGCCGTAGGCGTTATTCTCGGCCCGTTGGTCGGTGCCATCCTCTTCGAATTGCTGGCAATCGCTCTGCATGGTCAGATTAACCGAGAGAATATCGCTGCCGCCTTCCGTGCGGGATGGGGTAGTTTCATCGGCATTCTCGTCGGCACAGTCCTCAAACTCATCTGCTGCGGTCTCATGACCACCGCCCTCATCCAAGCCATTTGGTGATCTCGTATTCGCGAATATCCCCGCGGATAATAGTGTTCTGTGCGCGCGCTCACAATCCGCTACGCCTCACCACGTAGCGGTTTTTGTTTTCTTCTTTTTCAGGCTCATTGTGGGCTCGGCCATAGGCGGTTTAGACCTTCGCTGTCCGCTCTCTACGTGCGGACGTATTCGCCTCTTCCGTCCGTCACTTTTTCAATTGCGCCTGCACTTAATGCAGGCATTGTAAAAGCGCCGCCCCGCCCGTAAGAGCCTCTATGCGGGTGTAGCCGATGCCGCGTGTAGTTTTTTTGCAAATATATTTGCATATCTCATTTTTTTGTTGTACCTTTGCAGTCACAAAGGTTTCTGTAATCTTCTGTTTATACTCATTCGTATGGCACAGGAAGAAGTAATTAAATTATTTGATGCGAAGAAGATACGCATTGTGTGGGATAGCGAAGCGGAGAAGTACTATTTTTCCGTAGTTGATGTTATCCAAGTATTAACGGATAGCATAGACTATCAAGCTGCTCGCAAGTACTGGAAAGTACTTAAAGGACGATTGGCACAAGAGGGAAATGAAACGGTAACAAATTGTTACCAGTTGAAATTAACTGCTGCAGATGGCAAGCAGCGCTTAACTGATGTAGCTGATACTGAGCAAGTTCTGCGTCTCATTCAATCGGTACCATCCAAGAAAGCAGAGCCGTTTAAGTTGTGGTTAGCCAAGGTCGGGCAGGAGCGTCTGAACCAACTCCAAGATCCGGAACGAAGCATTGAGCAGGCGATCAAAGACTATCATCGCTTGGGCTATTCAGAAAACTGGATTAACCAGCGTATCAAGACCATCGAAATCCGCAAAGGGCTAACCGATGAATGGAAACGTAGCGGAGTAGAGACCGAGCAGGAATATGCGTCCCTTACGGATATTATGTACCGCGCATGGTCGGGACTCAACACACGCGAGTACAAAGAGTTGAAAGGCTTGCGCAAAGAGAGTCTGCGGGATAACATGACCAATGTGGAGTTGATGCTGAACGGCTTGGCGGAAGCAGCAGCCACAGAGATCTCACAAGAACGCAATCCGCAGGGGTACGTTGAAACGGCACATATAGCGCAAGAAGGAGGTGAGGTAGCCGATGCCGCACGTCAAAACCTAGAGCAGCGAATAGGTCGAAGTGTCATATCTTCCAAACGCGCAGTCCATTTCACCAACCCTCCGGAGGAATTACCTTTGCCAAAAGAAGCCGACGATTTGGATGAACTAACTGGTATAGACCAATAACCGAATAGTTCAACAATCAGAGGAGTAAGGCTTAGCCTATGAATTTCAATAAATCTGCGCCAAAAGTGCAGATTTTTTTGTATATCTCATTTTTTTGTAGTACCTTTGCAGTCGCAAAGGTTTTAAATTGTTTAAACTTAGTGGTAATAACAAGCAACTAATACGAATTTTAAAATCAATAATATCGTGATGACACTTTTCTTTATTCTTTTGATAGCACTCTTTGCTTATCAATTTGCTACGCGAAAGTCTCTTGCTACTATCTATCCGCAATTCAACAAAGTGCAACTACGTAGGCTGACCAACGTGCCGTTTTATTTTGCGGCATGGACGCTGCTGTTTGTGGTATGTGCTCAGGGCCTGTCGGCATTGACGGCTATGATTGCGCAACTTTTCAACATAGACATGTATATCGGCATCTTTGGTGGTGGATGGCTTGGACTTATCCTTCAGCTTTTACGTGCATATGGATTTATTGATGATATTCAAGAACCGGCAGTACTGATACAATACAAAGAAACCATCTCTTTGGTGTGCAACGTGACACTCCTTTGCTGTGTTGGAGCGGGCACTGCAATCTATGATTTCTGCCGCCGATTAAAACGATCGCAATTGAATAGTACTGCTATTTTGGCCTTTTACTACCTCTCGATGGCTTGTGGACTCATCTCTTTCCTGACTTTTATGTGGGCTTTGTGGGACTTTAACGACTTGCTCAATCATGCCATCGACTTCCATATGGAAGAGGTTTACATCTACCTCTCGGCGACCTTTATTGTAAGTTGCACTCTGGCTATGTATTATGCCAACAAGGAGTTGAAGGCATTGCTTGCCTTGCCGCAATGCAAAGTAATGACTTGGCAACAAGTGTTGGCTAAATTCAAGATCAAAACCGACAAGGGACAGCAACCCGTTACAGAGCGACAACTCATCGGTATTTTCCTTGGTCTTTCTCTCCTTGTTTCTGGGTATGTAGTTCTTCGCACGCTCCCTGCCGGTGCTACGCCCGAGGAAACACCCGCGGTAGTATATGAGACCACTTGTGATGAAGAGATTGCTGCTCCGCCGGCAGAAGAACCGGTCAATAACGACGAGAGCGATTGTATCGCTATCTTGAACAAATACTATAACGCCTCCCGTGAACAGATCAAGGCCTACGGAGGACGTAGAGCCTTTGAGACAGAGCGTTTTATCCAGTATACGTCCCATTTCGATTATATTGTTTTGACGAGCAATCAGGATTTCGGCATCGGTGATGAATGTTTGCGAGTAGAGGGCATCGTGCCTAATGCAAACTTGGCGAATTCATATATCGTGACGGTTAGCTGCGGTCACTCTGCAGGCATTCCTACATGTGTGGTCATGAAGAAAGAGGGTGACACATGGAAAATTGACAATATCGCTTATGAGCCGTACGACAAAGCCCTTCTCAACTATTCACTTCCTGCTTCCGGTTACAATGCCTTCCAAGAAGAGGAGAGTGGGGATTATGAAATCGAAGAAACTCCTGCGGAGCCGGAAGAAGATAATATTATCTATGGACAAGCGGAAGTATTGCCTTCTTTCCCTGGAGGACAAGCAGCACTCATGCAGTATTTGTCAGAGAACGTCCATTATCCGGCTATCGCCAAGGAAAATGGCGTGCAAGGACGCGTCATTTGCCTGTTTGTGGTAGAAAAAGATGGTTCCATCTCCAATCTTGAAGTAGTTCGTTCAGGCGGAGACCCATCTCTGGACAATGAAGCGCTTAGAGTCCTACAAGCCATGCCCAAATGGACACCCGGACAACAGAAAGGCAGACTTGTTAGAGTCAAATATACTATTCCCATTAACTTCAAACTCAACTAATTAGGCTTTGTCCATTACAGGTGGATCTTATCCACCGCTCACAATCCGCTACGCCTCACCGCGTAGCGGTTGTGGGCTCGGCCATAGGCGGTTTAGACCTTCGCTGTCCGCTCTCTACGTGCGGACGTATTCGCCTCTTCCGTCCGTCACTTTTTCAATTGCGCCTGCATTTAATGCAGGCATTGTAAAAGCGCCGCCCCGCCCGTAAGAGCCTCAATGCGAGTGTAGCCGATGCCGCGTGTAGTTTTTTTGCAAATATATTTGCATATATCCAAAAATTGTTGTACCTTTGCAGCCGCAAAGGTTTTCAAAAACTAATGGCCGTCGCTTACCGACGTAAAAAAAGTAAGGACATATTAGAAATTAAGCGTTTGCTTTATTTGAGGATATATTCATTTCTCGACAATTTGTATAGTGTTCCGAAAATATTGCGAAACGCTCACGTATTTGCGTGGGCTTTCTGCATATATTGGACACTATGGGAGTCGAGACCCGAATATACCAATAGCAGTTGGCTCACGTTTTTTGTGTATAATCAACTCTTGAAAATATCGTTAACTAAAAATATTATGAAAAGACTTATTACATTATGCGTGTTTACCTTAATGGTAACTGCATCGCTTTTTGCGCAGGACATTATTGTTACTAACGATGCTCAAAAGATTGAAGCAAAAATTCTTGAAGTTTCCAAATCAGAAATAAAGTACAAGGAGAAGAGTAATCTTAATGGTCCTACTTTCATCCTTGAAACAAAAGAGATTAGTTCTATCATTTATGCTAATGGGAAGGTAGTGTTGTATAACCAACAAACTTCAGAGAATCAGAAATCGGAAGAAGCGCCATCTGTTCAAGAGACAAGTTCTAATATTGCAGAAGCAAATGACTATAACGCCGAGATAGTCTTATTGTCAGGTCAGGTTATTAAAGGAAAGTTGATGGAAATAGCCGATAACTATGTTGCATATACATATAATGCCAAGTATTTCACAATGCCAGCATCTCAAGTAGAGTATGTAAAGGATTTGCGCGATGGGAAAATCACAAAGTATTTAGGTGCTCCTCTCGATAGCAAAACCCAAGTCAGCACAACTCCAAAGTATGTTTCCCGTAATGGAAACACATACTACTATGATGGTAGAGCCATGAATGAACAATCATATTCTGAATTTTTACAAAACAATTGCCCTGCTGCGTATGATAAATTTCATAGTGGTAGTAATATTGCTTATGCTGGTTGGATATTCTTTTCTGCAGGAATTGGTCTTGATTTCGGATCTCTTATAGGTTTTCTTATCTCTGGTCGTTCGTCTGCAAATACTGCATTTTCTTTAATAGGATTAGGATTTGAAATAGCCTGTATTCCTACTTTAATTGTAGGTTATAATAAAAAACATAATAGCGTTGATGTCTATAATACCAATTGTGCAAAAAGATCTACAACCAAGGCATACTGGAGCGTCAATGCATCTCAAAATGGCATAGGCCTCGCGTATAATTTTTAATTTCATATCATTATGAAAAACTATCTACCTATCCTCATGGCCGTGCTTTTCTGCGCCTGTGATCGTAACGATCTGTTAAGTTACTACCAATCAGACACCGTACCAAAAGTATCATTTAAGTACACTATAGACGAACACACCGTCAAGTTTATAAACACCAGCCATAGTAATTACAGGAACATGGACTTTCGCTGGGAGTTTGGTGATGGACAATACTACGATGGATACAATGCCGAACACTATTACACAAAAAATGGCAAATACAATGTGGTCTTAAAAGCCTACGAAAATAGTAAATTGCAAGCCATGGACGAGGAGGAGATCACTATCAATGTATGCACACCTGCGACAAGATATTTTGAAAAAGCCTATATTAAGGGATACCGGTTCTATAAGCTGCCTTATAAATCTGCCTACTATAATATAACATGCGTTACTAATGATACCGAGGGAGGAGAAAAAGTATGGAGAACCGGAGCTATGCAGATAAATCGCTCAGACCTACCATATAGCTATATTTGGGCAACACACAAATATCTTGACGCTGCTAACTATACAAACTCGTTTTCTGCGTACAATTTCATTGCACTAATAGTAACCTATTCGGCATCGGAAAATGGATCCTACACCAAGATACTCGAACATCAAATCAAGGGTGAAGATATGGGAAATAAAGGCGAGACACTGGACGAGTACATCTTCACCAGCGACAACGGCAAGACAAAAGTGGGACTGCTGATTGAATATGAATAATAATCCTTCGTCATGACCTCATAACGTCATAACGAAAAGATCATCCCTTACTCTCACCTGCAGAGTAGGGGATGTTTATTTCGTCCTATGTCCTTTTCCAGCATTTGAATGACATACACAATAAGGATTATTCCGTTGTGAAAACATTCAGGGTGGGGCACTGCCTCGCCCTTTTTGTTTCTTGGCACGATAATTGTTCATAAGGGGAAACGGATTGTTGAACGCTCAAAAGAAAAGCCCTATGAAACGATTCTATTCCTTTATGATGGCGCTGATGGTCGCTTTGACCATGCACGCGCAGTACGTCGTTTCCGACAAATATGACTTATGGTTTGAGGACTCCGGTTACGAACTAACCACGCGCAAATCCGTCGCATGTACGGACAACTACCAGGATCTCTGGAACGGATGTTATGTCAAGACTTCCGGTAGTAGGATCTATATCTACCGCGGTTCTTCGTCCATCCTCTACGGCGATGAGATCAACCTGCTGTACAATGGATATTACCGCGTCAAACGCAGCAATACATGGTATCTCGCCGATGAAGACGGAGATCTCGTCAGCGGCATCTACGGCAACTATATCTACTACTATCCTTGGGGATATGTAACGGTTCAACGCAGCGCCGGTTATTGGGATATCTACCATTGTTCCGGACGCAAGGTTGATTGCTATTCCGATGCGGATCCTCGTATCTTTTGGAACGGCTGTTTCCTGATCAAACAAGGCACTTATTGGTACGCAGTGGATAGTGATGGCGATAAGATATCTGGCGTCTATGGCGATTCTATTACGCTCCTCAACGACGGCAGGTGGAAATGTGTCCGCGGCTCGTATGTAACATATATCGATAAATAATCATTCAGGGTGGGGCACAGCTTCGCCCTTTTTTGTGCCATTCTGAAAAATCATTAGATTTCCTGTTTTTATTTGCATATCTCATTTTTTTGTTGTATCTTTGCACCGCGATATTAAATAAACACTTAAATCATATTTTTACTATGGCAACTACAAACGCACCCGCATTTAAGTTAAGAACTTCGCGCGGACTTCTGAAAATGATCTTTTTGGGATTCATCACTTTGGGTATCTATCCATTAATCGTCGAATCTCATATCGGTGAAGAACTGAACATGGTAGCCTCGCCCCATGATGGCCGTCACACGATGCATTTCTGCCTGATTTTCTTCCTTCTCTCATGGTTGACTTTCGGTATTGCTACTTTTGTCTGGTACCACCGCACGTCCGATCGCATGGACTATGAGCTTGCACGTCGTAATATCGATTATGCCTTCGGTTCGCTTGCTTACGTATATATCCACAAGCGCATGAAGGCGATGAACCTTATCAACGAAGATTACAATCAGAAAGGATAATTCTTTCTGTCAAAACATGCAGAAAGCTACCAAATACAAACTGAACATCGGAATAGGGGCGTTGATTGCTCTGATTTACGTCCTTATTCCGGTGGATATTGTTCCGGAAGCTGTGCCGGTTATCGGATGGATTGATGACCTGATTGCCATCCTCTTAGCCGTCACCAATGGACTTGTTCTTGGCGCTAAACTTAGGAAAAATAAGTAAAGTTTTTGACCAAAATCACATCCAAAATTTGCATATGTCAAAAATATGTTGTACCTTTGCGCTCGATAACTTATTCACCTTAAATTATTAACACCTATGGCAAAGTACATTTGTGACGTCTGCGGGTACGAATACGACCCCAGCGCAGAAGGCAAAGCGTTCAACGAACTCCCTGAAGATTGGGTATGTCCCATCTGTGGAGTAGGGAAGGACCAGTTCTCCGAAGCTTAATATTCACCTATTATCTCATCCTTAAAAACCTCGACTAATATCGAGGTTTTTATAAGACAAAAACGAGACAAAAGGGGGTGATTACAGGGTGATTACGGGGTGATTACTGAGTGATTGCTGGGATATTCAGCCTCTGTCAGACTAAGAAAAATGAATGGAACTGCCAAAATGGCAGAAATAAAGAACGTATATAGTATATACGTAGTATATACTGCAAAAATCATGCCATACTATGAGCCAAATTGAGTTTTATGCACCCGTAAAAAACATGAAGGGTGAATTAGAAAAAGGCAGCGGTGTTGTCATGCGCAAGAAGAATTATCGTGCGCCTAACGGTGCAGTGCTCCGAGAAGGCGTACAAGAGTCTTACAAGATCGTCCATCCGCGTGATTATGAGAAGAATCCGCCCAAAGATGCCGAACTGGCTAATATTAATGCTTTTACAGATTCCAAGCGTCTTGCCTCAGAAATCATCCGCTCTGAGAGTTATACGGATGACGAACTCAATGCCATGACTGCAGAACAACGCGCACACGTCGCTGAGCTGCGCCGGCAACTCGAATCTTACCGCACGCGTTTTTACGCACAGTTCAAACAACCGGATCCGGAAGCGCCGCTTGAGAAGAAACTGAAACCTGGTGCAACCACATTGCGCCGTAAGCAATACCTCAAACTCGACAATTTCATCCAAGCGCTTATTCGAAATAAATCTTCTCATAAATAATTATATTTATATTGATAACTAGAAATTATTTTATTAATAACACGAAATTTATATTGATAACTAGAAATTATTTTATTAATAACACGAAATATTTTTATTGATTACTGACATCCATACTGACAATCTCATCCATGGCATAATAATTGTAACTTCATATAGTGTAAAGAATTATACCAAGTGGAATCTAATCATGATTATGTAAAATAGCATATTTATTTGTATGGAAGATAACTATCAGATAGAACAAAAATTCTACAAAGTACTACCCGTTAAGAACACGGTACTCTTTCCGGGTGTGCTACTCCCTATAGCGGTTTCCAAGAAAAGCAGTCTGAAGCTGATCAAGCTGGCTGAGAAAAACAACGAACCGCTTCTCCTCCTCACGCAGAAGGACAACAACGCTGCCAATCCTACAGAGAACGATCTCTACACCTTGGGTACGCTCGGACGTGTCGTACAGATTATACCTGTGCCGGAAATGGGTAAAGACACAATGATGACCATCTTCGAGGGCATGCACCGCGTACAGGCAACGGATTTGGTCGTAGAAGACGGTGTGATGATGGCCAATGCCATGGCTATGGACGAACATATGCCGCTCAAGACCGACAAGCAGTTCAAGGGCGTGGTGGATACCATCCGCGAAACGCTGCTTGATATATTGCCCAAAATGGAGAATACCTCTACGGATTTCCATTCGGGACTGCAGGCTTCGCTCAAGAACCTTACCTCTTCCCCATCCTTCCTCAACTATGTCTGCTGCATCTATCGGATGTCCACAGAGACCCGCCAGGGCCTGCTCGAGATACACGACCTCACCGAACGGGCCAACGCACTATTGACCATACTGGAGAAAGATCTGGAGGAGCTGACGATCAAGGAGGATATCCTTCGCCGTACGCATGAGTCCATCGACAAGCAGCAACGTGAGTACTTCCTCCAGAAAGAATTGGAGACTATCAAAAAGGACCTTGGAGGAGACTCCGATCCGGGCGCGCAGAAAGTGAAAGAACTGCGTGAACGCGCACAAGAAAAGCAGTGGTCAAAGGCCGTTGAAGAGACCTTCAACAAGGAACTCAAACGCCTGGAGAACATGCATATTTTTGCACCGGACTACTCCACCCAGCTCGACTATCTCAACACCCTGCTCGACCTGCCGTGGGGCATCTATTCCGAGGATAACTACGACATGACGCACGCTCAAGAGGTACTCAACCGCGATCACTTCGGATTGGATAAAGTGAAGGAACGTATTGTCGAATACCTTGCCGTACAACGTCAGCTGAATCTTCGCAGCCAAAAAGACAAAAAACTTCACCCCGTCAAGACTCCAATTCTCTGCCTCTACGGCCCGCCGGGAGTTGGTAAGACCAGCCTGGGACGCAGCGTAGCCGAGGCCCTCGGACGCAAGTATGCACGTGTCTCGCTGGGCGGTCTGCACGACGAGGCGGAGATACGCGGCCATCGTCGCACCTACATTGGTGCCCTACCCGGCCGTATCATCGATAATATCAAGAAATGCGGTACGTCCAATCCTGTCTTCGTGCTCGACGAGATCGACAAGATAGGTGCTGACTACAAGGGTGATCCTACGGCCGCACTGCTCGAGGTACTCGATCCGGAACAGAACAGTACTTTCCATGACAACTACTTGGATGTTGATTACGACCTGAGCCGGGTGCTCTTCATCGCCACGGCCAACAGCCTGGAGACCGTTCCGCGTCCGCTACTCGACCGAATGGAACTGATCGAGATGACTGGTTATCTACAGGAGGAGAAAGAGGAAATCGCCAAGCGACATCTTATCCCCAAGGAACTAGCCAACCATGGGCTGAAAGCTTCGCAACTGAAGTTCAAAAAGGATATCCTCGCGCATATCATTGAGGATTACACGCGCGAATCCGGTGTGCGCAGTCTGGAACGTCAGATAGCCACTATCTGCCGCAAGGTGGATACCAAGTTGGCACTCGAGCAGGAATACAACGTATCCGTCACGCTCGATGATCTGCGCAGCTATCTGGGCCAGGCACGTTTCAGTCGCGACAGTTGGGAAACCAACAAGTATGTAGGCGTCGTCACAGGTCTTGCCTGGACACAGGTGGGCGGAGAGATCCTCTTCATTGAGACAAGCCTCTCTACGACCAAGGCCCCCACCCTTACCCTTACGGGTAACCTCGGCGATGTCATGAAGGAGTCTGCCACGCTTGCCTTAGGCTACGTCAAGGCACATGCCAAAGAACTGGGTATCAAACCCGAGGTCTTCGAGAAGACTGCCGTACATATACATGTACCCGAAGGTGCTATCCCCAAAGATGGTCCCTCTGCTGGTATCACGATGACCACAGCACTCGTCAGCGCCTTCACCCATCGCCTCGTCAAACCACGCATCGCGATGACCGGAGAGATGACGCTGCGCGGCAAGGTACTGCCTATCGGAGGAGTGAAGGAAAAACTGCTCGCGGCTAAACGAGCAGGTGTTACCGACATCATCCTCTGTGAGGACAACCGCAAGGATGTATCAGAAATCAACGATATCTATCTTAAAGGCCTGAAACTGCACTTTGTACACGATATCAGCGAGGTATTAGAAAAGGCACTGCAATAAGCAGCGCCTTTTCTATATACCAATCAGCAATTAATAATCACTCATCAGGGTTCATCAGTTCCTTGAATACTCTTCATACGTTCCATCCGTGTAATACACCATGATACAACGTATCTGCTTCTGAGGAGCTGCAGCTGCAGGCTGCGGCTCTTCTTTTGGCTCTTCCGGCTTCTCCTCTTCTTCCACCATGGGCAACAGCACATCAGCAGGCATCTGGCCCTCACGCCACATATCGCCACGACCTGCAATCAACCATTCGGAGTTCAAACCGGGGTAACGCAACAATATACGCTTCATCACATCCAGACTGGGATTATTACGTCCTACCATCATATTACTGATCGTGCTGGGTTGAACACGTATTTCGTCTGCAAACTGACGTGCCGATATGCCTAATGCCTCTATCAGCTTTTCTATACGCTCTCTGTCACTCATAATTTACCAATGTGTTTAAAAATCCGCTGCAAAGGTACACAAAAAATGTGAAATACACAAATGTTTATGAAGATTTTTGTTAAATTCTTTCATTCACATGTGTGTATTGTAAGTATTGATTTGTGAAATAGAATATTAACAGCTGTTTTTGTCACAACTACCACTCTCCTGCTACCGCAGTTCAGCCGCCTCCTATTCTCCCGCCCGCAACATAGGCGGCATGGCGTTGGTATTTTTCTTTATATAAAATATATAAGTTGCAGAGTTTCTGCGAGTTACAATAATTTTAAAACGTACAATATGGCATTTTTGCGCATATTCTGTATTTGCAAAATATACCTTATAATTCAGTTTTAAGTAAAACTATAGCAGATTGGCTTACAATGAGTTACGAATTCTATATATGCGTATTTCTGCTTACGGCACATATACTACCCTGCCGGTGGATCAGCAGGAACGCAAATAGCAGACAGCAGGCTGCTCCCCTACTCTCTAAGGCAGATACAACAAACGGCAAGAGGATAATTCTTGCCGTTTGCTGTTATTTGTGTAAACAAATTTTGTGAAAATGTTGCCCGAAGTGAGCATTCACATTTGTTAGTCCTCCTCGTAGTAACCTTTTTGGATGCCGAACTGCAATTCTGCGTCCATGATCAGCTGGATTTGCACCAACGAGATATTTCTCCCTTCTTCCTTGCAGGCTTGTGCTACGTATTGCATCTGTTCGGTCTCGTCAACTTCTCCGTCCAGGTACTCTGCCTCACCGGTAGTTTCATCTTCCTTCAGCAGTCCCTGCTCTGCCAGATAATCGTCCATCAGGTCAAGCACCAGTAGTACATCATCGGCCGTGAGACCTTTGCAGTCCTCTGCCGGAATGGCATCGAGGATGAATTGTACGAGTTCTCTTTCATCCGGCTCCATGAGGGCCAGTTCGATCGTGTTGTTTTCCATAATGTTTTCAAATTTTGTGCAAAGATACGAATTTATTTGCATATGTGCAAAAATTGTTGTAATTTTGCAGGCAAAATTTATACAACAATGAGTGAATTCTGGAAACGCACGCTGAGCGGTGCGGTTTATGTGGCAGTTATTATCACAAGTATCCTTGAGGAGCATGAAATCCTGTTTGTTGCATTGGCTCCCCTGATGGCCGTGCTGGCAGTGCGTGAGTTCAACCGTCTTCTCCACCCGCGAAACGGGTCGGATGTACTGTGCGACTTTTGTGCATGCTTGCTAGTTTTGGGTGCAGGCATCACCGGCATTTTTTGGCAGTACGGTATGCCTTTTCTGGCGGCCTATCTGGTGCTCCTTATTATTACGCTGATTTTTGAGCTCTGGCGCAAGGCGGATAATCCGATTGCTAATTGGGGCACGATCCTCATCGGTCAATCGATGATTGCTGTACCTTTCGCCTCTATGATTGCCCTGTTCTATTTGGACAAATGGTTGCTGCTGGCGCTGTTCGTCCTGATCTGGGTGAACGACACGGGCGCCTATTGCGTCGGTAGTCTCACTGCTAAACAGAAAGGCGGTAATCATAAGATGTTCCCGCGCGTGAGCCCGAAGAAAAGCTGGGAAGGATTGTTCGGTGGTATCGCTTTTGCTATAGGTGCAGCCTATATCATGCACCGCTTTGGATGGTTTGATAAAATAGTTGCGAACAATTACAAAGATTTTGTTATTACCCTCTTCGCATTGCTGGCGGGCGGATTTGGTACGCTTGGCGACTTGATGGAAAGTCTGATGAAACGTACCATCGGAGTGAAAGACTCCGGCCGTTTTCTGCCTGGACACGGTGGCGTCTTGGATCGTTTTGACAGTATGTTGCTGGCTGCTCCTATCGTGACACTCTTCAGTTGGCTATGCTACGCTTGGTCGCTTCTTGTCTGAGTCGTTTGCCTTTGGGCGTACACCATTGGTTGGCGGATAGATTGCTCTACCCGCTGATGTATTATGTGTTGCGCTATAGGAGGAAGGTGGCTGAGAAGAACCTGAAGTTGGCCTTTCCGGAGAAGAGCGAACAAGAACGACGGACTATCGCCCGCGGCGCGTATCGGCAGTTCTGCTATACGATCGTAGAGAGTATCTACGGACTGCATTGCTCAGACGAGGAGATGCGCCGACGCGTGGTATTCGAGCATATGGATGAGATCAACCGACAGGTGGCGCTGCACGGAGGAGCCATCTTCACGCTCGCGCATTTCGGCAACTGGGAATGGTTGGCCAGTGTGCAGCAGTGGTTGAGTCCGGAGGTGACGGAGATGAATGTCTATCGTCAGCTGAAGAGCAAGTCGTTTGACCGACTGATGCTCGCTATCCGTGCCGAACGAGGCGGTGTGTGCGTAGAGAAACAGCGCATACTAAGGGAGTTGATCCGTTATCGCGCAGAGAAGAAGCCCGTGACGGTAGGTCTGCTGAGCGATCAGAAACCGCGACCGGAGGTAACACGCACATGGACGACGTTCCTGCATCAGGAGACCGGTTGGTTGGACGGAGGAGAAGTGCTGGCCCGTAAGTTCGGTTATCCGGTTTACTATGCATTTGTCACGCGGACAGCCAAAGGGTATTATCACGTGGATATGCAGACACTGACAACCGATCCGAAAGCTACGCAGGAAGGCGAGATCACGCGGGCATATGCCACGGCATTGGAGAAGAACATACTCGCTCAACCCGAACTATGGCTCTGGACCCACAACAGATGGAAGTGGGGGCGTAATGTTAATGGTAATTGGTAATTGGTAATTGGTGAAAGGATGAAGTGTAGTGTTATTATATTAAACTGGAATGGCGCAGAGATGTTGCGTCGCTACTTGCCGTCGGTGGTGAAATATACTGCGCTGCCGGGCGCAGAGGTGATCGTAGCCGACAACGGCAGTACAGACGATAGTCTTGCGGTGCTGAAAGCAGAGTTTCCGAAAGTCAAGACCCTCGTACTGGACAAGAACTACGGGTTTGCGGAAGGATACAACCGCGCCATCGCACAGACGGAGGCAGACTATACAGTGCTGCTCAACAGTGATGTAGAAGTGACGGAAGGCTGGTTGACCACCCTGCTCGACTATATGGATGCGCACCCGGAGATAGCAGCCGTGCAACCTAAGATACGCAGTTGGCGTCAGCGTGAGCGCTTCGAGCACGCCGGTGCCGCAGGCGGTTATCTGAGTTGGTTAGGCTATCCCTACTGCCGTGGCCGCCGCTGGGGACGCGTAGAGGTGGATAATGGTCAGTACGACAGCATCGTGGAGGTGGATTGGACCACAGGTGCATGTATGTGCGTACGCACGTCAGTGTATAAGGACTTAGGCGGATTGGACGCATCGTTCTTTGCGCACATGGAGGAGATAGATCTTTGCTGGCGCATGAGACGTGCCGGTTGGAAGTTGGCCTGTGTACCTCAGAGCACGGTGTTCCACTTGGGTGGCGGTGCTCTCAGTTACGACAATCCCCGCAAGACCTATCTGAACTTCCGCAACAACCTGCTGATGATCTACAAGAACCGACAGCACCCATGGGGAGTACTGTTCCTTCGTTTCTTCTTGGACTATGCAGCCTGTTGTTTCTTCTTGCTGCAGGGCAAAACAGGCAGCGCCAAAGCCGTGATAGAAGCACGGCGCGACTATCATCGAATGAGAAACAAATAAGCCAACGAAACAAATAAGCGACCTTTCGGCCGCTTATTTTGTTTATTGTCGTTGTCCTGTAACAGTATAGACTTTGTCTTTGTATATCAGGAGCAGTTGTCCGTTGCGTAGTATCTTCGTGGCGCGTTGTTCGGCATTGGCGTCTTCTATGCCTTCCGTATAATAATCCGTGTCGGTATAGAAAGGCATTGTGCCGGTGAAGCGGAAGTTGTAGGTGTTGTTGTCATCACAAGAGATATAACCGGAAATGGTATATATTTCTCCAGTTTTGCTGATGGCTACTGCCCCATCCGACTCCATCCATGTGAAGTCCATCTCGTCTTCTCCATATTGATACCATGAATAATCGCCCAGCGACTCATTGTCCTTGCTATACGTACCTACCAAGTCGCCCTGCGTAGCAGGATAGAGATCCAACGCGATGTATGGATAATCGGGGTTCTCATTGTTGTAGAGAAAAACAGTGTAGTTGGGTTTGCCCTCATCTGCGGAGTCCTCAGATTCATACACAGCATCGGCAGAGTCGAAAGTCAAGTTAAATACTTCTCCTTCTCCCGAACTACCGCCGCAATCCAGTTCTTCCGCGGGGTTTGCCTCAAAATAGACACGGACGGCATAGCAACGCAGCTGCTTGTCGCACTGGATGGTGACAGAGGTGGCATTGATGTCGCTGATGATCACCACAGGATATCCCTCCCAATCGTCTTCCAGTTCGCCGGGGCTGCAATATTCGATGTTGCCATTGTCCACCGAGGCAGAGAACTGTTTGCGCACATATCCGTTGATGGCGATGCCCTTCATCGGTTGAGTAGTCTCAAAGGTCAGCGTATTGCCTGCATTGCAGTTGAAATACGGCATGGAAACGGTGTCGTTATTGAGGATCGTACCCAGCGAACACGACACGCGAATATTGCTCTCGATGAAGGCGTATTCCTTCTTGAGGAAGTTCATGTCCGGTACCAGTACAGCAGTAGGTTCGCCATACAGAAAACTTGAGTCAAGCGACGTAGTATCCACGTAAACTATCGGGTTCAGGTCAATCGGTTCGCCATCTACCACTATCTGATAGATGATACGTTGCCCCGATGTTCCAAAGGTAAACACCAGATGGTTGGTACTTCCGGTCCATACATCTACCTTCTTGTCGTCCTTGTCAGCCGGCGTGCCGCCGCCCTGCAAATTACCGGTAGAAGCTGTCATCGGCAAGTAAGCCTTACCTTGGTTCATCGAGAATACCAGTTGTACATTGGAGAATGATTGCTCAGCATCAATCGTTATGGTGTTGCTCGCATAGATCTTCATGCCCACATAGGATGAATACGCAGGCGCGTTAGTGGCGTTATTCCCCTGTCCTAATTGCACAGAGATACCGTCTATCGTTTGCGAGACGGAAGCCGATGAATCAAAATTGAAGGTCGTGGCGTTCAGGCTGACTGCACAGCCGAAAGCGACTAGAAATGAGAAAAGTTTTTTCATTATGCTAGGGTTGATTTTTAGAATCCGAAGGATAGTCCGCAGGTGAAGGTCAGGGTGCGACCTTGGAAGTATGCGGGTGTATATTTGTCGAGATAATACGATTGTAATTCTGCGCCCGCCAAGTTGCGACTGGTGCCGTCAGCATTCCATCCGCGGTCTTCGCCATCTATGCGAGGCGAAGTTGGTGCATAGGCGCGTGCGTTGTTATAGGTGATGTCCACGTGTGCATAGCAGTTGTTGAATACCTCATAGACAGCACGGAAGTTGATGATATCGTTGCACCAGATCTTCCCGCTAAAGGGTTTCTGCGCGATGATGGGGTTCTCCACGCGCGAACCGGCGATATAGTCGCGGAAATAGCCGTACGAGCGATATTTGGTGTCGCGGGTGTAGTCGAGCATCAGACGCAAGCCACGTACGGGACGGTAACTGAGTTGCAAGAAGATCGATTGTGAGTTATCCCCCATATAATGGCCCATGTTGTAGCTGTTGGAAGTGTAGTCGAGTACCTTGATCGAGTGCGTATAACAAGCGATATAGGCACGCATGAACTCTCCGCGTAGGGCCAGTCCGCGTACAGGCCAACCGCTCCAGTTGAAACCCACCAGGTAGGACACAGGATTATGCTCGGGATTGGAGGGTTTGAGACGGGCGAACTTGAATTCATCCAGGAAGAACGAACCATAGAGACGCAGATGGTCGGTAGGCCGCACAGTAATGCTGGCGAACACTTGCGAGTTCTGGTTCTCCGAGTTGATTCCCTTGGTGAAGAGGTGGTCGAGCGACTTGAAGAACGCGATGGGGATGAAATATTGTGCCTGCACATTACGCTCCGCATAGACGATGGAGTTACCGAACGAGAACTGGACGTATTTGCAAGGCAGGAAGGTGAACATGTTCGCCGCCATGAACTTGTTGGCCGGACGATATTCTCGTCCCGTGACGCCCTCTTGTTCCTGCTCTACGTAATAATACGTAGAATCTACAACATTACTGGGCAGCCAGGCATGGAAATAATCAAACTGGAACCATCGGCATGGCGTCAGTTGGATCGTCAGCATTGGAACGGCTGGATTATGCGCCGAGAGGATGTTGGAGCAATGCTGTGCGTCGCCCCATTGTATGCGTTCGCGCTGTACGCCGATGCTACCCCACCATGTGTAGAGCGAAATACCACCGCGCGAGTCGGAGAAGTCGCCTCCATAGTTCGCCTCTTTGTACTGCGAGCCGGGGATGTTGTTCAGTGCCGGTACAGGCGACAGTCCGCTGCCGTTATTCACCCATCCGTAGCTGATCTTCGAGCCGTTGACACCTTGTCCGCCCCAACTATTGTCACGGATAGAACCCCAAATAGAGAGGTGGTGGGCAATGTCCATCTGCATGTCGATGCCATACCAGCGGTGCTGTAGCAGTCCGCGTTTGTTGGCATACAGATCCATGCCGAGGATGGGCCGGATGCGCATCTTAAAGACTTTGTCTTTAGTAAGAATATGCAGCGAGGGGTCAGCCAGCGAGAGGTTGCTGACCGACGTGATCCACTGTGTGACGTGACGATGGCCGTAGCTGTAGTAGACGGGCAGCGTGTCGCACTCGAGTGCATAGTTCTGCAGGTAGAACTGCAGATCGTCCTTCTGCCTGCGGCTGAGCAGGGAGTCCCTACTCTGCGCCTCGCGGAGCATCCGAGCTATCTGGTCGCGCGTGTAGGGCTTGATAGCCGCATTACTGCGGATGATGCCATCGGTAGTCAGTTCCTCCAGATAGTCGTATATCTCGGTGTACTCGATGGCCTCGGGAATACGCTGGGCGTAGGAAAATGAAAAATGAAAAATGAAAAATGAAAGGACCAGCAAGCCCTGCCATTTAAGACCCAAGCGTTTCTCGATTTTCATAAATCTAATTCCCTTCATCTTCATCCTTTATCTTTCATTCTTTATTTTGCGTAGCGTGCGTTGAGCGCCTCGATCACCTCGTCGGTGATGTCGTAGCCTGCCACTTTGTTCATCAGCACAGCATCGTTGAGCACGAGGTGGTAATGGCCGTCGGCGTTGTATTCACGCAGGTACTGCTGCACAGAGTCTTGCAGTTGTTGCGTCAGGGCCGCCTGTTCGTTCATGAAGTCGTTGCTCAGTTTCTGACGGAGGTTCTCCAGATCCTGCTGCTTAGCCACAAGTTGGCGTTGCTGTTTCTCCAGGCGTGCAGCCTCACTCTCGGCGCGTTCGCGGCTGAGGAAGGCGTTAGCTTCCACTTTCTTCTGGAAGTTGACATAGTCCTGCTGGAAGGTCTCGGCCTCTTTCTGCAGCGATTTGGCTTTGGTGTCGAGCTTGAGCATCGACTCCTCATAGCGCGAAGCGAGTTTGTCGGAAGCCTCAATAGCCAGGGTGTAGTTCTTCAGGATCGAATCGGTGTTGATGATGGCGATAGGCATCAGTTCACCACTGGCCTGAATTTCCTGCTGTGCAGGTTTGGCAGGTTTGAAGATAAAGACGAGGCAGAAGAGCACGACAACGGCCACTGCCAGTACAGCATTGATAATTGTTTGAATCTTGTTGTTCATAATTTATAGTTTGTTAATATCCATTTTTCGTCGTTTGCGTGCCTCGCGGTCCTGCGCGGTGGCACAGTGTATGTTATGCTCACGCATGCGTCGGTTTTCGCTGATATGTTCCGAGCGGAAACGATGGTCTTTGCGCAGGATTACTCCTACGGCCAAGAGCACTACCGCCAGTGCGACCATTCCTATGACAATCACTATTTCGCGCATACTACACCAAAATACGCTGCAAAGGTACAACATTTTTCGGACATGTGCAAATAAAAGTGCTATTTTTTGCCAAACGGAAAGAATTTTACGAAAAGAGTGCCATCCCTCGGAGGGGGTGCACTCTCGATAATGTCTCGATAATGTCTCGTTAGTGTCAGGTGAATTTCTGGTGGTCAGTTTGCGTATATCAGAAAAGACTTGTGCGAGCAAAGACATTATTTTTTGACAAAAAAACTTGTATATTCCAAAAATTTGTAGTAATTTTGCACGAATTTTTATGCGCAAACAAGTATGAAACGTTTTGGATGGACATTTATTATGGTGTTGACATGCGCGCTGATGCAAGCGCAGACAGGTGCGCAGACACGCTATGTAGGCGGAGATATTTCGATGCTGCCGATGTATGAGCAGCACAACTCGGCCTACAAAGATGCGTACAACCATACGATCAGCGACATGATCAGCTGGTTGATCAACGACTGCGGCTGGAACACGTTCCGCGTACGTATCTTCGTGAACCCGCAGCGCAAGAATGCGAAAGGCGAGACCGATCCGCAGGTGTGTCAAGACCTGCAGTACGTGACGGCACTCGGACAGCGCATCAAAGCAGCCGGAGCGTATTTCATGCTGGATTTCCACTACTCGGACACATGGGTGGATGCGCTGAACATCCAAGCGCCGGAGGCATGGAAGAACTGCACGGCCGCAGAGAAAGCCGACAGCGTAGACCGCTATACGCGTGAGGTGCTGACGGCACTGAATGCCGCAGGTGCGACACCCGACCTGGTGCAAGTGGGTAACGAGATCATGTACGGTCTGTGCGGCATCAAGGTAGCGCCCTACTCTCAAGCCTCTACCGATGCCAATTGGCCGGACTACCTGAACCTGCTGCGTGCAGGAACAAATGCGGTACGCGAAGTATGTCCGCAGGCGCAGATCATCATTCACACAGACCGTCCGTGCAACAAGAGCTACGACTTCTATTACTACAACAAGCTGCGCACCAACGATGTCGACTATGACATCATCGGACTGAGTTATTATCCGTTCTGGCACGCCGACTTCACCCCCACCTCCGCCAACACTGGAGCGGACGTACTGGCACCGCTCGTCAGCGCCATCAATTACCTGAAGACGCAATTCCCGGAGAAGCGCGTACAGATAGTCGAGTGCGCGTATAACTTCCAATACTGGCCGACCAAGGGCGTCAACTACAACACACAGGCTGTATGGCCCTGCTCGAAAGCGGGACAATATAACTTCGTCAAAGATCTGGTGGATAACCTGAAGCCGCTGGAGAACCTGGACGGCATCAACTATTGGTTCCCCGAAGAAGCCGGCAACGGCGATGACACCTACTGGCAGACCTCGAGCGGAACGGTGCTGACCGGTTGGCTCAACCGCGGTTTCTGGGACGAGAACATATCCACCAGCGGCCATGCCATCAACCGCACCATATCCGGCTATGCCAGTCAGAGCGTGAAGCCCGAGACGATATGCGCACCCTACTACATGCGTCATTTCCTGAACGAAGACCCGCAGGGCATAGAAGAGACCAAGGCGGCACCGCAGAGCGAGAAACAGATGGTGAACGGCCGACTGCTGATCCGCGTAGGCGACAAGCAGTACAATGCGCTGGGACAAGAAGAACGATAAACAAGCAAACAAAACAAACCATTATATGGCAGACGACAAAAAGATCATTTTCTCAATGGTGGGCGTAGGCAAGACCTTTGCGCCCCAGAAACGTGTACTGAACAATATCTACCTGAGTTTCTTCTACGGCGCGAAGATCGGCATCATCGGTCTGAACGGTGCCGGCAAATCGACGCTGATGAAGATCATCGCCGGCATAGAGAAAGAATATCAGGGCGAGGTGGTATGGGCACCCGGCTACAGCGTCGGTTACCTGGAGCAGGACCCGAAACTCGATCCGCAGAAGACCGTACGCGAGGTGGTGCAGGAAGGTGTGCAGCCCATCATGGACATGCTGAAGGAATATGACGACATCAACATGGCTTTTGCAGAGCCCGATGCCGACTTCGACAAGCTGCTGGCACGTCAGGCAGAACTGCAAGACAAGCTGGATGCCGCCGATGCATGGAACATCGACCAAAAACTGGACCGCGCGATGGATGCACTACGTTGCCCGCCCGATGACGCAAGCGTGACGACACTCTCCGGTGGCGAGCGCCGCCGTGTAGCCTTATGCCGTCTGTTGCTGCAACAACCCGACGTGCTGCTGCTGGACGAGCCGACCAACCACCTGGATGCGGAGAGTATCGACTGGCTCGAACAACACCTGCAGCAGTATGCAGGTACCGTCATATGCATCACCCACGACCGTTATTTCCTTGACCACGTGGCCGGTTGGATACTGGAGTTGGACCGCGGTGAGGGTATTCCCTGGAAAGGCAATTACTCGAGTTGGCTCGAGCAGAAGACTAACCGTATGGCACAAGAGGAGAAACAAGCCAGCAAACGCAGGAAGACCCTGGAGCGCGAGCTCGAATGGATCCGTATGGCACCTAAAGCGCGTCATGCGAAACAGAAAGCGCGTCTGGAGGCTTATGACCGAATGCTGAATGAGGAGCAGAAGACAAAAGAGGAGAAACTGGAGATATTCATTCCCAACGGTCCGCGTCTGGGCAATAAGGTGATCAATGCAGAGGGCGTGGCCAAGTCGTTTGGCGACCGACTGCTGTTTGAAGACCTGAACTTCATGTTGCCGCCCAACGGCATCGTGGGTGTGATCGGTCCGAACGGTGCGGGTAAGACCACCTTGTTCAGGATGATCATAGGCTCGGAGAAAGCCGACAAGGGTACGTTCAGCGTCGGTGAGACCGTGAAGATCGGATATGTGGATCAGCAACATACGGATATAGACCCGAATAAGAGCGTGTTTGAGACCATCAGCGGTGGCACGGAGTTCATCCGCGTAGCGGGCCGAGAGATCAATGCCCGCGCCTATCTGAGCCGCTTCAACTTCACCGGTGCGGATCAGGAGAAGAAATGCGGCGTGCTGAGCGGTGGAGAACGAAACAGGTTGCATCTGGCGCTGACGCTGAAGAGTGAGGCGAACGTGCTGCTACTGGACGAGCCGACCAACGATATAGACGTGAACACACTGCGTGCGCTGGAGGAAGGTCTGGAGAACTTCGCCGGCTGCGCCGTGGTAATCTCGCACGACCGTTGGTTCCTGGATCGCATCTGCACGCATATCCTCGCCTATGAAGGAGAAGGCAAGGTGTTTTGGTTTGAGGGCAGTTATTCGGAATATGAGGAAAACAAGAAGATGCGACTGGGCGAAGAGGCATGTGAGCCGAAACGCGTTCGCTACAGAGGTTTGATGGATAATTAAAATTCAGTATTAATTGCTTCGCAGGGTTAGCACATATATTCGGCAACGGGGTTTGTTGACCAAAGACCAACCGGTGCTGGTGGGCGTGAGCGGCGGTGCAGACAGTATTGCACTGCTGGACGTGCTGCATCGGGCGGGTTACCGTTGCGTCGCTGCTCATTGCAACTTCCATCTGCGTGGTCAGGAGAGCGATCGAGACGAAGCGTTCGTACGTGAACAGTGTGCTGCGATGCAACTGCCGCTGGAGGTGACATCTTTTGATACACATATGTACGCGCAGGCGCACGAGCTGAGCATCGAGTTGGCAGCACGTGAGTTGCGCTATACGTGGTTTGAGACTGTAGCCCGTGCACATGGCTGCCAAGCCATTGCCGTCGCGCATCATCAGAACGACCAGGCGGAGACATTACTGCTGAACCTCAAACGCGGAACGGGTCTGCGCGGGTTGGCAGGTATGCGTCCGTTGAGTCCCAATGCCTATGCGCCGGAGGGAGTGCCCGTGGTGCGTCCCCTACTCTGCACCACCCGCGATTATATCGAGCATTACCTGAGGGACAAACGCGGACTGAGTTGGGTGGAAGACAGCACCAACGCCGACACGTCCATCACAAGAAATGCCATACGCGAACAACTGCGTTGCTACCCCAAGTCGGACATCGAACACATGGCCGAGACAGCCGAACGACTGCAGGGGTATGTGGATCTGCTGGACGGCAAAAACACCCGCGAAGCAGGTTTGACAAAACTATACGAAGAACTTCGCGAATATAATTTCGCAGAAATAGATAAGATATACGATGCGTTGCAACGGGGTGAAGGCGGTAAGGTATTCCGCTCTCGCACCCACGTTGCCACCATCCGAAAAGGAAAGTTATGCGTCACTACGGCATCATAGGAAACCCACTTGAGCACTCGCTTTCGGCGAAATACTTCAACGACTTCTTCGCGCAAGAAAAGATTGACGCGGAGTACGCGTTGTATGAACTGAAGGAGTTGACGAGTGAAGGCGTGAAGGAATTGATGGGACGGCTGGACGGGTTCAATGTGACTCATCCGTACAAGGAGGCGATCATCCCCTATTTGAGAGGATTAGATCCGTCAGCAGAAGCCATAGGGGCTGTGAACGTGGTGTACAGAGGCGTGGGATACAACACCGACTATATCGGTTTTCTCGAATCGATGCGTCCGCTGAAGCGTCCGTACGACGATCGCGCACTGGTGTTGGGTACCGGTGGTGTTGCGAAAGCCGTCTGTGCGGCGCTGGGTGAGTTGGGGATTCAGTCTACAATGGTAAGCCGACACAACTGCGGGCCTATACGGGCTTACGACGCATTGCCCGGTTCGGGAGCCATCGCTGCCCACCCGATCATCGTCAACTGCACGCCTCTGGGTATGTATCCCGACATAGACAGTTGTCCGCCTATCCCCTACAACGAGATCAAACCGCGGCACCTACTCTATGACTGCGTATATAATCCCGAAGAGACGGAGTTTCTGCGCAGAGGAGCCGCACAGGGAGCACAGACAGAGAACGGCATGCAGATGTTGATTGGTCAGGCAAAGGCAGCGTGGAAGATTTGGTCAAACGGACATTTGTAATTTAAGATTTAGGATTTTAGATTTAGATATGAAACGAATTTTTGTGTTGCTCTTAGGAGCAATGATGATGAGTGCCGGAATGGCGCAACATGTGGATGAGGGCGAGTTGGCCATGATCTATTTCGCCCCGCAGAACAAGATCATTCTGCTGTTCGACTACACCGTAGAGGTGCGTGAGGCCGGTCGATTCAGCCGTTATGCCGAGTCGATGCTGGGAGTAAGCGATGCCGTGAAGGATAATCGCGTGATCTACCAGCTCGAGAACGTGCACATCGGTTCGCGTACCGAAGCCGACACGACGCGAGTACGCAAGATCGTGGCTGAGAGCGGAATAGATGCCCAGTTGCTCAGCATCAACCATAAAGGGTTGCTGGAGGGATACAACCTGCGTCCGGTAGTGACAGACAAGAAAGACCAACCGAAGGCTGAACAGCCGACTGTGACCACTGTGCCGCAAGCGATGCCGCTGACCGACGAACAGTTGGACCTGCCGACAGAAGAAGCCCGTGCCGAGGCCGTAGCCAAACAGATATACCGTATTCGCGAGAGCAGGATGTATCTGCTGAGTGGCGAAGTGGAGCATGCGCCGACGGACGGACAGGCAATGCAGGTGATGCTCGACCAACTCCGAGCTGAAGAGAAAGCACTGGTGTCGCTCTTCGTAGGTAGCACAACTACCCGCAGAGAGCAAAAAGAGATCTGTCTGATGCCGGGTCAAGAGAGCCAAGAGCACATACTGCTGTATTTCTCAGAAGAGAACGGTTTTACCGAGTCGGAGAACCTGGAAGCCGATTCGATCATCGTGAATATGACCCATCACCGTCAAGTGTATGCCGCTTCTAACGAACAGGCAAAAGGCAAGAAAGCAAAGAATGCCCCGCAGCCTTCGCAACTGATCTACAACCTGCCGGGTAGCACCGACGTAACAGTCACTTATCGTGAGCGCACGTTAGGCGAGCAAAGCCTTCCTATCGCCCAACTGGGTATCGACGTGCCGCTGACACGTGATCTGTTCACAGGCCAGAAACTACCCGTGATCCGAATAGACGTATCTACAGGAAACATTCAATCTATCTGCAAATGAGAAAAATCTTAATCATACTAAACCTCTGTTTGATGAGCGTGATCGGGCTCGGCGCACAAGAACTGCGCTGTAGCGTCAGCATCAACACCGACAAGATAGAAGGTACGAACAAACAGGTGTTCGAGACCATGAAGGCGGCGATAGAAGATTATATGAACAACAACCGCTGGACCAACATGACCTATGCTGAACACGAGAAGATAGAATGTTCGTTGCTGATCGTCGTGAATAGTGCCGTAGAGAACATGTACAACTGTTCGATGACGCTGCAAAGCCGTCGTCCCGTCTATGGCACCAGTTACTCCACTCCTATCCTCAACCTGCAGGACGGTGCATTCAACTTCACCTATGAGGAATACGATCGCATTGAATATCAGCAAAATCAGTTCACTACCAACCTGACAGCGATGCTGGCTTTCTATTGCTACCTGATCATCGGTCACGACCAGGACACCTACCAGCGTCTGGGCGGCAGTCCGTTCTTCGAGCAATGCGAACTGATTGTCAATGCATGCCAGTCGGCCACGATGGACAACCTGGAGCAGAAAGGATGGCGCGCGTTTGAGGACAACCGCAATCGCTATGCACTGACCAATAACCTGATGGACGAAGCTTTCCGCAAATACCGTGAGTTCTACTATACCTACCATCGTCTCGGGCTGGATGAAATGACGGCCAACATGACAAATGCCCGTGCCCGCATCGCCGAAGGACTGCCTGTGCTGCGCGAAGTCTATCGTGCCCGGCCGGCCACCTATCTGGTCAGCACCTTCCTGGATGCCAAAAATGAGGAAATAGTGGATATCTTCAAGAAAGGAACCGCACAGGAAAAGAAAACCGTGTACGATGTACTGATGGACATCGACCCCACACGACAGGAGACATATGACAAAATCAATTGATTTTGTATTGGTTATTGGTGATTTTTAGATTTATGATTTGATGCTGAAGCATTTACACATAGAGAACTACGCGTTGATACGCCACCTCGACATCGATTTTGAGTCAGGTTTCTCCGTCATGACCGGTGAGACCGGTGCAGGCAAGACCATTATACTGGGTGCATTAGCCCTGATGCTTGGTGCCCGTGCCGACAGCAAGGCCATCAGTGACGGCGAAGAGCGATGTATCATCGAGGCGACGTTTGACGATCGTATCATCCGCCGCGAACTATATAGCAACGGCAAGAGTCGTTCGTTCGTGGACGACGGACTGGTGACGCTGCAGGAACTGAAGGCACTGAGCAACCGACTGATTGACATCCATTCCCAACATGCCAACCTGCTTATTGAGAATGCAGACTTCCAACTGGACATCATCGATGCCATCGCCCGCAACGAACAGCAGCAAGCCGCTTATGCCGCGCAATATGAGAAATACACAGCCGCGGCAGAAGAACTGCAACGTCTGCAAAGCCTGGCGAAAAAGAGCCGTCAGGATGCCGATTATATCCAGTACCGATATAAGCTACTGGACGAGGCTGCGCTGCAGGATGGTGAACTAGAGACACTGGAGGCGGAACAGTACCAGTTGAGTCATGCAGAGGAGATCCGTACGGCACTGCAAACGGCTATAGAGACACTGAATGGTGAACAAGGCAGTGCACTGGATGCACTTCGTGCCTGTCGGCTGGACGAGGCAGCACCCGCACTGCAGGAACGACTGGACAGCGCGCGGATTGAATTGCAGGACATCGCTGAAGAGGCGGAACGGATGCTTCACCGCGTAGAGTTAGACCCCGAGCGACTGGCATGGACCGAAGAGCGCATCAGTCAACTGGAGGAATTGATCAGAAAATTCAATGCGGAGAACATCAGCGAACTGATTGCTATGCGCGATGAGTTGGCCGAACAGGTGAACCGTTTAGACAGTTTTGATTTCGACATCGAGCAGGCAGAGAAACAGTTGGCGGCGGAACGCACCGCGCTGCAGCAAGCTGCCGCTGTACTGACCAATAGTCGTCAGGCTGTGCTTTCTCCTATCTGTCAACGCCTCATCTCTGGTTTGCAACAACTGGGTGTTGCCCATGCCAAAGTAGAGCTACCCCTCCACCCCACGCCGGATTTCACTCCCCGCGGATGCGACGAGGTGGAACTGCTCTTTGCTGCCAACCTCAACCAAAGTCTGAGGGCCGTGAGTGAGGTGGCTTCCGGCGGTGAAATCAGCCGACTGATGCTCTGCGTCAAGGCACTGATAGCCAGCACCAAGGGGCTCCCCACCATCATCTTTGACGAGATAGACACGGGCGTGAGCGGTGAGATAGCGACCCAAATGGCCACCATCATGCGCCAAATGGCACAACACCGCCAGATCATCGCCATCACCCATTTGCCGCAGATTGCGGCACAAGGTGAGCATCACTATAAGGTCTACAAGGCCGACACGCAGACGCACACAGAGACGCATATATGCCGTCTGAGCGACCAAGAACGTATCACCGAGGTAGCTACAATGCTGAGTGGCCGCACGCCCTCACCCGAAGCTATCGCCAATGCCAAACAACTGCTATGCTCCCATTAGCCGAACGCATGCGTCCGAAGACGCTGGATGAATATATAGGTCAACGCCACCTGGTGGGACCGGGTGCTATACTGCGCCAAATGATCGAGAGCGGCAACCTGTCGAGTTTTATCCTATGGGGGCCTCCGGGTGTAGGCAAGACAACGTTGGCACGTATCATCGCCCATCAGTTGCAGCGCCCGTTCTACACGCTGAGTGCCGTGACGAGTGGTGTAAAAGAAGTGAGAGACGTGATCGACAAAGCCAAACGCACCGCCAGCATCAACAGCGGACTTTTCGCACCGGCTGACGGACGCTCACCTATCCTCTTCATTGACGAAATCCATCGTTTCAGCAAGAGTCAGCAAGACAGTCTATTGGGCGCAGTGGAAGACGGTACGGTGACACTGATAGGTGCAACTACCGAGAACCCGAGTTTTGAGGTGATCACGCCGCTGTTGAGCCGATGCCAGGTCTATGTGCTAAAGTCGTTGGACAAATCCGACCTGCAAGAGTTACTGCAGCGTGCGCTGACGCAAGACGAGACCATTCGAGGAATGGGACTGCAGATAAAAGAGACCGAAGCACTGATGCGCTATAGCGGTGGCGATGCCCGAAAGTTACTGAATATCATCGAACTGGTGGCTAACAGTGGAGCCAAAACGATAGACAACACCACGGTGACGATGCAGCTGCAGCAGAACCCGCTGGCTTATGACAAGGACGGCGAAATGCACTACGACATTATCTCCGCCTTCATCAAGTCAGTACGCGGCAGTGATCCGCAAGCAGCTATCTACTGGTTGGCCCGCATGATAGAAGGAGGGGAAGATCCGAAGTTCATCGCCAGGCGACTGGTGATCTTGGCCAGCGAAGATATAGGACTCGCCAACCCGAATGCGATGCTATTGGCCAACACCTGTTTTGATGTAGTGAATAAGATCGGCTGGCCCGAAGGACGTATCCCACTAGCGGAAACCACCATCTACCTGGCTACGTGCAAGAAAGACAACTCCGCCTATCTGGCGATAGACGCAGCGCTGGCCAAGGTGCGCGAGACCGGTAACCTACCCGTGCCGTTGCACCTGAGAAACGCCCCGACGAGTTTGATGAAAGAGCTTGGGTACGCCGACGGATACAAGTATCCGCACGACTATCCCGGTCACTGGACCGAACAACAATATATGCCAGACGAACTCGTAGGCACAACGTTTTGGAAAAAGGATTAATGGCCGGTATCTATGTACATATACCGTTTTGCAAGAAGCGCTGCTTGTATTGCGACTTCTTCTCTACCACCCTTCTGGAGCGACAAGAGGCCTATATAGAGGCTGTCATCGAAGAGATCAAGACTCGTCGCGATGAAGCCGGAGAACCTATACGCACCATCTACTTGGGCGGTGGTACACCAAGTACGCTGTCGGCGGAGGCTATTCGACAGATACTGGCAGCCATCCATGCACCGGAGGCAGAAGAAGTGACGATGGAGATGAACCCCGGGGATGCAAATGCCACTTACCTCCAGGCGCTGAAAGAAGCCGGCATCAACCGCTTGTCAATCGGCATTCAGTCGTTTCAGGACGAGTTGCTGCAACACATCGGAAGACGTCACAGCGCACAACAGGCTAAAGAGGCTGTTCGTATGGCCCAAGAAGCAGGATTTGACAACCTATCGATTGACCTGATGTATGCCCTGCCCGAACAGACGATGGCGCAATGGGAAGAAGATATAACGACGGCACTGGACCTGAATATACAACATTTGTCTTGTTATGGTCTGATGTACGAACCGGGGACGCCATTGACGCAAAAAATGGAAAACGGCGAGATACAAGCAACTGACGAAGATACGGAGAACGCAATGTATGATCGGCTATGCGAGCGCATGCGACAATCTGGCTTTCGGCATTATGAGGTGAGCAATTTTGCCTTACCAGGCCGTGAGTCGAAACACAACAGCAGTTATTGGGACGGTACGCCCTACATTGGCATCGGCGCCGGAGCACACAGTTACCTTCCCCCCGTGCGGAGCTGGAACCCCGATAATCTGGATGGCTATATAAACGGTATTATGGCACACTCTTTGCAGCGAGAAAGCGAGACGCTGAATGAGAAAGACCAGTACAACGAGCAAGTGATGCTGGGACTGCGCACCGACCAAGGAGTAGCGCGATCAGCCATCCGACGTGACATCCGTCCGTGGATTGAAGCCGAACTGCTGCGTGAGACAACAGGACGCATCGTAGCTACACAGCGTGCTCTACATATACTCAACCGCATAATAGAAGACTTAATGATATGAAACAACCTAGGTACAAGATTTTTCTGATTTGGTTCTGGTGTCTCTTTATCGGAGGCCTGGCTACCGCTTTTTTCGTTATCTGGCTCATCACCAAAGGTGCGCTGGGATATCTGCCGCCCCTGGAGGAACTGCAGAACCCGAAGAACAGCTTTGCCAGTGAGGTGATCTCTGCCGACGGCGTGTCGCTGGGACGCTACTACCGCCACGAGAATCGCGTAGGCGTACAATATGCAGACTTGTCGCCCAACCTGATTAATGCACTTGTGGCCACGGAGGATGTACGTTTCTACGAGCACACCGGCGTAGACTTCAAGTCGATGTTCCGTGCCATCCTCAAACTCGGTCGCGCCGGAGGAGGCAGTACACTGACACAGCAGTTGGCCAAACAACTATGGTCACCGCGGGCAAACAACCTCATGGAACGTGCCATGCAGAAACCTATTGAGTGGGTGATTGCCACCAAGTTGGAGCGACTCTACTCGAAAGACGAGATTCTCCTGATGTACCTCAACCAATTTGATTTCCTATACAACGCAGTTGGTATCCAGACGGCATCGGAGGTATATTTCTCCACCACCCCGATGGACCTGAAGCCGGAGGAGGCCGCTATGCTGGTGGGTATGTGTAAAAACCCATCGCTTTACAACCCCGTGCGTCACCCCGAACGTGCCGCCAACCGCCGAAACACTGTACTCAGCCAAATGGCTAAATATGGATTTATCGACGATAACACGCGTGACTCGCTAGCAGCGCTTCCGCTGGAGTTGCATTACCGTTCGGTAGATCACAAACAAGGTTTGGCTCCATACCTGAGGGAATATCTACGCGTTGTACTAACGGCCAAAGAACCTCAGAAGAGCGACTACTCCGAGTGGACGCAACAGCAGTACGAACTGGATAAATGGGCGTGGGAGAATAATCCGCTGTATGGTTTCTGCGAGAAGAACCGCAAGTCAGACGGGACAGCTTACGACATCTATCATGATGGCCTAAAGATCTACACCACCATCGACTCGCGTATGCAGCGCTATGCCGAAGAGGCGGTAAGCGAACATATGCAGGAACAGCAGAAAGCCTTCTTCCGCGAACTAAAACGCAAGAAGAACGCACCGTTCTCCCGTTCGCTCAAACAATCAGAGATAGACGGCATCATGAGCCGATCGATGCGTCAGACTGACCGTTATCGCAACATGCGCAAGGCCGGCTACAGTCACGATTCGATCATGGCCTCTTTCCACGAACCGCGTGAGATGCAAGTCTTCACCTATGACCGAGGCATGATCGACACGATCTTGAGTCCATACGACTCCATCAAATGGCAGAAGAGTTATCTGCGATGCGGCTTCATGTCGATGGACCCGCACACCGGTCATGTAAAGGCCTACGTGGGCGGACCCGACTTCGCGCATTTCCAATACGACATGACAACCAAGGGTCGCCGCCAAGTGGGTTCTACCGTCAAACCCTATCTGTATACACTGGCGATGGACGAGGGTATGTGGCCCTGCGAGACCTGGGTGTACGACAGCGTCGTCTTCGTATTGCCCGACGGCAAACGCTGGGTGCCGCGTGACACGCATGACAAATACCAAGGCGATACCGTCACGCTGACTTGGGGACTGAAGGAGTCGTCTAACTGGATGTCTGCCTACCTGATGTCGCTCTTCACACCCGAACAACTGGTGAAAATGATGCGTTCTTTCGGTATCAAAGGGCAATTGGATCCTGTGGTATCACTCTGTCTGGGACCCTGTGAGGTAAGCGTAGAAGAAATGGTGGATGCATATACCACCTTTGCCAACAAGGGTATTCGTACCGAACCCCTCTACGTGACCCACATAGAAGACAACAAAGGAAATACCATTGGCTTCTTCACCCCAAAGACCCACGAGATCATCAGTGAGACCACTGCCTATAAAATGATCTATATGCTGCGTCAGGTGCTGGACCACGGAACCGGTGTGCGCACGCGTTTCAAATACGGCATCACGGCTCCTATGGGCGGCAAGACCGGTACGACCAACAACAACTCTGACGGATGGTTCATGTGCTTCACGCCTTCGTTGGTAAGCGGCACATGGGTGGGTGGCGAAGATCGCGGCATCCATTTCGATAACATGGCGGAGGGACAAGGTGCGTCGATGGCCTTGCCTATCTGCGCGCTCTATATGCAGAAAGTGCTGGGTGACAGTACGCTGGGGTATGACCCGACAGAAGAGTTTGACATTCCTAAATGGTTCAACCCGAATGCAGGGTGTAAATAAGATGAAAAGTGAAAGGTGAAAAGTGAAAGGTTATAGGTACATAGTATTCTTTCTTTATATTCTGAGTGCAGCCGTCTTTACGCCTGCGCAAGCACAACTGAATACCGATCGCATCACTGCCATCGGCAGGAATGCCTTGTATTTTGAAGACTACGTGCTTTCTATCCAATATTTCAACCAGGTAATCCGCCTCAAGCCATACCTGAGTGAACCGTATCTATACCGCTCAATTGCCAAGATTCAACTAGAAGACTACCAGGGTGCACTCAAGGACTGCAATGCCTCGCTGGAACGTAATCCGTTCTCTCCAGGTAGCTATTATGCCCGCGGATATATTTATCGGCAGTTGGAGCGCTGGGAGGATGCCGAAAACGACTATAACGAGGCATTGCGTTTTTCGCCGGAGAATAGGACGTATTTGCTTCTGCGCGCCGACACACGGGCGCAACGCAAGCTGTACACAGCCGCACTGGAGGATATAGACCAACTGCTCAAACGCGAACCGCAGTCGGCCACCATTTGGTCGGAGCGCGGACGGGTGTGCATCCTGAGTCATGATACGTTGCAGGCCCTTGAGGCCTTCAACCAAGCAGCCACCTACGACAAGACCAACCCTGCTGTATGGTCGCAACTGGGCGTGACCAACCTGATGATGCAACGGGAGGACGAGGCCTACAGCCAGCTCTCACAGGCCATACAATTGGGTTCCAAATGGGCAGGTGACTACATCAACCGAGGCATCATTCATTACCATCGGCATAACTACCGCGGTGCGTTGTCGGACTACGATCAAGCCGTGCGGCTGTCACCAAACGATGCGGACACCTATTACAACCGGGGTGTGATGCGACAGGAAGTAGGCGACTACAACCGTGCTATGGAAGATCTGGACAAAGCCATCGACCTAGCCCCCGAACGCACGGAGATGCGTTATCAACGAGGACTCGTGGAGATGCAACTCAAACAATGGAAAGAAGTGGTGAGTGATATGCAGGCGCTGATTGCCCGTTATCCATATTTCCTGCCCGCATACTATCTGGCAGCCCAAGCCAAAACAAAGATGGGTGATCAGGCCGGAGCCTACCGTTATCGCAAGCAGGCGCAGGACCTTGAAGAGAAGAAAGAACAGATTCAGTCTGGTCAGGCCCAACCGAACACCGACCTGATTGTAGCAGATGCACAGCCGCAGAAGAAAGACCACCGCAAGGAGTTCTCTGCGCATGCGGCACAGAACCAGCAAGAACCAACAGAGGACGAACAGAAATATGACTCGCAGACACGCGGTAGTATCCAGAAACGTTATCAGGACGTAGTGAACGAACCTAATATCAGCCTCAGTTACTACAGCCACGACATGAGTCTGAGACGTACCAATTACTATCATCCTATTGTGGATCAACTCAACCGGAGTGAAGCCCTGCCGGCCTCCTTGCGCTTTACAACCCAAGAAATGAGCCTGACAGCACAGATGGTGGATTTTCATTTCTCAGAGATCAACCGCCTGACTCAACTGATAGACGCTACTCCTGATGCCGCTTTGCTCTTTGCCCGCGCCATTGAGTTTGCCGTGATCAAAGACTACGCAAGCGCCGTAGATGACTGCACACGTGCCGTAGTAATGGCTGATAGAGACATGGAAGTCGTTATCTGTTTCTGCCGTGCATGCTGGCGCGAAAGGATGAGCGAACCGGACTACGAGTTGACCTTACGCGACTATGATCAGGTCATTCGTCTGCAACCGGATTTTGCGTTTGCCTATTACAACAAGGCCAACGTCCTCTGTACGCAGCGCAACTGGCGTGATGCCATCAACCATTACACCAAAGCCATCGCACACGATAGCGACTTTGCTGAAGCGTATTTCAATCGCGGACTGACATATATCTACATCGGCGAGAACGAAAAAGGACTAAGTGACCTCAGCAAGGCCGGGGAACTAGGAATCTATCAAGCGTATAACCTCATATTACGATTCAAATGAAAAAAACAAGTATATTGATCGTTTGTCTGATTTGCATGCTGCCGCTCCGAGCCCAATTGCTCTGGGAGATCAGCGGAAACGGCGCGAGCAAAAAATCGTATCTGTTGGCTACCAACCGCCTAGTGGATATGACCTTTCTGGACACCATCCCCAATGTGTTCAAATGCTTCGGTCGCAGCCAACGCGTGGTCACTGAATTTGCCATGCAAGACTACGAAGCCATCGCTGCACTTCGCCAAGCGGCCGTACTGCCAGATTCAATACGATTGCGCAATTATTATAGCGACGAGGAATATAAATATATTGACAACACACTTCGCGCCCATTTGGGCATTGGTATGGATCAATTAAGCCGCATGAAGCCTTCGTATCTGACGGAGATGTTTCGAGCTGAACTGATGAAGCAATGGTTGGGCTACAACGAGCAGCGATCGATGGAAAATTTCTTCGAGTTGGTGGCTGCAGAGAAGAACATCCCCGTAGTGGGACTGGACAATGTAGGCGAGACGATGTATATGCTCTTCGATCGTGAACCGTTTCACTGGCAATGCAAAGAGCTGAAGAAAATAGTGGAATACCCCGAGAACGAAGTGAAGCAAGAACGCATGCTTCTGGAGATGTATCGCAACGGCCGACTCAACGACATCACCTATCTGGTGGAAGGCCCTAACAACAGCTCCACCCTCTCCTATTCCGACTACCAGGTCTATTGCCGCCGCAACGAGCAATGGGTGAAACGTCTACAACCCTATCTGGCAGAAGGCGGTGCGTTCATCACGCTCAACACCATCTATCTGGGCGGAGAGAAAGGACTGATCGAACAACTGCGCAAAGCAGGTTACCGCGTTCGACCAGTAAATAGAAAATCGAATATTTAACAATTAAAGTATAAAGATAATGAAAAAGATTGCAACTATGATGATGGCGCTGATGCTAGCGCTAAGTATGAACGCAGCAGAACGCGGTAAGTTTATCCACGTAGATGCCACAGTCAACAAGAATCTGAAGCCGCAACTGGCTTTCTGCCAGACGCACAAGGATGGCAAAGACATCACCACCCTGCTGGTGAAGACCGTCAACACCACCGCTTACAATGAGTTCACAGACGCTTCGCGCGTATTGCTGCGTTTTGCAGACGGCAAGGCAGTACGACTCAACCGTACGTCCGCCGAGGTAGTGAAAGATAAGAAGTATTCGGAGAAAAAAGGGAATGCCACTATTTCGTTCTTCCCTACCGTAAGCGAGTATGAGGTGACACCTGAAGTGATTGAGAAACTGGAAGCCGGCGTGGCTATTATCAAGGTACGTATTGTATTCAAGGAGAACGAAGCCAAGGACTACGACATCGCTGACGGATATCAGGCTAAGATGGCTGCCGACCTGAAGAAATCGTATCAAGAGGCCAGTCTGAACAACCAAAAAGCGAACGGTGACCTGAGCGATGAGGACTTCTAAACTGACATTCCTTCTGCTCTGTTGGTCCACGGTCGCGCTGGGACAGATCAACATGCGGACGTTGGGGGACTCGCTGATGAACTACACCCGCTTCAGCAATGTATGGTCGCCTCGCGTGCGTGTCAAGCAGGTGCGCGTAGATGAGGACAAGATTACCGTACGCACCAACGCAACGCTGCATGACTTCCGTTGGACGCCAGAGAACCTGGTGGAGATCAAGCAGAAAGTGAGTCGCTGGTTGCTTGGCAATTCCGAAGGAGAAGTGCTCATCTATACCGGGCAGACCCTGATAGATGATCTGGTGACGGATTGTGCACGAGGCGTGAGTCCGGACAGCAAGCAGAAAGACTTGACGGAACGTACCATTGCGCTCTGGGCGAGTCACGGACGCTATTACAACAGCGAACGAGAACAATGGATCTGGCAGCGTGCCACCCTATGGACCACCGTAGAGGACCTGTACAGTCAGGAGTATGTGCGCCAGATCCGCCAGATGCTGGAGAACGCCGGAGCCACAGTAGTAATGCCACGTGCGGGTCTGGAGGAACAAGAATTGGGAGTGTCGGGTCTGCCTATGTGGGCAGAAGGAGCGCGCTATTGGCTGAAGTCACAAGGAGTAAACTCTTCGTATTGGGACCTATACGACGGCAATGAATACAAGGATGACATGAAGTGTCGTCCTCTATGGGTCAATTCGCTTCAGACGCCTGTGGATTTGTGTCTGGCACTGCATACAGACGGACAGGACAGCGGAAACGACAGCACAATCATCGGTACGCTGGTCATCTATACCGCCAAGGACGACGAGGGCGAGACCACACTACGCGACGGACGTGACCGTGAGACAGTGAATCGTAACTTGGCCGACTGGATTCAGACGCAACTGACGGACGACTTGCGCCGCATAGCTCCGGAGTGGACACGTCGACAACTGCGGGAAGCCAATTATTGCGAGAGTCGTGTACCGGAAGTGCCAAGTCTGATACTTGAGGTGCTGAGTCACAAGAACATGGCTGACATGAAATATGGTCTGGACCCAAAGTTCCGTTTTGCAGCCTCTCGTGCTATCTACAAAGGTATACTGCGTTATCTAAACGGCCAGAAAGCTATTGTGCAACCTCTACCTGTAGAACAGTTGAGCATCAATGCCAACGGACGACTGCGTTGGAAACCGACGTTAGACGCCTCTGAGCCGAGTGCTAAACCAACCTATTATATGGTCTATGTACAAGCTAATGACGGCGAATGGAACGTACAACAGGTGGAGAAAGCTACTGAAGTACAACTGGAGATGCAACGCGGAGTGAAGTATAACTACTACGTGGTGGCTGGTAATGACGGTGGACTGAGCCTGCCGAGTCCGATGATCAGTGCCTACAGGAGTGAGCGCGACAATGGTCCGACCGCATTGCTGATAGACGCTTTTGATGATGTATACGGTCCGGAGTGGTTCGCAGACAGCACATATGCCGGCATAGTACCAGGTAGTTACGCCTGCGAAGACAGAAAGAGTTGTGCTTATATCGGTCAGCAATGGAACTTCCGGCGTGGCGACCCATGGGTAAATGACGACAACTGCGGTTTCGGTGCCTGCCATCGCGACTTTGCCGGACAGATCATCGTGGGTAACACGCGCGACTGGAGTGCCCAACACGGACGCGTGCTAAGGAAAATGCGCATCAGTTATGTGAGTGCCACGACCAGCATGGTGCAGATAGACAGCACCTTGTCGATGGTGGATGTCATATGCGGCAGACAACGTCAGCCGCTCAGCGAGGCACTGCGCAACGCCATAACGACATATCTGGAACAAGGCGGACGCGTGCTGATGAGTACCGATCACTATAGTGCGATTGACCAAGAATGGGCAAGTGAGTACCTTCATGCACGTTATTATGCAGCCCAAGCCACACACAACGGACGCATCACCAGTCCGCGGCATCGGTTGTATCAATTGATGCTTGAGCCGAATGAGGAACAACTGTTCACCTGTCGGCCGGAAGGGCTCGAACCGATGGAGGGTGCCACACGGATGGCCAATTATCAAGATATGTCGTGTACCGCCGCCGTTGGATACGAACACAAGACTTTAGTTTACGGTTTCCCGCTTGAAGCCGTCATGGATTTTGACAAGATATACCGTCACTCCGTAGAGTGGTTACTGGAACGATGAAAAAGAAGAATCTACCCATCTATGAGAATATAGAGATCACGGGTGTAGCGGCAGAAGGCAAGGCACTGGTGCGTATTAACGAGATCGTGACCTTTGTGCCCAACTGCGTGCCGGGCGATGTAGTGGACCTGCAGGTGACCCGCAAGAAACACAGCTTCATGGAAGCGAAAGTGCTGCGTTTGGTGCGTCCAAGCGAGAAACGATGTGCAGCACGATGCAAACATTTCGGTGTATGCGGCGGTTGCAAATGGCAGATCTTACCCTACGAGGAACAACTCCGGTACAAGCAACAGCAGATAGTGGACAACCTGACTCGCATCGGCAAAGTAGAACTGCCAGAGATCAGTTCTATCCTTGGCAGCAAGCACATCTACGAATACCGCAACAAGCTTGAGTTTACCTGTGCCGACCGTAAGTGGCTACCATGGGAAGAAATAGAGGCAGCCGGCGGACTGGACAAGATTGACAGCAGCTACGGACTCGGTTTTCACATCCCAAACTGCTTTGACAAAGTGCTGGACATTGAGGAGTGTCACCTAATGCCTGATGTAAACAATCAGATAAGGAGCTGCGTGCGCGAGTATGCGCGTATGCACGGATTGAGTTTCTACAACGAACACACCCACGAGGGACAAGTGCGTACGCTGATCCTTAGGAACAACCACCGCGGCGAGCTGATGCTGATTGTGTCCTTTGGCGCACCGCTCGACGAGACGTGCAAAGGATTGCTGGAGCACCTACATCAGTCCTTCCCGCAGATTATCTCCCTACTCTACGTCGTCAACACCAAGTTCAACGACACCATTGGCGATCAGGACGTACAAGTATGGTTTGGCCAAGATCATATCATGGAAGAGATGGAAGGGCTGCAATTCAAAGTAGGACCTAAATCGTTCTACCAGACCAACACTGAACAAGCCTACGAACTATATAAAGTGGCTCGTGAGTTTGCCGGACTAACCGGCCATGAACTAGTGTATGACCTATATACGGGCACAGGTACGATTGCCAATTTTGTCTCGCGCCAGGCGCGCAAGGTCATCGGCATCGAGTATGTGCCTGAAGCCATTGAGGATGCCAAGGTCAATTCGCACATCAACGGCATTGAAAACACCCTGTTCTTCGCAGGCGACATGAAGAAAGTGCTCAATGATGCATTTGTGACCAAATACGGCCGTCCGGACGTGATTATTACCGACCCGCCACGTGCAGGCATGGACGAAGATGTAGTGGATGTTATTCTGAATGCTGCTCCGAAACGTATTGTGTACGTCAGTTGCAACCCTGCCACGCAAGCCCGTGATTTGCAATTGCTGGACAAGAAATACCAAGTGAATAAAGTGCAGCCGGTGGACATGTTCCCCCACACGCAGCACGTAGAGAATGTTGTTCTTCTAGAACTACGTTAAACCGTTAAAGTGTTAAGCAGTTAAATATGATTAACCTATTAATCATCCTAAGTGTTTATTTCGTCTCGTTCACCGATAAGCCGGAGAAAACCGCTCCGCAACTATCCGAACGTGCTTGGGCGCAACGCCAGCGATGGAACATCCCTACCGATGCGATGGATTATCCCGTCAGTCCGATGTACATGGATAGTCTGCGTCGTATGGGGGCTAAGATATATCACAAAAGCCGTTGGATGAACGGAGTGACCTGCGAGATGACAAGCACCACCGCCCAGAAAGTGGCGCAGTTGCGCTTTGTGCAAGCGGTGGAGATAACGCGCGACAACTCTACTCCCCGATCGTGGTTGCCCAAGCGCCGGCGTATGCCAGCCACGGCGACAATGGAGGCAGCATCCACTATGGTTACCGATCGACAGTTGAGCCTCTTCAACTTGCTTCCGTTGCATCAAGCGGGATATGAGGGCCAAGGCATCCTCATGACCGTTTGTGACGGCGGATTTTATAACGCCAACACATTGAGTTGTTTCCGCGACAGCCTGCAACTCGGAGCTATGGATTTCACAGATGACACAGACGGCTTCTATGGTTCTACCGGAGAACATGGTACGATGTGCCTGAGCACCATAAGCGCTATGACAAGCAATTATCACGGAGCGGCCACGCAAGCGCAATACTACCTGATGCGCTCAGAGGAGAACAACACAGAGAGTCCGAAGGAAATGGATAATCTCGTCGCCGCGCTGGAAGCGGCTGATTCGCTGGGCGTGAACGTGTTCTCCATCTCGCTTGGCTACGCGATGTTTGACAACAGCCGTTGGGACCTGAGCTACTCCGACCTGAACGGGAGCACCACCCGTGTGAGTCAGGCCGCTACCATCGCGGCACACAAGGGGATGCTGGTATGCGTGGCAGCCGGCAATGATGGAAACGACACCTGGCATTATATCAGTGCACCTGCCGATGCGGATAGCATTCTGACCGTCGGTGCAGTCACCACCGGATGCCAGATAGCCGACTTCTCCAGTTATGGTCCCTCGGCAGACGGGCGCATCAAACCGGAGGTGTGCGCTGTGGGTTCAGGTACGCAACTGATCACCCCGTACGGATATAATACATCCTCAAACGGCACAAGTTATGCCACCCCTTTGATAGCCGGACTGGCTGCAAGCCTATGGTCGGCCCTACCAAACGAAAACGCGATGCAGATACGCGAACGCATCATTCGCTCGTGCGACAACTATCAGTCGCCCGACAGTAGCCATCGGGGTTACGGCATTCCCAATGCATGGACAGCTTATACGATGAACCCGCCGCAAGGCGTAGAGAGCGTGACGGAAGGTCTGCAGGAACAGCCGCGCAAAACGTTGCAAAACGGACAGATACGTATCATCCTCCACGGACGCGTGTATGATCTGACGGGACGGCTAATAGAATAAAAAAAGAGCAAGCTGACTACATCGCACCGCTACAACCTCCTACCCTTGCTTCGGTCAAGACCTGGGGGAGTTCAGAGGGAGCTGGTCGTATAGGACTTGCTCTGTACTTAAACTAAAACGCGCGTGACTCGCGGCCAAGCCGCACAATGACGCTACGTTTTGTTCTACGCTTTCCACGAAAATTAAAATTGTTCGTTGGGTTTAGTAGAAATCGGATGCAAAAGTACTGCTTTTTTCTGGATTACACAAATTTTTTAAGAAAAAAATCGTTCTGGACATGAAAAATCGCTCCCGAGAGAGCAATTTGAGTTCGCTCAGTGCGATATAGGCCACATCCAGTATGGACAAAAATATAGAAAATTAACTTAAAAATACGCATATTTTGCTTAAAACTTGCACATATCATTTTTTTGTTGTATCTTTGCCGCGAATATTTTTACCATCAGATGCCAAAAAACACAGAAATAGAACGCAAATTCCTGGTACGAGACAACAGTTTCCTCGCGCAAGCGAGTGAGACGCATGAGATTTGGCAAGGCTACCTATGCAAGGAGCCGGGCAAGACAATCCGTGTGCGCATCCGCGACAAGCAGGCATTTCTGACCATCAAGTCTAGTCGGTTGCGCGAAGGTCTGGCTAAATTTGAATGGGAAAGGGAAATACCGCTTAGCGATGCGATGGAGATGCAAGCCATATGCCTGCCCAACCCGATCATGAAGACGCGCTATATCATCCCTGCCCCGCCCTACGAGGGTCAGCCTCGCTGCTGGGAAGTGGATGTGTTCCACGGCAGGTTGGAAGGCCGCGTGCTGGCCGAGATAGAAGTTGGTGACGAGCGGGAACCCTTCATGCGGCCAAGTTGGTTAGGCGAAGAAGTGACCGGCCAACCGCAGTACTATAATGCAAACATGTAGGAAGCCGCCAGAATTTAGAATTCAGAAAAATACATATTATATTATTAACCCTTTAAATCCAAACAGAACATGACAAAGAAATTTATCTGCCCGATCTGTGGTTATGTACACGAGGGCGCAGAGGCTCCCGAGCGTTGTCCGCAATGCAAACAAATCGTTACCTGGAAGGTAGCAGAGGAAGGTAAGCTGAACTTTGCTTGCGAGCATATCGTAGGCGTTGCAAAAGATGAGAAAGACCCGATTATCGCAGAAGGTCTGCGTTCACACTTTATGGGTGAGTGCACTGAGGTTGGCCAGTATCTGGCTATGGCTCGTCAGGCTGACCGCGAGGGTTATCCTGAGATCGCAGCTGCGTTCCGTAAGTACGCATACGAGGAGGCAGATCACGCTTCGCTCTTCGCGGAGATGCTCGGTGAGTTGGTATGGGATACCAAGACCAACCTCGAGAAACGTATGATGGCGGAGGCCGGTGCATGCGAGGACAAACTGAATATCGCAAAGCGCGCTAAACAGTTGGATCTCGATCCTATCCACGATGCAGTACACGAGATGGCACGCGACGAAGCTCGTCACGGCAAAGGTTTCGAAGGACTGCTTAAGCGTTATTTCAAGTAATAATTCCTCCGCCAATGACGAGGTCGTCTTGATATAAGACAACCGATTGGCCCGGAGTAATTCCCCAGACGGGAACTGCAAATGTCAAGCAGTTCCCGTCTATTGTTTTGACAGGTACTGCCTGCGAGCGGTAACGTACTTTAGCGGTAATGGTTCCCCCGTCACCGACGCGACGTAACTCATGTCCCCTAAAATTCAACTCGGTGGCATATAGGTCATCATATGTACCGAGCGTCACTTGATTAGTGGCTGTATCAATGCGGGTGACAAAGGCGCGTTGTCCGAGCGCGATGCCGAGTCCCTTGCGCTGACCGATAGTATAGTTGGCATACCCCTCATGGCGACCGAGTACCTTTCCATGCTTGTCAATATACTCGCCTGCGCGTACGCGTTCGTTATAATCGGGCACGTTCGCGCGCAGGAAAGAGCGGTAGTCATCATTCGGGATGAAACAGATCTCCTGGCTCTCACGCTTGACAGCCAACTGATCGAACCCATGCGCACGGGCAATCTCACGCACTTCATCCTTAGTATAATCTCCAAGCGGAAAGATAGTACGTCGCAGTTGCTCTTCGGTAAGCATCCAAAGGAAATAGGTCTGATCCTTGTGTGTGTCAGCTGCCGCTGCTAAATAAAAGCGATTGCTGCACTCGCGAATGCGGGCATAATGACCAGTGGCTATATATTCGCACCCCAATTCATCCGCCACTCGCATCAGCTCACCCCACTTGATTGCACTGTTGCAGAGCACGCAAGGGTTAGGTGTGCGGCCGTCCATATACTCGTCGATGAAGTTCTGAATGACGCAACGACGGAAAGTGTCGCGGAAATCGACGATGTGGTGCTCGAAGCCCATCCGCTCAGCATTATGCTTGGCCTCCATTACACTCTCAATGGAGCAGCATCCTTTCTCTTTAGCCAGACACGAGTCCTTGATGCTATCAAACGTACGGAAAGTGACACCAACGACTTCGTAGCCCTGCTCCAGCAGAAGCATGGCACTGACGGTGGAGTCGATACCACCGGACATACCAAGCAAAACCTTTGGTCTTGCCATTTGTGATTTAGGATTTAAGATTTGAGATTCTTCTTTCATCTTTCACCTTTCACTTTTCACCTTACTGCTGCATATCTACCAACTTGGTATAGTAGCCGCCAAGGGCATATAGTTCGTCGTGCGTACCGCGTTCGACGATGGATCCCTCGTGGAGCACACAGATGAGGTCGGCATGACGGATAGTGGATAGGCGGTGAGCCACCACTAAAGTAGTGCGATCGCGCATCAAGTGTTCTAAAGCATCCTGCACCAATCGCTCCGATTCTGAGTCGAGTGCAGAAGTGGCTTCGTCGAGAATGAGTATAGGTGGGTTCTTCAGTATTGCTCGGGCAATACTCAGTCGTTGGCGTTGTCCACCAGACAGACGGCTGCCGCGGTCACCAATGACCGTCTGATATCCCTCTGGCATCGCGGCAATAAACTCATGGGCATTCGCGATACGAGCCGCCTGCTCTACTGCATCCGACCAAGTATGACCGTTAGGTGCCGGCTGAGAGGTATCAACGCCGAAAGTAATGTTGTTGTAGACTGTGTCGTTGAAGAGAATGGGTTCCTGGCAGACGATACCCATCAGTGCGCGCAGGTCATGCGTCGCAAAACGACGGATGTCGATGCCATCCAACAATACGGCACCCTCTTGCGGGTCGTAGAAACGCGGGACGAGATCGGTGAGTGTGGTCTTACCACTACCCGACTGCCCCACCAGCGCCACCGTCTTTCCCTTGGGCACAAGGAGCGAAATATGGCTGAGCACTTCCCGTTCGGGTTGGTATGCAAACGATATATCCCGCAGTTCGATAGCTTTCTCAAAACATACCTGATCTGGCCTAGCAGGTTCGGAGATATTACTGCTGGTATGCAACACGGCGTCAATGCGCTCCAGAGAAGCCTGGCCGCGACGGATGCCGTAAGCAGCTTTGCTCAGATCCTTGGCGGGATTGATGATCGAATAGAAAATAACCAGATAATAGATGAACGTAGCTGCATCTATGGTGGCATGATCACCCAAGATCAACAATCCGCCGAACCATAGGATGACAGCAATGAGGGCGGTGCCGAGGAACTCCGACAAAGGATGCGCCAGATAGTAACGGCGGTTGATGCGGTTGAAGGTAGAGCGCGTGGCATTGATGAGCGATGAGAAACGCATTCGCAGTTTGTCTTGGGCATTAAATCCCTTAACGACACGCAGACCCAGTAGCGTCTCATCTACCGCCGAGAGAATTTCGGCGTTCTGCTCCTGTCCGCGTGTGGAAGAACGCTTCAGGCTACGTCCGATGCGACCGATGAGCAAGATAGCTATCGGCATTAGTAGCAGGACGAATAAGGTCAGCTGCCACGAAATAACAAGCATCGTCGTCAGATAGACGAGGATCATGATCGGGTCTTTGAACAGGATATCCAGTGCTGACATAATAGACGCCTCCACCTCATTGACGTCGTTGGTCATGCGCGAGATGATATCACCGCGGCGTGCCTCAGTGAAATAACCCATAGGAAGCGTCAATATCTTGTCGTAGAGCTGCTGGCGCAAGTCGCGCAGCACACCAGTGCGTATTGGCACCATGCAATAGTTAGCCAACCACGCCGCCAGGCACTTGAGTCCGGTCATCAGCACGAGGAACAAACCCAGCATCAATAGTACGTAACCGGCACCGTGCTGCGCAATCTGGTCGAGCATCATGCAGTAGAGGTTGGTACGTAGTCCGGCCACGAACTCCTGCAATCCGACAGTAGCGGCAAGGTCCACCGGCACGGCCTCTGCGGTCGTCAGTCCGAAGAGGATGCGCAGCACAGGTATGATCGCCGCAAACGAGAAGAGCGACAGCACTGTGGAGAGCAGGTTGAAGAAGATGCTAAGCATCATCTGGCCGCGGTAAGGCGGTACGAAACGACGTATCAGAGAGACAATCGGCATACTATCTACTGCTTTTTTTGACTAACATAATTGAGTATCTGTCGATTGAAGGCCGCTGCGTCGGTCAAGAACTTCACCTGTACCGGCAGTGCAATAAGGCGTTTGTGCTGCATGGCTATCTGCTCCACCAGCGTAGTGAGTCGCAGACGCTGTCTGTCCTTCTCGGTGGTGAGAACGAAATCAAAAGGTTCGGCACGTTGCATGATAGCCGTCGCATCCTTCTCCGAGTAGTCATGATGATCAGGAAAAGCCATCAGTTCCGCCTTGGGATAATGCTGCAACACATAATCCATCAGATATTTCGGTTGGGCGATGCCGCAGAGCACCAGGGGAGTACCCTCCTGCTCCATTGGTGGATAGCTGAGCCCGGTAAAATGCAACTGCTGGTAAACCGGCAGATGGAGGCGATTGTCCACCACGCGCATGTCGATAGGTCGAATAGAAGACGGACATTTGGTTACCACGATAGCATCAGCACGGAGCGCACGCGACGGAAGATCACGCAACGTACCCCACGGCAACATATGATCGTCTATATAAAGATGATCGTAGGGGGTAAGCAGCACATTGAAGCCACAGCGCAGCGTACGATGCTGGAAGGCATCATCCAGGACCACTACATCTACGTCGGGCACTAGCTTCTGCAGACGATGGATGCCCCGTACACGATGTTCACACACTGCCACCGGAATGTCAGGAAAGTAGCGGTGCAGTTGCATCGCCTCGTCGCCGATGGTGAGAGCCGTGGAGTGCGCATCGGCCATGTAAAATCCGTGCGTCTTACGCTTGTAGCCACGCGAGAGGATAGCCGGGTGGAAACCATTGGCCAACAACAATCGCACGATATATTCCACCATAGGCGTCTTACCGGTGCCACCCACCGCCAGATTGCCCACACAAATAGTAGGTACCTTCACGCTGAAGGAAGGCAACAGGTGCTGGTCAAAGAGCACATGACGAACGGCTACACCGAGTGTGTAGAGCCAGCTAAGCGGAATGGTAATGGCTTTCAGCATTCAGCATTCAGATTATTGGATTTTCACTTCGGGCATCAATGCCATCACACGCGGCTTGGAGCAGAACGAACGTACCTTCATCAAGAGACGTTCCTCCTCGGTGGTGTTGTTCAACATCTTCAGCAGCTCCTCAAATGGATCTACTACGTCCGGATAATACACCGTCTTATAGTCCTCCAGTCCGGCCAGTTCGACGGCCTTGGCAATAGCATCATCGATATTACCCATTTGGTCCACCAAGCCGATAGTCTGCGCCTTGTTGCCCAACCATACCCGACCTTCGCCAATCGACTTGATATAATCCTGACTGACATGACGGCCTTCCGCACAACGCGAGGTGAATAGGTCATAGCCGCGTTCCACCATGGTCTGCATCAAGTGATACTCCTCCGGATTCATACCTTTGTAGATTATATTCCACTCCAACGTCGAATGGCGATTGGTACCATATTCATCGATGTCGAGACCTATTTTCTCGCGTAGTTTCTTCACGTTAGGTACCGTACCGAAGATGCCGATGGAACCGGTGATCGTAGTGGGTTCAGCGAATATATAATCCGCACCGCAGGAGATATAATATCCGCCTGAGGCAGCGTAGTCGCCCATAGAAACCACCACCGGTATACTATCGGCCTTGATATTCTGAATAGCATGCCAAATCTGTTCGCTGGCATCAGCCGAACCACCAGGACTGCTGACACGCAGCACCAGTGCCTTAACGTCATCGTTCTTGCGGATCTTCTTCAGTGTCTTGATGACTTCCGTACCTACTATTCCATCACCATCTTCGTCGGTGATAGCACCTTCCAGGTATAGCACTGCCACCTTGTCCTTAGCCTTTGACTCCGGACGCTTCACTTGTGCCAATTGGCCGGTACGCAAGGTCTTGTAGTCCTTGGTGCCGGTGTAGACACGTAGCAGCGAGTCTATATCCAGAGTATAGATCAGTGTGTCCACCAGTCCGGCACGGAGGTTGTCTTCGGCCGACTGCAGCCCCATATAGCGATCGGCCAATTCCTCCAGTTGTGCGTTGGTCAGATGACGCGATGCACCTACAGCGGACTTATACTCTTCCCATATGCCGTCGATAAACTGCTTGGTCTGCAGACGGTCGGCCTCTGACATCGAAGTACGGAAAAACGGTTCCACAGCCGACTTAAATGTGCCGACCTTCAGGATCTGCATCTCTACACCCACTTTCTCCATCAGACGGGTATAATACATTTTCTGTGCCACCAGTCCGTGCCAAGCCACCGCACCGGTGGGGTCCAGACATATACGATCGGCCACCGAAGCCACGTAGTAGTTGGTACCTCCGTAACTCTTCGCCGAAGCGATAATCCATTTGCCACTTTGCTTGAAGTCCAGCAGGGCGTCACGAATAGCCTTTGCACTGGCCGGAGCCATCGACAGTTCCGCTCCATCGAGCCATATGCCCAGTATACGATCGTCGTTCTTCGCCAAACGGATATTACTCAGCAACTGATCAAGACCTACAGTAGTCTCATCGTTGTAACGGCCGTAATAAGGCATCTGGTTCATCAGAGAGGCAAAGGGATTATCCTCTTTAGCCTGCTCCACCAGCGTGCCCTTCATCTGCAGACGATAGACAGTCTGATCCTTGAGTTCCACAGTAGAAGACGAGAAAGCGTCTCCCATGATCCATCCGAGGATGGCACTACAGATAAAATAGACAGCAAAGAAGATGAGGCAGCCACCCAGGCAACCGATCTTGCGACGCGGACGAGGCTGTTGCTCGCCTTCCGTCATGGTGCGATGAATAAAAATCATAAGTTATTGCAATTTTAAATTAAATGTCATTCTATGGTAAGGCGTAGGACCGTAGCGGCGTAGTGCCTCGTAGTGTTCCGCCGTGGGATAACCCTTGTTGGAGTCCCATCCGTACTGCGGATACTCTCGGTGGAGGCGCAACATATAATCGTCGCGATATGTCTTGGCCAGCACCGAGGCAGCGGCTATCGACATATACGTAGCATCACCGTGTACTACCGTGTGAGCTGGAATCTCCAGCATTTCGCCTTCCGGCACGTAGGGACGCCATTTGTTGCCATCCACCAGTATATGCTGCGGACGAACCGCCAGACGATCCAATGCCCGCTGCATGCCGAGGAGGGAGCACTGCAGTATGTTGCGTTGGTCTATCTCCTGTGCCGTCACCTCCACAACTGCCCAACTGACGGCCTCGCGTTCGATGACCGGCCGGAGGGCATAACGCTGACGATCGGTCAGTTGCTTGGAGTCGTTGAGCCAGGCGAACTCGGGAACTTGCTCCACCCGCTCGGGATCTAAGATCACGGCCGCCGCGAACACACTCCCCGCCAGCGGACCTCGTCCCGCCTCATCGCATCCAGCCTCGATCAGCCCTGATATCATGTGAGTCTTCAGCATAAATCAAAAATCTAAAATCATAAATCTTAAATTTGCAATCTTAAATCTTAAATCATAAATCATAAATCTAAAATCTTGATTTTAGAAGGGGTATCCTATGGCAAAATGGAGTGTACAGTCTTTGCTCCAACTCAGTCCGTTCTGCTTGGTGCGCCATTGCGTACCCTCCTCTATGCGACCTGGGTCATGGAGCTTGACACCCAGATCGATGCGGAAGATGAGGAACGACAGGTCGAAGCGGATACCTGCTCCGTAACTCCACGCTATTTGCTTATAGAACTCACCGAAGCGGAACAAGCCGCCCTTCTGATCGTCATAATCCTTGATCGTCCAAATATTTCCCGCATCGAGGAACGCCGCCAGTTCTAGGAAACTAAGCACCTTAAACCGATATTCCAAGTTCATTTCCAGATGGATGTCTCCTGCCCGCAGGTCATAGACCAGCGCCGTTCCCTGCCTGTTGAATATACCGGGGCCAAGCGTACGAGCCTGCCAGCCGCGCACACCGTTGGAGCCGCCACCGAAGTAACGCTTCTCAAAAGGCATCACATCCGAATTGAGATAAGGCATCGCCACGCCCAAGCCTATGTGACCCACCAAATGGTGCTTCGGCACGGGAATGCCATGATACGTGAAGTTGATATCTCCCTTGGCATATTGCGCAAAAGGAATACGCCATAGCATATAATTGTTGTTCTCGTCCTGCGGGAGTGAAGCGACTTTGGACAAAGCATACAGTGCATTGCCGGCTGTCTCCACGCGCAGGGCGAATTGCAGATAAGAGCGATTGGGATGACGCTGACTATAGGTAGTATAGCTGGCTGTATAACTCCAATCGACAATGAAATGGTCTTCGTAGCTGGAACGCAAAACAGATGAACGATCGATGAAATTATGTTTAAACTCATCCGTCATCCAGGGTACGTAGATATAACTGATATCTATCAAGTTGAAATAATGCGTCCAGCGACTGCCGGAATGGGGAAAGATCGTATACGCCAGTCCCGCATTGGCGATCGTACGCAGATATTCGTCCGGCCGCTTCTGGTAGTTGTAAGCTATATTGACCTTGATATTCGACGGGAAGGTCAATCCGGCTTCGGCCTTGGCCTCGATAGCCCGACCGCCGTTAGCACGCCATTCATAGGAAGCACGTCCGCCCAGAGAGAGGATTTCTGCGCCGCGGAAGATATTCTTGTTGCTATAATGCACGCCGCCGGCTATTCCCCAGTCGCCTGCGCTGTAGGTACCTTCCACTTCGGCAGAGACAGAGTTGAGCCGTCCGCGGGATATAGTAATGGTACAATCAAGCAATGAGTCGCCGGCAAGCGAGTCGTTCACCAACGTATAGGAGATATCCACATACTTGACAGGAGGCAAGGCATTCATGCGCGCGTAGGTACGCTCCTCACGCCACTCGGCGAATTGTTTGCCCTCCTGAATACGACAGGCGCGACGCAAGGTACGATTACGCAAGAAGGGTTTGTCCAACTTGAAGTCCACGTTGCGAATATAATAGCGCGTCTGCAGGCGTTTCTGCTCTGCTGAGTCTAGATGAGAGATATACGGCGCCATATGCAACCGGATATCCACCTCGTGGGTACCCAACGCGCTATCGGCAGTATATTCCAGCATCGACTTCTCAAAATAGAAATATCCGAGATTACGCATCCGCGTAGTGATACGTGCGCGCTCCTCGTCGAGCATAGCGGTGGAGAAGTGTTCACCGCGTTTGACCACGCAGCTCTCTTCGGTGGCGATGCGACGAATGGTCTCGTCGGCTATGTCCACCCGGTAGTCGCGCAGCGTATAGACCTGATGCGCCTTCACCAGATAGGTGACCTCCACCTTCTTGCGCTTCTTATAACGCTTCACGGTGTCCACCTCTGCATGGAAATAACCCATGTTATTCATCTGCTGCTGAAGTTGCTGCATACTGATACGCGTCAACTCCTCGTCGTAGATGACAGGTGCTTCACCCATCTTATGCGCATTACGCGCCAGGCGTTTCTTGGATTTGGTGGTAGTGTCGGCAGGGGCGGTGTTGTAGATCTGCAGTTGCAACTTCCAGAAACCAAGAATCTCGGTGTTCTGTGTCTGACGGAGGTAACCGCGCAACTCACCGGTAGGCACCGACTTATCGTCCACGCATTTGACCTTTGCCTTGTTCAACAAGTACTGTCCCTCGGGAACATATTTGGTCGTGCTACAAGACGCCAACACCAAGGCAATCAGCAATAACAAATTACCAATTACCAACCCTTTCTTTCCATATGTACGTAACAAGCGTAACATAATTAGCGTGCAAAATTACAAAAATATTTTGACATGTCAAAATTTTTTAGTACTTTTGTGCCGGATTTTGAAAATAATATGGAGAAAATCAGCAAAGCGCAGATCAAACTTGTAAAAAGTTTGCAGCAGAAGAAGTACCGTGACGAATTGGGTCTTTTCGTAGCCGAGGGCGAAAAGTGCATAGAGGAGTTATGCAGAGGTTTCCAACCGGAAATGCTCATCATAAGCTCGAAGAGCGATACACTCCCTGATGCTCCAACGAAGCTATACACGGCCTCTCCTACGGAGATAGAACAGATGAGCGGACTGCGTACGCCGCAGGGAGTCTTAGCGGTTTTTAAGAAAACAATCACCATTCACCAATCACCAATCACCAATAATCTAACGCTTGCGCTGGACGGCATACAAGACCCTGGAAACCTGGGCACTATAATCCGCACCTGCGACTGGTTCGGCGTGCGCGACATTTTCTGCTCGCCTGACACAGCCGACTGCTACAACCCCAAGGTAGTACAGGCTACGATGGGTGCGCTGGCCCGGGTGCGTATCCACTATGTAAACTTAGTGGAATGGCTATCAGCCCTCAGCCGTCAGCAGTCAGACCTTAAGATCTACGGCACCCTACTCGACGGCCGGAATATGTATGAGGTGCTCAAGCCTGCTGATGCCAAGTCATCGGCCGTCATCATCATGGGCAATGAGGGAAACGGCATTTCCGAGCCTGTACGCCGCCTCATCACCCACCCCGTCCTCATCCCATCCTATTCCCCAAAAGGTATTTCCGGACAAGACGGCATAAACAAAGAGGCCTCCGAAGTTATCGAAAGCCTCAACGTTTCTATTGCTACCGCCATTATTCTGGCGGAGTTCAGACGACCGTAATCATTTGTTGAAATCGCGGAACTTACGCAGTGCCGTAAGGTAGGATATATGCGCATCGGTAAGCGCATTCTCGGCCTGCAGCAGCAGTGTTTCCGCCTCCATGAGTTCCGTCATGGTGCCCACACCGGCCTGGTAGTTCATCAGCGCAATACGGTGATTCTCCCGTGCTAGTTCGCGACTGGCGCGGTGCTCTTCCAACAGTTGGATCGACTCGGTCAAGCGGTCGAAGATCTGCCGGTTCTGCAGGTCCAGTTTGGCCCGATAGTCCTCGCGCAGCCATTCAGCCTGCTTGATCTGCCAGTCGTGCTGCTTGAGCTTATGACTGGTCTCGCCCCACCCCGTAATAGGAACAGAGAGATTGAGAAAGGCAATGACGTTACCGTTGTGTTTCTCAAAGAGGTTGGTGTAGCCACCGGAGGCGCCTATAGCCAGATGAGGCAGCGACTCACCGAGCGTCAGACGGCGCATCAACTTGTTGTACTGCAGGTTCTTCTCCAGCAGGCTCGCCTCGGGACGACCGTCAATAGAGATTATTTGCAACTCGGGCGAATAGGCCACCAATGTATCTTCTTCCGCGAACGGCTCGAGCACCAAGGGGGCAGCATAATCCAGTCCGGAGAGGTGACACAGCAGACGACTGGCCAGGCGAATCCCATTCTCCAGCTGGAGCGACTTGGTATGCATCTCGTTCTGCTTGAGTTGCACACGCAATATGTCGTTGGCCGTTGCGAGGCCGTGGTGATAAGCATTGTCGGCCACACTGGCGATGGTGTCCAGCAGTTCGGTAGCCTTGCTTACCGTAGCGCGTTTCTGGTTCAATCCCGCTACGAGCCAATAGGTCTCGGTGACCTCTTGCAGCACATCTCGTTCGCTGACCTCTTGCTTGAGCTGCGCCACGTCAATGCCCAGTTTGGCCAACTTGTTGGCCGTTACTATCTGTCCGCCCCAGAAGATAGGCTGCACGGCTTTGGCTTGTGCCGTCACACCCCAGCGTAGTCCGCGTATCTGCGAACTAATGTTGGCTGTTGAATCGGCGGCCTTCGAAAGAGCGTCGAGAAGGTCAAACGCATCTTTGAGAAAGTCGCTTGTTCCGCCATCAAGGCCCAACTCGGTGACATCTGCATCCACCAGATGGCGGAGTGCACCGAAAGCGAACCCCTCAATACTGACCTGAGGAAAATACTTCCACAACATCTGCTTCTTCACCTCGCGGGCAATTGCCACGTCAAGTTGGGCAGAACGAATCGTAAAATTGTGCCTCCGCGCACTCGCCAAACAGGAATCCAAGGTCAGCACCTCCGACTGCCCGAAGCAGCACAGCGACCAGGCACAAGCCAGCACAAAAAACAGAAAACGATTATTTCTCATAACGGCGAGTCGATTTTTCAAACAATTTCCAATAAGCCACCGGCAGCAGCGTCACCACCATCGGCATCGTCAGTATGGCACCGAAGCAGATGACCACACCCATAGGCATCCATAGGTCGGTAGCGGCCAAGATCATCGGCACAACACCCAGGGCTGTGGTAGCCGTGGTCAGGAAGATCGGACGCATACGTCGCTGACCAGCCAAATAGGCTGCCTCACGCGCCGGCAGATGTTCGTGCTGGACCAGATGGTCGGAATATTCGTACATAATGATGGCATTACGAACGATTATTCCTATCAGTGAGATCACACCAAGTATGGCCGTCACCGACACATCGAGCCGGAACATCCATAATCCGAAGGCCGAGCCGAAGAGGCAGAGCAGACTGGAGCTCAAGGCCAGGAAGGAAATATTGAGTTTCTTGAAATGATAAACCAGCAGTATCAGCAAGACCAGCAACGCCGCCCCCACCGAGGCCACCAGGCCCGGGAAGGTCTCCAGCGACTGCTCCATAGCGCCGCCGTAGGTGATATGAACGCCTTCCGGCAACCGTTTCTCCAGATTGCGTATATAGCGGGAGATCGGCTTGATAGCACTCAGTGCTGCCACGTTACCACGCGTATCGGCCGCCACCGTAATGGTACGAATACTATTACGGCGCTTGATCTGTGCGTGGTGGAAATCGGGTTCGATATCAGCCACCTGGCGCAGTGGTACCCAAACGCCCGGCAAGAGCGTGGGAACCATCTGGTTACCGATGTCGGAATAGAGGAGCGAATCCGTGCCGTAGGAATAGAGCACCACCGGCGTCTTATAGCCGTCTTCCCACAGTGCCGTCATGCCCCGTCCGTGGAGCAGGCCGTTCAGATAAAGCGACAGCGTGGCCTGGGTGACGCCCAAACGGCTGGCCTCGTCGTCCTTGAGACGGAGACGGATAGTCTGGACCGTCTCATCGTAATCCGAGTGCACCCAAGTCAGTTCGGGGAATTGCGCCATGAAGGCCTTGACCGAATCCGCCACCACCTCCAGCTGGCCTATATCCGAGCCCTGCACATTGACCTCAATCGGGTTGGGCACCGACTGGTAGTCCAACTGCTTGAAGCGGCAGTAGGCGTTCGGGAACCTGTTCTCATACAAGGGCTGATAGTACGCGATCAACTTGGTGGTCGCCTCCGGCGAGACGGTATTCACGATAAACTGTGCATAGTTCTTACCTCCTATCTGCGGAGCGTAGGTGGCATGGAAACGCGGACTGGCCATGCCCACAAAAGCCGTAATACTCTCTACACGTTCGTCGCGTGTGAGCACACCGGCCAGGCTGTCCACCACCGCCTGTGTCTGGTCGAGCGAAGCGCCCTCGGTCAGATGAATCTCTATGGCAAAACAGTCGCGGTTGGCCTTCGGCATCAACTGGATGTCGAGACGCGTAAAGAGGAAGCCGCCGAGCACCACCGAAGCCAGACTCAGGTTGATGGTCCACCACGGATGGCGGAAGCAGAGGTCCAGCAGTTTCTGATAGCCGTCCTGCAGCGCGCCGAAGAACCGATCCTGGGTGCGCTCGATAAACGAAGGAGGCGCATCGGCAGGCTTGCGGCGGATGAAAACGGCAGCCATGTAGGGGATAATCCATACGGCATACAGGATACTACAGGTCAGGGCTATAAAGATGGCCCATGGGAAGAGCTTGATGAAGTCGGCCAACGGACCGGTCATCAGCCCCAGCATCGGGAAAAACATACCCGAAATAGAGGTGGTAGCCAGCACCATTGGCACAAACAGATCACGTGTGGAGACGGCAGCTGCATACCAGCGCGAATGTCCCTTGGCCAACAATTCGCTATAGCCGTCGATGACGATCACCGAGTCGTCCACCACCATACCGAGCACCACAATCAGTGCAGCCAAGGTGACGGTATTCAACTCTATTCCCGCCAGATACATTATTCCCAGCGTAATAGCGATGCAGACAGGCAGACCTGTAGAGCTGACCAGCGCTGTGCGCAAGGGGAAGAGCACCAACATTACCGCAATGACAATGAGCACGGAGACGACCAGATCCTTCAGAAAAGAGCGTACGCTCTCGTCCACCACACGCGGCTGGTCGGTGATCTTATGCATGCGCACATCAGGCGGCAGCACCGACTGCATATGCTCGAGCATCTCATCCACTTTCTCGCCGAAAGCCACGATGTTATTGCCCGGCTGCATCTCTATATTCATGAGCTGGCAGCCTCCGCTGCCGTCACGATCATATCGACGTACATACTTGGTGGCGTCCTGATAACGCCGCTCGATGGTAGCTACATCCTTTAGGCGGATGGTCTGGCCCGTAACGGGATCGAACAGAATAATCTGTTCGCCAAGTTCGTACTCCGTCTTGTAGGGCACATCCACGTGCAGAAGCGCGGCTCCCATGTCGTTGGCTATTTCGCCGGTCATCGAGCGGAAGCCCTGCGCCGCCAGGCGCGCAATGATCATATTATGATCTACCGCGTAACGCGATATACGTTCCATGTCCAGAGTGACGGCTATTTCCTCGTGCTGCTGCCCCAGCAGCTTGATGCTACCCATCTCATTGATCTCGCGCAACTTGTCGGCCACCATATTGGCATAATCCTCTAGTTCGCGAGGAGTACGCTCGTTGCTCTCCAGCGCCAGCAGTATGCTACTGGTATTACCGAAATCATCGATGACCACAACGGCCAGCAGACCCGTGGGCAGCTGCACCTGCTTGAGCAGGCCGATGCCTCCGCGTATCTTCGACCATGCCTCGTTGCTGTTCATCACCTTAGGTGAGAGCGCCGCAAAGACATAGCACATACCATCCTTGCTCAGGCTGTAGGTCTTGCGCTTGTTGATCTCCTTGAACGTGAACAAATATTGCTCAATCGGTTTGGCGACCTGCTCCTCCACCTCCTGTGCTGTGGCGCCCGGATAAACCGCGACGATGAGTCCCTGGCGTATTGTCACCTGCGGGAACTCGTCCTTGTTCATCCGTCCGAGCGCAAAGATACCGAAAACCACCAGCACCGCCACTATCGCATAGATGATACGATAGTTGCGCATGGCGCCTTCTATGTGATTTCGTTCGCTCATACTTAGAACACTACTGCTGCACCGTTATACATCTTCTGATAGCCTTTGGAAACGATGGTGTCGCCCAGGTTGATTCCATCGGAGACAAGCACACCGTTCTCGACAAAGTCGCTGATCTTCACCATCTGACGCTCAGCGCGTCCGTTGCGTAGCACCCAGACGCTATGTCCGCGTTGCTGGGTCTGGATACAACCGGCAGAAATGATATAGCCTGTATGCTGGCGCTGCGTGACGATAATGCGGCACACCATGCCCGGCAGCAGATGGTTCACCGCCTCCGGCGATGTGACCTCGGCCTTGACACGATAGGTGTGTGCCAAATGGGTAGCCGTCAGCGATTTCTCGGTTATCTTGCCGGCATATTCTTTGCCCAGAGCGGGCGCCAGCACCTTGACCGGCTGACCGGCTGTCATCCGGCCCACCTCGCTCTCCGGCACCGTGAACTCGACGCAGTAACCCGACATGTCCATCAGCGAGCCAATCGGCTGACCAAAGCCCACGTATTGCCCTGCATCGATGCTGCGCATGTTAACTATACCTGCTTGAGAGGCACGCAGATTGCAGTCCTCGAAGCGCTTGCGGGAGGATATAGCCATCGAGCGGGCTTTCTCCAGGTTGGTCTCCATCTCCACCCACTTGACATCGCTGATGCCCCCCTGTTCGTGCAGGGGACGCAGACGGTTGTAGCCGTCCTGCGCCTGGGCGTACATAGCATTGGCGCTCTCCATCAGCGCCTTGGCCTGGGTGCTGTCCACCGTGGCCAACAACTGGCCCGCCTTGACGCGATCACCACTCTTGACATAGATACCTGTGATCTGACCGCCGTAGGGGAAGACGAGCGAGATGTCCGTCATCGGACGCACCTCACCCACATACGTGTCCTCCACCAGACGACTACTCTCGCCTACCACCTCAATCTCTACCGGCAGCGGCTTGTCGGTCAGATAGCTGTATTTCTTTTTTTTGGAACAACCGGCCAGCAACACGAGGGCCGCCAGCACATATATTATTCTTTTCATTTCTACCTGATTATCAATAAGCGCTCATCTGCTCCTTTACGGTGGTATTGATGAAGTCGGCAAATTGCTGGATGGTCATCTGGCCCTTCTCCTCCGCGCCTTGCTGGCGAACGGAAACGAGACCGAGTTCCGCCTCTTTCTCGCCCACGATGAGCATATACGGGATACGCTTGAGTTCGTTGTCACGTATCTTACGGCCCAGTTTCTCGTTGCGGTCATCTACGATGACGCGAACGTCCTGCTGCTCGAGTATCTCCTTGACCTTCCAAGCGTAGTCGTTGGATTTCTCGGAGATAGGCAGAACGACTGCCTGGTCGGGCGTGAGCCACAACGGGAACTTACCGGCGGTGTGCTCAATGAGCACAGCCACGAAACGCTCCATCGAGCCGAACGGGGCACGGTGGATCATGACGGGACGGTGCTTCTGGTTGTCCTCGCCGGTGTACTCGAGTTCGAAACGCTCCGGCAGGTTGTAGTCCACCTGGATGGTACCCAGCTGCCAGCGGCGGCCGAGGGCATCCTTGACCATGAAGTCGAGTTTCGGGCCATAGAAAGCCGCCTCACCCGTCTCTTCACGTGCCGGAAGGTTCATCTCACGGCATGCCTCGCGGATGGCGTTCTCTGCGTGCTCCCAAATCTCGTCCGAGCCTACATATTTCTCGTGGTTGTTGGGGTCGCGAAGCGAGATCTGCGCCTCGTAGTTCTCGAAGTTGAGCGCACGGAAGATGATGTTGATGATCTCCATGACGCGGATGAACTCCTGCTTCACCTGATCCTGGCGGCAGAAGATATGTGCATCGTCCTGGGTGAACGAACGTACACGCGTCAGGCCGTGCAACTCACCCGACTGCTCATAACGATAGACGGTACCGAACTCGGCGCAGCGGAATGGCAGATCCTTGTACGAACGCGGCGAGTTCTTGTAGATCGCGCAGTGGTGGGGGCAATTCATCGGCTTCAAGAGGTACACCTCACCTTCCTCCGGCGTGGTGATGGGCTGGAACGAGTCCTTGCCGTAGTGATCCCAGTGACCGGAAGTCATATACAGGCTCTTGCTACCGATATGCGGAGTGATCACCTGCTGGTAGCCGTAGCGTTTCTGTATCTTCTTGAGGAAATCCTCGAGACGCAGACGCAGAGCGGTACCCTTCGGCAGCCAGATCGGCAGACCTTTACCTACCATATCGGAGAACATGAAGAGCTCCAGCTCCTTACCGATCTTGCGGTGGTCGCGTTTCTTTGCCTCCTCGAGCAAGGCCAGATACTCGTCCAGCATTGCTTTCTTGGGGAACGAGATACCGTAGATACGCGTCATCATCGGTCGTTTCTCGTCGCCGCGCCAGTAAGCGGCGGAGCAGGAGAGCACTTTGACCGCCTTGATGGGTTCGGTGCTTACCAAGTGCGGACCCTTGCACAGGTCGGTGAAGTTGCCTTGGGTGTATGTGGAGATATGTCCGTCTTCGAGCTCGGAGATCAACTCACATTTATATGTCTGCCCCTTGTCGCCGAAGGCTTTCAGCGCATCGGCTTTGGCGATGGAATGCTTGACCACGGCCTCTTTCTTCGCGCGCAGCTCCATCATCTTATTCTCGATGGCCGCAAAACAGGTGTCGTTGATGACCACGCCCTCCGGCGGCATGACGTCGTAATAGAACCCGTTCTCGATGGCGGGACCGATACCGAACTGGATACCGGGATAGAGTTCCTGCAGGGCTTCCGCCATTAAGTGCGAAGAGGTGTGCCAGAAGGCGTGTTTCGCTTCGGCATCGTCCCACTTGTGCAATTTGATAGCAGCATCAGCCTCGATAGGTTGATTGAGCTCAACGATTTGGTCATTAATACTTGCGCAAAGAATGTCCTGCGCCAGACGTGTGCTGATCGACTCAGCGATTTGCAACGGCGTCACGCCGTTAGCGTACTCACGGACGCTTCCGTCCGGAAAAGTGATTTTAATCATACTAACATAAAAAAATAAACCTACAAATGTTTACGGCTCGGGGCGCACAACTGCCCCTTTGTCTAAATCGGCCGCAAAGGTACTACAAATTTTTCAAATTTGCAAACTTTTAGGTCAAGGTCAAAAATATTGTCTATGCTTGCATAAGTGGATATTTTCGGACCTAAAAGCTTGTAGTTTGCACCAAAGTGCGAACGTACTTTCGAAGGGGCCCCACTCGTGGGGGAGGTGGTCGAAGGTACAATAAATAATTGACATATGCAAATTTTCTGACGACTTTTCGTAAAACGAAACAAAAAACACAAAAAAACTTGCGCATGTGCAATTTTTGTAGTAAATTTGCAGCCGAAAACGAATAAACACCTCTATATCATGAGACACCTTCTGAACAGAACGCTTCTGATTGCTATTGCCATCTCTTGTACCACTCTGCATTCCCTACCCTGTTTGGCGTGGGGGCAGGAGGGTCATCGTATCATTGCCAAGATCGCCTATGATCATCTGAACAAGAAAGTGCGCAAGCACATCGACCATGTGATGGGTTCGCAGGGCATGATCTACCGTGCCAATTGGGCTGACGAGATCAAGAGCGACACCATCTATCCGCAGAGCTACGACTGGCATTTCCAGGACTTCGACGGCGGCCTGAGCGACGCGGTGGTGGCCGATGCGCTGATCCATTATCCGAAGGAGGGCGGCAACCTCTTCCGCGCCTTGGACAGCCTGACGGCCATACTGAGCGACCCCACCCGCAGGGCCCGGAACGAAGAGCACAACTTGCGCTTTGTCATCCACCTGAGCGGCGACCGTTACTGCCCGATGCACACGGCACATATGGACGACCTGGGAGGCAACCGCGTGAAGATGAAATGGCACGGCCAGGACACCAAGTTGCATGCCGTCTGGGACGAGAAACTGATTGATTCGCAGGGCTATAGCTACACCGAGTACGCAGCGATGCTGGAGAAGACCTATGCGGCCGAGAAGCAGGCTATTCTCGCCATGAGCGACACGGAGTTGCTGCTCCGGAACTATCATTTCACAGAGGCCATCTATGCCTACCAGCAAACCTGGGACGGCAACACGTGGCACTATATCTACCGCTGGCATACGCCCATGGAGCGTCAACTCTATATCGCCGGCATTCGTCTGGCCAAACTGCTGAACCAAATATATAAATAAAGGTGAAAGGTGAAAGGTTATGGGTTACGGAAAAAAGTATATTATGGGATTGATGGTCACGGTATGCGCAATGAGCGCGAGTGCCGGCACCAACCTGCAGCTCTACTATGATTTCGGCAGTATGGGTACCGCCTGCGACAACCAGCGTAGCAACCGCATGACGACGACGCTGGAGCTCTTCTACCCCGACGCCTGGGGCAACACGTTCGCGTTCGTCGATTTCGACTACAACATCCATCCCAACGACCCGAAGAACACGCCGTTCATGGCGTATATGGAGATAGCACGATGCCTGAATTTCTGGGGCAAGACGAAGGCCAAGGACCTGAGTGTGCAGGTGGAATACAACGGTGGTCTGGGTCTCTACTCCGACAGCACCGGCACACGCGGCTACGGCATCAATCATGCGGCACTGGTGGGACTGAACTACTGTCTGCACACCTCGGACTATAAGAATATCTTCAACCTCGAGTTGCTCTACAAGTATATCCTGGACGACGGCAACCGGCTGAAGAACAACGTCCCGCTGCAATTCACCTTTGTCTGGGGCTGCGATGATTTCTGCACGGCCAAGGGTCTGCGTTTCTCCGGTTTTCTGGACATATGGGGTCAGAAGTTCGGCGGAGAACAGTCGTGGGTGCTGATCAGCGAACCGCAGCTATGGTACAACGTGGGGCAATGGTTCAAATGTCCGAACCTGCATGTAGGCACAGAGATTGAGTTCAGCTACAACTTCACCGGCGGAGCCCCCGGGCGCGGCTTCATGTGCAACCCCTGCCTGGGCGTGAAATGGACGTTCGATTGAGAATTCACAATTCACAATTCAAAATTCACAATTAAGAATTCTTAGCCCTAAAGGGCACGATTATTTCAAAATTCACAATTAAGAATTAAAAATTCTTAGCCCTAAAGGGCACGATTATTTGCAAAGCAAATCTTCAAAATTAATAATAAACTTTTAAACTGCGGCTTGCCGCAATAAACGCGCTTTAGCGCAATAAACATTAATTTGTGTTTATGTCCTTCGGCAGCAATTACATCCTATGGATGTGAGGATTGGGTCTGGATGACTATGTCAAATGTATTTGTAAGTAGGCATATAGAGCCAATACTCATGGACGCTGCCAAGCGTTATTGCTGACGGAGGGGTTTTATATGTTTTTTTCTAAATAAATCACCAATCACCAATCACCAATAAAAAAAGCAGCCGAAGCTGCTTTTTTTACTGATGTTGCTCGCGTAGCAGGTCGTTGACCGTCTTCACGGGGTTGAAGGTCGATACCGGTACTTCCACGAAGATGGTGTTCCAGCGGCTCATTGCGCCGTTCCAGAGGCCCGGAAGTTCGAGTGCCAGCAGCTCCTTGCCGTCTTTCGACTTATTGGAGATGAAGCCCGTCTGCGGATCGACGTACTTGGGCAGGTCGAAGGGTTTGCCCTCGTAGTCGCGGATGGCGCAAACGAGGTCCACCGGATTGAAGTGGGTGGATTTGGCCATCAGTTCCGGATCGCTGATCTGTGTTGATTCGAGTATCTGGCAACTAATAGAGCCGTCGGCTTCGCGAACGAGGAACGGTCCGCCACCGGGTTCGCCGGTGTTCTTCACTACGCCGCAGACGCGGATAGGACGGTTCAGTTTCGCACGCTCTTCGTCGCTCAGGTTCGGGTCTTTGAGCGCCTCGAAGACACGTTTCTGCTCGGTGACCAGTACACCGGCGAGGATCTGCTTGTAGCGGATGGTGTCTTTCTTCAGGCGGTCAGGCACCACGTTGTCGATATTCTTGATGAAGACGATGTCGGCATCCTGCTGGTTGAGGTTCTCGATGAGGGCACCGTGTCCACCGGGACGGAAGAGGAGTTTGCCATCCTTGGTGCGGAACGGCGTGCCGTCGGGATTAGCGGCCAGGGTGTCGGTGCTGGGCAGTTGCTCGGAGAAAGTGACATCATATCTGACGCCGTATTTGTCCTCAAATTTCTTGAGGTTGTCGGCTATATGCTGACGGAACAGTGGCAGATGGTCGTGGCTGACGGTGAAGTGGAGATAAACGACCGGCTTCTCTCCCTCGCCCTTGCAGTACTGCGCCCCTTCCACGAGGTGTTCGAGGGCAGGCGTGCGTGCGCCGTCGCGATACTTATGGAAGAGCAGCAGTCCCTTAGGCAGATCGCCATAGTGCATGTCATGCAGCAGGTAGCGGACCGCCTCCTGGCCCTCTTTGCCTACGAGTTGGGGGCCGAAGGCGAAGTCATCCTTGTGCGCCAGGAACTCCTGAATGAAAGGCGTCTCGATGCCATCCTCCAGGTACTGGAAGAGGTTCTTGAACATACGGCTGGCAGCCCCGGAAGCGGGAACGAACTTGAGGATCTTGTGTCCCTCGCGCAGATACTGCTCCCATGCAGCGATATATTCCTCCTGCTCAGCTTTTTTAGGAGCGAGGATACCCTTCTTGGTAGAAGCGGGAGCGACGATGTCGAGTTGTGGAAAACCATTGCGGAAGCACTCGAGTTGTGCCTCGGCTTTCTCTACAGAGATGCCCCGAGCCTGCAGTTGCTCAAGGTCTTGTGCGGTGAAATTGTTCATGGTATCAATAGTTAATTAAAATGTATTCACACACCTTTGCGCTGCAAAAGTACAAAAAATATTTTATATACGCAAATAAAAGAGCGATTTTTTTCAAATTCAGCAAGAAAGATAAAGGCACTCATTTTTACAAAAAACAACGCACAAATTGTATATTATATATAATATATAATATAGTATAAGAGAGTCAAAAATGGCGGCTTCGGGGCTTTTAAAGAAGGCAAACGGGTGCTTAATAGCGTGGTAATCACCCAGTAATCACCCGGTAATCACCCGGTTCAGTCTTGTTGCGGTCTTGATAAAATCATGTGCCGGCCAGGGAAAAGATTTATTCAGTCCATAAGGGGCAGAGGGGATGCTTGGAAAATTCATTACACAGGTACAACAGATTTCGGACATGTGCAAATAATAATGCGATTTGGGGGGCCAAACGGAAGGGATTATATAACAAGAGTGCTACCACTTAGAAGGGTGCACTCTTGTTATTGTCAGGTAAACGCAAGTTAAAGTAAGGTAGGTGATTGATTGGAATCTAAGTATGTCTTTTTAATCAACGGGTGTTGAAATAGCGCCATAAGAGTCCATATCCAATTGCGATTTGGTGTACCATCCACCTTTCTTTATCCTTTTGGCACAGTATGCCCCTGAGCCTCCTTTTAAGAAATATCTCTTTTTTAACACAGTAACTTTATCAATGATGGGTGAATCGCGGTATATACTTTCATTATATTTTTCGCCATTACAAATTTTAAAATTTCGTTGCAATGGATAGGTATTATGTGAGTTTTTGATCATACAATCATAATAATATTCAGTATATGCCGGGTAGTCTCGTCGCTGTACTCCGACGGAATCCAATTGATAAGCAAAATTATAGTTATTGAGGGTCGGATCGTCCTTCACTAACGTAAGATATACATGGTACACTGAATCCCCATATTCAGAACGCGCCTCATGCGGTAAGACCACGATTTTACGGAATGTAACCGTAGCATCTTCTCCATAATAACGGCGAGCGGAGGCTCGTATTTGTTCTTCCACTGCTTTTTGCTCTGCGCTTTTAAAGCGACAAGCTGTAAATACGGCACATATAAACCCAAGTGCTAGTGCGAAATAGATCTTTTTCATATTCAGTTTATTTGAGTTTCCAGTTTTGCCATTTTGCACCAATGGAGGAAGATGGCGTTATGCAAGGCGTTTGTGGTTTGTTGGTAACAGCAGATTTGCGGCCCACTTCCCGAATGACGTATTGAGAGAGTTCCTGCAAATTGACATTACCTTGCGATTCCTGCAATTTCTTTAATACATAATAGGTAAATAGTCCGTGTCCCTCTTCATCGTTAGGCAAAGCCGTTTCATCGCCTTGTGCGGCAGAGAACACGACCATATTCCCTTGCGGAACACCGGATTTGGATTTGAGAGCTACGCCTCGTTCGGAAGCCAACATTTTGCCGTCACGGTTAGCCCCTGAGAAACAGGCATCTAGGAGGACGGTTACAGACTTAGCGGGCATGCTACCTAATTTCTGGTATAGTTCGTCCAATTTGTAACCGGTGGCTACATAACGACCGTCTCCATCCACCGGAAGCAGATAAGCAGACTTGTCGGATGCGTCAGGAATACCATGACCGGCATAATAGAAGATAACAGAGGCTTCGCCTTCATATTTCTCACAGACATTCTTGAGCCAAGCGACAGCCAGACGAATATCATTATAGGTGGCATTCTCATGTACTTTGATGTTTGTTGCAGGAATGCCCAAAGTGCGCTGGCAATATTTTGCCAATATACGTCCATCATTGAGTGCATAAGGCACTGATGCTACAGACTTATAGTTTTCGTTAGCAATAATAACAACGAAGGTATTAGCATTAGAAATCTCTGTAGTAGGTATTTGCAGGTCAACGGCAGATTTCTTGGTAGATATTTTTTTCTCGCTGATGGTCTGTTGACCCTTTTGCTGCGAGGAATTATTAACGGCTATCTCAATGGGATCGAAGTTATAATCTACTTGCGCATGTTCATATTTGAGCGAAGCATTGTTCGAATAAGCATAGTGCTTGCCCGTATTAGGGAATGCAATATCGAGCGAAGCGAGTGCGATGACATCATTGTCAATAAAGTATTTAGGCGTAAATTTGGCAGAAGCCCAATTCTGCTTAAACAAACGAGCCTCTGCTATAGGCACAGACACGATCATGTTGCCAAACGTCGGATCATACAAGAGAAATACTTCGTTCTCTGAGTCATACAATCCCTCTAATGAGATATTTAGTTTGATGACATCTTGATAGTCGTGCAAATATTGTTGCTCACATTGCTTGGTGAGTTCTTGAATCTTGGCATTTCTAGTCGCTTCTGAGACGCGTTTCTGCCAGTCTGCAATTTTCTCAAACTCATCTTTCTTCTGCCATTCATTAATGGCTTTTTCAACAATCGGCTTGGCATAATCGCTAAAGTAGCCTATCTTGCGTGCACTATTGGAATTGATAGCATACATGCGCTGTGAGGCTTCCTCTGAGTGCGTTTTATCCCTACTGTAAATCTTTTGAACTTGATTCATGGGCATTTTGTGCACAGATTTGTCGGCATCTTGATACAATACGTACGACAATTCGTTTTCTCCTTGTTCTACGATGATGCAACGTATCTGTTCCCTGGAAGTTGTTATGATAACATCGAAACTATACGCACTTACTTGCTGAACACAGCAGAAAAAGAACAAGGCAGAAATTAATGTTTTGAGATATTTATTCATTGTACAAAATTTTTAAGGATTATTGTCTTTATTTCCTGGTTTTCCGATCGAATCGATGTTTATTTTTATTTGCGGATGGAGATGATGGTGGTGCGGACGACCATCGAGGGGTCTTTCTTCTGATTGGCGGCAAGCCAGCGGAGGAAGGCTTCATAGGACAATTGGCGCGGCAATTGTTCGTCCCGCCAGTTGGTGCCCGCCTGGCTGTCGTGGGCCTTGCTAAAAGTATTGGGCGAAAAGACGACATAGAGGGCATTCTGCTCAGACGAACGCTGGCAGTTGAGCGTATATTCCTGTGCGCCGCGCTCGTATCTGTCGGAGAAGAAGATATAATCGCGATTAGCCTCCACGGCTTGAGCTCCGGAGGGATTGTTGTCGTACGGAAGGAGGCAGAAAGCATTCTGATCTTCGTCGATCAGATAGACGCAGAGTGAGCCTGCTACGGGCGAGGAGAAACGCAAGAAAAGGTCGTTGCCGTCGCGGAAGGTGACGGGCGATTCTATGTCTTGCACGTCACGCACAAAGGCGAAGCGGATATCCGTTTTTTCGGTAGCATGATTGCGTGCACGGCCTTCCACATGCACCTTGACGATCCAGAAACCGTCCACAAAACGTTTGTCGAGCACCTGCTCTTTGATCGTCTCGATCCATTCGCCGCGGACGGAGAGGCCACCGAGGGAGAAGACATTCGTCTGCGACTGCGTCTTGTCGCCTTCTGCGCGGTTGAGCAACAGGGTGTTGCTGACGCTGCTCACGTCGATGCCAAAATGATCCTCCAGCGCCTTCTGCTTGGCACGTTCGATCGCCGCCGTTTCCGCCTGTGCAGGGGTCTCGTTGGGGTTGTTGGAGAAGTATTCGTAGGTGGCTGAAACACGCTCAATGTCGCCCGCAAAGAGCGAGAGAGCAAATAGTAACAATATAGGAGTAAGTTTTGTGCGCATAGTGTTATTTGAGTTTCCAGGTTTGCCAATCGGCGGCATCGGAAGAAGGTGTGACGGTCGGGGTCTGCGACTTACCGTTCTGGACGATAGACTGCTGGCGGACGTTGGTGGTGATATAGTTGCCAAGTTCCTGCAAGGTGACATCACCCTTGGTGTCTTGGAGTTTCTTCAAGAGATAATAGGTGAACATACCATGCTGCTCGTCGGTGTTCGGATAGGCTGTCTCATCGCCCGAGGCGGCAGAGAAGACTACCATCTTGCCTTGCGGAACACCGGATTTCGCTTTGATGGCCACGCCACGCGCAGAGGCAAGCATGCCCTCTTCGCGTTTCGAGCCGGAGAAGCAGGCGTCCATGAAGATAGTGACGGAGCGGGCACGCATCGCACCGAGTTTCTGGTACATGTCATCGAGTTTGTAGGCCGATTGTACGTAACGTCCGTCGCCATCTATAGGCAGCAGGTACGCCGATTTGCTGGCTTCATCGGGGATGCCGTGACCGGCATAATAGACA
>CACZVM010000002.1 GCA_902784585.1 uncultured Bacteroidales bacterium | reverse complement strand
CTGCACGACAGCAAGCAACTCTATGCAGCTAAGTACTTGACTTTCTTGCCCACTGAAGAGCAACTGCGCAACGAGATTGAGCGTCAGAAACAGATCTTCCTGGAACAAGAGAAAGACGAAAAATAGATTTGGCACGCGCGCGTACCAAAATTAACTTAACAGCTTAGATAATTGATAACTAATTTTCCAATACAAACACTTATACCATGCCAAACTTCTCCGAAAGAAATAATTTGAGGACGACAAATATCCCTATTGTTATAAGGAATGATGCTGAATATAGTTTTAGAATGTGGCTCATTAGCTTAGCTAAACTTGTGGGTTTAAACGTAAGAACCATACTAAATATTATATGTCAATGCACATATCAAGGCGAAGATGGAAATTGGGGAGATGAATTTAGAGAAAATGAAGCTAAAGAAAAATTGGGGAATACGGCTTGGTATTATGTTTATGACGTTGTGGAATCTTTATATAACTGCATAGCAAATGCAAGCAAGAAACAAGAATATGAGTCAGAGATAAATGCATATTTTCAAACAAACGGATATGGTTGGAAGTTTGAGAATGGGCAGGTCCTTTTTCGTGGCAATGAAATAGAAGAGCAAGCTTTCACAAATGCCGTACAATCGCTATCCACAAACCAAACTGCGCAGAGTGAATTAAAATTAGCCCTAGATGATTTGTCAAAGCGCCCAATTGCTGACACTACAGGTACAGTACAACATGCTATGGCAGCAATGGAATGTTTCTGCCGTCAAAAATTTGGAGGAACAACATCTACTTTAGGTGACATTATACAAAATAATCGATCTTCTTTTACGCCGCCTCTTGATAAAGCTTTAGAAAAACTATGGGGATTTGCTTCTAATCATGGAAGGCATGTGCTAAATGGTGGCGCAGCAACAGAAGAAGAGGCAGAATTTGTACTTAATATGTGTTCTTCTCTAATTTTGTATTTGTCCAAATCACTTCCATAAAATAATATACATTGTGATTATAAAAAAACTTTGAACTTATGATACATTTTGGTTATTACTATCATCTGCCGGAACTATATAGTATGTCGACTGCTCTTATTCTTGGCTTCATCGATGATAAATTTAGGTTCTTTGGCACGGACTACCGGAATGTCCCCTCCAAATATTTTCGGAGAACAAGTGGTTATAACGGTTTATATGACCCTGTAATGTTCTCGTGTACGGGTGAAGAAATCAACGACATTATATTTCTTAATGATATTCCACTCGTTGAGTCAGAGAATGCTAACCCTGGCAATGTAAGTTACATATTGTCAAATTCTTTGGTTGATGAGTCTTATGTTTTTAACAATGGTACAAAATGCTTTTTAACTGAGTATAGCGAAAGAGAAAAGAAGTTTATCGGGCTGTTCATTAAGTCGGTAATAATGGGGCGCAAGATAAAGCAGTTAACAGAAGAAAGCAGTTACATCAAGGCTACTGATTATAAGTTTAATAACAAATATTTGCATGTAGTAAAGAAATACAAAGATTATATAAATTCCTTCGATTTACCTTCACTGCTTTCTTCTCTCTCTGTATCAGTTACAGACCATTTACGAACTAAAATTGGAGATGATGACACATATTACATCTATAGGCATGCCTCATTAAAAGACGGTACTGTGGTAGAAGACTCATATCTTCGAGAATTAATTGGATTAGGGAAAGTTTGCATCTATAAAGATAGTGGATATACGAATAATTTAGAATACTATGCCAAAGATTTTATAAAAGAGCATCCTCTCGGTGTATATGAAGGTGAGTTGTTAGAACATGAAAAAGAAAGAATCATACGCGCATATTCGAAAGAGGAGCATATGGGGAGACTGTTCTATCAACAACTATACGAGCAATATAAAGCAGAGAATCAACTAAACGAATGGCGGAAGAAAAAGGAGGTGGTTGACAAATCTCTTTCTGATGATTTTTATACCGGAAGACTTTCCTGTATGGACAAGAGGTTTCTTGATCATGGCACACCTAATAGAATTGCCAAATTGAATAGATACATTAATCAATTACAGAGTAATCTACCAGAGTACAAGGTTGTTTTTTCCGGAGAAATTCCGGCCGAAAATTCTAAGATGATCTACGCCGCATTAAAAGCTAAGATGATAGATTTATTGTATTCTAAGAATCTTATCATAATAACAGGTAATGCAAGAGGAGTTGAAGAGTACAGCTTCGCGTATGCATTGGAGAATTTTATTCCATTACATGATAATTATACCGGATGGACGATGTTAGGGAGAGAGTATAAAATAGAGCGAGCAAGAGAGATGTGTGAGATAGCTGACCATATAATCCTAACAGACACCCCCGAAAGCATCATCTATAAAAACTTCCAAACTGCAGCAAATGAATTGGGAAAAACTATTGAGTACCTTAAGTAGTATTTATGAAACACCTTATTTACATATTCTCTATAGCACTCGTGCTGTCTTTCTATGCTTGCGGAAACAAGTCTGCTGAATATCCAAGAGCATTGGATGAGTCAATTGACTTGCTTGTATCTAATATTGGTGATTCCGCTCTTTCTTTTGAAGAATACCAACCAATCTTTGAAGAAATATTGGATTCTTTGCAAGATGTTGTACTCACTAATCCAGATGCAGAATTACGCTTCGCCGCACGCAAAGCGCCAACAATAATGCTTTCATATATCTGCAATTCTGTATCTAAAAACAAAAGTGATAGCATTTTGAACCTATACAACCAACGCCGGAGAGATATTCTCTATACGTGGTATGTACAACAGCTTATCGATTCTACTGACAATACGCCGTTTATTATACTATCGTACGCGGCTCCATATGATACGAACGGTAACAATACCCGAGTTAGTTTCACATTTAGCGAGAATTGCAATCCCGAAAGCGAACCGGTAATGATAGTTGTGCTACCTGTAAAAACTGAAAATCCACTTATCCTTTTCTCCGAATGGGATGAGAATGGTAAAGAATATAGTTCAGATTCCTATGTACTGGCAAATAACAATATCATGGTGTATGCTGATTCTTGCCAAACGCATATCATGTTAATGGGTCAATTCTTGAATGACTTGTTGGAGTATCAGCAAATGAATGTTTGCTATATTCGTGAAGATGCTCCAGACTACAAAACTATAGAGAACGATATCTATAAGCAATATGTCATTGCAATCCCGGTTGACCTTTACAAGTTCCAAGAACAATACCGTGCCGCTCATAAATGGATGGAAGAAAACCAATGAAACGCACTCTACTCATCATATTCTTCGTACTCCTAACAATAATAGTTGCTCTAGTTATTGCTTGCAACGCTATTATTATTCAAGCAAGTAGAGGAAAATGCTACGATGATATAGACGCGATTCCTCACAGGACGTATGGGCTATTACTCGGCACAGGTCGTAGTGCGACTCCAAGTCCGTATTATGACGCGCGTATTCAGGCCGCCACTGAATTGTACCAAGCAGGCAAAGTGGACTTCATTATCGTCTCTGGAGAAAAACTTTACGACGATTATAATGAAGTCGATTCTATGGTGGTTGCGTTGGAAAAAGCCGGTGTGCAGGTTATTCAAACAGACTATCATGGAACGGATACTTATACGTCTCTGAATAACTATGGAAGCACATTTGGCTATTCTTTTCCATCGCTAACCATTATCTCACAACCATACCATAACCAACGTGCCGTCTTTTATGGAGCTTGGTTGTTTCATGAGACACCGATTGCCTACAATGCCAAAGACACTGACCTTTGGTATTGGAACATCTGGCGTTTCTTCCGTGAATCCCTTGCACGAACCAAAGCTGTTATTTTCCTTCCTTTTATGTGATCTTATTTTTTTTTGCTTTTCCCCCTTTTAATAAGGTGCTCTCTTCGTTCGCGGCTTGTTGGTGCGGTAAACCGCGAGAAAGAAAGTCGTTTTGGGAGTGTTCCTTTTCTGGCCGATGTGGGTATAAACTCAGTATGCCTATTTCATAGCCATACTTTTTGTCGTCAGAGAGAGTGTGCATTATTCTTCTGCATCCGTTCCATTACCCATTTTTCCGTATGCCTCCGGGGTGCCCTGTGCCCGAATATGAGCGGCGACACCGCCTTTGCTGAAGTCTGTAGTCCTGCGCGCGGGGCTGCCTCCACCGTGACGCTGCTATCCGTACGGACGCCCGAATTTCTTTTGTGCTCCTTCTATGCCCTTGCGCGGTCTGAGTCTCTTTTGTGACCTGTCCCCACGCATACACCCGTCCATGTCCATCGTTCCGCCTGTTTTGTGCTGCCTCTGCTCGAAGTCTGTACCTTTCCCATATACCTCTAAGCCTTTTTATTAAAGCCGCCCGGCTTAGAGACCCTGCTACGCTCGGCATAGGATATATACAAGTGCATATCCTCTGCCCTCGCTTAAACGCAGCGTTTGACGATCGATATGGGACCCTTTTGTACAGACTTTTTATAAGGAGTATGTTTTTGCTACAAAATGAAGATTTATTGGGGGTTTGTGCGAAATAATTTGTGTATGTCATTTTTTTGTAGTAATTTTGTGCCGATAATTGAAATAATGAATTTTGTAGCAAACATACGGAGTTTATTTCCGGCAGAGGCAGCCAAACAGGCGGTGGAGAACGACGTCCATGTACTGGGTGTCTCTTCGCTTGCGGCAGGTCACAAGACCCTCATCCCGCAGGTCATTGAGGAGCTCAAGAACACCGCCGGTGGTGTCATCCCCGCGCAGGACTACGACTTCCTCTACAAAGCCGGCGTTGCCGCCATCTTCGGTCCCGGCACCCCGGTTGCCTACTCCGCGAAAGTGGTTATGCAATTATTGATGCAAGAGTAATTCTTGTCTCTCTCGGATAATTGAGGGCTGGTTACCTTTGGGTTCCAGCCCTCTTTATTTTTGCCATTCCTCGTCTCGAAAATGAGTATCTCAACCGACAAATATTTATTATAAGTCGCTTCGCTCCGAAAGGGGGATTCTATCGGGATACCGGTATTCCGCTGTACCGCGATACCGGTTTTGTTCGCTCCTGTGCCTCTTCTTCGAATTACGTCGTCTAGTTGACGACACTTATCAGCTATTTCCCTTTATTTCTCCTGCAAAATCCACTTTCTCCGCACTTTCTCGCTCATTTTCTTGCGCATGTGCGAAAAAAGTAGTACCTTTGCACTCACAAATAGTCTGGCAATGGTTGATTCTTCGTTCATCGTATCTCCCCTCACGCCCGAATTTTCGGATGTGTGGTCGGAGCCGCAGTTATTGTCCGCCAAAGGACATAACGCTATCTATGCCGCTACCCGTTTCGGGCGTCGCTACATTCTAAAAGCATTAGCAGAGCCATATAGAGATTCCACGCCACATGTAGAATTACTCCGTAAGGAATTCTCTATCGGTGTCGGTTTAGATCATCCTAATATTGTACGTTTGCTTGATTTCGGGCACATGGACTCTATCGGCTGGTATATCCAGATGGAGTATATTGATGGTATTACGCTGGAACAATTTCTGGTGACAAAACCATCCAAAGCTACACGGCGCAAGCTAATAAATCAACTTCTGGATGCGCTTTCTTTTCTACACGAACGCCAGATCATCCACCGCGACATCAAGCCTTCCAATATCCTCATCACCCGCAACGGCTCTGCTGTCAAACTGATTGACTTCGGTGTGTCCGATACGGATGATTATGTCACGTTCAAGCAACCGGCAGGCTCAATGGCGTATATCGCGCCGGAGCAGTTGGAGGGTAATACGATTGACAACCGCGCGGATATCTATGCGGTCGGCAAAATCATTGGTCTTCTTTTCTCGTATCGCTATAGATATATAGCCCGCAAATGCACACGCGTGAACCCTGCAGATCGTTATTCCTCCTGTGCACAAGTGTTGCGGGCTATAAAACGATCAGACAACTTGTATATATGGTTGCCGGTGTCACTTATCTTTTTAGCCGTATTATGCCTTGCTGGATGGCTCATGTATGCCGAATACCGGCAAGCCGAAATCAAGCATAGCGAACAGGAACAGAGTCTTTCTGCCAACATTGACTCCCTTCTCAAAGTGAATGACGAGCGTCAAGCCAAGGTGGATTCTCTCAACCGCGTAGTGGACTCATTGGCTGTTAAAACGAATACACCTTCTCCGCGAGAGCAAGTACGCCAGCAGGCCGCTGCCATACATATCGCCCGCCAATCGGCCATCCGCAAAGCGGTTAAAAGAGGAGAGTTGAAAACAATGACTGATGTACGCGATTATGATGGCGGTATGAAAGAGTGTCTTGAAGAGGCAAAACGCTCCATAAAAGACCCCATTTTACATGAAGAATTTATGCATGCTTTCATGGAATACTGGAACATGAACGACCAACTATATGACTCCTTGGCGCTCGTTTTGCCTGAGAAATCGTTTTAAAAGAAATAAAAAGAAGTAGGCGCATATCAGAAAAAAGCAGTACCTTTGCAGCGGATTTTATCAATTGATCATTATGAACAAAAATGCACCCGAGGTTATACAACTGCGCAAAGATGTAGAAGCGCGTTTCGGCACACGTCCGGCGACACCGGCTGATTTTGAGTCTCTCATCGCGCAAATCTGGCTGTGTCTGCATGAGAACTTGGCACTTAGTACATTAGAGCGTCTGTGGGGGTACCGCGCGATTGGAATGATTATACCAATCGTTTGAAAGAAGGCGAACATGGCAGCAGTAATCCGTTCATTGCAGAGGGAATTCATACCAAGGACTTACAACTCGGCCAGAGTATTGAGGTTACTTGGTTGCCCAACCGCCGTTGTGTGTTCCGCTATTTGGGTGATATGCGTTTTGAGGTAGTGGAATCTGTCAATTCCAAATTGAGTGCAGGGGATACTTTTGTCTCCACTTTCTTCCTGACTGGTCAGCCGCTTTTCATTGACCAGCTTGTCCTCACAGGCCATACAACCGTCTCTTATGTCGCTGGCAATAACGGCGGCCTTCAATCCGTCACCCTCCTGAAATAACAAGTAATAATCGTTTGAGCGCAGCGAAATAAGAAGTAATAAGAACTTCTCGTATATCAAATATTTGTTGTACTTTTGCAGCGGAATTCCGAAAGGCGTTCCGCTGATTGGTTTATTAATCCTATAATTAATGATTACAACAATGAAAAAAGTATTCTTATTTGTGCTTATGTTTTTATGCATGGCAGGGAGTATGGACGCGGCAGGGTATCGTGGCAACAATCGTGGTCGCTCGTATAGTCACTCCAGAAGTAGTTTTAGCAGAAGTCATCGCGGCGGAGGTCGAACTACAGGAGGCAGCAGTTATACGCACCGGATAGGTGGTATGGTGGGAAACATGTTCGGTGCTTCCTACAAAGGCTTTATTTTCGGAGTAGACGGCTTGGCGTTGCAGGCGGATTTAGCTGTCAAATTACAATTGTCACCGACCAAAGATGATGTGAAACTGCCGAATGTACTGACCGAAGAAGTGGCGGTTGAGGAGATTCAGGTGGCGGACACTTATCAGGAACTGCATGATACCTATAACTGGAGTAACTTCACTTTTGAACTCAATCCGAATATCGTTTATCAGAAGGAAATCGATACTGCCGGACGTAGCACGTTTGCCATATTTGGCGGAGGCGGTGTGTCGTTGGGTCTTATCAAATCGCTCAATTTGGCAAGTTTCGGCTTTGGAGAAAGCAACCCGTTACTCGGCAAATTCGGTGTGAATGGTATCGTGGGTATGGAATTTATATGGTCGCGTTTTGTGCTCAGTTTGGATGCTCGTCCCGGTTACGGCTTAGCGTTCAGCTCCAAGTATGAATATCGTGGCGGATTGGTCGGCGAAGATGTCTTTGAAGTAGATGCAGATCGCAACCTTCGGCATTTCTTCGACTTCGGCGCTTCTATCGGATTCCATTACTGTTTCTGATGGACTGTCCGTAGGTTTTGTTCATAAATGTTTAATCCCTAAAAATAGTACAACAATGAAAACTAAATTATTCTTCGCACTTATATGTGCAACATCTCTGATTTTGGCATCTTGTTCGGATAAATCAGCTCCCGAAGAACCAGACTCGGTTAAACCGGATGATCCGACTATGTTCACCAGTTCCTCTATTGTGGGTATTTGGGCTTGTATAGCGTCCGATAATTTGACGTATGATTTATTTACCGGAGAACAGACTTACCATTGGGACTACGATCCCAACGCACAGACATATGATGTACTGTGGTACTTTGACATTAAAAACGATTCAAAAGTACAATATGTGAATGTCACGAAAGAAGAAAATAAGGGGGAGTATCGCAAGTCGGATAGATATTTACATATCCCCGCTAATTCCGAATGGAGAACCTTGATAGATGCCAACTATATCTTCGATCAAGAACACCAAGCTATCAGATGTCCGAGTGGAAAGATTATGGGCTTTACCTTAGAATCTACAGCGGAGTTTCTTGGAAGTGATACTATTTTCTATGTAAAAAGAAAAGCAATAGACGAAGCAGTTATCTATGACAATACCGGATGGATCAAAAGCCAGTATGTTGTTCGCGTGAAAGGCATCAAAAAAGATCTGTAATCACTTTCTCCGAATTAAGCAGTACATTCCGAAAGTATGTGATTTGCGTGCGCGAAAGCAAAAAACAACAAAAAACATAAATTAGTTTGTGTATTTCAAATTTTTGTTGTATCTTTGCAACCGATTAGCAGCGGCTGATTTTTTCGCGCACGCGAACATAACATATTATTACTGACGAACCAATCTGTACATACATAAGTCTGGCAGCTTATAAACTACGAATTAGATTGGCAATGCGTCAGTGCATACTTTGGTATGTACTGCTTTTGCTTTTTTATTCGTGGGTTATGCCAGACACCCGTATGTACGAAAGCATAAGCAGTATTTTTTTTTGTACCTGCTTGTGATAAAATGTGCTCTTTGAAATATTGGATTACCGTAAAAAGTGCTAAAAACACATTAAAAGGAAAAAAATACCACCTTTTTTGCCTAAAAACTTGCATATATCAATAAAATGTAGTACTTTTGTAGCCAAAATGGTGACAAAACAGCCACCTTATAGGATGTTTTATTGATAAATTACAGTTAAAAAATGAATAAAAAGGTTACATAACAATAACCTTTTAATCGCAAAACAGATAAGATGTATATGAAACAGGTAAGCGTAAAGAAGGCATTGCAAGCTTGGGAAGGCATCCAACCGATTTCGGAGAAAGACCGCGAGCGCCTGAGTCGTCGGTTTACCATCGACTACAACTATAACAGCAATCATATCGAGGGTAATACCTTGACCTATGGTCAAACTGAGATTCTGCTATTGTTCGGAAAGGTAATAGGTGAAGCGACAGTGCGGGATATACAGGAAATGACGGCAAGTAATGTGGGAGTTAAGATGATGACGGAGGAGGCCAAAACGCAGGACATGCCGTTGACCCAGAATTTCATCCGCACATTGCATAAAACATTACTGCGAGAAGATTATACTGTCTATCGTAACTTGCCCGGAGGTGTCCAAACGAGTTATACCATCCATGCCGGACAATACAAAACACGTCCAAACTCGGTTATTACACGTTATGGCGACCGCTTTGAGTATGCTTCTCCGGAAGAGACGCCTGCATTGATGACCGATCTTATTAACTGGTATAACTCCGAGGAGGAAGCCGGTCGATTATCGCCAATTGAGTTGGCGGCATTGTTTCATTATCGCTATATCCGTATTCACCCGTTTGAAGACGGTAACGGTCGTATAGCCCGACTGATGGTGAACTTCATCCTGTCGCGGCATGGCCTGCCGATGATTGTGGTGCGTAGTCGCAAGAAACAGAATTATCTGGAGGCGTTGCATCAGGCAGATCTGATTGTAGGCAAAGTGCCGAGTGATGGTGCACATGCCACTATCAAGGATATTGCACCTTTCGTACAATATTTCCAAGGATTAGTTGCCAACGAGATATACCACGATTACTTGTTTGTGACGCATAAAGCGGAGAATGTATGGTGGTACGACGGAGAGATGATAGAGTTCCGGACACCGAACTACGCGAAGATTCTGCGAATAATGCAGACGCAACCGGCATTGACGCAAGAAGATATGCGGGATGAGTTAAGTATCAGTTTGACAGCAGTGCGTAAATTAGTAGGACAACTGATTGAGAAAAACTATGTAGAGAGGAATACGAAGGATGGTTCTTGGCGGGTGTTCATTACTCCGTCGATCTAATTATATGTAATAGAGCAACATCCTTTCAACAAAAGCGGTAATCCAATTAAGCGGACTGCCGCTTTTCTTTTATAGTGGGGGCGAAAGGATTCTCCTTCCCACCGACTGTGAAGCGAATAAGGCGTACCGAGAATGTCCAGTGGACATTCGAAGGAGTAAGTGCGCCGCGCGAGTTTGCAGAGCAAACATAGAATTCCTTAAAGCGGCACAAGAGCGGCACAAGACCTAGAAAAGAAAAGCAAAAAACATACCGGCGAAACCTCCTGCCTAATAATAAAATGGAGGCAAAATAAAGTCTATAATTATGGCACGTTATTTAGTTAAATACAAATTAGGTCCAACCTATTCTGAAAGATTCCTTGATTTAAAATTTGGAGATAAGTATGAAGCAAAAGATGTGCTTTGCAGTCAAAATTCGGCGTATAAAAATGCTGAGATATTAAGTGTAACTTTAGGATAATAAATATAATTTTATGGCACTAATTGATGTAATTAGTATTGAATCCAACGACCAGGAACTTGTCGCCAAATTCCCGTCTGACGATTTGCGTTTAGGCTCGCAACTGGTTGTACATCCTGCGCAAACAGCGTTCTTTGTGCATGGAGGTAAAATCTGTGATGAGTTTACAGCTGGTACATATACGCTCAAAAACGAAGAACTGCCCTTATTGAATAAACTCATCAATCTCCCATATGGAAGTGATTCCCCTTTCAAAGCGGAGGTCTGGTTTATCAGTCAATTGCACAAGTTGGATATTAAATGGGGAACCACACAGCCTATGCAGTTGGAAGATCCTCGATATAAGATTATTGTTCCCGTGCGCGCCTATGGACAATATGGTTTCAGAGTGGCTACTCCATGCACATTCCTTGAAACACTTGTCGGCAATATGACAGCCTTCTCTTCTGACAAAGTAGAGCAGTATTTCAAAGGGAAAATAGTCATGCAACTCTCGGCGCTTATTGCGCAGAAAATTGCAAAAGACAATGTCTCTATTCTCGATGTAAACACGCAACTGATAGATATGTCCGCATTCTGCCAGCAACAACTTAATCAATCTTTTGCGAAGTATGGTATTGAGTTGGTGGACTTTAATATTATGTCTGTCAATGTACCGGAGGAAGACCCAAGTCTGCAACGATTGAAAGAAGCCAAAGATCTTGCTGCAAGGCTTCAAGTAACTGGCAAAGACGTGTATCAGATGGAGCGTAGTTTCGATGTTTTGGAAACTGCTGCAGGCAATACAGGTGCAGGCGGACAAATGATGGCTATGGGAGCCGGACTTGGTGCAGGCGTAGGAGTTGGTTCTACGATTGGAAGCATGGCAGGACAAATGATCAATACCAACCCTGTTGCACCGCCGCCAATCTCACAACAGCAAACTTATTTTGTATATGTCAATGGTCAGCAACTCCCCAACCAAACGCCACAAACTATTGCTGCTATGTTACAGCAAGGATCCATCAATGCCGATACACTTGTCTGGAAAGCTGGCATGTCAACATGGCTTCCACTCTCGCAAATGCCGGAACTTACAGGAATCCTCAATCACCAAACACCGCCACCTGTTCCACCTCAAAACTGATAAACACATGAAAAGGACTATTCTTATGCTTGGAGGCTTGGCGCTTATCGTCAATGTGCTCTTCGGTTTATTGCTATCCGGATATTCCTATTTTAATATGGGAGTAAATTGCGGAGTAATCGCTTTGAATGCTGCTCTGCTACTTGGTCTGTACAAATTCAATATGCGAGACGCTCTCCGCATAGCGCTTTCATTCCTATTCGTGATAGTGGGGCTGATTGAAATGATACTCGGCTGTTTCATGCAACAGCAACTACAAGACAATGCTTGTCTAATTGCAATCCTTATTCTCCTATTCGCAGAAGTATCCCTCTTTGTGATAGTTAACATATTGTCTAACAAAATCAAAAAGTAAAGTTATGAAACTCCAATCTCTTGTTTGCCCTAATTGCGGTGCAACAACAACAAAGAAAGATTACTGCGAATTCTGTGGTAGTTTCTTGGTTGGCAAGTTGGTTAAAGGTATTGATGTTAGTAGATATGCCGACGTTGTTCGAGATATACCTATAGATAATGGAATCAAACGGATGTTAGAAACATTTACTAATATTATTAACGATATTAGCGAAAAACATAGTAAATTATTATCATTAAAAATAGTAGATGTTAGAAATAATAATAAAGCTATACTTATCGTCCAAAGTTCTAAAAAGAAAATCCAACTAACATATCCCCATGAGAGATTTGGAGCATTTGCGAATTGTTCAATGTATCCGCTTTTTGAGAAAAACAAAGTATCATTTGGAATGGACATAGATGGAACCGTAAAGTTTATAACTCAATTTATCAATGAGTTATATCCGAATGCTGACACGTCATTTATTATACACGTATCTAATCCATATCTTTTAACATATAATAATGAAGAAGATAGCACATCTTTCGATGAAGAGGAAGATGATAGAGAGTATTTAGTAGAAGTTAAATACAATCGGAATGGCGATTTCGTGAAAGGTGTTTTTTATGAAAAATGGGATGACGATAAATCATATGAAGATGATGAATATACTAATGAGATTGAAATATCAAGTGCTGACTTTAATTTGCAAACAATCGAGGCATTTGTTAATAAGGAGATAAAAGAATTAGATAGAATAGCAAAAGATAAACAAACAAAAACGAACTCACGGAAAGAAGTAGAAAAGAAACTAGAACTACAATTATGTGATAAGAACTTTATTAATTGTGTACTAAAGTTAGGTAATTTTTATATAAGTGGTTATGTGTTTGTGACATTTGCTTGCTCTAAAAGCTCAATTCACCTGAAATTTAAATATCGAGGTTTCGAGCTAATAGAGTTTGGAAGTTTTGGTGAAATAAGTCCGTATAAATGGCTTTTAGATTCTGACAAGAAGCCATATTTAAGCGTACCTTGGTGGTATATTGAAAAAAGGTATATTTTGGAAGCCCCGGATTTAAAAAGAATCGCGGAGTCTCAAGACAAAAATGAATGCACCTTGCATCTATATGACGAATGTGGTAACACAAAAAACATATATAGTGAACGATTACGAATGATTCTTAGTGTTATTTGGCAAGCAGTAGAGGATCCTGTTGAAGGAATGAGTAAATTAAAGACACTCTGCTCAAAAAAAGATGAATACCAAAGAAATCGTCTAAAACGTGAATCATGGGAAACATGGGCTAAAATATGTTGGGGAATAGGGAGTTGTTTAACTTTGTTTGTTGGTGGTATATGGAGCCTAATTGTTGGTAATTGCAATCCTCTTATTTGGTTTGCAGTTGTAACTATTTCGTTAGGAACTCTATGTTTAGTTAAGTTCATTGGATTACAATCAGATATTAAAGCATACGAATCGAAATATGGGAAGAGCTACTAACGAGTTCACATCGAGAACTTAGATAGAGTATGAACTTAAAGAAAAAAGATATGGTTAATAAAAGTACTTTTGAAGAGTAATTACGAATAGCGATAAACGCATACTGAATAGGGGGAATAGCTCTCTATTATTCGCATAAATATCACTATTTGTGATAGTTAACATATTGTCTAACAAAATTAAAAAGTAAAATTATGGGGTTCAAAAAAGGAGACAAGGTGTTTGTCCTCTACTCGGGTGCAAATATCGAAGGAGAATTCATTTCGTATGACGAAAAGAATCCTCGTCAAGCTGAAGTTGATATGAAAGATTTTGGGAAAATTACCGTTCAAACGAACCAGATTGGTAAAAAGGACGAGGAAGATACTTTGGATACCACAAAATAGTATAGAAAAAAAAGAATAAACGTATATTGTGTTTAGTAGAAATGACCTGTCCTAATTGCGGAGCGGAAATGGAGCGGCATGCTTTTACGCATGTCTGTCCTTTCTGCGGCAGTACATGTGTCGCAGAGGGAGTCGCTTCTCCTCCCAGATTTGGACAACAGCAGACTACAAAATTCTATGAATACATAAAACGGAATATTTCATACATCCAAAATAACAATACAATTGTATATGTCAAAGAGTTGTATGATGGTTTTGAAATTATTTCCGCACAGCCATTTTATCCGAGAAAACACGATTTGTCATTGGATAAAACTATTGCGTTTTGGTGGTATGCAAAGATATTGAAAAGAGGAATAGATGTGCAATTATTGGTTCAAATTAAACGAACTAATGCTCAGAACTTTATAAGTATTAAAATTCAGGACGAGGTAATACCCCTACTCAACAAAGGGTATCTCGGTGAAAAGTTGGCATTCTCAATGCCTTATCAAGATTTTGATTTCTTATGTAAAGCCAACGAAGTTACCATTGATACAAATTTATGGTCTTGTGTACACCACAATACTTATAAAGATTTTGTAACATATAGTCGAAAATTCTACAACATGGTGATTGATAAGGAAAAGTATCAATATGCCATGCATCAAGTTATTAATTAATAATATTATACAATTATGGAAAATGAACTTATTTCTGTCAATCATGACATGTTTAAAGAAGAAACGGTTAAACGTTTCAATTATGGATTTGATGGCGAAATAATGGACTACATTTCAATTGTAGGGGAGTATTTACCACAATATGCAGATTCCGAATACACATTCGCAACTTCATTCGACAAATACTGCTGCATGGATGAATATAATGCAAGATTCGATGTGTTTTCTAAATCTAATGCATCCAAAGATCAGATTTTTATTCAATTATATTATAGTCAAGTAGAATGTCTGCTTCAAGGTCCTGCATTGGATAAAATTGACAAGGGGGAATTTGTCTTACGTATAAACGATACCAATATCACGTTACAAAGATATAGTATTGACAAACAGAGTGATAGTCGTGGAGGACTAAATGTAACGATACTATATGAAATATCGAAAGAAATGTTAAAACAAATAGCTGATGCTAAGCAATTGTATGTACGTGTTCCTTTAATGATAGATGTGCAACAAGTAGAGCATGAGAATCCCTGGCGGCAAGATGTTCAAAAAGACTACGAACGTGAATGTAAGAGTTTTCAACTAATGTGCAGATTGTTCTACGCGGCTGCTATAGACGAAACGGCATATCCGGGACTTATTGAAAAAGAAATAGAAGTTTTAACAGAAACAAAAAGAGCACATGAGCAAAGGGGACAAGAAGCACATGAATGGGCAGAGCAACAGAAGAAAAAGGAGGAAAATGTGAAAAGAAAACGAGAGATTGGAGACAATATGCTAGGGATGGCAGGGGGAGGCTATCCTCTAGCTCTAATAGTAGGCGGTATTTGGGGTTTTATGATATCCAGTTGGGCTCCATTAATATGGTTGCTTGTGCTTGTTACAGTCATATTAATTATAATGGCCATTATACGGAAAAATTAATAACAAACACTTATATTATTTCTGTTAATTTAGTTTATTGATGGTTGCTTTTTATAAAGAGATTTGTGCATGCGTTCACCACTAAAAAAGAAGATTATTAAAGATAGACATATAATTCATGGTTGCGAGAATATGTTACAATTATATGAAGACTTACCCATACAAATAGAGGAAGTCTCAAAATTTATTGACAAGTATAGCCATACATCGCAACTTAGATTCTTTATCTCTCTAGTTAATGAAAAACATGATTCCGCGGTACTACAAAAGAGTTTATATAAATACAAGTATTCATCAATCATTGCAGTAAGAAATCGATCCATTTATGTTGTGTTAAAAGATTTAGAACACAAAGAAACCGCATCGGCTGCTCGGAACGAATTGAAACAACGATTTTTAGGACAAGAATATGTGATACAAATAAAAATATTGAAAAAACTATTTTCCCATAACAAGATTTCTGCTCGCTTGGCAATTCTGCTAATGGCACAAAATAACATATGGGAGGACTGGACTTTAGAGAATATAATAAATGAATTACAATCAGACAAGGGAGTTACGACGACAATAAAGTCTGCAGGAATTGAAATTATTGTAAGAAATGCTCCTAAAGACTTACTTCGTCAGTATCGGGATTTTGTTAATAATTATTTGCCTTACCACTTTCGATGTTTAAATGGTTTTGAGGAGTATATTGACAAGTCTAGATTATTTCCGATGGAATATCTCGATTATTATTTTTCAACTCATAGCAAAGTCGAAGAAACAGTATATAGTAGAATTTATATTGGAACTATCAAACATGAAATATCAAATAAAAAATACTTGGAAATCAAAAGCAAAAAAACGTGGATTCCATCTTTAGTCTCATTACTGAATACTCAGTTGTTTTTAGCACTAGCCGCAAAACACAATCATGAGGAATGTATTCGTTGGTTGTACGCTCTCGATCGTAATATCCAAAATAACATAAAAAATCATCCTTCGTGGAAAAAAGTTTCATTAGGAGCGAATAGGACCACAGAGGAGATTGCGCGCGTCATGGAATGTTTTTATTCTTGTGTGTTGGAATATATTAATGCGAGAAAAATGAATGATGATATAAGTGATTTTAGATTAACGATTTCAAAACCTAACGATGAAAGTTTACCATTTTGATTAGTTAAAACATATATGCTTTTTTCTAGATGTAACTATTTGCGAGATCTCAAAGGATATATCTCCGATGAGAAGCCTCATGTGGACTATTGCCTCATTGAGATTGATGATGAGAATTTTGTCCCAAAGAATGCTTGGGATGAGATAGAAGTGCCCATCTCACAAGGTATGCGTTCGTATCTCGTGGATTGGTGTGATGACCTATATGGAGATGAGGGGAGCGTACGAATGTTCAATGTGGATGAAGCATTGCTCCATGACTTGCAGTACATCGCCGAACGAAGCCAAATTCCGTTTGATTGGAACGAACTGCGCACACAACTCTCCCCCTATAAAAGTAATACGATTCACCTTATTCTCAACTAATATACAGACATATGAGCGAAGTAGTAGAATCCCTATGGCAGAAGTTATATACTAACGGCTGCAAAGTTGATTATCAAAACTTGTGGAACTATTGTCATGATAACGGCTTCACCTATCATCCGGAAGCGGCCATGACCGAGGATTATACATCCGAAGAACAACGCCAATTACTCAATTGGTTGGAAGAACACTTGGAGCAAAAGAGCGAAGAAGATGTTATTGATTTCTTCAGCGAATACATGAATGCTGAAATATAAAGATAGATTATGGAATACTTAGTTGACAAAGAAACTCGCCAAATCCTCATTGATGCGTGGTTTGACGAAGATGAACGTCTCTGGCTTACCCGAGGCGGAGTATGCTGGAGTGCCTGCACTATTTGCGCGGAAGGTGAAGAAGATGAAGCAGGTTATGTGGTAGAAGACATCCCAGAAGAAGAAATTGATCCGCTCATGAATGAAGGCTATGAGGTCTTATTCTATATTAACGGAAAAGTAACGCTTGATAATCCCGAAGAAGAATGAAACGAGTAATCTATCACACAGAATATTTTGACAACAACGGCCAATTCCTCCGCGAAGAGGAACAAGATGCCTATTTTAATACCTTACCTCAGGATTCTTCACAACTTGAAATAGAGCCGCCTATCGGTTGTCGTTTATTGCAGCCCAAATTAGTTCCGAGTAAACTATCCAAAGAACAATGGGAATATTTGAAGGCTAAAAAAACGGATAGTGAACTCAAATACGCCTCGTTATGCGAAGATGTCAATGGAGGTTACTCTATCTATGCTATTTATGAGCAATGGCTTGGATATGAGAAAGACGGAGAGATAAGTTCTGTTTATCCTGTAGCTGTTTCATTCGGAGATAAGGAAGAAGTGATGTTGGAAATGCATGTTATTCCAATGGACTATATTGCAGGCGAAGAACACATCACCCGATGGGATGAAGCGTTGTTTGAAGGAACAGATATTTCCAGAACGGAGAACTATATTAAAATCATCTCCAGTCCCGATTCGGCACAGGACAAACAAGTCATTATTCATCATAATAGCTGGACCATCTCCGGCAAATGGGAAACAATGACCCAACAACCCGACGGACTTTTTGTCTATCATTGCCGCAATTCGCTCCTTGCGTTTGATATTACAATCAACATCTCCTTCGCTCCATCCGCTTAATCAAAGCCCAATAAAACAACCTTCCTGTTATACCGTCTATTTGGCGGTCACTTTATCCCTCACGTTAGGATTTATCCCAAAGCGAGGGTATTTCTTGTTCGTCGTTTCCACTATCAAAAAGATTCTTACTATCAGTCGGTTACAACATCGTTCATTAGGTTGGATGCCATCCAACAAAGGGACATGAAGTAAATTTTACGCTCAGTGTATATTTCGCCTCTAAACATTCTGGGGATAGTGCATGTTTGGGCTTGCAAAAATACTAGAGAACCGCTAAAATTGGAAAAATTTGCGGGATAGTGCAAGTTTTTGCTTCTAAAATTTGCGGGATAGGAAAATTTTTTGTATCTTTGCAGCCGAATACTGACGAGATTTGTAGATTTTTGCTATTTTCGTCAGTAGGAAATTCAAAGAGAGTACTATGATAAATCGAGAATCGTATCTGACGCAACTCATCAAATTGCGCGACCAGGATCTAATTAAAATCGTAACCGGAATCCGTCGTTGCGGTAAGTCCACATTGTTGATGGCGTTTAGACAATATCTGTATGATAACGGAGTACAGAAAGACGCTGTGTTGTCGCTTAATTTTGAGGAACGCGAAAATAGTCGTTTTGCTACATGGGAAGAAGTGTATGATTACATTATCGGTCAGTTGCCCGACACCCCCCAACGCTATGTGTTCTTGGATGAAGTACAGCTATTACCGCATTTCGAGAAATTGGTGGATGCACTATTTGTAAAGAAGGATGTGGACCTATACATCACCGGCTCTAATGCTTATATGCTCTCCAGCGATTTGAGCACCTTGCTTTCCGGGCGCTATATTAACATTCATTTGCACCCATTCTCGTTTGCAGAGTACATAGCATCTTTCCCCGATGAGCATGATTACGGCAGGCTGTTTCGCCAATATATGAACACCTCGTGTTTTCCGGAAGCAGTCAATCTGTCGCGTACAGCACCGGATATGGTAAACACTTACCTACAATCTGTATATGACACGGTAGTAGTCAAAGATATTGTACAGCGGAATAAGTTGCGCAAGTTTGACACATTGCAGCGTGTCATTAATTTCCTTTATGACAGTATAGGTAGCGTGGTATCGCCGAATAATATTGCAGATACGCTGAACCGGACCTCAGGACAACAATTGTCACATAATACCGTACTGAAATATCTCCGCTATTTCTCGGAATCATATTTGATATATCCTGTCCGGCTATATAATATAAAGGGCAAACGATTGCTGGCAAGCAATTACAAGTATTATGCGGTGGATCTCGGTTTCCGCAATCTGCTCCAAACGAATGTGCCAACCATTGATTTGGGGCATAAGTTGGAAAATGTAGTGTATTTTGAACTCTTGAGGCGTGGCGGCGAAGTATATGCCGGCAGAACAGATACGGGAGAAGTGGACTTCGTGGTGATGAAACACAACGGAGAACGCGAATATTATCAAGTGACTTATACCGCTAATGACGAAAATACATTAAAAAGAGAAATTTCGTCATTAAAAAAGATTCAAGACACACACCCGAAATATCTTCTGACAATGGATTTTGACAGGGCGAATATAGACGGTATCCGCAAAATCAATGTAATAGACTGGTTGCTGAGAAGATGATTTAAGGTTGTAGGTGTATGAAAATGATGTTAGATTAATGAAGAAACTCTGTCATTACATATCGGAATACATGGCGGTGCTGGTGCTCATCGGCGCGGTGCTGGCATTGTTCTTCCCGAGCGTGCTGCAGCCGATACCGACCAAGACCATCAATTATCTGTTGGGCGTAATCATGTTCGGTATGGGCCTGACGCTCAACCTGAACGATTTCAAGATCGTCTTCAGTCGCCCGAAAGATATCATCATCGGCTGTTTGGCGCAGTTCACCGTCATGCCGTTGCTGGCATGGGGACTGGCGAAAGCCTTCCAACTGGACGAGGCACTGGCGTTGGGCGTCGTGCTGGTCGGCTGTTGTCCCGGCGGCACGGCATCGAACGTCATCACCTATCTGGCGAAAGGCGACTTGGCACTGTCGGTCGGTATGACCGGCGTTTCTACCATCCTCGCACCGCTGCTGACACCATTGCTGACGTGGGCGTTGGCGGGCGAACGTATCCATGTGGACGTGGCGGGTATGATGCTGAGTGTGCTGTTGGTGGTCATTATGCCTATTATCCTGGGACTGGTGATTAAGAGCCTATGGCCGAAAATCACAGAGAAGGCGACGGACTATCTTCCTGCTTTCTCGTCTGTGGCTATCGCTTTCACAGTGGCCATCGTCGTTTCCGCCAATGCCTCCAAACTGTTGGCAGGCGGTCTGATTATCATTGTGGTGGTGATGCTGCATAACCTTTTCGGACTGGGCCTCGGTTGGCTGATAGGATGGCTGTCAGGGCTTGAGGAGCCGAAGAAACGGGCCATTTCCATCGAGGTAGGCATGCAGAACTCCGGTCTCGCCTCGGCCTTGGCCACGCTGCATTTCGCCGCATATCCGATGGCGACTATCCCCGGAGCTATCTTCAGCGTCTGGCACAACATCAGCGGTGCCGTCGTCGCATGGCTGTACACAAGAAAAAAATGAGATGAACCCTATGAAAACCGAGAAAGAGAAAATGCTGGCAGGCGAAGTGTATGATGCCTGTGATAAAGAATTGTTGGAAGACCTCAACCGCGTGAAAGTGCTTTGCCAGCAGTACAACAACCTGCTGCCGACGGACTTTGCGGCACGCAATAAGATGATCCGCGAGATCTTGGGCCAGGCGGATGAAGACACCTTCATCAACCAGCCTTTCTACTGCGACTACGGCAAGCATATCCGTGTCGGAAAACGGTTCTTCGCCAATTTCGGACTGACGGTCTTGGATGAAGCCTTTGTTAGTATCGGCGATGACTGTTTTGTCGGCCCCGGCGTACATATATATACCGCTTGCCATAGCACGAACCCTGCAGAGCGCGCGACCCGCAAAGAATGGGCAAAGCCTGTTACCATCGGTAATAATGTGTGGATCGGTGGCAATGTGACCATCCTGCCTGGCGTCATTATCGGCGACAACTGCACCATCGGTGCCGGTAGCGTTGTTACACATGATATCCCCGCCGACTCCATTGCTGCCGGTAATCCGGCTAACGTGATAAAGAAGATATAAAAACACAAATCATATAGTGTATTGGAATAAATAGCAAATTATCCCCATTTTTGGGGATTTTATACAGTCTTAAGAAAACCTTAATCTTTCTTTAAAAAATTCTTAGTATCTTTGCGGTAGAGCAGTGAGCGGAAGCAACGGGCTTCGCCCCACTGAAATGAAAAATCGCTCTTCGGGGCGATTTTTCGTTTTTTCGCTTGCATATATGCAAAAAATGTAGTACTTTTGCAAAAATTTGCAAAAGTGAATTAAGAATGGCGGGAAAGATAGACACCACGAACATGTGCTCGCACTTGCAGCGGAAACTGTTTGATGCGAATGGAGAATACCGCGCCATCCGTGAACAAATCGAATGCGACGAGGAACTGACGGCTGTCGTGCGTTCGCGGCAATTGCATATCTATCGCAACGGCAAGAAGATCCTTGTCCTCGCCGGCAAATCCGCGCCGAAAATCATACGAGAAGATCCATTAAACGGTTACCTCGATCTCATAGCCGAAGATATCAAGGCCATTCTAAAAGAGAGCTTGTGAAACGATGCGAAGAAAAACGATGCTTATCCTCTTGAGCATACTGGTGCTTTTGGTAGTGGCGGCTTTCGCCGTGCTGCAGCATCCTGCTTTCGGTCGGCGCATGTCGGCGGAGCGCAAGGCACGTATCGAGGCGTCGCCCAACTGGCGTGATGGTATGTTCAGGAACCAACTTCCTACGCCGCAGTTCACCGGTAACACAAACATGCTCAAAGCCATGTGGACGATGCTGAGGCGCAAGGATTCCAATCGTGTGCCCAAGGAACCGCTGCCTGCCGTCAAGACTGATTTGAAGAATTTGCCCGCCGACCGCGACTGGTTCGTCTGGTTCGGCCATTCCTCGTATCTCTTCCAGTTAGGCGGCAAGCGTTTTCTGGTGGACCCGCTACTTAAGATGGAGTTTCCTTCTTCGCTCATGCTCAAACCCTTTGCAGGCACGGAAATCTACACGCCGGAAGACATGCCGGAGATAGACGTGCTCATTATCACGCACGAGCACTGGGACCATCTGGACTACGCCACCTTGCGCGACCTGCGGCCGAAAGTGAAGCATGCTGTCTGTCCGCTCGGCGTCGCCGAATACCTCGAGTACTGGAAATACGATCCGTCTATCATCTCTGAGATGGATTGGGGAGATATCCGGGTTTTCGAGTCGAATAATGCAGAAGAGGCGTACTGCATACATTGTTTACCAAGCCGACACTTCTCTAATCGCTTTTTGGGAAAACGCAATCAGACCCTTTGGGCGGCGTTCCTGGTGGATGATGGGGAGCGAAATGTGTATATTGGTGGTGATGGAGGCTATGACGGCCGTTTCCGGCAGGTACGTGAACAATGGCCTATTGACCTCGCCGTTATGGAGAACGGACAGTATAATTCCAACTGGGCAAATATTCACCTGCTGCCGCAGGACTTGGAGCAAGCCATTTTGGATATGCAGCCCGAGCAGGTCATTACCGTGCATCATGACAAGTTTGCGCTCTCGACGCACGCATGGTCCGAACCGGACAGCGTGGCACACGCCATTGCCCAAAAAAACGCTGTCAAACTGTTAGACCAACCTATTGGAACAATAATATACTTTTAATTTATGTCTAATGCAGATTTGGTGTCGTCCCGTCCTTATGCGTTGGGCGAAAGGACAACGGGGCAGCAAAATTGGCTAAACGCTTATAAATGAACTAAGTAAGATTTTTTTTAATATGACACGTAAAGAATTGATACACAAAGCGCGGAAGTTCTTTCACGAACAACTGCGGGTGGCGGACTACATAGACGTTCAGGCTGCCACAGAGAACATCCGTAACAACATCCCCTTCCGCGGGCCGACCATCTATATCCTGTTCGTGGCAATCGTGATCGCCAGTGTGGGACTGAATGTCAACTCCATTCCTGTCATCATCGGTGCGATGTTGATCTCGCCGCTGATGAGTCCGATCATCGGTTTCGGTATGGCGCTTGGAATCAACGATCCGAAACTGCTGGTGCGTTCGCTCAAGAACCTCGGTATCATGTTCGCCATCAGTCTCATCGCCTCGACGCTCTATTTCCTCGTGACCCCGCTGGAGACTGACAACCCGACAGAGCTGCTGGCACGTACAAATCCGTCCATCTACGACGTGATGATTGCTTTCTTTGGCGGCCTGGCAGGTATATTGGAACTCTCGCGCAAGGAGAAGGGTACGGTGCTGTCCGGCGTGGCTATTGCTACGGCCCTGATGCCGCCGTTGTGCACCGTGGGTTACGGCATCGCCAATCTCAACTGGCATTATGCCGGAGGTGCGCTATACCTGTTCTTTATCAATTGCGTCTTCATCGCCCTGGCCACATTCATAATGGTCAAGTTCTTGGATTTCCCACTGGTGGAGGAACAGGAGACACTCTCGTGGCGGAAGACTGTCAGTTACGGTCTGCTTATTCTGGTGGTATTGGTACCCAGTGTGTTTAGCGCGTATAATATTGTCCGCGAGAATGAGTTTGCTATCAATGCGCGTCATTTTGTCAAAGCCAACCAGACCATCGGTGGCACGTATATCTATGACTACACTACCGACATGTCGGTCAAGCCCTATACGCTGACGCTGCGTCTGGCAGGCGAGACACTCAGCACGGAGAACCGTGCCCGCTTTTATGCTGAGGCAGAAAAACATAACATCCGTCATGAGCAGCTTGTGTTTGAGGAAGATGCCACGATTGAGGTACGCCGTCTTAATGAAACAGAGATCATGCGTGACTGGCTGTCGTCCACCGAGCAGCAGTTGCGCCAACGCGACGATTCCATTAAGTCGCTTCATGCTCGGATAGATGCCTTTGAGGCGCTGCAACTGCCTTCCGCCCAGATAAAAGCGGAACTATTGTCGCAATGGCCCGAGATAGCTGATGTTACACTGGCACGTTCCGATTCGTCCGTCATTCTGCTGATCACGCCTTCGTCCAAAGTACTATCATCGGAGAACTTGAAGCGTATTCGCAACTGGCTCTCAGTGCGACTTCAGGAAAAGAACGTGGAAGTGATAGTAAGATAGAGAAGGGGGGATTGCTGCGTAATCGCCCATAGTCTGCCGACGGCATCCTGTGCAACCAAAATAAAAAAACCTGCTTGCTTGAGTAAACTCAGACAGACAGGTTTTTCATTTTGTTTGCGGAGAAGGGGGGATTCGAACCCCCGGTACAGTTACCCGTACGACAGTTTAGCAAACTGTTGGTTTAAGCCACTCACCCACCTCTCCTTCGAGCATTGCTCGAACCAGTGTTCTGTGCTTAAATTTCAGAAGCGGTAAAAGAACCGTTTTTTTTTGAGTGAAAAATCACTCTTGATCGAAAAGCGGGTGCAAAAGTACTGCTTTTTTTTTATATACGCAAATTTTTGTGCATTTTTTTTGCATATTTGAGAAAAAAGCAGTAATTTTGCGCGATTTTTGTGTGCAATTATGAATTTTATTGAACTTATAACAAAATTGTTCGGCAATAAGGCGCAGAAAGATATGCGCGCTATTCAGCCGATAGTAGATCAGATCAAGGCGCAATACGAGATGATAGACGCGCTGGACAACGATGCTCTGCGTGCGCGCAGTTGGGCATTGATGAACAAGCTGCAAGAAGCAGTCAAGCCCCACAAAACGCGTATCGCGGAGTTGAAAGCGTCAATAGAAGGTACGCCTATCGAGAAGCGCGAGAAGATCTACAACGAAGTAGACAAGCTGGAGAAAGAGATCAAGGACAAGTACGAAGAGGTACTGAACGAGATATTGCCCGAAGCTTATGCCATCGTCAAATCTACTGCACGTCGTTTCGCAGGAAGCGAGACGGTGGAGGTAACCGCTACGCAGATGGACCGTGACCTAGCGGCTGACGAGCGTTTCGATTTCGTGGAGATAGAGGGCGACAAAGCTGTTTACCATAACCACTGGATGGCCGGTGGCAACGAGATCACATGGGACATGATCCACTATGATGTACAGTTGTTCGGTGGCGTGGTTCTCCATCAAGGCAAGATAGCCGAGATGGCAACGGGTGAGGGTAAGACGCTGGTGGCTACGCTGCCTGTCTATCTGAACGCCCTGACGCACGAAGGTGTGCACGTGGTGACGGTGAACGATTACCTGGCCAAGCGTGACTCGGAGTGGAACGGTCCGATCTATATGTTCTTGGGTCTGACGGTGGATTGTATAGACAAGCATCGTCCTAACTCCGACGAGCGCCGCAAGGCCTACGCGTGCGACATTACATTCGGTACGAACAACGAGTTCGGTTTCGACTACCTGCGTGATAACATGGCCACCAGTCCGCTGGATCTGGTGCAGCGTGGACATAATTTCGCTATCGTGGATGAGGTGGACTCCGTCTTGATCGACGACGCCCGTACACCGCTTATCATCAGCGGTCCCGTGCCTCGTGGAGAGGATCAGATGTTCGACGAATACAAGGACCGCGTGGCGGCACTGGTGCGTCAGCAGACGACCTTGACCACCAAACTTCTTGCTGAAGCAAAGGTTAAGATGGGCGCTGAGGACGAGAAAGAGCGCGAGGCCGGTGAGTTGGCCCTGTTCCGCAGTTTTAAGGGAATGCCGAAGAGTAAGGCACTCATCAAATACCTGAGTGAACCGGGCGTGAAGGTGCGCATGCAGAAGACCGAGGAGTTCTATCTTCAGGAGAACGAGAAGAACATGCATGTGGCTACCGACGAACTCTATTTCGTCATCGACGAGAAGAATAAATCCATCGAGCTCACTGATAAGGGTATTGACGCCCTGACGGGAACGACGGATGACCCGAATTTCTTCGTACTGCCTGATGTGGGAAGCGAGATGGCAGAGGTAGAGACGAAAGTGAAGAGCGGAGAACTGAAAGGGGAGGCTATTCAGCAGACCAAGGATGATATCCTCACCAACTATAGTATCAAGAGTGAGCGTGTACACACTGTGCATCAATTGCTCAAGGCCTACACCCTCTTCGAGAAAGATGTGGATTATATCATCGATAACGGAGAGGTGAAGATCGTCGATGAGCAGACGGGCCGTATCATGGAAGGTCGCCGTTGGTCGGATGGTCTTCACCAGGCCGTTGAGGCCAAGGAGAACGTGAAGGTGGAAGGTGCCACCCAGACGTTTGCCACTATCACCCTGCAGAACTACTTCCGCATGTACAACAAGCTATCTGGTATGACCGGTACTGCCGAGACTGAGGCGGGTGAGTTCTGGAATATCTACAAACTCGATGTAGTTGTTATTCCGACCAATAAGCCTATCGCTCGTATTGACATGAACGACCGTATTTATCGTACCAAGCGCGAGAAATACAATGCCGTTATCGACGAGATCGTTTCGATGGTCAATCAGGGCCGACCGGTGTTGGTGGGTACAACCTCTGTCGAGATCTCCGAGTTGCTGAGCAAGATGCTCCGCCTGCGTAATATCAAGCATAATGTGCTGAATGCGAAGTTGCACCAGCAAGAGGCGCAGGTGGTAGCTGAAGCTGGCCGTGCGGGTGTCGTGACCATCGCTACGAACATGGCCGGTCGTGGTACTGATATCAAACTGACGCCCGAAGTGAAAGAGGCCGGAGGTCTTGCTATCATCGGTACAGAGCGTCATGAGAGCCGTCGTGTGGATCGTCAGTTACGCGGTCGTGCCGGTCGTCAAGGTGACCCGGGTAGTTCGGTGTTCTATGTCTCGCTGGAGGATGACCTCATGCGCATGTTCGGATCGGAGCGCATCGCTGCCGTGATGGATCGAATGGGCTTCCAGGAAGGTGAGATGATCGAGCACTCAATGATCTCATCGTCTATCGAGCGCGCGCAGAAGAAAGTGGAGGAGAACAACTTCGGTATACGTAAACGCCTGATCGAATACGACGATGTGATGAACCAGCAGCGTAATCTGATCTACGCCAAGCGCCGTCACGCCCTGATGGGTGAACGTATCGGCGTGGATATAACCAATATGATCTACGAGACGGCAGAGAATATCTTTGCCGACGCTCGTGCAGCAAACGACTACGAAGGCCTTAAGTTCGACGTAATGCAGACCTTCGCGATTGAAGTGCCGTTCGATGAGGATACCTTCAGCCACGGCAAGCGGGATTTGCTGAGCGAACAACTGGCTGAGGCGGCGCTGGAGAGTTTCAAGCGCCGCATGGATAAGTTGATGACCGTGGCTGATCCGGTGATCCAGAAGGTGTTTGAGGAGAAGGGACAGATGTATGAGAACATCCTGATCCCCATCACGGATAGCAAGAAGGTGTACAACATCGCCGTTAATCTTCGTCAGGCAGCCGAGACACATTGCAAGGAGGTGGTGAAGGAGTTTGAGAAACGCATGTTGCTCTACGTCATCGATGACGAGTGGAAAGAGCACTTGCGCCAGTTAGACGACCTCAAGCAGAGCGTTCAGAACGCCAGCTACGAGCAGAAAGATCCGCTGTTGATCTACAAGCTCGAGTCGTTCGGTATCTTCCGTGAGATGCTGGATGCACTCAACCGCCGTGCCATAGCTATCCTGCTACGCGGACAGATCCATGAGCAGCAACCCGATCGTGTACAACAGGCGCAGCAGCAACGTCGCCAGGACTACAGTCGCTATCGCACGCAGAAAGATGCGGTGCAGCAGGCGGCTCAGGCTTCGGGTATGGCAGCTGCCGCAGGACGGGACACGCGCGAAAACGCACGTCCTGAACCGATTCACGCAGATAAGAAACCGCGTCCGAACGACCCGTGTCCGTGTGGTAGCGGTAAGAAATACAAGCAGTGTCACGGACGCATGAACGCAGGTATGTAACAGCGTCATGATGACATGACGAGAATACGCCTTATATTAGTTCTTTGTTGCGCCGCCATCTCTATGACGGCGCAACAAGTATATCCCGACACCTTCCGGCTGCAGGATCAGCCTGCGGTGGTGGAGATGGATGGCTTGTTGTTGGACATGGTGGCTCGGCAGAGCGAGGCCTTGCATCGCAACGACACTGTCGATACGCTGACGGTGGCTGATTTGATGCGCTTGGATTCTATTGAGCGGGAGATCAGAGAGATCGACAGTATGCGTGCTATCAACGCTGAACTGGTGATGCAAAAGATAGAACAGATACCGGCTATCTCGGTCGAGAAATCATGGATCAAGGATGAACTGGAGGACCGCAACGATGTGCTGCGTGCTATTCGCGATGCCAAGACGCATTGGCGCAAAGAGGCCACACTCATGCTCCAGATAACCCAGAACTACGTGACTTCCAACTGGTATCAGGGTGGTTCGTCCAGTTTTGCGGCGCTCGGTATCGCTAAGGGTCAGATCAGCTATATCACCGACCATTTCACGTGGGAAAACACCGGAGAATGGCGTGCCGGCGGATCCACTATCTCTGCCGACAGCCTGCATAAGGTCAATACCACCGACGACCTGCTTCGCCTCTATTCCAAGGCCAATGTCCGTATTGTGCCTACGCTTTTTGCTTCGCTCTCGGCGGAGATAGAGACGCGTCTTCTGCCTACCTACAAGTCCAATTCGAAGGAACTCAAGTCTGCTCCGTTCTCGCCTTTCCGTTTCAATATGGCTTTGGGTCTGGACTACAAACCTGTCAAGGGCCTCTCGGTCTCGGTCTCGCCACTGTCGTACAAACTCATTCACATCATGGATACGTCACGTGTCACTGTAACCGAGTATGGTCTCAACCCCGGTCAGCGCACGCTCCATACCGTGGGTAGTTCGGTGAGGGTGGAATATGTATGGAAGCCGGTGCGAGAGGTCAACCTCGAGTCGCGTTTTTATTTCTACACCAACTATCATCATGTTGAGATTGACCTAGAGGTCAACTGCGATTTTATCATCAACCGCTTCCTCTCGGCACGATTGATGTTACATCCTCGGTATGATAGTTCGGTGATTTTGGAGGGTGACACGCGGGCTAAGATACAGTTTCGCGAACTCTTGTCGCTCGGCTTTGCCCACAAGTTCCATTAGCCTTCAGCCTTCAGAGCTCCTCGCCGCAGAGTGCGACGAGTGCCTGCCAGCGCAGGTAGCCTTCGTGGCCGTATTTCCAGATGTTGTATTTGATTTTCTCAATAGTCACCTCTTCGCCGAGGTGGCTTTTTGAGTAGAATTTATCTGCGTAGCAGATGATCTTCTCCTCGAGCGACTGTGGGCAGTAGTTGCGTTCGGGGATGGGCAGTTCCTCGCGTTCTACCTGTTCGAGGGTGATACCTGTACCCGTGTGCCGTTCGGCCACGAGTGCATGTTTGGGTAGTCCTTCTGTCCGTAGCAGTTCCGCACCCAGATAACCGTGCTCGATGTATTTATGTGGGCCGCGACAATAGATCTTTGGTGCATCGCAGTAGATGATGCCTATGTCGTGCAGCATCGCAGCCTCTTCGACAAACTGCCTATCCACCAGTCCTTGTTCTTCCCACTGCGGGTGCGCATCGATGATCTTGAGCGCACGATCGGCCACTTGGCGGCTGTGGGTCACCAGTATATGGCGCAACTCGGGAGACGAGGCGTAATATTTGTCGATGAGCTTAATGTAGTCCATTTAAGAATGCTTTCGCGTTCATGCGTTTCTTGCCTGGGGCTTGCAACTCCAGCACTTTTACCGCGCCCTCTTTGCATGGCACAATGATGTCTCCTTTCCCTTCAGGGAGGGGATGGGAGGAAGCTTCCACGGCAAAGATCTTGACATTTTCGAACGTTTGTCCGTGGATGGTGAGGTTGGCCCATGCAGCGGGGTAGGGACTAAGTCCGCGTACGAAGTTCTTTACCTCTTGCGCCGTCTTCTCGGCAAAGCGTATCTCGCAGTCTTCTTTGAAGATCTTGGGTGCAGGACGCAGCTCAGCTATCTCCGGTTGAGGGGTGGTAGGCAGCGGTGTACCGTTGTTCTCGCAGTCGATAATCAGGTCGACGGTGCGGGTTACAAGACCTGTACCCATCGCCATCAGGCGGTCATGCACCGAACCGACGTTCTCATCCTCGCCGATGGGGATACGTTCCTGCAGGATCATGTTACCCGTGTCGATCTCGTGCTTGAGCATGAAGGTGGTGGCGCCTGTCTCTCGGTCACCGTTGATGACAGCCCAGTTGATGGGCGCGGCACCGCGGTACTGAGGCAGCAGTGAGGCGTGCAGGTTGAACGTACCCAGACGGGGCATCGTCCATACCACCTCCGGCAACATGCGGAAAGCCACGACAATCTGCAGGTCAGCATGGTAACTGCGCAGTTGTTCGACGAAGGCTTCGTCTTTCAGCCGCTCAGGCTGCAACACCGGCAGACCCGCCGATAGCGCATATTTCTTCACGTCGCTAAATTGCAGTTGGTGACCACGGCCCGCCGGTTTGTCGGGCATTGTGACAACCGCCACTACGTTGTATCCGCCTTCCACCAAGGCTTGCAGACTGGCCACCGCGAACTCCGGTGTGCCCATATATACTATACGAAGATCTTTTTTTGTCATTTCTTATCCCGATATTTAGGATCCAGACTTTGCGGTTGACGCTCCACCACAGGCAACAGGGGACGCCTGTACGCGCGTATAATAAGGTAGATACCTAGTGCTATGAACGGCAGACTCAGCAGTTGTCCCATGTTCAGCAGTTGGTCGGCCTCAAACGCTTCCTGATCGTTTTTGATGAACTCTAGGCAGAAGCGGGTGAAGAAGATGATCTCCAAGAATACACCCAGCAGCAGTCCCTCGCGCCGACGGGCATCGGTGTAGCGATACATCGCCCAGGTCACGGCAAAGCCGAGGATGCAGTAGATCATCTCGTATATCTGCGTCGGGTGACACGGCACCGTCTGGCCGTCGCGCACGAAGATAAAACCCCATGGCAGATCGGTCGGTCCACCGTATATCTCACTGTTCATCAGGTTGCCGAAGCGGATAAGTGCACCGGTGATGCCGACGCCGATAGCCACTCGGTCGAGTATCCATAGCCAACTGGTTTGGAACTGCGGATAACGGCTGAAGCGGTATTTGTTCAGCAGCCATGCACCGATGATCAGACCCAATGCACCGCCGTGACTGGCCAGTCCGCCTTCCCATATATGCAGGATGCGGAAGGGGTTCTCTATGTATGGATTACGATAAGTGAATTCCCATCCGAAGAGGTACCAAGGCCGACCGAACTGATGCCACTCGTAGAACAGGCAATGACCCAGACGCGAACCGATGATGGCACCCAGTGTCATCCAGAAGAAGAGTTGGTCGGCCCACTCGGCAGGGCAGTTTTCCTTGCGATACATCCGTTCGTTGAGAGCCCAGCAGGCATAGATACCGAGAGCCCACATCAGGCCGTACCAACGGATACCGCCGTCCCCGAAGGGGATAGCTACGGGGTTGACATCCCAGGTGATGAAATCGAGTATCATTTGCCCCAGTTGAGTTTAGCGCGGAGCGATTTGAGAAAACTGTTGTCGCCTATCTGCACCAGTTTGACGGTGTAGTCGGCCTGCTCAATATGCAGACTCATATCGGTGCTCAGGCTCTGGCTGCGGCCGTCCACCGACACCATATATGAGTCGTAGCGACTGCTGACGCGCATGTCCAGTTTCCAGTCGTCGGGTACGATCAGCGGTTTCACGGTCAGGCTGTGCGGAGCGATTGGTGTGAGGATGATACCTCGGCTCTGTGGTACGAGCAGCGGTCCTCCGATCGACAGGTTGTAGGCCGTACTACCCGTAGGCGTGGCGATGACCAGTCCGTCGGAGTGGTAGGTGTGGAGCAACTCGCCGTTCACCTTGGTCTCTATGGACAGCATGTTGGTCAGACCTTGCTTGAGGATAGCTATCTCGTTCAGTGCGTTGGGCGACATGATCAGGTCGTCGCGCACGATACCGTCTTTGTCGAGCACCGTAAGCGAGAGCAGACGGCGTTGCTCGATGGCGTACTGACCGTCCACCAGTTGCTTGAGGATGTCGTCCAGGTCTTGGGTCTGCACTTCTGCCAGAAAACCCAGATGGCCGCAGTTGACACCCAGGATGGGGATGTTCTTGTTGCCGATGGCCGCTGCGCTGGTGAGGAAAGTACCGTCACCACCTACAGAGAGCGCGAAGTCGATGGGCTCGCCATAGACGTTCTCAGGTTGCTTCTCGCCGTCCCAGTTCTCAGGAAAACCGGGATAGCCGCGCAGATTCAGTTCTTGACGTAATTCCTGCGAGAGGAGCACGTTCACACCTTTGTCGGTCATGAATTGCAGAATATGCTGAACTTCCTGCAGCGTTCGGCTCTTCATCGCATTTCCAAAAATAGCTATCGTCATTGCGTGTAATCCATTAAAACGGCTGCAAAGATACTACAAAAATTGCATATATGCAAATTTTAAGAAAAAATAGTACGATTATTTGCACATGTCGTTTTTTTTCTGTAATTTTGCACGCAAAATTGTGTGAGCAGATATGAACGGAATGTTCGCAATGATCTTATCGGCTGTAATGACGTGGACGGTGCAGTCGAAGTCGTCGGTGCAGGGTAGCGGTGAGCTGCCTGCAGGCGTTACGGCCGAGTACGATTGTACGTACCAGAAAGGGACGGTGCGTGCAGGTGACGTAGCGACGCTGGTGCTGACCGGTATCGCCGGTATAGAGGTGCAGCAGATCGACTATTATCTGCGTTCTAACACATCATCCGGAGCCGGTACGATCACCGTCACAGCGGATGGCACACTGCTGGCAACCAAGAGTGGTTCGCTCCGCGACTGGTGTGGCACCTACGATGCCGACAACTACCATGCGGTAATGGCCTGGCAAGGCAGCCGGCTCATCTCCGAGTCGCTTGTCTTGCAATTAGGAGGATCAACCAATTCGCTTTATATCGAGCGTTTTGTCATCACTTACTTGCCCGCGCCGCCTGAGCCGCCCGCACCGACCTATACCGTCACACTCACGGACGGCAACCAGCTCTATGCTACGCTGACGGAGTCATCCGGCGGAGCAGGTGTGCTATTGCCTGCCTTGCCTAATCGCACACATTGGCGTTTTGTCGGTTGGAGTGAGCGGGATTTGGGGACGATAGACGAACAACCGAGTCTTCATTATGCCGGCAATCGCTTCTATCCTACGGGCAACGACAGCCTCTGGGCCGTGTACCAATACGCAGAGATGCAGGGCGAGAAACCCTTTGTGGAGGAACTCATTTCTGGTGTCTATATGTATGTCAATCGTGACTTGCATGTGGCCTTGCGCGGAGTGCCTGCGAACGGGAGAATGACGAGTGCTGCGGTCGATACATATGATGATAACCAGCACTACCAGATCACTTTTGTCGGCACCGACACGGCCTATATATCCCACGTACCGACGGGTACGCCTATCGGCTATTCGGTCGCATCGCGTACGATGGCGGATCAGGCCTCGCCTTGGCGTGTCTATCATTCGGGCGACCAGACTATTTTCTACACCGTGATAGGAGGTAAGAACTACGTGCTATGGCTCAATGTCTATGACACGCAAACGCAAAACAACTATGCGGGGCTGTTGCAGGCTAATCCCGGTGTGTCGCCGATGGGCCTGCAGGACACGATGATGCCTACCGAACTCTATGCCTTCACCACACATCCCGAGTGGGCCTTGGGCATCGACGAGACGCAGGAAGCTGCTTCTGCCGAACGCATCATTCGCTTCGGGAACTACGAAATCCATATTCAGAACGGACATAAAAAACTCTATTTACGCTGATGAAAATTCTTCTCTTCATACTTTCTGTGTTGCCGGGTATTCTGGCCGGCGACTACAATGCCAAGACCCTCTCTGCGGAGAAGCAGGATAGTATCCTGTCTGTCGGTCAAGAGACATCGCAACGCTACCGCCTTGAGTACGAGAATGCCGATAAGTTGTTCCGCCACTCACAGGTGGCCGACTGGTATATCGTGGACACCCAGCGTAATATACGCAAGCAGTTAGGCGCTGGGTTGAACTTGGGTAAAGTGCGCGATGCGCAACTCAGTCCCAACGGTCGCTACGTGGCTTTTGCCAAGGATAACAACCTCTATATCCACAAGCTCGATTTCGGTACGGAGATAGCAGTCACCAAGGATGCCAACGCCGATATCATCAACGGTATAGCCGACTGGCTTTATGAGGAGGAGTTCGGCACGACGGCGCTCTTTGCATGGTCGCCCGACTCCAAGCAGCTGGCTTTTGTCCGCCTGGATGAACGTGAAGTGCCTGCTTTTGCATGGCAGAACTACCTGACTGGCCAGTATCCCACAGCCGACACACTCCGTTATCCCAAGGCCGGCTGCGACAATGCCAAGGCTTCGGTGTGCGTCTATGATGTGCCTACCAAGGGTATCCTCACCATGCAGGTGAATACCGAAAAGGCCGATGTCTATTTCCCGCGTCTCCGCTGGACCAACTCCGGTGAACTGATCGTGCTGCGCGTCAATCGCGACCAGACGAAGATGGAGGTGTTCGCTTGCAATGCCAAATCCACAGTGGCGCACCCGCTCTACAAAGAGGAGAGCAAGAAATATTTTGTTGAATACGCACTCTTCGACCAGTGGCTCTGGTTGGCGGACGACAGCTTCGTCGCGCTCAGCGAGAAAGACGGCTGGCGTCGTGCCTACCTCTATTCGGCTCAAGGTATCCAGCAGCGAGCCCTCACTCCCGAGAACATCGATGTGACGGCTCTCTATGCTGTGGATGAGGCCACCCAGACGCTCTACTATCAGGCGGCTCCGACACCCTCTACGCGGCAGCTCTATGCGCTCAATCTGAAGAAAGCGGATATCACGCTGCTCTCCGATGGCGAAGGTACGCACAGCGCACGTTTCTCCAAAGACGGCAAGCGGATGATCGAGTGCTTCCAGTCGTTCGATACACCGAATACGTACACCCTTTGCACGCTCAAAGGCAATAAGATGATCTCCCGTGAACGTTTAGAGGACAATTCAGCTGTCCGTGAGGCATGGCAGGCTAATCAACTGCCCGAACCGCAACAGCTGCGTATCCCCAATGCCAACGGCCAGGAACTCGAGGCCATGCTTCTTTCACCAATAACCAATAACCAATCACCATTAGTCGTCATGCACTATAGCGGCCCTGCGAGTCAGCGGGTGTTGAACCGTTGGCGTAAGAAATTTGAGTACGCTTTGGTGGCTGAAGGCTACGCCGTACTTATCGTTGATCCGCGCGGTTCGGACTGCAAGGGTAGGGCATGGCGCAACGAGACCTATATGTCGCTTGGCGAGAAAGAGGCGGAAGACCTGATTGCTGCGGCTAAATGGGCTGCGCAGCAAGAGTATATAGACGGCGACCGCATCGCCTTGCTCGGCTGGTCTTACGGCGGCTACGAGACCCTTTATACAATGAGCATGCAGGGCCATCCTTTCAAGGCCGGTATAGCCATCGCGCCGGTCACCGACTGGCGGCTCTACGACTCGGCTTACACCGAGCGTTACATGCGTCGGCCGCAGGTCAACGACCGCGGTTATCGTGAGGCATCGCTCCTGCCGCTCGCCAAGGATCTGACGGGCAATGTCCTCATCATCCATGGCACCGCCGACGACAATGTACATGTCCAGCACACGATGCAGTATATCGACGCACTCGTGCGGGCGGACAAGCAGTTTGAGATGCAACTCTATCCCGACGACAACCATCATCTGCGCCGTGGCAACAACGCCATGCATATGCACAACAGAGTGCTTCGCTTCCTGGCGAAGGAACTGTAATTTTTAATTCGTAATTTTTAATTTTTAATTTCTATACAATGAAGAAGTATGCTTTAGGAATCGACTTGGGTGGAACAGGCACCAAGTTCGGTCTGGTTAACGAAGACGGACAGGTTCTTCGCAGTAATTCTCTTCCTACCCAGCAGTACCCTGACATCGAAGAGTATTGCGACGTGCTCTGCGCCGGTCTGAAGAAACTGGTTGAGGATGAAGGAATAGAGATGAGCGACGTAGTGGGAGTAGGCTGCGGTGCACCGAATGCCAATTTCTATTCGGGTTGCATCGAGCAGGCACCTAATCTGCCGTGGAAAGGTGTTGTGCCTTTTGCCAAACTCATCAGCGAGCGCATGGGCGTCAAGTGTTCCATCACCAACGATGCCAACGCTGCAGCGCAGGGTGAGATGATCTACGGCTCGGCGCGCGGAATGAAGAACTTCATCGTCATCACTCTCGGTACGGGTGTTGGCTCGGGTATCGTCATTGATGGCAAACTCCTCTATGGACACGACGGATTTGCCGGTGAGCTCGGCCACTGCAAGATCGACCATTCGGGCAACGGACGTCTCTGCGGCTGCGGCCAGAAGGGTTGTATCGAGGCTTATGCATCGGCTACGGGCGTTGCACGCACGGCGAAGGAGATCGTTACCTCTACCACTCAACCGACGTTGCTCCGTCAAGTGGCCGACATCGATCATATCACGTCCAAGGACGTCTTCGATGCAGCAGAGAAGGGCGATCTGGTGGCCAAGCAGATCTTCGACTACACCGGTCGTCTGCTGGGCGAGAAACTGGCTGACTTCGTTCATTTCTCCTCGCCCGAGGCTATCATCCTCTTCGGCGGTCTCACTAAGTCCGGCCATTGGATCATGGATCCTATCCGCGAGGCGCTCGACGCCAACCTCATGCCGATCTGGAAAGGCAAGATCCCTGTTTCTATCTCGGTGCTCAAGGACTCTGATGCCGCTATCCTCGGCGCCTCGTCACTGGCTTGGTAACTAGTTGACTAGAAGACTAGATGACTAGATTACTAAAATCCATATTTCAACATCTCTACCCGTACGCAACTTTCCGTACGGGTAGAGAGCCTTCAGCCAATAATCAAACAGGGAGTTTGAAAGACCGTACCCGCACGGTCTATCTCACCTTCGATGACGGTCCTATCCCTGAGGTCACACCTCAGGTCCTCGCTATCCTCGATCGCTATGGCATCAAGGCCACGTTCTTCATGGTGGGTGAGAATATCGACAAGCACCCTGATGTCTTTGCGCAGGTCGTTGCGGCCGGTCATTCTGTCGGCAATCATACCTACAACCACCTCAAAGGCTGGCACACGCCCATTGATGAATATATGGCCAACGTAGCCCGATGCCAAAAGGCCATCATCACTCATCAGACCTCTTTCCGCATTCCTACCTTATTCCGTCCGCCTTACGGCAAGGCGACGCTTCGTCAGCGTTTTGCGCTCCATCAGGAGGGCTATCAACTCATCTATTGGGATGTGCTGACGCGTGATTACGATGCGTCCGTCACGCCCGATCAGATCATGGCTACCGTCCGTCGCGAGACGCGCCCGGGATCCATCATCAATTTCCACGACTCCATCAAGTCCGCCGACCGCACACTCGTCGTCCTTCCCCGCGTCATCGACTTTCTCCTCTCTGAAGGTTACACTTTCTCTGCCCTGTAGCCTTGCCGCCCACCTGCCATTCACCGGCCATTTACAAGACATTATTGAGAGTCTCCCCCTCCGAGGGGTACCACTCGCTGCATGACTTCCGCCACAACATTACTTACGCGCCACCTGAGCGCCACCTGATCGGAACCTGATCGGAACGAGAGAATATCGCATCCCACCCCTACTTATATATACTATATAGTATATATGGCGTGATTTTAGAAAATATCCATAAAAGTATCTAAAATCGCCTATTCTGCATTTTTATTTGCATATGTCAAAAAAAAGCAGTACCTTTGCACCCGCAAAGGTCTCTAAGGCCTGACTTAGAAACGATTGTTTTGCAAAACAAGAATATGGATATTTCGATTATAGTGCCTCTGTTCAACGAGGCGGAGTCGCTGCCGAAGCTCTATGAGTGGATCGCACGTGTGATGAAGGAGAACAAGTTCTCCTATGAGGTCATCTTTGTCAACGATGGCTCCACGGATGAGTCGTGGCAAGTCATAGAGGGGCTGAAGGCAGAAAGTGAAAAGAAGAAGGAAGAAGGCGTTGTACGCGGCATTTGTTTCCGTCGCAACTACGGTAAGTCGGCGGCCCTCTACTGCGGCTTCAAGGCTGCGCAGGGCGACGTGGTCATCACTATGGATGCCGACCTGCAGGACTCGCCCGACGAGATTCCCGAACTCTATCGCATGATCACTGAGGACGGCTTCGACCTCGTCAGCGGATGGAAGCAGAAACGCTACGACAACGCGCTGACCAAAAATCTGCCCTCGAAGCTCTTCAACGCCACAGCACGCCGCGTGACGGGCATCAAGCTCCACGACATGAACTGCGGGCTCAAGGCTTATCGCAACGAGGTGGTGAAGAATATCGAAGTGTTCTCTGAGATGCACCGTTATATCCCCTTCCTTGCCAAGAACGCCGGTTTTACGAAGATTGGCGAGAAAGTGGTGCAGCACCGCAAGCGCGAGTTCGGTGTCTCTAAGTTCGGCCTCAACCGCTTCGTCAACGGCTATCTGGACCTGATGACCCTCTGGTTCCTCAACAAGTTCGGCAAGCAGCCGATGCATTTCTTCGGCTTTGTGGGCAGTCTGATGTTCTTCATCGGATTTGTGGCAGTGCTGGTGGTTGGCGGCATGAAGCTTTATGCGCTGTCTAACCATGTGCCGGCGATGCTCGTAGGCGTCAACCCGTATTTCCATATTGCTATCCTGATGATGATCCTGGGCTGCATGCTCTTCCTCGCCGGCTTCCTGGCCGAACTGGTTATCCGCAACAGTCCCTCTCGCAACGACTACCTCATTAAGAAGGAAATCTAAAGGGGAAGTACGAAGGCTGAATTCTGAAGGCTGAAAACTGATAGCTATCCTATGGCCCAAACTCTGGAGGAACAGATAAACACGGTAGAACGTGCGTTAGGCGAGCGCATGATCAGGCACGCGCTTACGATCATCCGTCCTTGGATGAACGAGTTGGGCGAGAACGCCGACTGCGAGGATGCTTTCCAGTCCATTCAGCACGACTATGAAGAGCTCTTCCGCGACTGGCTGACCAGCGAAGATGAGGAGCGCGAGGACAAACTCAACCGCTTGACCGGCGCCACCTATCGTTTGGCCGACTCGGTCTATGCCTCGCTGCGACTCCATCGCGGCCTATCGCCTGAGATGCACGGTTTCAACGGCGACAACCCGCAGTCCGTCGTGCGTTATTTTTCTTCTTGTATCCGTTTCCGCGACAGCGACTTCGAGTGGCTCAGCGCGGTACTCAACGACGAGAGTCAATCGTCCATCGCACTGATGGCTGTTGCCTCCATGGCACGCAATCTGCGCGAGTGTTTCAACGAGCGCGTCTTCCTTGCCCTCATCGATGGCATCAACGCCGCCAATCATGTGGTGGGCGAGCAGTGCCTGGCTAATGTGATGCTGCTGCTCATCCATTATGATGTACGTATCGATTTCTTCCCCGACATCCAGAAAGCATTTATGGAGGCGGTTGGCGATAGCGAAGAGGCGTTCGTCACACTCGGGGCGATTATTCGCTCCGTCAAGATGAGCCTGCGGGATATGTTGGCCAAGCAGGAGATGACGCTGGAGGATCTGCCCGAAGAACTGCGTAACTTGTTGGATGCATCCTCTCAGTCAGACATTTCTGTGGTATCGTCGTGGATGCCAGGGTCGGAGACCGAGTATATCTCCGGCCTCATACAGATACTTCCCGAGACGTGGATATATGATGTGCTGGTGGGTGATGATCCCGAACGGCAAAGGATGATAGCCTATGCCTATCTGTCGGTGGGTAAGATGGATATGTTCTGGAACAACAGCAACGAGGCTGAACAGTGGCTCGTCAAGAAGCTGCGAAGCGGCAAAGCAACCGCCATCGATTATATCAACTATGGCCACTGTCTGCTGCTGCGCGGCGACAGGATGATGGCCTTCGAGAACTATCGGCAGGCACGTCAGATGTGCAAGAGTGCCAAGGAGTTCTTCACTCTCTTCCGACCCGACCGTAATCAACTGGTCGATCAGGGCGTTCCCGTCGAGCAAGTCTATCTGATCGAAGATCAGCTGCTCGCAAAATGAAAGTTGATAGGAACATCCTTTGCCCTTTCATCTTTCTTTTTTCATCTTTCAAAAGGCTACGCCTATACCGGCGTCGATGAATTCTGCGCGCACGCCGTGCGTCTTCAGTCCTAATTGTACGAACAGGTGATCAAGTACATGATACTTGAGCACAAACTGCATATAGCACCACCCGTCCTGATAATTGCTCGCTTTCGTGAAATCATACCCATAGAAAATGCCGCGGTTGAAAGGCTCATCACCCGGGTGCAACGCATTCGGATCTTTTCCTGATTGGTCATACGGCTCTAAGTTCTTGACGGGGTCGAAGAGATAGAATCCCACGTGGATACCTGCGGTGAGACGGCCGATGATGAACTCCGGCTGGATACTCAGACCCACGCGGAAGCAGTTCTTCACATCACTCGTACGTAGGTAGGTCTTGCCGAAATAGGTCACCGGCGCACCGGGGTTCTCTGCCGCGTACTCGTCATTCACAGCGCCATAATAACCGTCGTAGAACGCATCCACGCCCGCACCGAGACGGAAGATACTCACCGGCACCCAGTAAGCGGCGGCTTTGAGCGTAGCCACGCCGAAGAAGCGCTGACCGTTCTGGTTGTCGGCGTAGTAGTTCTGCTTTGCGCCACCGGTGGCACTGATCTCCACTGCCCAGGGCTTCTCCACTTCTTCGTGCAGCTCCTTCGTCGTCATCCGGCGCTTTGGCTTTTCCTTCGTCCCTTGTGCATTGTCCCTTTGTACATTAGGTTGGTATCTCACTCCCAGCGCGCCGGCAAACATGTTATAACCTGCGTTCGGGTGCATAAAACTACCGTTACTGATATGATGCCATCCGCCGTTCAGCGTGATCTCCCAGCCGTCCTTAATCGGAAAATCCATATACAGTTCCATCGCCAGATAGGCGTTCAGTATACTACCGATCGACCAGTTGGCACCTTCATGGTCCTTGTAGGGCGTCGTACCCTCGTAGGTGTTGCTGTAGCGCTTTGTCACGGCCGCCAGACCTACCGTTGGACGCACACCGATACGGAAATGTGTACCGTTATAGAAAGGCTGGTTCATATAGCCGTAGGCGGCAAAAGCTGACCCCAACTTGGCTTCGTTGCCCAGGTTCAGATAGCTGACTCCCACGCCGATAGAGGCATTGTTCCACTGCTCCAGACAGTGCCAACGGCCAGTTGGCAGAAACTCCACAGCAAACTGACCGCCCAGTATGGGCCGTTTGATGAACGGATCTACTTTGCCGTCTTCCATGATCATACCGCCCATTCCGCTCAGACGATACGCTAACTCATAATGGGGGAGAGCCCAAGCCTGCAGACAGGCCATCAGGCATATGCATGCAACGATTTTTCTCATATTGGCTGCAAAAATACCAATAATTTTGCATATATGCAAATATTTGCATAATTTTTCTGAAAAACTTGTATATTCCAAAAAATTGTAGTAATTTTGCGCGATAATTTGGAGACAATTGTTCCAAAGGATAAGGAGACAATCGTTCCGAAGGATAAGAATACTATGCAATCATTCATTGATTTATGTCGTCATAGACGCTCTGTACGCAGGTACACGGCGCAGCCGGTAGAGCAGGAGAAAATCGACTATCTGTTGCGTTGTGCGCTGATGGCGCCCTCCGGCAAACGGCTCAACCCATGGGAGTTTGTCGTGGTACGTGACATAGCCACCATCCGCGCGATGGCTCCCTGCAAAGAGTACGGAGCAGGTATGTTAGAGACCGCGATGGCGGCAATCGTAGTGGCGGTGGATACTCGCAAATCGGCTACGGCACTCTTCGACGGTGCTATAGCGGCGGAACATATGCTGTTGGCTGCTGAAGAGCAGGGATTAGGTGCGTGCTGGTGCCATATTGAGGGAAGAGATGAGGCGGAGAGCATGATCAAGCAGTTGACAGGCGTGCCTGACGACTTGACCGTCATCTGCGTCATTACCCTCGGCTACAAAGACGAGGAGCGCAAACCCTACGACTTCGATAAATTGCTTTACGACAAAGTACATTACGAAAAATTCTGAAAGCTGAATACTGAATACTGAAAGCTGAAAGCTGAATACTTTTATGAAACCTATACTTGCAATAACGACGGGTGATACCAACGGAGTAGGCTACGAGGTGATCATCAAATCCTTGCTCACGGGCTATATGTTCGAGATTTGCCGCCCCGTTATCTACGGCAATGCCGCGGTAGCCCGACAGCACATACAGACACTAAGCGAAGAGTATCACAACATCACGTGGAATATGATCGACGATGCTGCGCAGGCCAAGGATGGACGTTTGAACCTCATCACCTGCTATACCGACGATCTGCCCGTGCAGTTCGGCGTAGCTACCGAGGCGGCTAACAAAGCAGCCAAGGCATCGCTCGAACGTGCCTGCCGCGACCTGAAGGCTGGCAAGGTGCACGCGCTCGTGACTGCTCCTATCAACAAGGAGGCACTGCAGGGTGGACATACTGAGTGGCTGGAAAAATCTTTTAATGACGCTGATGCTAATGGAGGCTCGCTGATGATGCTTTGCAGCGGCAATCTGCGTGTGGCACTGGTATGCAACCATGTGGCGATCGCCGACATCCCTGCGCAGATCACCGAAGAGCGTATCCTGCAGAAACTGGACTTGCTCAACCGCTCGCTCAAGCGCGATTTCGGACTCGAGAAACCCCGCATCGCCGTACTGGCACTCAATCCCCACGCCGGCGACGCAGGCCTGCTGGGCAAGGAGGAACAGCAGATCATCGCACCTGCCATCGAGAAAGCACGCGAGCAGGGCTTGTGGACCTTCGGCCCCTATGCCTCCGACGGCTTCTTTGGTGCCGGACGCTTCTCGCAGTTTGATGCGGTGCTGGCGATGTATCACGACCAGGGACTGGCGCCCTTCAAGACGCTCGATATGAGTGGTGTCAACTATACGGCAGGTCTATCCATCATCCGTACATCGCCCGACCATGGCACCGGATACGACATAGCCGGCAAGAACCAGGCCGACCCATCCAGTATGCGCAATGCCATCTATATGGCTATCGACGTGCTCCGTGCACGCACCGAGTACGATGAGTTGCGTCGCGACCCGCTGCCCTTCATCGTTCGCGAAGATCGAGAGGGACGTCCGCGCCGCGAGTTCATCGACTTCAAGACCACTACAGGTGGCAACCGATTTGATAATAACACAAACAACGATAATGACAAGTAAAGAAATTCGTCAATCCTTTTTGGATTTCATGGCGTCGAAGGGACACCAAGTCGTTCCTTCTGCACCGATGGTCATCAAAGATGATCCTACTCTGATGTTCACCAACGCCGGTATGAACCCGTGGAAGGGCATCATCCTCGGCAACGACCCCATCAAATATCCGCGCGTGGCAGACAGCCAGAAGTGTCTCCGTGTCAGCGGCAAACATAACGATCTGGAGGAAGTAGGTCACGACACCTACCATCACACGATGTTCGAGATGCTGGGCAACTGGTCGTTCGGCGACTACTTCAAGAAAGAAGCCATCGACTTCGCCTGGGAGTATATCGTGGATGTGCTCAAGATCGATCCTGCTAATCTCTATGCCACTGTCTTCGAGGGTTCACCCGAAGAAGGCCTGTCGCGTGACGACGAGGCTGCGTCTATCTGGGCCAAACATCTGCCCGCCGATCATATCATTAATGGCAACAAGCATGATAACTTCTGGGAGATGGGTGACACTGGTCCCTGTGGTCCCTGTTCGGAGATCCATGTGGACAGCCGTCCCGCAGAGGAGCGCGCCAAAGTGTCCGGACGCGAACTCGTCAACAAAGATCATCCGCAGGTGATCGAGATTTGGAACATCGTCTTCATGCAGTACAACCGCAAGGCGGACGGTAGTCTCGAACCGCTGGCGAAGAAGGTCATCGATACCGGTATGGGCTTCGAGCGTCTCGTGCGTACGATCCAAGGCAAGACTTCCAACTACGATACCGATGTGTTCCAGCCGATGCTGAAGAAGATAGGTGCCATCTGTGGCTGCGAGTACGGCAAGGACGAGAAGACCGATGTCGCTATGCGCGTCATCGCCGATCATATACGTACCATCGCGTTTGCTATCACGGACGGACAGTTGCCCTCCAACGAGAAAGCCGGCTATGTCATCCGTCGTATTCTCCGCCGCGCCGTGCGTTATGGTTATACCTTCCTTGGTATGCGTAGCGCATTCCTCTTCCAGCTCGTTCCGCAACTCATCGAAGATCTCGGCGAGGCGTATCCTGAGCTGGTGAAACAGCAGGCGCAGATTACGCCGGTCATCAAGTCCGAAGAGGAAGCTTTCCTCCGCACGCTCGACAAAGGTATTGGTCTGCTCGACAAACTCATGGACGAGGCGCGCAAAGCTGGCAAGACCGAGATTAGCGGTGTGGATGTGTTCACCCTCAAGGATACCTATGGTTTTCCGTTGGACCTCACCGAACTCATTCTCCGCGAAAACGGCTTTGCCACCAACGAGGAGGAATATAACAAAGCCCTTGAGCACCAGAAATCCATGGGCCGCGAGGCTAACAAACAGGACCTTGGTGACTGGACAGTACTCGCCGAAGGTGAGACGGAGTTTGTCGGCTACGATGAGCTGAATGTGGAATGCCGCATTCTGCGCTACCGCCAGGTGAGCCAGAAAGGCAAGTCGTTCTACCAAGTGGTGCTGGACAAGACGCCTTTCTATGCCGAGATGGGTGGCGAGGTCGGCGATACCGGTACATTATACCTTCAGAATTCAGCAGTCAGCTATCAGATTATAGATACTAAACGTGAGAACGGACTTCCGGTTCACATTATGACTGAGTTACCGCAAGAACTGACGGCTGACGGCTCAAAGCTGATAGCTAAAGTTGATGCGGAGCGCCGTCAAGCGATCGCTTGCAACCACTCTGCGACGCATATCCTGCACTACGCTCTGCGCGAAGTGTTGGGCAAACATGTCGAGCAGAAGGGTAGTCTGGTGACACCTGAGAGCCTGCGTTTCGACTTCTCGCATTTCCAGAAAGTAACGCCGGAGGAACTCCGTAAGGTGGAGATGTTGGCTAACCAACTCATCCGTCAGGATATCCGTCTTGAGGAGAGTCGTCATACGCCGATTGCCGAAGCCAAAGCGATGGGTGCGATGGCGTTGTTTGGCGAGAAATACGGAGTGTGTCTTCAACAGGACGTATCGGTTCTGTACGTATTATCATGGAAACCAGCATTGCGGCCGGAGTTCGTCGTATTGAGGCTGTCACTAGCGCAAAAGCTGACCAACTATACTATGGTATGCAAGATATTCTCAACCATCTGCGGGATATATTCCATAACGCTCCTGATTTGGAGGGCGCAATCCTGAAGCAGATAGAGGAAAATACCGATTTGAAAAAACGTATTGATCGGTACGTGGCGGAAAAAATTGAGATGTTCCGTGATCGTATCATCGCATCAGCGGAAGACTTTGGTGATATTAAACTCGTTCGCTTGCAAGGCGATCATAACCCCGAGATGATTCGTGGTGTCATGCCTCTGCTGCGTGGCAAGTTCACGGACGTCAAGTTTGCCGTGATAGCTGCTACCCAATGGGAAGGAAAACCGACCATAGCCGTCTTCCTCTCGCAACCGCTTGTCGATGAAGGCAAGAACGCCGGCGCGATGATCAAGTCTGCCGCCAAACATATCCAAGGCGGTGGCGGTGGTCAGCCGTGGATGGCGACAGCCGGTGGCCGCGATGTCAACGGACTTGCCGCTGCGATGGAGGAGCTGTTAGCGGCACTCCAATAAGGTGAACTTTATCGAGACACTAACGAGACATTATCGAGACATTAACGAGACAAAAATGCGTCTACCTACTTCATATCTTCCGGAGAAGATCCGCAGCGCGGTTCGTTTCATGGTAATAGGCTTCTCCGGCTCGTTTGTCCAGACATGGTTCTTCATGGCTGCCCTGCATTTTATGGGCTACCCGGAGAAAGGTGTCACCGCGTACTATATTGCCTTCGGCATCGGTTTCTTCATGGAGATGATACCCAATTATATCTTCTCCAACTGGTACACCTTTGGTACGCGCCCCTCGTGGGCCAACGCCGGTGGATTCCTTTTGGCGCGTTCGATCAACCTCGTCATCCAGTTCGCCCTGCTGCCCTTCATGTTGGCGCACCTGTCCAATTGGCGTGACGACCTCATCAGCCTCTTTGTCATCTTCCTGGCCGGCTGTGTCAACTACCTAATTTGTCTCATTTTCTTCCGTAAGAAAGAAGAACCTCAAAATCCGAAATAATCATGAAAATCTACAAAGCGAACATCTTATTCACTCCCACGCCGGAGGCATTCAAAATCTTAGAACACGGCTATGTGGTGGTAGATGACGATGGTATTATCGTCGACACCTACCGGACCTTGCCTGAGAAGTATGCCAACGAACCGGTAGTCGATTTCGGTGAGCAACTCCTGATGCCGGCGATGAACGACTTGCACGTACATGCACCGCAGTACCGCAATCTCGGCATCGCGATGGATATGGAACTGTTGCCGTGGCTCAATACCTATACGTTCCCGGAAGAGGCGAAGTACAAGGATACCCATTACGCAGAACGGATGTATCGCCGTTTTGTACGTGACCTTTGGAAACTTGGCACGATGCGTGCGGCTATCTTTGCTACTATTCACCCCGATGCTTCCTGCCTATTGGCAGACCTGCTGAACGAAGCCGGTATGGGTGGTATGGTGGGACTCGTAGGTATGGACCGTAATGGACCGGATACCCTTAGCAACACTGTCGAAGAAGCTGTGGAAGGAACCAAGCGTGTCATGGAGCATACCAAGGATATGCCGCTTGTTTCCGCCATCGTCACCCCGCGTTTCGTGCCCAGCTGTACACCGGCGATGATGACGGCACTGGGCAAACTGGCGAATGAGTATCAGTTGCCCGTTCAGTCCCATCTCTCGGAGAACCAGTCCGAGATAGCTTGGGTCAAAGAGCTGGAACCCGAGTCCACATGCTACGGCGATGCATACCTGCGGTATAACATGTTCGGTCAGACACCTACGCTGATGGCACACTGCTGCTATACCGACGGAGAGGAATTTGAACTGATGCGCAAAAACCATGTGTTTGCTGTGCACTGTCCGACTAGCAACTGCAATCTCGGTTCAGGTATCGCACCTATACGCCGTTTCCTGACGGCCGGCATACCGGTGGCTTTGGGCTCAGATGTGTCCGGCGGTAGCGGCTTCTCTATCTTCCGCGTCATCCATTATACTTTGCAGATGTCGAAGATGAAATGGGTACACGGTGGACATAAAGAGGCTTTCCTCTCGCTCAGCGAAGCGTTCTGGCTGGCTACCAAGTCAGGTGGCTCCTTCTTTGGAAAAGTGGGCTCCTTCGAACCAGGCTATGCCTTCGACGCACTGGTGGTGGATGATAGTGATCTGAATTTCGACAACTATTCTATCCAGCATCGTCTGGAGCGGTATATCTATTTGGGCGATGATCGCCAGCTGACCCATCGTTTCTGTCAAGGTAAAGAAATTGAAGCTCCTGCGATTTAATGAGGGATTGTCGCTGTCTGAGTATCTTCAGATAGAGCAGAATATGCTGAAGGGCGTCGCCGAACCATCGCTCTTCACGTGGATCGTGTCGCCTACGGTCATCTATGGCCGTCATCAAGCCGCAGAGCTTGAGGTGAACGAGGACTATTGCAGCACGCATGGCATCGCTGTCGTCCAACGCAAGAGTGGAGGAGGGTGTGTCTATGCCGATCAAGGCAACCTCATGATCTCGTTCATCACGCCTGATACACGTAGCGAGCAGGTCTTTGCCGACTTCCTTGCCTTGGTGGCTGGTGCCTTGCAGGCCAAGGGATTGCCGGCGGTTACTACTTCTCACAATGACATCCTCGTGGACGGCCGAAAGATATCAGGATGGGCGTGTTTCACCTCATCTACGGGCACTATTGTCCATGGCACAATGCTCTACGACGTCGATTTGGACGCACTGCAAAATGCCATTACTCCGTCTAAAGAAAAATTGCAGAAACATGCGGTGGCTTCTGTCCGCCAGCGAGTCGCCAACCTGCGTGAACTGACGTCTGTCTTCACCGACATCCACGCGTTGCGCGCTTATCTCGAGGAGGCATTGGCGCAATCTTAGACGCGCTCAGCCTGTAGCAACGTGGGCTTGCCAGCTATACGACAACCAATCAGAAAAACTGTGCCTCCGTCGCGGAGGTGCAGTTTTTTCTTGATCTGTTCCGGCGACAACGGATAATTCCGTGTGAGAATATTCGCCTGTGAGCCCTTCTCCGGAACACCTCCTCCGCTTATCTGCCATGCACGTCCCGGAAAATCGGCCACCAGCCTATCCGAAGCATACAAATGCGTATTCACATCCAGTTTCCGCAGACCGTAGCGCTGTGCCACCAGTTTGTATGCCCCGGCTTTGAGAATAGCCGCATTAGGTTCGTAAAGAAAATGACCAATAATCAATGACCAATCACCAATGCCCCAAGGGCAATCCTGCTCTTCTTCCCGCGTGAAGACAAAAGCCTTCTCGGGCTCCATGAGGTCGATTGCTGTGATCGTCTGTCTAACGTCTGAAGGTTGATGGCTGAATGTTGACTTCTCTCGGCTTAGCAGCAGCACTTCTTTCACCTCGTTCTTCACCGCCACTATATATACTGACCATTGAATTTGTAATACCGAAAGTTCCTTCAGCGCTTGTGTCAGGTCTAGCATCGGCGACAGTTTGAGCATGATCTGTCCCTCCTCTGTTAGGTGCGCAAGCAGGGTGGGTAGCATTTCTACTACGTTCGGCGTGCAGTCTTCCAGGCGAAAGACCTTCCCGCCGTGACTGTCCCGTCGCGCAGGGTCCATGTAGATCAGGTCGTACTGCCCCGCCGAGACCAAGAACGCTTCTGCTGTGGTAGAATGAATGTTGATTGTAGAACGCTGAAAGCTGAAATTATGTGCTGCAATGCGGCATAGTTCTTCGTTTTGCTCCACGTAGTCTGACTGCTCAAAGTGTTCACTCAGGAAAAAAGTGTCCACGCCGTAGCCTGCCGTCAGGTCTGCCATCTGCCGGCCACTCACTAGCGACGCTTTATAGCGCGCGGTGGCTTCCGACGAACACTGCTCGCAACTCAACCGCACCGGATACCACCAGTCCTCTATCGCTGCGAACGTCGGCAGTTTGTCCATCGTTCGTTCACGCCCTTCCGTCTGCTGCAGCAGCCAGCGCCACTCGGCGTCCGTCAGGTGGCGGTACTTATCGCGTTGGAGTGCTAAGTCTTGCGCCCGCATAGTAATATCTTAATATCTCTTCGTATCCCTTGCCTTCAGCAGCCATTACCGCAGCACCTATCTGGCATAGTCCTGCACCGTGCCCCCAGCCATGACCGGTCAGGGTCCATATACCTTCCCGATGCGTCACGTCGAACCAACTGCTGTACAGGCATTTCTTGCTGAGCGCGTAGCGGATCTGCAACTCTTTTCCAATCACCTCCGTGCGCTCGCTGCCTACGATGCGCAGGCTGTCGATACGTCCGCTCTCGCCGCGATGCAAGGGCTCTAATGCTGTGACGTGACCGATGCCGGGATGTTTGCTGTTGACGATGTCATCTAGTTCCGTATCTGTATAACGCACTTGCCAGTCACGAAAATCTTTCGTCTCTTGGTCGTAGTCGTTCAGCACCAGTCGCATGATCCGATTTCGCTGTTCGGGCTGCTGACGACTCATGTCGCACCAGTCGCAACTAACCGATCGTATATACGGCACATCCTTGTCTTCCCAACACGTGCGCCATACTTCCGTCCGCCCGCCGCAACACTTATAATACCGGCAATCGCAGATCTCTTCCTTTGTACATAGTCCTTTGTCCTTTTGTACATACATCAGCACTTGCCCCGCTGTGGCGCGCACTGCCTCCACAGCCCGTTCATTCATGCGTCGCAGCCCCTCATAGCGCTGGCAATGGTCGTCCGCGCACACGTCAAACCCCTCATGGCTCGGTTTCTCCATCGCGCGGATGGCCCAACTGCGACTGATCACCGCGTGCGCCTTCAGCAGTTCCATCGGACTGTTGGCGTTCATCTCTGATGAGATCACCGAACACAGATAGTTCTCCAGTTCAATCGTGTTGATGGCTGTCTGCGTGCCGTCCGCGTTGTTGCGAATAGTCAACTCACCGGCAAACTCCTGGTCTTCTGTTCTGTCCCAGTGAAAACCGATGCCGATGCGCACGTTCTTCAGAAGGAACGTGTCTGCGTGACGCTCGTACGCGATAGACGGCGCCGTTAATATGCCAACACGAATTTTCAAATCACCAATTACAAATTACCAATCTTCGTGTTTTGAAGTCTAGCCAAGAGTTCAAAACTACGAAGCCTGTCTTTATACCAGTTATTACGATTCATTGCCACTACGTCGCAGTTGGCATCGGAGTTGTCCTCCCAGCGGCGGCAGTTGTAGAGCACGTTGTAGATGCGTCCGATGGGCCAGTCACGCGAGATACGCAGACCTACGGCGTAGTCCTCTCCGTACTTCGTCGTCGGATAATTGATGGTGCGCAGCAGTGGAACATAGAATCCTCTAGGAGCGCCTAATCCGTTGATACGCAGTGCGTTATTTCTTCCGTTGTCGTCGGTCCACTCTTTGTGGTCAATCACGCCCGGAGGCAGGATGTCGCCGTCCATGTTCGTCAACTGATAGGTGCCGATCACCATGCCGTACTGCGGCTTACGGCTGCTGGCGGAAGGCTGAGAGCCTTCAAAGGCATCAATGAACTGTTGTACGGTGGTCTCGTCATAGTAGGTGTCATCCGAATCCAACTGGATGGCGTATTTGCCGCAACGCGGGTCATGGATCGCCACGTTCCAGTTGCCGCCGATGGCGTGCCATGTCTTGTCCTGCGCGATATAGATGAGTTCACCATTTGCATCATTAAGCGAAGCGTCACCATTCATCAATTCCTTAATGATCTCCTTCGTCCCGTCGGTCGAGTTGTCGTCCACTACGATCACGTTGAACGAATAGCCCTCACGCACTTTCTGACTCAGCGCACTACGGATGGCATCGGCTATCGTGCGCGCACGGTTCTTACAAGGAATAATCACGCTTGCGGTCACGGGGTAATCGCCCGCTTCCGGCATATCCTTGTACTGACCTGGCTGCAGATACGCGCCGATATGTTTCAGGTGAGCGGTCACGCATTGTTCCATCTCTACCTGTACCTGCCTGTTCCTCGGATCAACGTAGTCAAATAGTTTTTCGCCTGACTTGCGCGTGTCCTCCTCTATCTCATAATAGAGGAATTCAGGGATGTGCACAAGTGAATGTGCAACCTGTGATGCGCGCAGGCGTAGGTCATATAGGCCGGCATACTCATAGTCGGTGTCCATCTGCGCCACCAGGGCTTGCAGTTTCTTCGTATCCCATAGCAGCACACTGCCAAAGTCGAAGTCATCGCGCAGTGCTCCTACTTGATAGTCAATCACCGGAGCTTGCTGACCGTTCGCAAAATGGTCGGCGTACGCCATCGTTGCACCGGTCATCTCCATCACTTGCACCATGCGTTCTTGACCCAGATATACCCACTCGATGTGCGGTTTCAGACAAATCATCGTGTACGGCGCCGCACTCTGTGCTGCGATGTCACGGATGGCCGCGCTACTGCACACGCGACCTGGAAGGAAAAAAGTTTGTATTTCCATTATCGTACCAAATATTTTTTGCCGTTTTGAATAACGATGCCCTGATAGCCTGCTCTCACGCGGCGACCCAAAATATCATACATGGCCTCGTCTGCTTTCAGAGCGTTCACTTCATCAATGTCCTCCATCTGTTCCGGCCGTACGTATTGCTCTTCTGTCACCACGTTGCGCACACCGGGTTTGCCCAGATAGAGTGGGTTGGCATTGTTGTTGAGCAGCAGTCCTTGCACCTTCACACGCTGGCCGATCAGTTCAGGATTGTCCACTACGTTCAGTGCGGCACGCGCTGCACCGCTGATCTGGACGGTCACATATCGCTCATCATTGCTCTCGGTCGGACTGTCAGCCAGCACCAGCGAGGTCTTGTCGTTGGTGCATATACCGTCGTATGTGTCCTGATAGCGTTTCACGGCTCCCAGCACATAGCCGCTGACCCAGTAGTAAGTCTCGGTCCAGACAGTGCCATCGTTGGCTGCCAGCAGGATGACATCGCGGCAGCTGTACGGATCGGGTAGAGTGCCGCTTCCTTCCAGATACAGGCTAGACACTTCCAGTCCCACTTGGATGCGTTTCACTACGTTATCGCCATTCTCTCCAGTAGAACTCAGCACGATAGTCGCGCTGTACATGCCGCTACCACCGCTACGCCACGAGATGATGACATCGCCGCCTTGCGCCGAGACCGAACGGGGGCTTACCGAAAAAATGGTGTTGCCGTAGCTCTCCATGCTTACTTGTATTGGGCTGTTCAGGTGTTCGCCCGTTACGTGGATGGTTTGCGAACCGGCTGTATAGTCACAACTCAGCAGACCTAGATCCAGCTTTGTACCTACGTCGCTGCGTATCGCACCGGCGTTCGGATCGGCAGGGCGCACACATACATCGTCCAGGAAGAAACGGTGTTTGTAGAGCGACGAGAAAGTCACGCGGAGGGTTCCCGCGATGTCGGATATACGTATCGTAATGGTGGTCCATTTGTGCTTCGGCAGTTCATATGCCGTCGGGTCACTTGTTGTGCCGCCTTGCAGGCTGACGTTGAAGAGCGAGTCGCCTTCCCAAGGTGCTACGCGAAAACTCAGCACCGCATCACCGGTGAACGGGATAGCCGGAGTGGTGGCAGAGCCCTGTTTGGCGCTCGTACCCACTTTCAGACACTGCATGGCACCGTTGCAGTAGTTCAGGCTCCATTCGGGACTGTCCTGATAGACCACCACTGCTTTGGCGATGTCGCCGCCCCACTGGTTGTCATTTCCGCCTGTGTAGCCGTAGTTCTCGTCCTCCGCGTCTATACAGCGGTCGAAAGTCTCCATAAAGATAGGTTCTTGTTGGGCCGTCGCCACGGTGCTTAGGCATACCAACATGCTTACCAATAATTGTCTCATACTTGTATTTTTCTGCTTATTTGGTTTTCGGGTGCAAAGTTACTGCTTTTTTTTGACATGTGCAAATCCGTTTTCTGCCAAAATGTCAGTACTTTTCTGCCAAATTCCCTTTGGCATAAGATTTGTCATATTTAGGGTGACTAGTCGACCAGTTGACCAGTTGACCAGTCTACTAAAAAACTAGAATATTAACTAAAAACACTGAATATTATGAGCAAGATTATTGGAATTGACCTCGGTACCACGAACTCGTGTGTAGCCGTAATGGAGGGTAACGAACCTATCGTCATTGCTAACGCTGAAGGTAAGCGTACGACCCCTTCTGTTGTTGGATTCATCGACGGCGGTGAGCGTAAAGTAGGCGACCCTGCTAAACGTCAAGCCATTACGAACCCGACCAAAACTATCTATTCGATCAAGCGTTTCATGGGTGAGACCTACGATCGCTTGCAATCTGAGATCGCCCGCGTTCCGTATAAAGTAACCAAAGGCGACAACAACACTCCCCGTGTGGACATCGACGGACGTCTCTATACCCCGCAGGAGATCAGCGCGATCATCCTTCAGAAGATGAAAAAGACCGCTGAGGACTACCTCGGACAGGAAGTGACCGAAGCTGTCATCACCGTTCCGGCATACTTCAATGACTCGCAACGTCAGGCTACCAAGGAAGCCGGCGAGATCGCAGGACTCAACGTACGTCGTATCGTCAACGAGCCTACTGCAGCTGCCCTGGCTTACGGCCTCGACAAGAGCAACAAAGATATGAAGATCGTGGTCTTCGACTGCGGTGGTGGTACCCACGATGTATCCGTGCTCGAACTGGGCGACGGTGTCTTCGAAGTAAAGGCAACCGACGGTGATACCCACCTCGGCGGTGACGATTTCGATCATCGTATCATCGATTGGCTCGTTCAGGAGTTCAAGAACGAGAACGGCGGTGCCGACCTGAGCAAAGACCCGATGGCTATGCAGCGTCTGAAAGAGGCGGCTGAGAAGGCTAAAATCGAGCTCTCGTCCTCTACCTCTACGGAGATCAACCTGCCGTATATCATGCCGGTAAACGGTGTACCTGCTCACCTCGTTAAGACCCTGACACGTGCTAAATTCGAGCAACTCATCGACGATCTGATCCAGCGTACGATCGCTCCGTGTAAGACTGCCCTCCAGAACGCAGGACTCACGACTTCCGATATCGACGAGATCATCCTCGTAGGTGGTTCCACGCGTATCCCGGCTATCCAGGATGCCGTTCAGAAATTCTTCGGTAAAGCTCCGTCGAAGGGCGTTAACCCGGACGAGGTAGTAGCCGTAGGTGCAGCTATCCAAGGTGGTGTCCTCACCGGCGATGTCAAAGACGTCCTCCTGCTCGATGTAACCCCGCTGAGCCTTGGTATCGAGACTATGGGCGGTGTCATGACCAAGATGATCGAAGCCAACACCACCATCCCGACCAAGAAGACCGAGACCTTCACCACGGCCGTTGATAATCAACCTTCTGTAGAGATCAAAGTCCTCCAGGGTGAGCGTCCGATGGCCGCACAGAACAAGCAAATCGGTATCTTCCACCTCGATGGAATCATGCCTGCTCGTCGTGGCGAACCGCAGATCGAAGTGACCTTCGATATTGATGCGAACGGTATCCTCAATGTTACCGCCAAGGATAAAGCTACCGGCAAGGAGCAGAAGATCCGTATCGAAGCATCGTCCGGTCTGTCTGACGACGAGATCAAGCGAATGAAAGCCGAGGCAGAGGCTAACGCTGAAGCCGATAAGAAGGCCAAAGAGCAGGCTGACAAACTCAACAAGGCCGACGCTACGATCTTCCAGACCGAGAAACAACTCGCTGAGTTCGGCGACAAGATCCCGGCTGACAAGAAAGCCCCGATTGAAAAAGCCCTCGCAGACCTCAAGGCTGCGTACGAGAAACGCGACGCCGATGCCTGCGAAGCAGCTAACAACGCCCTCATGACCGCCTTCCAGGCCGCCAGCGCAGAGATGTACGCTGCCCAACAGCAAGCACAGCAAGGTGGTCAAACGACCTCAAACAACGGTCAAACGACATCAAACGACACCAACAACGGTGGTCAACCCACCGCCGAGGACGTTGACTTCGAAGAAGTTAAGTAAAAAGTACAAATTTTTAAGAAAAGTGGCATGTGCGCTTGCACATGTCATTTTTTTGTAGTAACTTTGCACTCGCAAAACGTTTAACTTTTAAATATTATACGTTATGAAGTTATGTAATAAATTCGCAGCAGAGTTCTTCGGAACAGCTGTATTGGTATTGGGCGGTTGTGGAACAGCCCTGTTTGGACATGTTGGATTTCTGGGTGTTGCTTTGGCCTTCGGTTTGACCATCGTCGCAGCTGCTTATGGCATCGGTCATATCAGCGGTGCCCATCTTAACCCCGCTGTCAGCCTTGGTGTCTTTGTGAACGGTCGCATGAGCGCCAAAGAGATGTTGTGCTACTGGTGTGCGCAAATCCTCGGTGCAATTGCTGCAGCCGCGATCCTCTTTGGTATCGCTAAATCTGCCGGTATGGAGATTGGTACCTTTGCCGCTAACGGTTACGGAGATTTCTTCGGTGAGGCTGACCTCGCTGCTGGCTACCTTCAGACCAATGTGTGGGGCGCTTTCGCTATCGAAGCTGTCCTGACTTTTGTCTTCTTGATGGTCATTCTCGGTGTTACGGACTCGAAGCATGCTAACGGCGCTTTCGGTGGCTTGGCAATTGGTCTTACCCTGACCCTTATCCACCTCATCTCCATTCCTTTGACCAATACTTCGGTGAACCCTGCACGTTCCATCTCGCAGGCTATCTTCTCCGAGAACGCACTTGCCCTTCCGCAACTCTGGCTCTTCATCGTAGCTCCTCTCGTTGGCGCTGCTCTCGCCGGTCTTTGCTACAAATGCCTCACCTGCGAAGGTTCCTGCAAAAAATAAATCAAAAATTTGAAATCACAAATCTCCAATGAACTCCCCCTCTCTCTCCTCAGAGTGGGGGAGTTTCTTTTTCTTTCATTGTCCCGCCTGTGAGGCGGCTGTTTCATATTTTATAGTTCGTTTCCTGCTCCGCGTGATAGCGCGGAGTTTCTCTTTCTTCTATTGCAGGGCAATATGATTGCCCGCTTCGGCCTCAATGCGGACGTCCTGTTCTCGCCGGTATTCCGGCGTCCTTTGTCCATTAGCCCGGCATTGTATGCCGCTTTATTTCGTTTCTTTCAGGGCGATATTATCGCCCGCTCTTGTGTGAGCTCGCGGTGTAGGCGGTTTACCGCTTCGTTTTTTCTTCGTATTACAGGCGGATGTTATCCGCCGCCCCGCCCCGCCCGCTCGGCCTCAATGCGGACGTAGCCCATGGCTCTGTCCCGGTGTAACTGGAGCTATTACCTGCGGTGCTATTTCTGCTTTGTCTATTAGTAGGGGATGCAATCCCCGTCCTTTGTTTATTAGCCCGGAATTGTATGCCGGTTTCGCCCATTGAAATCGGATATTATCCGATATTTTTTGCAGAAAAAATCCCTTTTATTTGCATATATCAAAGATTCTTTGTAATTTTGCGACGCAAAATTGTTTGATTTATGAAGAAGATTTTTTCACTAATAGTTTTATTGGCCAGCATTTTAGTGGTTAATGCGGCCGTAGTTGAAGGAGAATGTGGTACTGGTCTCACATGGTCACTCGACACACAAGATAGTACTCTTACAATATCTGGCGCGGGTGCTATGGATGACTATTATTCATATAAGAAGTCGCCTTGGGACTATTATTATTCTTATATTGCATACCTATCATTGCCTGAAGGTCTGACAAAGATAGGCAGCCGCGCCTTCTTTGCTTGCAGAAATTTGAAATCTGTTTCGTTTCCTAATAGTTTACTTTCAACGGGAAGTGAATCTTTTAAATATTGTACAAAATTATCCGCTGTTTCCTTTGGCAGTAATTTTGGAACTATAGGTACACGGACATTTGAGGGCTGTACAGAATTGGTGTTTTTGGAGAATTTTAATAATGTCAATGTAGTCGGCAGTTATGCATTTTCCGAATGTAGTAAATTGACTTCTTTGGTATTAAGTGAGGTTAGTAGCTTAGGAGATTATGCATTTTATAGGTGTAGTGGTTTGACTGATATTGATTTATCTAGTTCTCTAAACGGCATTGGTGCTCATGCATTTGGCTTTTGTACCCATCTCTCAGCAATGGATATCCCCAATAGTGTTACATCTATTGGAGAAAATGCATTTGAGTGCTGCAGCACTATGGTATCAGTAACGCTTCCTCCTGATATTACGTCTATAAGTTCTGGTGCGTTTAATAGTTGTAGCGGGCTGACGGAGGTAGTACTTCCTGACAAAGTTGCTTTTTTGGGTAGTAATGCATTTGCTGGTTGTTCAAATCTTTCAAATATTGAACTGAGTGAAAATTTATCGAATATAGGTGATTATGCTTTCTATAATTGCAGAAATTTAACTACAATTGTAATTCCCGAGAAAGTACACTATATTTCTAGCACAGCATTCAAGGACTGCAAGAAGTTGGCTTCTATTACTTGGAATGCTAAACATGCGGCAGATGCTCAATATACATACCCGCAGTTTGGAGGGGATAAGACGACTGTTACTTCTTTTGTTTTTGGTGATAGCGTCGAATATATTCCCGCTTCACTATGTTATGGAATGTCTCAATTGCATTCTATCTCTATTCCGGATAGTGTGACAAGCATTGGGAATTACGCTTTTTCAGGCACTCATCTGTACACAGTTTCTATTGGGAGTAGCATTACAACACTTGGGAGTTCTTGTTTCCCCAATACGGTCACTCAACTGACTGTGAAAGCGGTTGATCCTGCTTCGGGAGGAATTGGGTGCGGAATAAATCCCGCAATATGCACGTTATATGTGCCGCAGGAAAGCGTTGAGGTATATTCCAATACGCTATGGTGGGAGGACTTTTTTGACATCCAACCAATCCCTAATTCCGTCACAGGTATTGATGATGTTTCGCAAGATAATTCCAAGGCCATCAAGTTCGTCCGTGACGGAAAATTACTAATCGAGAGAGACGGATTTGTCTTCACTGCTTTAGGAATACCAATTCGATAATTATTCTATAATAATGATAGCGAGTAGCCACTAAATCAAGTGGTTACTTGTTTTTTATTCTTATTTTTTGACGAAAAAGTTTTTCGCATTTTTTTTATTTCATACTTGTACGGATAGTTGAAAGGCAGTAATTTTGCCACAAAACTAAAATTTTATGACAATGAGTACTATTTTGAAATTAAGTGACGCACTTGAAGTGCTTAGTAAAGTTTGTAAGACGGCAGAGTCCATTCATTCACCTGTATGTGTTCAAAATCGTGGTCAATGGAACAATCTTAATCACATTGAGATTTTTAACTTTAGTGACCATCTGGTTAAAAATGTGGCCATTCGAATTATGGATTTGCCTGATGATTGCTGGTGGGAGAACCCTGGCAATTCGGATAGACAAGTCTTAATCATTTCCTACCTTGAACCAAGAAATCATACGGAGCATGAATTAATGTACGCCTATTGTGGTTATGACATGGATGTACAGTTGCATATATCTTGGGAAGATTGGCTTGGAATCAAGCATTCCGACACCAAATACCTACATTTAAAAGGGTTGTGATGTTGAACATCTGTATGCGCTCGAGGTTTTTTCTTCGTATTACAGGCGGATGTTATCCGCCGCCCCGCCCCGCCCGCTCGGCCTCAATGCGGACGTAGCCCATGGCTCTGTCCCGGTGTAACTGGGGCTATTACCTGCGGTGCTTTTTCTATTTTGTCCATTAGTAGGGGATGCAATCCCCGTCCTTTGTTTATTAGCCCGGCATTGTATGCCGGCTATTTCTTCTATGTCCATTACGCGGGATACCATCCCGCATTTTGTTTCTTTTTTTGCTGTTTATCTGCGATGCTTTTCACAAAAATCCTCTCAAAATTTGCACATGTCATTTTTTTGTTGTACCTTTGTAGCGTCTTTTTGTTTAACACTTAAATTTTCATCGTTATGGCAAAGAAACTTGAAATCATTCCTACCATCCAGGAAGGTGTAACCCTCGCGCTCATGAACTATGTAAGCATCGTGTTGGCGGTCATCCTCTACGTGCTTACTATCTGGATCCCGTATCTCAACGTCGGCACCACTATCGCTATGGCTTCGCTGCCGGCTGAGTTGGCCAAGGGCAATGTGATCAACCCGTTCTTCATCTTCCGCGGCCAGTATCGCCGCAACATGGGCGAGTTCTTCATCCTCATGTCCCTGATGTTAGGTGCCATCTGGGTAGGCTTCCTCTTCTTGATTATCCCGGGCATCGTCATCAGCTATGCGTGGTATATCGCTGTCATCCTTTTTGTGGACAAAGATCGCAATGCCCTTGAGGCACTCCGCGAGTCCAACAAGCTCACTTTCGGCAATAAATGGCGTATCTTCGGCATTGAGGCGCTGTTGGGCATCGCTATCTGCATCGCTACGGGTATCATCTCTTTCTTCTTCGGTCTCGGTCACATCGGCTGGCTCGAAGGTATTGGCACGTTCATCAATGTGCTCCTCGTGATCTTCTTTGTTCCCGCTTTGCTCGGTGTACAGGCTGTTATCTACAAGCACCTCACTGCCCCCGAAGAGGCTCCGGCACCCGAAGCATCTGCTGCACCGGTTCAAGAAGCACCTGCTGCTCCTGTGGCTCCCGAGGCACCTGCTGCTCCTGAAGCTCCTGCTAAGAAAGCTCCCGCTAAGAAATAATAATGTTTTTTGGGCTTCTTTCTCTCTAATTCCCCCGCTCTCATCGTAGAGTGGGGGATTTTTCTTTCGTCTATTGTACCGCCTGGTAGGCGATTCCTACTTTTTTGTATTGTCCCGACTATTAGTTGGAGCCTTTCTTATTTTCCAGGCGGATCGTATCCGCCGCTCAGTGTCTATTCTCCGTCCGTTAGCCGGCGATCTCATCGCCGTCCCGTATTGTGCAATTATGGCGGCATCTTGCCGCTAGATTCGTTTTGCCTCTGTTGGCTCGGGCATAGGCGGTTTAGCCCCGCGAGGTCTCAATGCGGGTGTAGCCGATGCCTCTTTCTTCGTTTATTAGCGCGACATCTGATGTCGCTTCTTTCTTGGTAGTTACAGCGGATAGTATCCGCTTTATGTTGGCTCGGACATAGGCGGTTTAGTCCTTCGCCGTCGCTTCCCCGCTTTTATCCTCCGCCGCGTCGTGTTCGCCCTCGCGTCCGTCATATTCTCGTCATGTGCCTTCCCTATATATCAACCCGCCACAATGCCGCGAAAGATGCCGCCCCGCCCGCGAGGTGCTCAATGTGGGTGTAGCGCCATGCGGAGTGTAGTATTTGTTATTTACCTCCAGTGCTGATTCTTTTTGGCTGTTTATTAGGTGTCCTTTTTGGCGACATTTTTGCCGCCAGATCCGTTTGTGTAGAATAGTGCGCCGCGCGGCGTCTCCTTTTCGTCATTACGTAATCCCGTTAGCACGTAATTACGTTTTTTTGCAAATTAATTTGTATATCTCGCAAAAAAGCAGTACCTTTGCAAACGAAAAATAGTTTTACTATGAAGAAAAGCACAAATATTCTGCTATTATTTATCGCTTTTGTATTAGCAAGTTGTAATCCCGAAAAAAGCATCAAAACATATGACTTTGAAGGGGAGTACGAGTTGCGAACGCAAGTTGTGAGCGAGCTCATGGATGGTACTTTCGATACCATGCCATATGCTCTCATTTCTCCAATGAAAATCTATGTGGAGGCAAATAAGTTATATGTTCAGACGGATTATTTAGGTCTGCCGGATTTGGCATCAGCTAACCCGGTTGCAATGGATCTTCGTCGCGATCCTCCTAAACCGATTGACACGACCACAGTAGTCATTCCTGACAGCCTTAACAATGATAGCACGTCGCAAGGAATAGAAAATGTGGTTGTGGAAAATAAGGCTCATATAGTTATGAGTGATGGTATTGTGATTACTCTCCGTGATGATATATGGGCACGTTCATTGCCTATTCGTGCGCTAAGTGTTGAAGAAAACAAGATTGTGCTCGGCGAGAGTGACACTTTCGAGGTGCCGTTGACGGACGCCAAGGGTGATCTTCTCCAAAATGTCACGAATCAATTTATATATTCGCCTATTAAACGCGAAAATAATGAACTGTCGTGGGATGTTTCCTTGAAAATGTCTTTTTCTAAGCCGGAAATCAATATAGAGGTAAAAGGTATTAAATATTTGATAACGATAAAACGTCTATGAAAAAGCTTTTATTATGCTTCAGTATAGTGGCATTATTCTGTTCATGTAATAATTCGGCCGAATTACCTAAATCTTTGGGAAAGGCGGTATTTAGTTGTTATGTTCAAGGAGCCACCGATGAATGTGATTACGAGTATTATTTGATTTTTGGTACACCTAATAGCAATTCAGTGATAGATTCCTCGGCTATTATATGGCATACTACTCCGGAAACAGGAATAGAACCTGTTCCTGCCAAAGGTACATATACGTTTGATGGTCACCTTATTACTATGCGTTTGTGGAATGGCGGAGGTTATTCTGGTACCGATTCTGTTACAGGCTATGCTGCCTATAAAAACGATACTATTTATCGTTCTTCGAGTGTTTATACAAGGCAACAATAGCATTTCCATGCGCCCTTTGCGTCGAATATAATCCGCCATCCTGACGACACATCCCGCCCCTCACTCTCCCGTAGAGTGGGGGATTTTCTTTCTTTGTCTTTTTTTCCGCAATTTTATGCGGATTATTCACAAAAATCTCTCAAAAATCCCTTTTTCTCCCTCCAAAATTTGCATATCTCAAAAAAAAATCGTATCTTTGCACTCGCAAATCGTTCCAACCACTAATCACCTTATAAAGCAAGTAAATCACAAGGCTTGCATAGATGGCTTATTGGGTGATTATTGCGTGATTATTGCGTGATTATTGTGTGATTTGAATAACATGGCTAACTATGGCAAGAGAAAAACTGACTCCCGGTATTGAAGAAGTCAACGGCGCTACCTCGCCTGGACACATCCATCGTGTGAAGCGTTTCCGCAATGCGCGCGGGCGTATCATTGGGGTCGGAGTTCAGGAAACTTACGATGTGCTGCACCCACGTAACTATAAACTCAAACCCGCGCTTGGAGCAGAAAAAGCCAACCAGACCTTATTTAGTCAGGCTTCCGCACTCATGGAGAAAGCGCTTAATGATCCCCGCCTAAATGAATATTGGCAGAAACGCTTTGAGGCGCAACTCACTTGCACGCGAGGATCTAAGCCTGATCCTTTTGCTGTCACTCTGCCTAACGGCACTAAAAAACGGTACAAGCGATTCGATGCGTTCGTCCGTACGATGATCATGCAGGAACTTAAATCAAAATAATGTGCATTGTGCATTGTGAGATAATCGTGCCCTTTAGGGCTAAGAATTGTGCATTATGAGATAATCGTGCCCTTTAGGGCTAAGAATTGTGCATTATGAGATAATCGTGCCCTTTAGGGCTAAGAATCGTGCATTATGAGATAATCGTGCCCTTTAGGGCTAAGAATTGTGCATTATGCATTATGAATTGTGAATTGTGAATTGTAATTGATTCCCACCGTCCCTTACATACAATCTTGCTTCGACGACTACAACACCCGCTTCTTTGGTGGGCAGCTTCCGCCGATACCTATTAGATTGTCCCACGCCAAAGGCTTCCTTGGCAAGGTGACGTTTACACGCCGCAAGCAAGGTCTGTTTTGCGGCTATAAGAATGAGAACTTTGTTCTCCGCATCAATGCCCGCATTGATTTGCCGGAACACCTCATCCAGGACACCATCATCCATGAGATGATCCATTACTTCATCGCCGTCAACCAGCTTCGCGATACCTCCACCCACGGCCGGCTCTTCCGCCAACACATGGCGCGTATCAACGCCGAGGGCAACCGTCACATCACCATCTCCCATCGCCTCACCGACGAGCAGCGCGCACAGACCATCATCCATAAGACCCGCGCCGTCGCAGTCATCACTTTCTCTGATGGCAAAACGGGCATCAAGGTGGTTCCCAACAACCCGCAACATATCCGTTATTGGCATCGGATGGCAATGCGGAGATTCCCGATAGAACGCATCGAGTGGCGCTTTTCCGACGACGATTACTATGCGCGCTACCCCTCTTCTGTAGCGTTGAAAATATTCTTGATAGCCAATCCGAACGAAATACCGCAAGATGACGACAAAAAAATCGTCTAACACTTGCGTATATCATTTTTTTTGTGTAATTTTGCAGCCGCAAAATGTAACAACTCAGTAATATGTCAGAACAGAGAGCACAACTCGTAGAGGAGCTCAAGGCCCTTCTTCAGCAAGACGTCATGGCCGTAAAGGACCAAGTGGACCATCTCAAACAGCAATTCTACCGTGCGGAATCAGATGCCGCTGAAGCGGCTGAGGAGGCGACAGAGGTCGCTGTGGAGGTGAAGGATGAACTCGAAGAGCAGTTCAAAGCCCTGCTGAACGAATACAAGGCCAAACGGGCTGAAGTGGCTGCCGAGCTGGCTAAAGAGCAGGCGGAGAACCTGAAGAAAAAACAGGCTATCCTCGACGTCATGAAGACGCTGGCCGAGGCCGAGACGGCTGATGTGATGGACAACCTCAAGCGTATGCGTGAGTTGCAGGCCGAGTGGAAAGCTGTCGGACCTGTTCCCGCAGAAAAGGTGCAGGAGCTCCGCAAGGCTTATCAGCAGTACCAGGAGCAGTTCTACGACCTCGTCAAGATCAACATCGAGTTGCGTGATCTGGATTTCAAGAAGAATCTGGAGATGAAGACCCTCCTCTGCGAGGCCGCTGAACGCCTGCAGAACAATGAGAATATCGTCGAGGCCAGCCGTGCCCTGCAGCAGCTTCATGACGAGTGGGCAGAGATAGGCCCTGTGGCACGCGAACTACGCGAAGAGCTCTGGAACCGCTTCAAAGCAGCTTCCACTACGATCAACAAGAAGCATCAGGACTATTTCGATCGTCTCCATGCTAAGGAGAAAGAGAACCTTGAGGCAAAGCAGGCGCTCATCGAGCGACTCAAAGGTATCGTTGAGCCTGTTACGGCCGAAGATGCCAACCTTTCCACCAAGAAGTGGGAAGAGGCTTCTGCACAAGTGCAGGCTATCCAAGCCGAATGGCGTACCATCGGTTTCGCACCGCGTAAGTTCAACCAGGCTGTCTACGAGGAGTTTCGTGCGCTCTGCGATGCGTTCTACAAGGCTAAGACCGCTCATTTCAAGGGTATACGCGAAGAACTCAATGCCAATCTCGGCAAGAAACGCAATCTGGTCGATCGTGCTCGCGAACTGGCAGAGCAGACCCGTAAGGCATTGGCAGAACAGGAGATTATCGACTGGAATGCCACTGCCGACGCTTTCCGTGACATGCAGGCTGAGTGGAAGAAGGTAGGTCCTATCGCACGCAAGTATTCCGAAGACCTCTGGCTGCAATTCTCCGAGGCCTGCGACACTTTCTTCAACGCCAAGCGCGAGAACGCCCAGGCGCAACGCGCCGAGCGTGCTGACCAGCGTAGGCGCAAAGAGGGTGGGCTCAGCATCAATAAGATGCGCGAAAACCTGCGTCAGGAGATCAAGACTGCCGAGAACAATATTCTCTTCTTCACGGCCAAGTCCAAGACGGCTAACAAGCTCGTCGATGACATGCAGAAGAAGATTGAGTTGCTCAAGAAGCGTCTTCAGGAGTTGGAGAATGAGATGGATGAATAACTCCCTATGGCTGAACTGATTAACTATAAGAACGTCGAGATACGTCAGGCCGATCAGATCGTGCTTCACGATGTCAATCTCTCCGTGCAGAGCGGCGAGATGATCTATCTGCTCGGTAAAGTGGGAAGCGGCAAGTCATCGCTGATGAAGACTATCTATGGCGCACTGCCTATCACGGCAGGCGAAGCTCATGTGCTCGAATATGACATCCGTCGTATCCGCCGTCGCAAGCTGCCTTATTTACGCCGCCGACTCGGCATCATCTTCCAGGATTATAAGTTACTTACCGATCGTTCTGTAGAAGAGAACCTTCTCTTCGTCCTTCGGGCCACGGGGTGGAAGGACCGCAAACTCATGCGCGATCATGTCCACGAAGTACTTGAGCAGGTCGGCATGGAGACAAAGGCCTATAAGAAACCCTACGAACTCTCTGGCGGTGAGCAGCAACGTGTCGTCATCGCACGCGCCCTGCTCAACAGCCCTGAGATGATCTTGGCTGATGAACCAACCGGTAACCTTGATACGGAGACCGGAAGCGAGATCATGGACCTCCTCTATAGCATCAGCCGCGCAGGCATCACTGTGCTCATGTCCACCCACAACTCACTCTGGCCGGAGCGTTACCCCGGTCGGCACTGGCAATTCGCTAACGGAGAGATAAAAGAATGAGTATCAACGAGTTGCAAGACGAGATCATCGAGGAGTTCACTTCTATGGATGACTGGATGAGCCGCTATGAGTTGCTCGTCGATTATGGTAAGGGATTACAGCCGCTTCCCGACGAAGAGCGTACCGAGCAGAATCGCATCGATGGTTGTCAGTCCAGTGTGTGGCTCACTGCACACATGGAGGGGGACAAGCTGATCTTTGCAGGCGAGTCCGATGCTATCCTTGTGCGAGGCATTGTTGCCCTGCTCATTCATGTTCTGAGCGGACACACACCACAAGAGATAATCGACGCCAATCTCTATTTCATTGACGCCATCCAACTCCAGGCTCACCTTAGTCCTACGCGTACCAATGGCCTGGTGGCAATGCTTAAGCAAATGAAGTTATACGCGCTCGCGTATAAAGAGAAATAGTTCGTCGGCTATCCGTTCGTCGGATTGCTCGTCGCAGATTTCTACTTCCAATATATGATTGGCGCGCCGGTAGAAAGGCTCGCGCGCTTCCAGTTGGGGAGCTATACATGCAAGTAGCTCCTTTTCTGTTTTTCCCTGTAGCATCGGTCGCTCACTCAGGTCTGTCAGACTCAGCCGTTTGGCCAGATGTTCAGGTGCCCAGCGGATATAGATACTCGTTCCGAGTTCGCGTAGGCAGTCCATGTTATCTTCCCAGCACGGATAACCGCCGCCTGTGGCGTAGATCACCTTCTCGTAGGGCGACTGGTCTGCCAGATCTTCCACCACCCATTTTTCTTTCTTTCTGAACTCCTCTATGCCGTACCGGCGGATATATTCAGCAGGTGTCAGGCCGTGGATCTGCTCAAAGGCATCGTCCAGATCAACAAAATGCCAACCGAGTTTCTCGGCCAGCAGTCTTCCGGCAGTTGTCTTGCCTGCCCCCATGTATCCGACTAGATAAATAGGAAGTTCCATAAAATCACCAATTACCAATCACCAATTACCAATCACCAATTACCAATCACCAATTATTACCAATCACCAATTACCAATCACCAATTACCAATCACCAATTACCAATCACCAATTACCAATCACCAATTACCAATCACCAATTACCAATCACCAATCACAAATAAGGGAATACTCAGTATTCCCATTCGTCATTGTCGGTCCATGTGATGCGACCGGTCTGTTTGTCCATTGTGGCCAGTGGGAAGACGGAGCGCAGGGGTGGGGTAATCTGCTCTATCAATTCTCCCTCCTTATTATATACACGCGCGCACGAAGAACATTGTGGCGCGCAGACTGTCATTACCACATATATCGTGTCTGCTTCATATATCTCCAGCGTAGCGCTGTCTGTCAGCGCATACTTCGTGTAAGCACCTTCGGTCTCCACCGCTTCGGGCTTACCGCCTACTTTCAGTAGGCTGGCTATCAACGCTATGGTAAGAAGTCCTTTCATCTTTCACTTTTCACCTTATCAGCACCACAGCATATGCGGCTATTCCTTCTTCACGTCCTACAAATCCAAGATGTTCTGTAGTAGTGGCTTTAATGCTTATCTGCCCCGCTTCAACGCCCATCACTTCTGCCAGACACGCTTGCATCTGAGGAATGTACGGATTCAGCTTCGGTGCTTGCGCGCACACGGTAATGTCACAATTGCCCAGTTCGTACCCGGCTTTGCGAATCATCTCCATCACGCGGCGAAGAAGAATCTTCGAGTCGATGCCCTCATATTCGTTGCCTTTGGTATCCGGGAAATGATAACCGATGTCGCGCATCGCCGCTGCACCTAGCAGCGCGTCGCATAGCGCATGGATCAGTACGTCGGCATCGGAGTGACCAAGCAGGCCTTTCTCAGATGGCACAACAATCCCCCCTAACCACAATTGGCGGTCAGGGGAGAATTGATGTACATCATATCCAAAGCCAATACGCATGGTCTCTGATAACTGATAGCTGAATGCTGATAGCTTACTTAGCTTTTTTGTTGTTCACCAGGTCTTTGATGCCGTAGAGGTCGAAGCCCAGCGAGAAGCGCATAGTCTGGTCCAGCGGGTTGGTCGATGCCAAACCTACGCAGTAACTTACATCCAGCGTTACGATGCTCAGGTGGAAACCGGCACCGAAGGTGATGTAGTTACGGTTACCTTTGTAGAAATTCTCGTAGCTGTAACCGGCACGAGCGAAGAACTGCTTGTTATACGAGTACTCGATACCTGCACCCCAACGTACTTCGTCAAACTCTTCCTTGGCACCGCCCGGAGCGTCAGCAAACGATTGGAACCAACCCTTAGCCGATGTCAGATCCGAATACTCGGTATCTGTATAGCGTTGTGTCTCTTGATTTGGAGCGAACTTCGAATAGCGGCTCGGCACAAGCATCTTGTTTGCCTCCAGGTTGAAGGTCAGGAAGTTGTACTTGTCGCAGGGCAACTCGTAGCTGGCACCGATGTTCATGCTGGCAGGGATGAAGTTGCTTGTCGTCTCGTTATAAGTCATCTTACCACCCAGGTTCTTCAGCGAGAAACCGAGTGCGAGGTGACTCGTACCCATCGGCAACTCAAACGGTTGACGGTAGTAGAGAGAGATATCAGCAGCCATCGTCCATGCGGCATGCATTTCCTGAGCAGTCGAACCCGGCGTACTGTTCATGCCGTTGTTCAGGTCCGAGTAGAGGAAACGCAATGCAACAGACATCGACACGTACTCATGTAGTTTACGGAAGTAACTTACGTCCAGTGCCCACTCGTTCGGACGAGCTGTACCATAGGAGACGTCCTGGTCGTTCATCAACTCCACGTCACCCATCGAGAAATACGTGAAGCTGGCACCGATACCACCACCCAGATCACCGAAGTTGTAGAAACCTGCCAAGTAAGCCAGATCGATGTCGCCTACCAACTTACGTAGCCACGGCGTGTAGTTGGCTGTGATACCACCCTTCGAGTACATGAAAGCGTACTTGGCCGGGTTCCAGTATTGCGAGTTGAAGTCCGCTTCGGTGGCTACACCTATATCACCCATACCTGCCGAACGAGCATCTGGAGCAATCGTCAGCGACGGCATTGAGGTAATTAGCGGGTTCATCGTTCGATCTGCTACCGGGGTAGCTGACTGCGCGATCGCCAGCGTGGTGCACATAGCGGCCGCGAGAGAAATCAGAATTTTTTTCATCTTAAAGAAATTTGTTTTTTTAGTTATTTTGTTTTGTTGTTTGCTTTGTTGGTAATTTTCAAGCGATTTGTTTCATAGGCTTGTAAACAGACTTTATTTGTTTATATATTTCGTTAATTCATTCACTCGTTACTTTGTAACAATGATCTTGCCTGTAGAACGGCAGTAGCGGTTGGCTACCGAACGAACACTTACGCTGAATGTATATACGCCGCAGTTCAGTCCTATGTGGGCTAGATTCAGACGAATCTGATCCTCGCTGTCCTGCGTGTGACGCCATACAAGTCGTCCGCTCAGGTCGTAGAACGTGATCTCCGTCTCGCGTGCCTCATCCGGTTGGTCGTATTGTACCACTAGGTTCAGCATACCCGATTCCGATACCGGGTTGGGGTAGGTCACTACGCGGTAGATCGACGGATCCAATCCTGCTTCCACAATGAAATTCAGGGTCTGCGTCGTACTGTTGTTCATCAGGTCCCACGCACGGAACATCAGGCTGTGCGAACCGTTCTCCAGTTTCTCCATCAGGTAACTTACTTGTCCTGCCTGATAACTGCTGTTGGCGGCGGTGAAGTATTCGTTGAGCGAATAGGTCATCTTCGGATCGTCATCCACGATCAGCATCAGGTCATGACCGATACCGGAGCCTGCGGTGTTGATGCCGTGTTCGTCATACAGGTCGGCAAAGAAACGTGGCGTCTCGTTGGTGCGTCCGCCGTCTCGGAAGGCCGCCGTGTTCAGATAGATCGTCATCTGCGGACCTACGGTGTCCACAATCAGGATGCTACCTGTGCCACCGATGATGAATTGCTCGTTGTGTCCTACGGCCTCTGCCAGCGCCAGCGAGTCGTCGGTGTAGGCATAATAGACGATGCGTCCCGGACCGTAGTTGTAGCGGATGTCCTTCGGCACCATGAAACTATAGTGGAACCGTCCGTCCGTCACGTCTGCCGAACCGGTGAAGAGCGTGTTGGAATAGTCGTTATAGGTCTTTATCTCTACTTCGCCGGTCTTGTCGTCGTTATCGCGTGTCTCTATCACCTGCAGCTTGTCATACACGGTGATGTTCACCTTGCCGTTGAAGTCATCTACTACTATGCTGTCTTCATCGATGATCTCTCCATCCACTTCCTGTATACTCAGTGCATGCAGTGTGTCGATAACGGTGGTAGTGTTCACCTGATAACTGGTCGGGTATTGTAGATGCAATGCCGGGTCTCCAAATAGGATATATGGCAACTTGTTGATATTCTTCTGTGTCAGTTTGTTCTTTCCTGCCGCGATGGCTTCACCTATCGTCATCTCATAGTGGAACACGTCGCTGTGGCCAAACAGGGTGTCGCATATGGCGTTGTTCAGTTTGGTGTTCTCGGTGGCATATACCGTGCGGGTGGCGGCCAGTACGCCGATGGCTCCGCCTATGGGGTTCAGTACCGCCGACTCGGCTGCACAACGCTTACCGCTGTCGAACTGTCCGAAGTTGCATGTCGCAAAGAGCCAGAAAGCATGGTTCTTGTTGGTCATGCTCTCTATGTCCTTCAGGTTGAGCATCGACTCGTTGGTGATGGCGTTGTAGCCGCCGTGACCGGAATAGTCGAAGAAGAGTGCACCGTTCTTGAGCAGGTTCTCCAGTCTGTTCTTGGCCAGCGGATAACTCTCGCCGCTCGCGTTCACTTCCTGCGGGTACGCGTCCAGATATATCTTGTGTACCACGAAATCTGGGTTCTTCAGTCTCACTTTCTCCGCTCCGGCTTCGGCTGTCTCGGTGTGACTGCCTTTGTCGCCGTCGTCGGCTAGAAAGATCAGCTGCTGTTTCCATTTGCCGGGGCGCTCATCCAGGATATAACGGATCAGTTTGTCCACCATTTCGCGGGCCTCGTCGGTCGAACCTACCGGCAGACGTCCTACGCCTATATCCATGCGGCCATCCGTATCCGTCTCGCCTTCGCTGTCGTCCAGGAAGGTGAAGTAGTCATCCGTTGCATAGGCTTCTACCTCGTTGGTTGAGTTCTTCGCCTCGTAGCAGAGCAGGGTGTTCATGCCGGAGTTGGACAGCAACTTTCGGTTGTCAAACGTACCATGACCCATCAGCAGCAGCCAACGCGGTTTCTGGTTTATTCCGTCTGCACGGTCATAGAGCATCTTCATCAGCCAGCGGTAAGCCGTAGCGTCCGGTGTACCGGAAGAGAACTCATTATATACCTGTTGGTCGGTCACTACCGCCCATGTGATTCCTTCTTTCTGTTCGTGCGCACGAGCCAGGTCTTCGGCTATCGACTCGTACCCTTCCGGGCAGATGATGACATAGTCGATGTTCCTCAGGGCATGCAGATTCTGGTTGGCTACGCTTCCTATCGTGCGTGCACTTACGAATCCGCTGTTACCGGGCGTTACGGCTACATATTCATGTATTCCGTCCGCCTGTGTACCTGTCCATACCAGTTCATTGCCTGTCATCGTCGCACTCTTGCGTACGATGCGGCTACCGTCTGTTACATCCCAGATCTGTGTCTCGGCGGTGGCACCGCTCAGGTGATAGCGAACAGGGGTGTTTGTCTTATAGTTCACCGTCGAACGGATAGGCATCCAGCTGCCCGTCATCGTCAGCGCACTCGGGGTGGTGATCTCAATGTAGTTCAACCAGCCCAGCGAACCGCTGGCACTACCCTGATAGGTCAATTGCACCGTTTGCTGGTCGGCGACGGAGGAGCTGTTCATGCGTCCGTTGCCTACGTTCGCCATCGTGTAGAAGTCACTGCTGGGAGTGGCTGCTATGCGGATCGAACTCATGTTCTGACCGTTGATGTTCGGTTGGAAATACGAGACAACCGACGACTTGGCGGCTACATCCACCACTACATAACTCGACTCGCCTGCCAGGGCGTTCGGCGTGTTAAAACGGAACACACGTTTCTGTGCGCTGTTGAACTGCTCGCCGTAGAACTCCCTTCCGCCACCGGATACGCCGCTGCGGTCCACCAGGTTGAGCGAGTCGAGTTCATGCACCTGATAGTGCAGATACGTACTCACGTCGGTGGGCGTCGCGTTGCTGTTTTCCTCGTCTATCGTCATCGGCAGCAGCTCACCCGCGTCATCGCTCAGCAGGTAGTAGCCGTAGAGCGAGTAGGGGTTGGTGGTGTGCTCGAAGCGTGAACCGTTGTATATCCACTTCACTGGACCCTGTACCCAGAAGAGCACGTAGTCGTTGCCTACGTACACCGGCACTTGCGGCAGGTCGTCGATATGTGAATGCAGGAAGTTCTGATCTAGCATCCCGCCACCGTAGCCGAACACGCGCAACTGCTCGGGAGTGAGACCTGCGTCACGTAGTTGACTGAAACTCATACGACATACACCCGTCTCGCTCACGCGAATCTTCACCCACTTGCCCGTGCTGAGCACCGACTGGTCGGTGTACGTGTGTATACCGGCTATCAGTGGGAGGCTGAGCCATAGCAGTAGTATGTATATGTATCGTCTCATTTGATTTTGCAATATAGTTTTTCTTCTCCGTTGATCTCTGTGCGGATGATTTCTTCTTTTTGTACCGGCCGCGGTGTTTGCTTGGCTTGTATGTAGATCAGGTCGCCCTGACGTATCGTCATCACTCGGCTCGCTTCGGCTATCGCCTCTTCCGGACTCAGCAACCGGTCTGACGGCTGACTATTGAATGCGGATGGCTCTACAAAGTCTCCTACTGCGAGTGAGTAGTCAAAGGCCAGCGCTTCTGTCCATGGCCGCCCTGCCTGTTGTGCCTCGCGGGCAATGTCCATCGCGATGAAGTCGGCTCCGGGCGCTATGGCATCGTAGTAGCGGTTCGCAAAACGCGGTGCTATCTCTTTGCCCAGGCGGCTTACGCGCAGGATCATACAGTCTGTCACACAGAGCTCATTCGTCCAGTCGGGCATGAAAAGCGGCTTACGGTTGTTCAAGAGACAACTGTCTCCTTTCAGCACCATCTGTGCCTCACCGTTATTGTATACAAAACCGATGATTTTCATGTATCCAACAAAAAGCGCGCAAAGTTACAAAAAATATTTCAATTACACAAATATTTAAGTAAAAAGTAAACTTTTTCTTAAAATCTGACCGCTGAATGTGGACGACTGACGGCTATTTGGCTCGGATGAAGAGTTGCACCGGCGTACCCGTGAAGTCCCACCACTCGCGTAGTTTGTTCTCCAGAAAACGGCGATACGGTTCTTTCACGTACTGCGGCAGGTTGGCAAAGAATACAAACGTAGGTATCTGCGTGTTCGGCAGCTGCGTGCAGTATTTGATCTTGATATACTTGCCCTTCCATGCTGGTGGCGGATAGTTCTCTATCAGGGGTAGGAACTTGTCGTTCAACTGCGCCGTCGACACCTTCTTGTTCTTGTTCTCGTACACGTGTAAGGCGGTCTCCACCACCTTGAAGATACGCTGCTTAGTCAGCGCACTCGTGAAGATGATAGGGAAGTCTGTAAAGGGCGCAATGCGTTCGCGAATAGCCGATTCGTATGCTTTGATATCTGCATTCGTCTTGCTTTCCACTAGATCCCACTTGTTGATGCACACCACCAGTCCCTTCTTGTTCTTCTGTATGAGCGAGTAGATATTCAGGTCCTGTGCCTCAATGCCGCGTGTCGCGTCAATCATCAGGATGCACACGTCGCTGTTCTCTATCGCGCGTATACTTCGAACCACCGAGTAGTACTCCTGATCTTCCGTCACTTTGGCTTTCTTTCTTATACCTGCGGTGTCCACCAGGTAGAAGTCCTTGCCGAACTTGTTGTAGCGCGTGTAGATCGAGTCGCGTGTCGTACCGGGTATATCTGTCACGATGGTACGCTCCTCACCTATAAACGCATTCAGTATGCTCGACTTGCCGGCATTAGGACGGCCTACTATCGCAAAGCGAGGCAACTCTTCTAGTTCCTCATCGCTGTCATCTTCCTTGCGGAAACGGCTTACCACCTCGTCCAGCAGGTCACCGGTGCCCAGACCGTTCTCTGCCGACACGATAAACGGTTCACCCAGTCCCAACTTGTAGAACTCGGCCGCACCGTATTGGTTCTCAAACGTATCCACTTTGTTCACGGCAAGGATGGTCGGTTTCTTCGCCTGTCGGAGCAAATGCGCTACCTCGGTGTCAAACTCCGTCACACCTTGGTTGACATCCACTACCAGCAGCACCACATCCGCCTCGCGGATCGCCAAGTCCACCTGACGGTTGATCTCGCTCTCGAAGGTGTCGTCGCTGTTGACCACCCATCCGCCGGTGTCGATCACCGAGAACTCGCGGCCGCACCATTCGGCTTTGCCGTACTGACGGTCACGAGTCGTACCCGCTGTGTTCATCACTATCGCCCGACGTGTACCCGTCAAGCGGTTAAACAGGGTCGATTTCCCTACGTTGGGACGACCCACTATCGCCACAATATTCGCCATAGTTATAATTTTTTAATTCTTAATTCTTAATTTTTAATTACAATGATTGCAATCATTGCTGCAGTCATCGCAGTTACCTTTGCAGCGACCGCATCCCTTGTGATGAATGGCTTTCAGTTCGCCTTCGGTCACGTCGCGCAGTTCCAGCACGTGCACCTTGAAGTGCAGGTCCTCGCCTGCGTAGGGGTGGTTCAGGTCGATGGTCACTTCTTTGTCGTTCACCTCGCATACCTGAGCCCGGACGATCTGTCCGTCAGTGGTGTTCATCGGCACGATAGCACCCGGATAGACGCGCTCTTCGTCGAACTCTCCGTCACCGTTGAAGAACATGGTCTTGGGCAGCGTCATCAGTCCTTCTTCGATATACTCGCCATAGGCGTCGGCGGCTTTCAGCACGAAGTCGGCATCGTCACCCACTTCTTTGCCGGCCATCGCCTCTTCAAAAGCAGGCAACATCATGCCTTCGCCCTGACACCAAACCAGCGGAGCCTCCTCCGTGGCTTTCTCCATCAACTCTTCTTTTCCCTCCTCGCCGGTGATATACAACTCGTACGAGGCTTTTACTACTTTGTGAAATTCAATCATATTTTTAAAACTTTAAACTTTCAACATTAAACTTTACCACCAGTTCACTTGCGTTGCACTTGGCGTCGCACTGTTCTTGTCGTATTTCAGGTCCGCCAGGATGGATGCGTTCACGCCTATGTGGAATGTATAACTGCGGAAGGGGCCGATGGGGTTAAAGCTGGCCGACATGTTCCAGCAGTGCAGGTCACGGCTGACGTTGAACACACAGCTGCTCACCGCATGGTGGTTGAAGTCGTAACTCATGCTTGCACTCACCTTCCAGCCTTTACCCAGACCTATCGTTCCGTTCAAGCTCAGATTGTGGGTGAACACCATCTTATAGTACATCTTCTCGTAGTCGAACTCACCTCCCGCGGCATATGAGGTGGAGTAGTACACCGATAGGCTCCAGGGGAACTCGGTCTTCACGTAGCCGTCGTCCACCTCCGCCTCTTTCTTGCTGTCCAGCCGCCCGTTGCGTATCGTACCGTCTTCCTCGCGTTCGACGGGTTCCAGGTTCACCTCATCCTCGTCATCGTTCCGACTGTTACGCTTGGCGGCCCACTGGTCGCGTTTCTGTTCGATCTTCTCCTTCCATGTCTTTAGGGTCTGGTTGGTCAGTGTGTAACTGAAGCTCCATCGTAGTCCGCTCCAGTGTGGGAACCGGCCATGGTGCCAGTACTGCTTGTTCGTTCGCTTGGGACGGCCGTTCTCGTCCAACTCATACATATATGGGTCCAGACTCGTACTCAGGTTGACGCTGTAGTTGTTCAGGTAGGGGAACTTCAGTCGCAGGTTCACTTGGAAATTACTCCAGTTCATCGAGTCCTTGGCGAAGTTGTATCCGCCGGTCACGCCGAAGTTATCTATCAGGCTGATCACTTTGTACGGGTTCTTACCCGTCGTGTCGTTCTTGTTCACCACCTTCACCTCCAGGTTGTTGTCCACACCGAAGGTCATCGCCGCCGCCAGGCCGCGTGAGGCGTTGCCGTAGATGCCGTTGGGGTGACGCGAATAGACTTGCTCACGACCGTTCTTATCGACGTATGTACCGTAGTAACCCCACATGGGTTTCTCAAAATCCGGGTGGTAACTGAAGCTTATGCGTGGCGTCACCACGTGGCGGAATTTCTCCACCTTGCTCTTGGGGAACAGCTTGCGCAGCGGTGTGTAGAAACCGTACAGCTTGGTGGTCATGCTCAGTCCGACGCTGAAGTCAAACACGTTGTAGAAACCGGTGGTCGTGTCGCGTACTATCGCTGCTTCTATGCTGTCGTAGCTCTGGTCGATGCGGGTGAAATACATACGGTCGGTCATGCTGATTGACGGGGTGATGTTCAGGTATTTGAAGAGCATGAAGCTCGCGTTCACGTCCATCTTATGCCGCATACCCGTCTGCCAGTCGCGCAGGAAATCCGAGTGCAGAAAATCCTTCTCTTTGATGCTGTTGGCGGCTATACGGCCGTTCATCGTATAGCGCATGCTGATCTTTTCATACCATTTTTCCTTACCCGTACGTATCTTGCCTTTGTTCTTCAGCACCAGATTACGCAGGCTCTTGAAGGGATAGACGGTGGACATGTTCACGCTCAACTCCGGTGCCGTCAGCGAGATAGTCGAGTCGCTTGTTCGTTGCGTCAGACTGGCGGTCATGCTCAGGCTCCACGGACTATCTGGAAAACGCTGCGTGTAGTTGATCGTACTGCTCTTCGTGTTCTCCGAGTAGGAGGTGGGATTATAGTAGTTGTTGATGTTGCTGCGGCTGTAACCGCTGGTCGAGAAGTTGACGCTGGCCGACAGGGTCGAGTAGGGGTTGAACTTCGCGTCCTGCGAGTGGGTCCACTGCAGGTTGAAGTTCTTGCGCACCGCATAGTCGGGCATGCCTCGCTCACTCGTCACGTCGTTGCGGTAGTTGATACGCAGACTTCCGTTGAAATGGTATCGCCATACGTACTTACTCTCCGCCTGTATGGCCCATGTGCCCTTGGTATAAATATCGCCCTTCACCTCCAGGTCCAGGTAGTCGCAGATGGCGAAGTAATAACCCAAGCCCTGCAGATAGAAACCGCGCTGGTAGTCATCGCCGTAGTTAGGCATGATCAGTCCGCTCGAGTACTTGTCGGTGAAGGGGAAGAAGCCGAACGGGATAGCCAGCGGCACCGGCACGTCACCCACAACCATATAGGCGGGACCAGTGGCGATATAGTCGCCTGGTTTCACCTTTGCTTTCGACATCTTCAGGTAGAAATGCGGGTGTTCATGATCGTCGCAGGTCGTGTATTGTCCGCCGGCCATCATCATGATGTTGTCCTCACGCTTCTTCGTTCGGTCGGCGATGATATAACCCTCACCCTGTTGGGTCACCACATGACGGATATAACCCTTCTGCGTCTTCAGGTTATAGGTGATCTCGTTGGTCTCGTAGTTGTCCCGCGCATCTTTGAACACCGGTCGGCCGCGCCACTCTTCTTCCGTGCTGTCCCAGACGCCCGCAGCGTATATCAGACTGCTGTCCACGTTCATGCGGATGAACTCACTCGTCAGCTGCATATCCTCGTATTTCAGTTCACCCTTGCCGTGCAGAAAAGCCGTACCGTTACCGAGCATGATCATCGAGTCGTTCGACTGGTAATGCACCGGTGCTTTCAGGTCATCATTCGCCCACGCCGCCATCGCGCACACCAAGCCTAGAACCGCCATTTTCAGCCGGCTCGATGCTCTTTTTCGCTCGTTCTTTCTATGTCCACGTACGCGTATGTACACAATGCGCCAAAATAAAATCGGGCGCAAAGGTACTACAAATATTTGGAATATACAAGATTTTTGACGAAAAAATAATATCCTTACTCGCATATGCTGTATTTTTCGGCAATTATTCTGAATGCTTACGGCCGACATCTGACGCCTCCCTGACGTTCACCTGACATTTACGAGACATCATCGAGAGTACCCCCCCCACCGAGGGGACCACTCGCTGCGCGAAATACCTTCCGTTTGCAAAAAAAATCGCACATTTATTTGCACATGTCCGAAAATTGTTTTACCTTTGCAGCATGAAACGTGGAGTAAAGATATTTTGGATCGTGGCAGCCGTGATCGTGGCTGTCGGCATAGCGGTTTTCATCAGCGCGGACGTAGTCGTTTCGCGCGCGGCGCATCGCGAAGTGAACAAACTGTTGGCTACCTTGCCGTTCGATTCGGCTTCGGTGGGAGCCGTACATATACGCCTCTTCGGCGGTGTGGCGCAGGTGGACGATGTACAGTTGGCCTATCGCGGCACACCCGTTAGCGAGCGTGACACCACGCGCCCTGGCGTGGCTATCCGTGTGGAGCGTATCTTCCTCGGACGCCTTTTCTATAGCCTCCTGCTCAACCGGCAGGTGCTGCTGAGCAACCTCATCATCGATCGCCCGCAGTTGGAACTGTGGATGGACGAAGAGCACCCGGAGCGCTGCTTCCCGGAGTTCCCGAAGGACACCACACCTTTCACCAACCCTCTGCGCAGTGCCGAACTGATGAATCTGAGTATCCGGAACGCCGATATGCGGCTGCATAGCCTGAGCTCTAAGCTCGACCTCGCCGTGGATAGTCTCTCGCTATCGGTGAACGACCTGCGCTACGACTCCGTCTTTACCTACTGCGACTCTGTCTATTCGCTCTCTCTGGCGCACGCCACGGTGCTTTTGCCCGACGGACGCATGAGGCTGGAGACGAACGGTCTGTCCCAGAGCGATCAGGGGCCGCTATGCCTTGGCCGCACCCGCATCGCCAACACGATGCCATGCCTGCGGCTGGCTGATTTGGTGCGCGAACCCGTTACGTGGATCGACATGACCATCGCCAGCGTCGAGACATCGCCCTTTAATCCGCTCCGCAAAGTTCTGGCTAAGGACTATACTTTGGAGAGTGCGAAGGTGGACGTAGCCTTTATGGATATCTTCCGCGACGAACGCTATGCACCCAAAGAGACGTTCCAGACGCCGCAGGAGATATTGACGGCTATGCCCGTCGTCTTCCGCCTCGGACACGTCGATGCTACTGTTCAGACAATCGACATCCGCTTTGCCATCACCGAAAAGAACATAGGTAAACTGCAGTTAGGGAAGATCCGTGCGCAGGTGGATAACATCACCAACCGTAGCGGCCAGACCATGACCGCCAAGGGTAGGGCACCTCTGTCGGGCGGTAAGGTGAATGCAGAGATGAAGATGACGATGAACAAATCCAGCCGCTTCTCGCTTAGCATGCACGGCGAGGGTGTAGATGCTGCTCTGCTCAATCCTTTCGTCCGTCCGCTGGTTGGCATCACCTTCAATTGCTTCGTCGATACGCTTGACACGCAGTACGAAGGCGACAATGTCAGGGCCACTGGCACTTTCCGTCTGCTTTATCATGGATTACATGTGCTGGCGCACAAAGGGGATGACCTGCCCTTTAAGATCGTCACCAAGCACGCCAATACCATTACCACGCTGGGTAATAGCCTGATTCCTCATAGCAATCCTACGGCCGTAGATGTACGTCCGCGGGCGTACAATATCGACTGGAAACGCGACGAGTGGAAACCCTACTATCTCTACCTGTTCGGGCCGTGCATCGACGGTGTTATCGAGACGATGTTGCCCGGCCTGTTCGTCCATCGGCAGATCAAGCCGGTGAAACAGCCGAAAACGAATAAGGCGGCTAAGTCGTAACATGACTTCCGCCTCTTCCATCGTGCCTTCCTGAAGGTCCGATTCTAAAAAATGCGAGTCCATCGCATTTTTTTTTTGTGCAAACATTTGCATGTTTCAAAAAATAGTTGTAATTTTGCCGTCGATTTTTCAAATTAATTCGATTAAAAACGAAAATCAACGTCAAAAGTATGAGTAATATTCGTTTTGAAGCGTTAAAAAATGCATTTCTGCATAAACCTGCTAAAGTAGAAGAGCCTGAAGGCCGAGTGAAGGATTATTTCGCGAGTGACGTGTTTACGCGCGAAAAAATGAAGGAGTATATCGCCCAGGAGGTACTTGAGCAGCTCTGGGATGATGTGGACAACGGCCGCACCATCCACCGCGACATTGCGGGTAGTGTGGCTATCGGTATCCGTAAGTGGGCCATGGAGCATGGCGCTACCCATTTCACCCATTGGTTTCAACCCCTCACCGGTGGCACGGCCGAGAAGCACGACGCGTTCTTCACGCTCGACAAGAGCGGTGCGCTGCTCGAGGAGTTCAGTGGTGACTCGCTCTACCAGCAGGAGCCGGACGCTTCCTCCTTCCCCAGTGGTGGTATACGCAATACCTTCGAGGCCCGCGGTTATTCGGCTTGGGATCCCTCGTCGCCGGTCTTCCTCATCGGTGACACCCTTTGTATCCCGACGGTCTTTGTGGCCTATACAGGTGAGGCGCTCGACTATAAGACGCCGCTCATCCGATCGACGGCAGCACTCTGCCACGCTGCGCGCGAGGTGTGCGCGTACTTTGATAAACAGGTTAAGCACGTACACGCGAACTTAGGATGGGAGCAGGAGTATTTCCTCGTGGACGAGGCCCTCTATTCGGCACGCCCCGATCTGTTGCTGACCGGACGAACCCTCATGGGGCATAATAGTGCCAAGAGTCAGCAGTTGGAGGATCATTATTTCGGAGCCATCCCGGCACGTGTGCTCGCTTTCATGCGCGAACTGGAATACGAGGCGCTCAAGGCCGGTATACCCGTGCGTACGCGTCATAATGAGGTGGCACCCAACCAGTTTGAGATGGCACCTATCTTCGAGGATGTCAATTTGGCCAACGACCATAACTTGCTTATCATGTCCATCATGGAGCGCGTGGCTGAGAAACATCATTTCCGTGTACTCCTGCACGAGAAACCCTATGCCGGCGTCAACGGTAGCGGCAAGCACTGCAACTGGTCGATGGCCACCAATACGGGCATCAACCTCCTTGCACCGGGCAAGAACCCATACCAGAACTTGCAGTTCATTACTTTCCTCGTCAATGTCCTCATGGCCGTACATCGCCACAACGGGCTTATGAAGGCCAGCATCGTCTCGGCGACCAACGAGCACCGTCTTGGAGCTAACGAGGCGCCGCCGGCTATCATCTCTGTCTTTTTGGGCAAGCAGATCAGCGAGGTGCTCGACAAACTCGAGCACGCCACCGCCGAGGAGGCTATTATCATCAATGCCAAGAAGGAGATGAAACTCGGTGTGGCCAACATCCCCGAGATCCTTTTGGACAATACCGATCGCAATCGCACCTCGCCTTTTGCTTTCACGGGCAACCGCTTCGAGTTCCGCGCTGTCGGTTCCTCTGCCAACTGCGGTGCTGCTATGTTGGTGCTTAATGCCGCCGTTGCCGAGCAGTTGATGTGCTTCAAGCAGGAGGTGGATGCACGCATCGAGCAGGGCGAACCCAAGGAACGTGTCTTATTTGATGTTATCAAGAAATATATCGTGGCCTGCAAGGCCATCCGCTTCGATGGCAACGGCTATAGCGAGGAGTGGAAAACCGAGGCGGCCAAACGCGGCCTCGACTGCGAGACCTCCGTGCCTCTCGTTATCGACCGTTATCTCGCGCCCTCCAGCATCGAAATGTTCCGCATGACCGGCGTACTGAGCGAAGCCGAACTGCAGAGCCGCAGTGAGGTTAAATGGGAGACTTATGTCAAGAAGCTGCAGATAGAGAGCCGCGTTATGGGAGACCTGGTGGTCAATCATGTCCTGCCTGCCGCCAAACGCTATCAGACGATGCTGCTGCAGAACGTACTGGCTGTCAAGCAGGTCTTCTCGGCCGAAGAGGTGGCCTCGCTTAACGAGCAGGACTACAGCATCATCCGTCAGATTGAGCACCACTCGGGTGCTATCCTCGATGGAGTGGAGCGCATGACCGACGCACGCCACAAAGCCAACCGTCAACCCGACGAGCGCAGCAAGGCGCTTGCCTATCACGACAACGTCCTGCCGCTCATGGCAGAAATCCGCGAGCACGCCGATGCACTCGAACTCATTGTTGACGACGAGATGTGGACGCTGCCCAAATATCGCGAACTCATGTTCGTTCATTGATATGCATACCCTGTCTTTCATCAAAATGCACGGGCTGGGCAACGACTACGTATATATCGACTGTTTCCAAAAGACCACGGCCCAACTCATCGCCAAGACAGATTTGACGGCTTTGTCCATGCGCGTCAGCGACCGCCATTTCGGTGTCGGTTCCGATGGTTTGGTGCTGATCATGCCTTCCGACGAGGCGGACGCGAAGATGCGTATCTTCAATGCCGACGGCTCGGAGGCGCAGATGTGCGGCAACGCCATCCGTTGCGTAGGCAAATACCTCTACGAGAGCGGCGTATGCCGTAAGCTCCGTTTGTTCGTAGAGACGCTCGCGGGCATTCGTGCCCTCAACCTTCAGGTGGTTGACGGTCGCGTAGAGGAGGTGACGGTGAACATGGGTCTTCCTCAGTGGAATGCAGACACTTTCCTGCGAGGCAAAGACCCCATAGGCTTTACGGCCGTCAGCATGGGCAACCCGCATGCCGTCTTCTTCCGTGATAGCCTTCCTCAATTGCCGGTTAATACGAACGTTGAGTTCGTTCAGGTACGCAATAGGCATGAACTCGATGTACGTGTCATCGAACGTGGTTCGGGAGAGACTCTGGCCTGTGGCACCGGCGCCTGTGCGGCGGCAGTAGCGGCTATATGGCATGGTCTGACCGAACGCAAGGTGGTCGTCCATCTTCCCGGCGGCGACCTGCAGATACGCTGGGAGGGCAACGAACAACCCGTCTTTATGACCGGCCCGGCCACCGAAGTGTTCCGGGGCGAATATCAATGGTCGTGATATGCAACTCAATACCCATCTTCAGCAGATGAAGGGCGGTTACCTCTTCACGGAGATAGTCAACCGCACCAAGGCCTATCAGGCCGAGCACCCCGATACGCGTATCTTGCGTCTCGGGGTAGGTGACGTCACGCGTCCGCTGCCGGCGCCTATCGTAGAAGCGATGCACCGTGCCGTCGATGAGTTGAGTCATTCGGATACTTTCCACGGCTACGGTCTGGAGAATGGCTATCCCTGGCTCCGACAAGCGATTATTGACAACGACTACGCGCCGCGAGGCATCAACCTCTCCTTGGACGAAGTGTTTATCTCCGACGGCGCAGGTAGTGACTTGGGTAACCTAAGCGAACTCTTCGACACCCGCAACATGGTCGCCATCGCCGAACCCTCTTACCCGGCCTACGAGGACACCAGTCTGATGGCCGGCAGGTCAATCGTCTTTCTACCCTGCACGGCAGAGCATGACTTCGTGCCTGAATTGCCATCCGTGCCTGTGGACATCATCTATCTCTGCTATCCCAACAACCCGCTGGGCGTCGTCTTGACACGCGAACAACTGACCCGCTGGGTCCGTTACGCGCAGACCAACCATAGCATCATCATCTTCGATGCCGCCTACGAGGCCTTCATTCAGTCGCCTGATATACCGCATTCCATCTATGAGATAGAGGGCGCCAAAGAGGTCGCCATCGAGGTGCGTAGTTTCAGCAAGACAGCCGGTTTCACGGGCGTCCGCTGCGGCTATACCGTTGTACCCAAGCAGACCGGTCTGCAATCCATGTGGCTCAGGCGGCAGTGCACCAAGTACAACGGCACGTCTTATATCTCTCAGCGAGGCGCATTGGCGACCTACACGCCTGAGGGCAAGGCTGCTATCCGTGCCAACATAGCGTCGTATCACGCTACGGCGCAAGTGCTCCTGCAAGGCTTGCGCGCCTTGGGCTACACAGTCTACGGCGGCGTGCACGCGCCATACATCTGGTGTCGCGTACCCGCGGGTTACACCTCATGGTCTTTCTTCAACCATTTACTGAACACATGTCAGATAGTCTGCACACCCGGTGTAGGCTTCGGTGCTTCTGGCGAAGGATACGTCCGCTTCTCTGCTTTCTCGCGCCGCGAAGACTGCGAAGAAGCATTGATTAGAATGAAAGGTCTATAAATGGAAACTCAAACCAAATATATCTTCATCACCGGCGGCGTCGTATCCTCGTTGGGGAAAGGCATTATCTCGGCTAGTATCGGTAAGTTACTGCAAGCGCGTGGTTACACAGTAACCATCCAGAAATTCGATCCTTATATCAATATCGATCCCGGGACACTAAACCCGTACGAGCACGGCGAGTGTTATGTGACAATGGATGGCATGGAGACAGACCTCGACTTAGGGCATTACGAGCGCTTTACGGATATTCATACTACGCGCCATAACTCCATCACCACAGGGCGTATCTATAAGACGGTTATTGATCGCGAGCGGCGAGGAGACTATCTGGGTAAGACCATTCAAGTCGTGCCGCATATAACGGATGAGATTAAACGTCGTATGTTACGTGAAGATGAACCGGATGAGCAGTTGGATTTTGTCATCACCGAAGTGGGAGGAACAATAGGCGATATAGAAAGTGCACCCTTCATGGAAGCCATCCGTCAGTTACGTTGGCAGTTGGGACGCAATGCGGTGAATGTACATTTGACTTATGTACCTTATCTGAAGGCTGCGGAGGAGATGAAGACCAAGCCTACGCAACACAGCGTCAAGGAATTGCAAGGCATGGGTATCCAACCGGACATCCTCGTCCTTCGAACAGAGCGGCATCTGGACGATGCGATGCGCATGAAAGTGGCATCGTTCTGTAATGTGGACTTGGATTGCGTCATTCTGAGCGAAGATAAACCGAGTATTTACGAGGTGCCCGTTAGTATGATGGCGCAGGGATTGGACACTGCTATCTTGCGCAAGACCGGACTACCGATAGGCGATATATCCATGCAGTCATGGCTTGACTTCTTGAACAAACAGCGCCAGGCCACGCGTGAGATACACATCGGTTTGGTGGGCAAATATGACCTGCAGGACGCTTACAAGAGTATCCGCGAGAGTCTGAATCTCGCTGGTGTATATAATAATGTGAAGGCTATGCTCCATTTTATCAACAGCGAACAGATATCCAAGGAGAACGTAGCAGAACAACTACAAGGCATGGATGGAATCGTCATCTGTCCTGGATTCGGACAACGTGGTATAGAGGGCAAGATCCTCACCGCTGAATATACTCGCACGCATGATATTCCAACCTTCGGTATATGCCTTGGTATGCAGATGATGGTCATCGAGTTTGCGCGAAATGTGTTGGGCTTCGCGGATGCCAACAGTCGAGAGATGGATGAACAAACCTCCCACAATGTCATTGACATGATGGAGGAGCAGAAGGCTATCACCGATAAAGGCGGTACAATGCGACTTGGTGCATACGAATGTGAATTGCGTGAAGATAGTCTTGTCTATGAGATGTACGGACGGAAGAAGACTATCATGGAGCGGCATCGCCATCGCTATGAATTCAACAATGCGTATAAGGAAGATTACGAAAGTCACGGAATGAAGTGCGTGGGTATTAATCCTGCTGCCGACTTAGTGGAGATAGTGGAGATTCCGTGTCATCAATGGTATATCGGTACGCAGTTCCATCCGGAATATTTATCCACCGTGCTCCATCCGCATCCGCTCTTTATGAGTTTTTGCAAGGCGTGTGTTCGCTAAAAATGTTAGCGAACCCTTGCATAATTGGAAAAAAAGCAGTAATTTTGCACCCCAAAAAGGATAAGACCATTATATGACACTTTCTACACGAATAGCCGGTTTAGCAGAGGCGCCTACCTTAAGGATGGCGGCGCAATGCCGTGCCATGCAGGCGCAAGGCATAGATGTCATCAGCATGGCGTTGGGTGAACCGGATATGGATACGCCCGAACCGATCCGTAGGGCTGCACAGGCTGCGATCGACCATCATATGTCGCACTATGGTCCGGTACCTGGGTTGGGTTCCTTGCGCGCAGCGATAGTGGCGCACCAAAATAGCCGCGAAGGCAATCGGATCACATATGCCGCAGAGGATGTGATTGTATCGGTAGGAGCCAAGCAGGCTATCTGCAATGCGATAGAGACTCTCATCGGACCCGACGACGAGGTGATTATACCTACGCCTTCATGGGTTAGCTATGGTGAGATGGTACGCTTGGCAGAAGGGATGGTGGTGAATGTGCCTACTCGCCGGGAAGATGATTATTGCTTAACGCCCGAACAGTTACGTGACGCTATTACGTCGCGCACGAAGTTAGTGCTGCTCTGTTCGCCGAACAACCCTACGGGTTCGATATATTCTAAAACGAACTTAGATGAACTGGTTGCCGTATTACGCGAGTATCCGCAAATAGCGGTTCTGTCGGATGAGATCTATAGCGCCTTGACGTACGGTCAACCGGCTGTCACGCTGGCGGCGTATCCGAAGATGGCAGACCGACTTATTATCGTCAACGGCGTCAGCAAGGCTTATGCGATGACGGGCTATCGAATAGGGTGGTTACTGACGAAAGATAAGGCTTTTGTGGCAGCATGCACTCGCCTGCAGAGCCAACAGATCACCTGTGCTTCCGTACCGGCTCAGGCGGCCGCTGAGGCGGCATTGACTCTCCCGATGGATGAGTCAATCTTGGCTACTTTTGCTAAACGTCGCGAACTCATCATCCGTCTCGCGCAAGAGATACCCGGTTTCCGCTTCTCAGCACCGCAGGGCGCGTTCTATCTCTTCCCGGATGTGACTACTTACGGCACAGCAGATGAGGTCACCGAATATCTGCTCCGTGAAGCACACGTGGCGGTGGTCTCCGGCACAGCTTTCGGTTGCCCCTACTGCATCCGTCTCTCCTATGCTATCGCCGAAGAGCAGATCATCGAAGCCATGCGACGGATCAAAGTCGCAATCGAAAAATATAATTTTTGTTAATATTGAAAATTTTTGACTGATAAATAATTATGTGTGGCATCGTAGGATATATCGGCAAGCGCAATGCGTATCCGATCTTGATTAAGGGACTTCATCGCCTCGAGTACCGCGGCTACGATAGTGCCGGCGTGGCACTCATCAACCCCGAAGGACAACTCAATATCTACAAGGCGAAAGGCAAAGTGGCGGAACTCGAATCTTTTGCTGCCGACAAGGACACCGGCGGTACAATCGGCATCGCCCACACTCGTTGGGCGACCCACGGCGAACCGAACACCGTCAATGCGCACCCGCATTATTCGGAGAGCGAGCGCCTGGCCATCATCCACAACGGCATCATCGAGAACTATGCCGTGCTCAAGGCGGGTCTGACGAAGGAGGGCTATTCGTTCAAGTCGGAGACCGATACCGAAGTGCTTGTCCAGCTTGTAGAATATACCCAGGTCAACAAACATGTCGATCTGAAGACAGCCGTACAACTGGCGCTGCAGCAGGTCATCGGTGCGTATGCTATCGCTATCCTCGACAAGGAGCACCCCGACACGCTCATCGCTGCCCGCAAGGGCTCGCCGCTCGTCGTCGGCATCGGCGATGACGAGTATTTTCTGGCCTCTGATGCTACGCCTATAGTCGAATATACCGACAAGGTCATCTATATCGACGACGAAGAAGTCGTTTGTCTGCAGGCAGGCAAAGAGGTGGATATCACCACTATCAACAATGTCGCCAAGACGCCGGAGATCAAGCGTCTGGAGCTCTCCCTCAGCCAATTGGAGAAAGGCGGTTACCCGCATTTCATGCTCAAGGAGATCTTCGAGCAGCCGCGTACGCTCACCGACTCCATGCGCGGACGTGTCAATGTGCGCCAGGACAACATCGCCCTCTCCGGTTTCATTGATAACAAAGAGCGTTTCCTCAACGCCAAGCGTATCATTATCACGGCTTGCGGCACCTCATGGCACGCCGGCCTCATCGCTATGTATGCAATCGAAGAGTTCGCGCAGATACCCGTCGAGGTGGAGTATTCCAGCGAGTTCCGTTACCGTAAGCCGGTTATCAACAAGGACGATGTCGTCATCGCCATCTCCCAGTCCGGTGAGACGGCCGACACCTTGGCTGCCATCCAACTGGCCAAGGAGAAAGGCGCGTTCATCTTCTCTATATGCAATGTCGTCGGTGCCTCTATACCGCGCGTCAGCGACAGCGGTTGCTATACCCACGTAGGCCCCGAGATAGGCGTGGCGTCCACCAAGGCTTTCACTGCCCAGGTGGTAGCCCTCACGATGCTTGCCCTCTGTATTGGACGCGAGAAAGGTACGTTGAATCAGAAAGACTATCTGAAGATAGTACGCGAACTCGGTCAGATACCCGATAAGATCCAGCGTGTCTTGGGCCAGAACAAACGTATCGCCGACTTCGCCAAGACCTTTACTTACGCCCAGAACTTCATCTATCTCGGCCGCGGTTATAACTTCCCCGTGGCGATGGAGGGCGCACTCAAACTCAAGGAGATATCCTATATCCATGCCGAGGGTTATCCGGCAGCGGAGATGAAGCACGGCCCGATAGCCCTTATCTCACAGGAGATGCCTGTCGTCGTCGTTGCGCCGCATTGCGGCACCTACGAGAAGGTGGTCAGCAACATCCAGGAGATCAAAGCACGCAAGGGTAGGGTGATCGCCGTGGTGACTGTTGGCGACAAACTGGTCAGCAAGATTGCCGATTATGTGATCGAGGTGCCCGAGACCGAAGAGTGTCTCACACCGCTGCTGACGGTCGTGCCGCTCCAACTGCTGGCCTATCACATCGCGGTTGTCAAGGGCTGTGACGTCGATCAGCCCCGCAACCTCGCCAAATCAGTAACAGTAGAGTAAATAGAGAGTGCTTCGGCACTCTTTTTTGTTCTATAAATCTTTAGTTATTATTTAGCTATTATTTGGTGATTATTTAGTGATATATTAGTAATTCTTTCGTTCTTCCCGACTAAATCGGCTCAAATTGGCTTTACACTTTCTATATTATATATTTTATATAATATACAACAAAACGCCGTTGTTTCATAAAAATAAATGTTCCAAATAATTTTTGATTTATTTGCACAAGTCAAAAATTTGTTGTACTTTTGCAAACGCAAAAGTTTTTGAATATGAAACATCTATTGTACCATGCCCTTTTAGTGGCAATATTAACACTCGGGCTCTGCGCTTGCGACTCCAATGACCCGAATGGCCCTGGCCAGGAAGAAAAACTCTCCTACGTAGCCATCAACATCAACGACTCCACGCAGGACGCAGACATCCTCTTTGCGTGTAGCGATGGCAGTTATATGCTCTGTGACGTCAATAACGAGAACGGCTATGGCGTCATCTATCTTAACAGCTCGCCCAAGAAAGCGATGGAAGAAGGTATATTCATCTTCATCGACTCCACCGGTACACCGGCCTACGTGAAGACAAAGGAAGGGGAGATTGTATTCAATAATGCCAACGACCTTTCATGTAACATGGCTTGTCGCAACAATGCCGGTGAAACCACTTATTTCTGGGAGGCGCAGCTCTTCGAGACCTCAGTCACCGCCTATGGTCCCAATAGGATAAAGGCCAACTGGTCCGATGCAGCAACTTCCCCGTTGCGAAAATGGTGGGACGAGGTGCATAATTTCGACTGGACTTGGGACGAACATCAACGCCGCGCTATCCTGCCGTACCTGGCAAAGGTAACGGCTTTTGGAATGATGGCCGTAGGCATCTGGCTGGAACCCATAGAGGCGGTTAGTGGCGTTATCACTCTGTACGAAGAGGCCGCGAAATCGGGATTGCTTCCGGATGACGGAGTGATTTATTGCGAGGCTTACGAACTCGGCAAGACAGCCCTTGACGCCAATGACGTCAGGAAACTATGGAAATCAGACAACTTTAAGTTCGAAGCCGGCAAGTTCAGTTTAGGACTCTGGGCTGGGTTGCTCAATCAATTTGCCGATGAGTGGCTGGAGCATGTAGGGGATTACAAAGTGCAGACAGACGCTTATTTCTCCAATCCTGCCGCACGCATTGTACTCAGCAAGTATGTGGTGGAGCAAGATTATGATGGCGGCTACGAGGCGATCACCGTCAGCGCTTATGGCGATTGGGAGGTGCTTGATTATAAGAGCGACTGGTGCTTTGTGAGCAAAGACAATCAAGATCCCAGTTTGCTCGACGTAAAGGTATATAAAAACGAAGATGACGAGGACCGCACGTGCAACGTCATCCTGCGTTTGCTCTCTGCCAACGGACCTTCTACGACGCTTACCATCCGTCAAGCGGCCCTGAAACTCGAGGTATCGGAAACGGATCTCCTCTTTGAGGAGAAATCCGATTCAAAGAAGATTAAGATCGAAGTCGGCGCACAGGTGAAGTCGTGGAGTGTAGTCGATAAACCCGACTGGTTGAATGCCGACGAGTCGCGTTTCTCGCTCACCCTCTCCGTCAACTCGAAACACTATCCTTCTAGCGAACAGTCAGGCGTCGTGCTACTCAAAGCCTACCTGAACGATGGCTCCACGCTCACCCGCACCATTAACGTCCGCATCGTGCCTATTCCGGAAGGTTCGAGTAAATGGGATAACACCCGTTGGATCTTCTCCGGACCGTTTGTGTTCAACGATGGCTCTGGCGGGACTCTGGGAATGGAATTGGTAGTGAATAGTGTATCCGCACATTCTGCGACCATGACCATAATGAACACTCCGAATATCCCTTGTAAAGTGTCTGAAGACTCCTCGCATCAACTGAATGGAACGTTTGCTATACCTGACGCCGGGGTGTCCGGCTCTTTCACCGTCACGCGTAACGAAAATTCGGCAACTTGTACGATCACGATCAAAGTGCCGGATGGAGGAGTAGGAACGGGCACGCTCGTAGGAACATTGCAATAATAGATTGTATCATGATAAAAGTTGCTATTTTAGGTTACGGCAATATTGGCCGTGCCGCTGAAGAAGCCATCAAGGCTGCGCCGGATATGCAATTAGCCGGCATTTTCCACCATAACGATTGTTTGGACAAATTGACCAATTACCAATCACCAATTACCAATGACGAACGTCCTGTGGACGTCGTCCTGCTCTGCACGCCGACGCGTGAAGTGCCTAAGTTCGCTGCTGTGCTGGCTGCAAAAGGTATTTGCACCGTTGATAGTTTTGACATCCACGGCCAGATAAGCACTCTGCGTGCGCAACTCAACCCTGTTTGCGAGGCGAACAAGACCGTCAGCATCATCTCCGCAGGTTGGGATCCGGGCAGCGACAGCGTAGTACGTGCCTTGCTCATGGCGATGGCCCCGAAAGGTATTACATACACCAATTTCGGCCCGGGACGCTCAATGGGCCACTCCGTGGCAGCAAAGGCTATCAAAGGCGTGAAAAATGCCCTCTCGATGACAATTCCTCTGGGCACGGGCGTGCATCGTCGGATGGTGTATATCGAGTTGGAAGAAGGAGCCGACTTCAAGACGGTGGAGGCCGCTATCCTCGCGGACGACTATTTTGCACACGATGAGACCCACGTCATTCCCGTCGAGAGCGTCGATGCGCTCAACAACGTGGCGCATGGCGTTAACCTCGTGCGCAGCGGCGTGAGCGGCGAGACCCACAATCAGCGTTTTGAGTTCAACATGACGATCAACAATCCCGCCCTGACGGGGCAGGTGATGGTCAGCTGCGCCCGCGCCGCTTTCCGTATGCGTCAGCATGGCGAATATGGTGCCAAGACGATGATCGAACTCCGCCCGATAGATCTCCTGCCGGGAACAAACGAGGAAAATATCAAAGCATTAGTATAAAAAGCCCCTCCTTTTAGGGAGGGGTTGGGGTAGGCTCTCAGTGTTCACGCAGTGAACCGTTGCGGTACGCTTGCAAGAGTTGTTCGAGACTGTTTATCTGCTCGAGCAGCTCTTTTCCTTTGTCGGTGTCGCATATGCGCATGCGCTGGCCGCTGAAGTCTTGCAGCAGATTACGGCTGTGGATGTCGCTGCCGGAGATGACGGCTTGCTCGCGACTCTCGAACGAATCGTGCTCCACCAGTTGGATGCCGTGGCTGTTGTAGATGAGCGTGTAGCCGGCTATTCCGGTCTTCTCCTGATAGGGTTTGCTGAAGCCCCCGTCTATCACAAAACGCTTGCCGTTGGCACGTATCGGAGTTTCGCCTTTTATAGTGCGAACAGGCACATGGCCATTTACAATGCGTCCCGTCGCAGGATTGAGGCCGAATTCTTTAAGAATATCTGCGCATACTTTTTCGTCGTCTGCCAGGGTGAAATAGGCCCCTTTGGCTTCGTGTTGCACAGCCTTGTCGGCGATGAAGTAGCGCTCAAAAGTAGTCATCTTGTCTTTGTTGTAGAGCGGTGAGAATTCGCCTTCCCAGAGATAGAGCATATAGTCCAGCGCATCCTGTTTGGCCTTTCCTTCGCCGTAGTAGGCCTGACGTACTATAGTGTCCGTGCGGTCCATCAGTGCCTTGCCGCTCACGCGCTCGCCGCATACATCGGCTTCGGTGAAGCGTCCGTCCGCATCCAACGGGATGGCGGCGTGGTAGAGAAGGAAACCGTTGCGTACCAGATAGAGCGAGCCATGCTCGTAGAGCATCTTCAGGTGGCGTTGCATCTTCTCGCTCTTGCGGAACGAGCGTGCCAACTGGTGCATGAGGTCGCTCTCCTCCTGACTTAATTCATATGGATGTTGCGGATCGATGGTCGGCAGGTGAGTGTCGAGCAGCGGATAGGTGGTGCCGTCCAGTGTGATAGTGCCTTGCGCGTAGTCTATCTTGTCGAGCAGCGCGCGGTGGTTCATATGCCATTCGGGATGACGCTGTACGGTCTGACCTTCCAGTTTGAATTGGATGATAGAGATGGCTTTGTGCATCTTGGCCATCAGTTGTGCCGAGCGCGTCAGACGCGGGTTGTTGTCGAAGTCTTTGGTCTGCCAGAGGGGGCAGGGATCGTCTCCATAGACGGTCATGGCGAAGTTGGCCAGCGGCAGAAGGTTGATGCCGTACCCCTCTTCGAGCGTCTCTATGTTGGCGTAGCGGATGCTCACGCGCAGCACGGTGGCCATCAGGGCCTGGTTGCCTGCCATCGCACCCATCCATTCTATGTCGTGGTTGCCCCATTGGATGTCGTAGTCGCGTACCGTCGAGAGTACGTCGAGTATCTTGCTTGCTCCGGGACCGCGGTCGAAAATGTCACCCACGACATGCAGCGTGTCGATCGTCAGGCCGTGTATCAGATAACTGATGGCTATCAGCAGTTGGTCGGCACAGCCGGTCTCCATGATGGCTTCGATGATGGCGTTGTAGTAGGTCTGCCGGTCGTGTTGCTCCAGATTCGACTCGTGCAGCAACTCGCCGATGATATATGCATAGTCTTTCGGCAGCAGTTTGTGTACTTTCGAACGGCTGTATTTGATTGTCACGGCGCGTGCTATCTCCACCACCTGGTGCAGACGGCGGCGGTACCACTCGTCCAGCGTCGGCAGGTTTGATAGCTGAGAGTTGATGCGGAACAGTCCGTCCACAGGCTCGCCGGCATAGAAACGTTTCACGAGCTCCAGACGCTCGTCTGGGTAGTAGATCAGGGCACAGAGCGCGCGTTTCTCTTCTTCAGAGAGGGTGTCTCCATATACCTCGTCCACTTTCTTGCGTACCACGCCGGAGGCGTTTTTGATCATATGGATGAACGCCAGCGACTCGCCGTGCAGGTCGCTCACGAAATGCTCGGTGCCTTTCGGCAGCGAGAGGATGGCGCGCAGGTTGATCAGCTCGGTGATGACGCGCTGCGCGTTCGGAAATTTCTCACTCAGTAAACGTAAATAACGATCGTCTGTCATAGTATCAATTCTTTGCGTGGGCAAAGATACAGTTTTTTTTTCAATTACGCAAACCTATAACGAAAAAAATCGAAAAAATGCGCGCGCGCTTGCGTATGTCATTTTTTTGTTGTATCTTTGCAGCCGATTTGTGTAGGAACAAAAAAATCATTATATTCTATGAGTACAGCTGCCAAAGTAATCACCTGGAGTACGGTCATCATCGCTGCCTTGGTGTTGTCCGGATTTATCTTCTTTAAGTTCTGCTTCGTCTATGCCGAGGGTGTCAACGAGGGAGACATCAACTATTTCCAGAGAGAGGGCTATATCTTCAAGACCTACGAGGGCAAGATGATCCAGACCGGTCTGAAGTCCGTCAAGGGTGTCCAGGGTTCTATCCAGTCCAACGAGTTCAAGTTCTCGGTGGAGAAAGAGAGCGTGGCACGTCAGCTCAACGAGGGTACCAACACCGGCGTGAAGCTCCATTGGAAACGCTATCTCGGTACGCTCCCCTGGCGTGGCAACAGCCCGTATATCGTGGACTCCGTCTATGTGGCAAAATAGTAACAACAGCTTAGGAAAATCTAATATTTTTGCAGAGTTATGATGCAAGAAGAACAATACAACTTCGTTAAGATGTACGAGCGTTCGTTTCGTGAGCACTGGGACAAAGAAGCCGTGACCGACTACGGTACGGATGTGACACTGACGTACGGTCAGTTGGCTATCAACATCGCCAAGCTGCATATCCTGTTTGAGGAGTGCGGCATCAAGACGAACGACAAGATTGCGCTGATGGGTAGGAACAACAGCAACTGGGTGGCAGTCTATCTGGCTGCTGTCACCTATGGCGCCATCATCGTGCCGATACTGCAGGACTTCCACGCCAACGACGCTATCCACATCATCAACCACTCGGAGTCGAAGTTGCTCTTCATCAGCAACCTGAACTGGGAGGGAATAGACCTGGAGCAGATCCCGGAGGTGAAAGCCGTAGTGAGCCTGAACGACTGGCACCCGATCTCGTTGGCGCTCGACCCGAAGAAGATCAACTACGAGCGTATCGCCGAGCTCTTCAAACAGCGTTATCCGGACGGCTACTGGGCCAAGGATGTGCACTATGCCGACCGTCCGAACAGCGAGATAGGCAGCATCAACTACACGAGCGGAACGACGGGTTTCAGCAAGGGTGTGATCATGCCGCTGAACGGTCTGGCGGGTAACGTGCGCTTCGGTATAGAGTCGGGTCTGGCCTACGAGGGTGCGCGCTTCGTGACGTTCCTGCCGCTCGCACACGCCTACGGTTGTGCGTTCGACTTCCTGGCCTGTCTGGCCGCCGGTGGTCACACGTGGCTGGTAGGACGTACGCCGTCGCCGAAGATACTGCTGAACGCCTTTGCGGAAGTGAAGCCGACGCTGATCCTCTCGGTGCCGCTGATACTGGAGAAGATATACAAGAAGATGATAGTGCCGCAGATACAGAAACCGCCTGTGAGCTGGGTGCTGAAAGTGCCGTTCCTGGACGAGATTGTCTGCGCAAAGATACGCGAGCAGCTGGTACAGGCCTTCGGAGGCGAGTTCCGTCAGATCATCATCGGCGGTGCGCCGCTGAACCCGGAGGTAGAAGCCTTCCTGACCAGAATCAAATTCCCGATGTCGGTAGGCTACGGCATGACGGAGTGCGCTCCGCTGATATGCTTCACGCCGTACGACGAGGGCAGCAAGCTCTATGCCTGCGGTCGCCCGCTGAAAGGCATCATGGAAGTGAAGATACTGGAGCCGAATGCCGAGGGAGTAGGTGAGATAGTGACGCGTGGCGAGAACACGATGACCGGCTACTACAAGAACCCGAAAGCGACGAAAGAGAGCTTCACCAAAGACGGCTGGCTGCGCACGGGTGACCTGGGTATGCTGGACGAGGACGGATTCCTCTACATCAAGGGTCGCTGCAAGACGATGCTGCTCGGCCCGAGCGGACAGAACATCTACCCCGAGGAGATAGAAGCCAAACTGAACAACATGCCCTACGTGCTGGAGTCGCTGGTACTGCAGCAGGAGGACAACCGTCTGGTGGCGCTGATCTGCCCCGACTACAACGAGATAGACGCCGACGGCCTGACCCACGAGCAGGTGGACGAGCAGATGGAGGAGGCGCGTAAGCAAGTCAACTCCGAACTGGCGGCCTACGAGCAGGTGGCGCTCATCAAGCTCTATCCGCACGAGTTTGAGAAGACACCGAAGAAATCCATAAAGCGCTTCCTCTATACGAACATGGTATAATAGCCGTCAGCGCGATATGAATCTGTGTATTGACCAGGGAAATAGCCGTACCAAGGTGGGCCTGATGACGGACGACGGACGGATGATCAACAATTTCGTCTACAAGTCGTTCTCCTCAGCCGACGTGGAGCGCCTGTTCGACCTCTACGAGATCACAGATTCCATCATCAGCTCGGTCATCAACATCGAACCGGCTGTCGTTAATACCCTGACGCGTCGCTCGCAGCACTTTGTGCTCTTCGACCATCAGACACCTGTGCCTATCCGCAACGGCTACAGCACACCCGAGACGCTTGGACAGGACCGACTAGCCGCTGCTGTGGGAGCGCAGAGCCTCTGTCCGAACGAGAACTTGCTCATCATCGATGCCGGTTCGGCCATTACTTACGACTTCGTGTCGGCGGAGGGTGAGTACTTAGGCGGTAACATCGCGCCGGGACTCAAGATGCGCTTCACGATGTTGCAACGCATGACCAAGAAACTGCCGCTCGTGGAGGTGGAGGAGAAAGAACTGATCCCTCTTTTCGGCAAGAACACACGCGATGCCATCGCGGCCGGTGTCATCCGAGGCGTGGCTTACGAGGCGAAGGGGTATATGCGGACGCTGCGCGAACGCATGCCGCATGTCCAGACCTTCCTAACAGGAGGTAACGCACCCTTTATACTCAACAACGTACGCATGGAGATGCATTACGAGAAGCACCTGGTGCTCATCGGACTGAATAAGATACTAAGCTACAATAAATTAAAAAATGAAAATTGAAAGGAATATATATCGAATAATTGGGCTGTGGATGGTGCTCCTTTCGCCATTCACTTTTCTCCTTTCTCCTTTGTCGGCGCAGAACATGACCTGTTCGCCCTTCTCGCGCTACGCCTACGGCGATATCAACGAGAATATACCGGCTTCCTATCGTGCCATGGGTGGAGTAGGCTATGGTATGCGTAGTAATCGGGTGATATGTGCGGCGCAGCCGGCTTCCTATACCGCCTGCGACACGCTGACTTTCATGATGGACGTGGCCGCAAGCGTCAGTTGGAGTCGCTACGAGGACGCTAATGGCATGCGCAATCGCGCCAACGGTAACTTGGAGTACGTGACCATACAAGTACCTATCTGGAAGCAGTGGATTGCTGCTTCGGTGGGTCTGTTGCCTTATAGCTCGGTGGGCTACGACATCGCCATTGCCGACTCGCTCAAATCCGACTACCACTATACGAAGACCTATTACGGTGACGGTAATATCAGCGAGATATACGGAGGTCTGAGTTTTAATATATGCAATTGGGCCGCTGTCGGTGCCAACGTCTATTATATGTGGGGTACACTCCAGCGCATGCGTACGCTGTCGTTCGACGAGGCGGGTCTTACGCCTACAATCCAGGATGAGGTACTCTCCGTCAGCAGTGTGCGTGTACGCACTGGTGCACAGTTCTTCCATACATGGGGCAAGCATTCGGTAGTGGCCGGCGCAGTGCTGGAGAACAAGATGAATCTGCATAGCACTTACTTGGTCATTGAGACGCAGAGCGAGGATAGTATTCCTGTTTACGAAGGTCTGTTCCAGACGCCATGGATGTGCGGTGTGGGTGTCAGCTACACTTGGGCAAACCGACTGACGGTTGGCTTCGACTACGAGCGACAGTTCATGGCTTCAGCCCTGTTCAACGGAATGGCAGGCCACTATAGCGACCTGCAGGACCGCAATCGTATGGCACTCGGTATCGAATATCGCCACAATCCGACGGGACGTCGTTATGCTGATCGTATGCTATGGCGTGCCGGCTTGAGCCTCCAGGATGAGTATCTGGCTTCCGTAGGCGCGATGAAGCTTTCCGCTTCGGTGGGTATAGGCTTTCCGCTTCACTCCGTGGGAACCGTGGTCAATACTACCTTCGAGTACTCGCGCCGAGGCAGCAATACAGGCTTGGTGGACAACCAGTTGCGCTTCACGCTCGGCATCGCTATCGCTGAGAACTGGTTCTTCAAACGCAAGCTTTAACAGCGTTTGGCATAGTATTTGAAAGAGAGAAACCAACAACTGTAAAACAGAACACAAATAAATATATTACGATTATGAAATTCAGAACATTAGTTGTATTGGCTCTGGCAGCTGCCGTACCGGCGCTGGCTTGTGCAAAGAAACCTAAGAAAGTAGAGACTGAGGCTCCGGCCGAGGCTCAGGCTGTTGTGGAAGAAGAACCTGCCATCACCGAGGAGTGTATGGTCAACATCTCGCTCTTCAACGAGTCGGTGAAGAACAAAATGTTTGCTGATGCGTATGGCCCTTGGTGGGAGGTGTACACTACCTGCCCGAACGCCAACAAGGCGATCTACAGCCAGGGAGCGAAGATTGTGGAGGCATTGTTTAAGAACTCCTCCGACCCCGTGGAGCGCGAGCGTCTGGCTAACCTTGCCGTAGATATGCAGGACAAGCGTATCAAGTATTTCGGCAAGACGGATCCCAAGTATCCCACCGAGTATATATGGGGTGAGAAGGGTCTGGCTTACGTGGAGTATTTCGGAGATACCAAACTCAACGAGGCACACGAGTGCCTGCAGAAGTCCGTTGCTGCCCTGGGCGAGAAGAGCAAGATCCAGGTACTGGTGAAGTTGGTGGATGTGTCCTACGCCCTCTACAAGCAGAATCCTGACAAGCTGGCAGAGCAGTTCATCGCTGATTATGAGATGGCTAGCACCCACCTGGGCACTCTGGCCGCTGACGCCAGCAACAAGAACGCCGAGGTAGCCGGCAAGCAGAAGGACTACGTGGATAATATCTTCGCCATCTCCGGCGCAGCCGACTGCTCGAAGTTGGATGAGATCTACGCCGCTGTGGTTCAGGAGAACATCGGCAACTTGGATATGTTGCAGAAGATTGCTAAGCTCTACAAGCGCGTACGTTGCACCGAGAGTGATGTCTATTTCGCAGCCTGCGAATCGGCGCACAAGCTGCAACCCACCCAGGAGTCTGCTGCCGGATGTGCATCGATGGCCGCCAAGAAGGGCGACTTCGAGCAGGCTATTGCCTACTACGACCAGGCTATCAAGTTTGCTATGGTGGAGGACGAGCTGGAGGACGTAGCTGACTACCAGTACAATGCAGCTGTTTACTGCTTCGCCAACCTCAAACGCTACCCAGATGCACGTAAGTATGCTCAGGCATCTATTCAGACGCTGCAGGGTCTGGGTATCAACAAGGGTCAGGGCCGCTGCTACATCATCATCGGCATGGCTTATGCTGCCAGCCGTCCGTACGGCAACGATGCTAAGGGCGCTATCCTCAACAAGACCGTTTATTGGGTAGCAGTGGATAAGTTTGTCAAGGCAAAACAAGTGGATCCGTCGGTTGAGGCTACCGCCAACGAGTACATCTCGTCCTATAGCCGCTATTATCCGACCAAAGAGGAGCGCTTCGACCTGCCGAACGAGTTCAGTGGCTCCACCTTCACCGTTGGCGGATGGATCGGAGAAACGACTTCTATTCGTTAAACGTTGCAGACAACTCATCTACATATCTCTATAGGGTTCATAGCGAGCACATTCGTGTGGCTCGCTATGACTTTCTCTGCTTGTGGTAGAGGTGTCGATACAGAGAACCGTTATGTCTTAGAACGTCAGGCGATGCCCATGATGACTACCGATTCGGTCAGCACACTCATCTCCGACTCCGGCATCACCCGTTATCGCATCGTGGCGGCGGAGTGGTTGGTGTACGACAAGACCGAACCGCCATACCAGGAGTTCCCCTCCGGTGTCTATCTGGAGCAGTTTGACGAAGCGCTGCAGGTTCAGGCTTCGCTAAAGGCCGACTATGCTTATTACAACGAGACCGAGCAAGTGTGGACGCTGCGGGGCAACGTGCATTCGCTCAACCGCAAGGGAGAGCAGTTTGATACACCCGAACTGATTTGGGAGCAGAAGGAGCACCGCGTTTGGTCAGACTCCGTCATCCATATTACACGAGAGACGAGTATCATCCACGGCATCGGGTTTGAGTCCAACGAAGAGATGAGCAAATATACGATCTTACACCCTACGGGAGTATTCCCTATAAATGAAGAAGAGTAAATCATAAATCTAAAATTTGAAATCATAAATCACGTATGTTACTAAGTAACAAAACTGCTATTATCACCGGCGCAGCTCGTGGTATAGGCAAACAAATAGCACTGGCTTTTGCTCGCGAAGGCGCTAATATTGCCTTCACCGATCTGGAACTGAACGAAGCTGCCGAGGAGACTCGCAACGAGATAGCCGCCCTTGGTGTAAAGGTGCAGTTCTATGCAAGCAATGCTGCTGATTTCGAATCCGCCCATCAGGTGGTGGAACAAGTGCAGCAGGAGTTCGGCACCGTAGATATTCTGGTCAACAACGCCGGCATTACGCGTGACACGCTGCTCATGCGTATGACCGAACAGCAGTGGGATCTGGTGATCCAGGTCAACCTTAAGTCCGCATTCAATTTCACCCATGCTGTCACACCTGTAATGATGCGTCAGCGTAGCGGTTCGATCATCTCGCTCAGTTCCGTTGTCGGTATCAACGGTAATGCCGGACAGGCCAACTACGCCGCCTCCAAGGCGGGTATCATCGCCCTCACCAAGTCGGTGGCCAAAGAGCTGGGAAGCCGCGGCGTACGCGCCAACGCCATCGCCCCGGGTTTCATACTGACCGATATGACTAAGGCGCTGAGCGAAGAGACGCTCAAGCAGTTCGTCACGATGATTCCTATGCGTCGAGGCGGCGAACCCGAAGAGGTGGCCAAAGTGGCACTCTTCCTTGCCAGCGACCTCAGCTCATACGTCTCCGGACAAGTGATTCAGGTCAACGGAGCCATGGCATAACTTCATGCTCTATCCATAAAAATCCCGCACTCCAACGAGCGCGGGATTTTCTATATTCTTTTATCTTTCACCTTTCCATTTTTTTCACTTCTCGTAGATCTTGAAGCTCCATGGCTTGAGGGTGAAAGTCTGCTTGGTCTGCAGAATATGTTTCTCGCCACAGAGGCAGCGATAGCGTCCTTCATATCCTACTAGGTCCACTTGCACCGTCTGCTCCTCGCCACTCATATTCATGACGGCAATGACGGTGTTGTTGTGCCAGCGACCCTCTTTATGGCGTACGCACGCAAAGATCTTGTCGTTGTCGGTCTTGAGACGCAGCATCGGTGCACCGGCCTCAGGGCTGAACAGTGCTTTGTTGCGCTCACGCAGGTCGTTCAGTTGCTTGTAGAGTGCTGCTTCCGAACTCTCTTCGTCTATATCGATCATGTCTTTCTCAAAGAAAGCCAGACGGTGGTGGTTACCGCTCAACTGACCGGTGTAGATCATCGGCATTCCCGGCACTACATAGCAGAAGGCTTGGAACAGAGGCACTGCCGCACCCATGCGTTCCTGCTCGGTGCCGTTCCAGCTGTTCTCGTCATGGTTGGAGATGAAGTTCATGCGGATAGCCTCGGGACGGATGGTCGAGTCAGCCTTGGCGAAGTTAGCCCACAGGTCTTCTACACCCATTTCTCCTTGTGCTACTTTGTTCATGGCATGATGCAGACTCCAGCCGTAGTACATGTCAAAGGCGGTCTCGGTCAGCTCTTGTGCTTTGTCCTCGTCCTCTGCCAGAGTGAACATGTCGGGGTGCGTCTGACGCAAGTCGGCCATCGCCCAGTTCCAGAAGTCGGTGGGTACTTCGCCGGCTACGTCGCAACGGAAACCGTCAATACCGATCGAGTCCATCCACCAATGCATAGCCTTGAGCATCTCTTGGCGCATGTCTTGGTTCTCGTAGTTGAGTTTGCTGATGTCGGTCCAGTCATATTGTACCATCAGGTTACCAAGACTGTCGCGGTAGTGCCACCCGTCGTTCTTGGTCCACTCGCTGTCCGGCGCAGTGTGGTTGGCTACCCAGTCCAGAATGACCTTGAAGCCAAGTTTGTGAGCCTCGTTGAGGAAATGCTCGAAGTCTGCACGCGTACCAAACTCAGGATTGATGGCGCAGTAGTCGATGATGGAGTAGTAACTACCCAGCGAACCCTTGCGGGTAATCACGCCGATCGGTTGGCATGGCATCACCCAGATGATGTCGATGCCGTTCTCCTTGAGCGTCGGCAGCAGTGCCTCCGCTGCTTGGAACGTACCTTCCTCCGTGGCTTGACGGGTGTTGAGTTCATAGATGGTGGCATCGTACGCCCATTTGGGGTGACGAAGTTCCACTTTCTCAGCGCAACTAGCCAGACACAGGCTGGCCAGCGCAATCAAAAGGGTCTTTTTCATTCTTCGGAGATATTATAAGTTAGTTCATTGCGGTTGATGGTTACCACTACGGCTTTACCCAGATAGACACGTTTGTAGCTGATTTCGTCAGGAGTGTTCTCCATTACAATCATGTCGCCGTAGAGCAGCGGCATCGAGTGACGACGCATAGCGGTCAGTTCCGCTACTTTTGCGCGCATCGCTTGTTCCTGCTCGTTCAGATTGTCAAAGCGCATCATGTGACGGTTGTCCGGATCGTTGCCGCCCACCTCGCCATATTCGTCGCCCTGGTAGATACAGGGTACGCCGGGCAGTGTCAGGTTGATCACCTCCAGCAGCAGTGCACGCTTGTAGGCGGTCTCTGCATCACCGATACCTACTTCCTGCGTCCAGCCCTCTTCCTTGCCCTGACTGTGGATGTCAATCGCGCCGCCGGCGATAGAGGCAAAACGTATCTGGTCGTGGTTGCCGCTGATATTACCCATGGTGTGGTGAGCACCATAGGTGGCCAGTGAGGTTAGCTCGTTGTTGAGTATCTGGTCCATGCCCGTCAGTCCGCATAGCGCTTCGCGCGTCGTGAAATAGACATTGAAGTCAAATTGTGCGTTCAGCATACCTGTCTTCACGTAGCTGCCGATCAGCTCTGGGCTGCCGTAGGTCTCGCCGATCATCCAGATCGCGCGTCCCGGCCAGCGTGTGGCAATCTTCTGTCCCAGCATACGCCAGTAACCCTCGGGGATATGCTTGCAGGCATCGTGACGGAAGCCGTCCAACTCATAGTTGGCCAACCAGTAGAGCGCACTGTCGCTCATCTGCTCGCAGACTTCTTCCCGCTCCAGGTCCAGGGTGGGGATGTGCTTGTCAAACCAGGTAGTCAGGCGCGCTTCGTCCCAGAGCTCGAAGTTACGACGGCCATCCGGCAGGATAGAATCCGTGTGCCAGTCGGGGTGCTCTTGCAGCGTCGGCGAGTTGATATGCATATGATTGGCTACATAGTCGAGCACCACGTTTATCTCGTGCGCGTGCGCGCTATCTAATAAGGACTTCAGTTCATCCGGCGTACCGAAGCGGGTGTCCAACTGCGTAGCGTAGATGGGCCAGTAGCCGTGGTAGCCGCTGAACTTGGTGTAGGTCTTCGTGCTGTCGTATTTATTGCCAGTCTGGAAAACGTAGCAGCCCCACGCATCCCAGGGGTTCTGCGTGATCGGACTTATCCAGAGGGTGTTCACGCCCAGACGATCGAAATAGCCTTCGCTGATCATCTTGGTCACGCCGGCTAGGTCGCCGCCTTGGTAATCCACTATATCCAGCACTTCTTGACTGTTCATCTTCCAGTCGTTGGCCTCGTTGCCGTTGTAGAAACGGTCTACCATCAGCGAGTAGAGCACTTGGGCCTGCGGATCATGACGGTTCAGCTGCTCTGTACTGGTCACTACCTGACCGTTCTGAAGAGGAAGCAGCAGGTCGTTGTAGAGGTAGCGCTCATCCTCTGCAAACACGCGCAGGTAGGCGCGGCCCTCATTGCATCGCTTCACCTCCTCGCTCTCCGCCAATCGGAGTAGCCACGTACCGTCTTCCGCTTGCTCCCAGCAGCTCTGCGGCAGGGGCATGTTCTGTACATAAGCCACCAACGTTGGGTTGGCTACCGTCTCGCAGAAACCTACGCGCAACGTGCCGTCTTCATAGGCAAGTGACACGAGCGACTGACGCACCGGCTTGGCCGGCAGCACAACGATAGAGAATGCGGCATGACGGTTATAGAAATTCAGTGCATGGATGGAGTGGTCACGATTGATGATATCCATCTCGCGTACCACGCGTTTAGTACCTGTTAGGTTGATACAGTCGAGTTGATCGCTGCCCATCCAGTGCAGCCCGCGCCAGAGCGAGGTGTCTCCGTACAGCGCCGGCACATAGTCTGTCATTACTATATGGGTGGTGTCTGCCTGCATACGCACGGGCATGATAGGATCGGTCACCGCCAGTCGTTCTGCAACGACATTACGTTGACAACTTGCCGCCACCATGGCGGTCATCAGCAAGAAAAGAAGGAATTTTTTCATAGTATCCACAATTTTGCGCCGCAAAATTACACATTTTTTTTGATATATCCAAATGATATACGAAAAAAAACGCCTCGAAAGACGTTTTTCTGAGCCACTTCTCCGTTGCTATGCTCTAGTCAATTATTGCTTCGCAATTTTCCCGGACTCGGAAATTGTGCTCTACACAATAATCGTGCCCCGTTAGGGGCTAAGAACCCCCGGATTCGAGGCCCTGGAATGGCAAGAGAGAAGGCTGATGCCTTCTCTCTTTGAGCCACTTCCCGGACTCGAACCGGGGACCTACGCATTACGAATGCGTTGCTCTACCAACTGAGCCAAAGTGGCGAAATCGGCGACAAAAGTACTGCTTTTTTTTGACATGTGCAAATTTTTCTGGAATAATTTTGTGTAATTGGTATATTTTTTGTAATTTTGCAGCCGTAAGTGCGAAGAACTGCAATCATATTATTTCTTTTGTCGCTCTGTCTCTCTTTGCCAGCGCAGGTTCAACGACGTGTGTTCAGTGAGCAGATTCGTACGTTGCGTGTCGATCGCGATTACCTGGTGTTGGACGGCGATGGCATCGACGGCACAGATCCCAACAACAGCATGGAGATCAGTTTCGACGAGATGAGTCATGATGTGCATATGTACACCTATACAGTGCGTCATATGACAGCCGACTGGTCTGCCGAAAGCGACTTGACATCCGGAGAATACTTGCGTGGCTTTACAACCCGGGATATCACCGATTATGCGCATTCGCAAAACACATCGCGCGAATACACACATTATCGCTTCGTCTTTCCGTCTTCGGACATGCAAATTACCCGAAGCGGTAACTATCGTTTGTCTGTCTATGAGGACGGAGATCCTAGCCATAGAATAGCAGAGGTGGATATCTGTGTGGTGGAGCCGATGACGAAGATGGACGTGCGCGTACGTGCAAATACAGATATTGAGTTCAACGGTCGCTATCAGCAGGTGGACGTGGATGTGAAGACGACGGCTCTTGATCTGCGCGACCCGTCGGAACTGCGTGTGCTGGTGCGTCAGAATAACCGTACCGACAATCAGGTTTGGTTGACCCATCCTACTTTTTCTGAGGGACAGCAGTTGCGGTATATCAACCGCAAGGATCTCATCTTCGAGGGCGGCAACGAATACCACCATTTTGATGCGTTTTCCATCTATTTTGCTGGGGTAGGCATCGACCGGATGAGTTATGCCATGGGTGACTACCATGCGCAGTTGATTCCGAATGAACCGCAGCAGGGAACCTATATCCACGAGTACGATAGCGATGGCCGTTTTGTGGTGAATGCTGAGCGTACCTCCGATCCTGACACAGAGGCAGAGTATGTGTGGGTACATTGGACGTTGCCTGTTGAGCGCCCATGGTTGGATGGTTTGGTGTATATTGGCGGTGAGATATTCCGGAATGAGTGCACGTTGCGCAACAGAATGGAGTATGACGCGGAGTCGCGTTGCTATTATCTCACCTCGCTGGTAAAGCAAGGCGGATATGACTACCAGTATTGGTTCGTGCCCAAGAGTACAAATCTGAAATCAGAAATCATCAATAAAACAACTACCACCCAACGAGTGGATGGTAGTTATTGGCAGACTGAGAACGAGTATACCGTGCTGGTCTATTGGCGACCTTTCGGTGCGCGGTACGATCGTTTAGTCGGATTGTTTAGTCATCGATTCGAATAAACTTACCTTTCTTACTGAAGATCAGCGTCATCTTCTCGTCCAACTTCACTTTCTGGCTCAGCATCTCCGGCTCATATTCGGTGATGATGGTGTTGGGGAAAGTGTTGGCTACGTAGGTCTTGATCTCCTCCGGCAGCAGTGCTTCCGGTACGCCGGCAGGGCTGTTGATCTTTTTCAGACGAGCCTTGTTGTCGTACTTGAATTGCGTATTGTCGGCCAGCGTGAACACATACATGTAGCGACGCGGCATAATGCGCTGCGAGGTGATGAAGTGGATCTGATCTTCGGTGAAGTTCTTCTTTACTTCGGTCTGTACTGCCTCAGGAAGTTTATTGAATACGATAGGTTGCTTGCCGCGAGCCTGAATACCCATGGTGAACATAGCCACCAGCAGGGCAAGGATAGTAAAACGTTTCATATGCTTTTGTTCTGTTGATTGTTTTTCTTATTTTGCCAGACGCGCCTTGATAGCTTTGCTGGCCTCTTCATAACCGGGTTTGTCCAGCAGGGCGAACATATTTTTCTTATAATCCTCTACACCCGGCTGGTTGAACGGATTGACGCCCAACACATAACCGGATATACCGCAACCGCGTTCAAAGAAATAGATGAACTGACCGATGTTATATTCGTCTATCTTCTCAAACTCGATGAGGATATTGGGTACACCGCCGTCAATATGAGCGAGACGTGTACCGAGTTCGGCCATCTTATTCACCTCATTTACACGCTTCCCGGCAAGGAAGTTGAGTCCGTCGAGGTTCTCTTCATCCATCGGCACGAGTACCTGCTTGTTGGCTTTTTCTATTGAGATGACGGTCTCAAAGATGGTGCGCTCGCCGTCTTGGATCCACTGACCCATCGAGTGCAGATCGGTGGTGAAATCTACGCTGGCTGGGAAGATGGCCTTCTTGTCCTTACCTTCGCTTTCACCGTAAAGTTGCTTCCACCACTCGCTGAAATAATGCAGTTTGGGGTTGAAGTTGACAAGTATCTCTATCTTCTTGCCGAAGCGATAGAGGGCATTACGCATTGCGGCGTACTGGCATGCGGGGTTCTCTGCGTACGGCACAGTCACGTCCGTAGCTTTCTCCATGTCTTGAGCACCTTTCACGAGTGCCTTGATGTCGCCTCCGGCTACGGCTATCGGCAGCAATCCTACAGGGGTGAGCACCGAGAAACGGCCGCCTACATTATCAGGGATGATAAAGGTCTTGTAGCCCTCTTTGGTAGATAGGCTGCGCAGTGCACCTTTGGCTTTGTCGGTCACGGCTACGATGCGATGGCGTGCTTCCTCTTTGCCTACCTGCTTCTCCAGCATGGTCTTCAGCAGTCGGAAAGCGAGAGCGGTCTCGGTGGTTGTACCCGATTTGGAAATATTGATAATACCAAACTGCTTGTCGCTGATGAACTCCATCAGTTCGGCCAGGTAGTCCTCTCCGATGTTATTACCTGCATATACCACATAGGGGTTCTTGCGATCCTTGGCTTGGAAGGCGTCGAAAGCTGAACAGAGTGCTTCGTTCACGGCGCGTGCACCCAGATACGAACCGCCGATACCTGCTACGATCACCACCTCGCAACGCTTACGCAGCTCGTCTGCGCAGGCTTGCACCTCATTGAGGAAAGCGTCGGTGATGGAGGAGGGTAGGTGAACCCAACCGATAAAATCGTTGCCTGCACCTTGACCGTTCTCCAGCAGTTGGTTGGCGGCCTCAGTCTGAGCTTTCAGTTGCTCCAATGCGCCTGCAGGAACAAAACCTGCAGCGTTCTTCAAACAGATTTTCATATTATTGTAATTTAGTTGTTAATGACTTGATGATGGGTTTAGCCTTCTGGCGGTTGTAGAGTATCTCATACATCGCGTCCACGATAGGCAGCTGTACCTGCATACGTTCGTTGGCGAGGTGGATGGCCTTGGTGCCATAGTAGCCCTCTGCTACCATCTCCATCTCCATCTGTGCGGCCTTCACGGAGTAACCCATGCCTAACATCTGACCGAACTGACGGTTGCGGCTGAACTGCGAATAGCCTGTCACGAGCACGTCGCCCAGATAACCTGAGGCGGTGATGTCACGTGGCACATTGCTCATGGCAGTGGCAAAACGTTGTATCTCCTGAATGGCGTTCGAGAGCAGTACGGCTTGGAAGTTATCGCCGTAATGCAGTGCCTGGCACATACCTGCTGCGATGGCGTATATATTCTTCATCACCGAACTGTACTCCAGTCCGCTTACATCGCTGGAGGTAGTGGTGTGCACATAGTCTGTCTGGAACAGTTTGGCCCAAGCTTCTGCGTTCTGGCGGTTTTCGCAACCGATGGTCAGATAACTCAGACGCTCCAGCGCGATTTCCTCTGCGTGGCACGGACCTGCAATGACGCCCAGTTGGTCCATAGGGATGTTGAAGCGCTTATGCAGATAGTCGGTGATGATGATGTTCTCATCTGGGATCATACCTTTCACCGCAGAGATGACTACTTTGCTCGTCATGTTACGGCGTATCTTGGTCAGCGACTGTTTCACGTACGGCGACGGGATGGCCAGAATCAGCACATCCGATTGCGAAATCGTCTGGTTGATGTCCGACGAGAAATGGATTCTGCTCACATCAAAATTGGCTGCACCCAGATACGAGGGATTCTTACCTGTCGCGATGAACTCGTCTATCACTTCCTGTCGGCGGATGAACCAGTTGATCTCACCTTGGTTCTGCATGACGATCTTCGCCAGTGCCGTGGCCCAACTGCCTGAACCGAGAATGGCTATCTTACGATACATAATTCGTAATGTTTAATTCTTGATTATGAATTTTAATTCGCTTCCGGTTTCATCGTTGGAAACAGAAGTACTTCTTGTATGGTCGGCTGTCCGGTCATCAGTATTGCCAGACGGTCGATGCCGATGCCGATACCCGAGGTCGGCGGCATGCCATACTCAAGGGCGCGCATGAAGTCATGATCAATCACCATCGCCTCGTCATCACCCTTGTCGGCTAGTTTCATCTGTTCTACAAAGCGGTTGTATTGGTCGATCGGATCGTTCAGCTCGCTGTAGGCGTTGGCCAATTCCTTGCCGTTCACCATTAGCTCGAATCGCTCGGTTAGACCGGGTTTGCTGCGGTGCATTTTCGTCAGCGGCGACATCTCTACGGGGTAGTCGGTGATGAAGGTCGGTTGGATGAAGGAGCCCTCGCAGGTCTCGCCGAAGATCTCGTCAATCAGTTTGCCCTTGCCCATGTGCTCCGTGTCCTCTACGCCCAGTTTCTTGGCCTCCACGCGGATCTCGTCCTCGCTCATCGAGGTCAGGTCGAGACCCGTCTTCTCCTTGATAGCGTCGAGAATCGGCAGACGGCGGTAGGGAGCCTTGAAGTCGATTTCGTTCTCACCCACTTTCACCTTGGTCGTGCCGTTGACGGCGATGGCGATGCGCTCCAGGAGGTTCTCCGTGAACGTCATCATCCAGTTGTAGTCCTTGTATTGCACATACAGCTCCATGCAGGTGAACTCGGGGTTGTGGCTGCGGTCCATGCCTTCGTTACGGAAGTTACGGCCGATCTCATACACGCCCTCAAAACCGCCGACAATCAGCCGCTTCAGATACAACTCGGTCGCAATACGCAGATACATATCCACATCCAGCGTGTTATGGTGCGTGATGAACGGACGCGCGCTTGCGCCGCCGGCAATCTGCTGTAGGATAGGGGTTTCCACCTCCGTATAACCTGCCTCGTCGAACACCTGACGCATCGTACGCAGGATGGTGGCACGTTTGAGGAAAGTGTCCTTCACGCCTTCGTTCACCACTAGATCGACATAACGCTGGCGATAACGTTGCTCGGGGTCATTGAATCCGTCGTACGCTACACCGTCTTTATATTTGACGATAGGCAGCGGACGCAGACTCTTGGCGAGTACGGTCAGTTTCTTTGCGTGCACGCTGATCTCACCCATTTGGGTGCGGAACACAAATCCTTCAATGCCGATGAAGTCGCCGATGTCCAGCAATTTCTTGAATACGACATTATACATCTGCTGCTCTATGGTCGTTGCTTGTTCGCCTTCTGCCACAGGTGCTTGGATATCATCTCTTGACACATACACCTGAATACGTCCCTTCGAGTCCTGCAACTCGATGAACGAGGCCTTACCCATGATACGCTTACTCATCAGTCGTCCGGCAATACGAACGGGCTTGCCGTCCCATTCGTCAAAATGCTCCTTTATATCGGTGGAGTGACCGGTCACTTCATACTCCGCAGCAGGATAGGGGTCGATGCCCAGATCGCGCATCGTCTGCAGACTCTGCCTGCGTACTTGTTCTTGTTCGCTTAATTCCATTATAATTTTAATATTTTTATGCTGTTTTTTATGAATTTATGTATTCACATAAAATCCGCTGCAAAGATACGAAAAAAAATCCGAACGTGCAAATTATCTGCGTACATTTTACATTTTTGTCAAATCAATGAGGCACTGACGGCAGAGACAATCGGTATAATGAGTACGCATGTATGCACGTGCCCGCTCGCTGAGCATGATGCCTGTGCACTGGCAAAAAGCGTCATGTGTACAAACGAAGTGTGCCCCGCAGCGGGGACACACTTTCTCTTTTCCTGTATGAGCAGACTCAACCATACTTTATCGGGTCAGTTTGACGATCATGGTACTCAGCGCGTCCACTTTCTGCGGCTCGGCCAGGTTCACTTTCTCACCCGTCAGCGGGTTGTAGCCTTCGGGGTTGTATTGATCCAGTATCTCTCGGTAGTGATCTACGGGCACTTCACGCGGTTCTTCGGCTGCGTTGGCGAATACGAACACGGCCTCGTTCTCCGTATAACGGAAGAAGGAATAGGTGTTGTCGCGTGCCAGGAAATGCATGGTCTTACCCCAGTGGATAGCCGGCTCTTCTTTGCGCCAGTTCAGCAGCTTGGACTGGAAGTCAAACATATCTTGCATCTCATCGGTCACCTCCTTACCTTGCGGCAGCGGAGCGCGCAGATAAGAGTGGTTGTTTACATCTTCCTTGTTGGCCGAAGTCATGGCATACTCATCGCCGTACAGCACTTGCGGAATGCCGCGCATGGTAGCCAGCAGCACGTAGGCCAGCTTCACGCGACGCAGGTCTTTGTTCTTCACCACATCGGTGATACGAGCCATGTCGTGGTTGCCGAGGAAGGTCAGCAACTTGTTGACATCAGCGTACATATAATCCATGGTCAGCGCGTCATAGACGCGGGTCAGACCGTTTCCCCATCCGCTGCCGTCGTTCTCCAGTGCTTGACGAATTGCCTCTTCAGTGGGGAAGTCCATCACGGTAGGCAGGTTGCTGTCAAATCCGTCGAAGTTCTTCACGCCGCTCTGCCAGTAGGCTACTGCGGGAGCGGGACGCGTCCAGCACTCACCTACGATATTAATATTCGGGTATTCCTTGCGAATGGCAGCCAGCCAGTCCGCTCCGGGCTGCTTCTCAATATACGGATAGGTATCCACACGCAGACCGTCCAGGTCGGCATATTCCACCCACCAGATAGCCCACTGCTGGAAATACTTGAGCAGGTCGGGGTTCTCCAGGTTCATGTCCGGCATCGGCGTGTCAAACCAGCCGCGGTTACTCAACTGACGGTCAAACTGCGAAGCGTTGATGTCGTAGTTGGCGGTGAAGCAGTTGTTGGTGTTGGTGAATTGCGGGAATTGGTTGATCCAGTTGCGATAAGGCAGGTCTTTCATCCACCAGTGGGCGGCACCGCAGTGGTTGGGCACCATATCCATCAGGATCTTCAGACCCTTCTGATGAGCCTGTTGTACCATCTGGGCATACAGTTCGTTGGTGCCGTAGCGCGGGTCGATATGATAGTAATCCGAACAAGCATATCCGTGATAACTCCATGCCGCCTCGTCGTCACCCAGCATCGGGGTGGGCCAGATAGCGGTGCAACCCAGTTTGGAGATATGGTCGAAACTGTTGATGATACCTTGTATGTCGCCTCCGAAACGTCCGTTGACGTTCTTCTTGTCGGCTTTCTCGCGGGTGTTTTTGGTGCTGTTGTTGCTCTCGTCGCCGTCCACGAAACGGTCGGACATGATCAGATAGACCACATCGGCGGCGGTGAAGCTCTGACGCTGACGGCTACCCGGTCGGCGATCTGCGATGACGTAGTCCACGCTGGCTTTCTTCTTGCCTTTCTTGAGCGTGATACGATAGGTGCCGGCTTTGTTGACCTGCATGTCCACGAACAGGTAGTTGGGGCTCTCTGCGTTGTGCTGACCCTTTACCACCAGTCCGGCGCACTCGCCTTTCTGCAGTTTGCCGTTCACCACCTGTTGGATGCTCACCTGTGCGTCGCTCAGGTCCTCGCCGTGCATCATCAGTGTGAGCGGAGTCTGCATGTTGGTCCACCAGCTCAGCGGTTCCACTTGTTGGATCTTAGGTGCCGCAAACGACAATTGACTCATCAGCATTGCGGCTGCGAAAAGAAAAATGTGTTTCTTCATATTATAATTCGTTTAATAGGATGTTCTCTGTAGAATGATGCTTCTCTTTCAGCGCCAGATAGCGTTCCCAGAAGGCTTGCATCTCCGCTGTAGGCGACTGAATGAACTGCTCGGAGCCTTGCTCCTCGATGCGACAGACAACCATGCCTACACTGATGCGATGGATGTCCAGCGCAGGCTGGTAGGTACATTCCTCGGTTTCTTCGTTCTTCACTTCGGTCAGGATGTCTGTCTCCACCATGCGGCCCAACAACTGGTTCACCAGTCGGATGGGCAGACGGTTCATCTCCGCCAGTTGATGCGAGGTATAAGCCGGTTCGCCGGCCTCGAAACGCTTGACGATGAGCGAGAGCAGATATAGCATGATGAAGTCTTTGTAGCGGCGTGACATGCTGTTCAGGTCGTGCTCGTACTCAAACTCCTCGTTGTTCTGGATGGCATAACTCATCTCTGCGCCTATCAGGATCAGCAGACTCGTATATTGTAGCCATGTCATCAGGATAGGTATGCTGGCAAAAGCACCGTACACCAGGCTGGTGCGCGAGAGCATGGTAATCAGGTACACCGATAGCATCTGCAGCAGCTGAAAGAGCGTACCCATCAGTACGCCGGGGATGAGTGCGCTCATCAGCCTTACTCGGGTATTGGGCACCGCTATATACATCAGCGTGAAGAGCAGCCAGCACATCCCGAACTGCAGCATCTCGATGCCGCTGTTGTGCAGCACGTTGTGCACCAGTCCCAGTTCGTGCACACCCTCCACTGCGGAGTGGACGAGGATGTTGATACCTGCCGAGCAGACGATCAGCACGGGGATAAGTACGACGATGGCTATGTATGTCGCTATCTGATGCAATATGGAGCGCGAACGCTGCACATTCCATATCTTGTTGAATGCCGACTCCACCGACTGGAAGAACGAATAGACGGCCCACAGCAGGATCAGCAGGCCGATACCGATGAACATGCCGCCTTGTGTGGTGTCCAGATAGCGTTCCACCATCTCCATGATCGTAGGCACCATGTTTGTCTCGCCCAGAAACGAATGACTCAACTGCTGTTCGATCACGTTGACAACACCGAAGCCTTTGGCTACGGCGATGATCATGGCTAGGATGGGGATGACGGCGAAGATAAGCGAGTAGGTGAGGCTCTTGGCTTTGTCGTTCAGGTTCTTACTGCCGAACCCGCGGATCACCAGTACGATAGTGCGGATGACGAGGTAGCCTAAACGTTTATGCCAGCTGGTCATCTCTGTCGTCGTGCGACGCCACATGTCGTAGCGCACAAAATCAGCTATCTCGGAAATCTTCTTCATGGTCAAAAAAAGAAGAGCAAGCCTATAAGCCGGGTTCTGTACCCTTGCGGGTGTCTATCATTAATCTAACGCTTCCTACCCTCCGACTCACGCGAGCAACGCTCAAGCGCCGGTTTACTTGGAATTGCAGCCCACAGTATGCTCGTTTCACCCGCCCGAAGGCGACTCGTCTCTGTAGCAGTGACCAAACATTGCTGCCTGACGGCCGTTAACCGCTGTGGTGCTCTGTGCTGCCCGGACTTTCCTCACCTTACGGCGCGATAGACCGGCTTACTCAAGAGCGGTGTACGGGAATCGAACCCGCCTCCTCGGCTTGGGAAGCCGATGCACTACCGATGTGCTAACACCGCAACTTTACAAAATCGCTGTTTGGCGATTTTTCTCAGGTAATATATCACCCTCGATTAAAATCGGCTGCAAAATTACTGCTTTTTTCTGACATATGCAAGCATATGCATAAAAATTTTTCTATGCATCAATGAAATACATAGGAGAAACCGAGAGTAATAAACCGGTTCAGATGTCCGTCCACGTGGGGCTCGATCTTTCCTGAGGACAGCTTACCTCCGTGAGCCAACGGGTAGTTGTCTATCTCCCAGTCCGTAGATACCAAGAAACGTATCTTGCTGATTTGCAGCCATACACCGGTGCCCCAGAGGCAACTGAATACGCCACAACGATCGGGGTACTCTACTCCGGACCCAATCCCCTCACCTGAGAGTGTAATGGCGTGACCGGTGATGTAGTTGACGAATGTAAAACCGCTTTTGTCAAGTTGAATCACGTCGAATGCAAAATACGGTTCGAAGATCGGACCGGTGTAGAATCCAAAGCCCATAGGCAGGCCCGATTTGGTTCGCCATTCAAAGGAGACCGTAGGTTGGAGTGGTATGGTGAACGAATGGATGGACCAGCGTGCTGGAACCGAACGGTCAACATACAGAGGTATGCTGTGCTTGAGGCTACCGTACCAGTCGTAATACACACCCGTGCGGAAACCTACCATGATATTCGCCTTGGGCGTACGATGGACGATGCCATTATATTCCATGCCAAGACCAATCGAGAAACCGAATATCTCATCGCCGTTGGCACCCATTTTTGCTTTACTCCAACCGCTCTTCTTGCCATATTCATCAACTTCGCGACGATACACATTACGGCCCTCCCAGAGCATATCCCACGACATATGGAAGCCCGCGATGATCGGATCAGTCACGTTGTTAATCTCGTTGCCATCCGTCTTAATGTCCTTCTTTGTGTCTTTCTTAGCGTTCTTCCCGGACTTATCATTCTTGGCATTTGCCTTGTTCGCGTTCTTGGCGTTCTTATCTTTTGCATTCTTATCTTTTGCATTCTTATCTTTTGCGTTCTTATCTTTCGCGTTCTTAGCATTCGACTTGTCATTCGCCGCATTCTTGGCCGTGTCCTTCGTTGCAGCCGCTTTCTTCACGGGCGAGAGAAATTGTGCGGACACATAGGCTTTCTTGCCTTTGTAGGTGATCTCTGCCCAACCTTTGTTGATGCTGACTACTTCCACTTCCGTTCCAAGGGTCAACGAACCGATCACGGCACCGCTCTCCGGAGCATTGCGCACATTGAGTTTGTTGGCTGTCACTTGATAGGTCTTTGCACTTAGTGCCAACGCCATCACCAGCATGGCCACTACAAGGAGAATTCTGCGTTTCATAGGAGTCATTTGTTAAATATGCCGCAAAGATACTACAAATAATTGACATATACAAATATTTCCTTATTTTTATATACAAATTTTTTTATATTTTTCTAAATTTATGTATTATTTTTTCTTCTCTCACCACCTCCTTTTTGTTTGTTTGTTTGTTTGTTTGTTTGTTGCGTCATTTCAACCGATTGTCCTGGATGTAATAGGACATTAGTAGGTGATTAGTAGGTTATTAGTAGGTGATTAGTAGGTTATTAGTAGGTGATTAATCTGATTATCTCAGTCAATTATATACTATTTGAACCTGTTTTTCCCTTCCATCGTGCGTGTGTATTGGAACAATCAGACCGAAAAAACAGTCTGATTTGGGCAGATTAGCAGATTACCCGGAAACCCGATTCTTCTGATGCTCTGAGCAAATGACCTAAAAAAGAAAAATCCAAGCCAAAAATGACTCGGATTTTGTGACCATTTGCGAGGTGGCTGATGATTAGAGCATTATAGTATATAAATAACATATCACTATAGTTTTTCCGCTTTTTCTAGCCCCGAAACGGCGAAAATTTTACTAACATTTACTATATTATGTATATAATATACTTTTTAACACCTTTTTTCTCATGGCAAAAATCAAAACATCATCTGGCATTGAAGGAGTGTGTGGAAAGGCCAAATAGCAAGGATCACGGCTATTTCTACATGCGTAATGGCAATCAATTCTATCGTACACGCGAAGAAACCTACCAAAAGAACCAATCCCCGCGGCAGAAGTGGAACTCTGATGCCTTTGCCTTTGCCAATGCACAGATGGCACAACGCTACGGAACTCCCGAATGGAAAACTCAACTTAAGGCGGAGTTTGAAGCCGCTAACCATATTGGCTCCAACGGAATAACCTATACCACGGCTTGGTCTTGGAAATTCAACTCACTCCAACACGAATATCGCCAGTCTCATCCATTCTCGTAGATAGGCAGGCATATTTTTTCAAGATTTTAAGACTAAAATTTGTTTATTCCCAAAAATTGTTGTATCTTTGCACCGAAATTGTTTAACCTCAAATCGACATCTGTATGTTAGCAGCACTTTTTACATTGATGACACTTCCGTACGCACCCGAGGCACTGGAACCCGTGATAAGCCGCGAGACGATAGAGTTTCACTACGGCAAACACCTGCAGACCTATGTGGACAACCTCAACAAAATGGTGGCGGGCACAGAGCTGGAAGCCATGACGCTGGAAGAGATAGTACGTAAGTCAGAAGGAGGCATCTTCAACAACGCCGGACAGATACTCAACCATAATCTGTACTTCGGACAATTCTCACCCGTCACCGCAGACAATCATACTCCCCAAGGTGCTATCCTCGAGGCTATCAACCGCGACTTCGGTTCGCTCGAGGACTTCCAGAAAGAGTTTGAACAGAAAGGGGTGAGCCTCTTCGGCTCGGGATGGGTATGGCTCAGCGCCGACAAAGAGGGCAAACTCGTCATCACCCAGGAAACCAATGCCAACAACCCCGTCACCAAAGGACTCCGGCCACTGCTGACGATGGACGTATGGGAGCATGCCTACTATATCGACTACCGCAATAGACGTGCGGCACACCTGCAAGCACTATGGCAGATCATCAACTGGGAAGAAGTGAACCGCAGGTATGAGGATTTATGATTTAAGATTTATGATTTAAGATTTAATAATATAAAAATTTATATTTATGAAAAACTTAAAAGGAACAAAGACTGAGAAGAATCTCATGGAGGCATTTGCCGGCGAGTCGATGGCACGCAACAAGTACACCTATTTTGCCTCAAAAGCCAAGAAAGACGGCTTCGTGCAGATAAGCAAGATATTTGAAGAGACTGCCGACAACGAGAAAGAACACGCCAAGATGTGGTACAAATATCTGAATGGCGGCTCCGTAAGCGACACCATGACCAACCTGCTGGCTGCCGCCGAAGGCGAGAACGCCGAGTGGACCGACATGTATGCTCGTATGGCCGAAGAAGCACGCGCAGAAGGATTCGACGAGATTGCTGAGAAATTTGAACAAGTAGGCGCCATCGAGAAACACCACGAAGAACGCTACCGCAAGCTGCTGAAGAACATAGAGGATAAGGTGGTCTTCTCACGCGACGGCGACTGCATATGGCAATGCGCCAATTGCGGACATATCGTAGTGGGTAAGGCTGCGCCCGAAGAGTGCCCTGTATGCAACCATCCTCAAGCGTACTTCCAGCTATTAGCAGAAAATTACTAATTTTAACGGTTACCGGTTATCGGTTACCGGTTACGGGAATACGAAGTATATACGTCCATATAAGACATTAGATGTCTATACAGTTGCGAAAACATTGGTGATTCGCGTTTATGCTGTGCTGCAAACGTTTCCCAAGGAAGAACAATATGCGCTATGCGACCAGTTGCGTCGCGCAGTTATATCTATTCCTTCCAACGTTGCAGAAGGACTTGGTCGCGTATCTGAGAAGGAGCAACTTCGATTCATTGAGATTGCTTATGGCTCATTGCTGGAAGTTGAGACCCAGTTAGATATCGCATGCGATCTTCATTATATTACTCCTGAATCTTTTAATGATATTATGGAGTTAATTGATAGAGAGGCTCGGCTATTATCCGGTCTCCGTTCCCGTAGACTTAAATCCCATAACCCGTAACCCATAACCCGTAACCCGTAACCCATAACCCATAACCCCTCATGAATATAGGAGATAAAATGCCTGCTTTTAGCGTGGCAGACGAACAGGGCAGGATGGTCACCGACAGAGATATGCTCGGCAAGAAGACCGTCATCTATTTCTACCCGAAGGACTCCACTCCGGGATGCACCGCCGAGGCATGTAACATACGCGACAACCACCACGCCTTACTCTCACAAGGCTATCAGGTCTTCGGCGTGAGCAAGGACAGCCAGGCCTCGCACGTCAAGTTCAAAGAGAAATACAACTTGCCCTTCCCGCTGCTGAGCGACCCTACCACCGAGATGCTACAGGCCTTCGGCGCATGGGGAGAGAAACGAAACTACGGCAAGGTGACGATGGGTACGCTCCGCAAGACCTTCATCTTCGACGAGAACGGCATACTGGAACGCATCATCGACAAGGTGGACACCAAGAACCACACCGCACAGATCATGTGAGAAAAAGGAGAGGCATCGCGCCTCTCTTTTTTTTCGTTACTGAACGTGCAGATAGGTGCACCCATACACGTGCGGTGGCGTGCGCGAGAAATAAGGAAAAGGGCATAAAGGGCATTTAGAGGCCGTCTGAGCGCATGGCGAATAGCTATCGACATCCCCTCGAAAAAGAATAAAAATTCAAAAAAATGGCAAAAAACTTGCATATATCAAAAAAAAGTAGTAATTTTGCAGCGCAAAATATTTGGAATTCATTAAATAACAATTATAGCAATGGAAGAAAACAACGAAATGATCAAGAATGATCACATCATCCCCGTGAAGATCGATGAGGAAATGAAGTCCTCGTATATCGACTACTCGATGTCTGTGATCGTAAGCCGTGCGCTGCCCGATGTGCGTGATGGCTTCAAACCCGTACACCGCCGTGTGCTGTTTGGTATGAACGAACTGGGTAACACCTCCGACAAGCCGACGAAGAAGAGCGCACGTATCGTGGGTGAGGTGATGGGTAAGTACCACCCCCACGGCGACAGCTCTATCTACGGTACACTCGTGCGTATGGCACAGCCCTGGGCAATGCGTTATTGCCTCGTGGACGGACAAGGTAACTTCGGTTCGGTGGACGGCGACAGCCCTGCCGCCATGCGTTACACCGAGGCACGCCTCTCCAAGCTGGCCGAGGAAATGCTGCGCGACATCGAGAAGGACACCGTGGACATGCAGCTCAACTTCGACGACTCGCTGCGCGAGCCGGTAGTGCTGCCTTGCCGCTTCCCCAATCTGCTGGTGAACGGCGCGAGCGGTATAGCCGTAGGTATGGCTACCAACATGCCGACCCATAATCTGGGTGAGGTGATAGACGGCTGCTGCGCCTACGTCAACAACATCAAGGCACGTATGCACGACGAGTTCTGCCCGGAGATAAGCGTGGAGGACCTGATGGAGTACGTCAAGGCACCGGATTTCCCGACAGGCGGTACCATCTACGGCTATCAGGGCGTCAAGGACGCGTATGAGACCGGTCGCGGCCGCGTGGTGATCCGCTCCAACGCCGACATCGAGACCGACGACAACGGTCGCGAGCGTATCGTCATCACCGAACTGCCCTACGGCGTGGTGAAGAACGAACTGGTGAAAGCCATCGCCGAACTGGCCAACGACAAGAAGATAGAAGGTATATCCGACATACAGGACCACTCGAAGCGCGACATCCGCATCGTCATCGACGTCAAGCGCGACGCCAACGCACAGGTGGTGCTCAACAAACTATATAAGTTCACCGCCCTGCAGTCGAGCTTCGCTGTGAACAGCATCGCCCTCGTCAAGGGCCGTCCGATGCTGCTCAACCTCAAGCAGCTGATAGGTAACTTCATCGAGCACCGCATGGAGGTGGTGACCCGCCGCACACGCTTCGAACTGAAGAAAGCCGAGGAGAAAGCACATATCTTGGAGGGCTTGATCATCGCCGTAGATAACATCGACGAGGTGGTACGTATCATCCGCGCCAGCCGTACGCCGGCCGACGCTCAGGCTAACCTCGAGCAGCGATTCAACCTCGACAACCTGCAGTCGAAAGCCATCGTCGATATGCGTCTGAGCCAGCTGACAGGCCTGCGTATCGATGAACTGAAGAACGAGTACGCCGAGATAGAGAAACTGATTGCACACCTCAACGAGTTGCTCGCCAACGAGGAGATGCGCTACGACGTGATCAATGCCGAACTCGTGGAGATCAAGGAGAAGTTCGCCGACGAGCGTCGCACCAAGATCGTGAAGATGGCTACCGAGTTCAACCCCGAAGATATGTATGCCGACGACGATATGGTGATCACCATCTCCCACCTCGGCTATATCAAGCGTACCCCGCTGGCCGACTTCCGTCAGCAGACACGCGGCGGCATCGGCAGCAAGGCCGGCAGCGCACGCGACCAGGACTTCATCGAGTATGTTCACCAGGCGTCGATGCACTCGACCATGATGTTCTTCACCGAGATGGGTCGCCTCTACTGGCTCAAGGTATATGAGCTGCCCGAGGGCAACAAGCAGTCGAAAGGCCGTGCCATCCAGAACATGATCAACCTGCAGAAGGGCGACAAGGTACGTACCTGCATCAACGTCAAGGGACTGAACGACCAGGAGTACGTGGAGAACCACTACCTGATCTTCATCACCAAGAATGGTCTGATGAAGAAGACCACGCTGGAGGCCTACAGCCGTCCGCGTGCCAATGGTATCATCGCCCTGGGTCTGCGCGAAGGCGACGAGCTGATAGGCGTCACGCTAACCGACGGACAGAGCGAGATGCTCGTGGCTTCGTACAACGGTAAGGTATGCCGATTCAACGAGGCAGGCGTGCGTCCGATGGGCCGTGGAGCAACCGGCGTGAAGGCAATAACTTTGGAAGAAGATGGCCAAGATCGCGTGATTGGCACGGTTTGTGTAGAGAAGGGTACAGACAAGACTATTCTCGTCATCTCCGAGCACGGATTCGGTAAGCGTACCGCCGTCGATGATGAGGAAGGCAACGCTATCTATCGTGTCACCTACCGTGGCGGTAAGGGTGTGAAGACCATAGAGATCACCGAGAAGACAGGTCATCTGGTAGGCATCCACGCCGTGACCGACGAGGACGACCTGATGCTCATGACCAAGTCCGGTACCGCCATCCGTATGGCCGTCAGCCCGATTCGTCAGACAGGACGCGCCGCACAAGGCGTCAAACTGATCGACCTCGTCAAACGCAACGACACCCTCGTCAGCGGATGTATCGTACCGAAAGACGAAGATGAGAATGGTGAAATGAGCGCGGCAGAGCCGCTCAATGATGCGGCTACGCAGCCGAATGAAGAAAACAACAACGAAACAAACGAATAATATTACGTATTATGAGAAAAAGTTTGATCTTGGCAGCCTTGGTGCTCATGAGTGCCGGCTGCATGGCGCAGAAAAACCCGCTGGTGAAAAAAGCGAAGAGTTTGTGCAACGCTGAGACTCCGGATTTCCGTGAGGCGCGTGACCTGATGGAGGAAGCCCTCGCTCAGGAACCGACCGCCGAGACCTATTACTGGGCCGGTATGGTAGGCTACAAAGAGAACCAACGCGAGAACTACAACGAGATGATGGGTCAGGGCATCAACAAGGCTGCTGCCGGTCAGGCCGTAGTAGAGAGCTACAACTACTGGCTCAAAGCCGACAAACTGGCACAGGTGCTCACTACCGACAAGAAGGGCAACGAGGTGCCGACCGACCCGAAGATGCGCGGTAAGCTGCAGAAGATGATGCTGGAGTACTACAAGGGACTGGAACTCGTCAAGTACGGTATCTATCTGAATGAGCAACGCGACTACGAGGGTGCGTACCGTGCCTTCAAGATGCATATCGATATTCCTGAACTGGAGATGATGCAAGATGCGAAGCTGCAGAAGGATATGCCGCGTGACACCACGTATATCCAGTATAAGTACTACGCTGCCATCTTCGCCGTACAGAGCGAACTCCACCCGGAGGCAGTGGCGCTGCTCGAGCAACTCAAGGACGGTGAGTATGAGGCTGTCTCTACCAACCAGTTCCTCTATCAGGAGTATGTGGCGCTGAAGGACACCGCCAAGTTTGTGGCTACGCTCCAGAACGCCATCGCTCGCTTCCCGCAGGAGAGTTGGTTCCTCCAGAACCTGATCAACTACTATATCTTCTCCGGTCAGGAGCAGACGGCTATCGACTATCTGGCTACGGCTATCGCCAACGAACCCAACGTGGCTCAGTACTACCTGATCCGCGGTAACCTCAACGAGAACCAGAAGCACTATGCTGAGGCACTGGCCGACTTCGACCAGGCACTGGTGATCGATCCGACGATGGCTGACGCACAGGCCGGCAAGGGTCGCGTCTATTACAACCAGGCCGTGAAGATGAACGAGGACGCAGCCATGATCAGCGACAACAAGGCGTACAAGAAAGCCCTGGAGGAGATGAACGTCGTGTTCCGTGAGTCGTTGCCCTTCTTCGAGAAAGCACACGAACTCAACCCGACCGACCGTACCTACATCCAGACGCTGAAGGGCCTCTACTACCGCTTCGGCATGGACGACAAGTACAACGAGATGAACGAAAAACTGCAGAACCTCTAATGGGTCGCATCTTAGCGATAGACTACGGTCGTAAGCGTACAGGATTAGCCGTTACGGATCCGCTCCGAATAACGGCTAATCCGTTGCTTACGATTGAGACCAACGGCCTGATGGCATGGCTGACCGATTACTTCGCACACGAACAAGTGGACGAGGTGGTAATAGGTCATCCTACGCAGATGAACGGACAGGACTCGGAGTCGATGAACTATATACGGCCGTTCATGGGGAACTTCCGAAAACAATTCCCAGATAAACCGATAACTATGTATGACGAGCGCTTCACCTCGGTGCTGGCGCATCGTGCGATGCTCGCCGGTGGCATGAAGAAGAAAGACCGGCAGGACAAAGCAGTGGTAGATAAGATAGCTGCTTGCATCATCCTCGAGGGATACCTCGAGTTTAAATCATAAATTTGAACTCATAAATCATAAATAATATCTATGATTTTACCAATATATCTATACGGGCAACCGGTATTACGCAAAGAGGCGGAGGAGATAGAACCGACGCCGGAACTCAAGCAACTGATTGCTGATATGTTTGAAACCCTCACGGCCGCAGAGGGCTGCGGCCTGGCGGCACCGCAGATAGGCAAACCCTGGCGACTGTTCGTCGTGGACGGTAGCGAGCTGGGCGAGGACTATCCCGAGTGCAAGGACTTCAAACGGGTGTTTATCAATCCGGAACTGATCGAAGAGAGCGAGCAAACCTGCACCTATAGCGAGGGCTGTCTCTCTTTGCCCGGTATCAGCGAGAACGTGGTGCGCCCCGAGACGATCGTCCTGCGTTTTCTGGATGAGAACTTCGAGGAACACGAAGAGACCTTTACGGGTTTTCAGGCTCGTATCGTCCAGCATGAGTACGACCACCTGGAGGGACATGTGTTCACCGATCGCATCTCGCCCATCCGCAAGACCTTCGTCCGCAACAAACTGGCGTCTATCGCCAAGGGTAAGACCGGTGCACGGTACAAGTACAGGAGAAATTAAAAATTTCTCACTGGTAATTGGTAATTGGTGATTGGTAATTGGTGATTGGTAATGGATTTATTATCCATCATATTGATTGCTATCGGGTTGGCGATGGATTGTTTTGCGGTGAGCATTGCGCAGGGTCTGTCCACGCGTGTCTCGGCCGATCGTCCTCAACCCCTGCGGATGGCTGTGCTCTTCGGACTCTTCCAGGGGGGCATGCCGCTGATAGGTTACTACACCGGAGGGGTGTTCGCCGATTTCTTTCGCGTCTATGCCCCGTGGATAGCCCTGACGCTGCTGCTCGGCATCGGCGGAAAGATGATCTGGGAGTCGCTGCAGCAGAGAGAGGAGGAGAAAGGCGGTTGGGGATGGCTTAACCTCCTGCTGCTGGCCGTAGCCACCTCCATCGATGCCCTGGCCACCGGAGTGATCTTCATTCCCGTACCGCAGGTGCTCTGGATAGGTGTCGGCATCATCGGACTCGTCAGCCTCCTCTTCGCCATCGGCGGTTACCTCATCGGCAGATATATAGGCGAACGCTTCCATTGGAACGTGGAGCTGATGGGCGGACTGATCTTGATAGGTATAGGCCTGAAGATCTGGATGGAAGGGAGGATGATGTTATAATTCAGAATTCAGAATTCAAAATTCAAAATTAAGAATTAAGAATGTTCCTCATACAGAATACATTAGTCAGCCTGGATGTGCTGGAGAAGGAGTTCTGCTGCGATTTGGAGACCTGTCGCGGTTGTTGCTGTATAGAGGGCGATGCGGGTGCACCCGTCACGGATGAGGAGTTGAAGCAGATCAAAGCTTTGTTGCCGGAACTCTTACCACAGATGACCAAAGAGGCACGCGAGGTGCTTGAAACGCAAGGACTCAGCTACCTCGATCCTTCCGGCGAACAGGTGCTCTCGATCGTCAATGGCAAAGATTGTATCTTTGCCCGCACCGACCATCGCGGCTGGACATACTGCCTCATAGAGAAATACTATAACCAATCATCAATCACCAATCACCAATTTATCAAGCCCATTAGTTGTCACCTCTATCCGATACGTCTGACGAGAGTGGGGGAGATGATGGGACTGGAGTACCACCGTTGGGATATATGCCATTGTGCCCGTATGCTGGGTAAGAAACAGCATATCCCGCTGTATCGCTTCCTACGCGAACCGCTGATACGACGCTTCGGACAAGCCTGGTATGATGAACTGTGCCTGACCGCAGAGGAATGGCACAAACAAATGAGCAAATGAATTGTGAAATAATCGTTCCCCTTTGGGGATAAGAATTTTGAATTTTGAATTTTGAATTTTGAATTGTTTTTTATGCGCGCAGAGATAATTACCATAGGAGACGAACTGCTGATCGGACAGGTGGTGGATACCAACTCCGCCTGGATGGCAGAACGCCTGAATGAACAAGGGATCGAACTGTTTCAGATCACGTCCGTACATGACGAACGGGCGCATATCATCGCCGCACTCGACGAGGCCTTCTCTCGTGCCGAGTTGGTGCTGACCACCGGTGGCTTGGGGCCTACCAAGGATGATATAACCAAGCAGGTGCTGTGCGACTATTTCCATACGCGTCTGGTGGAGGACGAGCAGGTGCGCCTGCATATACAGCGCCTCTACGCCGATCGCCCCGATGTGCTGAACCGACTGACAGCCACGCAGTGGCAGGTGCCGGAGAACGCAACGATCCTGGAGAACAGGGTAGGCAGTGCACCGCTGATGGTGTTCCGCAAAGACGACAAGATGCTGGTCTGCATGCCCGGCGTTCCCTATGAGATGAAGATAGCCATGGAGGAGCAAATACTGCCGTATTTGGAGCATTCAGCATTCAGCACTCAGCATTCAGCCATTTTGCATCGCACTCTGCAGGTGACGGGTATTCCCGAGAGCCGCTTGGCTATTTTGCTGGAGAACTTCGAGAACAGCATGCCGGAGGGATTGCATCTGGCCTACCTGCCCAAAGATGGCATCATCCGTCTGCGCCTGTCGTCGTACGGCGACCTGACGGAGGCAGAGATGCAAGCGTGGGTGGACCGGCTGCAGACACTCACGGCCGACTATAGGATAGCCGACAGCGACCAACCGCTCGAGGTGCTGGTGGGTGAACGACTCAAAGCGCGGGGCGCTACCATCGCCACGGCAGAGAGTTGCACCGGTGGCCGACTGGCTGCCTTGCTCAACCGGCATGCCGGTTCGTCCGCCTTCTATTGGGGCTCGGTTGTCAGCTACGACAATAGCGTCAAGGAGCAGGTGCTGGGTGTACCCGCAGAGATGATTCGTGCGCACGGAGTGGTGAGCGAAGAGGTGGTGCGTGTGATGGCGGAGCATGTTCGCCAACTGCTGCACACTGATTATGCAATAGCCACCAGCGGCATAGCAGGGCCGTCGGGAGGCACGCCGGAGAAGCCCGTAGGCACCGTGTGGATAGCCTGGGCCACACCCGAAGGCACCACGGCCGAGTGCTTCCATCTGGGACACCTGCGCGAACAGATCACCGAACGGGCGTGCATGAAGGCCCTGGTAGGAATGCTTAAGTTGTTAGATAAGTAAACAGATACCAATAGCGTGTTAGGTCTTCTCACGATATTATTTGCCGTCCTGTTGCCGGCGGCGGTGAACACTCCGGAGGGAGAGGAGTACGGTCCCACCTTGACGATGGACGATCGGACGCTCTATTTCGTGGGCCTGAACCGCGAGGACGGCAGTGCGACGGAGGACATATACGTCTCGCGTCGCGACCCGCGAACCGGCGAGTGGAGTGCTGCCCGGCGCATACCCGAGTTGAGCAACCCATATCGCAACGAGGCACCTACCTCCCTGAGCGGTGACGGACGCACGATGCTGCTCTTCGTGGAAGGACGGATGTGCTTCTCCGAGCGAGGCCCGCACGGCTGGACCGAACCGCGACCACTGCCGTCCTACCTGCAGTTGGGCAATTGGCAGGCCGATGCAATGATCACGGCTGACGGCTCGGCACTCCTCTTTGCCGCCAACTATCCGGCGGAGGGAGAAGAGAAAGCCAGCCTCAACATCTTTATCTCCGAGCGCGATGCGCAAGGGCGTTGGGGCACTCCCTATTCCTTAGGGCCCGCTATCAACACCCCCGGCATGGAGCGTTCGCCCTTCCTCCACCCGGACATGAAGACGCTCTATTTCTCCTCGGACAGAGAAGGCACACTGGGCGAGCTGGATGTATGGATCAGTCGCCGGCTGAGCGACACATGCTGGAACTGCTGGTCCGAGCCGGAGAACATGGGACCGGACATCAACACCAGCGGACGCGACTGCTGGTATAAGATCACCACGGACGGCCGCACGGCCTACTACGCACAGAAGAGCGGCCGCAGACATGACATATACGCCGTGGAACTGCCCGAGGACAAACGGCCGCAGACCATTACGGTGCTCCAGACCAACCAGCCGATGGCGATAGAGAACCTCTTGTTCGAGACCGCCAAGGCGACCATCCTGCCGAGTTCGCTACCCGAACTGAAGCGAATAGCCACGCTCATTCAGACCTACGGCTATCGCGTACGCCTGGCAGGTCATACGGATAATGTCGGACAGCCGGAAGCGAACAAGTCCCTGTCGCAAGCCCGTGCGATGGCCGTCAGACAGCAGTTGATCGACTTCGGCTGCGACGAAGCGCAGATACAGGCCTTCGGCTATGGCGACACCCGCCCTGTGGCTACCAACGACACCGAAGAAGGGCGAAGCCGGAACAGGCGTGTAGAAATATTACTCCAGTAATAAATCTTTCCAAAGGATAATAAATAACGACACAACAAACAGATATGATTATGAAAAAAATCTTCCTCTTCTTGGCCTTGCTGCCTGCGATGCTGGTGGCGCAAGAACGTATGATGGTCTTTACCGACCCCCATGTGCTGGCTTCGTCGCTGATGGATACCACCAGCCTTTCGTTTGGCGAGATGCTGAACGGCCAACGCAAAATGATTCATCTGAGTGAACCGGCTTTTATGGCACTGGTGGACACTGCGCTTGCCTATCATCCTGCCGTGGTGCTTATCCCGGGCGATCTGACGAAGGACAGCGAGTGGGCCAGCCATCAGGTGGTGGCGGCGCAACTGAACCGTCTGGAGCAGGCCGGCATCAAGGCGCTGGTCATCCCCGGCAATCATGACATAGGCGGAAATGCCTATGCGTACACCGGTGCGGAGAAGACACAGGTGGCCAATCTGACCAACTCCGACTGGGAAACGATGTATGCCTCGGTGTATGCGCATGCAGTGGCCAAAGATCCCGACTCGCATAGTTACGTAGCAGAGCCGATAGAGGGGCTAACGGTGCTGGCTATCGACGGCGCAAACAACACCGCCGCTACGGGTGTACTCTCGTCCCGGACGCAGAAGTGGGTGCTGGCGCAGGCTGACAGTGCGGTAGCCAAAGGTAATACCATTATTGCCATGAGCCACTGGCAGATCCTGGAGCATTTTGATGCACAGGGTACGCTGGAGAGTGCCTGCCGCTTCCAGAAGGCCGATGCGCTGCGCGACAGCCTGATGTGTCATGGTGTGCACATGGTGCTGACCGGTCATTTCCATGTGAATGGCATCACTACCTTCCGCGACACGACGGGTCTCACCGGCGACAGCATCGTGGAGATAACCTCCGGTGCACCGATCACGTATCCATGCCCTTACCGCTGGTTGACCTTGTCGGCCGACCGCGAGACGGTAAGTGTGACAACCGATTATCTGAACTCGCTGCCGGGTTACCCGCAGCTGGAGGCGTATAGCCGTGAGTGGATGCGTATCCATACGGCGAACATGCTCCCGCGTCTGGCTGTAGAGATGTGGGACACCGGTGTGGAAACGGCACGCACCAAGATCAGTTCTATTCCCGGAAGTTCTTTCTTGGGATTGGATGATGCCTTCGATCAAGCCGTGGCCAAATACAATACTGACAGTGCAAAGGTGGATCTTGTGGAGCGCCACTTGGGCAGCACCGTAGTATCGCTCTATTTGCTGCATAGCGAGGCCAACGAACCGGAACACCCCGAGGCGGACTCGCTGGCTGAGGCACTGGAGACCAATATGAATGCCATGATGGCGGAGGCAGTCAGTGGTACGATGTTGTCACTGCCGGAAGTACTCAACCTGCTTACCGGTATTTTACAGATAAAGGTAGATCCTATCCTCCGTTCGCTGGTGGAAGACATCACCGGCTATGGTCAGACCTACGCCGACCGCACCGATGATCTCCGCCTGAGTCTGCATATCAATAGCCCGCGTCAGCATGAGGCCATCGACGAAATTACCAATCACCAATCACCAATCACCAATAAAGTGATCAAAGATGGCGTGCTCTATATCCTCCGCGGCGGCAAAACATACACTGCGGAAGGCACCGAAGTGCAATAAATGCAATGAAAATAGCAAAAAAGAATGGCATACGCTTGCGTATGTCATTTTTTTGTTGTAACTTTGCAGGCGATTTGAGAATAAGGAGATGAAAGAACTGAAATGTCCGAAATGTGGTAGTACGTTCACCGTCGATGAGGCGGACTATGCCCTGTTGCTTAGTCAGGTGAAGAACAGTGAGTTCGAGGCCGAACTGGCTCGTCGTATGCATGATCTGGAGCAGATGCAGCAGGCCCGTCAGCAGGCGGAGCGTCAGGCCGCACAGGCGCAGCAGCAGGCCGAGCAGAGCCGTCGTGAGCAGCAGTTCAACGAGCAGCTGACGGCAGAGCGGACACGACTGGTCGAGCTGAAGAACCAGCTGGCCCAGGCCGACCAGCAGAAGCAGCTGGCCGTGGCGCAGGTCCGTCAGCAGGCCACCGAGGCATACATGAAGAAGGAACAGGAGTTGGCCACGCTGCGTACGCAGATGGAGGCGCAACTCAAGGCCGCGCAAGAGCAGATAGCGTACTATAAGGACATGAAGATCCGCCTCTCGACGAAGATGGTAGGCGAGACGCTTGAGCAGCACTGCGCCAATGAGTTCGCACGTATACGCCCGTACTTCCCGAACGCGTATTTCGAGAAGGACAACGAGGTGGTAGAGGGCACCAAGGGCGACTTTGTGTTCCGCGACAGCTCGGACGACGGAGTGGAGTATATATCCATCATGTTCGAGATGAAGAACGAGAACGACGAGACGGCGACGAAGCATAAGAACGAGGACTTCCTGAAGAAACTCGACGAAGACCGCCGCAAGAAGAACTGTGAGTTCGCGGTGCTCGTCTCGCTGCTGGAGCCGGAGAGCGAACTCTACAACGGTGGCATCGTGGACATGAGTCATCGCTACGAGAAGATGTACGTCATCCGTCCGCAGTTCTTCGTGCCCTTGATCACGCTGCTGACCCAGACCAGCCGCAAGAGCCTGGATGCCAAGCGTGAGCTGGCACTCGTCAAGGCCCAGCAGATAGATGTGACCCATTTCGAGGAGAAACTCAATACATTCAAGGAGGGGTTTGCCCGCAATGTGCGCTTGGCCAACGAGCGTTTCTCCGATGCAATCGACGAGATAGACAAGACCATCGCCCACCTGACCAAGGTGCGCGAGAACCTCATCAAATCAGGCGACAACCTCAATCAGGCGGATAAGAAACTGGACGATGTGACGATCAAGCGTCTGACATACGCCAACCCGACGATGAAAGAGAAATTCGGATTGTAGAGGATGAGCGGTCAGAGGCATAGAGGATAATCAAAAAAACAAAATATGGCAAAGAAAGAAATTCAATTTTCGCTTGTCTACCGCGACATGTGGCAGAGTAGCGGAAAGTACGTCCCCCGAAAAGACCAATTGGCACGCGTAGCACCTGTCATCATCGATATGGGTTGCTTCGACCGCGTGGAGACCAACGGTGGTGCGAGTGAACAGGTCAACCTGCTCTACGGCGAGAACCCCAATCAGGCTGTGCGTACCTTCACCAAGCCGTTCAATGAGGTAGGCATCAAGACGCATATGCTGGACCGCGGTCTGAACGCGTTGCGTATGAATCCCGTGCCTGCGGATGTGCGTAAGTTGATGTATAAGGTAAAGCACGCACAGGGCGTAGATATCACGCGAATCTTCTGCGGTCTGAACGACCCGCGGAATATCATCCCGTCTATCAAATGGGCGAAAGAAGCCGGCATGACGGCGCAAGCGACGATGTGTATGACCTACTCGCCGGTTCACACGGTGGAGTACTACGTTAACCTCGCCGAGGAGCTCATCGAAGGCGGTGCGCAGGAGATCTGCTTGAAAGACATGGCGGGTATTGGTCGTCCGACGATGCTCGGAAAGATTGTAGCTGCTATCAAGGCTAAGCACCCTGATATCATCATCCAGTACCACGGTCATACGGGGCCCGGCTTCAGCGTCGCTTCGATGCTTGAGATCGCCAAGGCCGGTGGTGACGTGTTCGACGTAGCTATCGAACCGCTGAGTTGGGGTATGGTGCACCCGGATGTGATCACCATCCAGGCAATGTTCCGCGAGGCAGGATTCTTGGTGAAAGATATCAACATGAAGGCCTATATGGAGGCGCGTAAGCTGACGCAGGAGTTTATCGATGACTTCTTGGGTTATTGGATTGACCCGCGTAACAGTAAGATGACCTCGTTGCTTGTGGGCTGCGGTCTTCCGGGCGGTATGATGGGTTCGCTCATGGCCGACCTGAAGGGGCTGCATGCGGCTATCAATGCCAACCTCGTCAAGCGCGGAGAGAAAGCACTGAGCGAAGATGAACTGCTCGTCGAGCTCTTCCAGGAGGTACAACGCGTATGGCCGATGCTCGGTACACCGTGCCTCGTTACGCCGTTCAGCCAATATGTGAAGAATGCTGCGCTGATGAATATCTTCTCTCGCTCGATGGGCGAGAAACCTTTCACTCGCATGGATCCTGCTATGTGGGGTATGATCCTCGGCAAGTCGGGTAAGCTGCCCGGCCAACTAGCACCGGAGATCATCGAACTGGCTAAGGAGAAAGGCATGGAGTTCTACACCGACGATCCGCAAGCTCTCTATCCTGATGTGCTGCCGCAGTATATCAAGGAGATGAAGGAACTCGGTTGGGATCGCGGCCAGGACGATGAGGAGCTGTTCGAGTTTGCCATGCACGACAAGCAGTACCGCGAGTACAAGTCCGGCCTGGCCAAGGAGCAGTTCAACAAGGATCTGGTAGAGCGTATGCGCAAGGCGGGTAAACCTATCCCCGAGCATCTGCTACCGAAGCCGGAGACGAGTGAAGATGAGTTGGCTGCCGTAGCGATGGCGATGCATATGGCCCAACAACCGACGGAGGCACCGGCTGCCACTCTGCCCGTCATCCGTTCAACACAATGGAAAAGATTTAACCCATATACATTATGAAAAAGTACAATTTTAATGCAGGACCGAGCATCCTGCCGCAAGAAGTGATCAAACAAACGGCTGAGGCTGTTATCGATTTTCAGGGTGAGGGCCTTTCTGTACTGGAGATCTCCCACCGTGCGAAATATTTCCAACCCGTCATGGACGAAGCGGAAGCGTTGGTAAAGGAATTGCTTAACGTGCCCGAAGGCTATCGTGTGCTGTTCCTCGGTGGCGGTGCCAGCCTGCAGTTCTGCATGGTGCCGTTCAATATGTTGGAGCACAAAGCTGCTTACCTCAACACCGGCGTATGGAGCAAGAAGGCCTTGAAGGAAGCCAAAGGCTTCGGCGAAGCCATCGAAGTGGCAGCCAGCACCGATTCGATTCCTACCGATTACGAAATACCGCAGGATGCCGATTATTTCCATATTACCACCAATAATACCATCTTCGGTACCGAGATCAACGACGAGAAGTTGGCGGAGATATACAAGAAGAAGGGTAATGTACCTCTGGTAGCCGATATGAGTTCGGATATCCTCAGCCGTCCGATCGACGTGAGTCAATACGACATCATCTACGGTGGTGCACAGAAGAACCTCGCGCCTGCCGGCGTCACTTTCGTCATCATCAAGGAGTCGTGCCTCGGTAAGGTGAGCCGTTATATACCGACGATGCTCAACTACCAGACGCATATCGACGGCGGTTCGATGTTCAACACACCTCCTGTACTGCCGGTTTACACCGCAGTCCTCACACTGCGCTGGCTCAAGGCCAATGGTGGCGTGAAGTGGATTGAGGCACGCAACAAAGCCAAAGCAGACTTGCTCTACAAGTGCCTCGACGAATCGAAGCTGTTCATGCCGACGATCTCCAAGAAGGAGGACCGCTCGCGTATGAATATATGCTTCGTGTTCAAACCCGAGTATGCTGACCTGCAGGACGACTTCTTCAAGTTCGCTACCGCCAAAGGTATGGTGGGTATTAAGGGCCATCGTCTCGTAGGCGGTTTCCGCGCCAGCTGCTACAACGCAATGGACATCGAGGGCGTTCAGGCACTCGTTGACTGCATCCACGAATACGAGGAATTAAAAATTAAAAATTAAGAATTACGAATTGCGAATTAAGAATTAATGCCTTATTTCTCTTTTCATCATTCCGAACCAACCCGAAAGAAAACGGCGCAAGCCGAGTTCTTTACAACACTTGTACATAAAATGAAAATATTAGTTGCAACAGAGAAACCCTTTGCGAAAGTGGCTGTGGATGGCATTCGTGAAGTGGTAGAGGGTGCCGGTTATACGCTTGCACTGCTCGAGAAATATACAGACAAACAGCAGCTTCTGGACGCTGTGGCCGACGCCGACGCACTCATCATCCGTTCGGATATCGTGGATGCCGCCGTACTGGACGCAGCCAAGCAGTTGAAGATCGTTGTTCGTGCCGGCGCAGGCTATGATAATATCGACCTCGAAGCGGCTACCGCCCATCAGGTCGTAGCGATGAATACGCCCGGCCAAAACAGCAATGCGGTGGCCGAACTGGCGCTCGGTATGATGGTTTACGCCGTTCGTAATCTGTACAACGGCACCAGCGGTACCGAACTCAAAGGCAAGAAACTCGGTATTCACGCTTTCGGTAATGTGGGTCGCAACGTAGCCCGCATTGCGCAGGGCTTCGGCATGGAGGTATATGCCTATGACGCTTATTGCCCCGACGAGGCGATGACTGCTGCGCACGTTACGCCGCTGCACTCCGCAGAGGAACTCTACAAGACCTGCGACATCGTCAGTCTGCATATTCCTGCTACTGCTGAGACGAAGAACTCCATCAATCATGATTTGGTAGGCTTGATGCCGAAGGGTGGTGTGCTGGTCAATACCGCACGCAAAGAAGTCATCGACGAGGAAGGTCTGATCGCCCTCATGCAGGAGCGTACCGACCTGAAGTATATGACGGATATTATGCCGGTAGCGGATGCGAAGTTCCGCACACTCTTCGAGGGTCGCTACTTCGCAACACCTAAGAAGATGGGCGCACAGACAGCCGAGGCGAATATCAATGCAGGTATTGCGGCCGCTAAGCAGATCGTGGACTTCATCCAAAACGGTAACACCCGCTTCCAAGTGAACAAGTAATGCGCAGATCATTTCTAATAGCGCTTTTAATGCTTGTTGTCGCATGCGCTTACGCCGCAGATATTGTGTGCGTAGGCGTTGCTGCGCAGCAGGTGAAAGGTCACGACACGACCTTCGTGTTCCGCGATGAGATCCATTTGCGCTCCACCATCGGTAATATCAATTGGTATAACGCCGACGGTTCGATCTACGCCTCCAATACCGATGAGATATGGCCGGACGAAGGAGTGTATCGGGCTGCGGGAAGTACGTTCCGCGTGACCTTGTATCATGCTATCAACGACTTGGCTTTCACCATCGAACCGACCTGTAATGCCACGGTCTTGCACGTGACTGGTGACCTGTCCGGTGAACATACCTATCAGATCAGTTACAATGCCCTGGCATGGAATACCGAGGCGTGGGTGGACTCTGCTGCCCAACAGAACGGTACGCTGAAGAGCACCCTCTTCCTGCCGCCGCTCCATGGCGCGACGCCCATCACGCTCTGCTACGATGCCGCGCTGCGTAGCGAACTCGGACTCGACTCTGCCTGCATAGTTGCGCAACTGACGGCAGAGGAGGTGAAAGCAGTGAAAATGGAGCTGACCTCGATCGCCACTACGCGTGGTACAGAGGGCGAGAAATCCAATGAGCGTAATCGTCCGACGAGTCAGACGCTGATAGCCGGTTCCGAGTATAGCGGACCACTGGAGGTGGCTTTCTATAGCAATCCTACGCCCGCCGTGTTGTTCTACACTTGGCGTGTCTACCACACCACGACGCTGCTCGTCACACGTCATGATCGCGACCTACGCTATACATTCAACGAACCTGGTGCTTATCGCGTAGTGTGCCTGGTCAACAACAACGAGTGCACCTCTGATTCGTCGGTGGTGAAGGTGAGCATCGCTGAGTCGTATCTGGCGGTGCCGAATGTCTTCACCCCGGACGGCAACGGCCAGAATGATGAGTTCCGCGTGTCCTATCGTTCGCTCAAGGAGTTTCATATATGGGTGTACAACCGCTGGGGGAAACAGGTGTATGAGTCCACCGATCCCGCCAAGGGATGGGATGGTACCATCAACGGACGCAACGCCGCCGAAGGCGCGTACTACTATGTGATCCGCGCACGCGGTACCGATGCCGGTACGGATCCTACTGATGGTTCCCTAGGTATCTATAATCTGTCCGGTGACATCAATCTGCTCAGAAAAAAATAATTAGCAATCACCAATTACCAATAACCAATGAGAAATCTCTTTCTTACTATGGCACTGGCCACAACTATGGTAGCAACGGCTGCTACGAATCCGTTCTTTGATTACAAGAACTGGAAGACGCCTCATGGCACCTATCCGTTCAACGAGATCTATGCTGAGCACTACATGCCGGCCTTTGAGGAGGCGATGAAGCAGGGACTCGAGGAGATTGACGCTATCGTCAACAACCCCGCTGCACCCACTTTCGCCAATACAATCGAGGCGTATGAGAAATCCGGTGAATTGCTCACTGTAGTAGCAGGTTGTTTCTATAACCTTACCCACTCTGAGACCAACGACTCGATTCAGCAGATTGAATTGGAATTGAGTCCGAAGATGTCCGAGTACAGTTCCACGATTCGTCTGAACGAAAAACTCTTCCAGCGTATCAAGGCGGTGTATGACCAGCGGGCAAAACTCAAACTCAACAAGGCACAGCAGAAACTGCTGGAGGATATCTACGAGTCGTTCGCCAACAACGGTGCCAACCTCTCGCCGGAGGACAAGCAGACCTATCGCGAGCTGACTGCCAAACTGAGCCAACTCACGCTCCAGTACGGACAGAACGTTCTGAAGGCCACCAATGCATGGACCATGCTCATCACCGACGAAGCACTGCTGGCAGGACTGAATGACGACACTAAGTCGATGCTCCGCGCGAATGCAGAGAAGAAGGGGCTGGACGGCTGGCTGCTCAACCTCAAACCTACCACCACTATCCCTGTGATGCAAGACCTAGACAACCGTGACATCCGTCGCGAACTCTATCTGGCCAATGCCGGTAAGTGCGTGGGCGGTGAGTTCGACAACACTGCGATCATCGTAGAGATTGTCAACACACGTCTGGCGCTGGCGCATCTGTTCGGCAAGAAGAACTACGCAGAGAAATCGCTCTACAAGACCATGGCCGAGACGCCTGAGAATGTGTACAAACTGCTGGATGAGTTGCGCGAGGCGTATATGCCGGCTGCGCAGGCTGAGGTAAAGGAGCTGGAGGAATATGCTCACGCTCACGGTTTCTATGCCGCACATATCCAGCCTTGGGACTGGAGTTATTATAGCAAGAAGCTCAAACAGGAGAAATATGCCATCAGCGATGATGACCTGCGTCCGTACTTCGAACTGGAGGCTGTTAAGCAGGGTGTGTTCGGCCTCGCCAAACGGCTCTATGGCCTCACCTTCAAGGAGAACAAGAAGATCCAAGTCTACCACCCTGAGGTGACTGCCTACGAGGTGTTTGACGAGAAGGGTAAGTTCCTCGCGGTGTACTACGCCGACTTCCATCCGCGGGACGGTAAACGCGGTGGTGCATGGATGAATGATTTCCAGCCGCAATACATGACGGGCAAGAAAGACCATCGTCCGCACATTGTGAATGTCATGAACTTCACCCGTCCTACGGCAGAAAAGCCGGCTCTCTTCACCTACGACGAGGTGCGTACCTTCCTGCATGAGTTCGGTCATGCTCTGCATGGCATGCTCACGCGTTGCCAGTATGCGGCGCAAAGCGGAACCAACGTACCGCGTGACTTTGTGGAACTGCCTTCTCAGTTCAACGAGAACTTTATCGATGAGAAAGAGTTCCTCGATACTTTTGCTAAGCATTACGAGACCGGAGCAGCACTGCCGCAAGAGTTGCTGGACAAGATGCATGCCTCACAGACCTATCATGCCGCCTATGCGTGCGTACGCCAGTTGAGTTTCGGCTATCTGGATATGAGTTGGCACTCGCTGGAGAAACCATTTGAGGTCAATCCTACTATCGGCACGGTGGAGTCGGTCGTACGTTTCAGCGACCAAGCTATGGCATCCGTTCAGGTGCTGCCTACGGTACCGGGTACGCAGATGTGTTGCGCCTTTACGCATATCTTCTCTGGCGGATATGCAGCTGGTTACTATAGCTACAAGTGGTCCGAATTGCTGGATGCCGATGCGTTCTCTGTATTCAAACAGGCACAAAAGAAAAGCGGCACAATCTTCGATAAGAAGGCCGCTAAGCGTTTCCGCGAGAATATCCTTGAGAAGGGTGGCACCGAGCGTGCGATGGATCTGTACCTCCGTTTCCGTGGCGGCGAACCGACAATCAATGCCTTGCTCGAACGCGATGGTATTCCCGTCAAGGAAATCAAATAATCTTACATAGGTAGGTAGATAACCTGCTTCGTGGTAAACCACTCACCGCGGAAGTAATTGCTGCAAGGCGTTACTTCCGCGCTTTTTATGTATGGTGCCAGTTCGTCTTTCAGGTCGCCGCCTTTCAGCACCACCAGTCCGTTGGGAACAGCATTACGATGCTTATTCGATATATTCTTTCGTACCAGTTTTACGAGGTCGGGTAGGGGCATTACGGCACGGCTGACGACAAAGTCGAATTTCTGCTTCTCTTCCTCCGCGCGTTCCTGCTTGCAGACCACATTCGTCAGCCCAAGGGCTTGCGCCACCTCGGTAGCCACCTTGATCTTCTTGCCGATCGAGTCGATCAGCAAAAACTGGCACTCCGGAAAGAGGATGGCCAGTGGGATGCCGGGAAAACCGCCACCGGTGCCTACGTCCATGATTGTCGTACCCGGTTGGAAGGGCAGTAGTTTGGCGATCGCCAGCGAGTGGAGCACATGGTGCTCGTACAGGTTGTCGATGTCCTTACGAGAGATCACATTGATCTTGCTGTTCCAGTCGCGATAAAGTGCGTCAAGCTGAGCGAATTGCTCAGCCTGACGTTCTGTTAATTTAAAGTATTCGGAGATAATCATCTCTAAACGTTAATCGCTAAACGTTAAACGTCACTCCGCCATGTTTGTGAACACGTTTTGTACGTCCTCGTCTTCCTCGATCTTGTCGATGAGTTTCTGTACCGACTCGCGTTGTTCATCGCTGAGTTCTTTGGTATCGTTAGGGATACGAACGAACTCCATAGCTTGGATCTCAAAGCCGTGCTCCTCCAGATATTTCTGCATATTGATGGCCTCGTTGAAGTCCGAATAGATGACGATGGTGTTCTCCTCCTCATCCACGCCTAATTCTTCTACGCCGAAATCAATCAGTTCCAGTTCGAGTTCGTCCAGATCAATGCCGTCCTTCATCGTCACGGTGAAGCATGCCTTGCGGTCGAAGAGGAACTGCAGGCTGCCCTGTGTGCCGAGTGTGCCGCCGAACTTGGTGAAGTAGGAGCGGATGTTAGCCACTGTACGCATGTGGTTGTCGGTGGCAGTCTCTACGAAGATGGCAATGCCGTGTGGACCGTAGCCTTCGTAGTTGATTTCCTTATAGCCCTCAGATGATTTGTCGGTGGCCTTCTTGATGGCACGGTCGATATTGTCCTTCGGCATGTTCTCGCGCTTGCATTGTTGGATCAATGCACGCAGACGCGGGTTGGAGTCGGGATCCGGTCCGCCCTCGCGGGCTGCAATAGTGATTTCTTTGCCGAGTTTGGTAAATGTGCGGGACATGTGTCCCCATCTTTTCAGTTTGGTTGCTTTGCGATATTCAAATGCGCGTCCCATAAATTGTGATTTTTTTAGTTAGTAATTTAGTCTTGTTAGGTGGCGGCCGATCAAAGCCGCCACCCATATGGGCTTATTCAGCCTGTGTTTGTTCCGGTTGTTGTTCCGGCTTCGGATCAGCGTGGTCCAGAACGGTCTCGTAGTGTACTTCCTCGAAACTGATCTTGAACTCTACGCGGCGGTTCTTCTGACGACCTGCAGCAGTCTTGTTGTCTGCGATAGGTTCATCCTGACCGTAGCCCACAGCGGTCATACGACTGCCGTCCACACCCTTCTTCTCCAGGTATTTCTTCACGGCTTCCGCACGTTGCTGCGAGATGCGCTTGTTCACCTCGGCCTTACCGGTGTTATCGGTGTGACCTTGGATCTCGATCATATAGTTGCTGTTCTCGATGAAGATAGTGGCTATCTCGTCAAGCAGAGCAAACGATTTCTTCTTGATAGCAGCCTTGCCGGTCTCGAATTCGATACCTTGCATAGCTTTCTGCAGCAGCTTGCGAACCTCACGTTTCACTTCCGGACAACCCTTGTTAGCGCGTGTTCCTTCTACCAGCGGACACTCGTCCATGTAGTCGGGTACACCGTCGCCGTCGCTATCCAGTTCGCATCCATTCGTGTCAACATGACCGATGGCTGCTGCCGGCGTGTTCGGACAATGATCCAGGTAATCGGCTACACCGTCGCCGTCGGTATCCAGCGGACAACCCTTCGCGTCTACGGCTACGCCGGCCTCGGCAGGCGTGTTAGCACACTCGTCCATATAGTCGGCAATGCCGTCGCCGTCGGTATCCAGCGGACAACCTTTCTCATCCACTCTGCCGTATGCAGCCTCAGGTGTCTCGCCGCACTCATCCATGTAGTCGGATATACCGTCGCCGTCCGTATCCAGTTCGCATCCCAGCGAATCCACATAGCCGATGGCTGCTGCCGGTGTGTTCGGACAACGGTCTCTCCAGTCGGGTACACCGTCGCCGTCCGTATCCAGTTCGCATCCCAGCGAATCCACATGACCGATGGCGCCTTCTGGCGTACCAAGGCAGTGGTCGAGATAATCGGGCACACCGTCGTTGTCCTCGTCAAACGGACAACCGTGTATATCCACCTCGATGCCACGCGGCGTATTCGGACACATATCCAGTTTGTCCCATACGCCGTCTTTATCCTTATCCTTGCGGTTCGAACCCCAGCAGATGGAGAAGCCCAGGGCTACATTCAGCATCTTGGCTTTCGACGGCAGGAAGTATTTGTTCGTATTTGGGATGGCAGCATAGCTGGTGGGGATATAGTCCATCGCCAGCGTCATGTTCACGCCGTCGTAGGGCATGATGCTAAGACCGGCACCGATATTGCTGTACTGACCGTTGTTCATCAGCGAGTAGGACACTGCCAGGTTGAGCCAGTTGAACGGACGGAAAGCCGCACCGATGGTCACTTCTTCATATAGACGTGCGTTGTAGAGACGGGTGGCCGAGAGGATACCTACGCCTACGCGGTTCTCCCAGAAATTAGCGTCCAGTCCGATGTTCATGCGTGCCGAGATCATCTTGGCGTAACCGCTACCGGCGCTGTGCATCGTGATGCTATTGGCCAGGCCCGGCAGACTGTTGAATACGGAATCCAGCACTTTTTGTCCGGAGAAATTGCCGTCTGCGTCCTTCCAGCAATCATCGCCATAGTCAATCAAGCCTACGCCGGTGAAGGTGGTATCTACCGCACCCGTATATTTGCGGGCATTGGTCCAGTAGATAAATCCGAGATCGTTGATGGCGGCACTGATCTGCAGTTGCTCGATGGGCTTGTAGGTGAAACCGAGGTCGATGGCAGCACCGTAACCGCTCGGCGTCAGCAGCTTGCCGATATTGTTGGAAATCAGATCGTCGAAGTGCAGGTCATTGGTGATGTCTTTGACGGTACGATCCTCTATCTCCGGCAACTTGTCGTAGTTGATCGGACCGGCCATCTGTACGTCCAGGTTGCCACGGAGTACGAGCGTGTCGGGATTAATGCTGGTCATCCCCAGACCGTTACCGCTCACGCGCATGTCCATCTGGCCGAGCAGGAACTTCAGTTTTCCACCGACGGTCCACTGGTCGTTGATCTTATGGCTGTAGCCAACGCCTATCTCGGTGTAGGCCGAACCGCCGCTACTCAGACCGGACAGGTCGTAGCTGGCGCTCTCGCCGGGGGTCAGGTTGGTCATACCGCCGTTCAGGGCGAAGTTGAAGAGCGACTTAGGCAGCGTACCACCGGACTCGATGCGCTCGTTGAAGCCGATGGTCAGATAGCCGTTCTCCTTGATGCGGAAGCCCATGTTCAGCAAGCCCAGCGTCATCTCGGTGTCCATCAGGGTCATGCTCTTCAGTATGCCCAGGAAGGCCTGTTTGTCGCCGTTGGGGTGGAGCGGAATGATGATGGTCTTGCCGGTGGCGGGATCGTAACGGAAGATACTGCTCATCATCAGCGAGTTGTTACCCATGCCGACACTCATCCATCCCAGCGGGGTGAAGTTGATAAACCCACGGCTCACGGGTTGGAAGGCAGGGTTGAGCGTATGGCGCATCGGTGCGTTCTCCAGGAAGAACAGGGTGTTCACCTGTTGCGCCACTGCGCTCATACTCATCATGGCCACGAGGGCTGCTAAGAAAAATCGTTTGGTCGTTTTCATCGTTCAGCCCTCCTTATTTATTGTTGTCGTTTTTATTGTTCAGATTCAGATAGGCATCGATATTCGCCGTCAGTCCGATGTGGATAGACAGTTTCTCGTCCTTGGTGATACGCGAACGGAAGTTCGGGTTCTCGTTGAAGACGTATGCCATCGACTCGTCATCGATGATAGCGGTCCAGATGATTGTCTTGATCTGCGGCAGCACATCCAGTTTGCTCTTGGTCAAGCGTCCGTAGATGGTGCTCCTGCCCGGTTCACCCGGCACGGTGATGCCACCGGTGGTGACGAACGTAGGCGGATTGATGAACACGGTGTCGGCAGGGAAGAGCAGCAGCGGCTGATCTGTCGAGTCGGGGTCCATCACGATCTGTCCGTTGGCGTCGTAGCAACGCATCGAGGCCTTCACGGGCAACTGCAGGGTGCTGGTATCCACCTTCATCACGATAGCTATGTCCGAGCTCTTGACGGAGTCGATCTGCTTGATGTCGCTGATGAGCGAGTCGATGGTGTATGCGCTCAGGTTCACATCCTGTAGCGTGTCGTGGTAAACCACCCGTACGCCCTTGTTGAAGATCAACGGCAGACGGCAGTCGGCCTCTACGCGGATCGTATCGTTGGGCGTCACGCGGATCTGCGGTGTCTCCTGATAGTCGAAATCGACAGCGAACTTATAGCCGATACGTTGCGGCATGTTGTAGAAGAGCTTGTCGATGCAGCCCTTGTCCGCCTCCTTGTTGAAGATCATCCACATGTCGTCGCTGACTGCACCGATCGGACTGGTGTGCGGGTCCAGCGAGTGTGGACTGGCCGCACCGGGACGATAGGTGACCATCGGACGTTCGTGACTGCCGTTGAAGGTGGCGTAGTGCTTCACATCGTCCTTATCCGTGATATACAGGTATTTGCCCGTCAGCGTCATCGCTCCGGCTACCTGGGTGTAGATATTCGCTTTCACGTCCGGATCGGAGAAGGGTAGGCTACTCGTACGCAAGAACTCGAGCTCTTTCCAGCTCTCGCTCAGGTCCTCTTCCGCTTCGGCTGACATGTCGTCCGAAGGACGGAAGTTACCCCACAGGGCGATATACTTGATGAACTCGATCGTCATGTCGTAGCTGAACTCCGCATCCTCGGGGATCGTGATCTGACGGCCTGCAGGAATGGTAAAGAGGAAGTCGATGTAGAACGTCAGCGAGTCCACTACGTTGTTGTCGGTATATTTCCAGTACTCGGACTTGCCGTGCAGATGGCTGTTCTTCATCATGTTGAGCGTGAAGGCATCCACGTCGGTCTTGATGCTGTCTCCGTAGTCGCTCACAACCGGATGGTTCTTGGTATAGACGGTCATCGTGTTGCCTTGCGGACGACGCACGCGGTCGCCCAGGATCAGTTGCACACTATCGATCCACTCCCATTTGAGCGGCAGGTTGTGCTGATTGATCAGCGAGGTGAAACGCGCTTCGTTGATCAGCGCACTGTCGATACGGTGCGCCACGTCGGGGCTGTTCACACCCTCCAGCTTGATAGGAATAGTGAAGTGCAGCGTGTCCTGACGACCGATACCCGTGATCTTACCGTCCGGACCGATAGCATGTTTGGCCTGCAGGTTGTCATACACGTTCAGGCTAAACTGCGGCGGACGGGTCACGTAGTCCTCCAGGTTGAACTTCGCGAACGAACGCTCGATAGCGTAGGTGTTGCGCCAAACCAGCAGACCCTTGCTGTCCAACGTGTCGGCGATGTAGATGTTGTCGGCATCGCCCAGGAAGTCGCCCACAGTGACTCTGAACCTTCCTACAGGCAGCACCAATCCCATCTGTACTTCGGCGGAAGGATCCACGTTGCCCAGGTCTATATCCGAGTGGCAACTCGTCAGCATACATCCCGCCATCAAGATCGCACCCAAGGTGCGAAGAAAATTGATTTGCATTGTTTGTATAAATTTAGATTGTTTGTTTGTTTTTGCCAAATTTGCGTGCAAATTTACTGCTTTTTTCTGACATATGCAAACTTTTCTAAATTTTTATAGAAAATTATCGCAAAAGGAATATTTTTTCTGTTGCTCGCGTGACAGCCGTATATAGCCATCGCATGTATTCTAATCGCTCACTGCTCGTCAACTCGTTCACTCCTTCACTCGTTAAGCCCGGATCGATATACACGTGCCGCCACTGGCCGCCTTGCGCCTTATGGCAGGTCACGGCATACGCATAGCGTATCTGCAGCGCGTTGTAGTAGGGCGATTCGTATATCTTCTTCACCAGCTCTTTCTTGTTCCGTATCTCCGGATAGTCTTCCGCAATGCGTGCGAAGAGCTCTTTCTGCAGTTGATAGTTGGTCTCCGGACTGTCTGTCGTCAGCGTGTCGAGCCAGACGAGCGCATCGATCTCCCAGTTGTAGTCCACTGAGCGCAGACTGGCCTTGCCGAACCGAAAACCGTACATCTCGTGTATGTTGGTAAGCCGTTCTATCTCCAGCATGTCGCCGTTGGCAAGGAAATCCAGATCCTCGTACTCTTGCGCCCAGAAATAATTGTTCTTGCTTACCATCACGCGATCGCCGTTCGACAACTCATCTTCTTTCCATAGCACCCGTGCACGCACACCTTGATTGTATAGGTTCGTCATCCGATTGCTGCGCGTGATGATCAGCGTCTCTTCCGCACCCGCCTCACGCCAACTCGCTTCCAGCGTCTCGATCACTTCCTCTCCCGGCACTTGGATGATATCCGCACCGTTCGGCTGAATAGCTAAATCACCAATCACCAATGACCTATTACCAATGGTTTTCCGTATTCTCGTCGCTTCGCTTAGTATTCCGCTGTCCAGCGCCTGACGCGCTACCTCCGATAGCTGATAGCCGGTTATGGACAACTCATAGCCGCTCATAATCTCCTCATTCAGTGCCGGACTGTTCACGCTGCCCACAGGAGGCAATTGCGCGTCGTCGCCCAGCAGTAGCATACTGCACCCCATGCCGTTGTACACGTATTTAACCAGATCATCCAGCAGACAACCGCTACCGAAACCGCTGCCGTCATGCTGGCCGCTCAGCATCGATGCTTCATCTATGATGAACAAGGCATTGCGGCGGATGTTCTGACCAAGACTGAAGGCCTCCATGCCCAACTGCTGCTGGCGGTAGATACACTTATGGATGGTGTAGGCGGGTGCTCCGGAATAATGACTCAGCACCTTGGCAGCGCGGCCCGTCGGTGCTAATAATACACAGGGCTGCTTCAGTCCGGCCATCGCACGTACCAACGCACTCACCACGCTGGTCTTACCCGTACCCGCATAACCGCGGAGGATGAAGGCCTTGCGTTCGTCTCTGGACACCAGAAAACGACCGAGGGCTTGTAGCAAACCCTCTTTCTCGCTGTTCGGCTCAAACGGCAACTCAGCGCGTATCCTGCCTATGATAAAATCCTCCAGCATCCTCTATCGCAATATTCCGGATTTTCCTTGCAAAAATACTGCTTTTTTCTGACATATGCAAGTCCCCGTGAATTTTTATAAATTTTTACTCGTAAATTTGCATATGTCAGAAAAAATGTGTACCTTTGCAGCCGCAAAGGTTTCGGGGTCCTCGATGAACGCTAACGAATTTATACACAAACACAACTATATAATGAGTAACTACCAATGGACGTTTGCCACGATAGGCAACGTAACACGCGTCCGTATCCACTCGGGCGAGGACATTCGCCATCTGGGCGAGTTGGACAAGAAAATGTGGACCGTACTCTCCTGTCCGGTGAGTGGTCTGGAGATCAGTGAGGAGTCGCTTCGCCTGATGGACATTGACGGCGACAGCAAGTTGCGTCTCAAGGAGGTGGTGGCTACCTCCGAGTGGCTCTGCGCCGCACTGAAGGACCCCGAGAGCTTGATGCTTCAGAAGGACGAGATTGCCATCGACAACATCGCCGATGAGAGCATCGCTGCCGTGGCGAAAAGGGTGGCGGCCGACAAAACCGAGGTCGCTCTGGCGGACGTAGAGGCCGCGCTGGCTGCCATCAGCATCGAACCGACTGCAGTGCCCGATGCACCGCTGGAGGCCGATGTCATGGCTGCCTACAAGGCAAAGCAGGCGGAGTATGCCGCTTATTTTGAGCAAGAGAAACTGCAGAAACTCGGACTCGCACTCATCCCCGAGGACGCACCGAAGCCGGGCATGAAGGAGAAAGACTTCCTTGCTATGGGCAAGCAGATTGCTGATTACGAGGCAGCTAAGGCGGCTGCTGAGACCGCCGACGCCGAGGCACTGGCCGCTGCGCAAGCGGAATTCATGCCGCTTAAGAAACTGCTGCTACTCCACCGCGATTTCTACCGCTTGCTGCGTAACTTCATCTGCTTCGAGGATTTCTATGATGGCAACGACGACACCAAGGCTTCGTTTCAGGCCGGTACACTCATCATCGATCAGCGTGCCTGCCACCTCTGTATTCGCGTCAACGATCTGCAGAAGCATGACGTACAGGCTCCGCTCAGCGGCATGTATCTGCTCTATTGCAACTGCGAGAACAAGAAGACTGGCAAGACGGCACATATAGTGGCTGCCATGACCCAAGGCGAGGTGAAGAACCTGAGCGTGGGCAAGAATGCCGTCTTCTACGACAATGCCGGACTCGACTACGATGCTACGGTCACCAAGATCATCGACAACCCTATATCCATCCGTCAGGCCTTCTGGACACCCTACCGCAAGTTCGGCAATTGGATTCAGGAGAAGATCAACAAGTCGGCGGCTGAGAAAGATGCCAAGGCTTTCGACGACATGACCGCAAAGGCCGAAAACGCCACCCTCAAACCCGAAGGAGAAGCGGCACAGAAGCCGGCATTCGATATCGCCAAGTTCGCCGGTATCTTCGCTGCCATCGGCATGGCTTTGGGTATGATCGGTACGATGCTCGTGAGTGTCGCCAAGGGATGGATTACCCTCACCTGGTGGCAACAGATACTCGTCTTTGTGGGCATTTTGCTGCTCATCAGCGGACCGAGTATGATCATGGCGTACATGAAGCTGCGCCGTCGCAATCTGGCTCCCGTGCTCAACGCCAACGGCTGGGCCGTCAACGCCGATGCCATCATCTCTGTGCCTTTCGGACGCACCCTGACCGAACAGGTGTCTTTCCCGCTCATCCAGACGAAAAAAGGAATGAAAGGTTGGCAGAAACTGTTGTTGGCCTTAGGTATCATCATTTTACTATTAGTTATCATATGCGTTATATTACATCTATCGGGCTTTTGCTTCTTGTGTTTCTGCTTCCATTAAGAGCAGATAATATCTTCAACGAGGACTTGCAACTCAATCCCCCTCTCGACTCTGCTGCCATCGACAGCGGTGACGAACTTGAGGAGATGGACGATCTGGACGTTCGCGTCGGCCAGCTGCCTGAGTGCCTGGCAGGCCTTTTCGTCCACGATACCCTCATCCTCGGTTGCGACTTGGACTTGCTGCCGCGTAAGATCATCGTCCGCACCAAGGATGGCGATGTCATGTATAAGATCGCACCGCAGTTTATGCTGGGCGACACAGCGCTGATGAACCATCACCCTGCCGACAGTATCTATCGGCATATATGGACCGACGAACGCGTCAACCCCTACGGTGCACTGTTCGACAGCCTGAAGGACGACGTGCACATCCCTCTGGCAGGCTTCCGTCTGCCGCACCCGGGCTATGTGACGAGTTCGTACGGCTGGCGCCGTTATCGCATGCACAAAGGAACGGACATCAAGGTGCAGATAGGCGACAGCATCCGTTCTGCATGGGACGGACAGGTACGTATCGTAGGCTGGGACCCCCGCGGCTATGGCTACTACGTAGTGGTACGTCATGACAACGGACTGGAGACGATCTACGGACATATGAGCCGTCCGATGGCCGATGAGTACGAACGTGTGAAGGCCGGCGACTTGCTGGGCTTTGGCGGCAACACGGGCCGCTCCACCGGTAGCCACCTCCACTTCGAGATTCGTTATCTGGGTGAGGCTATGGACCCCGCCTCGTTCATCGACTTCACCACCGGTCAGTTGCGCAACCCCGACGAATACGTCATCGGCATCAAGGCCATGAAGCAGAAACGGGCGGAGCAGGCCGCGATGCGCTACCATAAGGTGCGCAGCGGCGACACGCTGAGCGGCATCGCAAAGAAATATGGTACGACGGTCAAGGCCCTCTGCCGGCTCAATGGTATCAAGGAGACCAAGATCCTGCAAATAGGTCAGAAGATACGCGTTCGATGAAGTTGACCTTGCTCATGGTGGGGCGCACCACCGATGCGCACTTGGATGCGCTCATCGGCGAGTACGTGAAGCGTTTGGGACATTATCTGCCTTTTGCGCTGCAGGTCATCCCCGAACTGCGGCAAACCAAACATCTGACGGCCGAACAGCAGAAGACGCAGGAGGGTGAATTGATCCTCCGGGCCGTGCCAGCCGGTGCCGACCTGATACTTCTGGACGAACGCGGGCAGCAGTACACCAGCCTCGAGTTCGCCGCACATATGCAGAAGCGCATGTCGTCGGGTAGGGATGTGACCTTCGTCATAGGCGGCCCGTATGGTTTCTCCCGTGCCGTCTACGATCGCGCAGCGGGCATGATCAGCCTGAGCCGAATGACCTTCTCCCATCAGATGGTCCGGCTCTTCATGGTGGAACAGCTCTACCGCGCCATGACGATCCTGCACAACGAACCGTATCATCACGAATAAATCAAACGAACAAAATCATAGCTATTATGGATAAGCAAGAACTACGTAAACTCATCGCCATCTGGTTTGAAGAAGACATACGCGACGGCGATCATACATCGCTCAGTTGTATTCCGCCTACCCAGATGGGTTGCCAGCAACTCATCATCAAGGACACCGGCGTGTTGGCCGGCGTAGAGGTGGCCAAAGAGATCATCGCATATTTCGATCCGGAATGCCGTTTCGAGCAGTTTCTGCACGACGGCGATCATGTCAAGCCGGGTGATATCGCGTTTAAGGTATACGGCAAGGAGCTGAGCCTGCTGCAGATTGAGCGTACGATGCTCAATATCATGCAACGCATGTCGGGCGTGGCGACCACGGCACATAAGTACCAACGACTGATCGAAGACACCGGTTGCCATGTGCTCGACACCCGCAAGACAACGCCGGGACTGCGCTATCTGGAGAAAGAAGCCGTGGCTATGGGCGGAGGTATGAACCACCGCATCGGCCTCTTCGACATGATCCTCCTGAAGGACAACCATGTGGACTTTGCGGGTGGCATCACCAATGCGCTCACGCGTGCACGTGATTATTGTAAGGAGAAGGGTGCTTCCGAGCATTCCGAGAAAGCGCAGCGATTCCTCAACATGAAGATCGAGATCGAGGTGCGTAATTTCGATGAGATACGCGAGGCACTCGCCACGAATATACCCGATCGTATCATGCTGGACAATTTCACGCCCGCGAAAACGAAAGAGGCTGTGGATCTGATTCGCGCATGGGAAAAGACGGCTGGCCGTCACATGGAGATCGAGTCGAGCGGTGGCATCACTATCGACACCATCCGCGACTACGCAGTCCAGGGTGTGGACTTCGTCTCCGTCGGTGCACTCACCCATAGCTACAAGAGCCTGGACATGAGCTTCAAAGCTGTGAAATAAGCCAATCTACCAGAGCTTCTATCGATTGAGAGCCATCGTTCCTGAGGACGATGGTTTTCTTTTGCTCTGACGGCTGACGGCAGACGCAGGTCTGACCCTGCTGATGGCTCATCCTCGCCCGCACTTGTGCCGCCTCGCAGTGGTCACGCGCCACCGTACGGGCGATGCGTACGTCCTCCGGCGCATCCACATAGATGATACAGTCGCACAAGCGGTCCAGACCTGCTTCATGCAAGATAGCACTCTCTACGAAGAAATAGCCTGACGACTGACGGCTGATGGCTGAGATCTCTTCTCTGACGGCAGGGTGGACGATGGCGTTTAGTTGCTGGAGCAGTTGTTCGTCGGCGAACACCCGTTGGGCGACATAGGCAGTGTTGTAGCGGCCGTCCACGAAGGACTGCTCACCCAGCAGCGCACGTATATGCGCCTGCACCTCACGGTGCTGCGCGATGATACGCTTTGCCTCCGCATCGCTGTCGTACACCTTGTACCCGCGACGCGCCAGCTCCTGTGCGATAACGCTCTTACCGCTACCTATTCCCCCTGTAATACCGATGAGCATTTCTAAATCTTAAATCTTAAATCTGCAATCTTAAATTTCAGAACTGAAAATATATAAACGGTTGCATCTCTGCGGAGACAAACTGATAGATGACGAGGATAGCCAGGCATACCACACCTACCATCAGCCAGAGAGGCATGGCGCTGAACCAAAGTCGATAACGCCGTTTCCAGTCTGTCGGTACCCAGTGAATGGCCATTCCCAGCACGAACATCGCCACCACCCAGCGGTACTCCCATACGAACGCAGGGATGATGTTGTTGTTCCATGCGCCGCCTATCTGGTGCACCATGTTCGTTGCCGTCTCCCACGCCACGCGATTGGCTGTCTCGGGATCGAGGTTACTGCTCGAACGGAAGAACAGACGCGTGAAGGTAATGAAGGCGAAAGTCTGCAGTACGGCCCACGCCGTGGCAAGATGATTGCTGACGACTGACAGCTGACGGCTGACGGCTCGGCTGCGTGTGCACAGCCAGTAGATGTAGCGGATGACTGTTCCGCTCCAGACGATGAGTGCCCATACGGCAAAGAGCCGCCAGACGGGTAGGGGCCAAAGGTGGTCGATGGCGAACAGTGAGGCCGTCAGCATCGTCATGCACGCCATGCGCAGGAGCCAACCCGTCTCACGCCAGATTTTCTCAACTATCATACCTGCACCGTTGATCGCACCCCATAGCACGAAGTTCCAACTCGCGCCGTGCCACAACCCACCCAGCACCTGCGTGATGAACGAGTTGAGGTTCGAATAGAGCAGTTTCAATCGGCCTGCTCCCATCTTCTCTCGGAAGGGAGCGGAGTTAAGAACAGCCACAATCGCCATGAAGACGCCGAACGGAATGAGCAGCCACCACCATCCGATGAGAGCGGCGGAGACGAACGCAATGAGCGACCACCAGAAATAGGTGCCGAAGCCGATGCGCCGGTTACCGCCCAGCGGGATATACAGATAAGTCTTCAGCCAGCGGCCCAGCGACATATGCCAGCGCCGCCAGAACTCCTGAGGCGTCTTCGACTTGTACGGACTGTTGAAGTTCATCGGCAGATAAAATCCCATCAGCAATGCAACACCGATGGCTACATCTGTATAGCCGGAGAAATCAGCGTACACCTGCAGCGAGTAGGCGAAGAGGGCGAACAGGTTCTCAAAGCCCGAGAAGAGCAGCGGGTTGTCAAATACACGGTCAATCAGGTTCACCGCCAGATAATCCGACATGATGATCTTCTTCGCCAGTCCGTTGATGATCCAGAACACGGCCAGACCAAAATAACGGCGGCTCAAGTGGTAGGGTTTGTATAGTTGGGGGATGAACTCCTCCGCACGCACGATAGGACCCGCCACCAGTTGGGGGAAGAACGACACATAGAAACCGAAATCCAGAATGTTCCTGACCGGCTCGATCTTCTGGCGGAACACGTCGCAAGTATAGGAGATGACTTGGAAGATATAGAACGATATTCCCACCGGCAGCACAATCGTATCCACCGAGAAACGACCGGCCGTAGCAAAACCGTTACCTACGTATGCGAATATATCAAACACCCGAAAGTCTGTGCCGAACCACTCGTTGACGACGTTCGTGAAGAAATACGCGTACTTGAAATAGAAGAGCAGAGCCAAATCTATTGTCACTGAAAGTGCCAATAGAAGCTTCGCTATTGGTAATTTGTGATTGGTAATTGCTGATTTGATTCGCCCGGCGATGAGCCAGTCTGAGAGCGTGACGAAGGCCAGTATCAGCAGGAATAGTCCGCTGGTCTTATAGTAGAAGAACCAACTGACGAAGAGTAGGTACACATTTCTCATGTGTAATTTGTGATTGGTAATTGGTAATTTTTGATTTCCAATTATCAATGCGAAGCCCGCGAACACCAAAGCAAAGAACGCCCAGAAATAGAACTGAGTGAACAGCAGCGGACTCTCTGCGTTAAACCCGAATATGTAGCGAATCGAATCCAATTAGTAATTTCCTTCCAATATCCATTCTGCTATGGCATTGCCGGCTTTGCGGGCACCGCTGCGTAGGAAGTGGACGCCGTCGCTGGTGGCCAGTCCCACTTCCTGCCAGCGTAGCATACTTCCGCTACCTCCCATCCATCGGTAGAGACTGAAATAGGCTATCTCCTCCTCCAGAGCCATCTTACGGAGCAACCTGTCCATATATGGCACCATTGGATAGGTTTGCCATTCGCCGTCTATCTGCGTCAACATATCGCTTGGTCCGACAAAGAGGATAGAGGCCTCGGGGGCACATGCTTTTATGTAACGCACCTGATCGCGCAGACCCTTCACGATACCTTGGATAGTTCCGGGATGTTCATTGAAGGGAATGGCATTGCCGCCGAACTGCATGATGATCAGGCGTACGTTAGCCTCGCTATAGAATCGGCTGAGTTGTCCGGCATCTATCTTGGTGAACACCAGTCCGAGACACCCGCGCATGGGGATGTTATCTACGATGATGCCGGTGTTGCTTTCTTGTGAGAGTCCATAGACTGCCCCGCGTCCCTGCAGGTGCATCGTGTCGCCGTGATGCGTATAGTGCACCGAGGTGTCGGCCAGCACACGCCAGCGGGTGTATGGTGCGCCGTCGGTTGGGGTGCAGACGGTGGTGATCTCTTCGCTACCGCGTACCAGACTATCGGCCATCCAGCATACTTGTCCCATGGGACCGTATAGCCCGTCCTGCCGTTGGTCTTGCCGGAGAGCATAGACCATATAGCGTCGCGGACCTTGCAGTGCCGCCACCCGTCGTCCGCTCATGAACAACTGCTGCTTCACCGATCGGTTGGGGATCGTCTGTGCCAGTGGCATCAAGCCTACACCCGCACCGCCGTAGCGGGCTTGCAAGTGCTTGCGTATCTCGGTGGTGATGCGATCTTCTTCTATCTGACTGTCGCCGTAGTGCACCACGCGTATCGCACGTGTGCTCGCCTCTGCGAGCGAGGCATAGAAGGCGGAGAGGAAGACGCGACTGTCGGTGGTCGAATCCACCCGCACCGTCGGAACGACCGGCTTTTCCTCGGTCTTCTCCTGAACGGTCGGAAGCGTATCTGTTGTAGCGATGGTATCGGGCGGAATGCAGACTTCTGATGGCTGACTGCTGACTGCTCCTATCGCTTCTCCCAGCGTAGGCCAGCGCAGCGTACGACTACCCACCTCCCATCGGTGGGGGAGAACCAGGCACATGACTGCCAGACATGCCATCACGGCGAAGATGAACAAGAGGACTTTGGAAGGACGCATGATTACTTTTTCCAAAGACTACGACTGAACAGTAGCAATACGGTGAAGATCTCGAGACGTCCGATCAACATGATCAGGGTGGCAACCCATTTGCCGGCGGCAGGCATGGCGGCATAACAACCGCTCGAGCCCCACTGGCCGATGGACACACCCACGTTGCCGATCATCGACACGGCGATGCCCAGCGACTCGTCAAAACCTATGCCGCATCCGCAGAACCATAATGTGCCCAGACCAATGATCAGTGCGTAGAAGAACATGAATGCCACGATGTTACTCGTTGTCTGCTCACGCACCGTCACGCCGTTGAAGCGAACGGGCACCACTGCGTTGGGATGGATGCGACGTTTGATCTCTGCATGGGCCGATTTGGCGAAGATAGCGATGCGCACCCATTTCAGACCTCCGGAGGTGGAACCCGAAGCACCACCCGTGAACATCAGGAATAGGACGATCACCCACAACACCGGTGGCCAAATCATGTAGTCAGCCGCCACAAATCCTGTACTGGTGATGGTGGCTACGGCGGTGAACAGGCCGATACGTATACTCGACCAGAGATGCGTGTGCGCGAGCAGTCCTGCGCTCAGCACCACGCCGGCTATCAGGCACGCGCCTATATACCATTTGGTCTCCTCGTCCTTCAGCAGCCGCTGCGGTTTTCCGCGTAGCGCGTAGATGAGTTGGGTGAAGTTGATACCCGAGAGCAGCATGAAGAGCAGTATGGTCCATTGGATAGCGGGGCCATAGCTCATCACGCTGTCGTTATGGGTGGCGAAACCACCGGTCGAGATGGTGGCCAGCGAGTGGCAGACGGCATCGAACTTATTCATGCCGAACAACCACAACAGTACACCTTCGCTCAGGGTCAGCAGGATATAGGTCACCCACATATGTTTGGCTGTGTCGGCGATGCGGGGACTGAGTTTCTCGTAGCTCACTCCGGTCACTTCGGCGCTGTAGAGCTGCATGCCGCCAAGACCGAACATCGGCAGTATGGCCACGCTCAGCACGATGATACCCATACCGCCTATCCATTGCATCAACGAGCGCCAGAGCAAGATGGAATGTGTCTGTGCTGCTACGTCGGTGAAGACGGTGGAGCCGGTGGTGGTAAATCCCGCCATCGTCTCATACCAGGCATCGGTGATGCTCGGTAGCGCACCGCTGAGCCAGAATGGCAGCATGCCGAAGAGCGAATAGACCAACCATACAGAGGCTACAATCACGTATCCCTCACGTTCGCTCACGCGTCGCTCCGCGTGTCGGCCGGCCAGCAGCATCCACCAACTGCTGAACCACGTGATGGCCGAACTGACGATCCATGCACCCAGGTCGGGTTCGTGGTACCACCAGGCGGTGAACGTAGGTACGAGCATGAACAGCGCCTCCAGCGTTGTCAGCATGCCCATGGTCGAGAAGACCAGCCTCCAGTTGAACATCCGTGTCATTTGAAGAATCGCTCTAAGTTACGTATCACATGGCTCTTGCAGAACACCACCACTAGGTCGCCGGCGATGATCTGTGTCTCGCCGTTCACCAGTATGCCTTCGCCGGCACGCACGATGCCGCCTATGTTGGCTTCTTCCGGTAGGTCCAGGTTGCGCACTTTGTGACGCGTCACCGGACTGCCCTCTTTGGCGTAGAACTCCACTATCTCCGCATCGGCACTCGTCAGGTTGTGCACGCCGCGTACGCTGGCGTCCAGCAGCATTTGGTAGATATAGCTGGCCGCGATGGTCTTCTTGTTGAGCACCATGCCTATGTCCAGTCCTTCGGCCATGGGGATATAGTCGAGGTTCTCTACCTCAGCGATGGTCTTTCGTACGCCGAAGCGCTTGGCGGCCAGACAGGCGAAGATATTGGCCTCGCTGCTGTCGGTCACGGCTACGAACGCGTCTGCGTCCTGGATGCCTTCTGCCTTCAGCACACTCATGTCCGAACCGTCGTCGTTGATGATCAGGGCATTGGGCACTTTCTCGCTCAGGATATTACATAGCTCGCGGTCTTTCTCGATGATCTTCAGGTTCATCGAGTTCGTCAGTTCCATCGCCGCCTTGCGGGTGATGCGTCCGCCGCCGAAGAAGATGATATTCTTTATCTCGCGTTTGGGTTTACCCAGATCCTCGCGCATGAACTCCATGTTCTCTTTCGTACACACGCAGTAGATCAGGTCACCCACCTCTATCGTGTCTTGTCCGCGTGGGATGATGGTCTCCTGCTCGCGTTTGATGGCCACGATACGATATTTGCTGTGATTGTAGATGCCCGAAGCGAATGGTTTTCCTATCGGCTTAGCCCCTTCGCGCACTTTGATGACGCATAGTTCCAGTGCGTCTTGTCCCAAATGCAGATGATAACGCATCCAGTTGGTACGCAGACTCTCTTGTATCTCATTGGCGGCCAGCACCTCCGGATAGATCAGGTGGTTCAGACCCATGGCTTCGAAGAACTTACGGTTCTCCGGCAGCAGGTATTCATAGTTGTCGATACGTGCCAGTGTACGCTTGGCGCCCAGCTGGTTGGCTATCAGGCAGGCCGTCATGTTCTCTGTCTCGTGCGGCGTGACGGAGATAAAGAGGTCGGCATCCTTGACGTGTATGTCTTTTAGGTCGCGGATAGAAGTCGGGCTGCCCACCTTGGTCAGCAGGTCATAGTTGGCACTCAGCTCTCCCAGGCGGTCGTCCCGTTCATCCAGCAGACTGATCTCCATGTTCTCCCGGCTAAGCAACTTGGCCAAGTGCGTGCCTACTTCACCGGCACCTGCAATAACGATTCGCATAATCCTTCTTTATCAAGTTTTAATAGATGATACAATTCCTTGGTGGAGCCGTGTTCGACGAATTGGTCGTGTACGCCCAGGCGGATGACGCGCGGCGTGTAGCCGTGGTCGGCCATCCATTCCAGCACCGCACTGCCCATACCTCCGGCTATCAAGCCGTCTTCGGCGGTGACGATGGTTTGGTATTTCTGACCTACTTCGTGTAAGATCTCTTCGTCCAAGGGCTTTAGCCACCGCATGTCGTAATGCGCAAAGCTCTTACCCGTAACCTGTAACCCATCACCCATAACCCCTTCTATCGCTTCCGCCATCGTGTTGCCGATGCTACCGATCGTCAGTACAGCCACGTCCTTTCCGTCCCTCAATTTCACGCCCTTGCCGTATTCGACATCCGTAACCGGTAACCCGTAACCCGTAACCCTTCCACGCGGATAGCGAATAGCCACGGGTCCTTCCAGTTTCTCTGCCAGTGTCAGCATCTGCCGGAGGTCTTCACCCGTCATCGGCGCGCATATCTGCATGTTGGGTATCGGCCGCAGGTAGCTGAGGTCCAGCAGGCCGTGATGTGTCGCTCCGTCGTTGCCTACGATGCCGGCACGGTCGATACAGAGCACCACGTGCAGGTTCTGCAGTGCCACGTCATGTACGATGTTGTCGTACGCACGCTGGAGGAAGGTGGAGTAGATGTTGCAGTAGGGGATCATACCTGCCTTGGCCAGTCCGGCACTGAATGTCACGGCGTGCCCCTCGGCTATGCCTACGTCGAAGACGCGGTCGGGCAGCTCTTTCTGCATGATGCTCATGCTGCACCCGCTGGGCATAGCCGGCGTGATTCCCACTATCTTCTCATTCTTCTTGGCCAACTCCAGCAGCGTCTCGCCGAACACCTCCTGCCACAACGGAGGAACACGTAACCCGTCACCCGTAACCTGTAACCGCTCGCCGGAGGCAACGTCAAACTCTCCCGGCGCATGCCATATGGTCTGGTCGTTCTCGGCGGGCGCATACCCTTTGCCTTTCTTGGTGATGATATGCAGCACTTTCGGCCCGCGGTGGTTCTTTATCTCGCTCAGTATGCGCACCAATCCTTCTACGTCATGGCCGTCTGTCGGACCGAAATAGCGGATGTTCAATCCGGTGAAGATGTTGCTGGGCTGCTTGCTGAACACGGCTTTCAGACTGTTGTTGCGTCGCAGCATGGCACGTCGTTTGCGCTCGTCCACCAGGTGCAGTTTCTCCGCCAGTTGGTAGAGCCGCCAGCGCCATTTGTTGTAGGTCTGGCTGGTCGTCAGATCCACCAGATACTGTGTGAAACCGCCCTTCAGCGGGTCGATGGCCATGTGGTTGTCGTTCAGCACGATCAGCAGGTTGTTCTTGTCCATCGACGTGTTGTTCAGTCCCTCGAAGGCCAGTCCGCCCGTCATCGCTCCGTCGCCTATGATGGCCACCACGTTTTGCGATAATTTTGAATTTTTAATTTTTAATTTTGAATTTCCAATCTCGATTCCCAGCGCAGCGGAAATCGAGTTGCTCGCGTGCCCTGCGATGAAGGCGTCATACTCGCTCTCCGCAGGGTTGGTGAAGGGCGACAGTCCTTTGAACTGACGGTTGGTGGGGAAACGGTCGCGACGACCGGTCAGTATCTTGTGGGCATAGGCCTGGTGACCTACGTCCCATACCAGCTTGTCGTGGGGGGTATCAAAGACGTAGTGCAGGGCCACGGTCAGTTCTATTGCACCCAGCGACGAACCCAGATGACCGGGGTTCTTGCTCAGTGTCTCGATGATATATTGCCGCAGTTCGGCGCATACCTCGGGCAGTTCTTCCACTTTCAGTTTCTTCAGGTCTGCCGGCGAGTCAATATGACTGATATACTTATATTCCATTTCCTTCTGTTCTATGTGGTCCCCGACGCATATCCATTCGTGGGGATAGGCGCAGCCGTAAGGCGTAGCGCCAGCATGCGCATACTCGCGCATATTAAAATCGGCTGCAAAAATACTGCTTTTTTTTTATATATGCAAATTTTTGTGTAATAAAAAAAGGCAGACGCTTTCACATCTGCCTTCTTTATGGACTTCTTTTGTCCGTTATAATAACTAGCGTATAGCAGGAATCGCTAAGTAAACGACTCTGTCAGTGCGTTTGGGCGAGTAGTAAATCCGACCGTAGGTTGGGTCTTCGTAGTACGACAGTTGCGAGAATAAGAACTCGGTAGATCCGTCACTCTTTTCCGTGAAGTATTGTACAATACCGCTTACTTTCTGTATCGGGCTCACTTTCTGCGGGTTGTTCGAGCTGCCTGCCGGATAGTTGGCAATGCCGGTAATTCTCGCATAACCCGGCACGATGGTTTGAGGATTACCGTCTTTGTCTGTAATCGGGTATACGACGGCTCTATACCATCCGTTTCCTACAGATGTGAAGCGTGTGAAATTCTGGTTGTTTAGGCCGGTGCCGGAGGTGGCGTGAGTGGTAGGCCGGGTGTTGTTTGTGCTATAGATCCATTCTCCTGCACTATTCAGATAATCGCCGAGAACAACCAGATTGTTTCCATACTCCGTCTCGCTATGCAGCATGATGATAAAGGCATCGTCTGTTGGCGTTACTTCCGGCAGCGGAGCCGTAAAGGCCGGATACTGCATGTACGGGAATTCTGCCAATTCCAGGTTCAGCGTGTCGGATGCGTTAAGTTCGTACACGTATTCAAATATTCCGAAGTTACCTGTGCCGTAGTTGTTGTAGTTGATAGAGTAGGATATACCCCGTTGCGTATCTATGTACATTTCGCCTTCCGTACAACTGTCGCACTGGATACCTGTTTCCGGATTCCATGGCTCCTGCGAAGCGCGAGGAATAAAGGATGCATTATAGCGCACCTTATTGTCAAAACGTGGATACAGACTGAGCAAGTCGGGCATAGGATAGGTGTTGTAGCTGGCGTTCTTGCGGGCAGAATGGTTCTCCCATGTGCGAGTGGCGCTCTGCGATGCGAATTGGCCAAAACGTACCAGATCCACCCTGCGACGACCTTCGGAGTAGAACTCACGAAGCCATTCGTCCAGAATGTAATCCAGGGTGATATCGGCTGGTGTCTCGGCGTGCGCACGACTGCGCAGCGAGGCTATCGTATAGCGGGCCACTTGCGTATTACCCATACGGTATTGTGCCTCGGCGTATGTCAGCCATGCTTCAGCGCTTCGTATCAGAGGCAGGTCTGTGTCTGGCCAACTCATGGAGCTGGCTGAGCAAGCGGAACCATCCATCGGATCCGTGGAATAACGGTTGGTGAATTTATTCACCGACCATGTTTTGGTGAAACTTCCATAGTTATTGCTCAGAGTCGGAGTCGGGTAGGTTGCATCGGCGTAGAACAAGGCTCGGTCATCACCCAGTTGTGCGGGCATCGTATATTCTGTTCCTTTCAGAGAAGACATCTGTGTTGTTGTAGCGAAAGCCTGCAGCAGGCGGTAGCCGGCACGCCAGCATTGCCATTTGTTGTTTATGCAGCAGGAAGGCATAGAGTTGCCATCGCGTGTGATGGCGATAGTGAACATACTTCCGCCGTAGCTGTATGCGCTCTGGCCGTCTTGTTTGATCATCAGCAGGACTTCTCGGGCAGCACCGTTGATGTCGTTATCACCCATGAACAACTCCTGATAAGGAGAATAAGCACTTGTTCCGTTGGTGTGCAGAGCATGCCGACCGTCCATCACTTGCTGTGCGTATTGCGAAGCCAAACTCCATTTTTGGGTGCCGGTATATACCTCTGCGTTGAGATACAAACGGGCTAACAGCATCTTGGCGGCATCGGCATCCACGCTGTAGAGGCTCATCTGCGAAGCCGGCAAAAGCGTAATCAATTCCGTAAGTTCCGTTTCCAGCCAGGCGAAGAGTTCCTGACGCGTCATCGTCACATTGGCATCTATGATCGGCTGGGTGGTGAAATGCGAAGTGGGGAAGAGGTCCAGCAGGTACCATGCTGTCAGCGCACGAATAAAACGAACTTGTGCCTGTTCCGCTTGATACATATTCAGACGCTCGGCTGCTTGCAAATAGAGATTTTGGATGATGAGATTGTATAGCAGACGCAAATAGGTGCTGCCTACAATCTGGTTATTTGTTGTCCATGCGCAATCCTGTATGTCCGAGACTCCTACGTCATTCCAAATCCAGAATCCACCGTCTGCAGGTAGTTCATTCAGGTTCCATACACAGCGATAAAAACTCGTGGATCCTTCATCGGCCATGCGGATATCTCCCCGGCCGTAAGGCATCGTAGCGCCTGTTTGTGCCAGACGGTCGAAGACCATTCCGTACAAGGAATCCAGATTGGTGGCATCTATCTGTTGCGGAATATTGGCGAAGTAATAATCGACACCGGTTAGGCTGTCTGCATACATCTTGACTTGTTCAAGGCATTGCTTGCGGGCGTAGAGATTGGTTCCTGCTACATGCCACATTATCTCTGCCTGTGCCGACATGAAGCAGCAGGCGAGAACGATACTTATTAGAGACTTTTTCATGGCAGCTTATTGTTTGATAAGTTTGAAAATAGAGTTGTCTATACGAATCAGATACGTACCGTTGGCCCAACCGGACACATTGAGCGTGGTGGTCGTGCCGTTGAAGGTGCATACTCGCTGACCGTTCAGGTCAAATACGATGCCTTTGCTGTCTGCTTCCATGCCGGATATTTGTAGGGCCTCTATCGCCGGATTCGGATAAATAGAGATATTGGAGGCATTGACGTTTGAGATAGCTTCAAAATTATCAATCTCTACGGTGCCCTCCTCGGCCTGGAATGAAACTACTTCTACATTGTCAAAAACGGCCGTTGTCTGATCTTCGAACACAAATATCGATTGTACTTGGTTCTGGTCGTTTACGCAAAATTGGATACGTTCCAGATTGGATATATCCAAACTGGACATGTTTGCTGCTGCCTTGCCTCGAGTGGTGATCTGTGCCACTTCCGGCTCTTGGGCATTTGCCATCATGCAGGCCAACAGGGTTGCAATGAGGATAAATTTGTTTTTCATACACGTAATATTTTAGTTGGGTTATACTACTCTTTCTTTTTGCCTGGCAAAAGTACAACTTTTTTCTCATATGTGCAAATATTTTGGAAAAATAATACAATTTTTTTTTGTGTCAGACATATTCTCCCTGCAAAATCTCACTTTTATTTGCTCATGTCCGAAATTTGTTGTACCTTTGCGCCGCAAAGGTCATACAACGCATATGAAAAAAATCTATATACTCCTTCTGGCCCTGATAAGCGCGGGAACAATGTTCGCAAACGGTGTCTGCATCGACGGCTTGTACTATGTTCTGGACAAAGACCGTCTTACCGCCACAGTGACATACAAAAGCAAAGTGCGTTACGACTACAATAAAGGCTGGGACATAACGACAGCCATTATCCCCGAAACGGTTAATTACAAAGGGAAAGACTACCGTGTCACAAGTATTGATGACTACGCCTTTGCGAATTGTAGAAGTTTGAGTTCTGTGATCATCCCTGATGGTGTTAAAACAATAAACCATGGTGTTTTTCGATATTGTTCTGCCTTGACTTCCATCGTAATTCCCAAAAGCGTAAATCACATAGGGGGCTATGCTTTCTATTTCTGCGGAAAATTAGCTTCTATCGATCTGCCGGAGAACGTCTGGATGGGAGGAGACGATATGTTCTATTGTTGTTCAAGTTTGACTTCAATCATTATTCCTAATGGTGTCAAGTCCATTGGATATTGTTCATTTTCGTATTGCAAAAATCTGACCTCTATCATTATTCCCGAGAGCGTCGAAAAGATAGGAAGGGGTGCGTTTTCAGACTGCCCTAATTTGACCATTTATACTTCGTCTAACGCAGTAACTTCCGAGAATACCGGTTCTTGCACCTACGTTAAGATGTCTCAAGAGACATTGATGTATTATTATCCGTTCTCTATTTTTGCAAAAGCGTATGTGGAGAACGGCATCAATGAGTGGCAAAAGAAAGGAGAGTTCGAACGTATTGCCGATTGGCAAAAACGAGTCACTGAGTCGGCGCGGCAGCAGAAGATAAACGACTTACTGGCTGAAGTGCAGGACCAATACTGCGCCTTTCATGCCAAGATGATGAAGTTAGATCTAACCTTGGGCAAATACGACGCAGAGAACGAGGTGTTCGCCATGACGGATCCCAAATACGGCACGATGTATATAGCCGTGCCTTTCGACGAAGCGCCTGCTTTTAAGGAAAAGTGGAACGCCAAAAAAGTAACACCCCAAATGCAGGTTTACGATGATGAGGTCAAACTGTCGGCACTGACCATCGCCATGCCGAACGGCAAACAATATACCTACCGCAACACCGATGCCGTCAATTATAAATTGACTGAGATGACGTATAATTTCGAGCCGGTGGAGTTTGATATGCCGAAGACTTCTACTGCTCCGAAGCAAGGTCCGATCAACATCACCAAGACTACCGTCAAGATCGGCAAATCTGCCGTAGATACGGATATTCCCGAGACCAACGCCTCCAATCCCAACACCTTCGTCATCATTTTTGCCAACGAGGATTACAAGAACGTAGCCTCTGTGCCTTTCGCTAAGAATGACGGTACTATCTTCCAGAAGTACTGCCAGAAGACACTTGGCATTCCGACCAATAATATCCACTACGTGGAGAATGCCACCTTCAACGACATGCGTATCCAACTGGCATGGCTCAAAGACGTGTGCGATGCCTTCGAA
>CACZVM010000001.1 GCA_902784585.1 uncultured Bacteroidales bacterium | reverse complement strand
TTCGAAGGCATCGCACACGTCTTTGAGCCATGCCAGTTGGATACGCATGTCGTTGAAGGTGGCATTCTCCACGTAGTGGATATTATTGGTCGGAATGCCCAGCGTCTTCTGGCAGTACTTCTGGAAGATAGTACCGTCATTCTTAGCGAAAGGCACAGAGGCTACGTTCTTGTAATCTTCGTTGGCGAAGATGATGACGAAGGTGTTGGGATTGGAGGCGTTGGTCTCGGGGATATCCGTATCTACGGCAGACTTGCCGATCTTGACGGTAGTCTTGGTGATGTTCACCTGGCCTTGCTTCGGAGCAGTAGAAGTCTTCGGCAGGTTCAGTTCGATGGGTTCAAAGTTATACGCCATTTCCGCCATGTTGTAGCTGACTGCATCGGTATTGCGATAGGTATATTGTTTGCCGTTCGGCATTGTGATAGCCAGCGCAGACAGTTTAATCACATCATCGTAGATACTCACTTGCGGCTTTGCCGTTTTTGCGTCCCAATTCTTCTTGAAGTATTGCGCTTCGTCGAAAGGAACAACCATGTATAGCGTGCCGTATTTGTCATTGCTTATGGCAAATACCTCATTTTCTGCATCGTATTTGCCTAATGAGAGATTGAGTTGCGTGTTTTGTGTATGAAAATCAATATATTTGTTCTGCGACTCTGCCAATAAGGATTTGATTTTTTGTTGGCGCGTCTGTTCGTTGACGCGTTTCTGCCAATCGGCAACCCGTTCGAACTCGCCTTTCTTCTGCCACTCGTTGATGTTTTGCTCCACATATTCTTTTGCAAAAGTTGAATAGGGATAATAATACATCAATTGGTCCGGGGAAAGCAAATAACGCTGTTTGACAGCATATGTGCTTGAACGGTTGTATAGATACGAAGATGAGGTATAAACCGTCAGGTTGGGACAGCCAAAGAATGCATAGTCTCCTATGAATTCGACGCTGTTGGGAATAATAAGCGATGTGAGACCGGAACATTTATCGAACGCATACTGTCCAATATCGGTGAGGCTGCTCGGAAGGGTTATCGATTGAAGGTTAGCGCAATTTTGGAAAGCATGATTTTCAATCTTCGTAACGCTATTGGGAATGGTTATTGATTTAAGCTTGGTACACCCATTAAAAGCATAACTACCTATGCTTGTAACGGAGTTTGGGAGGATAATGGAGGTGATATTTTTACAATCTTGGAAAGCATAATTTCCAATGCTTGTAACAGAGTTAGGGATGGTAATGGAAGTGAGTTTGCTCATCTCCTTGCAGATTGCATGAGGAATGGTTTTCACGCCTTCTCCAAAGGTAAATCTCTCAACCTGACTTCCAAAATTATAGACCGGGCCGTTGATGGCGTTCCATGTAACATCGGTAACCTTGGTTCGACCGTCAAAAGCCAATAGATCAATGTATGTGACGTTCGTACCAATAGTAACCGACCGGAGATTTCTGCAATTATAAAAGGCTTTATCTTCTATCCTTCTAACGCTATTCGGTATAATAACCGATGTAATAGCGTCACAACCATAAAACGCACTACGTCCTATGCTTGTGACTCCGTTGGGAATGGTAATAGAAGAAAGGCGTTCGCAAATCGCAAACGCATGGTCTTCAATACTTATTACACTATTTGGGATCGTCACATCCGTCAATTTGCGGCAAACATAAAAAGCATGTTCTCCTATGCATGTAACACGATACGATTGGCCCTTATATGTCACACTCTCCGGTATTTCCGCAGTCGTAATATTCCAGCCGTCGTTGTGGGAGTAATCTTTAGCCCTGTATGTTACTTTTGCGGTGAGTTTATCTTTATCCAAAAGATAGTACAAATCACCAATCTTAACTCCATTTGCGAAGATGGAGGTTATACCTACGATGAGGGCGAAAAGAAGAGTAAAGAGTTTGGGTTTCATATTTTGATTATTTAGCGGGGATTAATCGCCACAGTGGACGTAAAGTAGTCATAGTATCTTTTCAAACCTTTGCGAGTGCAAAGGTACAACAAATATTCCATATATGCAAATTTATTTGCAAATTTCAGAAAAGTAACGAATACATTTGCGTATATCAATTATTTTATGTAATTTTGCGAGCAAAATTGAAAAACCCCTTCCCGCGTACCGGTTTCCCCAGCGGGGACACCTAGTGCGAGCAAAATTGAAACGAAATGAATACAATCCTTTGGGTGGACGACGAGATTGACTTGTTGCAACCCTATATTATCTACCTGAGCGGCAAAGGCTACCACGTCACTACCGCTACCAACGGACGCGATGCACTCGACATCGTCGAACAGACTGCGCCTGCCATCGTCTTTCTGGATGAGAACATGCCCGGCCTGACGGGGCTGGAGACTCTGCAGGAGATCAAGCGTATCCGTCCCGAAGTGCCCGTGGTGATGATCACCAAGAGCGAGGAGGAACATATCATGGAGCAGGCCATCGGAGAGAAGATAGCCGACTACCTGATCAAACCCGTCAATCCCAGCCAGATTCTGCTCTGCCTGAAGAAACATATCCATCTGCAGGACATCGTGAGCGAGCAGGTGCAGCAGAACTACCGACAGGAGTGGAGCGACATCGCCTATATGATCGACACAGCCGCCACCTTCGAGGAATGGGCCGCCGTCGAACGCAGCCTCAGCCGATGGGACATCGAACTGGAGAACAGCCCGATGCGTTCACTCATCGACGACCAGCGCACCCAGGCCAACAGCGCCTTCGCCAAATGGATAGCCAAGAACTACGAGAGTTGGTTCGGACAACCGTCTGCCATCAGCAATCTGCCATCGGAAGGCAAGCCTGTGATGTCACCCGACATCATGAAGCACAGCGTCTTCCCGCTGCTTGACCAAGGCAAGAAAGTGCTGCTCTGCGTCATCGACAACTTCCGCTACGACCAGTGGAAGACCATCCAGCCGCTGCTGAGCGAGTTCTTCTCCATCCATGAGGAAGCGCAGTACCTCAGCATCCTGCCTACTGCCACCCAGTATGCCCGCAACGCCATCTTCTCCGGCCTCATGCCCCTGCAGATACAGCAGATGTACCCACAGTTATGGGTGGAAGAGGGTGACGAAGAGAGCAAGAACCAGTTTGAAAAAGAACTCGTACAGACATTGCTCGACCGCTACCGCCGACGCGAGAGTTTCACCTACTGGAAGGTGAACGAGAGCGATTTCTGCGAACGGGTCATCGGACAGTTGCGCAACGTGCAGACGCCGCTGAACATCGTCGTGCTCAACTTCATCGACATGCTCAGCCACTCGCGTACGGAGAGCAAGATGATGCGCGAACTGGCCAACGACGAGGCCGCCTACCGCAGCCTGACGCTCAGCTGGTTCCGCCATTCACCCACCTATACCCTGCTGCGCCGCGCTGCTGAACTGGGATTCACGCTCGTGCTGACCACCGATCATGGCACGACACGCGTCAAGAACGCCGTGCAGATCATCGCCGACAAGAACACCAACACCAACATCCGCTACAAAGTGGGCAAAGCGCTCAACTGCAACTCCAAGAACGTCTTTGTGCTCGAACGCCCCGAACGTACAGGACTGCCCAGCCCCAACGTGAGCAGCAGTTATATGTTCTGCACCGGCAACGACTTCTTCGCCTATCCCAATCAGTTCAACTACTACGCCCAGTACTATCGCAACACCTTCCAGCACGGCGGTATTTCGCTCGAAGAGATGATCGTTCCCCTGGTGACTTTGGTACCAAAATCATAAATCATAAATTTGAAATTTGAAATCCTTCCTTCTCATAGCGATTACCGTCCTGACGTGGAACACCGCACGCATGGACTTCAAGCACAAACCCGCTGAAAACCAAGTGCTTGGCTTCCTCATGGCCCAGGATGCGGATATCATCTGTCTGCAAGAGGTGGATGTGTACAAAGATGCCAAATATCTCACTCTCGCCGATGTCAAGCAGACGCTGGGTAGCAAATACCCCTACTCCTACATCGATTTCTCCGTTTACGACCAGCGTCATCAGTTCGGTACGATGGTCTGGTCGCGCTATCCGCTCATCCACAAGCAGAGTATCCGTTACGAGTCGCACGGCAACCTATCCAACCGCTGCGACGTAGCGATAGGCAACGACACTTTCCGGCTGATTAACAACCATCTGGAATCTTACAAACTCGTATCCGAAGACCTGAACGATCTGGACCGAATAGAGGCAAAATGGCGCCGCGCCATCCCTCTTCGCAATGCGCAGGCACGCGTCATCCGCGCTGAGATAGAAGCCAGCCCTTATCCGGTCATCGTGGTGGGGGATTTCAACTCAGTCGCCCTCAGTTATGCCTATTGGACCATCAGCAGCGGACTGCTCGATGCATGGAACGAGACACATCCCTGGGAATGGGGGGCCACCTTCGAGAAAATGGGGGTAGGTCTGCGGATCGACTATATCCTCTCCTCCCCGTCGCTACGGCCTACTGCCTGCGAGACAAAACAAACTACAGGCTCGGATCACAAGCCTGTAGTCGCCACTCTCACGTGGTAATATCTATTTCCCTTTTTTCTGCTTACACGCGACGCTGGTAGTGGTAGTCGTCGAAATCACGACCCTTACTGCTATCCAGGTTCTCGTAGCCGTGCCATTTCGACTTTATTCGCCGCCACAGATTACCGATATGCGGATCCTGCCAGCCTGTCTTCTTCCAGTAGAGAATCAGCAGCCAACCGAACATCAGTCCGCCCAAGTGGGCAAAATGGGCCACATGATCGGCCGTCAGCCCCGTCACCGAACCCAAACCGGCGAACAACTCGATGAGCGCATAGATAATAACGAACACGCGCGCACGTATGGGTACAGGAATAAAGAGCAGGAACATCGGTACATCCGGATAGAGCCATCCGAAGGCGAACAGGATGCCGAATACGGCACCTGACGCACCTATCGTATTGAGCAAGGTGGCATAGTACGTCAATGCCTCCGCACTATAGTGCAACGACATGTTATCCAGCATCAACGCCCATACACCTTCTTGCACCAACGCGGCACCCAAACCACATACGAAGTAGTATACCGCGTAGCGACGCTCACCCCATTCGCGCTCTATCATCGGACCGAACATCCAGACTGCAAACATATTGCAGAAGATATGACCGAAATCTGCATGCAGAAACATATAGGTGAACGGCTGCCACCAGTGGAAACTGGACGCTGACATATAATGCAGACCGCATAGGGTGTTCAGATCCACGCCATAACGCAGCAGCACAGACGTCAGCAGATAAATCATAATATTGGCTATCAGCAGATAGCGCGTTACTGTCGGTAGATTTCTCATAACGGCTGCAAAATTACTACTTTTTCCTTGATTATACCTATAAAAATGGGTACTTTTTACAAAAAAATGCATTTTTTTGGCTAAAAAGTGATTTTTTTTTCCGAAATAGTTGGTAGTATGCAAAAAAAGTTGTACTTTTGCAAGCGTATTCCGAATTAGGAAGGAATCGTTTGAGCGTTTATTGCGAAAATAGAACCAACAATTAACTTTTTATTTATAAATTTAAAATCTATTGTTATGAACAAATTGGAACTTATCGCAGCTGCAGCTGCAAAGGCAGAAGTTAGCAAGGCTCAAGCCGCTAAAGTTATTGACGCAGCTCTTGAGGCAGCTGTTGAGGCAGTTAAGAAAGGCGAGAACGTACAGATCATCGGTTACGCTAACATCGCTATCGTTAACAAGGCTGCACGCGTTGCTAAGAACCCGCGTACCGGCGCTGTTGTTAACATCCCCGCTAAGAAGGCTGTTAAGATCAAAGCTGGTGCTAAATTTGCTCTCTAATCAGGCAATCTAACTTATCAAACGAGTTGCCCGCACACGGGCAGCTCGTTTTTCGTCTTTTCGGTACATTTATCTAGTACTACTAACCTATGCTTAATATTATTTTGTGTGGCGCACCCGGTAGCGGTAAGGGTACACAATCCCAGTTGATAGTTGACCACTACGGACTCAAGCATCTCTCTACCGGAGATGTGCTGCGCGCTGAGATAGCCAAAGGCACCGAACTGGGCAAACAGATCGATGCACTCATTTCGGTTGGCAATCTGGTGCCGGACGATATGATGTTCGACCTCATCGAAAATTATATCTCATCCCTGCCCAAACATTGCAAGGGCACTATCTTCGACGGCTATCCGCGTACGGTGGCCCAGGCGGTTTCGCTCTCCGCGCTGCTCAAGAAATACCATATGGACGCCCTGATGATCGACCTGATGGTGGACGAGCAGCTGCTTATCCAGCGCCTGCTCGAGCGCGGCAAGGTCAGCGGACGAGCAGACGACAACCTCAACACCATCCGCCATCGCATCGCTGTCTATCACGACCAGACGGAACCTATCGCCCATTATTTCTTGCGCCACGGCAACTATTTCGCCGTCAACGGCAACCACGGCGTGGAAGATGTGTTCCGCCAGGTGAAGCGCATCATTGATCGCGAAAAGAAAAACTAATCCTTATGTCCGGTAACTTCATCGACTATGTAAAGATCTACTGCCGCTCCGGTAAGGGCGGCGCAGGTTGTATGCACCTCCATCGCGCCAAGTATCTGCCTAAGGGCGGACCAGACGGCGGCGACGGCGGTAAGGGTGGTTCCATCATCCTGCGAGGCAACCGTAACTTGTGGACCTTGCTGCACCTGAAGTACCAGAAACATATCATGGCTACCGATGGCGGGCGGGGCGGACAGAGTCGTTCGTTCGGTAAGGACGGTGAAGACCGCATCATTGAAGTGCCCTGCGGTACCGTCGTCTACGACGGCGAGACAGGCGAGTGGCTCTGCGAAGTTAAAGAGCATGACGAGCGCATCGTACTGCTCAAAGGCGGCCGGGGCGGATTGGGCAACTGGCATTTCCGTACGGCTACCAACCAGGCTCCGCGCTATGCCCAACCCGGTGAACCGGCTCAGGAACGCACCGTCATCATGCAACTGAAGGTATTGGCCGACGTCGGACTCGTAGGATTCCCCAATGCCGGAAAATCCACGCTGCTGAGTGTTGTCTCAGCCGCCAAACCTGCTATAGCCGACTATCCCTTCACCACCCTTACGCCCCAACTGGGCATCGTCTCCTACCGCGACGGACGATCCTTCTGCATGGCAGACATACCCGGTATCATCGAGGGTGCTGCCGAAGGTAAGGGACTCGGACTGCGTTTTCTGCGGCATATAGAACGCAACGCCGTCCTTTTATTTATGGTTCCCGCTACCAGCGAAGATATACCGGGCGAGTACGCCATCCTTCTTCGCGAACTGGAAAAATACAACCCGCAACTGCTCACCAAGGCACGCATCCTGGCGATCACCAAGACTGATGCGATCGATGAGAAAGAACTCAAGAAAATGCGGGCGTCCAAGAAGATGCAGAAGCTCGATCTGCCTATTGTCTTCATCTCCTCTGTGGCAGGCACTGGCATCGACGAACTCAAAGATGCCCTATGGACCGAACTCAACAAAGAGCAGAATCAGGTCATCGAGATCAGCCATGCACCGATAGATGTCACCGTCATCGAACGGGAAGAACCCGAGGCACAAGAGGAAGAAGAACCGCAGACGATCTATCTGAATGAAGTGGACGAAGAGTGGGATTTGGACAAATACAAAGGCATCGGTTGGGATTCTGAAAACTGAAAGCTGAATGCTGAAGACTACGTGGTACGATAGGATGATAGAGTGGCGTGAACGCCACATCAGCGAGAAGCACCTTGTGCTCTTACTATCTTTCTTCGTAGGCGCTTTTTCCGCAGCCGCAGCAGCTCTGTTGAAATCCTTTATCCACCTGATCCAGTGGTTTGTAGAAAACCACCTCATTGCCAACGAACATACCTGGTGGTATCTGATCACGCCTCTGATTGGTATTACCCTCGCCGCACTCTTCGTGCGCTATATCGTGCGCGACGACATCAGCCACGGTATTACCAAGATACTCTACGCCATCTCCCAACGCAAATCGATCATCAAGGCCCACAACATGTGGTCTTCCGTCGTCGGTTCAGGCCTGACCATCGGTTTCGGAGGATCGGTAGGAGCCGAGGCACCTATCGTACTGACCGGTGCCGCCATCGGTTCCAATCTGGCTAAAGCCTTCCGGCTCGACCAGAAGACGATGATGCTCATGATCGGCTGCGGAGCCGCCGGTGCCATAGGTGGTATCTTCAAGGCGCCTATCGCAGGACTGGTGTTCACGCTCGAGGTGCTGATGATGGATCTGACGATGACCTCCGTAGCACCACTCTTGATCTCTTCGGTCACCGCCACTGCCATCTCGTATATCCTGACGGGAGTACAACCTATGTTCCCGCTGAATGTGACCGAACCCTTCCTCGTCCATCGTATCCCCTGGTACCTCATACTGGGTGCTATATGCGGATTGGCCAGCCTCTATTTCACCCGGGGCATGAACCGGCTGGAACAATGGATGAAACATACCATCGGCAATATGTGGCTGAAGTTGCTGGTGGGCGGTATTATGCTGAGTGTACTCATCTTCCTCTTCCCGCCTCTCTACGGCGAGGGATACGATGTCATCCGCCAACTCATCAACGGCGACAGTCTTAGTGCACTCAAGTATAGCCCCTTTGAGGCTTACCTCACTTCCCTGCCGCCACAACTCATCATCATCGCCTACTTCGTAGCCATCATCTTACTGAAGATTGTTGCCAGTGTTGCGACGAACGGAGGCGGAGGTGTCGGAGGTATCTTCGCGCCCTCACTCTTCATGGGTGCTATCGTCGGATTCGTCACAGCACGTGTGATGAACCTCGCAGGGCTGAGTGTACCGGAGACGAGTTTCGCACTCGTGGGTATGGCTGGACTGATGTCCGGTGTGATGCACGCACCACTCACGGGTATCTTCCTCATCGCCGAACTGACCGGTGGCTACCACCTCTTCATGCCCCTGATGATCGTGAGCGTCATCTCCTATCTGACGATCATGCTCTTCGAGCCTCACTCGCTCTACGCGATGCGTCTGGCGCAGAAGGGCGAACTGCTCACCCACAACAAAGACCGCAACGTACTGACGCTGCTCAAGATGGACAATGTGCTGGAGACCGATCTGAAGACCGTTTCGCCGGATATGACGCTGGGTGAACTGGTCAAAGTGATCAGCGAGAGCAAGCGAAATATCTTCCCCGTGATCGACAAAGACGGCCGCCTGCGCGGCATAGTGCTGCTCGACGAGGTACGTAATATCATGTTCCAACCGCGTCTATACAACCGCTTCCGGGTCAAACAGCTCATGACCTCACCGGCGGCTATACTGCGCGTGGATCAACCGATGGAGAAAGTGATGGAGACCTTTGAGGATACCGGAGCATGGAACCTGCCCGTGGTGGATGGCTACCGCCGCTATCTGGGCTTCGTCAGCAAATCCAAGATCTTCAATTCCTATCGCCACGTCCTCGTCCATTTCAGCGAAGAATAAAAAAAGAGGCCCGAAGGTCTCTTTTTTTATGTTGCCGAACCAGGACTCGAACCCAGACAGACAGAACCAGAATCTGTAGTGCTACCATTACACAATTCGGCAGGCTCTTTTCTAAAGCGGGTGCAAAAGTACTGCTTTTTTACGATATGAGCAAATATTTTTGCAAAAAAATGCAAAAAAAATGCAATTTTACTACTTTTTCAGCTTTTCATGACATTGACGGATGTACATTTGGTTGGCTTCCCTCAACCAGCAATACTTCCATTTGGGTGCTTTGAACAAGGCCTCAGCCTGCTCAAAATACGAGAGTGCCTCCTGCTTGCTGCCGAAGGGCTTGGGCGCATAGAAGAGTGAGGTACCCAGATAGGTGAGCGTCAGCGGATCCTTGGGTGCCAGCCGCGCCGCCTCCTTGGCCAGACTCATCCCCTTGGCGGGGTGGAACGACTCATGCAGACGCAGTTCGAACACATAGACGGCCGACATATACATCTCAAAGTGCCCTTTGGGCAAACGGCTCTTCAGTGCCTCTACATGCTTGCGAAAATGCTGTACGTACGGCAACGCCGCCTTCTTGTCTGCCGAGACAATATATCCGCAATAACCATATTCGTACATCAGCCGGTGGGCATTCACCGGCGCTGTATCCAGATAGTTCTTCCAGACCGACATCTTCTCCTGCCGGTACGCATCCAGCATCACGCTGTCCACCGCGTTATTCGCTGCAGAAAGCGACAGACTGGCTATCAATAAGACGATGATCGTTATTATTCGCATAGCTATTCGGCGCAAAGGGCCTCCTGTATTTACGCTGCAAAAGTACAACAAAAAAATGAAATATGCAAGGGCGGAAGCAAAAAAATGCAGCTCGTGCGAGGATTCGTGGCACAATAATTGCAGATAGGAGGTAAACAGAATAGACTATGCAACGATTTTTACTTTCTTTAGTTGTGGCCCTGCTGGCAAGCATCTCTGCCGGCGCACAAAACATCTATGTGGTGAATCATGAGTACCAGGCGGACATCAAGGTGTACGTGGTGGATCATGAGTATCAAGCCGACTTATTAGTATATCGGGTGAATCATGAGTATCAGGCAAAGGGGAATAGGGGCTTATGGTATTTTGTGGATCATGAATATGAAGCCAACACAAAGGTCTATTTCGTTGATCATGAGTACCAGGCCGACCTGAAGATCTATTTTGTCAGCCAGGAGTACCAAGCGGGCTGGAGGGATAGATAGGTCCCGCCTTGACCACAGCGGTCATGGACGAGGTCATGTACATGACACAAAAAAACGCCCCGAAGGACGTTTTTTTTGCTTTAGCTATAGGCTTTTAACTTATTTGCCACGCTCGAGGAGCAGCGTGCGGGTCGGCTGGTCGCAGACTTCAGCCGGACCGTAGTACTGGATCGGACCCGGGTAGATATAGTTGGTATCCGGACTTGCCCATTTAGCACGATGCTCTTGCAGGTACTTGAACGGTGCGCCATCCAGTTCCACAAGCGCTTTCTGGATAACCGGTTTCATCTTACCGTTACGTTTCTCCATATTCATCATCATCGTGATGGGCACACCGCCTGCAAGCCACTCGGCTGCGGGCTTGGTCAGATTGCGTACGAGCGACATATAACCCGTCTTGCCTGCTGCGATGAGGTGAGTAGCATTCACACCGATGGAATAGCAGTAGTCGGCATCGAAATTCGACGGCATAGCGCAACGTCCTTCGTAGCCGAAGAAATGGTTGAGCGCCGCGAACTTACCCTTGTACTCGCCGTTGGCTTTGAGCACAGCCAGACGCTTGCCTACCATCTCGATGAGCAGTTTCTCGGTCTCGATCTGCGATACCATGACGTTGCCGTGCGGGTCGCGATCCAACGTCAACTGCTTAGCAATACCCTTCGGCAGCGAACGGAACAGTTCGCAGCTGGCCGGCGTCAGTTTGCTCTTGACGTACTCACGCTTGGCGTCGTCACCGTCGAGCGATGCGAACTCGTCGTTGGCAGCGAGCATATCGTTGAGTTCCTGGATCAGCACGCGCATAGCGGGGATGAACTCAATGAGACCTTCGGGGATGAGAATCGTACCGAAGTTAAGACCGGCGTTGGCGCGGTTGACGATCACCTTGACGATGTCTTCCACGATATCGTTGAGGGTCATCTTCTTGGCCTCCACTTCCTCGGAGATGAGGCAGATATTGGGTTGGCTCTGGAGTGCGCACTCGAGGGCGATATGCGAAGCAGAACGGCCCATGAGGCGGATGAAGTGCCAGTATTTCTTGGCAGAGTTGGCGTCGCGCTGGATGTTACCGATCAGCTCGGCGTAGGTCTTACAAGCGGTGTCGAAGCCGAAGCTGGTCTCGATCATCTCATTCTTCAGGTCGCCGTCGATAGTCTTGGGGCAACCGATGACTTGGATGCCGCATTGTTTCTGCAGATAGTACTCGGCCAGCACGCAGGCATTGGTGTTCGAGTCGTCGCCACCGATGATGACTACAGCCTTGATGCCCAGCTGTTTGCATACCTCGATACCGTTGTCGAACTGCCAGGTCTCTTCGAGTTTGGTACGACCTGAACCAATGATGTCGAAGCCGCCGGTGTTACGGTACTCGTCGATGATAGCGCCGGTGAGTTCCTGATACTTGCCGTCGATGAGACCGGAAGGACCACCGAGGAAGCCGTAGAGCTTGTTGTTCGGATTGAGTGCTTTCAGACCGTCGTAGAGGCCGCAGATGACGTTGTGACCGCCGGGAGCCTGTCCGCCGGAGAGGATCACGCCTACATTGAACGGTTCTGCGCAGGTGTTTTTGCCCGTAGTGGGTTCAAACGTGATGAGGGGCAGACCGTACGTATTCGGGAAGAGTTTCTTGATCTCTTCCTGATCTGCTACAGAGTGCGTTTTCTCGCCTTCTACGAGGCGTACTGCGCCCTGCAATGCCACCGGCATTTTCGGCTGATAAGCCTGACGGGCGATTTGTAATGGAGATTTTTGCATAGGGGTAAAGTTTTAAAGTTGTTTATCTTGTTCTATTAGTTCCAACAATTTTTCCACAGCCTCTTCTTGCGGGATGTTCTTGAGGATACATTCTTTTCCTCTGTAGAGGCTTATGCGGTCGCGTCCGGCACCTACATAGCCGTAATCGGCATCCGCCATCTCACCCGGCCCGTTGACGATGCACCCCATGACGGCGATTTTTAATGATTGGTGATTGGTGATTGGTGATTGGTCAACGGCTTTCTTAACCTCAGCTACCGTCTTTTGTAAGTTGAACATCGTACGTCCGCAGCCCGGGCAGGAGATATATTCCGTTTTATATATGCGTACGCGCGCAGCCTGAAGGATGTCCTTGCCGAGGAAGTTGAGTCGTGTCTCGGAGAAATTCGGATTGACCAGCGTCAGTTCTTTGGCCTTGTAGTCCCAGAGCAGGTGTCCGCACTCGGCAGCGGCCTGCAGGGCGAAGGTCTCCCAGTGGTCCTCGCAGGAGGAATAGCGTACTTCGGCACTTCCGCCAATGTTATCCAGCACTTCGGCGCGCACCGAACCGTCATAACGAACCGATTCATCGTCTGCGAAATAGTCGACAAGTTCCTGGGCCACAGGTATCTCATTCTCGGGGGCTTCACTCAGGCTCACGCGGATGGTGTCGCCGATACCATCGGCCAACAGCGCACCTATACCTACAGCGGACTTGATACGTCCGTCTTCGCCTTCGCCTGCTTCGGTCACGCCGAGATGCAACGGGAAGGCCATATGCTCGTGGCGCATCGTCTTCACAAGCAGCCGCACGGTATCTACCATCACGCGGGTGTTGCTGGCTTTGACGGAGATGACGATGTTCTCAAACTCCTGATCCACAGCGATGCGGAGAAACTCCATCACCGACTCAACCATTCCTTCGGGCGTGTCGCCATACTTCTCCATCATGCGTGGGGAGAGCGAACCGTGGTTGACGCCGATGCGGATCGCCGTCTCATGCTCGCGGCATATATTGAGCAGATGGATGAAGCGTTCCTGTAGCTTGTCGTGGTCTCGGCTGTAGTTGCCGGGGTTGATACGCACGGCTTCCACTATCTCGGCAGCTGCGTCGGCCACTTCTGAATTGAAATGTACGTCAGCCACCAGCGGTACAGCCGTCAGCACTTGGGCATGAATCTCCTTGAGGCTCTCCACCTCGCGGAGTCCCTGCGTCGTGAAGCGCAGCAACTCCGTGCCTGCTTCTATGCAGCGCCGCGCCTGCTCAACCGATGCATCGATATCGTTGGTGCTGGTGTTGGCCATCGTCTGCACACGGATGGGATAGTCTGAACCTAAAAAGATATTACCGACCTGCACTTGCGAGGTCTCACGACGTTGATATGTTAGTTTTATTTCCATAATTTGGCTCAAAAAGCCTTATTTTTTCAAAAAAAGTGTAAAATAATTTGCGTATATCAAAAAATTGTAGTACTTTTGCAGCCGCTTTTCGAAAATCACCACTTTTTCTGGTCTATTCCTCGGGATCTAAACCAGCGAAGCGTTCAGCAGGTAGAGCACATCCCTTTTAAGGATGGGGTCCTGGGTTCGAGCCCCAGCTGGTTCACAAGAAGAGAGTTTCGACTCTCTTTTTTGTTTTCCTTTCCCGTTTTCCTCTTTCACCAAATTTTGCTTGCAAAATTACTACAAAAAATCCAAATATGCAAGCAAATACATAAAATAGTAACAAGAAAGTGCTTTTTTTTCTTTGGCACGGAGTTTGTAATACTCTTTCTGGTATTAAAATTTACAAAACTATGAAAAAGATATTTAGATTTTTAGGCATCGTGCTGCTCGTAGTAGCCGTCAGTGCCGGAACAACCATCGCCGTGCTCAAATACGGCAGCTCCAATTTTCAATCACAAATCACAAATTACAAATTCTCTTCCGATTCATCCGGGCTCCCGGCCGCTTATAGCCGCTTTGCCTCTTTGCCGCAGGCGGGAGAAACGGACTTTACCCAAGCTGCCGAGCTGTCCGTCAATGCCGTTGTACACGTCAAAACGACGTACCGCAATCAGGTCTCGTCGCAACAGATGGATCTGTTTGAATTCTTTTTCGGACGTCCCGGGCAGCAACGCGAAATGCCTGCGCAACAGGCTTCCGGTTCAGGCGTGATCATTTCCGAGGACGGTTACATTGTTACCAATAACCATGTCATTGACCGCGCGGACCAGATTCAGGTTGTGCTTAACGACAAGCGCGAATACACGGCAACGCTGGTAGGCACCGACCCGAACACAGATATCGCGCTTTTGAAGATTGACGAGACAAACCTGCCGGTGATCCTCATGGGCAACTCCGACGACCTGCGTGTCGGCGAATGGGTACTCGCCGTCGGCAACCCGTTCAACCTCACATCAACCGTCACGGCAGGTATCGTGTCTGCGAAAGCACGTAACATCAATATCCTCAACGCAGAGATGAAAATCGAGTCATTCATCCAGACCGATGCCGCCGTCAACCCCGGCAACTCCGGCGGTGCGTTGGTTAACACACGCGGCGAACTGGTGGGCATCAACACCGCCATCGCCTCACAGACAGGCTCCTATTCGGGCTACAGTTTTGCCGTTCCGGTAAGTATCGTGCAGAAAGTGGTGAGCGACATCCGCCAGTATGGTATTGTGCAGCGCGCCATCCTCGGCGTGCAGATGCGCGAGATCACGTCCGAACTGCAGAAAGAGAAGAAACTCAGCACGTTACAAGGTGCATACGTGGAGCGCGTAGTGCCGGACGGCGCAGCGGAGAAAGCCGGAATTAAGAGCGGCGATGTGATTACGCGCATTGATGACGCAGTGGTTAAGACAGGAACCGACCTGCAGGAACATATCGGTCGTCATCGTCCGGGAGACGTGGTCTCCGTCACACTCCTGCGCGACGGCAAAACGCTGACCGTCCAAGCCACACTGACCAACCGCGATGGCGGCACAGGAGTCATCTCCGCCGAGGACAAAGCGTCCGTCTTGGGTGCTACGTTCTCCGAACTGACCGAAGCACAGAAAGAACGCCTGGGTATCAATTACGGCCTGCAAATCAAGTCGCTCAAGGCAGGCAAACTGAAAAGTGCCGGCGTACCGGCGGACTTCATCATCCTCAAGGTCAACAACCGTTCTGTCCGTACAGAAGAAGACCTTGACGACATCGTCCGCCGTGCCAACTCCGCCTCCGAGCATGACCGCGTCCTCTTCATCACCGGCTGCACGGCACAAGGCCGTATCCGCTACTACGCCGTCAATCTGGCAGAGTAAAGGTGTGCGATTATAAAATATAAAAGATTAGCGGGCAACCTTCATGGCTGCCCGCTAATTGCATATTCACTTTTTCTTCCAGAGAACGTTTTTACATCACAATGTTGACAATCCTGCCGGGGACGACGATGACTTTTTTAGGCGTGTTGCCGGCAAGGTACTTAGCGGTGTCTTCGTGCGCGAGGACGAGTTTCTCCACTTCCTCTTTCGGCGTGTCCTTCGGGCACTCCAACGTGAAACGCACTTTGCCGTTGAACTGCACCGGATACTTCTGGCTGTCCTCTACCAAGTACGCCTCGTTGCACTCCGGCCACTCCGCATCAATCACAAACTTTGTGAATTGTGAATTGTGAATTGTGAATTCTTGACAACGATGCCACATTTCTTCTGCAATATGCGGAGCGTACGGCGCTAACAGAACCGCTATCGGCTCAAGGATAGCACGCTTGTTGCACTTGAGTGCGGAGAGTTCGTTCTGCGCTATCATGAACGCCGGGATAGAGGTATTGAACGAGAAGTTCTCGATGTCCCACGTGATCTTCTTAATGAGCTTGTGCAGGCTCTTGAGTTCTTCTTTCGTCGGCTCCTCGTCCACAACGGTCTCGTACATATTCCAAAGACGACGCAGGAAACGATGCACGCCGTCGATACCGTTGGTGTCCCATGGTTTGGACATCTCCAGCGGGCCGAGGAACATCTCATAGAGACGCAGCGTGTCGGCACCGAACTTGGCGATCACGTCATCGGGGTTCACGACGTTGAACATGGACTTCGACATCTTCTCTACCGCCCAGCCGCAGATATACTGTTTCGCGCCGGCGGTGTAGCCCGTTAACTCGGACGAGGTGCCATCGGCGAACACGAACTCGGCATTCTTGAACTCCGGCATCCATGCGCGGAAAGCATTGATGTCGAGCACATCGTTGTTGACGATATTCACGTTGACGTGAATCGGCTGCACTTTATCCTTGTATTCGGGGTTCTCGATGAGGTTGTACGAGATATAGAGGTTACCCGTCGCGCCTTCGCCTATATAGCGATACACGAAGTTCGAACGGCCTTGTATCATACCCTGGTTGATGAGTTTCTTGAACGGCTCATCCTCGCATACATAGCCGAGATCGTACAGGAACTTGTTCCAGAAACGGCTGTAGATGAGGTGTCCGGTCGCATGTTCCGAACCGCCCAAGTACAGATCCACCTGACGCCAGTAGTCGTTGGCCTGTTTGCTGACCAGTTCCTTGTTGTTCTGCGGATCCATATAGCGGAGATAATATGCAGACGAACCTGCGAATCCCGGCATGGTGCAGAGCTCGAGCGGATAGCCTTTGTATGTCCAGTTGTCGGCATTGCCCAACGGCGGACGACCGTCAGAGGTCGGCTTGAAATCGCTCACCTCCGGCAACGTGATCGGCAGGTCTTTCTCGTCCACCGCATAAGGCATGCCGTCTTTATAGTAGATCGGGAACGGTTCGCCCCAATAACGCTGACGCGAGAAGATCGCGTCGCGCAGACGGTAGTTGACCTTCACGCGACCGAGACCGGTGTTGGTGATATATTCCTTCATCGCCTGGATAGCGTCTTTCACTTCCATGCCGTTGAGGAAACCGGAGTTCATCATCTTGCCTTCCTTCGCGTCAAACGACTCTTCGCTGACGTCCGCGCCTTCGATAAGCGGGATAATCGGCAGGTTGAAATGTTTGGCGAACGCGTAGTCGCGGCTGTCGTGCGCCGGAACTGCCATGATAGCGCCGGTTCCGTAGCCCGCGAGTACATAGTCGGAGATATAAATAGGTATCTCGCCTTGCGTCAGCGGATTGATGGCGTATGAACCGGTGAACACACCCGTTACCTTGCGATCGGCAATACGCTCGCGTTCTGTACGATGTTTCACCCAAGCGAGGTATTCCTCTACTTCGGCTTTGTGCTCATCGGTCACTACACGCGCTACGTACTCACTTTCCGGAGCTAATACCATGAAGGTAACGCCGAAGATCGTATCTGCGCGAGTGGTGAAGATCGTGAAGGGTTCGTCTTGACCCTTGATGCTGAACTGCATCTCTGCGCCTTCGCTGCGACCTATCCAGTTGCGTTGCGTCTCTTTGAGGGATTCGGTCCAATCGATGCGGTCCAAACCCTCCAATAGACGTCCGGCATAAGCGCTCACGCGCAGACACCACTGCCTCATCACACGTTGCTCCACCGGATAACCGCCACGGACACTCAGACCCTCGCTCACCTCATCATTCGCGAGTACCGTTCCGAGCTTCGGACACCAGTTCACTTTGGTATCAGCCAGATAGGCGATGCGGTAGTTCATGAGGCGTTCCTGCTGCTCTTTCTCGCTCATGGTCGCCCATTTCGGGTCGTTGGCCTCAAACTCGGCAATCAGCTTGCTGATGGGCTGCGCTTTCTGCGTCTTGGGATCGAAATAACTGTTGAACATCTGCACGAAGGCCCACTGGGTCCAGTGGTAGTACTTCGGGTCGCAGGTGCGGATCTCCCTACTCCAGTCGTAGCAGAAACCGATTTTCTTGAGTTGCGAGATATAGCGGTCTATGTTCTCAAACGTCGTTTTCTCGGGGTGTTGACCTGTCTGAATAGCGTATTGCTCTGCAGGCAATCCATAACTGTCAAAACCCATCGGGTGCAGCACGTTAAAGCCCTTGAGGCGTTTGTAACGGCTGTAAATATCGCTGGCAATATAGCCTAACGGGTGACCTACGTGCAGTCCTGCGCCCGAAGGATAAGGGAACATATCCAACACATAGTAGTGCGGCTTGTCGGACTCGTTGGAAACGGTATAAACGCCCGCTTCTTCCCAGGCCTTTTGCCACTTTTTCTCAATCTCTGAAAAATTATATTCCATAAAACTATTATTTGTCTTGTTGTTCAATTCGCATAGGTCCAAACCTTTGCGACTGCAAAGGTACTACTTTTTTTTGACATACGCAAGCGTTCGGACATTTTTTTGCCAAATAGAATGAAATACTTCAACTTTTCAAAAAAAATGAAGAAAATGAAGAAAAATGAGAGAAAAATCGTAATGTGTATTACGGTATCGTTTGTTACTATCAGTGAATAATTCCGACAATTTCTTGTCCGTTTATCCGAATCTCCAGCCCTATACCTGCGAACTTCTATCGCTATCAATGGAAGATATGTAAAAGTATCCGATTATTAAGATTCATATTTTTTATACTAATTTGAACTATTTTTGTAAGCCTTTTATTTTCAGCATATTATAAACATGTTATCGAGGGCAAGTAAGGGTAATCTCAGACTCATCTCGGGGGCAAGTCGAGGTTTTTGCCTGTTCATAACGGCTCTTTCCATCCCTCTAAAATGCACGATTATTAAGATTTATGAAAACGGAAAGCATACCAACTAATGACTGTCAATCAGCATATCTCAAGCATCTCTCGAGCCACTATTGAGCTTTCTCTGAAAATGTCCGATTATTAAGAAAAAGGTAAAGGCATCGTACGGTCACGTACAGGATGCTAACGTAATGCGAACGACATAACCTCGAGATACCCACGAGAATGGTTAACGGACCACTAAGAATGACTAAGAACAACTAACAGTCGCGTTCGGCAAATGGATCGCAAAGGCCATACCTTGTTCTATGGTCGGAGCGACGCTCCCCACTGCTCCTTCCGTTCGAATTGCCAATTCAAGGCAATTCTCCATGCTAAATGGCAGGTGCGACCATTGCCTCCGCTCCCCCCACAAATTAAAATTTGCGGGGCCCCCAGGAAGTGCCAAACTTGGCTGATGCAATAAAAATTTACCATGTCAGTAATGTCAGTATTGTCAGTTTGGAAAAGGAAACTGACAGAACTGACAAAACTGACAAATCAAAAAATGTACGTGAGACTATGAGACTTTGAGACAGCCGATTGTCGGAATAGGATTCTTAGCCGCGAGGGCACGATTATTTCCGGCGAAACATACGAAGAAAGAACCTGCCTGCTCGGTGGCGGAGCAGGCAGGAGTTCCGATAGATCGAGTTACCGGGTTATCGATAGAGCGAAAGGGGTTAGTTGTATTCAGTAGTATCAGTTATTAGTACATCGTTTTCTGTACCATAGATATAATTAATATGACGAATATATTTCAAATCTCCGTTCTCATCAGCTTGATATATATATTCTCCCCTTTGACAACTACTTTCAGACAGACTACAAATGACATATTTATTAATCGTATCAAAACGTGTATCTTCAGTAAAAGCAAACCAACAATCGGGTTTGTTGTACGGTTTCTTCTCTAATAATCCATCCGTCGTAATCTCATATGCATCATAACTATTACTGCCTCTTGGTCCTCCTCCATGATTGCAAATTACTAATTCATCTTCCCCATCAAAATCTACATCTGCAAATTGGAAATCCGCCTCTAAGAGCAAAGGGTTTTCGCTACAGACCTCTTCGTCATGGTATTTGAAAACATACGCATCGTCCTTTCCGAATCCTTTGAATGAGTTGCAAAATATATCCATTATATTTCTACTCAAAAAGTATTCGCAATTATCATCTCCGGAAATCCATTTACCCATTTTGCTGAACACGAATTCATTCCCTGTTTGAACATTATGAAAAATCATATATACACCTGATTCGTAACTCCAGCCGCTCCATATGTCATTCTTGTATTCCTCTTGGTAAATAGGATAAAATATACCGCTGACCTTGTAGTCGTTAACAATAGTGTCATAACAAAAATAGACGCTTGTAATATTTGCACTATCTTTAAGCGGATTTCTTTGCTTCAACTCTTGTACCCACGAGGCATTAGAAGATACTTTGTATGGTTTTGTCGTGTCTATTTGCTTTGTGCATGCAAAGAAGAAAAGCGATATTGTAATTAAAATCGGAATAATATATTTCATTGATGCTATAACTTTATTTTCCGAGTAATTATTTTGAACACTTAATTAAGAACACATATGGTGAAATTTGTTTTACTTGTTCTTTAAGTTCGGTTGTATTAATATTATTTTTGGTAGGCAAAATACTAATATCAGCGACCGATTCAACAAGATTCCTAAGGTATGACATTTTTATCGCATAACCAGCATTCTCTGCTCCTAAATGTTTCGCACATATCACGCCTATGAGATTTCCTTTTTTGTCAAACAATGGGCCACCGCTATTTCCTGGTTGTATTGGAGCAGAGATTTGATACAAAGCTATATCTCCATCAAATCCAGAACGAGAACTAATGATACCATTTGTAAGTTTAACTTCAGTTCCCATTGTAGTGGTTAAAGGATAACCGAGTACAAATATATCTTCTCCGACTTCAGCCATAGCTTGCTTTACATTATATGGTATGTTACCAAACGAAGTGAAAGCATCATCTTTAATTTTTAGCAGAGCTAAATCATTTACTTTATCTACACCTACAACATCTGCTTTATATGCTTTTGATATATCTTTATTTATCCCAAATATCTCAATTGACGTTGCTTCGTTTACAACATGATAATTCGTTACGACATATCCTTTATTTAACGCAAAGCCTGTTCCTGACCATAATGCTTGATTTGAACTAAATGAGTTATTATCACCATTATTCATTTTAATATATGTATCGATCTCATCGTTAACAAAAACTTTCATTGTGCTATTATCAAAGGAAACCACACATTTAGAGTTTTCCGATTTATCACGATTGTACCATGTAGCCTTAAATGTCCCCGAATTAGCCGAAGATCGTAACTCTGCTTTTACTTCTCCAATTTTCCATACACTATTAATATCATCACTTTTGATATAAACCAGATAATCTTTATCCATATATTGTAGATATGCAAGAGTATAATCAATACCACCATTATCAGTTCCTACTTTCTCATATATTCCTGCATATTGACTTTTTGTAGTTTTGATAAGAGTGTTAATAGAATCTATATCAGAAACTAATCTTGTTGTCTTTCCTATGGTTAACGGTTTAATATAAATATTCTCCCACCACCATCCATTATTCTTATTTGTTTCATCTTCATATATTGAAATAGTATCCACTCCTTCCGGTAGAGGTGGAAATACGATGGAAATATAGGGGTAATACTTTCCGTCTTCTTGAAGGAAATCATTTAAATAATAATTTTTGTTAAAGAATAGTTTATTATCACCAAATGCGTATAATTCTAATGCGTTTACTTTTATTGTTTGTCTATTTATAGGATCGATGTATGTCATTATTATGTTTTTATCTATATTTATCGATAAATTGTGAACAGAATTGCCATAAAAAGGGTAATATGAACTTGATTTTTTTTGAAAATAAGGAGAACAATCAATATATATGTTCGTTTCATCAATATCTACATCAATAGAGGAGATCAGTACATAATTTGTTCCGCTTTTCTTGAATTCTGGAGAAATAGTTTCAATAGCAGAAGACGTGATGACAATATTTGCCAATAATAGCACTATAGATATTACGTGTTTCATATCAATATGTTTTTTATGATTTATACTCTAACAGGTGGGAATAATTAATTCTTCCATCTAAAAATTTGTATCTTTCCTCAATAGAGTCTTTAAGAAAGTTTTGGTAACATTTACTAAAGAAAGGATTGAGAATTATATCTTTAATCAGTACTTTTGTGTCAATATTCAATAAAAAATGGTGTTCGTTACATAATAAACATAGCCTAATCTCTTGTTCATCTTGATATGCCTTATTTTTACTAAATACTTTTTCATAGATTAGATTTGTTCCATCATTATCAACATATTGGATAGGAGCTACTAAAATTGTTGGCATCTGTAAATCTGGCTGGATTGCATTGATTAAACCGCCTATTGTAGTGGAAAGCCTACATGTGTTTTGCCCATAACAATTCCATAACATAATGCTTTCATCAGTTCTTTTAGTCCAACAAGAAACACATGTAGAATACGCTTCTTGATGTAGTCCATATCGTCGAATCGCTTCTTCTCGTGTCATATTCTCGTCTTCATATATTGGAGACAAGGGGAAAATATCACGCAGATTCTCTTTAATTCCTTGTTCTCTTTTGTCATTGAGATATTTCCTATTTGAGACATATAGTTTTTGAGTGGACAGGATTTCTACAAAGTAGTCAATAGGAATATACCTGCAAATAGGAGTACCAAATGTCAAATCTTTATGAAGATAAATATTTCTGCTTTGCTGAATAAAATCAGCAGTTTGAAAATCATTTATATTTAACATAGCTTTTGAGAGTTTGATAAATAAAAGTGTGGGCAATCTGTTTATATCAGGACATTCGGGCTTGGACTCCCATCACTTCCAATATACGCAGAATGCCCACACAGATACGTGTGAACATTCGCTATATTTAGGAAAGTGATTACAATGGTCCAAGATTGAATGTCTCCTTAATAAAGCAAATGCTTATTTATGTATGTTGTTTGTCTGTTGTTTTATGCCATAGGCAGGATTGTAGTTGAGGTCATTTGTTTGATAACTGATTAAACAGCATCATTCCTTTTATCGTCAGCAGGTATTTCTGCCGAGGGTGGTTGATGTTATTGGGGTATAGCGGAACTATCAATTTTGCCTCTAAAGCCGGTCGCAGGTGGTATTCGATAAAATTCGGCCTATGACGTAAATGAAGGATGTCAAGTAATTCTTTTATACTCCGTTTTTCTAAACCAATCGCAGATATCAGCTGTTTTTGCAGTTCCCCATACAAGTTTATATCTAATTGATTTACATATGTTTGCGTTGTAACTTGTTCGGGTACTTGTTCGGGTGCTTGTTCGGGTGCTTGTTCGGGTGCTTGTTCGGGTACTTGTTCGGTACTTGTTCGGTACTTGTTCGGTATTTGTCCTGCCGCTAAATTCGGTTGATTTTGCCATTCCTCCGGCGGATTGATATAGAGGTAACGGCTACGCAAATCCCATTGTTCTCCAAACAGTAAGTTTCGGAAGAAACGCTCCAAGTATTGCGGCGAATAATCTATACCTAAACGCGCGCTCTTATAGTTGGCACGCACGAGGGCGTTGCGAAAATACCAAGCATGATTAGCAAACAAATCGTTGTTGACAGCAAAGCCTATAGATCTCAAATACAAGATTGTGAAGACTGCCGTAGTACGTGTATTACCTTCGCCGAAAGGATGGATTTGCCATAGATCACTCACAAAATGTGAGATATGTGTGATCATCTCGTCATTAGAGATGTTCGTATATGAAAAGGCTTTTTCCGCCTGTATGTCATAATCCAAAGCACTGCGCAAATCTTCCCAATTCAGGTAATTAACTGTGTCTTCACGGAGTACCCATTCCTTTTTTGTAATGTCGTATGTACGCAATTCTCCGGCGTGCTTGAATACTCCTTCAAAAATACGGCGGTGTAATGCTATCAAGCCATTCGTATTAAATGCCAAGGTCTGCGATGCAAGAATGCGCGCGATATTGGACGACGCGCGATCCGCTTCTGCCTCATCTTCGTTGGTCGGCTCGTCATGAGCAGTGCGTTTCTGGTAGTAACCATGGATGAGCTGATGCGCCTCGTCCAAAGAAATCTCTCCTTCGATGTTACGACGCGCAGTTTCACGAAGATACTCAGACGTCTTCAACCCATCCACCGCCTGGAGACCGATAGCAGTCTGCCAAAGCGATGCCTTGGCTTTCTGATCCGGTTCTCCTTGGCGGATGTATTCCTCAAACTCAGGAATAACGGGTTTTTCTATGTCTTGAGGTGTTAGCATCTATTATGTGCTCGTATTTCTTACAGCAGTTTCTTCACTTGCTCATAAACATTTTGTGCGGTGAAGCCGAGTTTCTCGTCCAGTACCTTGTACGGAGCGGAGAAACCGAAGCTCTCGAGACCCCAGATAGCACCGTTGTCGCCAACAAGTCCCTGGAGCGTGCAAGGCAGACCTGCGGTCATACCGAAGCGTTTAACGCCCTTCGGGAGTACTTCGTTCTGATACTCAGCGGGTTGCTCGCGGAAACGTCCTTCGGAAGGAACACTTACTACCTGCAAGCGTACTCCTTCTTTGCGCAGCAACTCTGCTCCTGCGAGCAATGTCGAAACTTCACTTCCAGAAGCGAGTAAAACCACTTGCGGATTTTCGTCTTTTGAAACGATATATGCACCTTTTCGGAAGCCTTCCAAGTTGACATTTGGAACAGGTGCAATATCCTGACGGCTCAAAATAAGTGCGCTCGGAGTGGCGGTGTTCTCGATGGCTGCACGCCAAGCGAGCGTCGTCTCTTCTGCGTCTGCCGGACGGAGAACGAGCATCGACGGCTTGCCGTGATGATTATGCAGTTTCTCCATGAGACGGATTTGTGCTTCTTGCTCAACCGGCTCGTGCGTCGGACCGTCTTCGCCTACGCGGAACGCGTCGTGACTCCAGATGAAGATAACCGGCAGTTCCATGAGGGCAGCCAGACGAACGGCAGGTTTCATATAGTCGCTGAAGACGAAGAACGTACCGCAAGCGGGGATGATACCGCCGTGGAGCGACATACCGATGCAGACGCAAGCCATGGTGAGCTCGGCTACGCCGGCTTGGAGGAACTGACCGCTGAAGTCACCCTTCTTGATGGCGTGGGTCTTCTTGAGGAAACCGTCGGTCTTGTCGGAGTTGCTCAGGTCAGCCGAGCTGACGATCATGTTACCTACGTTCTCTGCGAGGAAGCTGAGCACCCTACCGCTGGCGTTACGCGTAGCGTCACCGGCTTTCTGCTCCACGAGGCTCCAGTCGATGCAAGGTGTCTCACCCGACATGAAGGTCTCATATTCGTTGGCTGCAAGCGGATTCTTCTCTTTCCACTCGTGGTATGCCGCATATTTCTTGTTAGCCAGCTCGCGCAGCTCGATAGCACGGTCTTCGTACAGTTTCTGTACTTCCGGGAAGATCACGAAGGGGTTCTGCGGATCACCGCCGAGGTGCTCGATGGTCTTCTCAAACGAAGCACCGGACTTGCTGAGCGGGTTACCGTGCGTAGAGCACTTGTTTTCCCAGCTCGCGCCTTCAGCCGTAACACATCCCTTACCCATCGTGGTATGACCGATGATGAGCGACGGACGACCTTTTTCTGCTTTGGCCTTGATGAGGGCTTCGCGGATAGCATCAGGATCATTACCGGGGATCTCCTGAACGAACCAACCCCAAGCCTTGTACTTGGCTGCTACATCTTCGCTGGTCACCTCACCGCACTCGGTGGACAACTGGATGGTGTTGGAGTCGTAGAACATGATGAGGTTGTCCAGACCAAGGTGTCCGGCCAGACGGCCTGCGCCCTGCGAGATCTCTTCCTGTACACCGCCGTCCGAGATGAAGGCATAGATAGTCGGATTATGGATAGCGCCGTAACGCTGGTTGAACCATTTGGCTGCGATGGCAGCACCTACGCCGAAGACGTGACCTTGGCCCAGCGGACCGGAGGTGTTCTCTATCATGCGTTCGATCTCACGCTCGGGGTGACCGGGAGTGACCGAACCCCATTGACGGAGGTTCTGCAGGTCTTCGAGGGTAAACTTACCGGCCAGGCAGAGTTGCGAATAGAGCATCGGAGCCATGTGACCGGGGTCGAGGAAGAAACGGTCACGCGCTTCCCAACCCGGGTTCTCCGGATCGTATTCCAGAAACTCGCTGAAAAGAACATTGATGAAATCTGCGCCACCCATAGCACCGCCCGGGTGACCACTCTTGGCTTTCTCTACTGCCGCTGCAGCCAGGATACGGATGTTATCCGCTGCACGATTCATGAGTTGTGTCTTGTTCATGTCGCGCTGGCTATCCTCGTACATGCACCAAAACTTCGTTTTAGTAATAAGTACTCGGATGCCCTCGCTCTTCGGTCCGCAAAACTCGTTTTACGTCCCGAGGTTTGAGAGCGCCTCCAAGCCAGCCCGGAGGAAAAAAGGTTAATACTTATTGTTATTTTTTGTTTTTTAAAAATGCCATCCTATATGATAACTGAGTCCGTAGCTCATATCGCCTCTGTTCCCGTATCCGGGTATATACACCGGTGCCATCTCCGCCATAGCCAGACCGTCTTTATCGCGGGTAAAGAGGAACTTGAGTCGTCCCATCCAACCCATGTACAGTCCTTTCACTACATTAACCTGGCATCCCAAAACAATCTCGCCCCAGCAGTCCGCCTTGGTCTTATACGGTCGCCACGTATCGGCCGTGGCGCCTTGCCGCGCACCCTGTACGGCTGTTCCCAGACGCACTCCCACCAGCAGGGCGTGCGGACTTTCGGGACGTTTCTTGAGCGGACATATGTCGCATCCTACGCGGAAGAACCCGCCATGGCCGTTATAACTGAGCGAATCACCCCGTGTGGCGGTTCCTCCGGCATATCCCAGTTCGAAAGTGGGATAAAAACGATTCTTGAGTCGCACGTTCGCCGCCACTTCCCATTGCTGGATACGCGCCTTGCTCACCGCCATGGCCAGGACCGCTGCGCCCAGATCCAACTTCACCGTCACACCCTGATAGACCGATGGCCGTTTAGGGGACGCCTGATGAGGCGTGGCAGCGGGCAGGCTGTCGAGAGGCAGCACCAGAGCCGTGTCCGGCACAGACTGAGGCAGCGAGTCAACCGCTATGGAATCGGTCTGTGCATGCAGAAAAGAAAAATGAAAAATGAAAAATGAAAGGATAACGAATCCTAACTTTTGTACATATGTCATCTCATCTTTCAATTTTCTATTTCTTCCTTTCACTTTTACATGAGTGCCTTCGCCTCATCTTTGAGTTCCGACAATGCTTTGTCGGTCGGGGTCAGCCCGTTGGAACTGTAGGCCGTCAGCAACATCTTGGCATAGGTCATCGCATCGGCGTTGGGAGGCAACTGAGTAGCTATACCTACCACAAAAGCTGCCATCTGGTCGCGCGCATTGATGATAAGCGCCCATACTTCTTCGCTCACATAGACCTGCTGACTCATGTTGTGCTCAAACTCCGCACGGATGGTCTGCAACAGATGTTGCTGCAGTTGCGCTACGGTCATCGTCGTCAGATCCAGCCCCATGAGCATATGCTCCGGCGTTGTACGTTCCAGTAGCAACGCGAGACGCTCGTACGCACGCAGGCGGATAGGAGAAACCGTCTTCTGGCTCTCACGTTTCAATTCCCATTGGCGCTTGCGCTCCTCGTTGCGGAAGGTGGAGTACTGGATCAACCAGAACCCGAAAATCATCACAACAATAATCAGAATAATCAATAGTGTTGTCTGCATAAATGCCCACTTTTCCAAATTACGCCGCAAATTTACTACATTTTATCGACATATGCAAGCATATGACGATTTTTTTTTCGCAGAGGCAATAATTATTTGCACAATTCAAAAAAATGTAGTACTTTTGCACCCGATAAAAAACCGTAAACGTATGATCGTTGTTTTTACCGGCGCAGGAGTTAGCGCAGAGAGCGGATTAGGTACGTTCCGCGATAGTGACGGACTGTGGGAGCACTACCGCGTAGAGGATGTATGCACCCACGAGGCATGGCTGCGCAATCCGCAGCTGTGTGTCAAGTTCTACAACGACCGTCGCCGCGATACCTTGGCGGCGCAACCCAATGCAGCCCATTTGGCTATAGCCAAACTGCAGCAGGCGTTGCCCGACACACGTATCATCACACAGAACATCGACGATCTGCACGAACGGGCTGGCGCAAAGGATGTGATCCACCTGCATGGAGAGATCACCAAACTGCGTTCGTCGCTCAACGAGACCGCCACAGTGCCTCTGGAGGGATGGGAGCAACACTACGGAGAGCGTCATCCGGACGGTTCGTTGCTGCGTCCGTATATCGTCTTCTTCGGCGAGGGAGTTCCGTATTTCGAAGAAGCCTGCCGCGTAGCGGCACAAGCGGATATCATGCTGGTGGTGGGTACAAGTCTCAATGTCTATCCTGCCGCTTCGCTTATCCATTACGCCCGTCCGGATGTGCCTGTCTATTTCGTTGATCCCGGTCAACCGGAGTTCGGCAACTGGGCCGATCGCATCACACATATCCGCAAACCCGCTACCGTAGGTGTACCAGAAGTAGTGGAGCAGTTGTTGAAAGAATGAGAGGTCAAAGGATGAAGGTCTGGAAGCAAATACTAACATGGCTGGGTGTGATGTCTGTTCTGACCCTGGTGGCGATGGGACTGTGGTATCTGCTCTGCGGAGGCGACATGAGTACCGCCTCGCTCAAGTGGCTGCAACTGATGCAGACTGTCGGTACGTTTCTGCTTCCTCCGCTGCTTTGCGCATGGATGTGGAGCGCCACTCGTCAACCCTGGCACTGGCTTCAGCTGGATCAGCGGCCCAACGGTAAGGTCGCATGGTTGGCTGTCGCAATCATGGTGTGTGCCATCCCGGGCATCAACCTGCTGGCGGATCTGAACGGACGCGTGGTATTACCGGAAAGCCTCGGTTTCATCGAACATTTTCTGCGCGAACAGGAAGACACAGCAGCAGCCCTGACCAGGCGTTTTCTGGAAGCCGACCATTTCGGTATCATCCTTATTAACATGGGTCTGCTGGCCGTTCTTCCGGCGCTGGCCGAAGAACTCTCTTTTCGCGGTACGCTGCAACAGGTGCTGGGCAATCGCCATACCGCTATCTGGATTACCGCATTTGTCTTCTCTGCCATCCATATGCAGTTCTACGGTTTCGTCCCGCGCATGTTGATGGGAGCGCTGTTCGGGTATGTCTTTGTCTGGACCGGCAATCTCTGGATACCGATGCTGATGCATTTTGTCAACAACAGTCTGGCCGTGCTGAGTTTTTATCTCTTTGACAACGGTACGGACACAAATTATGCCGACACTATCGGTGCCGGCACAACTTGGTGGTTAGGCGTGCTGAGTATCATGCTCAGCATCGGATTGATTCTTCTGCTCAGGCAACACGCCGGGCAGAAATAAGGATTACATATCCGGATCAACCAGGATACGTCCGCAGAACTCGCACACGATGATCTTCTTGCGCGTACGGATATCCAATTGGCGCTGAGCAGGTATCTTCGCGTGGCAACCGCCGCAGCTGTCGCGTTCTACTTTCACTACAGCCAGACCATTGTGCGCACTCTTGCGGATACGCTTGAAGGCGCTGAGCAGACGCTCGTCAATCTTCTTCTCCAGATCACCGGCCTTGAGCACCAGCGTCTCGGTCTCTGCCTTAGTCTCTGCCAAGATCTGATCGAGCTCATTGCGTTTCTGATTCAGATCCACAGTGCGCTCCTCGATATCTTTGGTCGTCTTGGCCTTGTCGGCGATACGTGCCTCCAGTTCAGCACTGAAATGCTTGATCTTCCGTTGCGATGCCTCGATCTCCAGTTCCTGGTACTCAATCTCTTTGTTGAGGTTGTCGAACTCACGGTTGTTGCGAACGTTGTTCTGTTGCTCTTTGTAGCGCGAAATGCTGGCATTGGCATTCTCGGTACGCACGCGATGATCGGAGATCTGGGTCTCACACTCTTTGATGTCGTTCTCGATGTTGCTCAGGCGGGTCTTGAGACCTTCTACCTCATCGGACATGTCTTTGACCTCTTGGGGCAGTTCTCCGGCCAGCGTACGCAGTTCGTCGATCTTCGAATCCACTTGCTGCAGGTCGTAGAGTGCCTTCAGTTTTTGTTCAATAGTTAATTCTCTTGCCATATTTATAGTATATTTATTGGTGTCTTGTCTTGTTGGCTGGTATGCACCACCAACGGAAGCGGCGCAAGTATATCGCTAAATATCTCCGCAGCATGATGCTCGCTCACCCAATGATCGACATCGATCAGGCAGATGCGTCCCTCTGCATCTTGGAACTCATGATATTTGCAGTCTGCCGTGAGATAAACGTCGGCGCCTTGCGCTACCGCATCAGAGATGAACTCCGCTCCAGATCCGCCGCAGAGTGCCACCGTCTGTACCTGATCGGAGACAGGACGCGTATAGCGCACATAGGTAGCAGAAAGCGTATCGCGCACGAGGCGGAGGAAGTCGTCGCTGCGCATCGGTTCGCGCAGACGGCCTATCACGCCCAGACCGTTCTCCATCAACGGATGGCAGTCGGTCAGCAGCAGTTTCTCTGCCAGACGCGTGTTGATGCCATCGCTGGCCACATCCAGACTGGTATGCGCGCTATAGATGGCTATATCGTGCTTGATAGCCGTAGCCACCATGCATGCCTGCGGAGTCTGGCCGCAAACCTGTCGGAGGCTGCGGAACAAAAGCGGATGATGTGAGATGATGAGTTGGCAACCGAGCATAATGGCTTCATCGACCACTTCCGGTGTTACATCGGTGGTCAAGAGGACGGACTTGATATCACGTCCTGTGTCGCCTACCTGCATTCCCGAGTTATCCCATTCCATCTGGGCACTCCGTGGCACTGCAGATTCTATGCTATCGATAATCTCCCTGAGGAGCACGTGTCAGCCTTAAGCCTTCAGCTATCAGTTTTCAGCTTCTTCCTCTTTGATCGTGAAGTCGGTAATACCGGCATGGATGAGGATATTATACCACTGAATGAGTTTGCGGATATCGGAAGGATACACGCGGTCGCGATCCCAGTTGGGCAGCACCTGATCAAACCATGCCTGCAGTTCGGCATTGCCGGCCTTCTTGACATCCATCGCCACCGGTTTCAGTCCCTCTTTCTTACCGGCTGCTGTCAGTACTTCGCTCAGCGCAACGTCATCCGAATCGGTGAACATAGACACATCGCTCAGCGCTACAATCTTGTCACGCGCATAAGTCGGCATACGTTTGCCATCCACGAGCGACTCCACGATGAGCATGTTGTTGCCACGACTAACCAGCTTGTACAACCCCGGTTTACCGGTGATAGCGAGTATATTCTTCAACATAAATTTGCTGTTTTCTCAAAAATCGTTGCAAAAGTACTTCTTTTTTTTCAAATTGCCTCAAAAAATCACATATTTACCTACAAGAAATCATAAAAATGAAGTTTTTTTGCATTTTTTTTTGAAAATATTTGGTCATATCAAAAAAAAGCTGTACTTTTGCACCCGCTTTTCGCTTTTTTTTTGCCCAGATGGCGGAATTGGTAGACGCGTGCGTTTCAGGTGCGCATGCCGCGAGGTGTGCAGGTTCGAGTCCTGTTCTGGGCACAAAAAAAAAGGCGCAGGTGGTGAAATTGGTATACACGCTACTTTGAGGGGGTAGTGGTCGCAAGATCGTGTGAGTTCGAGTCTCATCCTGCGCACTTGTTTTTCGAAACGGCCGGTTGGATGAGCGACTTAGTCAACGGTCTGCAAAACCGTCTAGAGCGGTTTGACTCCGCTACCGGCCTCCAGCAGAAGTCACTCGTCAAGAGTGGCTTTTTTTTATTTGCTTGGCGCATGGACGAGATCATCCAGGACATAACTTCTCAAGAGTACAAGTACGGCTTCACGACCGACGTGGAGACGGAAGTTGTGCCGGCCGGTCTGAGCGAAGACATCATCCGACTGATATCCGCCAAGAAACAAGAGCCGGGGTGGTTGCTGGATTTTCGGCTCAAGGCCTACCGCAAATGGCTGACAATGCCGGTGCCGACATGGGCGCACCTGCAGATTCCCGATATCGATTTTCAGGCTATTTCCTACTATGCCGCTCCACGTACCGGCAAAGAGCAGGGAGAGAAAAAAGAGATTGATCCGGAGATCATGAAGACCTTCGACAAACTCGGTATTCCTTTGCAAGAGAGAGAAGCACTGGCCGGAAACATGGCTGTGGACGCCGTGATGGATTCGGTGAGCGTCAAGACTACTTTCCGCGAGACATTGGCGGAGAAAGGTATTATCTTCTGTTCGATCAGCGAAGCAGTACGCGAATATCCGGACTTGGTGAAAAAGTATCTTGGTTCGGTGGTTCCCTATACCGACAATTTCTATGCAGCCCTGAACTCGGCCGTGTTCACCGACGGTTCGTTCGTCTACATACCGAAAGGTGTGCGTTGCCCGATGGAGTTGAGTACGTATTTCCGCATCAATGCCGGCAAGACCGGTCAGTTTGAGCGCACGTTGCTGGTGGCGGATGAAGGTGCGTACTTGAGTTATCTGGAGGGCTGCACGGCACCTATGCGCGATGAAAACCAGTTGCATGCTGCTATCGTGGAGATAGTGGTGCACAAGGATGCGGAAGTGAAATATTCAACCGTACAGAACTGGTATCCGGGCGACAAAGAGGGCAATGGAGGCATCTATAACTTCGTGACCAAACGAGGAATAACCTACGAGAACGCACGCCTGAGTTGGACTCAGGTGGAGACCGGAAGTGCCATCACTTGGAAATATCCGAGTTGTATCCTCCGCGGCGACAACTCGAGTGCGGAGTTCTACTCCGTTGCGGTGACCAACAACTACCAGCAGGCAGATACGGGTACAAAGATGATCCATATTGGTCGTAACACGCGCTCGCGTATTATATCTAAAGGTATATCTGCCGGCAAGAGTCAGAATGCCTACCGCGGACTGGTGAAGATGGGTGTGAACGCCGAGAACGGACGCAACTACAGTCAGTGCGACTCGTTGCTGCTGGGAGACCAATGCGGTGCACACACCTTCCCCGACATGCAGATAGCCAACCCGACCGCGACCGTAGAGCACGAGGCCACCACCAGCAAGATAAGCGATGAACAACTCTTCTATTGCCGCCAGCGCGGTATAGGCGTAGAGGATGCCGTAGGACTGATTGTCAACGGTTACGCCAAAGAGGTGATGGACAAACTGCCGATGGAGTTCGCCGTAGAAGCCCAGAAACTACTGCAAGTTAGTCTGGAAGGCTCGATAGGATGACGAGAGCGGTCAGTTATCCGTATTCAGAATTCTGAAAATAGAAACACAGAGATATGTCATTACAATGTGGAATCGTAGGGTTGCCGAATGTAGGCAAGAGTACCCTATTTAATTGCCTGAGCAATGCCAAGGCACAGAGTGCCAATTTCCCCTTCTGCACCATCGAACCGAACGTAGGTGTGATCACTGTACCGGATGAGCGATTGATTAAGTTAGGCGAGCTGTGCAAGCCGGAACGCGGAGTGATCCCTACTACCGTGGAGATAGTAGATATCGCCGGATTGGTCAAAGGTGCCAGCAAGGGCGAAGGACTTGGTAACAAGTTCCTGGCTAATATCCGCGAGACAGATGCAATCATCCATGTGTTGCGTTGTTTCGACGACGAGAACGTGGTGCATGTGGATGGCACAGTGAACCCTGTACGCGACAAAGAGATCATCGATGCGGAGTTGCAACTGAAAGACCTGGAGACCGTTGAGAGCCGTATTCAGAAATGCGAGAAAGCAGCCAAGGCGGGTGGAGACAAGCAGGCTAAGTTGCAGCTGGAGGTGCTCGTGAAATACCGCGAAGCGCTCTCGCAAGGCAAGAATGCCCGTACGGTGGAGCTGGACAACAAAGATCAGGAAGCAGCTGCCAGAGATCTGTTTCTGCTGACCAACAAACCGGTGATGTACGTCTGCAACGTGGACGAAGCCGCAGCCGTGACCGGCAATGCCTATGTAGAGCAAGTCAAAGAGGCGGTGAAAGACGAAGACGCACAAGTACTCGTGCTGGCCGCAAAGATAGAGAGCGAGATAGCTGAACTGGAAACCTATGAGGAACGCCAGATGTTCCTCGAAGAGATCGGTTTGCAGGAATCGGGGGTGAACCGCCTGATCAAAGCCGCCTATGCGTTATTGAATCTGCGGACATTCCTCACGGCAGGTAGTGATGAGGTGCGTGCATGGACCTTCAAGGCAGGAGCGAAAGCACCACAATGCGCCGGAGTGATTCATACCGATTTTGAGCGCGGATTTATTCGTGCCGAAGTAATCAAATACGATGATTTCGTTGCACTGGGCGGCGAAGCGGCTTGTCGTGCTGCCGGCAAACTGGCAACTGAAGGCAAGGACTATGTCGTACAAGACGGCGACATTATGCATTTCCTCTTTAATGTATGATTGAGCAATATTTAGCATATGGCATATGGGTGGCGATAGTGTTTATTATCGCCGGCTTTGTAGCGCTGGTAAAAGGCGCAGACTGGTTGGTGGATGGTGCCTCATCCATCGCTAAGAATTTCGGTATATCCGACCTCGTCATCGGTTTGACCGTAGTGGCTTTCGGCACCTCGATGCCTGAGTTTGTGGTAAACATGGTTTCTGTAGCCGAAGGAACAACAGATTTGGCTATCACGAATATTCTGGGTTCGAATATCATCAATACCTTCGTCATTCTCGGTTTGACCGCCTTGGTATATCCGGTTGCCTCGCAGAAACGCAGCCGTGATTTCGATATTCCTCTCTCGATTGTGGCGGGAGTGATGGTAATTGTTTTTGTGGCCATCCAACTGCCGATAGGCGAAAATATGCGCGGTATAGGCCGTATTGGCGGTGCTACGTTGCTGGCCTTCTTCTGCTATTTCCTGTACAACACTTTCCGTCACGCCAAGGACCATCCGGAAGAGACAGATGCAGAAGCAGTGAAACTCATTCCCACGCGCCGTGCCATCGCACTGATATTAGGTGGGTTTGTGGGATTGGTGGTTGGTGGAGAACTGATCGTGAAGAGTGCAGTGGATATAGCCACCCGCATGGGTGTGAGCGAAGCTATTATCGGTTTGACGATAGTCGCCTTAGGCACATCGCTTCCGGAACTGGCCACCTCGGTAATTGCCGCCACGAAGCACAACTCCGACATCGCTTTGGGCAATGTGATTGGCTCCAACATCTTCAATGTGTTCTTCGTCTTGGGAGTAAGCGCCACTGTTCGTCCGCTGCCTGCCTATCAGGGTATTGAGTTGGATGCCATCATGGCGGCCCTTGGTAGCATCATTGTATGGCTGGCTATCAAATCCAACAAAGAACGCAAGATCCAACGCTGGGCAGGCGCCTTGCTTGTAATTATTTACGTCGGGTACCTCACGTACCGACTTCTGCAAGTCTAAAGCGAATGGTTGAACATACGGCGTTCGCGATCGCAGAACCAACCGTATTTATTGAAATAACGGCACATGTTTTGGATATGAATCCAGAGCATGTGTTTGTTTTTGTAGGACGCCTGTGCGTGTGCATGGACAATGGTCCACTCGGGATAATAGAGCGTAAGATAGTTGCGATGAATGGAGCGCGTGAGGTCGATATCCTCCGGATACATAAAATAGCGTTCGTCAAATAATCCAGCCTCTACGGCTGCTTTTGTACGAAGCAGCATAAAGCAACCGCTCAGGTATGGCGCATTGATCGGACGCGAGAGGTCTAGATCACGCAGTTCATAGCGGGCATTGCGTTTGGCGATCCAAGAGGCCGGTAAGAACCGCCGGCCGAACACATCCAAGGGGGAAGGTAAGCGTTTGGCCAAGTACTGCTGACTTCCGTCGGGATGCACCACTCTCGGCATCAGTTGGCCTACCATCGGATGCGCCATCATCCAGTCATGCATCGCATCAATAGCTTCTGCTGTCACACGGATATCGCTATTCATCACCAGATGGAGGTCCACCTCCTGGTACGCACTCTCCCGCAAGGCGATATTATGCGCCTTGCCGTAACCCAGGTTCTCCGGCATAGCCATATAGCGAAGTTGATTGGAGGCAGGAGGCGCTTTCTGCATATCCACATGCTCCTTCAACCAATCTTTTTCGCTGTTATCCACTAGGTATATCCTCCGAAGATTCTTCACCTTCAGCAGTTCGGCAACTAGAGGCAACACCTCTTGCTCCCATTTCGGACGATATAGCACAATGGATATATTCAGCATACCTTAGGATTTGCGAAGGAATTGGCGCACTTTGCGTAATTGCTTGAAAGCGACGGTGAGATACCCTGCTCCTACATGGTTTTTCTTCAGGGCGATATAGTCCTCTTGTGTCTTGGAGAGACGGGCTTTGGTATTACGGTTGCTAGCGCCGCCTGTCTCCATGCTTACCAGCACCTCGGGAATATAACAGGTATGATAGTGGGCACTAAAGATGCGCAACATCATATCGTAGTCGGCCGATATACGGAACCACTCGTCGTACGGTCCTACTTGCTGATAGACCTCACGGCGCACATAGACCGTGGGATGCGGGGGCATCCAACCGAACTTCAGACTCGAGGGACTGAAAGGGTTGCTCCGCCAACGACGGATCACTTTTTCCCCGCTGCAGTATTGCAGATCGCCATACACCACATCGATCTTCGGATCCGCAAAAGCAGCTGCGATTTGTCCGATGGAATCGGCAGAATACAGCACATCGTCCGAATGCAAGAAACCGATCACATCGCCTGTGGCCAGAGCTATACCTTTATTGATCGCATTGTAGATACCCTTGTCTTTTTCGGATATCCACCGCACGTTGCCATGCTGCTTGGCGTACGTCTCAATCAGTTCTTTCGTACCGTCCGTCGAAGCCCCGTCCACAATGACATGCTCGATATCTTTGTAGGTCTGACTCTGCACACTCTCCAATGCACGCTGCACGGTTTTGGCACTGTTATACGTGATCGTTATGATAGATATTTTCATATACTTGTTTAGTCTGTAGGTATGTCTTATCCCAGGAGAACCGCTTGGCGTTCTCCATTCCTTTCTGAATCATCTGCTGCGTGGAGCGCGATTGTATCTCGCTCACGATAGCTGCCATCTCTTGCGCCATACGGTGCGGCGTATCGGGCTTCACCATCCATCCGCCCTCTCCCATCACTTCTGGGATAGAGGAGCGGCCTTGGGCAATAACCGGGCAACCCGCTTTCTGTGCTTCCAGAATCGGCAAACCGAATCCCTCATAGTCCGAAGGGTACAACAGGCACAGGGCCTCATTGTAGAGCGTATTCAGTTCCGCTTGCGAGACGCAGGTAGGGGTGCGCAACTCCAATCCCGTCAGACGTGCCACTTCTTGCGCCACATCGTAGCGTTTGTAATCCACCATACTATTGCCAATGAAGAGCAGGTATCCTTTCTTTTGTGCCGATGGAATCGGGGCAAATGCCTCACTCACGCCGTTGTACACCACATGGATCCGGTCCTCTTGCAACCATGGATAGAAACGCATCAGATCGCGTTTGGTATTCTCGCTGATGCAGATGACTGCCTCGCTATGCCGCAGTGCCCGCTCTTCTTCCCAGAGATGCACCGCCTTGGCCATACCCTTTCGGTAGAAATGATAGGTCAGATCATGCACGGTGGTCACATTATGCACCCCCTGCTGCGGCAGGATCCGGAAATAGGACGAGTGGAAGATGGCCGGCGTCTCGGCCGTAAAGGCCGGAATACGATAGCGCTCCATCCACCGGGGCGTCATACCCTGCTTGTAGTCCAGCTCCGTACAGTGCAGCTCCTTGTCCACCCGGGCACGGGACAGCAACTCATTCCAAACAACCGATATACCGCCTGTTCGCTGCAGAGAAAAGATAATATTATCGAATATTACGTTCACTTCCGATTGATCGCTCCTAATACATCCAGATACTGCCGTCCCCAACGCTTGTCGGGTTCGATATAATTACCCTCGCCCCATTCGTTCCATGACTTGAGCATGACGAGTTGGTTTTGCTTCTTGTCCACGATGGTTTTAATGGCCTGCACATGTGCTTTAAATGCCTCGGGCGTGGAGTTATTCATCACAAACGCCCTCATCCGGCTTCGTGGCGAATGATCCCATCCGGGCAGGATGGTCGGCACTACTTCTTCGCGTTGCATTGCCGGCTCGGCAAACACCTTGATCGCTTTTGCATAATCATAAACGAGCGGCGATTTGCCTCGAATATGCTTTATCAGGGTCGGCAGATGGCGCAACGCGAGGCATTTATTACGTTTGGTATCACCAAACGGGACAAGATTGACCGCATCGAAACCCATAGCAAGCACATCATCTATTTGCTTTTGATAGGCCACGTGGCCAAGTAGATAAAGTCCGTTGAAACCGGCCATTTTTGCCATTTCTTGCCAGTGAGCCGTCCATGCTTTGCCATCGGGCAAGTCAAAGGGTCGATATACCATCAGCAGCGGTTTGCCATCCACCTGTATATAGCGTTTGTCACGAAGCATCAGCAGGATGGCGGCGAAATGCGCCTCATCATCCTCCCAAGAATAGGTCTGCTCGATGAGCATGCGATCCGGAGCTGTCTGCTGGTCAAGCCATGTCTTGGCCTTCCAACTCTCGTTCGCCCAACCCAGACAGAACGGGAAATCCGGCTTGCCGCTTGCCATCACCTGCTGCAGCGGTTTTTCCAACAGTTGCTTACCGCCGAACCAATAGTGCCAATAGCAGAAACCCTCTACTCCCGCCTCGCGTGCCAGCTGTGCCTGACGCTCTTTGATGTCAGCCTCCAACAAGTTGTAATATCCCAACTCTCCGGGCATAACGGGTTGCTGATGTCCATTGAACAGGGGTTTCCCGTTACGCACACTGACCCATTCGGTGAAGTTTTTTCCCCACCATTCATCATTCTCGGGAATAGCATGGAATTGCGGAAGATAATAGGCAATTACGCGCATAGGATTTTTGTTATTTGTTCGTCAAATGACTGGTTGTTTACTAATTGTATCGCCTTTTGTTGTCCTGCTTGCGCAATATATTGGCGATAGTCTACATCCATACAGCGCATCAACAAATGCTCCAACTCTTCGGGCCTGTCGGGCGAGAAGAAAAGCGTCTCTGTTCCCGGTGCTACCAGTTCTGCCATTCCGGAACGGTTGGTTTGCAACACGCATACACCGGCTTGCATGGCCTCGAGGATCACAAGCGGCATTGTCTCACGCCATGAGGGAAGCACGAGAATGTCAATAGACCGATAGAACGCCGCGACATCGGAGGTCTGCGGAAGAACGCGAATTATCGGTTCGCGCAAATCGGTCATCCGCTCAACATAGTTTCTATCCTGTTCGTCTTTCGCGCCACACAGCAGCAGGCTTGTATGAGGCACTTTATCATGGATGGCAACAAAGGTCTGAAGCAGCAGCGGAAGGTTCTTTCGTTCCTCAAAATTACCGATGAAACCGATGCGAACGTCCTTGTGCGGCTGTGTCGGTCCTACGTTCAGTTGCTTAATTGGATTATACACAATCACGGCATTGTTCAGAGACACACCCAGCGTCTGTTCCCATTCCTCCTGCTGCTGATGCGATATACAAAGAATCGTATCGGTAGTTTGCGCCGCCTGGCGATAGTAATTCTCCATAGTGAAATGCCATCCGAAGCGTTCATCCACCGGCTCATGCCAATGCCAGACATGACGCACACCCGTCATCCCTGAAAGCGCTGCACCTAAAATCGTTATAGACGAACTCGAATAGATCACATCCACCTGCTCTCGATGCACAAAACGCCTGAGTGTCAGCAGCGTCGGGATATTATACAGCCGTACAAGGTGGGTACGCAGCATATTCTTCCCCGCCGCTCTATACGGCAGCGGCATTACAGCTATGCCTCGCACACTGCTCAAAGCCTTATCCAGTCCCGCATCCTCCACAATAGATGGTATCACTACCGTCACCCGAGCACCAGCAGCCGCGCACGCTTTGGCAGCGCGCACCATTACCGCTTCGGCACCATGGACTCCGCGGGCATGCGATATGAAGAGGATATGACTCATTTGCGTTCGTCTCGGAAGGCTTTCTTCGATTGCTCCAGACGCTGCTTGCCCGTACTTGGCCGCGGATGGATTTTGTATTCTATATAGTTCTGATACGGGTTGTAAGCTGCCGCTTGCGGAAGTTCCAGGAATATGCCTCGGCTGAAACTGAAACAATAGAGTACCACTACTATCAATCCCGCCAAGCGCTCCAAGAACAGAGGCAGCACTTCCAATGCCATCGGAAGCAGCGCAATGATACCTATATAGAAGAACATTCGCGTACGATTGCTGACCTCCACCAACTCAAAGCAATAGTAGTAAAGTATCAAACTGATTGCGAACATATTCAGCATAATGGTTCCGTTAGGCAGTTCATCCAATTTATCCTTGAAGAACATGAGCACAATGAGTATGGCCAAGTTGAGTACAAAGCCTATGCTCAGACCTCTATTGACGGCAAACATGGCATTCTCGGTGTACATCTCAGCCTTCTCCGCATAGTTCTCGCCCAACCAACCGGCCACCGTCAGGAAGATGGTCTTTATCCACGGGATACCAGCCAGCATCAACACTGCGCCTATACCGATAACCGTCAGATAGAGCCAGACGGGTAACTTGCGATCCAAGAAGAAATAGAGAGGGATCATCAGTGCTGCCACACGATGGAACGTACAGGCGAGCAATACGCACAGCAAATATCGCACTAATTTACGCGGCGCAATATACTGCAAGGCAAAGAAGCAGAGCGCTACTGCCGTAGCCTGACGGATATAGATCATCTCCAGTTGGAAATAGAGGATACCATAATAGCACAAAAGAGCTACTACCGGATACTTGGTGTATTTGGGTAGCGCACAGGTGATGAGCGTTATGTTGATAGCCGTCACCACAAAGAACAAGTGTTGCACCGTTCCTCCCAGCGATTTAATCAATGCATTCAGCAACACAAAACCTTCTTCTACATCTTGCTCCAACAGTTCCACAGGATGACCTATCAAGCGATTGAACGAAGGGAACCTATCGAAAAGAAGTGCATAGGAATCCCAGTCTCCTCCCGTTTCGTAGCGCAGACCTGCAATAGCGATAAGGAGAAGTGCGGCTATGCCGCTCATCAACTGATTGCTGAGCCGGTCGTGCATCTGCACATTGAGCACCGCCAAAACGATTAATATGCCGAAACAGATCAGATAGAACATAGCTTACGTCCTTTCGTCATTAAGATGATACTTACCAACAGACATTCAAGTACCTCAGCGACTATCCAACTGATGCATACGCCTTTGACTCCGATCAAGGGCAATAACCACAAGTTGAGTCCCACACAACTGATGGCCAAGATGATGCCCACCCACGGTGCCCAACGCTGCAGCCCCATGCCGTACAGTCCTTGCACGGTTAGCAAAGTAGCGACCATGACCAAGAAGGGGATCGGCGCCAACCATTGCAAGATCTCCACCGAAGGCGCAAAACCGATGCCATACATGATACGGATCATGAGCGGTGCGCAGACAAAAGTCAGCAGAGACACTACTGCCGCCGCGCTACCTGCCCAGAGGAGTACCTGCTTCAAGAAAAGCACGCCCTCCACTTTGGACTGCGCAAAACGACGACTGATCTCCGGATAAACGGCCATGCTAACGGGCATCACCACCACCATGTTCAGCGCCTGAATCAGGCGTTGCGCACCGGAGAAATAACCGATCACCTCGTCCGCGGCATAGATACCGAGGATGGTCATGTTCGCCGTGGTATAAAGCGCGACAAACACATTATTGAGGAAGATCGGTGCACCGGCGTGCATCACTTCGCGCATCGTTTGGCGCGAGAACACCGGACGACGGATACCGAAATGCCGAATCACATAGATCATCGCACCGATACCGACGATGATGCTGGCCAAAGACATAAGGAGCGGGTAGAGGCGATAGGCCGATGCTTCGCGCACCAAGGCCAGTACCAATACGGCACCTAAGAGTTTGGTAAAGAAATTGGCCCAGGCCATCTTATCCATCTGCTGCACGCCTTGCAGATACCAGGTGGGGAAGAAGACGATACCGATATTGGTGAGGGCGGTGAAGATATACAACTTCGGATCGCACGCCACACGCTCTATGCAGAAAGGCAGTACCGCCAGGATGGCAAAGGACAGGAGCAGCAGCATGGATTTCGCGGCGATAACCGACCAGAAGATGGCATCCGTTTTGGCTTTGTCATCGCGGGCAATGGATATCTGGCGCGTAGCGGAATACTCGAAGCCGAAATTGATGAGCAGGGTCAGATAAGTGACGATATTCTGCGCATAACTGACGCTACCGAAGAGGGAGGCACCGAGGATACGACTGATGACGGGTAATACCAAGAATGGTATCAGGTAGTTCGCCACCTGCAACACCCCTAACGAAACCATATTTCGATACAGCGTCTTCACTCTATTTGCCCGAAATAATCCGTTCGTATAAGTTTATCGGAAATCTGGCGGCGCAGGTTTCCTTCCGACGCCGATACAGTGTAGTCTTCCAGCAGATTATGTCCTGTTCCTTGCCAGAAATAATTACTTTGTCCGATAGCATGCAGGGTAGTGGTAAATATATCCACTTGCAATCCCTTTTGAAGGGTGCGCTGAGCTACTTTCGGGCCAGCAATGATAAACGGACAACCGGCATAGCAAACACCGAAAGGCAAGTTGGCACGGAGACCGTATTCGCGTATCTCATCGTTGATCCAGGCATGGAAGATACGATGATCTCCGGTGATGACAATCGTGGCATTTTGCATCACACTCGCAGTGTCTGCCCAACTAAGAAGACGTCCTAATTGGCGATCCGTGAAATGCGCCGTTTGCAAGTAATGCTGAAAGAGTACTGGCATCGTATCAGGAACAGCTACATTATCAGGGTGAAGATCAAAAGGCATATGCCCGGATACGGTAATGCCCATCACGCAACAGGGAGAAGGGGTAGCATTGAAATAATCGATGATTTGATCCATCACGATACTATCGTTCCATTCGAACATATTATCGCCTTTCGGTTCAATCAGATGGCGGTATCCGTAGGCGGCAGATATCGTGCGTTGGTTCCACACATTCTTGCATGGATTCACCACGGCACTATTCGGATAGAAATGCGCCAAGTTAGGATAGGTATTATAGGCATAATCGACGCACGCTACGCCTTCCATAATCGGATATAAACCCGTATTGACGATGAGTTGCCCGTCGCCTGACATGCCATATTGAATCTGGGTCTCTACATCCTCGACAAACAGCACATTATGGGTCGCGATATAGTTCTTTAAGGCACCACAGACGGGTTGTCCGTTTGCGTCGTAGGAGTCTAATAACCAGGACTCAAAACTCTCCAGCAGCACAATAAGCAGGTTTCCCGGCACCGGTTCTTGGGGTACGACAGGACCTATCAGTCGGTTCAATTCCTGCAGTTCCTCTTCCGTCCATTGGTCGTCGGAGCGAAGGAGATACGAATGGACCACATCGCGGACGATGAAAAGGGGATAAGAAAGAATAGAGTGGTAATGGATATATTTGGCCGTCTGGCGTTCGCTCTCCCATACGGGAGCAGAAAGCACTTCGGGTAGATCGCAAGGATTAAGCCATTCGGCAGTGAAAGGGGCATCGCCGAGTGCAGGTTTTTCCTGTCTGTACCGACTATAGGCACCTGACATACTCAGGATCACACCTAACAGCAACACACCCGCACTCTCTAACCAACGAAAGCGTTTGGCGGGCCATACATAGCACAACAACGCTGGTATCGTAAGGGCGGGAAACAGCAATAACGACAGACTGCAATAGGGAATGATACTGCCCCAGAAACCCTCCATATTACCGATTAAAGTAAACTGCGACCACGTAATAAACAATCGGTACGAACGATAGAAAAGGATATTGGCTATCATCCAACCATCCGCTACGCCCAACAGGATAAAGATCGGATAACGGCGGGGAGTGAAAGTGACTAATAATGCCAATATGGCAGCTACGGCACCATTAGCCAGAAAATCCGAAGTCAACCATTCGATATGTTCGGGCTGAGCAACAAGTACGTCAAAGACGTAACATTTGGTCATCAGAAGCGCCACTACTAACAACCACCTTCCCCAAGCGCCAATATGTGCAAGTGTATCACTCATCGTAATTTCTGCGGCAAAGGTACTGCTTTTTTTCGACATATACAAAAAAAAAGCCCAAAACTTTCGTTTTGAACTTCTTTTTGGCAGGTTAGCGCGGCTTTATGCTTCAGCCTCAGCTTCCTCTGCAGGAGCCTCTTCGCCGTTAGCCTCTGCTTCTGCAGCAGCAGCTTCCTGAGCAGCCTCTTGTGCTGCAGCAGCGAGTTCAGCGGCAGCAGCAGCGCGCTTCTCAGCGATAGCAGCGGCCTTAGCCTTGTTGGTCTCTACCTCTTGAGCGAGGAGAGCCTTGGCAGCAGCAGCTTTCTTGTCAGCCTCAGCCTGGCTGATCTTGCCGGCCTTAGCATCCTTCTGAGCTTTCCAAGCGTCGAAACGCTTCTGAGCTTCTTCTGCACTAAATGCGCCCTTTGCGACACCACCATTGAGGTGCTTCATGAGCAGTACGCCCTCGTTGGAGAGGATGGTACGTACGGTGTCAGTCGGTTGTGCACCTACGCCTACCCAATAGAGCGCGCGATCGAAATTGAGGATCACAGCAGCGGGGTTGGTGTTGGGGTTGAACGAACCGATACGTTCGATAATTCTGCCGTCACGCGGCGAGCGGCTGTCTGCTACTACGATGTGGTAGAAAGCGTAGTCTTTGTGACCATGACGAGCCAAACGAATCTTAGTTGCCATTTAGACTTTTGATTTTGGGGACGTTCCTCTTCACGAGAGGTCTGTCCGGTTAAACAATACTTGTTAGTGCTTTTGCGCGAAAAGCGGCGCAAAGGTACTGCTTTTTTTTGACATGACCAAATAAAATTGTAAAATTCTTGCATATTTGCGAAAAATGGCAAGTCGAATGGCAAAGGAACGATATGTGATGGTAGGTGAATAGTCAGATTATTCACCTACTAATAACCTACTAATCACCTACTAATAACCTACTAATCACCTACTAATGTCGTAGTACATACAGGGAGACCAAAGGGGGATGAAGTATGAAAGATGAAAAGGGAAAGATGCAGAATGAAAGAAGAAAAATGAAAAGGCGAGGCATTCAAGAATGAAAGATGAAGAATGGAGGCATTCAAGAATGGCCAAATATCCGAATATAATTCGGAACAATAAACATAGCCTTTTAAGCGGCTTTTTAAAAACGCCTGTAATAAGAAGAAAGAAAAAACCGCTCGGTAGTTGGAGGTACCGAGCGGGTGTGAGTGCGAAAAAATACTATTTCCAATAAAAATCTAACTTTATTTCTGCTTGTGTGTTGGAACGAGTTATGCTTTCTGGATATTTCTTTAAGTCTGAAGATGTAATAGTGGTTGTCCAAAATCCACTTCCTGATGCTTGACCAGATTGTTTTTCCGAATTCTTATAAAGGCGCAAAACGTATTTATCATTCATATCCAACTTCTTCATGGTGGTTAGAGTATGAGAATATGGGAGATTTGCCGAAGACAAAAGATACCAGTCTGTGTAAAAATATGTGGTTTTACTCCAAGTATAATCATCTGTCAGTTGTACTTGATAATAATAGTTGTTGTTTGGGATTTTGTTTATGCTCAAACCAGTTACATAACAATTTGTTGGGGCTTCTACTGTCACGTTTTCTTCATGCGTGCTTGATTTTGTACTATTACTAGCCGTTAGTTTGATTCTATAGACTCCTAACCCGCTATATCTATGTGTTGGATTCTTTTCGGTAGAGGTAGACCCATCTCCGAATTCCCATAAATACGATGTGGCATTTGTGGAAGTATTCGTTAAAACAACCTTCAACGGTTGTTGAACTTTATAGGTGAATTTTGCTGTTGGAGTTTGTTCTTCTGGCGGTGGTGTTTGAGTTATTTCTATCGTTTTTGAATAGGAATTACTTTTTGTAATATTTGTAGCAGTAAGTGTCACGGAATATGAACCCGTGTTAGAATAGGTTTTTACTGGATTGGTAGAGGAAGAAGTAGATCCATCTCCGAAATTCCAATAGTATTTTTTAGCATTCGTTGATTGATTAGTAAACGTAACCACATTTTGGTTTACTGAATACGTAAATTTAGCAACCGGTTGTGTTTCCGGCTCTTCCGATTTGCATCCAGCTATGACTATCGTCAATGCTAAGATAAAGAAAAATTTGTTTTTCATATGACTTATGTTTTCTAAAAAAGTTCATCTTAATATGTCACAAAAAAACGTGAGCCAACTGCTATTGGTTCATTCGGGCTACCACACCCACACTATCCAATATATGCAGAAAGCTCACGCCTAAACGTGAGCGTTTCGCAATATTCTCGGAATAGTGTATTCAAATGTGGTAGATTGAATGAATCCTCAAATAAAGCAAACGCCTAATTTCTAATATGTCCTCCGGTTTAACGTCTTGGAGCGACGGAAAGGTGTTTGAAACCTTTGCGAGTGCAAAGGTACAACAATTTTCGGATATATACAAATAAAAGTGATAATTTTTCGTAATTAGGTAATTATGGGATAACGTGATTACGAAGGTAATCCCCCTTAAACAACAAAAGAAGGGCTGGCATGTATGCCAAGGGTGGAACATGCCCGAATCTGATTCGGGCGTAAATGAAGAGAAAGAATAAGAAGACAGCCGGCTACCAGCCGGCACAATAAACGAAAAGAAAAAGCGGCATGCGAAGGATGCATGCCGCTGGTTGTATTAGTGGGAAGGAAGAGGGCGTTATTTGCCGCCGTCAACCATCCATTTGCCGTCAACGAGGACGAGTTTGAGCGTGTCGTCGCTTTCGGTGCCGTTGCCAAAATGGAGGATATACTCCACTTTTGCGCTTTGGCCGTCCTCAGCCACTTGTGCCTCTTTTACTTCAAAGGATTCGATACCGCCCTTCTTCTCTATTTCGCCAGCCACTTTCTGCTCGATCATCGAAGCGAATTGAGCTTTCTGCTCATCGGTGGCCTCTTTGGTGAAATGCATCTGGTCAACCATAGCTTTGTAGTCGCCATTCTTGTAGACCTTGAGGAACTTCTGGGCTGCGCCTTCAGGAGTGTTGTTGCTGCCGCAAGCGGCCATGGTCAGAGCCACAAAGGCTACAGCCATCAAACGAAAGATTTTCTTCATAATGATTTTGTTTTTAAGGGTTTTACAAATAGAGATGTTTCACTCTCTTCTATATTGTTGGGGAAGATACATTCCCCCTCTTTGCTAAAGATGGTCGGTACAGCCTGTCTCCGTCCGTTGGTGATATCGAGTCCCTGATGCATAAAACTCTGCCATACAAGTTCGGTGCAATACAATTGCGACGTGTCGGCGAGCAAGTAGCTGTTGTCGAACTCGATATGTTGTTGCACTTTGGCAAGAGCATAGCGAACCGCCTTTCGAGCGACCGAATCGGTGCAATCGACTCGGAGCCATGCGCCCCGCTGGGCGCGTTCGGTGCTGAAGAACACCGTTGCAGGTTCGCTCTTGAGTAGCTCCGGTTCATCTTCTCCCGGCACGGCATGGACAACCTGCCATTCGCGTGCGGTGCTGTCGTAATGAAGCAGTCCGACGTGGGAATAGAAAGAGCCTCCCATCGTCACAGCCCTACTCTCTACGCCGTAGCCTAAGCGGAGTGCCAGATCACCTTCGCGCCAGCAGTCGGCATCGGTCAGATCGAGTACCGGTGCGGGGCTTGAACAGGCGCTCAGGAGGAGCGATATACCTACGAAAAGAGCCGCAGCAAAGCGGCTCTTTAAGTAAGAATCAGTAGCTTGTGCGTTGCGTAGCGGCATAACTGATTTTCAGTGCGTACGCGCGGCGTAACTCCTGCTTGATATCTGCGATGATACCCATTCGCGTTTCCTTGTCGGCCTTGATAGACACAGTCATCAGACCCTGGTCGGACTCTTTCATAGAAGAGCGTTCGTTGACGATATACTCGCCAATCTCGCTAACTTCTGCGAAAGCGTCGTCGAGTTGGATACGTGTCTCAGCACCGTACTGTTTGCGGAACTCAGCGGTAGGAGTACCGACGTAGATATAGCGCACAAGGGATTTTTTCTCCAGCTTGGTGAGCTCAGTGGCCTGCGGGTTCTTGAATTGCACCTTGTAGGTCACCTCCTTCATAGACGTAACTGACATGAAGAAGAAGAGCAGCATGAAGATAATATCGGGGAGCGACGACGTGTTAAGCGCCGGCATCTCACGTTTCTCATTTCTACGTATCTTAGCCATATTAGTTACCGTAATTTTTAGGTTCAGCCTCGGAAATCTTCTGAGGATAGATCTTCTGGATCTGTTTCTGTTGATCCTCTTCGAGTTCGTTATAGCCCTTGTGGAAATACTTCTGCGCACATTCGTCACGCAGTTCGTTGTAGGCAGCTACGAGTTCGTTCTGAACGTCCAGATAAGCCTGGTACTGCGTATCGACGTCGTTTTGGACGGAGATGACGTGATCCTTGGTGTAGCGAATGACACCGAAGGGAGCGCCGAAATCCTCCTCAACGAGCTTGGGATAGTAGTCGGCATTCTGTTCGTTCTTGATGAACTCTTTTGCCCTCTCGCGAAGTTGCTTCACATCCGTCAACTGGCCTTGTACCATGAGTTGGTTAGCGGAGTTGATCTTCACTACCAACAGGTTGCGCTTGTTAATATCCTTATCCTCCACTTTCTGATCAGGGGGAATAGGAGCAGGCAGACGGCGAGCCAGTCCCTGGTTAACATCCATAGAGGTGGTAACGAGGAAGAAAATCAGCAACAGGAACGAGATATCGGCCATAGAGCTGGCGTTAATCTGTGGGATTTTCTTTGCCATGATAGATGTGATTTACTTGGACAGTTTCTTGGTGTAAATTACGCCCCAAATCATCGTACCGAGAGTAGCGATAACAAGGAAGTAGCAAGCATAGATAACGGCGTCAGCCAATTGTGCCCAAGCGCCCTGGTTATCCGTACCTTCGTATCCGATGATATTAATTTTCTCCGGGCTTCCGAGGAACCAGCAGATGAGAGCCAGCAGGACGAAACCACCCACCACGCCAAGCGTCATGTAAGCCTTGCGGCGGTTGTGCTTCCAGTTGTTGGCGAAATCCACTACCACCACAGCCAGTGTGACAAGCACTACAATAGCCAGCAGGATATACACCCAGATGAGGAAAGCGTTGGTGAAGCGAGGAATATCCAGGAAATCACCGGCTACCTCCAGACTACCGTTGGAGCCACCGAGGAAGAACAACGCCACGAAGACGATGCCCAGTGCCAGCAGCGACCAAAGAGTAATCTTAGGAATCATTTTATAGTTTTTCATAATTGCTCAAAATTGTTTGTGTTAAACAATAGTTTTCAGCTTTCAGCCATCAGCCTTCAGCTTATTACTTTTTCTTTTGAGCAGCGTCGTACTCTACTACGATATCGAGCAGGCTAATCGAGCTGTCCTCCATTTCATTTACCAGGCCCTCGATGAGGCTGAGGATGTAGTTGTAGAACAACTGGAGAACAATAGCAATAATCAAACCGAGAAGGGTGGTCAACAGAGCGACCTTGATACCACCGGCAACTACGGTAGCCGAGATATCACCTACTTGCTGAATCTTATCGAATGCAGCGATCATACCGATGATGGTACCCAAGAATCCGAGAGACGGAGCGATGGAGATGAAGAGAGAAATCCAGCTGAGGTTCTTCTCCAAGAGACCGAGCTGTACGCCACCATAGGAAGCGACGGTTTTCTCCACCACGTCGATACCCTCGTCGTAGCGGCTCAGCCCCTGATAGAAGATCGAAGCGACCGGACCACGAGTGTTGCGGCAAACATCCAGAGCTTTCTCAATACCACCTTGTTTGAGGGCAGCCTCAATATTCTCAAGCAGCGCCTTGGTGTTGGTTTTGCTGAGCGACAGATAGATAATACGCTCGATGCAGAGTGCGAGACCAAAAACGAGAGTAACGAGTGTCAGAGCCATGAAGCCGGCACCACCTTCGATAAATTTGGTTTTGAGCACTTTGTGGAGCGCTACCACGCCACCGGCCTCTTCTGCGGGAGCCTCAACTTCTTCAGCTACCGGAGCCTCAGCGGCTACTTCATCTACGTTTTCTACAGCAGCTTCCTGTGCGGGAGCAGCTTCCTCTTGTGCCATAAGGGCTGCGCTACCAAAGGTCAGCATAGCCAGCACCGTAAGGGTTGCAAATACTTTTTTCATGAGATAAAAAATTAATTTAAGTTATTTGTGTTTAATGCGTTTTCTTGGACGGGGATTTCTTCGTAATCCCCACAAGCTGCCGCTGGCACCTTGTTCAAATCTTTTGCTTCTATCCGCGTCCGTAAGCAAGCTTACTTCCACGGCTCGTAGCAAAATCTTTGCGGAGAGACGGGGATTCGAACCCCGGAAACACTTTTGGCGTTTACACGCTTTCCAGGCGTGCCTCTTCAACCACTCGAGCATCTCTCCTTCGCGTTCGGCAATCGGGTTGCGTTGGTCCATACCGCTCTGCTAAATGGACAGGCAACCGATGCCTCCGCTCTCCCCAAAAATTAAAATTTTCGGGGCCCCCACTAAGGGGATATTCATAAATCGGCTACAAAATTACTACAAAAAAAGCACATACGCAAGAAATTATGCATTTTTTTTTACAATTGCGTCATTTTTCTGCAAAAAAAATTGCATCGGGTCTTGCATATATCAAAAAAAAGCAGTACCTTTGCACCGATTTTTCATGCGCGCTCGCGGGCACGCCGCATATATACGCGCCTAAAATCAATAATGAGAATGATAAAAACACAACAATAATGGAAGAACAAAAAGAAAAGTATGATGGATCGAGTATTCAAGTGCTCGAAGGATTAGAGGCTGTGCGCAAGCGCCCTGCGATGTATATCGGTGATATATCGCTGAAGGGTTTGCATCACCTGGTTTATGAGGTAGTGGACAACTCAATAGATGAGGCACTGGCGGGATTCTGCAACGAGATTGCCGTGCACATCAACGAGGACAACTCCATCACCGTACAAGACAACGGACGCGGTATACCGGTAGACATGCATCCGAAGGAGCACAAAAGTGCGCTGGAGGTCGTGATGACGGTGCTGCACGCCGGCGGTAAGTTCAACAAGGACAGCTATAAGGTGTCCGGTGGTTTGCACGGTGTGGGCGTGAGTTGCGTGAATGCGTTGTCAAGCAAGATGCATGTAGAGGTATATCGCCAGGGAGCTATTCACAGTCAGGATTACGAGAAAGGCAAACCGCTGGCACCGGTGCATGTGATTTCCGAGGCAGAAGCGACAGGTAACTGGGAGCAACGTAAGACGGGTACATTCGTACAGTTCTGGCCGGATGACACGATCTTCACCGAGACCGTTTATCACTGGGAGATTCTGGCGAACCGTATGCGCGAGTTGGCATTCCTGAACGCAGGCATCAAGATCGTGCTGAAGGACAAACGTGTGGTGGATGCCGAGGGTAACTGCAAGAAAGAGGAATTCTACTCGGAGAAAGGTCTGAGTGAGTTCGTTCGTTATATTGACGGTACGCGTACGCCGCTGATCAGCGAGGTGATCCACCTGAATACTGACAAATACGGTACGCCGGTGGAGGTAGCAATGATCTACAACACCGACTTCAACGAGAACGTACACTCGTACGTGAATAACATCAACACCATCGAGGGTGGTACGCACGTAGCCGGTTTCCGCGCTGCGCTGACGCGTGTGATGAAGAAATACGCTGAGGAGAGCAAGATGCTGGAGAAGGCGAAACTGAAAGACAAGGAGGGTAACTCGACTATCGACCCGAACGATTTCCGTGAAGGTCTAACGGCTGTTATCTCCGTAAAGGTGGCAGAGCCGCAGTTCGAGGGTCAGACGAAAACGAAACTAGGTAACTCGGAAGTAGCCGGTATGGTCAGTGCGGCCGTAGCGGAGGCGCTGCAGAACTACCTGGAGGAGCATCCGGATGATGCCAAGCGCATCGTAGAGAAAGTGATTCTGGCTGCCCAAGCCCGTATTGCAGCGCGCAATGCCCGCCAGAGTGTATTGCGCAAGAGTCCGCTGAGTGGTGGCGGTCTGCCCGGTAAGTTGGCTGACTGCGTAAGCAAGGACGCTGAGGTATGCGAGTTGTTCCTGGTAGAGGGTGACTCTGCCGGTGGTACAGCCAAGACCGGTCGTGATCGCGTGCATCAGGCTATTCTGCCGCTGCGCGGTAAGATCCTGAACGTGGAGAAAGCAATGGAGCATAAGGTGTTTGAGAGCGAAGAGGTACGAAACATCTTCACGGCCCTCGGTATCACCTTCGGCACAGAAGAAGACCCGAAAGCACTCAACCTGAGCAAGATCCGCTACCATAAAGTGATCATCATGGCCGATGCCGATGTGGATGGTGCGCATATCGCTACGCTGATTATGACCCTGTTCTTCCGTCATATGAAAGAAGTGATTGAGCAAGGCCACCTCTATATCGCGTGTGCGCCGCTCTATAAATGCTCGAAAGGCAACTACAGCGAGTATTGCTGGAACGACCAGCAGCGTGCCACCTTCATCCAGAAATACGGCAACGGCGACGAGAAACAGATCAAGACGCAGCGTTACAAAGGTCTGGGTGAGATGAGCGATGAGCAACTATGGGAGACCACCATGGATCCCGCACGTCGTCTGCTCAAGCAAGTGACCATCGAGAATGCAGCAGAGGCCGATCGTATCATTGCGATGCTGATGGGTGATGATGTAGCTCCGCGTCGCGAGTTCATTGAAGAGAACGCCACCTACGCTAAGATTGACGCTTGATGAAGATAGCTGTCTATTGTTCGGCCAAAGATGCGATACCCGAAGCGTATCTGCAGTTGGGTGACACGTTAGGCGCGTGGATCGGTGCGCAAGGGCACACGTTGGTCTACGGCGGTGCTACAGGCGGACTGATGACTCGTGTGAGCAACGCGGCCAAGGAGGCCGGTGCCCGTGTGATTGGTGTCATCCCGCCGCGCATCATAGCGGCCGGACGACTGGCAAGCAACTGTGACCAACTGATCGAGGTGGCCAACATGTCGGAACGCAAGCAACGCATGCGCGACGAAGCGGATGTCATCATATGCCTACCCGGCAGCTACGGCACATTGGATGAAATGATGGATGCCACCAGCAGTGCTATTGTCGGCGAGCATCGCAAACCTACCTATGTGCTTAACTACCAGGGGTTCTACGAACCGCTCAAGCAACAAATAGAGCTGATGCGCCGCCTACGGTTCATTCCCGAGCAAGAGAGTTATCAACTCCAGTTTGCAGACACCGTGGACGAGTTATTTGAAAAACTGAAAAAATAATATATTATGAATCTATTCACAGCCAGACTAACCGGCAAAATGCTCTCGACCGACACGTTCGAGAAAACAATCCATGAAATGCAAGAACGCGTGAAGCGTTGGCGTGCGATTGAGAAATCTCCTGAATTGGCGGAGTACCAGCAATTGAAGAAAGTGGTGGAAAGCCGTGACTTCCAGGAGCGCAAGAACGAGCTCATGAACCGCAAGTACAAAGATACAGACGAAGGACGCAAGATGACGTCCTTCGAGAATCTGCGTGATTCACGGAGCATCCGTCGTTATCTTGAGGCCTTGAAGGATGAGACGTTCCAGGAATTCCTGAAATTCCGCGAGAGCGACGAATTCCAGAAAATAAAGAGTATCAAAGAGTGCCTCACAGACTCGCGTATTCGCACCTTCAACAGATTGTACTATTCATCCTACTACAAGAACTACACGAAGGTGCTCAACTCGCCGGAACTGAAGCAATTGGTCGAACTGGAGAAAGAGGTCAAGACCGACGACTTCCAGAAGCGTCATGCGCTCTGGGCAGACAACAAGCGCTGGCAGCACTCGGAAGAGTACAAGACCGAACAGCGCTATATGGAATTGGCCAACTCGGACGATATCAAGTTCTTCTTCGAGTCGCGTCAGGAGAAAATAGACTGGGCTGAGTTGTTCCGTCCTGCGTTTGACGACGACATGTCGAGTGGCAAGAACTGGAATCCCGGCTACGGCTATGCCAATCCTGCCATGAAAGACGGTCACTCCCGTACCAGCGAGTGGCAGGCATACAACGGAGGCAAGAACACCTTCTTCGTAGATGGCCGTATGGATATGGAGACACGCGAAGAGAGCAAGAAAGCCATCGCATGGGATGAGAAGAAAGGCTTCACGGAGCAGATCTTCGAATACACATCGGATGTGATGAACACCAAGGAGACCTTCGCACAAGAGTCCGGTATGTTCATGGCCAAAGTGCGTTCTAAAGGTGACGGCCATCATTTCTTCGGTCTGAGCACAGGCAAACTGAACAACCCGATGGTAGCACTCTATCACTACAACGGCAACAAACACCAGTTAGGCTATGTGAATGGTCCTAAGACGCAGATGGTAGACCTGACAGGTATGTTCCGTTCGGCTTACTACGTATATACTTTCCGCTGGACCAAGAACGAACTGGTATGGTACGTTAATAATCTGGAGATTTTGCGTTTGCCTAACCGTCTGCCCAAAGAGGCGATGTTCTTCCTCGCACAGAGCTGGTTGCCCAGGAGTGAGAAAGGCGGCGTAGGTGCCCTGCGTGTTAAGTGGGCACGTGTGTACAGAGCTGTAGATTAATATTACTTCTATCTTTTCATCGGCTTATGTTCCTTATTGCCGGGCCATGCGCCATTGAGAACAGAGACATCGTACTTCAAACGGCAGAGACGCTCAATCGTCTCTGCTACGACCTTGGTCTGACACTCTATTTCAAGTCCTCGTTCGACAAAGCCAACCGCACCACTGCTTCGGCACGCGGTGTAGGTATGGAGGAAGGATTGCGCATCTTACAAGAGGTCAAAGAGCAATTCGGTCTACCTATCCTGACCGACGTACACGAGTGCTGGCAATGCCGGCCGGTAAGCGATGTGGCCGACGTGCTGCAGATACCCGCCTTCCTGAGCCGACAGACCGACCTCCTGCAAGCGGCAGCTCTCACCGGGCGGGTGGTAAATGTCAAGAAAGGGCAGTTCATGGCCCCATGGGATATGAGCGGCGTGATAGAGAAGATAGAGCATGTTCAGCCCGGGGCCAGCAAAGAGGGGCATGTATGGCTCACCGAACGCGGCAGTTCGTTCGGCTACGGACGACTGATTGTGGACATGACTTCGCTGGTAGAGATGCGACGTTTCGGTTGTCCTATTGTTTTCGATGCTACCCATTCGGTACAGCAGCCCAGTTCGCCGAACGGCGTGACAGGCGGCAACCGTCAGATGGTCCCCTATCTGATGCGCGCAGCCGTGGCGGTAGGCGTGGACGGACTATTCATCGAGACGCATCCGAATCCGGAGCAAGCAATCTCAGATGCTGCCAACCAAGTACGCCTAGGCGACTTGAAAGAGCTGCTACAGCAAGCACTGGAGTTAGATGCACTCCGTAAGAATCGTTAATCAAAATCATCATTATATGGAACCAACCATCACCATCTATTGCAAAAACACCCACACCTACCATGAGGTACCGCGTGGCATTTCGCTCATCGAGTTGAAGGACCTGCTGGACATCCGGCTGCCTTTCCCGATTATTGCCGCGCATGTCAACTACAAGGTAGAGAACTTGAATTTCCTCCTCTACAAACCCAAAGATGTAGAGTTTCTGGATGCCAGTTCGCCAAGCGGAATGCGTGCGTATGTGCGGACATTGAATATGGTGCTGGCCTGTGCCATCAACGAATTATATCCCCGCACCGACCTGCGTATTGAACACCCCATCAGCAAGGGATATTATTGTACCTTGCAGTGGCATATCAACAAGACGGAAGAAATAAGCCCCGAACCTCCCCAGCCGGTATTGACACCAGAGATGGTGGAGGCCATCAAACAGCGTATGATGCAAATCATCGCCGAGGATCGCCTTATCGTTGAGGAAGAGAAACAGACCAAAGAGGTGATTCGTATGTTTGCCGCCAGGTACAACAACGAGAGTTCCATCTTCGAAGCGCTCGGCAATCCCTATTGCCGCTATTTCCGAATGGGTGATTTCATTGATTACTATACCAACGTTCTGCTCCCCAGTTCCGGCTACTTGAACGTCTTTGATCTGGAGTCGTACAAAGACGGCATGCTACTGCGTATCCCCAACCGCAGCAACCCCACCATTCTGGAGGACGCTATCCCGCAAGAGAAGATGTTCTCTATTTTCCGCGAATACAGCCGCTGGAACAAGTTGCTGCGCATCCACAACGTCAACGATTTCAATGTGGCCTGCAAGGACAAGAAATCCTTCGAGATGATCAAACTGGCAGAGGCCATGCAGGAGAAGAAAATTGCACAGATAGCAGATGCCATCGCAGAGAAACGCCCCAAACTGGTGTTTATCAGCGGTCCTTCTTCAAGTGGCAAGACTACGTTCTCCAAGCGTCTGCAAATCCAGCTGATGGTGGATGGCATTCAGCCGGAGGTACTCAGTATGGACGATTATTTCGTTAATCGTGTAGACACACCGCGCGATGAGAACGGCGAATGGGACTTTGAGGCTGTCAATGCCGTGGATCTGCCGTTCTTCCGTCAGCAGATGCAGGATATTCTGGATGGCAAAGAAGTGGATCTACCCACCTACGACTTCTCTATCGGCGAGCGGGTTTTTGAGGGACGCAAACTGAAGCTGCAGAAAGACTCGGTACTCATCATCGAGGGTCTGCATGCACTCAATCCCTGTATTCTACCGGACGTGGACAAGAGTCTGACGTTTAAGATATACGTGTCGGCGCTGACTACTATCAATATCGACAACCACAACTGGATACCTACAACGGATATCCGCCTGCTGCGCCGCATCGTTCGCGACTATAAGTACCGCAACTATTCAGCCAAAGAGACCATCGCCCGTTGTCCGTCAGTGGTTCGCGGCGAGACCAAATGGGTCTATCCGTTCCAGGAAGAGGCAGATGTAATGTTCAACTCGGCACTTATCTTCGAGTTCGCCGTGCTGAAACTGCATGCTGAGCCTATCCTGCAGGAGGTACCTAAGTTCTGCGAGGAATACACCGAGGCACATCGTCTGCTGAAGTTCCTGCAGTACTTTATTCCTATTCCCGAGAAAGAAATTCCACCTACCTCACTCGTACGCGAGTTCGTCGGTGGCAGTTCGTTCCATTATTGATGGCACGCTTATTGTTGATTATTCAGAAAGAATGAGACATTTAGGAATCATATTTTTACTCATGTCTGCGATTACAGCAGCATGGGCAGATGTACCTGCCAACGATCTGCGGCCTAATATTATGGACTCGCTGCAGGGCGTGGAGATCATACAAGACTCGTCGATCTATTTACTGCTGCGCACCGCTATCTACGGAGAGCAACAACTGGTAGAGATCGACGGTTATCGCGTACAGATATACTCATCCAACCAGCAACAAACAGCCAAATCCGAGGCCCTTGGTTTGGAGACAAAACTGAAAGACAAAGTCAGCCAAACATTGTATGTACAGTATATACCTCCATTCTGGAAAGTCAGATTAGGTGATTTCCGTACATACGAAGATGCTAAGGAGTATAAGTACCTCTTCGTTCAGCAATACCCCGAGATGCAAGGTGACACCTACATCGTGCGTGACAAAATTCAAGTGATGCAATAATGGACCTGCAAGAATTTCATAGCAAACCAGAAGTAACTGATGCCATCGCTACATCTGTGGAGAAGGCATTGCGTCAGATAGGCGAAGATCCAACACGCGAGGGACTGCAGAAAACGCCGCAGCGCGTAGGCAAAGCACTGCAATTCCTTTGCAAGGGCTATCACGAGGATCCGGAAGCTATCTTGCGATCAGCGCTCTTTGAGGAGGATTATCGCCAGATGGTTGTAGTCAAGGATATTGATTTCTATTCGCTCTGCGAGCACCATATGCTGCCGTTCTTCGGCAAGGTACATGTGGCGTATATCCCTAACGGACGTATCACCGGGCTGAGTAAGATTGCTCGCGTGGTGGATGTCTTTGCCCGTCGCCTGCAAGTGCAGGAGAGGCTGACGACACAGATCAAGGACTGTATTCAGAACACCCTCAACCCGCTGGGAGTGATGGTTGTTATCGAGGCGGAACACCTCTGCATGCAGATGCGAGGCGTACAGAAACAGCATGCCATGACCGTGACATCCGATTTCACCGGTGTCTTCAACCAAGCCAAGACACGCGAAGAGTTTATGAAACTGATAAAAGGATAGTACTCCTTCTGATAAAAGAAAAGCAGGCCGATAGACCTGCTTTTTCTTTTTAGCGTATTACCAATATCTTCACTACGGTATGACCACCATCGGCATTACATAGTGCCGTGTAGACACCCGCAGAGGCTCTGTGGCCATCGGCAGACTTGCCGTCCCAGACTGCTGTACCGCCATGACTACGGGTCTTGCATACCAAGTTGCCCGACTCATCTACAATATTGACAACCGTGTTCTCCATCAGTCCGGTGATACTGATCATGCCGTCATAGTCAGGGCGGACAGGATTCGGATAGGCGTAAGCGCCGGAGAAATCCGAACGGCTCTCACTGGCATCGCTGCGATAAGAAGCGATACCTTTGTCTGTGCCGACGAACACTTCACCGGTTGTTGGCATGATAGCAATCGATTGTATCACATTCGATGGTAACAGCGAATTATATTCGGTGAAATGTGCCACGGTAATCGTATCGTCCTCTATCAAGTACAAACCGGAATTGGCCGTGCCTATCCACATACGATCGCCTCCATCCACAGCCATACAGTTGATTTGCTCATTGGCCAACAGATAATCACCCAACCCCGTTCCGTCATTACGCGGAATAATGATACGCTGACAGGCATTGCTGGTGAAGAAATCCGTCGTTGCAGGTATCAACAGTACGCCGGCCTGCGTACCCACCCAAATCCTGTTCTTATGATCTTGGGCGAGACAATAGATCGGATCCGGAGACAGTGGCTTACCGTTCTGGTCAACAAAAGATGAACGCATAAGGCAACGATCGTCACTCGAACGAATAGGAGTTCCGCCGTCGTCCAACAAGATGATGCCCGGCGACACACGCTGATTGATCATCCATTTGCGCTGACTGCTGCGTCTGTCCACCAATATCTCGCCAGGTGTAACAAAATGCAGACTGTCACCATAACTGGTCAATTTCAGCGAATACCAGACTCCGTTCTTGGTACGGATATGCACAGGTGCACCTATCTCTGTTGCATTCAGCACCCACAGATTGCCCTGCTCGTCTATCATCGCTCCATCCGTACGGGTGTAATAATTCGGATCTATCCCGTTTACCGCTTCACGCAAGGTACTGTTGTTGACAGTATAGTGCGCTACTGCCTCATAGTTGTTAAACTCAAACACTCCTGTGCCATAAGTAGCCACAAAGAAATGTCCGGCATTATTCGGATCCACAGCTATACTCACTGCATCTATTGCCGGCCTACCGACACGCGAACCGATATCACTCGGTGTGATGCCGCGCCATTGGGCGCCATCGTAGATGTTCAAATGTGCATAGCGCATGAATTGCTCTGCCCAACGGCCACCCGAAGCAACATACACATGATCATCGGTAGCGTGCAACCTGTAGCCGAAATTGCTGTTAGGACCTTCTGGTTGGAATACATCATCGCCGCTACTATTCAAGCGAATAAGTCCTTTCTCCGAAATTCCAAGCCACCATTCGCCCTTGGAATAAACAGCATCCACTGCACTATAACCCGCTAACCCATGCCACTGGTTATCATCATCCATATACAACACTCCTACTCCTTCGCGATAAGCCAACAACTGACCTCCCGACGCATGAATCCATTTCACGGCCTCAGGGCTAACTTGTTGCCACATGTCGTTGGAGCGACGATACAGCGTATCGTGCATTAACACATAGAGTCGGTCACGCCATGCGCAAGCATGTGTCAACCCATCTCCGTCCAAAGGTGTCGCGTGCCAGTAATTATAGTCTACCAGATTATCCTTGAGTGCAACCGAATACATGCGATTGTCTGCAAACGCATAGAGCGAGTCGTTGTGCTCCACTATCTGCTGCACATTCACTGATGCCGCCTCTTGACCGATATAGTAGGTATCCACTACTTCCGCTTTGCGGGGATTGACCGCCAAGATGCCGAAGGTAGTACCTAAATAGACATAGCGCGAACCAATGGCAATACAGTTGATGTTCATAGCCATCGAACTGGCCTTCATATAGAGGTCAGGCATCTGACGTACCGCGCCGTCTTCGCTCAGCAGGTCAATACGCCCGTCGTCGTAAGCGATGATAAGTTGCTCCGACGCAGCATCATAGGCGATATGTACAATACGGTTACCGGTCAGGCCTGTTGCTTTGTTCCAATACTCTATCGTCTCGTCTTGACGATTGACGGAGAACAGCGTTCCGTTGGCTGCTGCATAGATATGTCCCGGGGTTGCCACCACTTCTTGCGGCTCAGCGTACGAGAGATGCAAGCGCCATTGCTGCATATATCCCATATGCAGTTCTTCTTCCTCCTCTTCGGACTCAATACGCTCTGTTCTTCCCTGCGGATCATATGCCACCAGTCCTTCAGCCGTACCGACATATATCCCTCCACTCTCAGTACATGCCACCGAGAGGATGCTGTTGGACGGCAAAGCCGAGTTGTCTGTCGTATAGTGTGCTACTATCTCGGTCGCTTCACTGTTAAGCACATACACACCTAAATCCAGGGTGCCAACCCATATCTGGCCTTCGGCATCTTCGCACAAGGCATTCACGCTCAAAGTACGCATAGGGTTCTCGCCGTTATTATCCGTCAGCACGGGACGCACACAATCTTCATCCGAAAAATAATCCTCTGTATCTATCCGGGCTATACCCTGCTCCGTTGCCATCCATATGCGCCCTTCGCTGTCCTGAAGCACGGCGTAGATATTCTGCGGCTCAAACTCATCTCCCTGTTGGTCCAGCCATTTCGAACGTTTGCATATACGGTCGTCAGAGGCATCCCACGTGCCTCGGTCGTCTATGAAGTATAGTCCGGTCCCCGCTCTTCCTGCGGCTAACCATTTATGATGACCATTACGGCGGTCCACCAGCAGGCCTGCCGGTGTATGGATTGGTACGGCCACGGTATTGACGATTATGGGCAGTCCGTGCCATACGCCTTGCCGGTCTTTGCACACCAGCGGATACGTTACATCGCCCGCCACCGTCAGCCATAGATTGCCGTCTGCGTCATAGAGCGCATTATCCAGACGCGTATAATGCGTCGGATTGTTCGGCACTGCTGATTCTAAGGTGTTATCCGCTGCCGGCAAATAATGATGCTGCAGTTGAGTACCCTGGAACTCATACAAACCTGTTCCGTAGCTGGTCACAAACAGATGCGACGAATCTTGCGGATCCACCGCTACGTTCATCATATCCAACACCGGTTTTCCGGTTCGCGCATAGATGGAGTCTCGGGGAATACACAGCCAATGAATGCCGTCAAAACGCATGATATTTCCGGAAGTATAGTTCTGGTTGGTCCATCGACCGCCGGGAAGCACATACACTTCCTCACCATGGGTCATCACCCGATACGAAATGTTCGTCAACGGCCCTTCCGGCCTGTAGCTCAACCTCTCCGTAGGCGTAAAACGTATGATTCCTTCTGCTCCTCCGGCATACCAGTTATCCAACGCGTCCTGATAATGCTTACCCTTCTCACTGTCCGGACTTATTCGGCCGCTTCTTACCTCGCGCTGCCATACATGATAATCCACCAAGTTATCGCTCAGAGATGCACAGAACAAACTGTCGGTTGTAAAGGCGTATATACTATCGCCATTGATGAGCACATCCATCACTGGCGTCTCTGCTCCGTCTGGACGAAGCCAGTAGCTGTCCACCAGTCTGTTTTCCGTCAGATCCAGCGTCTGCACGCCATAGTGCGTCGACAGGTACGCGGTCCTTCCGTGGATAGTGATATTATGCACCGTCTTACGCTGCGTCATATCCTTGTTGTACAAGTCGCCTATATAGCGCACCCCATTATTCGTCAGGATATCCAGTTTACCGAAATCATAGGCTATGATCAGTTGGCTTCTGTACACGTCGTAGCCGATACACGTAATACCCGTAGCATGTAGCCCCGACTGACGGCCGTAGATGCGTATCTGTTCCGACAACTTGTCCACGCTATACAGACTGCCGTCCGACAACGCATACACACGATCAGATGCCATCGCTATCTGCGTGACGTTGTTATACGCAAAATGCGTGATCCAGCGTTGAGCCGTTATCCCTGCTGCACAGCAACAGAGCACCAGCATCCATATGATTCTTAGTCTATTCATTCAACATCTTCACTAATGCCTGCATCGCTCTGGCGCGATGACTGATGCTGTTCTTTATCTCAGACGGCAACTCGGCGAACGTCTTCTCGTACCCTTCCGGCATAAAGAGCGGGTCATATCCAAACCCACCTTCGCCACGCTCCTCTGTCGTCATCCGGCCGCGGACTACTCCGTCCACTTGCTCTTCCTTGCCGCCGCGTATCAGCGTCACCACCGTTCTGAACTGCGCACCACGATTAGACTGATGGGCCAACTCACGCAACGCCTTCTGTCTGTTGGCAGCGTACGTCGCCATCTCCGGCAGGTGTACACCCGTCTCGCGCTCAGCCCAGCGGGCGGTGAACACACCCGGCTCGCCGTGCAACGCATCTATCTCCAGACCCGTGTCATCTGCAAACACACCATCTATCTGATGGCGGACGGCTGAGGGCTGATGGCTGACAAAATCCCAAACCGCACGGGCTTTTATCGCGCTGTTCTCTTCCAACGTCAAACCCGTCTCGTCTATCTCTTGATCAAATCCCACCTCTCTCAGACTCAACACTTCAATACCGGCAGGCATGATGGCACGTACCTCCTGCAACTTATGAGCGTTATTCGATGCAAAAACCAGTTTCATACTCCTTATTATATATTACGCGCGCGAAAATTCGCGACAAAGATACGATTTTTTTTGCACATTGCAAAAATTTTTAGTAATTTTGCAGCCGAAAAAGTGGAAAAATGTAAAAATACACACAATTAATCTTATATTAGCTATGAATAAAACGGTTCTTTTGGCCGAAGAAGGCGAGTTGGTACTATTGGAAAAAGCCCGCACCGAATTGGGGTTGGATCTCTCCGATGCCCAAATCATCTACACCGGCGTTGGAGCAATTAACATCATTCGCAGCCTCCAGCAATTGGATCGCGACACCGAACTCATTAATATCGGCTACGCGGGCAGCGCTAACTTCGACATCGGCACATGGGTAGCCGTTTCCGAAGTGCGTCTCAACCATCCTAACGTCACCTACCCCGAGCCGGAACTGAAATTACCAATCACCAATCACCAATCACCAATCATTAAGGCTCCTTGTTTCACAGGTACCGATTTTGTACTGGCTTCCGACTATCGCGATTGTGTCTTCGATATGGAATTGGCCTTCATTGCTGCCTTGGGTTTCCGCCGGCTCTCCAGTCTCAAATATGTCAGCGACAACCTCTCGCTGCATGCCTATCACGACCTGACCCACGGCGTAGAATAATCCTTAATCCTTAATTTTTAATTCTTAATTATAAATGACTTCTGTCATTTTAAAACCCCATAAAGAGGAGTCGCTCCTTCGCCGCCATCCCTGGGTCTTCAGCGGTGCCATCGCCCGCGTGGTGCTTGATAGCGACGACCCGAACAGCCAACCGCAAGAGGGCGACTTGGTACAAGTGCGTTCGTCTGTCGATGCACTTCTCGGCATCGGCCACTGGCAGGTGGGATCTATCGCGGTGCGTATTCTGGCGTTTGGTGTAGAGACTTTGCCAGCAAACTTCTGGAACGACCGTATTCGTGCGGCGTATAAGGTGCGTGAGACACTTGGGTTAACCCCCAATGACCAATCACCTGACGGTGTCCCCGTCAAACGGGGAAACCCTAGACGGAAGGGGCATCAATTACCAATCACCAATCACCAATTTAATAACACCTACCGTCTCATCCACGGCGAGGGCGATTTCCTGCCAGGCCTCATCGTTGACATCTATGCCGACACGGCCGTCATGCAGGCGCACTCGGTAGGCATGCACCGCTGTCGGCAATCTATCGCCGAAGCCATTATCGACTCTGTTCCCGAGGTGCACAATGTCTATTACAAGTCCGAAGACACCTTGCCTTTCAAGGCACCTGTCGAAGGTGAAAAAGTGGGTTGGCTAATTACCAATGACCGATCACCAATCACCAATTCTGACGAGTTCTGGTCCGTTGAGAACGGCCTCAGCTTCCGCATCGACTGGCTGCGCGGACAGAAGACCGGTTTCTTCATCGACCAGCGGGAGAACCGTGCACTCGTCGAACGATACGCCCGAGGCAAAGACGTACTCAATATGTTCTGCTACACCGGCGGTTTCTCGCTCTACGCACTGCGCGGAGGAGCCAAGTCGGTCGATTCGGTGGATGTCAGCCAGAAAGCCATCGACCTGGTAGAAGCCAACGTGGCAAAGAACTTCTCGGATGATCCGCGACACCACGCTTATGCAGCCGACGCGTTTGATTTCCTGAGTGAGAAAATCACCAATCACAAATCACAGATCACCAATTATGATTTAATCATCCTCGATCCACCGGCCTTTGCCAAGCATCGCGATGCCGTCAAGAATGCCCTGCGAGGCTACCAGCGCATCAACGCCAAAGCCATCCAGATGATTCGCCCGGGCGGCATCCTCTTCACTTTCTCATGCTCTCAGGCGGTGGACAAAGAGGCCTTCCGCCTCGCCGTCTTCTCTGCGGCAGCACAGGTCGGACGCAACGTGCGTATCCTCCACCAACTCCATCAGCCGCAAGACCATCCAATCAATATTTACCACCCTGAAGGCGAATACCTCAAGGGATTAGTACTATACATCGAATAAATCATAAATCTGAAATCATGCAACTCGTTTGCTTCGACACTGAGACCACCGGCCTCGACATACAAAAAGAACACATCATCCAACTCTCTTTGGTTAAGTTCGACACCGACACCTGGCAACCCGTTGACCAGCGCGATTGGTATATACTCCCCGAAGGGCCGTTCACTATCCCTGCCGAAGCAGAAGCCGTACATCATATCTCCAAGCAGTTCCTGCTGGAGAACGGTGTCTCGCTCCGTAGCATCTATCCGGACTTCATGGCCTTCATCGAGGGATGTGACATCCTCTCCTACAACGGCAACAGCTACGACGCACCTATTCTCCACTATAATCTCCTGCGCCTCGGTCTGCCTTTCGACTTCGACGGCCGCACATGGTACGATGCCTTGTCGCTTGAACGCATCCATATGGCCGGTAAGATCGACCCTGCTACAGGCGAACGCTACCATTGCAACCTCACCGCCGCCTACACTCGCTATTACGGCCTTCCCTTCGAGGGCGCACACAACTCACTCGACGATGTCATGGCTACTATCCAGGTCTTCCGCGCACAAGTGGAAGAGCACGGATGGAACTGGGTACAACGCGATGAGTTTCATTTCATCTCATTCGATCGCTGGCTCATACGGCGCGGAGAGTTCTATTTCCTGACCCAGGGCGCGCACAAGGGCGAGTCTATCCAGTCCATGCTGCGCATCGATCGTTCGTATCTCGAATGGATCATCGACAAGTGCAAATGGACCGACCAGCAGACACGCGACATCATCGCTCCTTTCCTCGGCCGACAAGAATCAAAAATGACAAATGACATGACGGTGTCCCCGTCAAAAGGGGAAACCCTAGACGGAAGGAGCGCCAATCACCCTTCTAATAAGCCTTCCCGCGGTAAGCGCTCCGCCGGTCGTACTCGTCCAAATATCACCGACGCCGACCTCTCGCTTTTCTAATTTCACATTTTTTATTTGCATATATCAAAAAAAAGCTATACCTTTGCAACCGAATTTGCGCGATAGCATCCGAATATCGTAAACTTTATGTCACACTCAAATATCAATTTTACAATGAAGAAACTATTTATTTCATGTTTGGGCATGGCTTTCAGTGCGGCCATGTTTGCTCAAGTGGACTATTCCATGGTTAGCGTTCCTCAAGAGGTAGGACTGGAATTCACCCGCATGACGGCTGATGGAGATTACGTGTTTATGCCGGCTGTTAAAAACGGCAATGTGATGAAATGGGAAGCCAATCGCGTTATTGACATCGATAACGAGGGTACACATATGGCTTACCTGTCTAAACGTGGCAATACTACAAACATCTTTATCAAGGACCTCACCAAGCAGGGTAGCTCCATTCAGCGTACCAAACGCGCACTTGTTAAAGACTTCATCTATTCTCCCGACGGCAAGTACATCTGCTTCTCCGAGAGCATTGGTAAGGAGCAACAAGTGTTCCAAACTGACGCAAAGAGCGGTTATGTATGCCGTCAGTTCACTTCAGGTGCAATAGACGCAAGCCCCGTATATAGTGCCGATATGTCGCAGATATTCTTCTCGCGCAAAGAGAAAAAAGGGTCCACTATTTGGAGTTATAATATCAAGAACAACTTCCTTTCTACCTTTACAGCCGGCGCATATCCTTATCCGTTGAAAACGGAAACTGCCTACTACTGCACCCGTTATAATGCAGAAGGTCGTGGCGAGATCTGGAAGATCAACTACGAAAGCAATTTGGAGGAGTGCATCGTATCCGACATGACAAAAGGCTTTTCCACTCCTACTCTTTCTCCGGATAGAAAATGGTTGCTTTTCGTGGGAGAAAGCATCGTAACTGACGGCAAAAAAACCACCCGTAATCTGGACATTTATATCTGCCGTCCCGATGGTACCGATATGTCACAGATCACCTTCCACCCGGCAAATGATCTCTGCCCGACCTGGAGCAAGGATGGCAAGTATATCTACTTCGTCTCCCAACGTGGTTCTGCAGAGCGCATCCCGAATATCTGGCGCATGACTTTTATCGCTGATGATGCCAAATAAGTGAACTTTTATCTGACATTTACATAACATCAACAAGAGTGGTATCCATCCTAAGGGTACCACTCTTGATTTTTTGTGGTAATACCAATAACCCAGCCACGAGCCAACCACGAGCCAACTATGAGCTAACCACAAGCCCCGCACAAGACAAAAGGGGGTGATTACCGGGTGATTACCGGGTGATTAGTGCGTTATTACCGCGCTATTCAACCTCTGGCAACGCCCCGAAATCGCCATTTTTTTGCCTTCTTATACTATATATATACATAGTATATATATACAATCTATTAACACTTTTTTATTTGCATATGTCAAAAAAAAGCAGTATCTTTGCAACCGATTTGCAAAGACACGATGCTACCGGTCGATTTCATAGAGAGTATGCATCAGCAGTTGGGCAATGAGGCCGAACAGCTGTTACGGGCACTGGAGACGGAGCCTGTTACTTCTATTCGTCTCAACACCAAACTCGATGTCCTCACCTTCGACTGCGACACCGACGAAGTGCCATGGCATTTGGACGGCTACTATCTGAGCGAGCGGCCGCAGTTCACGCTCGACCCGCTCTTCCACGCCGGCTGCTACTATGTCCAGGAGGCCAGCTCTATGTTTATCCAGCAGGCGTTGGAACAATATGTCGATCCTTCATCGGTCGTTCTCGACCTCTGCGCCGCTCCCGGTGGCAAATCTACCCTTATCAGCGAGTTTCTCGGCCGAGACGGACTACTGATGGCCAACGAAGTGGTCCGCCAACGCGTCTTCATCCTCAGCGAGAATATCCAGAAATGGGGAAACGGCAACACCGTCGTCACCCACAACAGCGCTGCCGAGTACGGCGAGAAATGTCGTCACTTGTTCGATTGTATCCTCGTGGATGCCCCTTGTTCGGGTGAAGGCATGTTCCGCAAGGACGAACAGGCCCGCAACGAATGGAGCCTGCGCGCCGTCAAGCAGTGTGCCGAGCGCCAGCGAGCTATCCTCATGGATGTGTGGGACGCACTCCGACCGGGAGGAATATTGCTCTATTCCACCTGCACTTTCAATTCCGAAGAGAACGAGAAGAATGTCGAATGGATGGCTGAGAGCCTCGGTGCAGAAGTGCTTCCTATCGACTACGATCCCGCATGGGGCATCGTCGAGGGGTCGGTGGGTTACCATTTCTACCCGCATAAGACACGCGGAGAAGGCTTCTATCTCTGCGCTTTGCGCAAGAACGAGGATGAAAACTATGATCCTATCCGCCTCAAGCAGACCAAGACCAACCATCCGGCGCCACGCCCCGAGTATTTGCGCGAGATGCGTACTTGGCTGCAGAATCCTGACGACTGGACTATCCGCTATACCGATCGCTTTGCTACCGCCTATCCCTCCAAATACCGCGAACTGATCGACCATATGGCCGCACAGATGACGTGTATCTCCACCGGCTTCGGACTTGGTGAAGAACGCGGCAAGGGGATTGCACCGCAGCATAGCCTAAGTATGGCGAAAGACCTCCGCAAAGAGGCCTTTCCCAATGTGGCGCTGACGCGCGAACAAGCGCTCGCCTATCTTCGTACAGAAGCACTCACGCTCAACGATGTTCCGCTCGGACTGCTGCTGCTTACCTATGAAGGCGTGCCACTCGGCTTCGCAAAGAATGTCGGCAATCGCCAGAACAATCTCTATCCGAACGAGTGGCGTATCCGCCATCTCTAAGTCGTTTCCTTAATAATTCAAGGCAAACACCACGCGGCCTGCACTCGGCTTTCCGGTTACCATACACGTACCCGGCTCGTTCTTGTGTCCCGGCAGGTCTGCCAAAGGAATACAACGTATCGTTGCCTTGGTCTCGTCCTTGATCTTCTGCTCCGTTTCCGGTGTACCATCCCAGTGAGCCAGCACGAAACCGCCTTTCTTCACTTCCTCCTTGAACTCCTCATAACTGTTCACCTCACGCGTGTTGGCAATGCGGAAATCCAGGGCTTTCTTCAGCAGATTCTTCTGAATCTCCTCAAGCAGTGATACCACAATTCCTTCGATTCCATCGATGGAAATAGTCTCTTTGGTCTGCGTATCGCGACGGGCAATCTCTATCGTTCCGTTCTCCAGATCACGGCCTCCCATCGCCAGACGAACAGGTACACCCTTCAGTTCATAGTCAGCGAACTTATATCCCGGCGTATACTTCTCATCTGTATCTACCTTCACACGCACTCCCATCGCCTGCAGTTTATCGGCTATCGGGTTCAGACGCTCCATCAGTTTGTCGAGGTCTTCCTGTTTCTTGAAGATCGGAACAATCACTACCTGTATCGGTGCCAAATGAGGCGGCAATACCAAACCGCTATCATCCGAGTGCGTCATGATCAATGCACCCATCAGACGGGTCGAAACACCCCAACTGGTGGCCCAAACATACTCCAGCTTGTTCTCCTTGCTCAAGAACTGCACATCAAAACTCTTGGCGAAATTCTGTCCCAAGAAGTGACTCGTACCGGCCTGCAATGCCTTACCGTCCTGCATCATCGCCTCGATACAATAAGTATTGAGTGCACCTGCAAAACGCTCATTCGGGCTCTTCACACCTTTCACTACCGGTATAGCCATCACGTTTTCTGCAAAATCAGCATATACGTCCAGCATCCTGCGTGCATAGTCTTCTGCCTCCTCCTTCGTGGCATGTGCCGTGTGTCCCTCTTGCCAGAGGAACTCTGCGGTACGGAGGAACAGACGCGTACGCATCTCCCAGCGCATCACGTTACACCACTGGTTACAAAGGATAGGCAGGTCGCGATAAGAAGAAATCCAATTCTTATACGTACTCCATATGATTGTCTCCGAAGTCGGACGGATGATCAGTTCTTCCTCCAGTTTGGCTTCCGGATCCACCACCACACCCTTACCGTTCGGGTCGTTCATCAGACGGTGATGCGTCACTACGGCGCACTCCTTGGCAAAACCCTCTACGTGCTCTGCCTCACGACTCAAAAACGACTTGGGGATCAAGAGCGGGAAATATGCATTCTTCACACCTTGCTCCTTAAAACGACGATCCAACTCGTGCTGTATGGTCTCCCAAATAGCGTAACCGTAGGGCTTGATCACCATACAACCGCGGACAGCACTCTGCTCCGCCAAATCTGCCTTCACAACCAACTCGTTGTACCACTTCGAATAATCCTCTGCGCGAGAGGTAAGTTTCTGAAAATTAGCCATTTATCGTAGTATATAGTTTTTTCGTAATAATTCAAAATCCCTAGGTGCTGCTTTCAACTGATTGCTGATTCGCTCCACCCATCCGGGACTACTGTCACCCGAAATCGGCTGCAAAGATACAACTTTTTTGTCAACTGACAAAATCGGAAGATCAAATTCTTGCGAAATTGCTTCCAAACACATCTCTGTAGCCCGTTTTTTGCCCTCTTGTGAGTATCCGGCTATGTGCATCGTCGCCAAGCGTGCCTTCTCTACTGCCTCCGCATTCACATCCGGCTCGCCTTCCCATGTATCCAGCACAAACTCTCGTCCACTCGCCAGCAATGCCTTCTCATCCACCACGCCGCCGCGGGCGGCATTGATGATCAGCGTTTCCGAACGGGTTTTACTCAAAAAGTTCGCATCACAGAGGTGATAAGTAGTCTGATCCAACGGGGTATGAAAGGTGATAATATCGCTATTTCTTGCGATTTCATCGAGACTAACACCTATCCCTTTCGGCGGATCGTTAAGCAGAACCTGCATCCCTTTTCGATCGGCCATCTCTGCTACCAGCGATCCTACATGTCCCACACCCACTATGCCTACTACCGAGGGCTGACGGCCGGAGGCTGAAAGTTCGTTCAACACCTCTTCTATATAGTCGCACACAGCCTGTGCGTTACAGCCTGGACACGCGCTCCACCGCACCCCATTCTGTTCACACCACGTTGTATCTATGTGATCATATCCAATAGTCGCCGTACATACCAATCGCACCTTCGTGCCACTCAGCAACGCGGCATCCACCTTCGTCCTTGTTCGAACCACCAGCACATCCGCATCCAACAACGCCTCATGGTCGATTTCTTCCGGTTTCATCGGACAAATATGCACATCCGACCAACCGGCGCAAACGGCCTCTGCCAGATAGGGAATAGCTATGTCGGCTACTATCTTCACGCGTATCGGATGTTGTCAATCAGTCGGACCGGACCACAATAGACGGTGACACATCCGATAGCATGTTCAAACGTATCGGTGGGCAGCAATGTGGCCTGATCCACTATCTCGTAGTATTCCACTTCCAAGCCCTCAATCGCATTGATGGTATCCACCACGCGGTGCTCCACCTCCTTAACGCTCGCACCGGGTTCTTTAGCCCATTCCAGCGAAGCAAAGAGTGTTCTGGATATACCCAAAGCGGTCTCTTTTTCAGCAGCAGAAAGGCGTTCGTTTCGGCTCGACAAGGCCAAACCCGATTCCTCACGTACGATAGGACAACCCACGATCTGCAGGCTGCCGAAAGTGCCGGACAACGAACTTCGCTCCACCATATGATGGATGATAGCTAACTGCTGGTAGTCCTTCTCGCCAAAATATGCCTTGTCCGGTTGCACCAGATAGAACAAACGGCTTACCACTTGTACTACACCGTTGAAATGACCCGGACGCATCTTCCCTTCCATCACCTGATCCAGTCCGTTGAAATCGAAAGAAAACGTACTATTCATCTCTTCTTCGGTGTACATCTCTTCCGGCGTCGGAGCAAACACATAGGATGCACCTATGCTGCGCAACAAAGCGGCATCACGTTCTATATCACGCGGATACTTGGCCAGATCCTCTTTGTTGTTAAACTGGGTCGGATTGACAAACACCGAAACAAAACATACATCGTTCTCCTCTACGGCACGACGCACAAGACTGGCGTGTCCCGCGTGCAACGCACCCATCGTCGGAACCAAACCAATGGTTTGACCTGCCTGCTTGCTAGCAGCTACCGCCTGCTGCAACGCTTCTTTAGTTGTAAGAATTTGCATACTTTTTTCACAATTTGGCTGCAAAGGTACTGCTATTTTCTGATATACACAACAAAAAAATCAATAAAATCGCAAAAGTTACTAAATTATTTGCGCATATCAATTATTTTTAGTAATTTTGCAGCCAAATGGATAAATACGAAAGCAAAATCACATCGGCCGCCTATCCCGCCGCGCAAATCTATCGCGTTCTCAGCGACCTGAAGAATCTCGAAAAAGTACGAGACCTCATTCCGCAGGACAAGGTGCAGGAGATGGAGATAGACTCCGACTATGTACGCATGAAAGTGGATGGTCTGGGCCAAAAAATCACGATTGTCATTGTCGATCGTATTGAGAACGATACAGTTAAGTTTGGAGTAGAAGGCATACCTATGGATGCTAATCTTTGGATTCAGATGAAAGAGGTGTCGCCTACTGATACCCGGCTCAAACTGACCATCAAAGCCGACATCCCGATGATGTTCCGCTTTATGATTAACAAGAAGCTGCAGCAAGGCCTTGACCAGGCAGCCGATATGCTCGCACAATTCCCCTACGCCGCATGGCAATAACCCTAAATAGAAATCATCAAAATCACACTCCCAATATGAAACATCCCCGTATTCATAGAGAAGGACGCGGCCTGATAGTAGGTACCGTTCTGCTGTTGTTTCTGATCAATGTCCCTATCTACTTGTTTGTTCAACCACAGTGGATCTTTGCAATCACATTGATACTGGCGGCTATGCTGTTGGTGTTCGTCACCTATTTTTTCCGCAATCCTGTACGCGTGCTGGAGATTGACGATCCTAATTTCATCATCGCACCGGCGGACGGTCGGGTCGTTGTGATCGAACCCACCGAGGAGAACGAGTATTTCCATGAGAAGAAACTGCAGGTTTCCATCTTCATGTCGCCCTTTAACGTCCATGCCAACTGGTATCCTATCGAGGGAACCGTACTGGTCAGCGAGCACCAGAAAGGACGCCACAAAGGGGCGTGGTTGCCTAAGTCCAGCACCGAAAACGAGCGTTCGCTTGTGGTGATCGAGACACCTTCGAAGATACAAATCGCCGTACGTCAGGTAGCCGGAGCGATGGCACGTCGTATTGTCACCTATGCCAAACCCGGCCATCAGGCCCATCGCAATACCCATCTGGGCTTTATCAAGTTGGGCTCGCGCGTGGATATGTATTTGCCGCTGGATACAGAGATGTTTGTGACGGTGGGCGAAGCTGTTCGCGGCAACGAGACCATCATTGCGCGTCTGGCGGATGAAAAGCAGGCGAAAGAAGCGAAAGCACCCAAAGCGCCTAAAGCCGCCAAGCCCAAGGCTATCAAGAAGTCAACAGAAAAAGTTTAACCCTAAAAATACCAAAAGTATGAATTTTGAAGAATTATTTGCGCAGTACCCCTGCCCGTTTACCGATGAGCAAGTCAAAGCTCAAGTAGCTGACATCCTCGCAAAGCATTTTGCAGAGAACAACAACGTAGAGGTTTGGAAGGAGTGCCTCCACCAGATCGACTACACCACGCTGAGCGCAGATGATACCATCGCACGCGTTGAGAAAATGGCGAACGCTGTGAATACTTTCGAAGAGAAGTTCCCGGGTATTCCTAACGTAGCTGCTATTTGTGTATATCCTGCTATGGCTGAGTACGTACGCAAAGCGCTGAAAGATCCTAAATTCCGCATCGCTTGTGTTTCAGGTGTCTTCCCAAGTTCACAGAGCTTCCTGGAAGTGAAAGTGGCAGAGACCGCACTCGCACTCAAAGCAGGTGCAACCGAAATCGATATCGTTCTCTCAGTTGGTAAGTTCCTCGAGGGACGCTATCAGGAATGCTTCGATGAGATTGCAGAACTCAAGGCTGTTTGTGGCGACCACCACCTCAAAGTAATCCTCGAGACCGGTATGCTCAATACCGCAGAGAACATCTGGAAGGCATCGATCCTTTCGATGGCTGCAGGCTGCGACTTCATCAAGACCTCTACCGGTAAGATCGCTGTGAACGCTACGCCGGAGGCTACCTTCGTAATGTGCCACGCTATCAAGGCTTGGAAAGAGAAAGCCGGCATCAAGATGGGTTACAAACCTGCAGGTGGCGTTTCTACAACCGACGAGGCAGTACAACATTTCACGTTGGTAAAAGAGATCCTCGGCGAAGAGTGGCTCAACAACGAGTGGTTCCGCTTCGGCGCAAGCCGCCTCGCCAACAACCTGCTCTCGAGCATCGTCGGCAAGGAGACCAAGCACTTCTAATCCGTCGGTACAATACTCAAAAAAGGTCGCCAATGGCGACTTTTTTTGTTAATTAAGTAAATTAAGTACTAAATATTTGCGTATATCGAAAAAAAACAGTACCTTTGCACGCTTTTTACTTTTTTGTATGGCCAATAAACGCAAAATAATCAACGACCCCGTCTTCGGGTTCTTGTCTATCCCGAACGAGCTGATCTACGATGTGCTCCAGCACCCGTACGTTCAACGCTTGAGTCGTATTCGCCAATTAGGACTTTCTTATCTGGTTTACCCCGGTGCGATGCATAGTCGCTTTGCACACTCAATCGGTGCGATGCACCTGATGCAGGAAGCCATCCACTCGCTCCGCCAAAAGGACGTGGAGATCAGCGAAACGGAAGCCACCGCAGCGATGATTGCCATCCTGCTGCATGACATCGGACACGGACCTTTCTCACATGTGCTGGAACATACCATCGTCGATGGCGTGTCGCACGAGGATATATCTCTCTTGATGATGCAGCGTATCAACATGGATCTGCACGGACAACTGGATACAGCCATCGCCATCTTCAAAGACGAGTACCACAAGCATTTTCTCCATCAGCTCATCTCCAGTCAACTGGATGTTGATCGCATGGACTACCTCTGTCGCGACTCGTTCTTCACAGGAGTACAAGAGGGACGTGTCGCCAGTGAACGTCTGCTTAAGATGCTTGATGTACGTCACGACCGCCTGGTGGTGCAAGTCAAGGGTATCTACTCAGTAGAAAAATTCCTTGTGGCCCGCCGACTGATGTATTGGCAGGTTTATCTGCACAAGACCTCCGTAGCTGCCGAGCAACACCTGATCAAGATTCTGAGCCGCGCTAAGGAATTGGCACGACGTGGCAAAGAGCTGTTCTGTTCGCCGGCGCTCCATTATTTCCTCTATCAGAACGTCACATTCGATATGTTCAGCCCCACCAGCGAAGCGCTGGAACAATATGCTTTGCTCGACGACAACGATGTACTGTCGGCTATCAAGGCATGGATCAGCAGTGATGACCGCGTATTGAGTCTGCTCAGCCGCAGCTTCATCCATCGTCAACTCTTCCGTGGCGAGCTGCTGGATGCTCCGCTGACGGATACCCAGAAAGAGGCACTCAACCGACAGTACGCTGAGGCACTGGGCGTCAGCCAAGCCGATGCTGCCTACTGCTGGGCAGAACATGTGTCCACCAGCAATACCTATTCGGAGAAAGCCGACACGATCGACATCCTCTATTCAGATGGCACTGTACGCGACATAGCGGAGGCAAGCGAGATACTCGATCTGGCTTCGCTCACACGCAAACCCAAGAAACTGTATTTATTCAAATATCGAATCGATGGAATTTAGTGCACAACAGATAGCAGTCCTTTTGGGCGGAGCATTGTACGGCAACGCCAACGCCAAGGTGAGTGATGTAGCCCCGATAGAATCGGCGCAAGCGCATCATCTGTCTTTCATCACCGACACCAAATATCTGCCGTTCATCATGACCTCGAAAGCGGGTGTGATACTTGTAACACGCAGCGTGGTGGAAGGTAAAATGACTTTCCCGGAAGGGGAAGGGAAAGCTGGCGGCGCCATCATCCTTGTGGAGAATGCACGAGGAGCGATGGGACAGTTGCTGCAACTGGTGAGTAAGGCGATGAACCCGAAGAAACAAGGCGTGGAGCAACCTTCTTTTGTGAGCGAAGGAGTGATCGTACCGAAAGATGCATACATCGGTGCTTTCGCGTATATCGGCAAGAATGTGAAGTTAGGAGCCGGCGTGCAAATCTATCCGAATGTGTATATTGGTGAGAACGTCACCATCGGAGACAATACGATTCTCTATGCCGGTGTCAAAATCTACGCTCACTGTATCATTGGCAAAGATTGTATCTTGCATGCCGGAGTGGTTGTCGGTTCGGACGGCTTCGGTTTCGAGCCCGATGCTGAAGGCGTGAACCGTAAGATTCCGCAGATAGGCAACGTCATCATAGAAGACTACGTAGAGATTGGAGCCAACACCACTATCGACCGCGCTATGATGGGAAGCACCATCATCCATCGCAACGCAAAAATAGACAATTTGGTGCAGGTGGCGCATAACGTCGAAGTAGGCGAGTCCACCTTCCTCTGTGCACAAGTCGGCATCGCCGGTTCTTCCAAGATAGGCAAACATTGTATCCTGGCCGGACAAGTAGGTGTTGCCGGACACATCGAGATAGCCGACAACTGTATCTTCGGTGCCCAGACAGGCGTACCCAACTCCATCCGCAAGGCCGGCACCTATATGGGTTATCCTGCCATCGACGCTGCTCTCTGGCGCCGTGCTGTGGTTAAGTTCAAACAAGCCGCCAAACAATAAGATATGAAGCAACACACTATAAAATCGGAGTTTACACTCCGTTCCGTAGGTCTGCATACAGGCTTGGACATCACCGCCACATTTCTGCCCGCTCCGGCGAACACCGGTGTATGGCTGCGGCGTGTGGACCTACCCAATAAACCTTGTTTCCAGGCGCTGGCCGATTATGTGTCCGCCACCGAACGCGGCACAGTACTCGAGCATGGTCGCTGGAAAGTGAGTACCGTAGAGCACGCACTCAGCGCACTCTATGCACTCGGAGTAGACAATTGTATCATAGAGGTGAACGCTCCCGAAATGCCTATCCTGGACGGCAGTGCTCGTTTCTTTGTCAAAGAAATCTTGCGTGTCGGACTGGAGGAACAAGATGCCGAGCAACAGGTATATATCGTCCGCGAACCGATCGAGTATATCTCCGAACACGGTCATATCATGCGCATCGAACCTTGCGACCATTATGAGGTGGATGTCACTATCGCTTTCCAGAGCAATATTCTGCGTGAGCAGCACGCCACGCTCCGTAATCTCAATGATTTTCCCCAAGAAGTGGCATCTGCCCGCACTTTCTGCTTTGTACGTGAGATAGAACCCCTATTGCGGGTCGGACTAATCAAAGGAGGAGACCTGAAGAATGCACTCGTCATCTACGAGACAGAGATGTCGCAGGAAGGTATGGACTATTTCTGCGATAAGATGGGTCAACCGCATATGGATGCCACCAAGCTCGGTTACCTCTCGCCGCTCAACTATCTGAACGAACCTGCACGCCACAAACTGCTGGATGTCATCGGCGACAGCGCACTGCTCGGACTCCGGCTGCAGGGACGTATCATCGCTTACAAACCAGGACACACGTTCAACACTCAGTGTATCCGTCGATTACGAAACCAAATACTCTCCGAATAATGATTAGTCCGTTAGCATATGTGAGCCATAAAGCTCAATTAGGCAAAAATGTCACCATTGATGCCTTTGCGTATATTGATGACAATGTCATCCTTGGCGACAACTGTCATGTCTTCCCCTCTGCCGTCATCGGTGCTGTACCGCAAGATCTTAAGTATCGCGGCGAAGAGACTTGGACTATCATCGGTGACAACTGCGTGCTGCGTGAGTTCGTCACTATCCATCGTGGCACAGCCAGCAAAGGCAAGACTGTTATCGGCAACAACAACCTCATCATGGCGTACTGCCACGTGGCACATGACTGCGTGTTAGGCAACAACATCATCATGTCCAATGCTACGCAACTGGCCGGTGAAGTGGAGATAGACGACTATGCCATTATAGGAGGCGGAACATTGGTACACCAGTTCAGTCACATCGGTAGCCACGTGATGATTCAGGGAGGATCGAAGATCAACAAAGATATCCCGCCCTACGTCATTGCGGCACGCGAACCGATCGCCTATTGCGGCATCAACTCTATAGGTCTGAACCGCCGCGGCTTTACGCCAGAACAGATACATACGATCCAGGAGGTGTACCGCCTCATCTATCAGGGCGGCATGAACACTACCCAGGCACTCGATCATATTGAGGCGAACATGCCCCAGAGTGCCGAACGCGATGCCATCGTGAACTTCATTCGCAACTCCTCCAGAGGCATCGTGAAAGCATAATCGATTAAATATACAGACAAACATATGGAAACTGAAACAATCGTGCCGGCAGGCAAAGAAGAGAAAAGTCTCAATTTTATTGAGCAGATTGTAGAGAAAGACCTCGCTGAAGGAGTGAACGACGGACGCATCCAGACGCGTTTTCCGCCGGAGCCGAACGGCTACCTGCATATCGGTCACGTCAAGGCCATCTGCATGGACTTCGGTATCGCTGAGAAATATAACGGTATCTGCAACCTGCGCTTTGATGACACCAACCCCGCCAAAGAGGACACCGAATATGTAGAGACCATCGAGCGGGATATCCGCTGGTTGGGTTTCCGTTGGGGACAGATCTACTACGCTTCTGATTATTTCCAGCAGCTCTACGACCTGGCTATCCGTTTCATCAAAGAAGGCAAAGCCTATGTAGACGAGCAGACAGCAGAACAAATAGCAGAACAAAAGGGTACGCCTACCGAACCCGGTGTGGCATCGCCCTACCGCGATCGTCCTATAGAAGAGAACCTGCGCCTGTTCGAAGCGATGCAGCGAGGCGAGATAGAGGACGGAAAGATGGTGCTGCGTGCCAAGATTGACATGAGCAATCCAAACATGCACTTCCGTGATCCTATCATCTATCGTATCATCACTACCCATCCTCACCATCGCACCGGACGCCAATGGAATGTGTACCCGATGTACGACTTCGCACATGGCCAGTCTGACTATTTCGAGGGTGTGACCCACTCTATCTGTACGCTCGAGTTTGAGGTGCACCGTCCGCTATACGATTACTTCATCGACCAGTTCAGCGGTCCTAACTTCTGCGGCCTCTCTCCTTACGGCCCGGACTATCGCCCAAAACAGCGTGAGTTCAACCGCCTCAACATCACCTATACCGTCATGTCGAAGCGCAAGATGCTCCAGCTCGTACAAGAGGGCCTCGTTGCCGGTTGGGACGACCCGCGCATGCCGACCGTCTGTGGTCTGCGCCGCCGCGGATACACCCCACAGGCCATCCGCGACTTCATGGATCGCATCGGCTACACCAAGGTAGAGGGTATGATCGACCAAGGACTGCTGGAACATGTCATTCGTGAGAACCTCAAAGAGACTGCTCCGCGTGTATGTGCGATCTTCGACCCCGTCAAACTTATCATCACCAACTATGAGGGCGAAGGCGAGACACTCACCGCTGAGAATATCGACGGACATGATGAACTCGGTACACGCGAGATACGTTTCGGTAGAGAGTTATGGATCGAACGCGGTGACTTCCTGGAGGAAGCCGACAACAAGTTCTTCCGCCTCAGCCCCGGTGGACGTGAGGTGCGCCTCAAATCGTCGTATATCATCCAGGCAACAGGCTGTGAGAAAGATGCAGAAGGACGTATCACCACTGTCTATGCCACCTACGACCCGGACAGCAAGTCCGGTACGGAAGGCGGTAATCGTAAGACCAAAGCGACGATCAACTGGGTGGAGTGCCGCAGCGGTTTGGATGCCGAGGTACGCCTCTACGACCGTCTCTTTGCAGTGGAGAACCCTGCCGCTGAAGAAGGTGACTTCCGCGATCTCTTGAACCCCGAGAGCCTCAAGGTCGTTACCGCCAAAGTGGAAGGCGCTCTCCGCAGCGAACTGCACGCACCCGTTCTCGTGGATGGTATCGAGCAGGAAAACCACTACCAACTCCTCAAACAGGGCTATTTCGTGGTGGATCCGGATACCACCAGCGAGAAACTTGTTCTCAACCGCACTTGTTCGCTCAAGGACAACTACCTGAAATAATCGTGCCTGCGGCTAAGAAGTGAGAACACGCGTTTTCAACAGCAAGGAACAGATCTTCTGTGAGTGGCGTCACCGCTGGGTGCGTCTGACTCCCGAAGAGTGGGTTCGCCAGCAGTTGCTTCACCGCCTGGTGGAGCAACTTGGTTTCCCCGCCTCGCTTATCGCGGTGGAACAGGCTATCACGGTAGGAACCACCAAGAAAAGATGCGACGCCGTGGTTTATGACAGACAGATGCTGCCCCTTATGCTCATCGAATGTAAAGCCGAAACGGTGCCTCTGACACAAAAGACACTCGATCAAGCTATCACATACAACAGAAAACTCAACGTTCCTTATCTGTTATTATACAACGGACCACAGATCATTTTTGTAACTCTATCATCTAATGGACAAAATACTATCACTGAGCGACTCCCTCGATACACCTACCTTCTACGGGGTGAATAACACCAATATCCTCTGCCTGAAGAACCAGCATCCTGACGTACGCGTTGTGGCACGCGGCTATCAGGTGAAGGTGACAGGTGCAGAAAAAGCCATCGAGCATTTTGAGCACTCGCTGCAGCTATGCCAGGATTTCTGTATCCGCAACAACCGGTTGACGGAACAAGACATCTTGATGCTGTTGCGTGGCGACCGGCCGCACGAACAGGCTACTGACAACCTGATACTACACGGCGTCAACGGTAAGTCTATCTATGCCCGCTCGGAGAACCAACAGGCACTGGTGAAGGCCTACGATGAGAACGACTTGCTTTTTGCAGTAGGACCGGCCGGAAGCGGTAAGACCTACACAGCCATCGCACTGGCCGTACGGGCGCTGAAGAACCGTGAGGTAAGACGTATCATTCTCTCGCGTCCGGCAGTAGAGGCCGGAGAGAAACTTGGATTTCTGCCAGGTGACATGAAGGAGAAGATCGACCCGTACCTACAACCGCTCTACGATGCACTTCAGGACATGATTCCTGCCGCCAAACTGGCGGAATATATGGAGAAGGGAACGATACAAATCGCTCCGCTGGCCTTCATGCGCGGACGCACTCTGTCGGACGCAGTAGTGATCCTGGACGAAGCACAAAACACCACCGCGTTGCAACTCAAGATGTTTCTTACCCGCCTTGGGTTCGGCAGCAAGATGATCGTCACGGGCGATATGACGCAGATTGACCTACCGCCTACCCAGAAGTCGGGCCTACGTGATGCCATGGAGCGTTTCCGGGGTATCAAGGGCATCAGCCTCATCTGCTTCAACGAACGGGATATAGTGCGTCACCCGCTGGTGAAACACATCGTAGCCGCTTACGAAAATTCCAAGAAAAATGACATATAATTTGCGTATGTCAAAAAAAAGCAGTACTTTTGCAGCCGATTTACCGGCCGCGATGGTGGAATAGGTAGACACGAAGGACTTAAAATCCTTTGGCCAGTGATGGCTGTGCCGGTTCGACCCCGGCTCGCGGTACCAAATCAGAATAGACCGAGCGATTGTGCAAGAGATGCATAATCGCTCATTTCTGTATCAGAGGTGGAAGGCGTATCTGCCAACTCACCCACTACCCCATAAGGACGAAAACGCAGCAGCCGAACCGGCACTCTTTTGCCTGCCTCGGCAAAGACGTCTGCTATGTGCCGCAAGTTGTCCGCTACATCAGTAGTGACTACCGCCTGCTGCGGCAGACAGACGATGCGCACTTCGGTCAGTTTGTCATGCTGAAGGAGCCATCGCAGATTCTCTTTCACCACCTCGTTGTCCGGCGAGAGTGTCAAGCGATGATAGACATCCGCATCCCAGGCCTTGACATCCAACATGACCCCATCACAATATGCCATCAACTCCGGATGATGTGCGAAAGGTATCGTACCATTACTGTCTATCAAGCAAGTCAGAGGATGACCGGTTTCTACAGACAAGCCCCGTACTGCCGCAAACAACTCCGTTAAGAAAGCGGCCTGCAGCATACACTCGCCGCCGGAGACAGTGATGCCACGGATGAAAGGAATACCCTTGCGCACCTCCGCCATCACTTCCTCCACGCTCATCTCACGTGCCTCCGCATCGTGGATCGCCTGCGTTTCGGGATTATGGCAATAAGCACAACGGATGTTGCATCCCTGAAGAAAGACAGCCGTGCGGTTACCCGGGCCGTCCACTGTAGATTGCGGAATGATTTTTCTGACAAGTGCCATCGTTATACGCCACGCACTTTACGATTAGCCAGATGAGCCGATGCGTAGGTAGGAGCACCCAGTTGGGTGGTGTTCTGCAGCACCGCCTGTCCGCTGTTCCACTTGTCTATCTCCGAACGTTTCACCAGATAACCGGTGATACGTACCAGATCCGAATCGGAGGCATAGAAAGCGATATATTTCTGTCCGAGAGAGAAGGCTCCCTTGATGATGTCGAGCACGGCGGCAGGATTTTGCTTGCCGGTGATGTCGAACGGCAGGATATCGGAACAACCCGTAGGAATAAAGCGATGGAAACGGGACGAATGACGCAGATGATCGTAGATGGACTCGGGTTCATCGCCCACGGGGATACGGATACCGGAAGTGATGCCATAATCGGTATCAATACCTACCTGTGCATGGAGCAACAGACGATGGTTCGCTATCTCGCAGTAGGGGCACTCATACTCGTTCACAAAGGCGGTGATGGTCTCCATAATCTGCTCCGCCACGGCATCTGCCTCGGCATCGGTGCCGTACTTCTTGCCATTGGCAAAATGATTGGCAGCCTCGGCCAGTCCCACGAGTCCGAACATCGCCACAAAGCGGTCACGCTCTACGAGTCCCTCGGTGGCCAGGAAATGGCTCTCGAAGAAGCCCGACTCCTCCACGATGAAGCGGATACGCGCAGACATATAATCGGCCATGCAGCGCATAGCCTCGGGCAGCAGCTGCTTCAAGAAATGCTCTTTATCATCCGTCAAGGCAGCCAACTTAGGCAGCACGAGACGCGTCAGCGTATAACTACCGCCGGCGATAGGAAGGATGTTATAGCACGAAGAAATACCGTAGCGATCATATGTGTTACGGTTGAGCACGTCGTTGCAGATAGCAGGGTTGGCTACGCAGAGTGAAGTATAGATGGCCTGTTCGGCGAAGTCGTCGGGTGTAATAGCAGGATCATACTTAAGGGTCAGGTTGGGTACAGCCTGTTCCAGTTCACGATCCACCTCCATGATCAATCGTCCGGCGCGTGTGGCTTGCGGCCCGAGGTTGGCGTGGCAGAAAGAATCGGTGATGGTACGATCCAGATAAATGAGGAACAGACGCAACTTGCGCTTCACCTCTTCATCACTCAGATCGGTGATGAACGGTTCGATCAGTGCGTCCAAGTCTCCGAGGAAGACCGGATAAGTGGTGATAGAAGGCACATGGCGGTATAACACCTGCAGGAAGGTGAGCAGTTCATCGAAGTTCTGCGGCGGGTCGAGTTGAAGGAACTTCACGCCCTGACGCACGGCTTTGGCATAATCAGGCATGATATAACGCGGCCGATAGGGCGCATTTCCTTCGTTGAGATTGCATATGACGCCTTTCTCAAAATAGTATTTGGTACGCTCCGGCATCGGCAGCACCGAGAGGGTATCTTCGGCTGCGTGTGCGAGCGCCACTACTTTCTGTTCGTAACTCAGTTGTTGGGAAGTAACAATCGAATAAATGTCAGCCATGGTATGGTTGGTTAATCGTTTCTTGGGTATTTATACCGGGTACTTATACTCTGCGTATTTGTACCAGATGATGTGTATAATCGCCTTGTTCGACGGAGTAAATGCCTGTTTGGTCGAGTTTCTCCACCTTGACGCGTCCCGAACAGTGGATGACGCGTTCGCTATCCAGGACGATGCCTACGTGGGAGATGCGTCCGTCCTCATGGTCGAAGAAGACCAGGTCGCCTGCCTGCGCCTCGCTGAGGTGCGTTATGGCTTGTCCCTGCGTAGCCTGCTCGGAGGCATTACGCAACAGCGGCTTACCAAACAGGCTCATGACAATCTGGGTGAAGCCTGAGCAGTCCATGCCCAAGGCATTCTTTCCTCCCCATAGATAGGGTACGTTGAGGAAGAAACGAACCGTCTGCTGCAGCGTCTGCAGATCGAGTGACAAGGGTTGGTGAGCAACCATCGTCGGGTCGATGCGAAAAGCTACGCCCAAGACCTCGAATCGGCCATCCTCATAATGGGGAAGACGCGTGCCGGCAGTCAGAGGGATGGTCTGTCCGTTGTTCTCGCTCACGGCATAAGCAACGGGGAACACCACCTGTGCCGCCCGGGCATAAGCGGCCATGTAGTCCGCAGCTTCTTGCTGCGTCATCGGCGCGATCATCTTCCGATCCACCCATCCTTCCTGACCGTCCAGATCCAACCGGATACGCATCCAACGGGGCTGTTGCTCCAGCACGACGCACGTCTCTCCGAATAACATCTGCGTCAGTTGTTCGGCGCCCTCTCGCGCTTCGGCACGGACGGGCACAACGCTATGTAAGGAAAGGGCTACCATACCTCTTGCGGATGATCGTCGGCTGTACGCGGATAATCGATGGAGTAATGCAGTCCGCGGCTCTCCTTGCGTTCAAGAGCCTGACGGGTGATGAGATAGCCAACGTTGATCATGTTTCTGAGTTCGCATATCTCCTTGGTGGCCTTGACGCGCTTAAAGAGGTCTTCGGTCTCTTCGTAGAGCAGGTCGAGTCGTTCCCACGCACGGTGGAGACGCAAGTCGGAGCGGACGATGCCCACGTAGGTGGACATGATCTGTCCGACCTCTTTTACGTCCTGCGCGATGAGCACGCGCTCTTCGTTGCTCAGCGTTCCCTCGTCGTTCCATGCAGGGATCTTGTCGTTGAAGCCGTAGCTGTCTATCACGCTGAGGCTATGACGGGCTGCTGCATCGGCATAGACGACCGCCTCTATGAGCGAGTTGCTGGCCAGACGGTTACCACCGTGCAGGCCCGTGCAGGAACACTCGCCTACAGCATACAGGCGGCGTATGGAAGACTGGCCGTCCAGATCGACCTTGATACCACCGCACATATAGTGAGCACAGGGTGCCACAGGGATATACTGCTTGGTGATGTTGATGCCTATACTCAGGCATTTGGCGTAGATATTAGGGAAATGATGCTTGGTCTCCTCGGGATCCTTGTGCGTGACATCCAAGCAGACATGATCGATAGCATGTATCTTCATCTCATTGTCGATGGCACGTGCGACGATGTCGCGAGGGGCCAAGGACAGACGCGGGTCGTATTTCTGCATGAACTCCTCACCGTTAGGCAGGCGCAGGATACCTCCGTAGCCACGCATCGCCTCGGTGATCAGATATGCGGGATGAGTCTCAGCGGGGTTGAACAGGCTGGTGGGATGGAACTGGACGAACTCCATATCCTTGATGACACCCTTGGCGCGATGCACCATAGCTATACCGTCGCCGGTGGCAATCTCGGGGTTGGTAGTGGTGGCATAGACGGCTCCCGTACCACCTGTAGCCATCAGGGTGACACGACTCAGATAGGTGTCGATCTTCTGTGTCTTGGGATTAAGGACATAGGCACCATAGCACTCGATGTCAGGAGTACGATGGGTGACACGAACGCCCAAGTGGTGCTGGGTGATGATCTCCACGGCGAAATGGTTCTCCAGCACATCTATCTGCGGGTTGCTGCGCACGGCAGCCATCAGTCCGCGTTGGATCTCCGCCCCCGTGTCATCGGCATGATGCAGGATACGGAACTCCGAGTGGCCACCCTCACGATGAAGATCGAAAGCACCATCGTCTTTCTTGTCGAAGTTGACACCCCACTCCACCAACTCGCGAATGCCGTCCGGTGCATTTCTGACCACCTGCTCGACGGCTGCGGGGTCGCTGAGCCAGTCACCGGCTACCATGGTGTCGTGGATATGCTTGTCGAAATCATCAACCAGCAGATTGGTTACTGAGGCTATACCTCCTTGTGCTTTGGCTGTATTGGCTTCTTCCAGCGTGGTCTTGCAACACAACGCAATCGTATACTTACCGGCACGCGCCACCTTGAGCGCAAAACTCATTCCGGCAACACCACCGCCAATAATCAGAAAATCGTATTTCTTTATCATAATGAATGAATCATCACAAACGGACTGCAAAATTACAATATTTTTTTGACGTACGCAAAAAAAACTACATTTTTGTCCAATTAGTACCATTTATTGTGCTTTGCAGAGAGCAAAGACGCTGAAGGAAGCTCTGCGGATCGTACGCATGGCCTTCAGGCAGCTCTTCACGGTCTCGCCGGTGGTGAGCAGGTCGTCCACCAACAGGATATGCTTGCGGTAGAGCTGTTCGGGATGACTGACGGCAAAGGCTTCGGCTACGTTATGCCTGCGGTGAATACCACTCTGCAAAGCCTGCTTAGGTGTATCCTTGATGCGAAGGACGTGGGTGGTGTCCAGCGGTATTCCTGTAGCCTCACTGATACCTGATGCGATATACTCCGACTGGTTGTAGCCGCGTTCGCGCAGTCGGTTGGGATGAAGAGGAACAGGTACGATAAGTTCGATCCCATCGAAGAAATCCGTGTACATGAACTCCTCCGCAGCCTGTCGGCCAAGCAGATAACCGATCATCGGTTCATCGCCATATTTCATCCTGTGGATCGCGGCACGTATCAAATAGTCTTTCTCAAAAAAAAGAAAAGCGGCTGCACGACGCAGATGCATGACCCGCTGCGCAGCCAACATAGCCTGACCCTGGTCACGAACGAAAGGCGATGCAGATTGCAGCAACGTCATCTCCGTACTGTTCTGGCGGATTAGCGCCTGTTCGGTACGCGGCAGGTCGCGAAGACACGAGTCGCACAATATAGCATGTATATCGGGCGAAGCATCCCTATACTTCTTCTCGCCGATAAATCTCCCGCATATGCGGCAGCGATTCGGAAAGAGGAGGCGGAAGAGAAAAGGATGATATAACGATAGTGACGTACGCACGCGCGCGTTCGTTAAAAAATAAGAAATATATACCTTACAGGGAGAAAAGATACTCCCAGGCCTCGCGAGCCTCAGCAGGCGTGATGACCTGATTGATGACAGGTTCGCCAATGCGACGAAGAAGCGTGCAGTTGATCTCGGCGGTACGCTCATTCTTCTTGTCCTGCTGCATGAGGGCAATCAGTTGTTCGTGCTCCGAGCACTTACACTGCGGTTTGCCGTAGTAATGCAACATCAGTTGGGTCAGTTGTAGCAGAGGCTGTCTGGGACATGCCAGTTTGGTGACACTCAGATACAACTCGGCTATCAGTCCATAGACGACGGCATAGCCGTGAGGCATCGCACCGAGGCTCATCTCCTCGAGGGCATGACCGAAGGTATGTCCGAAGTTGAGCGCCTTACGCAAACCTGACTCATGCGGATCGCTCATCACGATAGCTCGTTTGCAGTCGACGCACGCATCGATAAGGGGTACGAGTTCGGCTATGTCCATCCTATCCAGGTCAAGCTGCAACAGACGCGACCATAAGGCCTCGGAATCGAGCAAGGCCGTCTTGAGCATCTCGCCATAGCCGCTGAGCAACTCACGCGGCGGCAGCGTAGTGAGCCAATCAGGAGAGATGAGTGTCTGAACAGGGGAATAGAACGTGCCGATGACATTCTTGAGTCCGCGGTAGTTGAAACCGGTCTTACCTCCGGTAGCGGCATCCACCATAGCCAAGAGCGTGGTGGGAACAGGCAGAAAAGCGATGCCACGTTTGTAGGTGGAAGCAGCAAAGCCACCGAGGTCGGTAAGCATACCACCACCGATACATATCATCAGTCCGCGGCGGGTGATATGATGGTCGAGCAGGAAATCCCAGATCTGCTGCACCGCAGCGAGCGACTTACCAGTCTCGCCACCGGTCAACTGCAGGACGGGATAGCCCAACTCAGCCACCTCCGACCGCGCAGCGTAGACAGCAGTGGTGGTGACCACGACTATCTGCTGCGGGTCGTAGGAAGCAACGATCGAAGAGAGTGCGTCTTTCCAATCAGCGCACATAATTCTCCCACTTGGTATTACGCATATCTCCTGACTTGAGGAACTCCTCGTGCATGGCGAAAGCGAGCGAGAGATTGTGTTGGGTCTGTCCGTGCTTGGCGTACTTGAGGTAGTCACGCAACATCTCACGGTACTCGGGAGCCACACAGTTGTTGATAATCTCCTCAGCGCGCTGACGCGGGCTCTTGCCACGCAGGTCTGCCACACCCTGTTCGGTAACGAGTACCTTGACGGAGTGCTCGGAGTGGTCGAGGTGAGTCACCATCGGCACGATAGACGAGATAGCACCATTCTTCGCCGTAGAGGCGGTGGTGAAGATGCTGATATACGCGTTACGAGCGAAATCGCCGCTACCGCCGATACCGTTCATCATCTTCGTGCCGCACACGTGGGTCGAGTTGATGTTACCGTAGATATCTGCCTCAAGGGCCGTATTGATGGCTATCAGTCCAAGTCGGCGGATGATCTCCGGGTTGTTGGATGTCTCCTGCGGACGCAGCAGCAGCTTGTCGCGGAAGAAATCGAGATCAGCCAGCACCTCGGCCATCTTGCTCTCCACGAGACGCAGCGAGCAGCCGGAAGCGAACTTGCAATGACCCGCTTTGATGAGGTCCACCACGGAGTCTTGAACGACCTCCGAATACATCTCAAACGGCGGGATATGCGGGTTCTTACCCAGTTCGCCGAGCACCGCATTGGCCACGTTGCCCACACCCGATTGGATGGGAAGGAACGAAGCCGGGATACGTCCCGCCTTCATCTCTGCCTCGAGGAACATCGCCACGTTCTCGCCGATCTTAGCGGTCACTGCATCCACCGGTGTGAACGCAGGAATCTCGTTCGGACGATTGGTCTTCACAACGGCTGCAATCTTCGCGGGATCGACCTTGATATGATCCGAGCCGCAGCGGTCAGAAGGACGGTAGATAGGTATCTCCTTGCGGTAAGGCGGGTCGAGCGGCTCATAGAGGTCGTGCATGCCGCGCATCGTAGCAGGGAACATCTCGTTGAGCTCGATGATGATGCGATCTGCCTGATTGCAGATAGTAGGCATGATACCTATACCGGCAGCCGGCACAATCGTACCGTCTTCACCCACATACGAAGCCTCGATGATGGCCCAATTGGGTTTGGGAAGGAAACCGTAACGGATATCTTGCGCCATGTGGCTGAGGTGCATATCGAAATAGTGGGTACCCTCCGCATTGATCTCGTCACGCATGGACTTATTCGACTGGTAGGGGGTACGGAACTCTACGGCATGAGCGCGCGCCAGCGCACCGTCACAACTGTCACCCATCGATGCACCCGTCTCCAGTCCAACACGGAATGGTTTGCCCTCGGCATGCAGACGCTCTGCACGTTGCGCCAGAGCAAAAGGAACTGCCTTGGGCACTCCGGTGGCCGTGAAACCACCCATGCCCAAGACATCACCATGTTGTATCAATTCGGCAGCCTCTTCGGCTGACATAAAATTTAACATTTTCTTATTTTCGCATTTTTTCATTTTCTCATTTTCTCATTTAAGCTATGACTAATTCATCTTCCTGCATACTAAATGAGAAAATGCGAAAATGAGTAAATGAATAAATGATTAAGCTTTGCCGTCCGAACCAAGCACGTCGATGATCTTATGCTTGTAGAGCTCCTCCATATAGTCGCGAGCTACGCCGCAGTATTTACGCGGGTCGAACTCACCCGGTTTCTCTGCCAATACCTTGCGCACGGCAGCGGTGAAGGCCAGACGCGAGTCGGAGTCGATGTTGATCTTGCAGACAGCGCTCTTGGCAGCCTTGCGGAGCTGCTCCTCGGGGATACCGATAGCATCGGGCAGTTTGCCACCCAGGCTGTTGATCATATCTACATACTCCTGCGGAACGCTGGACGAACCGTGCAGCACGATGGGGAAGCCCGGAAGTTGCTCCATAACAGCGTCGAGTACGTCGAATGCCAAGGGAGGCGGAACGAGTTTGCCGGTCTTCGGGTCGCGTGTGCACTGCTCCGGAGTGAACTTATATGCACCGTGACTAGTACCGATGGAGATAGCCAGCGAGTCGCAGCCCGAACGAGTAGCGAAATCCACTACCTCTTCCGGCTTGGTATAGTGGCTGACAGCAGACGAAACCTCGTCCTCTACACCGGCCAATACACCGAGCTCAGCCTCAACGGTTACATCGTACTGATGTGCGTAATCCACTACTTTCTTCGTCAGGGCGATATTCTCCTCGTAGGGAAGATGCGAAGCATCGATCATGACGCTCGAGAAACCGAAGTCCACGCAGCTCTTGCAGAGTTCGAAGCTGTCACCGTGATCGAGGTGAAGCACAATCTGCGGCTTCTCCCAACCGAGTTCCTTAGCGTACTCTACAGCACCTTGTGCCATGTAGCGCAGCAGGGTCTGGTTAGCGTAGTTACGTGCACCTTTCGATACCTGGAGGATCACCGGGCTCTTGGTCTCGGCAGCTGCCTTGATGATTGCCTGGAGCTGCTCCATGTTGTTGAAGTTGAATGCCGGGATAGCGTAGCCACCCTTGATTGCCTTAGCGAACATCTCACGGGTGTTCACCAGGCCTAATTCCTTGTAAGATACCATAGTTATTAAATTTTTGATTTGTTATTTGTGATTGGTTATTTGTTATTTTTTCTTCGTTGCCACGACAAAATAGGTGATCAGTGCCACGTAGGCGGCGATACCCACCAATGCAGCCGAACCGCTCTGCGCCCAAGCGCCCAGGTAGCAGTCGGCGCCGCAGAACTTGATGACAGCCGACACGACACCCATCAGTGCACCACCGGCGATGAAGCCAGAGGCGATCAGCGTTCCCTTCTCCTGATGTTTCTCACCTACGAAAGCGGAGATAGCACCACCCACGAGCAATGGGGTATTGAGGCTCAGCGGAATGAACATACCTAGCGCGAAAGGCAGTACGGGTACACCCAGCTGGCTGAGGATGAGTGCGAGCACCGCACCACCGAGATACAACATCCACGGTGCACCCTGACCCGACATCAGCGGTTCGATGACCGCCGCCATGGCATTAGCCTGCGGAGCCACCAGTGCATTGTCACCCGTGAAGCCGTAGGTCTTATTGAGAATGATCATCACGCCGCCCACAGTGGCCGCCGAGACGAGTGTGCCGAGGAATTTCCAAGTCTCCTGTTTGCGAGGCGTGGAACCGATCCAGTAACCTATCTTCAGGTCGGTGATGAATCCTCCAGCCATCGAGAGAGCTGTACAAACCACACCACCGATAACCATCGCACCCACCATACCACTCGTACCCTTCATTCCCACGGCGACGAACACCACCGAGGCGATGATGAGCGTCATCAGCGTCATGCCTGATACGGGGTTGGAACCCACAATGGCAATGGCATTGGCAGCCACCGTCGTAAAGAGAAAAGCAATGAGAGTGACAACGAGGAAAGCCACCAGGGCCTGTCCCGGATGATGAAGCACACCCAGCCAGAAGAAGACGAGGGTGCAGACGAGGGCGACCGCGATGGCCAATACCAGCAACTTCATCGAGAGATCACGCTCCGTACGCACTTCCTTCCCTTTAGGGGAGGACTGAGGAGAGGCTTTCAGCTCCTTCTTCGCCAAACCCACCGCACTCTTGATGACGCCCCACGAACGGACGATACCGATCAGGCCGGCCATGGCAATGGCACCTATACCGATGTTACGTCCATAGGCCGTGAAGAGCACTTGCGGATCGGTGGCTTCCATTCCGGGCATGCTACCCAGTACGGGCAGCAGCACCCACCAAACGAAGAACGAACCGGCGCATATGATCGCGGCATACTTGAGGCCGATGATATATCCCAGTCCCAGTACAGCAGCCGAGGTGTTGATAGAGAACACCAGTTTGTATTTCGCTGCCAGCGCCTCGCCCCATTCGGTCATACGCGTGGTGAGTTGTTCGGTCCAGAGGCCGAAGGTGCTGACGACAAAGTCGTAGAGTCCGCCTATCGCTGCCGCCCACAGCAACGGTTTAGCCGTCGAACCGGTCGTCTCTTCTGAAGGCTCGTCGCCGGCAGCGGACGGTTCGTTGCTGATCAGCACTTGTGTGGTGGCTGTAGCTTCGGGGAAAGGATATTCACCATGTTTCTCTTGAACGAAATACTTACGGAACGGTATCAGGAAGAGAATACCCAGACATCCGCCCAGCAGGGAGGAGAGGAAGATCTGCATGAAGCTGACCGTCATCTCCGGATACTTGGCCTGCAGGATATAGAGGGCAGGCAGCGTGAAGATAGCACCGGCCACTACTACTCCCGAGCTGGCACCTATCGACTGGATCATCACGTTCTCGCCCAGCGCATTCTTGCGCTTCAGTATTGAGGAGAGGGAGACGGCGATGATAGCGATAGGGATAGCGGCCTCGAACACCTGTCCCACTTTCAGTCCCAGATAGGCGGCAGCGGCGGAGAAGATGATCGCCATCACCACACCCATCATCACGCTGTAGGGCGTTACCTCCGGATACTCTTTGTCCGGACGCAGGATAGGCTGGTATTTCTCCCCTGGCTGCAGGGGTCTGGCGGCGTTGTCTGCTAGTTTGCTCATACTTCTATTTTATTGTTTATTGGAAGAGCGACTGCCAGAATTTCTTAGCATGATGACCCGGTATCAGCACGTGGTGGTTGGCAATAGGATCGGAGAGCAGATAACTGCTTACGATCGGCGTCGACTGTATCCAGATCTGCGTGCGGCAGAGGTTCTTCTCATACTGGCAACCCGTCACTTCTACGTTGACGGCCAGCAGGCGCTTCATGTCCGAACTGAGTTTCACCAGCGTGTAGTCGCCCTTGGGCACCTCGCCGTGGATAGCCACACCGATGCCTGATTCGAAATGAGTGGTGTACTCATGTTTCTCGGTCATCTTGAGCGCGATAGTACATTTCGCCAACAGGATCTTGCCGTCGGGCATGATACGAACGGGGTTGCACAAGAAAGCAGGATCGCCACCCGTCATCTTCTTGACGAGCATCATCGTCAGCAGTGCAGGTATGTCACCTTCACATCCGGCAGGTATACCCTCGTCATTCAGTTTGCTGACAGCGATACAACCGGTGTTCTTTACTGTCTTCAGCAGGTCGAAGCAACGCAGCGTGATACCATCCAACTGATGCTTCTTGACGATCTCTTTGATGCGCTCGTAGATAGCCTCTGCGCCTTTCATGCCGGGATCGACCACACCGATGCTGCTCAGTTCTTCGAAGGGGATATCCACCAGTTCGCAGTTCATCCGCTTCATCACCTCTTTGTAGTCCACGTTGGAGGCAATCAGCCAGTCGGACGGATGACCCAACACGCCCAGACGCATCTTCTTGTCGTTCATCAGCATTTTCTCATCGGGCTGACGCGTGAGCGAAGCCGACTCGTTCGGATCAGGGAAGATGATGTCGTTGGCATGCTGCATGATCTTGGCTATGCCGTTACGCTGACGGATGAAACTGAGGATCTCGAGCGCAGCAGCGAGCGAGTTGCTGAAGTCGCTGACCATCAGGTAGATCGGTTTCTGCAGATCAATCTTCTTGCTACGAACCAGATCGACGAACATAGCCTCTGTACCACCGGACAGGATAGCTACTACTTGGTGTTCTTCTACGAATGAATCCGATATCTGAAACGGAAATTCATGCGCCTCTTCGTTGAGGCTGGAGACAAGTGTGTACAACATGGTGAAATAATTTATAAGTTAATATTCTGTTTCATTCCGATAGTTTGCATTCTTTTGCGCCGCAAAGTTACGCTTTTTTTTGCATATATGCAAATAATTCTAGATTATTTACTGTTTTTTTACCTGAAACGAGTAGTATTTCTGGCCCAGATAGCTCACGATGACGGTCAGCAGGGTGATCACCATCTTGCTGGGCGTAGGATACCACCCCAGCGTCTCGACGCAGAGTTTGAGGCCGAAATAGTTGATAGCGAGATTGAGTGCGACGATGCTGATATAGCGCACAAACTGCCGCGCGCCATGCAGGTTGGAGCGGGTGAACGTCACGTACTTGTTCAACCAGAAACCGGTCAGCAAGGTGATCGGGAAGACGATGCACAGCGTCGCGATATGCGGGGTAATCGCCTGCTCAAATTGTGAATTGTGAATTGTGAATTGTAAATTAACTATCTCATGGCCGATGACGAAATTGTAAATCAGGAAATAGAGCACCCAGTCGAGCACCATGTTTCCACCGCCGCAGGCGGCATAACGGAACAGCTGTTCCGACATCACTTTGCGGAACGGAGGATAGAAGAAATCTATTACCTTTGTTATGAACTTCGCCAGTCTATTCATTGTTTCGGCTGCAAAGGTACGTTTTTTTTTGCATATATGCAAATATTTTGAAAAAATATTGCAAAATTAGCATGTGTCATATCTACGCATTGTGCAAAAAATCCCACTTTTATTTGTGTATTTGGATTTTTTGTAGTAATTTTGCACGCAAAATTGCTGAAACAGGAAATCGGTCTTGTTCGCATAGTGCCTAACGATCACGACATATGGCAATGGCAAGAGCCGGGAACCGCCTGGAAGGGTACCGGTCTGTATCATATTACGCTTACGATACCATCTCGTGAACCGTTGCTGGGTACGCTCGTTATCCCTGATAATGATCCTAAGAAGGCCTACGTCAAGTATTCCGACTTCGGCAGAGCACTTTTGGATATCCAACGTGCCTTTCCTACCTATCATCCCGAGATACAGGTGCTCCATTATTGCCTAATGCCCGATCATTTGCACATGGTATGGTATGTAAGACGGCAGATGAAACGTGGCATCAAAAGCGCTGTACAAGGTTTCTGGCTTGCCGTGAAGAAGATAGGTCGGGCGTATTCGTTTTATACCCCGACTGACAGTCGGGAACAATTCAAAGAAAACGGGAAAGGCATCTGGCAGATGGGACAACTCAAAGAAAACGAGGGATTGACTGTAAGTAGGGAGAATTACCAAGAAAACAGCCTCCGCAACGCCCTCGGCGACGCTGCCTATTATGCGCTCTCGCCTATCTTTACCGAAATGCCCAATATCCGTCCTATGGGACAGTATCGCCAGCTCCCCGCTACTAATCGATACATAGACATGAACCCGCAGCGCTTGGCTACCAAGCGCCTCATGCCCGGATACTTCCGTGTGCAAGAGGATATAGAGATAGCCGGACGCAAGTATAGCGGCGTGGGTAATATCGCCCTGCTGCAAGCAGAGCGCTTTGCGCCCGTTCACGTCCGTAGGACGATGGTGGAAGAGGCGGTGCATGGCGACGATAAGCGCTTGCGCGATTATATGAACAGCTGTGTGTTGGCTGCCCGTCAGGGAGCCGTGATGGTCTCGCCATTCATATCGGAGAAAGAGAAAGAAGTGATGGTAGTCCTTCTTGCGGAGGAACATCCCATCATTATCCTTGCAGATAACGGCTTTCGCGATTACTACAAGCCGTCGGACGGCCTATTTGATTCTGTCGCGTCAGGGCGCGTGCTGATCCTCTCGCCATGGGAGTACGATCCGAAGAAAAGGCGGGTCAGCAGGGATGACTGCGTCGCGATGAATAAGATGGCGGAGGAGATCTGCGATTCGCTTTCTTCTATTGACTCGACTGACAGTCGAGATAATACTAAGAAAAATACTAAATAACTTATGCCCTGCCCTATTAATAATATAGAATGTCCCTGTACAGTTAAGACTCGTGTGACAACAGAACCATCCTAGGCGGAGGCCGCTCCTTCCGAAAGCGGAAGGACGCTCCTCGTCACGGACGTTGCTGTGAGTGTGTAAAGCATCATCGGGAACACGGAAAGAAACTACCCGTCTGCCTAAGAGGTATCGAGTGGGAATGATACAATAATCCAGTGATATACAGGTGTTTAACACAAACAACGCATCGTTTCGGCGGTGCATTTTTTGTTGATAATCAAGCACATAATTTTGAGTTGTAAATTCCGATTTTACAATATAAATTTTCTTGCAAAACGGCTTGCATAATCCAAAAATTTTTTATACCTTTGCAATCCTTTTCGCGCAACGAGAAAAAAATACCCATATGCATATCAACCATGAAGAATATTATCACGACAGACTGACCGAAAGTGACCTCTGTTATGACTTCCCCGGCGATGAGATACTCATCGACGGACTTTATGCTATGCAGCTCCACCTATGGAGTAATAATGTGCAGGTGGATATCCCCGTGGTGCGCGTGATGAACGCCGCCCATTTCCTCGCAGCCTATATGTTCGGCACCACGAAGATAGGCAAGTACCTCCTGAGTTGGCTGATGTTCTAAATACCTCTGAATGAGTGCGCTTCTGCGCCTAACAGGCAGCAATTGCCTAGGTAATGCCCTCGAGAGTCTCACGAGATGCCCTCGACAAGCAGTTTGTAAAACACATGAAATGAAGGAGTTAGAATTCAAAATGTGAAGGGAAAATCGCTCATTCGGGCGATTTTTCTTATCCCTTCGGGAACGATTATTTCTTATCTCGGCACATGCCTCGAACGATTTTTTCTCTTTTTATTTCTTATTTTGCAAGCAAAAAAGATTATTTTCTTGAAAATCTTGCATACATGCAAAAAAAAGCGTACCTTTGCACAGATTTTCGAAAATTAACGGGGTTTTTCGGTGCTATTGCAAAAAAAAATTAAGCAAATATTAGAATAAACCAATTTTTACTACAGATGACTAATACCAGAAAAAAAATAGGAATCTTTATAATTTGCATATTATCTTTGGTCTTAATGGCGGCTGGAGGATGTTTAGTAGCATTACTAACAAAAGAACGCAAGATGCAACATGATGGTAGACTATTTAAAAATTTCATAGATGAATTTTATAAAAAAGAAAATAGACTGCCTCAATGCTTCGAAATTAGAGAATATGAGAACGAACACGGCGTAGGACCATTTTACGAGAAGACAACGGATTCAACATACTCTATTTACTTCAGTCTCGGTTTTGATAATTATTATATTTATGATTCGCAAAAGGATGAATGGTACTTTTTTCCATGACTAGGATGATGAGAAATTTATATTGTGATATATTGACCTCGTTAGGCATTATATTAATGTCGTGTGCCCTAAGCAGCAAAGGGTATGCGGAATCATACGCTATAGATACCACACTAAACGCGAAGTTATTATTATGGCATCGCTCAGATGTGTCTAAATCACATCTCAAAAATATAGTAGGAGAAGCCAACTTCGTTTATGAGGAATCCATGACATATGAGGACACCATCCACGATAACATTGCTTCTCGGGTCTTAGGTGGTGATTTATATCCTTATGTTTTATTATACAATAGGGATAAAACAGAGTTTGCCATAGCATCTCCTTATTATGGCACGTGTCATCAATGTTGGCAGTGTTTTTATATTGGTTTATTATCAAAGGAGGCAATAGAAAAGGAAAAACACAGAATTGTCAACACAAAAGAGTCCCATTTCTTTACAGAAAGTGGTATACATTTATTAATGTCTAAAGACGAAGTTATTACGCTTAAAGGAGAACCGGATGTGCAACAAGACTCCTTAATGACGTACTATTATATATCATCAGATATACCTATGGATTCAGAAGAATACAACTACTATAAAGAACACAATATAGGTAATATGTTTTTGACGGTCATCATACAAAAAGATAAAGTTATCGGTATCGCTTACGGCTATGTGGAAATCTAAGAAGAATGCAGAAGCAATTAAGGCGTGAAAAAGTTCAACTGATTAAATATTCTGGACTATAAAATACAGAACATTGCTAGTTATACATTTGATGGACACGTTTATGAATACAGACAACTGCCCATAGCACATTGTAACATAATAATCACCTATAATTTGCATATATCAAAAAAGAGCCACACCGATTAAGATGTGGCTCGTTATATAGGCATGTTTCAGATCATGATTACCATCCGCTGGAGCTGTAGTTGCTCAGGGAGACGGAGGAACCGCCGCTGACGGTGCAGCCGAAGTTGGCCATGCCGCCGAAGTAAGAGGTGCCGCCAGAGACGGTGACGCCGGACTTGAGCGCAGGCGTGGAGGAGGTATAGACAACGAGTTTCTGGCTGCCACCACCGGGACCACCGCCTCCGGGAGGTGCCCAGTTGAAGCCGGAAGACGAACTGCTCGGGGTCTTGAAGGCCCCAACGAGTGTGCTGCCGTTATACAGTGCGTACCAACTATTGGCCGTCCATGACGAGGCCTGTTTGGCTGTGCCACCACTGATGCTGGCGCCGCTCTCCAGACCACCTACGGCGATGATGGTGCCGCCGGTGATATAGAGTTTCTTCCCACCTTCGGTATTGGCGTCCATGGCCACCTCGGGGCTGCCGGAGCTGATGGCATAGATCAGACCACCCTTGATATACATATTGCCGTTGGCATCGAGGCCGTCGTTGTTCGTAGCGCGGGCGTAGATATATCCGCCGTTGACGGTCATGTCGCTCGATGCGTTGATACCGTCGTCGTAACTGTTGATAGTGATCTGTCCGTCGTTGATGGTGAGTATGCCTTTGCCCTCCATTCCTTCGCCGCCTGCACCGCTGGTGGTGACGGCTATTTGTCCGCCGTTGATGGTCACAGCACCGTCGATCTTGATACCCTTAGGCGAAGCCTTGTAGTTGGTGGAATAACGATCGAGCGACTGCGAATTCGATACCGTGCTAAGCGTACCGCTGGACGAAGCCACTACGGCGTTGCCGCTGGTGGTGATGGTGATGTTGGCTGAGTCGCTGACGACGAACGTGCCGTCGCCGCTGATGCCCTTGCCGCCTGCGCCGGTGCTCTTGAGCACGAGCGTCCCGCCACTGATGGCGATATTGCCGTCGGCATTGAGGCCTGCCGAGGATTTGACTTTATTCTCATCGCTGTCCCATGCACCGCCGCCGCTGGTGGTGATATTGAGTGCTCCACCGGTGATATACATATCGCCGTCGGACTTGATACCTTTGGCGGCTGCCGCCGTCACGGTAGCAGTGAGTGTACCGCCGGAGATATAGATATTGCCGGTGTCCTCGTCCTCATGGCCGGTGGTGATGCCTGTCGATGTGGTGCCACCGAGGTCACACTGGATACCATCGTCACCGATGCCGCTGAGGGTGATCGTACCGCTCTTGATCTCCATATATTCCTCACAACTGATGCCGTCGCCTACGGTGGAGGTGATGTTGAGCGTCATGTTCTTGATGGATATATACGACGCACTCTTGATGCCGTGCTTGGTCTTGCCCACCACGTTGAGCGTACCGTTGCCTTGGAGCTGGAGTTGTCCTTTGGAATAGATACAAGCCTTCTGCGAACCCGAAGCGCCGTCGGTGAGGGTGCTGACGGTGTTCTTCTTTGCGCTGAGCTGAATACGCTTGGAGTTGGTGACGGTGATGGCTGCACCGTTGGGGTTGGTGAGCGTCACGCCGTCCAGCGCCACCGTACATTTGTACGAACCGCCCAGGGTGAGCGAACCGTTGGTGGTGGTGCCACTGAGTTGGTAGGTGATCTCATCGCCGGAGACGGCAGCTGTGTTGGTCTGGTTGATCGTCACATGTGCCCCGCTGAGGGTAGGTTCTACGTACTGCGCCACGTTGCCGGCAATAGTGACTGCGGCCGATGAAGAGGCATAGACGATGCTGACGAGGTTGTCGGTCACGGCCGTCTCGTCGATATACATATTATCTACCTCGCTCAGATTAAACACCTTGCCCATGACCGTCAAGGTGGTACCATTGGTGTAGTTCATCACACCTGCCTGCATAGCAGGGAACCGGTAGGTCACCTGTCCCACCTGTATGTTCAGCGTCTGGGAATAGGTTGGCAAAGCCAACATGACCGCTATCGCTGTTAGACCGGCTATAAATAGCCTGTTAGACCGCCTTGCTGTTAGACCGCTATCGCTGTTAGACTTTTTCATTTCACTACGATTTTTTGGGTTACACTTCCGTTAGACACTACATACGCACCGGCGCTGAGTTGGTCGGCGGCCTCGAGCAGAGAAGGGAACGTACCGAGTAGTGTACCGGTGAGGCTGAAGACCTGAACGGGTTGGTTGGCTTCGAGGATCTGGTCGATTGCCATCGGATCGTTAGAGAACTCCATCGTGGCCAATTCGGTCAGGGCAAAACGCACATTGCCGTCGCTGTGTGTCACGACCAGTTCACTACCGCTGACGGTCATTTGAAGTCCGTCCACCGGCAGCACTGTAACGGTGCCTGCGGTATTGGTGAAGACCAGATAACTGTAGGTAGCAGCTTGCACCATCAGCGTACAGCATACAGCCATGAATAAAAACAGCTTTTTCATACTTAAACAGATAGTATAATATATTGTGTTTTACAACATTTTGAGCCGCAAAGGTACACAAAAAAAATAATATACACAAATTAATTATCATTTTTTCAAAAAAATAAGGAAAAAAATACCTAAAAGTTTGCGTATATGAAATTTTTGTAGTACTTTTGCAGCCGCAAAAGCTCTGGCCCTTTTCCCTGTAGCGGTTTTTCCCGCTTAACGGGAACAACCTAGTGCAGCCGCAAAAGACAGAGACGCGTTGTTTGAAATGGTTTGAGATAGTTTGAAATGGTTTGAGATAGTTCAAACAACATCAAACGCGAAGCTGCAAACGACGTCAAACTAAAAATTACTAATTATGGACGATTATCACGCGAATAATGCAACAAGTACATGCCAAAAAATTTCTGGGGCAGCACTTCTTGACGGACCTGACAGTCGCCCAAAGAATAGCTGAGACCCTCTCCTCCGGCCGAACGATAGAAATCGGGCCGGGTATGGGTGTGCTGACCCAATATCTTCTCAAGAATCCACAGATCAACTTAACCGCCATCGAGATTGACCGTGAGTCAGTCGCTTATCTTCGTGAGTGGTATCCGGAGTTGGATCTGATAGAAGGCGATTTTCTGAAACTGGATCTGAATCAACTGATTCCCGAAGGCGAATTCAACGTCATCGGTAATTATCCGTATAATATAAGCAGTCAGATCTTCTTTAAGGTGCTGGATTATAAAGACCGTATCCCTGTCTGCTCGGGTATGATCCAGAAGGAAGTGGCCGAACGGTTGGCAAGTCACCCGGGCAAGAAAGCGTACGGCATACTAAGTGTACTGCTGCAAGCCTATTATGATATAGAATATCTGTTCACCGTGGATGAACATGTGTTCAATCCGCCGCCTAAAGTGAAATCTGCCGTCATCCGCATGACACGCAACAAGCGACGACGGTTAGATTGCGACGAGGTGCTCTTTAAGACCATCGTCAAGACGGCTTTCAACCAACGACGAAAACAAATGCGCAATTCTCTTCAGCAGCTGGTAGGAAAGGGAAATCCCGTCCTGGAAGAGAAAATTTTCACAATGCGCCCGGAACAGCTGAGTGTTGAAGAATTCGTGGAATTAACGAAATTAATTCAGAATTCACAATTAAAAATTAAAAATTAAGAATTATGTCGGAAATCAAGATATTTTATAAAGATAAGGAGAAGATCAAGGTAGCACGTACTATCTCCGCACTCAAGGAACTCGACAAGAAAGATATCATCTGGATTGACTTGCTGGACGTAAGCGACAAGACAGAGGATACGCTGGAAGGATTTCTGAAAATAGACATCCAAGAGGATGAAGAGATGGAAGAGATCGAGTTCTCCAGCCGTTATATCCAGACGGATGACTCGATTGTGGCTAACTCCAACTTCCTAAAGTCAAATTTTGAGATAGAACCTGTCAACTTCATCATCAAAAACTCTATTTTGGTATCTATCCGCGACAATGAACTGGATACCTTCAACGAGACATTCAAGAAACTGTTTGTTAACACCCGCAATTTTCCAACGGGTTATCACGTGTTGGTGGCGCTGTTTGAAACGCGAGTGGAGAAGGATGCCGACTTGATCGAGGATACCACAGATATGATTACCGAACTCTCGCAGAAGATCACAGCAAGCAATGATCACGTAGATGAAGACCTGCTTGTACAGATCAAGGACCTGCAGGAAAAAGTGACTATCATCCGTCAGAATATATTGGATAAACAACGCGTGATCAGTAATCTGCTGAAGTGCGACTTTATTCCTGAGGAACTAGGTCCGCGCTTGACGATGGTGATTAAGGATATCAACTCATTGTTCGACTACACCCGCTTCGGTTTTGATCGTCTCGACTATCTCCAAGATACCTTCCTCGGTTTGATCAACATCGAGCAGAACAAAATCATCAAGATATTCACCGTCATCAACATCATCTTCCTGCCACCTACCTTGATAGGTAGTTTGTATGGAATGAACTTCGACTTTATGCCCGAACTCCATTGGCAATATGGTTATGCTTTTGCGCTGATGCTCATGGTGATGTCAGTAGTGGTTATCTTGCTGATTTTCAAACTAAAAAAATGGTTATAAACATATAGTTGACAACGCATATGTTTCTCAGTTGAAAGGATGTTCCACGTTGCAGTTATCAAAAAACTTTACTTTTGATTAACAAGAACTACCCACCCGTAACTTATTCAAAAAGAGCAGAGTTGTCACTTTATCAACATACTCAACATACAATAATATCTATGGATTTAAAAAAAGAAGAATATATAGATAAGATTAAATCGTTAGCCCGGGAGAAGAATGCCGTTATTTTCGCACATTATTATACGCGTCCTGAGATACAGGAGATAGCGGATTTTATAGGTGACTCATTGGCGTTGGCACAACAGGCTACGCGCGTACAGGCAGATATATTGGTGATGTGCGGTGTACACTTCATGGGTGAGACGATGAAGATATTGTGTCCGGACAAGAAAGTGTTGATTCCGGATATGCAGGCTGGTTGCTCGTTGGCCGATAGTTGCAAGGCAGCAGACTTGGAACAATTCATAATTAAAAATTCACAATACACAATTAATAATTCGCAGGTAGATAAGCCTATAGTAGTATCGTATGTGAACACGAGTGCAGATGTAAAGGCACTAACGGATATAGTGGTGACCAGTTCTAATGCGAAAAAGATAATAGATCAGTTACCTCAGGATGCCAAAATCATCTTTGGTCCCGATTATAACTTGGGCAGTTATATCAATTCCGTCACAGGTCGACAGATGTTACTCTGGAATGGTGCGTGTCATGTACACAGCCGTTTTTCGCTGGAGGCGTTGCTGCAATTGAAGAAAGCCAATCCAGGTGTAGCAGTGTTGGCTCATCCGGAATGTAAGGCACCTATCCTGGCGCAGAGTGACGTGATAGGTTCGACCAAGGCGCTGCTGGATCATGTGATAGCTTCGCCGGCAAAGCGCTTTATTATAGCCACAGAGAGCGGTATATTGTTTGAGATGCAACGCGCGTGTCCGGATAAGGAGTTTATACCTGTGCCGCCTGAAATGACAGAAGGTGTAGGATGCAGTTGTAACGAATGTGAGTATATGCGGATGAATACGCTGGAGAAGGTGTATGCCTGCTTGCGTGATGAAGCGCCGGAGATGAAAGTACCGGAAGAGGTAGCAGCTAAGGCCTTAGGTTCAATCCGCAGAATGCTGCAGATGAGTTAGTTTTTTTCCAATCGTCGTTGGTATTTTTGGATTTTGAGTGAGGTGCGCGCGATGCGTATCTCCAGTTCGCGTATATCATGGATGACGATGAGCAGATGATTGGCCCGTTCGAGTGCAGGATCGTCAGCCGTCTGCAGTCGTTTTCCCTCGCGATAAAGCAAGATAGGTTCTTTGCCGTCATCGCGCACCATCACCTTCAGTCCATTACGACCTGTGGTTACATAGAAACCATGATCTTGGTATTTCTCGTTGCGTTCGTAGCGGAAGAGCGAGAGCAGTGAATCCGCCTCGGGTTGCAGTCGTTCAAGTTGTGACTGATAATAATGCAGGCTACGTTCTTGATCGGCCAGTGCGATGCTGTCACGCATATGTTTCTCTGTGCGGTGTTGTTCCACCAGCGAGGTGCGTTGACATGCACTACAGCAGAAAAGGCAGAGAAGAGCGAAAATGAATGGATTTCTCATATGTAATATATCAAATTTTGCGCAAAGGTACTACTTTTTTTCGAAAAAACATAAAAAAAAGCATTAATATTTGCAAGATTGTATTTTTTTTTGTAATTTTGCGGCCGTAAAGTGTGGATTAGGCCACCTATAACAGACAAAACAACAAATTTTTTGTTTTACATACGTATGAAAAAAAGTTTATTTTTCAGCCTCATTGCTGCAGTAGCAGTGTTGGCATCGTGCAGCAAGACGCTGCCGAATCCGGAAGAGATTACCGTTAATCCGAACCCGCTGGAGAAAGTAGGTTCTACAGTAAATGCTGAGATTACCGGTACTTTCCCTGTTAAGAAGTTCGCTAAGAAAGGCGTGCTGGTTGTTACTCCTGTGCTGAAATACGGCAACCAGGAAGTATTGGGTGACCCTGTTACCTATGTGGGTGAGAAGGCCAAAGAGAACGGAAAGCGTGTGAGCTACAAGAATGGTGGTACGTATTCGCAGAGCTGCTCATTCGAGTATGTTCCCGAGATGCGCAAGAGCGAACTCTACCTGCGTTTTGATGCAAAGGTAGGTAAGAAAACCATTGAGATTCCTGACCTGAAAGTGGCTGACGGTGTGATTGCTACCGCTGAGTTGGCTGAGGCTGAGGACAACAACACGGTGACAACCGCTGACAAGTTCCAGCGTATTATTCAGGAGATGACCGAGGCTGACATTAAGTTCCTTATTCAGCAGGCTAACCTCCGTTCGTCGGAGACCGGTTCGGCTGAGGTAAAGAACCTGCAGGCTGCCATCAAGGACGCTAAGGAAAATGAGAAGAAGCAGATCAACAAGATCGAGGTAAGCGGTTATGCCAGCCCGGATGGTGGTATGGAGCTGAACGAGAACTTGGCTAAGAACCGTCAGAGTGCCGCTCAGAAATTCCTGCAGCAGACCCTGAAGAAGAACAAAGTGGAGAATGATGTAGAGGCTAACATCACCGCTGAGGACTGGGAAGGTTTCCAGAAGGCGATGGAGGAGAGCAACATGCAAGACAAGGACCTGGTACTCCGCGTGCTCTCTATGTACAGCGATCCTGAGGAGCGTGAGGCTCAGATCAAGAACCTGAGTGCCGTATATGGTAACATCAAGGAAGAGATCTTGCCGGCTTTGCGTCGCAGCCGCATGATCCTGACTACCGACCTGATCGGTAAGTCGGACGAGGAGATTAAGGCACTGGCCGCTGAGGATCCTGCTCAACTCAATGTTGAGGAGTTGCTCTATGCTGCTACTTTGACCAATGACAACCATGAGAAGATGGCCATCTACAAGAAGGCTGCCGATCGTTTCAACGACTATCGCGCATGGAACAATATGGGTCAGATCTACTTCAAAGAGGGTAACATTGCAGAGGCACGTCGTTGCTATGCAAAGGCTCTGGAGATCGAGCCGAACAATGCTGATGTCAACTACAACGCCGGTTTGGCTGCTATGGCTGACGGTGACCTTGAGAAAGCAGAGGAGTATTTCGGTAAGGCTGCAGGCACTCAGGGTGATCTGAATGCTGCTATGGGTACGCTCTACACTCAGAAGGGTGACTATAATGCTGCTAAGAAAGCTTATGGCAATGAAGCTACCAACAATGCTGCCGTTCAGCAGATCCTCAACGAGGACTACGCTGCTGCCCGTCAGACGCTGGATAACGTGAAAGAGCCGAACGCTACCACCGCTTATCTGAAAGCTATCGTAGCTGCTCGTACTAACGACAAAGAGGCTGTTTACGCTAACCTCGGTGTGGCTATCGCTAAAGACGCTTCGCTTAAGGATCGCGCTGCTCAAGATATTGAGTTCGCTAAATTCGCAGAGGAGCCTGCGTTCCAAGCACTGGTAAAATAAGCAATGTCCGTACTTTTTCCGAAAGTACAGAAACCCCGTGAGTGGGACTATCGTCCCATCTATTACGATCCGGAGAAGGAGACGCGCAAGGATAAAAAACTTGCGCGTCTTCAGCACGGGACTTTCCGGCAGGAACACGAGAAGAACATGAGTGAGATGCGTCGCCGCAAACCGTCCAGACTTGTATTCTGGTTAGCGTTACTCCTGATGTTGCTCTTCGCTTTCTTCTACCTTCTCTAACTGCTCACCACTCATGGATATCATCCGTCTCTTACCCGATAGTGTGGCTAATCAGATAGCAGCAGGTGAGGTGATCCAACGCCCAGCCTCTTGCCTGAAAGAACTGGTGGAGAATAGTCTCGATGCCGGTGCAGATCGTGTGCAGGTTATCGTACGTGATGCAGGTCGTACATTGCTGCAGGTGATTGACAACGGTTCGGGAATGAGTACCACCGATGCGCGCTTGGCCTTTGAGCGGCATGCTACCAGCAAGATACGTGAGGCGAAGGACCTGTATTCACTACGTACGATGGGCTTTCGCGGAGAAGCACTGGCTTCCATCTGTGCTGTAGCGCAAGTGGAGATGCAGACGCGTCGCGCCGAGGATGAGACCGGTACGTTGCTTGAGATACACGGTTCGGATGTAATCCGTCAGGAGGTATGCAGTTGTCCTGTAGGTACCAACATCAAGGTAAGCAACCTCTTCTTCAACGTTCCCGTACGCCGTAAGTTCCTCAAGACCGATCAGACGGAGTTGCGCAACCTGCTCAATGAGTTTTATCGTATCGTGCTGGTATATCCAAAGGTAGCTTTCACTTTTGTGCACAACGATGAGATACTGCTGGAGATGCCGGCGCAGTCGGAGAAACAGCGCATCGAGTCAATCTTCGGTAACCCTTCGCGCAATAGTTATACGGCAGGATTGGTGGAAATACGTACGGAGACGGAACTGGTGAATATCCACGGCCTTGTTGTGAAGCCTGAATCTGTGACCCGCAAAGCGGAGCAGTATTTCTTCGTCAACGGACGCTACATGCGTCATCCGTATTTCCTCAAGGCTGTGCAGACGGCATATGCCGGAATGCTCAGCAATGACTACCAACCCTCTTTCTTCATCTATTTCGACATCGATCCCGAATCGATAGATGTCAATATTCACCCCACCAAGACGGAGATTAAGTTTGCCGACGAGCAGACGATCTTCCAGATCCTGATGGCTTCCGTGCGCGAGGCACTGGGTAAGTTCACCCTAGCCCCGCAAATCGATTTCGATACTCGCGGCAGTATCGATATACCTATGCCTTCCGAGCATGAGACCTCGATGCCGCAAGTGACCGTAGACCCTAACTACAACCCCTTCCATTCCCGCAATACCTATTCCCCGTCGCAGCCTGCGCCGCGACAGTGGGAAAGCCTATATACAGGTCTCAAGCCTGAGACCAACGTTATCTATCCAAATGCGACAGAAATCAACCTGCAGATAGAGGAGAGTTTTTCCGTATGGCAGTATGCCGACCGTTATATCCTGACGGCTACTGAAGGCGGACTGCTTCTTATCAACCAGCATCGTGCTCATGTCGTCATCCTCTTCCGCGAGTGGATGGAGCAGATGAGTGAGACGCAGGGGGCGATGCAACAACTGCTCTTCCCGGAGGTGGTAGAGCTGCAGCCAGATGAGATGTTGCTCATGGCGCAGATACTGCCCGACCTAAAGACGATAGGATTCGATCTGGAACAACTTAGTCCGAACGGTTATTCGATCCTCTCTGTGCCAGCCCGTCTGACAGATCAGTCGCCGCAGCCTATCCTGCAACATATACTCTCGCAAGTGCGTGAACGCAACGCGAGTACGCAGGCCGAATGGCGTGAACAGATTGCTCTCTCGTTGGCAGAGAGTGCTGCTATTCCATACGGGCGCAGTCTGAGTCCTGAAGAAATGAAGGATCTGGTAAGTCGCCTGCTGCATCTGCCCACGTATCTGCGTACACCTGACGGAAAGACCGTACTCACGCGTCTGAGTGATGACGAGATCAACCAACGCTTTTAAACAAATAGCAATATGAAACACACTTTCCTTGTATGCCTTGCCGCTTTGACTGCAGCGTGTACCCAACCGGATCATCTGACCATCCTTCACACCAACGACACCCATTCGCAAGTGGAACCCAAGGCGGACGGGAACGGCGGTTATGCACGTCGTATGGGTCTGATTGCCGAAGAGCGTCAGGCCGATCCGCAATTGTTGCTGCTTGATGCCGGCGATTTTAGTCAGGGAACACCGTATTTCAACTATTATCATGGTCGTGTTGAACTGGATGCTATGAACCGTATGTGCTATGATGCCGCCACGTTGGGTAACCATGAGTTCGACAATGGTCTGGACACTCTGGCGGAAGTGCTGAAGATGGCTAAGTTCCCCGTTGTATGCGCCAACTATGACTTCACAGGCACTGCATTGGAGAATATAATCAAACCCTTTGTCATCCTTCGTCGTCCGGGACTGAAGATAGGTGTGTTCGGACTGGGATGTGATCCCAAAGGACTGATCTCTGACAAGAATTTCCTACCGGCCCGCTATCTCGATCCGTATCCTGTCGCTCAACAGATGGCAGATACCCTGCGGGCTCAGGGATGCGATGTAGTGATCTGTCTCAGTCATATGGGTACCTGCGGCAAAGTGCCGGGTGATGTATGCGACACCACGATGGTGGCACACACCCGCGGCATTGATGTAGTCATAGGCGGACACACCCACAAATTATATAATAATTTGCGTGTAGCCAACTTGGACGGAGACTCTATTCCGGTACGCCAAATGGGCAAGAGTGGAATCTATTTAGGCAAGATAGTGTTAGATTTAGATAGCAAAAAGCAAAAATAAATGCAAAAAATTTGCATATTCAAAAAAAAAACCGTAATTTTGCACCGATTTTCCGAAATGCGCGGAAATAAAAATATTCGAATTTTTAGAAAAACATAAAATATTAACTTAAAATCATTTAAGTATTATGGCAGAAATTGATGCAAAAGTAAAAGCAATTATTGCAGATAAGCTTGGCGTTGAAGAGTCGCAAGTTACCAACGAGGCTAATTTCCAGACTGATCTGGGTGCCGATTCGCTGGATACAGTAGAAATGATCATGGAGTTCGAAAAGGAATTCGGTATTTCGATTCCTGATGAGGACACCCAGAAGATCGCTACAGTGGGCGATGCTATCGCTTACGTAGAGAAAGCAGTAAAATAAATCTACCTGTTCGCAGGTAAACGAGTTTACGGGAAAACCTGTAAACTCGTGCTTTTTGTATTTGCACGAATAGAAATATATGCAGTTAAAACGCGTAGTTATAACAGGTTTAGGTGCGCTCACGCCCGTGGGTAACTCTGCCCCGGAAACATGGCAGTCATTGGTGAAAGGTGTGAACGGTATTGCACCCATCACCGCTTTTGATGCCAGTTTGTTCAAGACCCAGTTTGCCGGCGAGGTGAAGAATTTCGATCCTACCACCGTAATCGATCGCAAGGAGGCGCGTAAGATGGATCGCTATTCTCAGTTCTCTGTGTGCGTAGCTGATGAAGCGCTGAAGGACAGTGGTTTGGATCTGGACAAAGAGGATCGCAGCCGCATAGGAGTGATCTGGGGTAGCGGCATGGGTGGATTGCAGTCTACCGAAGAGGAGATCATAGATTTTGCTAAGGGTGACGGTGTTCCCCGTTTCAATCCCTTTATGATCCCGAAGGCTATCCCCAGTATTGCTGCCGGACAGATCTCTATTCGCTTCGGATTGGGTGGCCCGAGTTTCTCGGTGAGCACCGCCTGTTCGTCTTCGTCGCACGCCGTAGGTTCGGCTTTCGACCAGATACGTTTGGGTCATGCTGAGGTACTGCTGACCGGTGGAGCGGATGCCGATGTGACCTACACGGGTATAGGTGGATTCAACTCGCTGCATGCACTCTCCACTCGTAATGACAGTCCCGAGACGGCCAGTCGTCCGTTCTCCAAGTCGCGTGACGGTTTTGTGCTGGGTGAAGGAGCAGCTTGTCTGATCCTGGAGGAATACGAGCACGCCAAGGCCCGCGGAGCGAAGATCTATGCCGAGATCATCGGTGTAGGCATGACTTCAGACGCGTATCATATGACGGCGCCTGATCCCGAAGGTAAGGGTGCGGAGCGCGTAATGCGTCAGGCTATTCGAGACGCAGGACTGCAGCCTGAGCAGGTGGATTATATCAATACGCACGGCACATCCACACCGTTGGGCGATGTGACTGAAGTGAAAGCTATCCAGCGAGTTTTTGGTGAACATGTATACGACATGAATCTGGATTCCACCAAGTCAATGACAGGTCATCTGATCGGTGCCACGGGTGCGGTGGAAGCCCTGGCATGTATCATGGCGCTGAGGGACGGCATCATTCCTCCTACCATCAATCATGATCCCGAGGACGTAGATGAGAACATCGACTATCGCATCAATTTCACATTCGACAAGGCCCAACATCGTGACATCCGCTACGCCTTGAGCAACACGTTTGGCTTCGGCGGACATAATGCGTGCCTCATATTCAAGAAATGGGAAGAGTGACCCATTAGCAACTTCACTCGTATTAGTCTAACAAAACAAAATTTTAAGGTATTATGATTACTAAGATTGGTGAAAATGCAGGCCTCATCTGGGGTGCTCTGCAGAATGGCGCTCAGGGTCTGAAGGCTCTGAAGAAAGCCACCAAGCTGAAAAACGAAGAGCTCTATCTGGCTCTGGGTTGGCTCGCTCGCGAGGGTAAGATCACCTTCGCAGAGGCTGAGGCTGACACAATTATCGCACTGGCTTAAGAAAGTATGGTAATTGCTATCGTAGGCGCTTCCGGCGCCGTCGGACAGGAACTGCTGCGTGTCTTAGAACAGCGGCAGTTCCCGGTATCCGAACTAAGACTGTTCGGTTCTGCACGTAGTGCAGGATCACACTATATTTTCCGCGGACAATCCTATACGGTTCAACTGCTGGAACACGGCGACGCCTTCAAGGGCGTCGATATTGCTTTTGCTTCCGCGGGCGCAGGCGTATCACGCGAGTACGCAGAGGACATCACCCGTCATGGTGCCATTCTTATTGACAATTCTTCGGCCTTCCGCATGGATGCTGATGTACCGTTGGTGGTACCTGAGGTAAATGCCGCTGATACACTCGTTCGTCCGCGTGGTATCATCGCCAACCCCAACTGTACGACGATTCAGATGGTGGTGGCGCTCAACGCTATAGAGCGCCTCAGTCATATCCGTCGTGTACATGTGGCTACCTATCAGGCCGCCTCCGGTGCCGGTGCGCAGGCGATGAAGGAACTGGAGGCACAATACCGCCAAGTGCTGAATGGAGAACAACCGACAGTGGAAAAATTTGCTTACCAGTTGGCATACAATCTGATACCCCATATTGACGTCTTCACCGACAACGGATACACCAAAGAGGAGATGAAGATGTACAACGAGACACGTAAGATCATGCATTCCGACATCCGTGTGAGTGCCACTTGTGTACGTGTTCCTTCGCTCCGTGCCCATAGCGAGAGCGTGTGGGTGGAGACGGAGCAGCCGATAACAGTGAAGCAGGCACAAGAGGCGTTTGCCACAGCTCCGGGCTGCGTGCTGATGGACGAACCGGCAGAGAAGAAATACCCGATGCCCCTCTTCCTGAGCGGCAAAGACGAGGTTTTCATAGGTCGCGTACGTCAGGACCTGACGGACGACTGCGGACTGAGTTTCTGGTGTGTGAGTGACCAGATCCGCAAAGGAGCGGCACTCAATGCCGTGCAGATTGCCGAGTATTTATTAAATCACGCAATAACCACGCAATAATCACCCAATAATCACCCAATATTGCCCCGTGGCAGACCCGTATTTTCAAGGGTTAAAACGGGAAGGAGCGGCTGAAGACAACGATGAATGCTTCACAAATAGAAATAATGGCCCCCGTAGGGTGCTGGGAGAGCTTGGCAGCGGCTATAGAAGCCGGTGCTACCAGCGTCTATTTCGGCATCGAGCATCTGAACATGCGTGCCCGCAGTTCGGCAAATTTCACGACGGAGGACATGCATCGCATCGTGGCTATCTGCCGCGAGGCGAGGGTGAAAACCTACCTGACGCTCAATACGGTCATGTATCCTGAGGATCTCATGCTGATGTGTGAGATTGTAGATCATGCAAAACAGGCTGGCGTAGATGCTATCATCGCCAGTGACATAGCGGTGATGCAATATTGCGCTCAAGTGGGGCAGGAGGTACATCTGAGTACCCAACTCAACATAGCCAACACGGAGGCCTTGCGTTTCTATGCCCAGTTCGCTGATGTAGTGGTGCTGGCCCGCGAACTGAATATGGAGCAGGTGGCCAGTATCTACCGCGATATATGCGAGCAGCATATATGCGGCCCGAAGGGTGAGTTGCTGCGCATTGAGATGTTCTGCCACGGCGCGCTCTGTATGGCTGTGAGCGGAAAGTGCTATCTAAGTCTGAACAACTACGGCATGAGTGCCAATCGTGGTGCCTGTGTGCAGGTGTGCCGTCGCGGCTATACCGTCAAGGACAAATCGTCCGACCTTGAACTGGATATTGACAACCAGTATATCATGTCGCCCAAAGACCTGAAGACCATCCATTTCCTTAATAAGATGCTCGATGCCGGTGTGCGAGTGCTGAAGATAGAAGGTCGTGCACGCGGTGCGGAGTACGTCAGCACTGTGGTGGGTTGTTATAAAGAGGCTGTCGGTGCATGGCAACGCGGTGAGTATGCCGACGATGCCGTCATCCTACCGAAGATAGCCGACTGGGACGAACGCTTGAGTCGCGTGTTCAATCGCGGTTTTTGGGACGGCTACTACCAGGGTCAACGATTGGGCGAATGGAACCACCATTATGGCAGTCAGGCTACGCGCAAGAAAGTGTATGCTGCCAAGTGCACGAATTTCTTCAAGCAGCTGAGTGTGGCAGAGTTTCTGCTGGAGGCTGTGGAGTTGATCCGTGAGGGACAATCCTTGCTTATCACTGGCGAGACAACCGGTGTATATGAATGTACAGCTAATGGAATGCGTGATGCCGACGGTCAACCGACACAAGAGGTGCGTCAGGGTACGTATTTCTCGCTCAAGACCGATAAACTGATCCACCGGGGTGATAAGTTGTTCCTCTGGGAAGAAGAAAACTGATAGTGAACGCTATACCACACATATTATCACCTCTTAGTGCTGCCTGGAGCGGTTGGACCATGTTGGGCCTGCTGCTGTGTGCCGTACTGAGCGAAGTAATGCAGCCGGGAGTAATCATGCAGGCCGGTTCTTCGTTGCTGACGCGCGCTGAACGTACCTATAAGGATGCGCCGACCAATTTCTTCGGCCAACTGTTGATCACGCTCTTCCGTATAGGCACGCTGGCGATGGGATTGTATTTGTGTTTCTATAGAGTCGGCAATGCCCCCTATTGGGTGTTTGCTGCTATCAGCGGACTCATTCTGGCGATGTTATTGCTGAAGATGCTATGCAACGTGCTGCTGGATTATACCTTCCAACTGTCGCGTCTCTATGCTCCGGCCTACGAGCAGTACGGTAATCTGCTGACGCTGACGATGGTGGTGCTCTATCCTTGTCTGCTGTTCCTGCTTCGCGTGGGCAGCATCGTAGCAGCCCGATGGACGGTAGGGCTGTTGCTGGTTGCTTTCGGACTGCTTTGGTTCGTCCGTTGCATCCGTATATTTGCCTCATCGCTCGTTGGGATAGGCTATATCCTACTCTATTTCCTTACTCTGGAGGTGCTGCCGATGGCCGGCCTCTTCTTACTGACGCAAAAGATACTATTTACGCTATGATACAAAAGCTTTTGATTTCTCAACCCAAGCCGCTATCGGATCATAACCCGTACAGTCGCTTGACCAGTCAGTTCGGCGTGGAATGTGATTTCCACCAACTCATCCGTGTGGAAGGTCTCTCGGCCCACGACTTTCGCAAACAGCGTATCAATCCGCTGGACTATACAGCGGTAATCCTCACCTCCAAACTGGGAGCTGAGCACTATTTCCGTCTCTGCGAGGAGATGCGTCTGAACGTGCCGGACTCGATGCATTACTATTGTGTGTCTGAGCAAGTGGGACTCTACCTGCAAAAGTATATCCAATACCGCAAGCGTAAGGTCTTTTTTCCTGAGAGAGGTAACCACTTTGAGGACCTGCTGCCGACGATGCACCGCCGTCCGAATGAGCGCTACTTGATGGTGTTGTCGGATATCCACAACCAGGATCTGATCAATATGTTCGCAGAGAACAATATAGAGGTAACGCCGGCTGTGATGTATCGCACGGTGCCCTCCGAGTGGCCGCAAGACAAGGCTTTCGACTATGACATGATCGCCCTTTTCACGCCAGCCGGTGTCAATTCCGTGATGACGAATTTTCCTGATTGGCAACAAGGTAAGACGCTGATAGCAGCTTTTGGTGACGGAACAATCAATGCACTCGAACAAGCCGGTTATCGCGTGGATATAGAGGCAGCGCCGGGACGTCCGTTCACCTCGCTGCCGCTGGCGATAGCGGATTATCTGGAGAATCACCAATAGAGGTTAGAGGTTAGAGGTTAGAGGTATGGGATATAGGTTTTCGAAACATAGTCGTCTCTGCGGCCAGTTACGCATAGGCCAACTCTACCGCGAAGGAAAACGTTTCGTAGCGTGGCCTCTGCGCGTGACGTATATGCCTACCGAGGGTGAGACTCAAGTGCTCGTATGGGCACCAAAATCGCTCTTCAAACGAGCCGTATGTCGCAACCGACTGCGTCGACTCATGCGTGAAGCATATCGTCATCATCAAGACCTGCTGGGAGAACAACATTATCTGCTGGCGTTTAACTATATAGACAAAGAGGAACAACCCTACGAGGTGATAGAGAAAGCCATATGCAAGGCACTCAAAAAGGTGAAAGGATGAAGGAAAATCTCAATGACCAATGAGCAATGAGCAATCCCAAATAAAAATTTTCCTTAGGAAATTTTTCCTGCTGCCCGTATATTTCTATCGGGTGTTCATCTCTCCTCTCACTCCCCCTTCATGTCGCTTCACGCCCACCTGCAGCCAATATATGGTGGAGGCAGTACTCAAGTACGGCATCTTCAAGGGCGTCTGGCTCGGCATCAAACGTATCCTGCGTTGCCACCCTTGGGGAGGTTCGGGATATGACCCCGTGCCCTAGAGTGACTTCGTCACGTTTGACATAGTTTGAAGGTTTGAAATCGTTTGAACGACCTCAAACAACCTCAAACGCGAAGCATCAAACAACCTCAAACAATTATTTTATGAGAATCGATATCATCACAGCTTGTCCGGAACTGTTGGAATCGCCTTTTAATCACTCGATTATCCAACGTGCAAAGAACAAAGGTCTTTGCGAGATATATGTGCATAACCTGCGCGATTGGACCCTCGACAAGCATCGTAAGATAGATGACTACGCTTTCGGTTTCAGTGCCGGCATGGTGCTTCAGATCGAACCTATCGACCGACTTATCACTCATTTGAAATCCGAGCGAGAATACGATGAGATCATCTTCACCGCTCCGGACGGACGACGCTTCGACCAGAAAGCAGCAAACGAATTGTCGCTCAAGCAGAATATCATCATCCTATGCGGTCACTATAAGGGTGTGGATCAACGTGTACGCGACCATTTGATCACGCGTGAGTATAGCATTGGTGATTTCGTTCTCACCGGAGGTGAGATGCCTGCAGCTATGATGACGGATGCCATCGTACGACTCCTACCGGGTGCACTAGGCGATGTAGAGAGTGCACTGAACGACTCGTTCCAGGACGGACTGCTGGAAGCCGGTGTCTATACTCGGCCCGCGGAGTACAAAGGCTGGCGTGTACCGGATATATTGCTATCCGGTCACCAAGCGAAGATAGAAGAATGGATGTACGAACAATCACTCGTACATACCCAAGAACGGCGTCCGGACCTGCTGGAAGAATGATTTTGCTAAATGGAATTGACACTTTTATGTTTTATAACACTTTTTTGCTTAAAAATTTGGTCAGTTGGATGAAAAGCAGTACTTTTGCACCGTGTTTTTCATGGTATTAGATTTAAGGTTAAGTAAAAAGATTGGGTTGTCGTGAGACAACCTTCTTTGTTTTTAAGGGATATTACAAGAAAAAGGCTGCACGAGCAGCCTTTTTTGTGGAGCATGGGGGACTCGAACCCCCTACCTTAACATTGCGAACGTTACGCTCTACCAGATGAGCTAATACCCCTCGTTGCCAGCGCTTTAATCTAGCCAGCGATGCGTTTTCTTTCGAAAATCGGGTGCAAAAGTAGTAAAAAAAAATGATATATGCAAATATTTCTCTATTTTTTATAATAATAGACCCACTACATCCGGCAAACTCGGCACAATGAATGTAGCATCCTCCTCTGCATCACCTTCGTGCAACCATATTTGGTCGATACCTGCAGCTTTGGCACCGGCTATATCTGAACTGTAACTATCGCCGATCATCACTACTTGATCTGCCGTCACACCGTTTCTCTCCAGTGCTATCCTAAAAATCTCCGGCTGAGGCTTGTTGATGCCTACTTCTTCGCTGATGATGGTGTGTGCAAAGCAATCTGCCAAACCAGAATGGGCGAACTTGTAGTATTGCACTTCTTTAAATCCATTGCTTATAATGGTTAACGGGTACTTTTTTGCCAACTCCCGAACCACCTCTTCTGCTCCCGGCAAAACCGAGAAATACTTATTAGTAAGTTGAAGAAATTCATCACCCATCTCATGTGCCAGTTTCTGCAACTTGTCATCTGCAACAGGTAATCCCTCAATTGGTTTGAAGAACCGTTGAAAATGCAATCTCTCTTTGCTTATCCCTCCTTGTCCGTACAAAGTCCATAGCTCCAAATTATAGGGCTTGTAGGCATTCAAATAATCCTCAAAACAGGGGTATAATGTCTTTAGATTATAGTTCTCATAGATGTCTCGGAGGGCATTGTGTTCTGCGCCGGTCCAGTCGCCTATAGTGTCATCCCAGTCTAGAAAGATGGCTTTGTATTGTTTCTTCATAAATAACGTTCTATTTCATCCGGTAGATCGATAATATGCTCCACTCCTGCTTCCATTAACTTCTCTCTGGCTACAAATCCCCATGAACACGCCACGAACGGCACAAGGGCATTTTTCGCTGTCTCATAATCCACCAAACTATCGCCGATGTACAAAGTCTTTTGTCCTTCAGCATTAGTGTTCTTTATCCCTTTATTGAAGTGGTCCAAAATATCAAATACAATTTGCGGATTCGGTTTGCGCTCCACTCCTTCCCGTTCGCCTAATATGACATCAAACATTCCCGGAAAGAAGTGCGTAACTATCTTCTCTGTGGCCGCTTGATACTTATTGCTGGCAACCGCCAACAGATGTCCCTGTGATTTGCATGCTTTCAGCAATTCCGGAATACCTTTGTACGGATGGGTATAATCACAGTTGTGTTCATTATAATAAGGCACGAAGTACTTACGTACACGCTCCACATTCTCATCTGTTCTTTCTGCTTCGGGTAAGGCGCGACGAATGAGGTTGTTGATACCATTACCTACCTTCGCGGGATATTCTTCTATAGAAAAAGTTGGATACCCCACCTTCTCTAACGCGTAGTTGCACGCATAGCCCAAGTCGTCAATGGTATTTAGGAGTGTTCCGTCTAAGTCAAAGATAATAATCATCGTTATCTATACTTTGCGTTCAGGTTCGTGCATCTTTTCTATCGCATGGCGATCTTTTGATACCTCACAAACTCTCTTTCAGTATCGCTTTGACGTCCTCTGCCGTGAGGTCAAGGTAACCAGAGGGGAAGATGACGGTGGTGGAAACGATATCATCAATCATTTCCGGTGTGGCACCGATTTCGGTGATAGTGAGCGGTAAGCCGATTTCCAGCATCCAGTTTTTGAGGGCAGCGAGACCTGCTTCGGCCATCTCACGGTCGGACTTGCCTTCGGGAAGAATGTTCCAGACATTCTCAGCAAAACGGACGAACTTAGCCAGTCCCTTTTCCATCGCGCGACGGTAGTATGCCATCGATACGGAAGCCAGCGTATAGCCGTGCGGCGCATGTGTCCAAGCGCCTAACGAATGGCCGATCATGTGCACCATCCAGTCTTCGGTCTTGCCGCATTTAATGAGCGTGTTAAGTGCCCACGTAGCTGTCCACATGATGTTGGAACGTGCTTCATAGTCCTGCGGGTTCTTGACGGCGGCACGAGAGGCGACGATGAGGCTGCGCATCAGCCCTTCGGAGAGGTAATCGCTGGTATTGTCGTCGAAGTCGGAGAAATACTGCTCAAAGATATGATTCATGATATCGTAGATGCCAGCTTTCATCTGCTCGAGAGGTACGGTCATCGTGAATCGTGGGTTGAGGATGGCGAACTTAGGCATCAGACGGCTGTCGAACACATGACCGAGTTTATTACTGTTGGCCGCATCGGTAATGACCGAACCGCCGTTCATCTCGCTGCCTGTTCCCGCCATTGTCAGGATGCAACCGATAGGTAATATACGCTGGTCTTTCGGTGGTTGGTTGCCTTCCTCCCAGAATGCTTTCCAGTAATCGCCCTCATAGAACACAGAAGCCGCTACTCCTTTGGAGTAATCGCACACGCTGCCGCCGCCGAGCGACAATATCCAGTCCACTTTGTGCTCACGGGCAATGCGGATACCTTCGCTGAGTTTCTCCAGCGTAGGGTTGCTCATTACGCCGGGGTTCTCGACGATAGTCTTGCCTCCCTCGCGCAGAACGGCCACCACCTGGTCGTAGATGCCGTTACGCTTGACACTACCGCTACCGTAATTGAGCAGCACGACAGGTCCGAAGTTGGCTAACTCGTCCTTGAGTCGGTTCAAGGAGTCTTCACCAAAATAGAGTTTGGTGGGGTTGTAGTACGTAAAATTGCCTTGCATATTATTAGGTTTACATCAAATCGCTTATCTCATCTCCATCCTTTGGGAAGTGCTACGTTGGGCAGGTCGTGTGCAGCGGCAAACAGGGGTGCTATCTGTTCATCGGTAAAACCGGCTATACCGCAGCCGATGCGTGTAACAAGGAAGATCAGTTCGGGATATTGCTCCGCATAGCGGATGAAATCATCCACGTATGGACGAATAGTCTCCACGCCGCCTTGCATCGTCGGGATGGCATAGCATTGTCCAGTACGACCGACACCGACTCCCCATTCGGCACCAAACTGCTCGTACGCAATGCGTGCTGCTCCGCCCCCGTGAAAGCCCGCTAGGTTACTACCGAACACAAAAATCTCGTTCGGGTGTAATGCAGTAATGAAATCAGGGCTTGTCATAACAAGGCTTGTATCTCTTTCTCAAAGTCTTTCGGTTCGGCTGTTGGTGCGAAACGTTGAATGGTTTTGCCGTCACGAGAGATGAGGAACTTGGTGAAGTTCCACTGGATGTCACTCTCCGTCTTGGCGCTGTCGCTGATTTGCTTAAAGAGCGCCTTAGCGGCTTTGGCTTTCAGACCATGATACTCTTCGGTCGGAGCTTGGGCCTTGAGGTAAGTGAAGATAGGCTCTGCGTTCTCGCCGTTGACGTCCGCCTTACGCATGATCTGGAAGGTCACACCATAGTTGAGTTGACAGAACTCCTCTATCTGTCCATCCGAACCCGGGTCTTGCTCTCTGAACTGATTGCACGGAAAACCGATGATAACCAGTCCTTGATCTTTGTATTTCTGGTTCAGTTCTTCGAGACCTTTGAACTGCGGAGTAAAACCGCATTTACTGGCGGTGTTAACAATGAGGAGCACCTTGCCTTCAAACTGCGCAAAATCGAGTTCTTTACCGCGACTCGTCAGCGCCTTAAAATCATAAATCGTTGCCATAATAATATGTTATTTCATTAGTCCCAATTGTGTTACGGATAAGAATGTCATATGCTCTATAGCACCGGCTACGTTGAGCAGCAAACACTGGCTGCTCACGTCCAAATATCAAATATATATTCAATTCTTTTTAGGCATTCTGTTCGCCTGACCGATTGCGCCGGTGGGGCAGACAAGGCGGCAGAGATGACAACCGACACATTTCTGACCGATGATACGCGGTTTGCGGTCTTCTCCGAAGGAGATAGCCTGGTGGCCGCCGTCCTGGCAGGATATATAACAACGGCCGCAGCCGATACATTTCTCGCGGTCAATCTTCGGGAACACCATCGTCTCGCGGTCCAAGTCAGCCGGCAGAACGATGTTCGGAAGTTCTTCGCCGACGAGTTTCTTCAATTCCACAATACCGCGTTCGGCCATGTAGTGTTGCAGACCCAGTTTGAGGTCATCGATGATGCGGTAACCGTACTGCATCACGGCCGTACATACCTGCACGTTACGGCAGCCGAGTTGGATGAACTCCAGCGCGTCGCGCCAGGTCTCGATACCGCCGATACCGCTGATATCCATATGTTTCTCGATACCGGCTTTATCCAAGATGGGGTTGCCTGTCATCTCGTAGATCATACGCAGCGCGATAGGCTTGACCGCCTTGCCGGAATAACCGCTGACGGTCTTTTTGCCGCTCACCTGCGCACCTTCGCTCATGGTGATAGACTTGATGGTGTTGATGGCACTGATACCGTGTGCGCCGCCAAAGAAACAAGCGAGTGCAGGTTTACCCAGCCCCATGACGTTTGGCGTCATCTTGGGGATAACAGGTATCTTGACTGCAGCACTGACGATGGAGGTATAAAGAAGGATAAGTTCGTTATTCTGACCGATGTCCGAACCGAGTCCTGTCAGACGCATCTGCGGGCAAGAGAAGTTCAGCTCCACCGCGTCGCATCCTGCCTCTTCCGCCATCTTCGCCAGCTCAATCCATTCCTCTTCGGTCTGGCCCATGATAGAAGCGATGATGCGTTTGCTCGGGTAGTTGACTTTGAGGCGGTGTAGGATATCGAAATCCATCTCATATGGGTTCTCGGAGAGTTGCTCCATGTTACGGAAACCGACGAAAGGAGTACCTTCCTTGCGCACGGCATCAAAACGCGGACTGACTTCACGGATGTCTTGTTTGCATATCGTCTTGTAGAACACACCAGCCCAACCGGCTTCCAATGCTCGTGCCACCATCTCATAGTTCGTGCAGATAGCCGAAGAGGCCAAGAAGAACGGGTTCTCGCATACCATGTCGCAGAAATTGAGTTCGAGGGACGGAAGAGCGGTTACTGGTGTCTGGTTACCGGTTACGGACGGAAGAGACTTCTTCAGTTCCGCAATGCGAATGGGGTGGTCGTAATGAATACAAGCAGCTTGTGCTGCTTCTATCTCTGCATCGTTGAGTTGGTCGAATAGTTCGCGGGCTGTCCAGAGATTATCAAAACGGAGTGCGCGGATGGCGCGGGCGGTTTTCTCACCGCAGGGGGCATTCTCGCATAATAGACATCGAGCTACTTCTTCATTGATGTGGATCATGGTATATATTATTATATGATTTATTCTAAATAACGTTTGCGGAGGAGTTGGATATCATCATGGGAGAGACATAGGATCTCATGCAAGTAATTAGTCATACCTCCGAACTCACGGTCAATAAGTTGCAATGTAGAAATAAAATTTGGAGTGGAGACGCCCATGAAGGCCTGAATAACAGCCATCTCTGCTTCTCCTCCACCGCGGGCCAGCACGTCTGCATTGAGTTTATTAACGATAGGGAGATAGGCATCGTTGCTCACGTCAAAATCTGCAATAACGGTTTCTCGTTCTACGCCTAAAGCAAACATCAAGAAGGCAGCACCCCAACCGGTTCGGTCTTTTCCTTGTGCACAATGCCAGAGGATACCGCCGTCTTCGGGTGCTTCGACGATCAATCGCAAGAAAGCGGCATACTGCAGTTGTGAGAACTCGCTACATATGAGGGACGGGTACATATTCCTAGCCATCATCTGCACCTCCGGATAGAATGAATAATTGACGATATGACGGTCTAATTCGAGAAAAGCTTCATCGGGTATGGGTTTTCCGGTTTGTTGTTCAGCGCGCATATCGATGGTAGGTAACAGATGATGCTGTACGCCATCTATCTCTCTGTCCGGAAAGGCTTGGAACTCACCCATCGATCGGAAATCGAAGATATTGGAGAGATGATATTCCTGTTTGAGACGCTCAACGTCAGCATCGCTTGCATCGTGGAGGTGCGCAGTGCGAAGGAGTCGATGAGGTTTGATGGTCCGTCCTCCGGCCCCGGGGATACCGCCAAGGTCGCGAGCATTATCTATATGATCAAAAACGACTTTCAATGTTTACTGTTTATTATTTAAACACTTCATCAATCAGGTGTACAAACTCTTTGTAAGCGAAGGTGTGGGACAGCTCAGAGAGGGAGTCTGCGAGTCCGCGGTAGTGCCATTCGTGCGAGGCTTTGTCCTTGACGTGGAAGATATTCCATAGTTTGTCGCCTTTGGTTTGATAGTCGCGCCAGATGGCCCGCATGTTACTCAGTTTATCTCCCATCGCAACGATCTTGGCATCATGCGAGGCATTGCTAAGACGGTCAATAGCGGCTTGTTTGCGGTCGTGCCAACTGTCTTCTTCGGAGACCCCTTCGGTGAAACGGTCGCTCTCTGCATGCACGAGTTGAGCTACGCGGTCGCCGAACTCGCGGCGGATATCTTCGACGGTGACATCCGTATCTTCGATAGTGTCATGCAAGGCTGCGGCAGCCAAGAGCTCCTGATCGGACGTGATGGTGGCTACAATCTCCATTGCTTCCATGGGATGGACGATATACGGAAAACCTTTACCGCGCCGCTCGGAGTCATGGTGCGCCCTGACGGCGAAGACAATAGCGCGGTCCAACAAGTCGGTGTTTAGAAATTTATTCATAGAATAAATTGTTTATAGATGCTTCGCATCGTTTATTGTTTCTTCGAAACGTTTATGGGGTTAATAGATCACGCCTTCGAGGCAGGCACGGAATTGAGGCATAGGGAAATGTGTGTCCCGCTCGACCATGATGGTTTTGAGCCCAGCATAGATACGGACGGTCTTTTCTACTTCCTGGAGATCCGCGTCAGGACCAAAATACTCACGTGCAAAACCATCCCAGAACTGACGGGCTGTCGCATTGGACATGTGGTTCACCTCCTGGGTCCATTCTTCATTATTCAGGCAGCAGCAGAGATAGACCATGCCGATGTCGAACATGGGATAGCCATAGCAGAAATCACCGAGGTCAATGAAATACTGCGTACGCACACCGTCTTTCTCGGTGAAGATACCGTTACCGAACTGGAGATCTCCGTGGATGGCGGTGTCGGCGTCCGGTGCGGCAGCAATGAAATCATGCAGTTTCTGTTTCTGCTCCGGTGTGAAATCCGGGTTGTTTTCCAGCATGTGGTAGAGCCGGTCTTTGACGGACTCGAACTGCGTGGTGTCCACATGAATAGCATGCAGTTTTTTGCACATCTGCGCAAACTCACGTCCGAACTCCGGTGCTTTTTCGGGCTCATCCCCACAGGCACGCGAATAGGATTTCTTGCCTTCGATGCGGCGGAAACGAATACCGATACGTTCTCCGTCTGTAATAAGATCACCGGGCTCCGGTGTAGGGATGCCGGCCGCATAGACCTTCTTCGCCAATTCGAGCTCCAAAGCCGCTGCTTCGTAATTGCGGAAGTACATCTTCATCATGATCGACGGGTCGGTCTTATGGTTATAACTTGCGCCGTTGGCTCCTTCGCCGGTGCGGACATAGTCGTTGAGGTCAATTAAAATAGGTTCCATAAAATCATTTACCATTTAGTCATTTACCATTTAGTCATTTACCATTTAGTCATTTACCATTTAGTCATTTGTTCATAAAGGGGAGGTTGGAGGCCTGTTTGAAGGTGATTTCAGCCAATTCTTCGTTCTGCGAGTTTTGTCCGTTGAGTGCATTGAACAAGCGCAGCAGGCCTATCTTGCCGCCTCCCTGACTGAGAATGCACACGATGCAAATATTCTGCAGTCCTACAGCCGACGAGATGATGTCAAGATCGGTGTTGCCCAACTGATGGCGTGCCAGTGCATAGGCGTCTTCTTCGTATTGGTTGCGCAGTCGAGCCACATCACCTAAGGTATTGCATCCCAACGCTTTGAGCACTTTCAGATAGCGGATTAACGGTACTTCTTGTATCTCTGCCTGATTGATGGCCGCAATACGGCGGTTGAGCTTGTCGAACGGTCTCGCATTCAGGTAACTGCGGAAAGCGTCACCGTCGAGCTGCACATCATCCAGTTGGCCGTTTTGTACCAATTGTTGTACACGTCGACGATAGTCGTTAATCTCCGTGCGAATATGGCTGAACTCGTCATCGGCTATCTCCAGCAGTCCGGCAAGTCGGTTGATTCGTCGCATGTACTCGTGCGGTATTTCAACTCCTGACTTATAGCCGTTATCGTGATTAATAGCGGCCCATGCGTGCTGGAGGGTGGTGCGCAGTTGCAGTTCAAAGCGGTAGTCGTAACCCGGCAGGCGGCAGATGTAGTGAAGCGAGTTATAACCGAAGCTGTCCAGTTGGTGTAGTTTACGCTTATCAACTGAGTTGGCCCAGTCGATCTCGAAAAGTTGCTCCGCCATGGCGGCAATGCGGTCCACATCATCGGTATAGAACGTGATGATGCGCGCACCAAGAATATCTGTGATATCGCTGAGCGTAGCGTACTTACTGCCCTTCAATGCCAGTTTGCCCGCGAGGCTCTCTTCGGTCTTGATACGTGTCTCAACCGCAGTGACGATGAGTCCGTTGCGCTCCAAAGCCTCTCGTAGGACACGGTTCACCTCACTTTGCATCTTCTCAAATAGTGGCCGCGCCTCACGATACTCTTCTAAGATGAATTCGCTATGCAGATCCATAATTAGATAATCTCAAACAAACTGATGAATCCAGTCATCATAAATACTTGGCGGATGTCAGCATTGATAGCACGCACTTGCAGTTTTCCACCTTTGGCAGCGGACTCTTTGCGGAGAGCGAGGAACAAACGCAACCCCGATGAAGAGATATACTCGAGTTGTGCACAGTCGATAATGATGTGTTTGTTAGCTTGTTCTGCGAGTGCTTGGAAGTCTGGCGCTATCTCTGCAGCAGCTGCGGTGTCGAGTCTTCCGGAGAGTTGTGCAATGAGTTGCTCACCCTCATTTACCATGTTGATTTTCATATCTATATCAATTTAACAGTTTAACGATTTAACGAGTGTAAGGATATTCTTATCCTCTTTACGTTCGTAGCGGATGTCATCCATGATTTGGCGAACGAGGAAGATACCCAGGCCGCCTATCGGTCGTTCTTCCGCACTCTGCGTTACATCCGGATCTATCTGTTGCGTCGGGTCGAACGGCACGCCGCTGTCGGTGATAGTGAACACCAGCTTATTGGATTTATCGCATTCCACGAGCACTTGTCCGCTCTTGCCCGGATAGGCGTAGAGCATGACATTGCTTACCGCCTCTTCCAGGGCCAGGTTGATTGGCATATTGAGTTCTTGCGGTAGCCCTAACATCTCAATCCACTCCGCCAGCGTCGGTATCTGTTGGATGTCATTGCGCATGACGAGAGAATAGTGTCCTTCGGTGATGGGTGATGGGCGATGGGTGATGGGTGATTTGTCCAATAGACGTATGGCGAACAAGGTCAGGTCATCGCTTTGCTCGGCATTACCGACGAACTTAGCCACTGCTTGATGCATTGTTTCGATGAGTTCTTGAGGGCTTTGCTCTCCGTGAGCCGCTAACAGCTCACCCATTCGTTCTTCTCCGAACTGCTCATGTCGGGCGTTCTCTGCTTCGGTCAGTCCGTCGGTGTACAGGAACAAGGTGTCACCGATTTCCAGTTTTGCTGCCTGCTCCTGGTAGGCAAATCCTCCTATAACTCCTAACGGTAGATTGGCTTTGCAATCCAAATTCACCAATGACCGATGACCAATTACCAATGGACTGTTATGTCCAGCGTTGCAGTAATGAAGTTCACCTGTGGTGAGGTTGAGTACACCGAGGAACAAGGTGACGAACATACTTTGGTCGTTCCCTTCACCGCTAAGCGAGTCGTTCATCTGCATGACGATCTTCGCCGGATTGTCCATATACGAAGTGAAACTGCGGAAGAAAGAACGCGTCATCGCCATCACGATCGAAGCCGGTACGCCCTTACCGCTTACGTCACCGACGCAGAAGAACAGACGGTTCTCGCGGATATAGAAGTCGAATAGGTCTCCGCCTACCTCTTTGGCGGGAATAACTTCGCCGTAGGCATTGATATTCGGATAGTCCGGGAAGGGCGGGAAACGAGTGGGCAGCATCGCCATCTGAATCTTTCGAGCGATATTCAGTTCATTCTCGATGCTCTGATTGCGAGCCGTTGATTCAATGAGGCGTTTGTTATTACGTCCGGCATACCATATAATTAGGATGAGCATGGCCAGACCGAGCAACATCAGCAAGCCGACGATACGTCCGATATGATTGAGGTCTCTGAAGAGTTCTTCATCGGGGATGATGATCTCGATATGCCAACCGGTGGCGTCAATCTCTTCTTGGAAGATATTGTATTTGCGTCCGGGCACGGTATCCGGTGCGGGAACGATGTCTACGCCTGTGCTGGAGCGGATGGTATAATAGCTGTTCGGGTACACCTGCAGGTATTCCGAGATGTTCTTGAGTTCATCCAGCGACATATCGATACATACCACCGCTACGACCTTGCCGTTTCTATCGAGTATAGGGTACGAACAACTGACCACCATAGTTTTCGATCCGGAATCGTCCAAGTACGGTTCGCACCACCAGCAACTATCGTGCACAAATCCGTTCTGCCACCATTCCATCTGGGTGTAGTCGTGCTCGGCACTACCGATGTTGCGGGTATAGATGCTGTCCTCCGAGAACCGACTGCTGCATACTTCGAAAAACTCGCCTTTCTCGGGAAAATAATTCGGGATGAAGGCCACGGCCATGCTGGTGTTGGTGCGCAATGAGCTTACGGTTAGGCGTGTGGCGGCGAAGAGGGAGTCCGGTTGGTGGATATGCTTCTCCGCCAGCAGTGCCAAGGTCTTGGCTGCCGTTTCCATCTCGATAGCATGCACGTCAATTTCCAATTCGGCACGCCGCAACTCGGTCTTCGCGCGTTGCTCCGCCTCATGACGGATAGCGACGCGGCTGGTGAAATACATAAGACACGAGATGGCTTCCAGTGCTATTGCTGCCACCAGGATGATCCATAGACCGCCATGGTCCCTGCGAGATTTATTTTGGGATGATGTCTTCATACCTTTCACTTTTCAATTTTCACCTTTCACCTTTTAATTTAACGGTGTTAGCGGATAAACGACATTGATGATAAAAATGTTCGCTGCGAGGATGATGATATTCATCGGCAAACCGATACGCATGTAGTCGCTGAACCGGTAACCACCTGGGGCATAAACGAGCATATGGGTCGGCGAACCGATAGGTGTGGCAAAACTACTGCTGACGCTGATCATCAGAGCAATGAGGAACGGATAGGGTTCGTAGCCTAATTGAATCGCGGCATGATACATGATGGGGAAGAACATTGCTCCTGCTGCCGTGTTAGAGATGAACTCGGTGATGAAAGTAGCAACGAAGCAGATGGCGGTCATGACGACGATAGGGTTCGTACCGCATACATCGAGGATTCCATACGCCAGTCGCTCAGCGATACCTGTTTTCTGAATTGCCAGTCCCAGGACCACCGAACCGGCAAAGACCATGAGTACCTCCCAGTTGATGGCCTTCATGGCCTGCTCAGGACTACAGCAGCGGAAAATCAGCATTGCAAAGGCCGCTAAGAACGCACAGGGCAGCAGTGGCATCACATTGAGGGCCGACAGTGCAACCATCGCAATCATGATTGCCGTCGAGATCAACGTCTGAGGACCGATGTTCGGTACTTGCTCCGAGTCATAGAAATACAGTTGTGATTTGAGACGTTCGGTGTTGATATTCAGTTTCGGCGGACATTCTAACAACAGTGTGTCACCGGCATGCAGTTTCACTTCGTGAGGCGACTTCTCTATCCGTTTTCCGTACCGCGCAACGGCCACCAGTGTCATGTTGTTGTCTTTCTCAAAAGTTGTGTCACTGATGCATTTGTGAATCAGGTCGCTGTTTAGGGCGACATATGCCGTCCGCAACTGGCGGTGTTTGCTTTCCTCGCTCTTTGTAAACACAGGGTGGTCGGCATTCACAAAGCCATGACTCTTCTTTAAGTCCAAAATATTGTCAATCTCTCCTGCAAAAACCAGACGATCACCGCCCATGATAGGTTCGTCATCCGGTACGGGCGAAATGACTTCGTCGAAGTGGATAATCTCAATGAGGTGGCCTCCGTGAATGTCCTTTAGTCCGGCATCAATGATGCGCTTGCCGATATTAGGGTTGTCCGACGGCACTAACAATTCAGCAGTATATTCCGAAGCGTCTTCGAACGCAGCTTCCGGGGCTTCACGGTCCGGTAAGAGGCGACGCATCGCAATGATACTCAGCACGCCGACACCGAGACAGAAGAGACCTGGGATAGTAGTTGCAAATATATTCATCGTTGTGCCGGTCTGATCGGCATACAGACCGGAGATAATCAAGTTAGGCGGTGTGCCGATTAGCGTGCACACGCCACCCATCCCCGAGGCGTAACTTAGCGGAATAAGCAGTTTGGAGGGCGAGATGCCGAGTTTTTTCGACCACATCTTGACGATGCCGACGAACAGCGCCACTACCGTCGTGTTGCTTAAGAATGAACTTAGCGCCGCCACTGGCAGCATCAGTCGTGTCACGGCGCCTGAATACGACTTGGGCTGACCTAACAGGTGCTTGACGATCCACTGCAGCACGCCTGTGTGCATCAGACCGGCAACGACCACAAACAGCACACCGATTACAATGACCGAGGTGTTGCTAAAACCCGAAAAAGCCTCGTTGGCATCCAACACACCGGTCAGAAACAGGATAGCAATAGCGCCAAGAAAAACTATATCCGAGCGTAACTTTGTGAACAATAGCACAGTGAACATTGTCAGCACTGTAGCGATTGTTATCCATGCATGAATACTTAATCCTTCCCAAATCATATCTTTCTATATACGTTTGTTTCTGTAACAGCACATAAATTTGCGTGCAAAGGTACGAATAAAAATCGAAATATACAAATATTAGTTCCAAAAATCCAAAATATTCTATGATTCTCTTGCGCGTCTATCCCTTAATCAGCTGTCCGAATTGTTCAAGGTCACTGCCGGCCATCCGTAGTCTTGGTAGAAATGTATATTCAGATGGTTGCGCTGTATGTATTCACGCAGTTGCTCCTTGCGTACCGCTTCACGCACCGCCTCGTTGGAGTGCATATTCATGTATATGTCGTAGTGGTCGCCGAAGATACGTCGTGCGCTGGCATCGTTGCCGGCACCGTCTTCCGTCTGCTCAAAACTGCACACCTTCCAATAAGGATCACCAGTGCATATCTGCATTTTGCCGGAATGATTACCTCCGGAAACGGTCTTGAGCGTGTCGCCTGCAATGCGGTAATTGAACACCCAGAAATCGCCCCAGACCCATGCAATCTCCGTTTCACAATCTTCTTGCGCAGCGATCATCAGCACGGGCACACAGAGATCTGCTTGGGTATATTGAGAGCCGATCTCTTTCACCAGATAATCGCTTATCATATCGCGCCAAGCCTGCTCCATGCGGTTGTTGGCTATATAGCGGATACAATCGGCTTTGTGCTCGTCGAAATCTGACATCAGCCATTCGCCGTTGACGCACTCCATATAGAGGCGGTGCTCCTCAATATCCGAATTCTCGTCAAACGAGCCGTCCTCCCATTTCTGACGCACTAGGATCGTTGCCACAGCGTGCGTCTCATCCGTCTTTTCGACCGACTGCACTTCATAATCGGCTATCGTGCCTCCATTGCCGGTCACGAAATAGTACAGCCACTCATGATCCATCGCTTCGTGCTCCGGCAGGCGGTAGAACATGGTGTCCAATACAGCATAGAAATCCTCCGTCATGTAGTTCTTTGAACGTTCTAACAACTCGTGGTCCGGGATAAACTGGCATAACTCGTTCGCGCGTTTTTTCAGTTGCTCTTCGGAATTATTGCATGCACTAAACGTCAGCACCACTAGAATGGTAAAGAGTATTTTTTTCATAATCATGCTTTTAAATTTATTTTGATGTGGGCAAAGCAGCACGGCCGGCTGCTGTCATGAGGCCACGTTGTTCCAGATCGGCACAGCGTTGCATGTTTAGCTCGGTCCAATGGCTTTTGGGGCGTCGAGGCGAGAGACGTTGAGCATTGCGTCCGTCAGGCAATCGTTTGACGGTGCTGTCTATCCAGCCGAAACATAACGCCTCTTCCACTACATCCATATATGGGATACAGTCTGTACGAGGAATCTTTGTGCGGTACATCGCCACCCAGCATTCCTTCGACGTTGCGTGGTTTGCCAGGAGCCACTCTCGCAATTGTGAACGCTCCGTAAACTCCAGCAGGTTGACGATTTCCATATTTTTATGCCATCCTGCGGATATAATCCATTATGATTTCTACAGCGGCATCTTCCGTCAGCTCGTCCATCGAGAGCACGAGTTGGTAGTTGCGCGTGTCGTAACGGGAAAGACCCGTCTGTTCTTGGATGTAGTTTTCGCGCATATGGTCGATTTTCTCTATGGTCATGCGGGCTTCTTCCTTCGACATGTTCTGTTTATTTGCTACACGTACTACACGACTCGGTATCGAGGCTTGAATGAAGATACTCAGATGGTTCGGATGGTCTCGGAAGATGTAAAAACCACTACGACCGGCAATGACGCACGATTCCTTTTGGGCAATACTCTTCAGGAACTCGGTTTCTGCACGGAAAACCGACTCGCCCTCTATCCCCATCTGGTTGATGTAATACTCTTCATCCGAAAGGCTCATCTTGCGTTTGAACTCTTCCCACCAGCCTTGTTCTTGACCTTTGATCTTCTCTATTTCCTCCACAGAGAGATGGAATTTCTCTTGCAATGCTTTGATGAGGGCCTTGTCATAATACTCAACGCCCAGTTTCTCAGCCAGTTTGCGGCCTACGGTGCGACCACCGCTTCCTAACTCACGATTAACCGTGATGACAAATTTGTTGTTTAGATTCATGTTGTATTTTTTTAAACTGTTTATTCTATTGGGAAATCAAAATAAGTGTCGGGATAAGGTTCGTCCGAAAGAGTGAAATGCCACCACTCGCTGTCGAGGCCTTCAAATCCGTGGCGGAGCATCGCATTGCGGAGAGTGAGGCGGTTCTCAGATTGTCTGTACAGTTTGCAACGATAATCCGGATGGCTCTCGATGCCGAACCAGTCGAAGGATGAACCCATATCGAGTTCCTTGCCTGTGGCTGCATCAATGAGGGTCAAGTCCACTGTTGAACCGCGGCTGTGACTGGAGCGGGCGTAGATATATCCTTGCTCAAAGAGCAGACTCTTGTCCACCATTGGGTAGAACACCGCTTTCATCGCCGTGTCCTGGATAGCCTCAGCCCATCGGATGAAATGGTTAACCGCACGTTGCGGACGGTAGGCATCCCAAATCTTAAGACGGTAACCTTGTGCCTTCAGTTCATCGTTGACGGCCTTGAGCGAATCGGCCGCTTGACGCGTCATTAACGCCAACGGACGCTCATAGCCATCGATACGAGTACCCACGAAATTGTAGGTGCTGTAATAACGGATTTCGAGAATGACATCGGGAATGACTTCGGTGACTTCCACGAAATCCGAACGGTCATAGATGGGTTCACATGCCTGTTCTTCCTGGCATGTGCAAGCGATAAGCGACAATGCAGCCAGTAGGGTGAAGACTATCTTTTTCATTGTGTCACAAACTCTCTTCGAGTATTACTATGATATATTATCGTTTGTTCAGCAACAGTCCTTTCTTCCAGTTAAGCGCAGGATAGGTCTTGCGTAAATAATCTTCTGCTTCTTCAATGCCGCTACTACCACTGGTGGCAAACGGAATCATTACTTTACCCTGTAGTTGCGGTTCATTGTTGTCCAACCACGAGTTGATGATTCTCGGACAGATGCCCCACCATATAGGAAAACCGACATAAATGGTGTCGTAGGGAGTTACGTCTGTACAGCGTTTAATCGTCGGACGCTCTTCTGGGTCGTTCATTTCGAGTGACGAGCGGGATTGAGAATTTCTCCAGTCCAAATCGGCTGCTGTATAGCTTTCTGTCGGTTCAATTTCCCATAAACGTGCATCATGTTGTTTGGCCAGCTTTTCAGCAGCAGCTCTCGTTGTACCGGTGGCAGAGAAATACGCCACTAATGTCTTTGCATTCATAGGAATCATCATTACGGCACATAGGAGTGCCATACATATTCGTTTCATTGTATAGTAGTTTATTTTTTTATTTTCGTTATCCCTACATACGCCAGCAGGATCAAGTTCATCATCAAGGCATAGATGATGGCGGGGATAGCAATGATCTCGTTGTTGAAAATCAGCGGACTGCACGCAATCGTGATGGCTTGTGCGGCATTCTGCATGCCAATCTCGATCACTAGGGTGCGGCGCTCTTTGATGGTCAGGCGAAACAGCCATGCCATCAACGCTCCGCATGAGGTGGTTGCCAGAATAAGCAAGGTCATTGTGAGTCCCAGCGAACTGAACTCAGTGACGATGGTTTGTTTGTGTTGTATGAAGAAAACCGTTACCAGCAGCACTAATGCCGGCATAGCGATACGTTTGAGCACGTTGTGAATCCGGGCAGCAGCTTCGGGTTTAAACAGATTGACAATGAAGCCGATAGAAATAGGTACCACCATCAGCACTATGTTCTGCACCAGCAGTTTACCTATTGGTAACTGAATGCTGATATCTGACATCTGAACACTCTGTACCACCCACGCCATGATAAGCGGCAAAGTGAAAAGCGTAATGATACTGCTGCACGCAGTCAGTGTCACTGACAATGCAACATCTCCCTTCGCCAGCATGGAGAACACGTTGCTCGAACTACCACCAGGACAGCATGCCACGAGCATAATGCCGATGATGAATAATGGGGTATGGTGTATGGCATATGGGGTAAGGGAGCAGATTCCCCAGGCGATCAACGGCAGTAGGATAATCTGTCCCACCAACCCGATAAGTACTGGTTTGGGACGCTCTGCTATCAGCCGGAAATCCGCCGGCCTGAGTGTCAAGCCCAAATCAAACATCAAGAGCGTTAATATCGGTAGTACGATGAAGATGGTGTTCATAATTCAGTATTCTTTGCGTGTTATATCATCTGTTATATCGAGCCTAATGCTAGGCATACCAGTCCTGCCATCACACCTGCCATACAAGCGATCTTCTTTCGCGGATCTGATTCGTGCAAGAGGAGCAAGCCGTATGCGAAGCCTACGACGGTTCCCCCGCGGCGAATCGTGCTGACTACCGCAATCAGCGAGTCTGGATCACGCAGTGCGAGCATGTATGTGTTGTCGGAGAGAATGAGAAATATTGAGATAAGCACGATAGGAAGGAAACTTCTTCTTGTAGGCTCATGATCAATGGGGCGGGGGTGTCTTTTGCCGCTCACCCACCATACCACCGCCATCATCATCGCTTGGTAGAACGTATAATAGACCTGCACGGCGTTATGGTCGTAGCGACGCATCATAAACTTGTCGTACAAACCAGCGCAGGCCCCGATTCCAATCGCCAATGTCAAGCAGATATAATATCGTTTGTCCGTTCCGGATGAGTAATGGCCAGATTTGCTGAAAGAGAAAACGAACACACTTCCGATAGCCAGTACCACACCGATCCACTGCCAGGTGTTGAGGCGTTCGCCGAAGAGGAGCAATGCTCCGATCAGCGTCCACATAGGCCGTGTAGCCTGCATCGGACTAACCACAGAGATAGGTAGGTGCTTGAGCGATATATATGCGAAGATCCAACTGCTCAATACGATGCAGGACTTCAGAAAAGTCAGCAGGTGTGCCTGTGCATTCAGACGAGGAACATAAAACGGTGTACCTCCCATCATGTCCGGAAGGAGACGGGATAAGAGCAGAGGCACGCAGAGCAACAAGCTACTGACGAGAACACTGTATGTCAGCACCTCCACCACACGATGATCGCGTAGCGCTATCTTCTTGCTGATGTCGTAACTACCCAAGCACAGCGCAGAGACAAATGCCAGAATAACCCACATACCTGTTGTAATTCGCCTGCAAAGGTACACAAAAAAAATGATATATGCAAGCGCAAGCAAAAAAAAAGAGGCTTTTAGCCTCTTATTGGGGTCCCCGAAAAATTAATTTTTTGGGGGAAGGAGGAAGTGCGAACCGCCTCGATTGGCAGGGCCAATCCACTTAGGCGAGCCACTTCCGACGTGGAGTATAGCGGACTCGAACCGCTCACCTCAACACTGCCAGTGTTGCGCTCTAGCCAGATGAGCTAATACCCCTGAGCGTCCTCCTGATGAAACGGGAGGAGCGGCTTACGACAGAGACGGTAACTCTCAACTCCTGAGTTTCATCGAAAAGCGAGTGCAAAAGTACTACTTTTTTCTGATATACGCAAATAATTCTTGTTTTTTTCAAAAAAAAGTTGTAATTTTGCAGCCGTTTTTTAGATCTATGCGTATTGCGAACGAGAAAATAGACAGCCCGGTGCTTCATCTGGTAGGCGAGACAGCCGATCAGTTGGGACTGGAGTGCTACGTCATCGGCGGTTGGGTGCGCGACCTGCTCCTACATCGCGAAAGTACTGATATCGACGTGGTGGTCGTGGGCTCTGGTATCCGGTTGGCAGAGGCAGTAGCCAAACGATTGGGAAAAGGTGCCCACCTGTCGGTCTTTAAAACCTACGGCACTGCGCAGGTGAAGCGTGGAGAGATCGACTTGGAGTTTGTAGGCGCACGGCGAGAGAGTTATCGCCACGATAGCCGCAATCCGATCGTAGAAGATGGTACGCTTCAGGAAGATCAGGATCGGCGTGACTTCACAATCAACGCTATGGCTATATGTCTCAACAGCGATCGCTACGGTGAATTGCTCGATCCCTTTGATGGCCAGGGTGATTTGGAGCGTTCTCTGATCCGCACCCCACTTGATCCTGACATCACGTTCTCCGACGATCCGCTGCGTATGATGCGAGCTATTCGTTTTGCAACGCAACTGGGTTTCTTCCTCGATGGCGAGACCTTTGATGCCATCGCGCGCAACGCGCAGCGCATGCATATAATCACGCGCGAACGTATCGCTGACGAACTGAATAAGATAATGCTCAGCCGTCGCCCCTCGGAGGGATGGTTGTTGCTCGATAAGACTGGTCTGTTGCCGCTCATCTTCCCCGAACTGGTGACGCTCAAAGGTGTGGAGACCAAGGATGGGCGCGGACACAAAGATGTGTTTTTGCACACGTTGCACGTTTTGGATAACGTAGCAACGTTGCAGAATTCACCAATCACCAATCACCAATCACAAATAGACCCAACGGGTCTCTGGCTCCGCTGGGCAGCCCTGCTGCACGACATAGGTAAGCCTAAGAGTAAGGCTTGGGACCCGCAGGCTGGATGGACTTTCCGAAATCATAACTACCTAGGTGCAAAGATGGTGCCGAAGATCTTTGCCCGACTCAAACTGCCGCTCAACGAGAAGATGGAGTACGTCCGTAAGATGGTAGATCTGCATATGCGCCCCATCAACCTCATCGAAGACACTGTCACCGACTCGGCCGTGCGTCGTCTGCTCTTCGAGGCCGGTGATGATATCGAAGACTTGATGTTGCTTTGCGACGCAGACATCACCAGTCGTAATGAGGAGAAGAAAGCACGGTTTCATCATAACTACCAACTCGTTCGTCAGAAGATGGTGGAACTGGAGGAACGCGACCGCGTTCGCAACTTCCAGCCACCCGTCAAAGGTGATGAGATCATGCAGTTGCTCCATCTGGAACCTTGCTCTACCGTTGGCGAACTCAAGGCAGCCATCAAGGATGCAATCCTCGACGGCGTGATACCTAATGAATACGAAGCAGCAAAAACTTACCTCATGCAATTGGCTCACTCGCGTGGCCTCTGCTGAAACTGCCTGTACGAACTGAGCAGCACGATGACGGCCGTGATGGCCGAAAGAGTGTCACTGGCGGGGATGGCCCACCATACGCCGTCCAGCGGATCTGCAAAGAGCATCGGCATCCAGAGCGCCAGCGGAATGAGATACAGCACTTGACGCGTTAGGCTCAAGAAGATTGCTTTACCGGCACGACCTATCGAAGTGAACAGGTTACCTGTCACCATTTGAAATCCGATGATCAACATCGACGAGCAGATGATACGCATCGGTTGTATCGTCCGATTGATCAGCAGTGGGTCATGCGTGAACATCTGCGTCACCAGACGCGGACAACACTCGCCCAGGAAGAAGACGATGCCCATCACACCTGTAGCGTACAGACACGTCAGATAGAACGATCGCAACATGCGGTCGTATTTTTTTGCACCGTAGTTATAGCCCGCTATCGGCTGCATACCCTGATTCAGACCCATCACAATCATGGCGAAGACGAATGTCAGACGGTTGATCACGCCATACGATGCGATGGCCATATCCCCACCGAAAGCCTTCAACTGATTATTGATGATGATCACCACAAAACAGTGGGCGATATTATACAAAAATGGCGACATACCTATCATCAGCGCCCGTACGGTAATATGGCGGTTCAGTCGCCAAATGCCCCGGTGGAAACGTACCAGTTCGTTGCGGTCCATGAATTTTGTCAGTTGCCATGCCACCGCCACAGCCTGACTGATCACCGTTGCCAGCGCTGCACCCCGTACGCCCATATCAAGACCGAAAATAAGAATAGGGTCTAGGATAATATTCACTACCACCGCCACGATTGTTGCTGCCATTGAGAAACGCGGATGACCCGCCGAACGGAGCATCGCGTTCAGGCCGAAATAGATATGCGTCAGGATATTACCGTAAAGGATGATCTCCATGTAGTCGTGCGCAAATCCCAACGTGTCCTCACTCGCACCGAAAGCCATCAGGATAGGATCGAGCCACGCCAGTCCCACTACCATCACGATGGCCGAGAGGATGACATTCATCACAATCACGTTTCCTAATACGCGATTGGCTCGCTCATAGTCTTTCTCTCCTAAGTAGATTGCCAGCAGCGAGGACGCACCTACACCCACCAGACTGCCGAAGGCGGCGCATATGTCCATGAAGGGTTTGGCTACCGTCAGCGCACCTAATGCCAGCGCACCGCAGCCGTGACCTATATAGATGCTGTCTACGATGTTATACAGCGAGGTGGCGGTCATGGCGATGATCGCAGGCATAGCGTACTTGAAGAGCAGGCGGTGAACCGGCTCCGTACCTAACTCATATGTGCGCTGCGATGTCATCGAAGAACTTTGCAGCCGGGTGACCCTTCTGCAATGTAATAGGCGTTCCTTCATCCCCACCCTCGCGGATGGACTGCACCAGTGGAATCTGTCCTAACAGAGGTACGTTAAGTTCCTCTGCCAACTTCTTTCCTCCGTCACGGCCAAAGATATAATAGCGATTTTCTGGCAACTCTGCCGGCGTGAACCATGCCATGTTCTCCACCAACCCCAATATAGGTACATTTATCTTCTCGTTGCGGAACATTTCTACCCCCTTGCGCGCATCTACCAGCGCTACGGGCTGGGGCGTCGTCACTACGATGACACCCGTCAACTGCAACTCCGAGATCAACGTCAGGTGGATGTCACTCGTACCCGGTGGCAGGTCAATCAGGAAATAATCCAACTCACCCCAATGGGCGTCTTGTATCAACTGTTTGATGGCGTTACTGGCCATGCCTCCGCGCCAGATGACCGCTTGCGCAGGGTCGACGAAGAAGCCGATAGACAGCATCTTCACACCGTACTGCTCTATAGGTTCAATCAGCGTACGTCCGTCCTCCTCCACCGACACTGGACGACAGTCCTCGGTATGGAACATCTTCGGCATCGACGGACCGTGTATATCGGCGTCCAGCAGTCCCACCTGCATGCCGCGGTTAGCCAATGCTATCGCTAGGTTAGCTGCCACGGTGGACTTTCCTACCCCGCCCTTGCCGCTATGTACGGCGATGATATGCTTTGCCCGCACCGCCGACGGCTGATGACTGACGGCAGCCGGTTTTCTGGCCTTCACATGAATATGTGCGGCGATGTTGGGATCGATATAGGTCTGTAGCGCGGCCTCTGCCGCCTTCAGCACCGACTTCATGAACGGATCGTTCTCCTTGTCGAAGATCAACGAGAACGACACTTCAAAGCCCGATATACGGATGTCGTCTTCCAGCATGCCGCTCTCGATCAGGTCTTTACCCGTTCCGGGATAGCGCACATGACGTAGCGCATCTATCACTTGTTGTGGATACATAATCTATTTTTCGTTTATATCGATGATGATCGGTAGATGGTCGGAAAAACCGTTCTCATACCGAACACCGTTATAGGTTCGTTTGGGCCGCAGCCCCATGTATTTCTCGTCCGTCTCTTGAATCCACTCCGCATCGTAGATGCGTACTTGCGAACGGTAATCCAGGTTCGGCGAGGTATAGAACTGATCCAGACATGTCCAGCGTCCTTGATACTTATGCGTACCCTTTCTGCTGAGGCGCATTGCCTTGTCCATCATCCGATTGTCCAATCCCCTCAGGTCATTCTTTGGCGCACTGTTCATATCACCCATCACGATGATCTGCGCCTGTGGTGAGACGGTCAAGATCGAGTCAACAGCCGTCTGTATCACTCGCTTTGCAGCCTCGCGTTTCCATTGGCTGGCTCCTTCGCCTCCGCGCTGCGATGGCAGATGACAAACCAGTAGATGCAGCGTATCCTGTCGGTTGGCCACAACGCATGCATAGAGGATGTCTCGTGTCGTCTGCTCGCCTAAATCCACGGGCAACACCCGCGTTTGCAGAGTGTCTATCCTTGTCTTGCGGTAGAGTAGCGCTACATCAATGCCGCGCCTGTCCGGACTCTCATAATGAATGAAGTCATATTCCTGATGAGGCAGCGCACGACATAGACGTTTCACGCAAAGGGCATTTTCTACCTCCTGCAGGCCGATCAGATCCACCCCACTCATCTCCCCTATGTTTGTCAGCACACGTGCTATCTGCTCCACCTTGCGGTAGTATCGGGTATAGCTCCATCGCCGCTCACCTTCAGGTGTCCACTCCAAATCATCTTTCTCCACGCCGGCCACGGTATCATGCTTCGGATGAAACAGGTTCTCCACGTTGTAACTCACCACTCTGAGCGGTTCAGCCTGCAGCGTAGGTAGTCCAAAACAGACTAACGAGACACTAACGAGAGAGAATCGGATCGAGAGTATCACGAGATCATATCGAGAGCGATACGAGATCAAGACAATATCATTTGTGCTTTTCGCAATGCGGCGATCAGGGCATCCACGTCACTTCGGTCGTTGTAGAGTCCGAACGACACACGCACCGTACCCGGCACACCCAGTTCGTCTATCAGCGGTTCGGCACAGTGATGACCCGTACGCACCGCCACGCCCTGCTGGTCGAGCAACGTACCTACATCCATCGGATGAATCAGTTGGTTGCCGTTATATATATTGAAGCTGATCACGCCTGTTTTGGGTTGGCCTGCGGCATAGATATGTATGCCGTCGAGAGCCGACAAATGCTCCTCGCAGTAGCTGGTCAGGTCTCGCTCGTGCGCTTCAATCGTTTCCATTCCCACCGACTGCATATATTCGATAGCCTTATGTAGCGCATAACTGCCTACGAAATTGGGTGTTCCGGCTTCGAACTTATACGGCAACTCACCATATGTCGTACCACTCCAGCGCACGTGTTGAATCATCTCTCCCCCACCCTCATGCGGTGGCAGACGGTCGAGCCATTCTCGCTTCCCATACAGCACGCCTATGCCGGTAGGACCATACATCTTATGGCCGGAGAACACTAGGAAATCGCAATCCATCGCCTGCACATTCACCGGCATATGCGGCACGGACTGTGCCCCGTCAATGCACACGGGTATACCTCTTTCGTGCGCCAGACGAATGATCTCGTCTATCGGTTGCAGCGTACCCAGCACGTTGCTCACCTGCGCCACACTTACCAGTCGTGTCTTGTCATTCAGTAGGCTCTTAAAACTCTCTAAATCAAGCGTCAGATCCTCGCGCAAGGGAATGTGCTGTAGCACAGCTTTCTTGCGCTCACACAGCATTTGCCACGGCACGATATTCGAATGGTGTTCCAGTCCGCTTACGATGATCTCATCGCCCTCCTGAATATAGGACTCTCCTAAGCAGAAGGCGAGGGCGTTCAAGCCGTCAGTCGTTCCCTTGGTGAAAATGATCTCTTCTGCACTTTTCGCCCCTATAAAATCCGCTACGGCCTGTCGTGACTCTTCGTGCTTGAGTGTCGCCACCTGACTCAGATGATGCACCCCGCGATGGATATTGCTGTTCCAATGTGTGTAAGCCTCTACGATGGCATCCACCACCTGCTGCGGTTTCTGACTTGTAGCCGCATTATCCAGGTACACCAGTGGTCTGGCATTCACCTGCTCCTTCAATATCGCAAAATCTTCTCGATTCATGGTTTGTAAAAGCTTTGTTCCAGTATCTTCTGCGCATCCCCTTCGGCCATCAGTTCCTGCAGATTAACATCCTTGTTGTGCTCCATATAGGATTCCACGATGCGCCAACCGAGCCATATTCCTAGGCGTCCCGGTGCATCCTGCGACACCTCTGACGTGAACGGACCGTCGTTCAGGTAACCGGTCAGTACCAGACTCTCGGTCTTGAACAGATCACGTTTGTCCATCACCAGGTGCCAGATGGCCTCCTCGTTCTCAGCGCACCAGTTCCATTGTTCCTTGGTCCATCCCATCACCTCGTACGGGGGTAGCTCGTCGAAGATCTGTGCCGTCAGATACATGACTTTCCCGCGATATAGCATCTGGTCGAGCAGCCTGCTCTTGGTGCTGGTGTAGGGTAGGGTGCGGAATAGAAACGCACTCACCACATCCACGGGGATACACTCTTTGCGCATGGTCTGTTTCTGATAGTCATACACCACACGGTTGTAGTACTCGTAGTCGCTACCCAGATACATGTCTCCGCCAATGCCGATCAGGTCATCGCCGAAATAGATAGGTGTCTGAAAACCCGAGACGAATAGGTAGAACGACGGCACTTCTGTCTCCGGATAGAGGTAGCGTATCCGCCCGAATGCTGTGCTCAGGGCCGACTCCAGATCCGTCACGTTGGCAAAGACCTCGCGCTCACGCGCATTGGTCTGGCGAAAACCGTACATCGTATCGTTCAGGAAGAGCGGCAACTGCTCCGCCAGATAAGCCGTGTCCGCCGCAGGAATACCCAGTATATCTTCCACCCACAGCGGCATGAACACCGGAAACTCATCGTACAGCACTTGTATGTCCTGCGCCACACTGGACTCGTGTACATTCAGCAATGCCTGATCAAAACGCACCAACTCTATCGGCTGAGGCTCCACCTCTTTCGGAAAAAAACTGCGCCCGCTGTGACAGGCAACGAGAAAAAGGCTGCAACTGAATAGTATGATATAAAATCTAAAATGTGAAATCATAAATCACCCTTCATCCTTTCACTTTTCATCTTTCATCACTCCATCTTTGATCTCAATCACTCGATCTGCCATCTGTGCCAATTCCTTGTCGTGCGTCACAAGTAGGATCGTCTGACCGTACTGCTTGCGCAGCTGCAGCAGTAGTTCGCTCAACTCCCTTTTGTTCTTCTCGTCCAGACTACCCGTCGGTTCATCCGCTAGGATAATATCCGGACTCATCATTAGTGCCCGTGCAGCCGCTACCCGCTGTTTCTCTCCGCCGGACAACTCATTCGGCTTATGATGCATCCGTTCAGTCAGCCCCAACTCACCGAGCAGTTGCTTCGCACGCGCTGTGTACTGCGACTCCTCTTCGCGGGCGATCATCGCAGGGATACACACGTTTTCCAGTGCCGTGAACTCAGGTAGCAACTGGTGGAACTGGAAGATAAATCCTATATGTTTGTTCCGAAACGCGGCTAACTCCTTGTCCTTCATTTGGAACACATCCGTACCATCTATCCTTACTTCTCCACGCGTCGGACGGTCCAGCGTACCGATCAGTTGCAGCAGCGTCGTCTTGCCCGCACCTGACTTGCCTACGATAGCCACAATCTCCCCTTTCTGAACCTTCAGATTAACTCCCTTCAGCACCTCCAGTTCACCAAACGACTTATATAGATCTCTTACCTCAATCATAAATCACCAATCACCAATTACCAATCAATCCCCTGACACTTCTACGTGAGTTCCTACCTGATGACGATCCAGCTCATGCAGTTTCTCCGAGAGTGTCGTCTCTATATTACCGCAAGCTTGACACTCGTAGTAGTTCTCATATTCCTTCACGTGATAGAGCACCGTATAATCGGCGTAGGTAGTGGTTGTTCGGCTATGGTTCTGCTCGTTCTTTCGGGTACGCGAACCGTCCGACCAATGCACTTCTGTCCAGGTCTTCCAGCGCTCCGTGTGCGAGTTGATAGCTATCTTATCCGGTCGCCACTCGTCGTACTCGCGCACAAACTCCGTCTTGAGGAACTGTACCAACTCCATGCGACGGCATTTCAGACAGCGGTCATGCGGGATATTACCCAGATACCTCTCTGCATAAGCGAATACGCAGAAACCGGCGATGATTGGTATGAAGAGGAACAACCATAGGAAACCCCATACTATCAGCAATGCACACCAGATATAGGTCGTCACTAGCGCAATCAGACCAAACAGCGTGGCAACGGCGCCGTCGCTCAGGTGATAATAGGTGTAGCGGCAGTAGAGTAGGGCCTCACATACCAACATTGGGAACGTACCCATACAGAGCAACCAGATCAAGCCGAACAACAGATACGCAATCGCTCCTGTCCAGTCCCAGAAACCAGCCTCTTTCCATTCCCTCTTATCAGGCACCTCTGTGTAGTTCTCCCTGCCGTTGCTCACCCAGTCGCCATAGAGCGAGGTCTCGATGATACGCGCAAAGAAATCCGTGTCCACGATGCGTCCCAACAGCGGCATATACTTGACGATATAGCGGTTATTGCCATAGGCGCGGGTGAATTCATAGCCGGTAGCGATGCTATCTTGGTCGTATTCCACGATAGCGTTGTGCATCTTACCGTCCTCAAAATCAATGATTTCGATGTTTGGAAAGAAAGCTTTATAACCCGTCTTCGTCTTCTCGACAAACCATGCCGGACGGTACATACGGTCGGTCTCAGCCAGGCTCTTACCGATATACAGACGCTCGAATTTATCTTTCGTCATGTAGTAGTCACCATCCTGCTTGAGCTGTGTCTTCCTCAGGCTGTCCGGCAGTATTGGACGTATGTCGTTCAGGTCCACCTGTTCCTTCTTGCCGTCTTCCTTCACGATGTTGTATTTCAGGAACGGACGCTTCGGGTCGTATTTGTTCTTCTCCTTCACTATTCCACCCTTCACCGTCACCATGATCGGCAGACTGTCTTTCGTGTCGGCCAGCATCATCGGGAAACCCAGTTCCACGGTCGAGAGCATACCGCGTAGCCCATCCTTCGTCTGCACCAGCAGACCCGTCGGATGCTGATACGTAGCCTCGATAGCACCCAGATAACTGACGGTGTCACCCTTACGCAGTTTGGCTATCACATCGTCACATGACGTAGTACGCGTCATCACAATATTGCGGTCAAGCACCAGTTGCATCGGATGCTCCACAAACTGTGTCTTCATTGTCAAACGCTGGGTGAGCAAGATGCCACCAAGCACCACGAGCCCCACTATAGTGGCTGCATGCGGTAGTTTGAATGGTTTCATAGGGTTATATAGATAAAATTTTCGGGTGCAAATTTACAACAATTTTTTGATATACGCAAATAATAAAACACAAACAATTTATATATTATATATTTATATATAATATTGTATATCACGCACGTAATATCTGTGAGAATTTAGTGCGTGATAAGTGCGTGATAAGTGGGAGATAAGTACGTTATAAGTGCGTCATTATCGAGGAAGAGAGGAGGTCTCATCCAGGGTAAGTTGACGGTCTCCGTTAGGCTGAGGCACTATCTGTACATACACGGTGTCGGCAGGCAGTAGGGGTTCTATACGCTCAGGCCACTCGATGAAGCAGTAGTTGCCCGAATAGAGATACTCCTCCGCTCCTAGATCCATCGCCTCACGCAGATCTTTCAGTCGATAGCAATCGAAATGATACACCTCGCCCTGGTAGGGTTGTTCCACGTCATACACATTGACGATGGCAAAGGTCGGGCTGTTCACTATATCCATCGACCCCATTTCGGCACACAGTTTTTTGATGAAAGTGGTCTTGCCGGCTCCCATCTGTCCGTCAAAGGCCAACACGCGTCGCTCGCCGAGTTCGCGTAAGAGATCGAGCGCACTAATCGGTTCGCCCTGCTGATTGAGCAACAACAGACCCGATTTTTCATCCATTTTGAGTGTATAAGTAGTCATATATCTGCTTTTTACGTGATTCTCAGAGGGATATTTTTGCCTGAATTTGCTCGTAAACCATTGATCCTCTGGCTTTTCCGAGCAATTCCATCCATTCTTCTTTTTTTGCTGCTCTAGCGCGCTTCAACGAACCGAAATGAGTCAGTATTTTCTGCTTTGTAGCTGGCCCAACTCCCTGTAAATCATCCAGTTGACTGTGTATCTGCGCACGGCTGCGCTTCTTTTTGTGGAACGTGATAGCAAATCGGTGCACCTCGTCCTGTATGTTGGTGAGCAGACGGAACACTTCACTCGTCACGGGCATACTGACCTCGACTGGAGGAAAACCGAAAAGCAATGTGTTCGTCCTATGTTTGTCGTTCTTCTTAAGTCCGGCGATGGGGATATGCAGTCCTAATTGGTCTTCCACTGCCTCACGGATAGCATGCATCTGTCCAATACCGCCGTCTGCAATGATCAGGTCCGGCAGCTGTCCACCTTCCTCTATCAAGTGCTGATAGCGACGACGTACCACTTCGCGCATACTGGCATAATCGTCGGATCCATCGGCATTCTTGATTATAAATCGCTTGTAGTCACTCTTGCTCGGACGAGCCATCCTGTATACTATGCAACCTGCCACCGCATTCTCTCCTTGTATGTTCGAGTTATCAAAACAATCTATCCAGCGGGGTAGTGTTGGAAGTTGCATCAACTGCTGTAACTCGCTCAGGATGCGTGCACTACGCTGCTCGGGATTAAGTTTGTCTTCCTGCTTGAGGCGATCGAGTTTATATTGTTTTACGTTCTGCATCGCCAGATCCAGCAGTTTCTTTCTGTCCCCGCTCAGAGCAATATACACATGTAGCGAATCATCAAAAACCTCCGGAATGAACGGAACAATCACATCCTTCGTCTTGCTCTCCAGTTGCTCGCGTAGCTCCATCATTCCCATCGCAAGTAGTTCCTCTTTCTCCTCTTCCATCTTCCTCTGGTACTCGATCGTCTGTCCTCTAACGATACAACCGTTGTGTACATGCAGCATCGATATATATACACGGTCTTCCTGTTCGTCATAGCCGAACACATCCACATCTTTTGCTGATGAATTCGCAATAACTGTCTTGCTGCGGAACTGTTCCAGTAGCTCCAGTTTATGCTTGATAGCTGCCGCTTCCTCAAATTGTAATTGTTCCGATTTCATCAGCATTTCTTCCTCCAGTTGCCGTCCTATCTCGTGCGCATCCCCTTTTATTAACTTGCGCGCCTGCTCGATCCACTCTCCGTAATGCTCACTACCCGGTCTGTTCTCGCATATACCACAGCAGTTCTTCAGGTGGTATTTCAGGCATACTTTCACCTTCTTTTTTTCGATGGAATCGGCCGATAGTGGCATTGTGCATGTGCGGATCGGATAGAGTTTATGGATCAGCTCCAGCACCATCTCCACCGTGTTGCTGTAGCTGAACGGGCCGTAGTACTCTCCGGTCTTCTTGTTGATCGTTCTAGTCTTGAAGATGCGAGGGTAGGGTTCCCGTGTAATGCAGATGGATGGATACGATTTTCCGTCTTTTAGGAGAATGTTATAATGCGGTTGGTATTGCTTGATCAGGTTGTTCTCCAGCAAGAATGCGTCCTGCTCGCTCTCAACCACCACATACTTTATGTCCGCAATGTGCGCTACCAGTTGCCGTGTTTTGGATGACTGATGCTCTTTGCTGAAATAGCTGTTTACCCTTCGATGCAGGTTCTTGGCCTTTCCTACGTAGATAATCTTCCCCTCTTTGTCATAGTACTGGTACACACCCGGACTTTCGGGTATGCGTTTTAATAATAGCGCAATATGATTGTCTTTGGAAGCCATCTGCCGTAGCCATCGGTATTGGTATTATTCGTCCACTTCTATGCCAAATAGGCAATCTACCTCTGCACCCTTCTCTGCTAATATCTTTCGACCTGGAAGACCTTCCAGCTCGATTAGACAGTTCACGTATATTTTTTTTACGCCCAGTTTGCGAACCAGATCTATCGCAGCGGCCATCGAGCCTCCCGTGGCTAAAATATCATCATGCAGGAGCACTACATCCTTCTCGTTCAGCGCGTCCTTATGGATCTGTATCACATCCGTGCCGTACTCTTTGGCATAACTGACCTCTACCGTCTCTGCCGGCAACTTGCCCGGTTTGCGGATGGGCACAAAGCCCGCACCAATCTCCATGGCAACCGCCGGGGCTAAGATAAACCCGCGCGATTCAATACCCACCACCTGAGTAATGCCAAGATCTTTATACCTCTTAGCAATCTCGTCGCGCATCCACCTTAAACCTTCCGGATTGTCCAATGCGGTAGTGATGTCCTTGAATTGTATGCCCTTGATCGGGAAATCAGGTACATTACGAATGAGTGCTTTAACTTCTTCTGCTGTCATATTTTTGTAGTTTTTTATGTTCTATGTTCCACGTGAAACAATTGAAGTAGTTTGCTTTGCAAACTAAAATGACTTATCTACCCATCAAAACTAACAATACACTTACGTCATTCGGGCTCACGCCGGGAATGCGTTGTGCCTCTCCGATGCTCTTCGGACGGATGCGTGAGAGTTTCTGTCGCGCCTCCGTACTCAGACTCTGTATGTCTGTATAGTCGAACGTGTCTGGAATGCGAATCTGATCGAGCCGCTGCAATTTGTCTGCCTCCATGCGCTCGCGTTTGATATAACCCGCATACTTAATCTGAATTTCGCAACTTTCTATGCATTCATCGGATATATCCGCCATCTTTTCTTTTAGTTCAGGTAGCACCTCGGCCAGTTTCTTCAGCCCTACCTGCGGACGTAGGATCAGGTCTGCTATCTTGCATCCCTCGTGCAGCGGTGTACTGCCTATTTGCTCAAGCCAGGTGTCGATCTGGTTCTTATGGATAGTGGTGTTCTGCAAGAAGCCGATGAAATCGGAACAAACAGCTTGTTTTTGGCGTAGGGTATTGTATCTGTCTGCGTCTGCCAGTCCTATTTGGTAACTGCGTTCGGTCAGACGTTCGTCCGCATTATCCTGCCTCAACAGGATGCGGTACTCTGCGCGAGAAGTGAACATACGGTAGGGCTCATCCACACCCTTGTTGACCAAGTCGTCTATCAGCACTCCTATGTAACTCTCGTCCCTGCTCATCGTAAACTCGCTGCCGCCGTGCACGCGGATATGTGCATTTACTCCGGCTACCAGTCCTTGTCCTGCCGCCTCTTCATATCCTGTAGTACCGTTGATCTGGCCTGCAAAAAACAGATTTCCAATCAGTTTTGTCTCCAGTGTATGATGTAGTTGAGTCGGGTCGAAGAAGTCATACTCGATGGCATACCCCGGTCGATAGAGCACTACATCTTCCAGTCCCTTCACGGTCTTGAGGCCCGCCAGTTGTACTTGCCAAGGCAGACTGCTGGAAAAGCCGTTGACGTAATACTCGTTGCTGTCCACTCCTTCCGGTTCCAGGAAAAGCTGATGCGCATCTTTGTCCGCAAAAGTGACAATCTTTGTTTCTATGCTTGGGCAATAACGTGGTCCGATACTCTGTATTTGTCCGTTGAAAAGGGGAGAATCTTGTAGTCCTGCACGTAGCGTGTCGTGTGTATGCGGATTGGTGTAGGTGATCCAACAGGGCATCTGTTTCAGTCCGCGACGCACACTCGGTAGATACGAGAACTGATGCCAGGTGTCATCTCCGTCCTGGCGCACCATCTGATCGAAATGGATAGAACGTGCATCGATGCGGGCTGGCGTACCGGTCTTCATCCGGTCACTCCTAAATCCAAGCCCCACCAGTTGTTCTGTCAGTCCGTGTGAGGCTGGTTCGGAAGTGCGGCCGCCGGGTATCTGCGTCTTGCCGCAGTGCATCAGTCCGTTCAGAAACGTACCGTTGGTCAGTACTACCGCTTGGGCTTGCATCTCAATGCCTAACATTGTGCGTACACCGCATACCTTATTATCTTTGATAATAAGACTGGTTACTATATCTTGCCAGATTTGCAGATTGTCTGTGCCGGAAAGCACTTTGATCCATTCCTCAATAAACCGCTTGCGGTCACTCTGGCTCCGCGGACTCCACATGGCAGGTCCCTTGCTCTGGTTGAGCATGCGAAACTGGATGGCACTCCGATCAGTAACGATAGCCATCTGTCCGCCCAGCGCATCTATCTCGCGTACGATCTGCCCCTTGGCAATGCCTCCCACGGCTGGATTGCAACTCATCTGGGCAATCTTGTTCATATCCATCGTGATGAGCAGGGTACGACTCCCCATACGGGCAGCTGCGCTGGCTGCTTCACAGCCGGCATGGCCGGCTCCTACCACGATGACATCATATCTGAAATCCATATATATTGGCTATTAACTTGGCTTTTTGCAATTATCGTCCCTTCTTCCGCCATTTCCACATACCGCTGTGCGAGCCCGATGAAATCGAACGAACTCTCGGAGTGAAGGCGTTCTCCAGATGGTTGGAATAAATGACTGTGTTCGTTTTGGCATCTACCAGCACGCCGATGATATCAAACCGTAATTGTTTCTCTGTTTTCCTGTATTTGATATACGCATTGCCGGCAGCTATCATGCGGCGTTTCTTGTTCTCATCCACATATTCCTCCGGTTTCTTGTCGCCATACAAAGTCGTACGTGCTTTTACTTCGGCGAACACTATCTCATCTTTTCCTTCTGCTATCAGGTCTATCTCCAGATGTCCCATGCGCCAGTTCTTCTCCAGCACCTTAAACCCCTTCCTCTCTAGTATTTGCGCCGCTTCCGACTCACCCAGGATACCTATGGGATTGGTTACAAAACTCATCTCAGTTGCTCCATACGCGCTGCGTCGAGTCGCAGCAGGATAAATAGCAGCATCGTGAATCCCCACAGCGAACTACCGCCGTAACTGAAGAACGGAAGGGGGATTCCAATCACCGGCAGCAGACCCAGCACCATGCCTACATTGATCATCAGGTGGAAGAGGAAGATGCTGGCTACGGCATAGGCATATATCTGGGTGGTGGTATTACGTTGTCGTTCGGCTATGGTGATGAGGCGTAAGATGAAGAAAACATATAGGATCAGTACGCCCAAAGAACCTACAAATCCCCATTCCTCACCTACGGTGCAGAAGATAAAGTCCGTATCCTGTTCCGGCACAAACTGCAGTTTGGTCTGCGTGCCGTTTAGGTATCCCTTTCCGAAGAAACGTCCCGATCCGATGGCTATACGTGCCTGGTTGACGTTATAACCCGCGCCGGCAGGGTCTTCCTTCATTCCGAGCAATACCTCTATACGGATACGCTGGTGGGGCTGAAGCACGCGCGTGAAAACAAAGTCGCAAGCCTGGGTATAACCGATACAAGCGAGGTTGAACAGCGCCACCCATATTAGTGCATAGCGACGGAAATAGAAGGCTACCACTGCGGCATATAGACTCAGTGCCACCACGATGCCAATAGACAACCAGCCGAAGGGAACCGACCACCATATGTTGATGAGCAATCCGATACCATATATCACGATCACGCTTCCCGATAAGATGAGCAGTTGCCAGCGGATAGGATGCTCCTTGCAGATGAAATAGATCTCAATACCGATCAGCAAGAGCATACAGCAGAGTGTCCCCACACTACCGGTGCCCAAAGGTAAGGGCACAGCGCCGAAACGAATAGAGAGGATGAAAAGGGCTACGGCGGCCACGCCGCACCATAGCACATATCCGCTCATTCCCTGACGGTAGAATACCAGCAGGAAGGCGGCAAAGACGAGGGCTGAACCGGTCTCTTTCTGAAGCACCATGATGATCAGGGCCGGTACGCCCATCAGAACAAATGGAACGACAAGATCACGCCACGTACGCAGTTTATAGTCGTACTGTCCCATATATTTGGCAATAGCCAGCGCTACGATACACTTGGCAAACTCTGCCGGTTGTATGTTAACCGGTCCGAGTGATATCCAGGACATAGAACCTTTGATGTCTCGGGCCAGAAAGGGCGTGACGAGCAGCAACGCGATCATCAGTCCGTAGGCGATATAGGTCAGCACATCGTACGTCTTATAGTCGATGAGCAGCAGTACGATGCCCAGGCTGAGTGAGCCCATGATCCATGCGAACTGTTTTCCCGCACGGTTGGAGAAATCCACGATGCTCGTCTGGTCAAAGGTATAGCTGGCTCCGTAGATATTGAGCCATCCGAAGAAGACCAACCCCAGGAACATCCATATGGTGGGCCAGTCGACGTACTGCCATATGTTACCACTTCTTGACGCCCGCATTCAGTACACTCTCTCCTATACGTTTACGTAAATCTTTCCGTTTGACTTCTCCCGTCAGGTATTGTTCGATCATCATGCTGGCTATTGGGCAAGCCCATGTGGCACCAAAGCCTGCATTCTCCACTACCACAGCAACTGCTATCTGCGGATCTTCCACCGGCGCAAACCCGATGAATATGGCATGGTCACGTCCATGGGAGTTCTGCACCGTACCGGTCTTACCCGCCATGTGTAGCGTGTCCACCGCGTAATGTCGTCCTGTACCGTATATCATCACCCGATGCATACCCTCTTTCACCGCATCGAAATGTTTGCTCTTGATATGCAGATTATGCCGATGAATCCGCATAGAATCGTGCTTGTTCAGGTGGGGCGAGATAAAGTATCCGCCATTGGCAATCGTGGCGGCCTGATTGGCTAATTGCAGGGGGGTGACGAGAATCTCGCCCTGACCGATGCTGAGCGAACGGATCGTAATGGCTTTCCAGCCTGTCTTGCCGTACCAGCGGTCGAAATACTTGGTGCTGGGGATACTACCGGAGGACTGCTCGTTCAGGTCCGTGTCGGTAAACTTCTGTCCCAGACCGAACTCCATGACAGCGTCGCGCCATAGTTCGTAGCGATGACGAAAATCGGCATTGTCTTTGCCGTAGCCGTCTTTCTGCAGCAGGTCGCGGAAGGCGCACCAGAAATAGGGGTTGCAGCTCTGCTCGATAGCCCTATCCAGAGCCACGGGCGATCCGTGATGGTGGGTACACTTGATGGGCGTACTGCCCGGACCGGAACACGGATATAGCGTGTTGGGTGTGATGGCGCCTTGTTCCAGACAAACAAGCGATTGGATGGTCTTGAAGGTCGAACCGGGCGAGTAGGTGGCTTGCGTAGCGCGGTTCATGAGTGGTTTGGTGGGGTCTTTGAGCAGGGTCGTGTAGTTCTTGCTACGCTCTTTGCCCACCAGCACTTTTGGGTTCCAGGCTGGATTGGATGCCAGCGCTAAGATCTCACCCGTCTTGGGCTCGATAGCTACGGCACTGCCTATCTTGCCGGACAACAACTCTTCTGCCAGCATCTGCAAATGGATATCCAGTGTGGTGTAGAGATCGGTGCCCGCAACGGCTGTCCTGTCCAGTTCGCCGCCTTGATAACTGCCTTGTATGCGCCCGCGTACATCGCGCATAAGCACTTCTACACCTTTCTTGCCACGCAACTGTTGCTCATAGGTCTTCTCTAGCCCGTCGCGCCCCGAATAGTCACCGCGCGTGTAGTAGGGATCGTTGTCCAGATCGCTCTGGTTGACTTCGCCTACCGAACCGAGCACGTGCGCGGCAGCGTTGTAGGTATAGTCACGTAACGTGCGTTTTTGTATCTGTACGCCGGGGAAGAGGAAGAGTTCTTCTTGCAGCGATGCAATGTCCTCTTTCTTCAGCTGACTCATGAAGACCTGCGGCGTCCAACGGGAATAACCGCGGTTCTTGCGCCGGTCTTTTATCTCCTCTATACGTGTGTTAAATTCCTCCCGACTGATCTTCAGGCAATGGCAGAAAGCCACGGTGTCCCATCCCTCTTTCATCTCGCGCATGATCATCGTCACTTCGTAGATGGGCTGATTGAATACCAGCAGTTCGCCATTACGATCGTACATCAGTCCGCGTGAGGGGTAGATAGTCTGTCTGACCAGGGCGTTGTTGTCCGCTTGGTCTTTGGTGGATTGATCGATTACTTGCAGAAAAAACAATCGTATTACATAGATCAATACTACACCAACAGTAATGCCGCTGATGATATATCTGCGTCTATAATACTGATCGTTAATCATCTGTATTTCAGAATATTATAACCCAATATAACGAGGATTGTAAGCAGGCTGCTGACCAGTGTCTCCAGCACAACAAATCCCACGTGCTGCCAGCTCCACGCTGCTAACATAAATACCGTCAGATGGTGTAGCAGCACTAGGATAACGACGTATTTCGTCATCGCTTCCATGCCCAGGGAGTGCAGACTGAGTTGTTCGTTCAGTCGGTCAGTCTCGTTGATCAGGGCACTCAGTATATACGGTCGTACGTACATCAGGAGGATGCATGCACTTGTGTGGACTCCCAGTGAATTGCAGAAGATATCCATGATCAGGCCGGCCGTCGCACCAATCAGCATGTCGCTGATATGCGGCAGGGTGATTGGCATCATCATCAGGCAGAGTATATAGATGTAGGGATGGCATACGCCCAGCAGTTGAAGCTGGTCGAAGAGAAGTACCTGTAGCACCATCACCACGGCATACCGTATTATTTGTTTAGTCCAATCCATCCAACAACTCCTCTATTTGAATTTGATCTGCATTATGAATCACTTCCACATATTTCAGCCGCTTAAAATTGGTGCTGAGGCGAATATGTATCGTGTAGTATGAATCACCCTCGTGCAACACGCTGCTTTCCACGATTCCAACGGGTATTCCTTCGGGGAAAATCGGACTGAGTCCGCTCGTCACGATGGTATCTCCGGTATTGACCACCATATGGGCGGCTACATCCGTAAGCAGGGCGAACCGACTGTCTTTGCCATCCCATTGCAACGTACCGATATAGTCGTTTTTGAGGAATCGGCAACTGAGGTTCATCATGGTGTTGATGATCGGCATTACCACGCTGTAGTGGGTGCCTACGGTCCGTACCACGCCCACGACGCCGTTCTCGTTGCGCACGCCTTGGCCGCGTTGGATACCGTCGTCTGTTCCACAGTTGATCGTCAGGTAGTTATGCAGTCGGTCGGTGGTCATCTGCACCACTTTGGCTGACTGGTATTGAATGATCTCCACACCTTCGGCCTGAGCCAATTGATTGCGCAGAGAGGCATTCTCCATCGCCAACTGGTCGTTCTGTTGGCGCAAATGAAAATAACCGGTTATCTCGCTTACCGTTTCATATTGCCATGCCACCATCCGGTTGGCTGTGCTCAGCACGCTGCTGCGTGGAGCGGCGTGATTATAGACGATAAGCAAAAAGGCAGCAACTTCCAGGAGCACAAACACCAGGAAGTTGCTATATCGCAGCAGTATTTTCAGTAGGTTCTGCATGCCGTTGACCGGTTGTTATCAACGGATGAGGAAACCGAAGTTATTCACATTCTTCAGCGCGATACCTGTACCGCGTGCCACGGAGTGCAACGGATCGTCTGCCACGTGGAACGGTATAGTGATCTTGTCTGTCAGACGTTTGGCCAGGCCGTGCAGCAACGCACCACCACCGGTCAGATAGATACCACGCTTCACGATATCGGAGTACAACTCAGGCGGCGTCGACTCGAGGGCCTGCAGGATAGCGCCTTCTATCTTGCTCACGCTCTTCTCTAGACAGTGGGAGATCTCCTGATAGCTGACGGGCACCGACATAGGCAGCGCAGTCACCTTGTTCGGACCTACCACCACGAAATCTTCCGGTGCATCCTCCAGTTCGGGCAGGGCGGAACCTACCTGAATCTTGATACGCTCTGCGGTCGGCTCGTCAATACGCAAGTTGTGCATGCGACCCATATATTCGATGATGTCCTGGTTGAAGTCGTCACCGGCAATCTTGATGGACTTGTTACTTACGATTCCACCGAGAGAAATGACGGCTATCTCTGTCGTACCACCACCTATATCTACGATCATGCATCCTTCCGGACTCTCCACGTCAATGCCAATTCCGATAGCGGCAGCCATCGGCTCGTAGATCATGTAGATGTCGCGTCCTCCTGCGTGCTCCGAACTGTCGCGCACGGCACGGATCTCCACTTCGGTCGAACCTGAAGGAATACATACCACCATGCGGATGGAGGGGGTGAACAGACGTGTCTGCTTTGGAATCATGCGAATCATGCCGCGAATCATCATCTCACAGGCATAGAAATCTGCAATCACACCGTCGCGCAACGGACGGACTGTGCGGATCATGCTACCGCCCTTACCGATCATCTGTTGCGCCTTACGGCCTACTGCCACCATTTTGTTGTCTGCCATCGAAATAGCTACCACAGAAGGCTCGTCCACTACCATCTTATCATCACACATGATGATGGTGTTGGCCGTTCCCAGGTCGATGGCAATCTCTTGAGTAAAAGAAAAAAGTCCCATTGTTGTATATCGTTTTTTATATTATTATCGGTCGTGATAGCAGTTCGCGAAAGCGCATACTTAGCAAAATAGCGCACAAAAGTACAACTTTTTTTTCATATATGCAAGCGCGCGCATTACTTTTTTGAAAAATGATACACGGCGCCCCGATTTTTGTGTTCTCGAAGCGCCGTGTTTGCGAAGAGGCGTTTTCTGGCTGAAAAACGCTAAATTCTTCCGATTTCATCGAATAAAATTCATGGATTGCCGTGCCTCGTAAATCGGCTTTTCCTGGCCTTCCATTGCCTTGAGCATTCTCACCATGTTTATCGCTAACGATCGCATGGTCTGCATTCCTTCTTGATCCAAGGCTGCTTCTCCTGCATCGCGACCATAAACGATATTCCAATATTGCGAGGTTACCAGCGGCATATGTAGTATCTGGAACGGCATAGTGAGACTCTGCAGGGCTGCCGTGGCACCGCCGCGACGACAGACAGCCACCGCTGCGGCCGGTTTGCCGGTGAAATAGGCTCCGCCCGAGTAGAGCGCGCGTTGGATCAGCGACAGCAGCCCGCCGTTAGGCTGACCGTAATACACCGGAGAACCGATGATCAGGGCGTCGGCCTCCTTCATCTTCTCCGTCACGCGGTTGCATAAATCGTCATCGAAGACGCAACGGTTCTCGTTTTTCGTTTTGCAGGAATTGCAGGCAATACAACTGCGGACTGGCTGCGTACCGAGTTGCACGATCTCTGCCGACACACCGGCTTTCTCCAGTTCCTTGGCCGCTTCATTCAGCGCCAGGTACGTATTTCCCGCCTTCCGCGGACTTCCGTTAATCAAAAGTACTTTCATGTTTGTTTTTATGGTTTTTCGGCGTTCTCCAAATAGGGATATCTTGTTGCAAGACTGCGCAAAAGTACAACAATTTTTTCATATATGCAAGCGCGCGCAATGTTTTTCTGATTTTTTGTTTGTGCGCGGGTAGGCTCGATGGCTTTTTTCTCCTCTTGCATCTACCCGTTTTCCGCCTCTCGCAGAAGCATCATCCGTACAAACACCGGAAACATCCCGTAAACCACTGTCGGCTTGCCTTTTGTCTGGAATAGTGGCTCTGGATGGCCGTCAAACTGTGCATTCCATCGAGCGCGCAATTCTGCATATCGCGGATGGCTCTTGTCTTTGATGATCACGCTCGCGGCCGCACACGCCGCCTTCCATTTCTCGGCCTGAGCTGCCTCTGACGCCGTCCGCGGACACTTCGAATAATCCCGCTTCTCCTTCATGTAAGCTTCCTGCGGACCGGTCTTGATCACCTTTCCGCTGTCGCTCTTGTAGTGTTTCACGCGCATCACTACTCGCGTCTTACTGTTCAACTTGCCGTTTAACTCTTCGATTCCGGCACTCAATTTTGCTTTGGACATACGCTGTTTCCCTTCAATTGTTGGCTCAATATTGACGAAATGTTGAATGATTATTCACCCGATCTTTAGATATTATTTAATAATTATTTAGCGATACTTTAGTAATCCCTTAGTCGTTTCTATACGATTTCCGCAAAAATCATGCCGTTTCTTAGTGTTTTTATACTATATATATACTATGTATATATATACATTGTGTTTGCGTTTTTTCTATTTGCATATATCAAAAATTTTCACTACCTTTGCGCTGGAATTCAAAAAATCGAGCCATGAACCATCGCGTAATTGGAATAGGAGAAACGGTGCTGGATATTCTTTTCAAGAACGATCAGCCGCAAAAAGCCGTTCCGGGCGGCTCAACTTTCAATAGTGTCGTGTCCTTGGGACGGGCCGGAGTGCCGTGCGCCATCGTTACGGAGACGGGCGGAGATCACATCGGCGATATGATTTGTAAGTTTTTGCGCGACAACGGAGTGTCTGATCAGTTTGTCTGCCGCCACAATGGCACGAAATCGCATATCACACTCGCCTTCCTCAACGAACACAACGATGCCCAATATACGTTCTACAAAGATCACGCAACAGCGTTGTTGGATGAGCAACTTCCTGCGATTCAATCGAGCGATATAGTCCTCTTCGGTTCCTTCTTTGCCATCAATCCTGTGCTTCGTCCTGTGGTAGGCCGGCTGCTCCGCGAGGCGCACAAGGCTGGCGCGTGGCTCTATTATGACATCAACTTCCGCAAGAGTCACATCCCTGACATCCCCGTCGTCCTGCCGAATATTGAGGAAAACATGAGTCTGGCAAGTATCGTACGAGGTTCTAAAGAAGACTTCGAATATCTCTACGACCTCCACGATAGCGATGCTATCTATGAGAAAGTGAGACCTTTCTGCGAGACCTTCATCCTCACCGACGGAGCTCGTTCGATCCGTGTCTATACGCCTGGAGGATGTGAGATTTATCCGGTCAAACCGATAGAAACGGTCAGTACCGTGGGTGCGGGCGATAACTTCAATGCCGGTTATATCTACGCTATGATGCAAGGCGAGGATAATCAGTCCGCACGCATCGCTATGGCGCAGCGTTGGAGTCAGGATGTCTGTCGGCAGATCGGAAATAATATCAGCGATGACTTAGTCGCTTGGCTGAAGCAAAACACCGCCCTATAAATGAACAAAGCAGATCAATACGAGTCCCTTCTTCCGCAACTCGACGCACTTGTCTCCGGCGAGACGGATCTCATCGCCAACATGGCGAATGTCGTTGCTGCCATCCATCAAACCTTCCATTTCTGGTGGACGGGTTTTTATCTGGTCAAGGAAAAAGATAAGTCACCAATCACAAATAACCAATCACAAATGACCAACGAGTTGGTCTTAGGTCCCTTCCAAGGACCGATCGCTTGCACCCGTATCCCCTTCGGAAAGGGGGTCTGCGGCACCGCGTGGAAAAACGGCGAGACGCTCATCGTCCCGGATGTCCATCTGTTCCCCGGACATATTGCCTGTTCCTCTGAGTCGAATAGCGAGATCGTGGTTCCCATCCGCCACAATGGAGAGATCATCGCCGTCCTTGACATCGACAGCAAAGACTATAATACCTTCGATGCCATCGACCGTCAGTACCTGGAGCAGATAAGTCTCTTTGCAAAATAAAGTTTCTTTTTCAAATAAAAAGATGCAAATATTTGCATATATGCTAAATATTTTGTATCTTTGCAGCGTTTTTGGTTGGTGAGGGTGAATGGTAGCAAAAAAAAGAAGCACCTACAACCTGTGTAAGTGCCTCGCGCTCCCTCTAGGACTTGAACCTAGGACCCCCTGATTAACAGTCAGATGCTCTAACCGACTGAGCTAAGGAAGCTTGTAGAATTGCCTCGTTTTTCGAAAGCGGGTGCAAAAGTACTGCTTTTTTATGACATGTGCAAATTTTTTCGCAAAAAAATGCATTAGGAAGTAAAGTTTTTTGAAAATTAACCCATTTTTGACATAAAAAAGAGCAAAATGAAGAAGGTTTTAGGACTTGGTAATGCGCTAACGGACATCCTCTTGCAGGTGAGTGAGGATGATCTGCGTGAACTTGGTTTTCCGAAAGGTAGTATGAACCTCATCACAATGAAGCAGGCCGAGGAGATACAGTTCCGCTTCGCCTCTGTGCGTAAACACATGGTGGCAGGTGGTTCTGCCAGCAACACAATCAACACCATTGCCGCTCTGGGGGGCAAGGCGGCCTTTATCGGCAAGATTGGAAACGACGAGGTGGGAGATTTCTACCGCGAGGATATGATCAAGAATGGTGTCAAACCTATCTTGCTGCTCAGCCAGAGTGCGATGTCCGGTTGTTCGATCGTGCTGATCACGCCCGACGGAGAGCGCACCTTTGCCACTTATCTGGGGGCTGCGGCTGAGCTGTGCGCCGATGATATACAGAAGGACGCCTTCAACGGATATGATATCTTCCATATAGAAGGATACCTGGTGCAGAATCATGAACTGATAGAGAAAGCCATCCGTCTGGCCAAAGAGGCAGGGTGTATGATCTCGTTGGACTTGGCTTCCTACAATGTGATCAATGAGAACCACGCTTTCCTCAAGGGATTGGTGAAGCAATATGTGGACATCGTCTTTGCTAACGAGGACGAGTCGTTTGCCTATACGCATCTTAATCCGCAGGAAGCCGTGCAGATGATTGCCGAGCAATGCGACTTAGCGGTAGTGAAGGTGGGTAAGAACGGTTCGTACGTACAGCAGGGTAGTACCCGCCATCATATTGGTGCCATCACTACCAGTTGTACCGATTCCACCGGAGCAGGTGACCTTTTTGCAGGTGGTTTTCTGCACGCGTTGAGTGACGGATTTGACATCCGTCGTTGTGCGGAGATCGGCACGATTGCCGCCGGACGTGTCGTAGAGATAGTCGGTACCAAACTGAGTGAGGAAACCTGGGATGAGATACGTCGTATATGTGCGCTCTACCGAGGTTTCTTGCAGAAATATGACAGACAATAATCGTTGTTTCCGATAAATCTCCTTTTTATATGAAATTCTTTTACGTTCTCTATCAATACCTGATCGCATGGCCGTTGTTGGCCCTGCTGACGATGTTTACCGCCATCTTCACCGTCTGCACCGTACATTGGCGCAATGCGGAGTTTGTACATCGCGTGCAGCAGTTCTGGTCGCGCTCGTTCTTCTGGCTGATGTTTCTGCCTGTTTCTGTCGATGGCACCGAGCATATCCGGCCTGGTCAGAGTTATGTCTTCGTCTCCAATCACCAGTCGATGTTCGATGTGTGGTTGGTATACGGTTGGTTGCCGGTGATCTTCAAATGGCTGATGAAGGCCGAATTGCGTAAGGTGCCTTTCGTTGGAACCGGTTGCAAGGCTGCCGGACACATCTTCGTGGAGCGCAGAAATGCCAAGGCGGCGATGGAGAGCCTGAAGGAAGTGGAAAAGCAGTTGACAGGCGGTGTATGCACAGTCATCTTTCCGGAAGGAACACGTAGCCTGAACGGGGAGTTGGGACGCTTCAAGAGAGGTGCTTTCCAGATAGCTATCGATTTGGGACTACCGGTTATCCCCCTGTCCCTCAGCGGCTGTTTTGATGTGATGCCGAAGGGCGCATTGGCCGTACGCAGGCATAGCGTACATATGCATATCGGTGAACCTATCGACCTGAAGCAATATTCGGATCCGAATGATGCAATCGAGGCAGTGCGTAGTGCTGTGGCTGCAGGAATCAGAAAATAAAACATGCTGTTCAGTCAGGTTATAGGTCAAGACGCCATCAAGCGTCAGTTGCGTCTCTCCGCACGCGAGGGGCGCATACCTCATGCGCAACTGCTGGCGGGAAAAGCCGGCATTGGAAAGTTGCACCTGGCATTGGCCTACGCGCAATATCTTAATTGTCCGCACCGTACGGATGAGGACAGTTGCGGGCAGTGTCCCACTTGTCTGCAATATCAGAAGCTGCAACACCCGGATCTGCATTTCGTCTTTCCTATTGTCAAGACCGATGCAGGTGATACATGCGATGCCTTTATGGAGCCATGGCGTGAGATGATTCTTGAGCATGGCTATTTTGATCTGGAGGACTGGTATAGCCAGTTAGGAGTGGAGACAAAGCAGGGCCTGATTTATGAGAAAGAGAGCAGTGAGATATTGCGGAAACTGAGTCTGAAATCTTTTGGTGACGGCTATAAGGTGATGATCATCTGGCAACCGGAGAAGATGAATGCCGCCTGTGCCAACAAACTGCTCAAATTGCTCGAAGAGCCGGCTCCGCGTACAGTCTTTCTGCTGGTGAGCGAGCATCCCGAGCAGTTGCTGTCAACGATTCAGTCGCGTGTGCAGTTGATCCGCGTACCTTCCTTGCCCACCGAGACGATAGCTGCCGAGTTGCAGAAAGAGGGAGTCGCTCCGCAGGAAGCGCAATCCATAGCGCGCATCGCTAACGGTAGTTATCTGCAGGCGCAGAAGAAAGCCCGTCAGACCGAAGAGGACCAGCAAGAATTACACGATTTCATCGAACTTTTTCGTGACGCATATACCGTCGGTGTGATCAGTGACCCGCAGAAGAAATACGAGTCGCTGGGGCGCTTGCGTCAGTGGAGTTACGAGATGGCGGATAGCAAGGTGGGCCGGGAGAAGCAGAAGCATTTTCTTCAGTATGCCCAGCAGCAGCTACGCGAGAATTATATCCGCAATTATGCGCAGGAGCAACTCAATTATCAGTTGCCGGCGGAGCATGATTTCTCTGATCGCTTCGCGCCTTTTATACACGATGGTAATGTAGAGCAGATTATGAATCAGTTGGCATTGGCCGAGCGGCAGATTGAGCAAAACGGGAATGCAAAGATGATCTTCTTTGATCTGTGCCTGCAGATGATAGTATTGATTAAACAAAAGAAAGCATGAAAAAATATACTTTAGGAACTGGGCATAATGAATTGGGAGCAGCTGCTACCAAATGCAACTCTATGCACATGCTGCCTGTCAGCGACTGGTTGAGTGATGTGCAGGAGAATACGCAGCTGACCGACCTGATAGAAGTGCAGTTTAAGAACACGCGCAAGGGTTATTTCCATAATAGTCAGCACCTGCCGTTAGAGAAGGGAGTGAGTGTCGTCGTAGAAGCCAATCCCGGACAAGATCTGGGAGAGGTGGTACTGACGGGCAAATTGGTTGAGCTGCAGATGAAGAAGAACAATATCGAGTCCTCTCGCTATGAAGTGCGTCAGGTGGTGCGTATTGCTACGGAGGAGGACTTCGAGAGGGCGCGTCAGGCACATGCACGCGAGCAAGAAACGATGATCAAAGCGCGCCAGTTGGCTAAGTCCTTAGGATTGGAGATGAAGATAGGTGATGTGGAGTATCAGGGGGATGGTACGAAAGCTATTTTCTATTATATTGCCGACGGGCGTGTGGATTTTCGCCAACTGATTAAGGTGTATGCCGAGACCTTCCGTATCCGTGTGGAGATGAAGCAGATCGGTGCGCGGCAGGAAGCAGGCCGAATAGGGGGAACGGGTCCGTGCGGAAGAGAACTCTGTTGCTCTACGTGGATGATGAATTTCTCGTCGGTAGGAACAGGGGCTGCGCGATTGCAGAATATATCTCCCAATCCGCAGAAACTGGCGGGCATGTGTGCCAAACTGAAGTGCTGTCTCAACTATGAGGTGCCGGTATACGAGGATGCGTCCAAGCTGCTGCCGTCTCGTCACATCGAGTTGGAAACGAAGGATGCCACGTGGTATTTCTTCTCGTCCGATCCTCTGGCCGGCCTCGTGACGTATTCCTCCGATCCGCAACACGCGGGTAATCTGACGACGCTGAGTGCCGCTCGCGCACATGAGATCATCGCCATGAACAAACGAGGAGAGAAACCCGATACACTGGAGGGCGCACGCGCTATTCCTACGGAGTTGGGCTATCAGACCGGTCATGGGGATGTGACGCGTTTTGACAAGAAGAAAAAATCGTTCGAGGGTAATAGAGATAAGAAAAAACACCATAGACGATGAAACGACTTCTTCCTATATTGTTCATTGCAGGCGCAGCATTGCTGACAGCCTGTTCCGGTGATATCGTCTATAGCCGGTTCTATCCGATAACCTATGCGGATGGCGTGACTTCTCTGTCGCAAGAGTGGCACCAGGATTCGGTAGTGCGATTTGTCGTTCCGATTGCAGATACCACAGTGGATTATCGTACGATTGTCTATGTGCGGCATACGGAGCGCTATCCTTATCAGAATATGTGGCTGTTTGTGGATGACGGCCTGCGGCGAGACACCATTGAGTTTTATCTGGCGGACGATCGCGGACAGTGGTTGGGCGACACGCATAATGGCGTGATGGAGATGCCTGTTCTCCTGGATGAAAACAGACATTTTACCGATACAGGCATGTATGAACTGCGCATCACGCATGGGATGCGCGACACACTGCTTAGAGGTATATCCGACGTAGGTCTGGAGGTGATACGCAACAGCAAAGAATAGATTACGCTCATGGGCAAGAATAAGCTGAAGAAGTTCGCAGAGATGCAGACATTTGACAATGTCTTCCAACCGCCGTACGAGAAGAAGATGGCGGGCAGATGGCGTGAACTTTTTTTCGGGAATGATCATCCGATTGTGCTTGAATTGGGCTGTGGTCGCGGAGAGTACACCGTAGGACTGGCCAAGAAATATCCGGAGAAGAACTTCATCGGCGTAGATATCAAAGGAGCACGGATGTGGGCCGGTGCCAAACAGGCTGTGCAGGAAGGGCTGCGGAATGTTGCCTTCCTGAGAACCAACATTGAGTTCATCCCTACTTTCTTTGCTGCAGACGAGGTGGATGAAATATGGATCACCTTCTGCGACCCGCAGATGAAGAAGGCCACCAAACGACTGACCAGTACGTGGTTCATGCAGCGCTATCAGCAAATCATCCGAGAGAACGGACTAATCCACCTGAAGACAGACAGTCCGTTTCTATATACCTACACCACGGAAATGCTGCGCCTGAATGCGTATAAGGTGATATGCAATACGCAGGATCTATACGGTGAAACCGAAGAAAATGCATTGTTTGCTGATGCACGTTCTCTCCAGACGCATTATGAGAAACAATGGTTGGACAGAGGACTGAGCATCAAGTATATCGAATGGCAACTTGCGCACAGACATGAATGGCAGGAGCCTACGATCGAGATTGAGAAAGACACCTATCGTTCGTATGGACGCAATTATATATCCAATCAACCATGAAACCTATTATTTCTGTCATCGGTGGCGCGAATGTAGATCTGTCTGCCACGTTGACTGACGCATTCATTGCTGCTGATTCCAATCCTGGGCATATCCAGATCGGCTATGGCGGTGTAGCACGTAATATGGCGCACAATTTGGCCTTGCTGGGTGCACAAGTACAGTTGCTTACTATCTTTGGCGGTGACTTGTTCGGAGGATTGCTGATGGACTATTGCAAGCAGCAAGGCATTGATCTGCGTTTGTCGGATCAGGTATCAACCGAACGTTCCGGAGTGTATCTTTGCATCAATAATCACGGCGGCGAGATGATTGCCGCGGTAGCTGACACCGATGCAGTGCGGCTGATCACGCCTGAATGGCTCAGCAAGCGCGTGGGTGAGATCAACCATTCGGATTACTTGTTGGCAGACACCAACATCACCGAAGATGCAATCCGCTGGCTGATGGAGAACAGTACGGTGCCTCTCTTTGTGGACGGCGTGAGCAGTACGAAGGCCCACCGCGTGGTGAATGCTCTCCGTAAATGTAAACTGCCCTATCTGCATACTCTCAAGCTCAACCTGAAGGAAGCACTCTCAGTGACTCAGACAGCCACTTATGGCGAGGCGGCACAACGATTGCTGGACTTGGGCGTAGCGCATGTATATATCACGCTGGGAAGCGAGGGTGTCTATTGTCGTAATGCAGCCGAAGAGTGGCTCTTTCCTGCGCTGCCCGGAGATGTGGTGAACACTACCGGTGCGGGGGATGCATTCCTTTCGGGAGTCGTGATTGCCCATGCGCGCGGCATCGACTTCCCCCAGACGGCACAGTATGGACTGATGGCTGCACGTGCCACACTGATGAGTCCTAAAGCGGTTAATCCAGATATTGCTAATATATTGTTATAAGTATGAATAAGTATCTTTCTATCTCGCCCGAAGTAGCAAAAGCGCTGGCAGAGGGCAAACCGGTGGTAGCACTTGAGTCCACCATCATCAGTCATGGCATGCCTTATCCCCAGAATGTGGAGACGGCGTTGCGAGTGGAGCAGACAATCCGTGAGAACGGAGCGGTGCCGGCTACGATCGCCATCATCGGCGGCCGACTGAAGGCCGGTTGTACACCGGAGGAAATAGAGTATCTTGGTAAGAAAGGTCCGGCTGTCATCAAGGCCTCTCGCCGCGACCTGCCGGTGCTGCTGGCTCGCAAAGAGGACGGTGCCACTACGGTCACTACGACGATGATCATTGCCGCGATGGCAGGCATCAAAGTGTTCGCTACGGGTGGTATCGGTGGCGTGCATCGCGGTGCGCAACACACCTTCGATATTTCCGCTGACCTCGAAGAGTTGGCACAAACGCCGGTGATGGTCATTTGCGCCGGTGCCAAGTCGATTCTCGATTTAGGTTTGACCTTGGAATATCTGGAGACCAAGGGAGTGCCTGTCATCGGTTATCAGACGGATGAACTCCCGGCTTTCTATACGCGTCACAGCGGCTTCGGGGTGGACTATCGCATTGATACGCCTGAGGAACTGGCGTCAGTATTTGAGGCTAAGATAGCCAGTGGATTGAAGGGCGGAATGCTGGTTACCAATCCTATCCCCGAGGAGTACTCCATGCCCAAAGAGGTGATTGACTGTGCTATCGAACATGCCTTGCATGAGGCCGCTGAGGCTGGCATTCACGGCAAACAGTGTACGCCGTTCCTGTTGGCGAAAGTGAAAGATCTGACGGGTGGCGATAGCTTGGCAGCGAATATCCAGTTGGTGCTCAATAATGCCCGTCTGGCCGCCAAGACGGCTGCGGCTATGAGCAAAGCCTAACTACCGACTCCAGATCCATCTGCATCTGCGGAAAGTCCGATAGATAGCGTTCTTCGGTCTCAGCGATGAAGATGTTCCAGTCGATACGAACCTGCTCTTTGTAGGAGAAGGGCACACACACTACAGCCTCCGCTTCTTGGGCGGAGGCTGTGGTATGTATATCCTCTATCGTTTGCATCGTCACGCGTTCCTGCAGTGCGCAGATGAACTGCTTCAGCACTTGATTTGCTGCAGAGAGGCCGCTGACGCGGAGACGTATGGCAAACAGTTTGGGTGTCACTGTTGTTGCAGATAATCATGCATTGCGGCAGCCGCTTTGCGTCCGTCGCTCATCGCCAAGATGACGGTGGCACCGCCGCGGGTAATGTCGCCGCCGGCGAAGATAGTGGGGATAGACGATTGCATGCCTTCATTCACCACAATCGTACCTTTGCGGCTAATCTCCAGTCCTTCTACCGAAGAGGGAATAAGCGGGTTGGGCGATACACCTACTGCCACGATAACCAGATCTACAGGGATGATGACAGTCTTGCCTTCAACAGGCACAGGACTGCGACGCCCGCTTTCGTCTGGTTCACCTAGTTCCATCACCTGGAGCACAGCTTCACACACGCGGCCGTTCTCGTCTGCATGGTACTCAATGGGATTGTGCAGCGTCATAAACTCGACACCTTCCTGCTTGGCGTGATGCACCTCCTCGATACGCGCCGGCATCTCTTCTTCGCTACGGCGATAGATGATCATGGCATGCTCTGCACCGAGGCGTTTGGCTGTACGCACGGCATCCATCGCCGTGTTACCACCACCGATGACGGCCACGTTCTTTCCGCTTAGCAACGGCGTGTCTGTAGCAGGATTGCTGGCGTCCATCAGGTTTACGCGCGTCAGGTATTCGTTACACGAGAGGACACCGTTCAGGTTCTCTCCCGGGATGTTCATGAAGCGCGGCAGACCTGCTCCGGAACCTACGAAGATACCTTTGAACCCTTGTTCTTCCAACTCCTGCACACTAATAGTCTTGCCTATGATGGTGTCGGCATGGAACTGCACGCCCAACGAACGCAGGCCGTCTATCTCAATATCCACAATGCGGTTGGGCAGACGGAACTCAGGAATACCGTATTTGAGTACACCACCTATCTCATGCAGTGCTTCGAATACATGCACTTCATAGCCGTATTTGGCAGCATCGCCAGCGAAAGTCAGGCCGGCAGGACCAGAGCCCACGACAGCGATTTTATCGCCTTTCGTGGATTGGTGATTTGTGATTGGTGATTGGTGATTGTTCGCGTAGTCGGCACAGAAACGCTCGAGGTAACCTATCGCTACAGCGGGGTGCTTCATCTTCAAGTGGATACAGTTGGCCTCACATTGCTTCTCTTGCGGGCAAACACGTCCGCAGACTGCGGGCAGCGACGAACTCTCCTTGATGACAGATGCTGCACCGAGCACATCTCCAATCTCAAGTTTCTTGATGAAACCGGGGATGTTGATGTTGACCGGACATCCCTGCACACAGGTCGGGTTCTTGCAGTTGAGACAGCGGTGAGCTTCGGTGATAGCCTGCTCGAATGTCAATCCCTGGTTCACCTCCTCGTGCAGACTCTTCACGCGCACTTCCGGACGCAACTCAGGCATCTGAACGCGTGGGATAGCCACACGGTCTTTAGCCGTGCCTGTGAAGGGCTCCACAGCGTGAATTTCGACACTATTAAGCGGCTTTGCCGCGCTCACTCCATCATTGTGCTCGTTCTGCGGGTGCTCATTCCAGCGCTCCATAGCTTCAGTCTCCTCTGCGCGGTAGGACTTCATGCGGCTGAGCATCTCGTTCCAATCGACAGCATGCGCATCGAATTCGGGGCCGTCTACGCAGACAAACTTGGTCTGCCCGCCTACTGTCACACGGCACGCACCGCACATGCCGGTACCGTCCACCATAATGGTGTTGAGGCTGGCCTCGGTGGGGATATTATATTTGGCAGTGGTGAGAGCCACGAACTTCATCATGATGGCCGGACCGATGGTGACACACTTGTTGACGGTCTCGCGTTGGATGACCTGCTCTACACCTACAGTGACTACGCCTTGCTGTCCTGCCGAACCGTCATCGGTCATGATGATGACCTCGTCCGACCATTGGGCCAACTCGTCCTGCAGGATAAGCAGGTCTTTGTTGCGCGCCGCAAGCACTGTGATGACGCGGTTGCCTGCTTTCTTGAGAGCTTCAGCGATAGGCAGCATCGGTGCTGCACCTACGCCACCGCAGGCACATACGACTGTACCGTAATTCTTGATGCGTGTGGCGCGTCCGAGTGGTCCGACTACATCGTGGATGGTGTCACCAGGGTTAAGCGCTAGCAGTTTGTGGGTGCTGACACCTATCTGCTGCACCACAAGGGTGATTGTGCCTTGCTCTTTGTCCGCAGCGGCGATGGTCAACGGCACACGCTCTGAGTTAGCGTCCACGCGGATGATGACGAAATGACCGGCACGACGGCTACGTGCGATGAGCGGAGCCTCTACCACCAGTTCTGCTACGTTTTCCGAGAAGAAACGTTTGGAGATAATCTTATTCATAATGTTTATCTTTCTATTTTAGACTGCAAAATTACTGCTTTTTTTTTATCTGTGCAACATTTTCTGTAAAATTCTGCCAAATACTCTTGTTCCGGTTGTCCCGGTGTAGGAATCATTTCGGTGCGCCCAAGCAGGTCGAGTGCATGTAGATCCATGATGGTGGAATAGCCCGAGCGGGCTATGATACGCTTGGCGTTCAAGAGGGCAGCCACCAGTTCACTGTCGCTCATGGACGGCACGATTGTGATATTCGCTTGTCGAATACGGGTGTTGGGACGGCCGACCAGGCCTTGTATGATGAGCACTTTTTCCTGTGTGTCGGCAAAGCGCTTGCGCAGGTCTTGCTCCAACATGGTACGCTGCGGTTCGAGTCCGCTCAGTACAGCCACCACGTCGTATGGTGGGGTGGATTGGAGTGAAAGGTTCGTATTGGCGAAACGGCTCAGCGGGCCAATAAAGGTGAAAGGTGAATGGTCAAAAGTGAATGTGGGATGACTCAGTTCTCCGGCCATGCTATGGTGGAAATCTTCATAGTCGGGTACCAAGACCTTATCATAGCGCGCGTATATATGCGCATGCAAGCGCGATGCGATGCCTTCAGCCCACCGCCATCCTTTGGGCAGGAAGATATGTAGTTGATGGGTGATATAGATACACTCTGCTGAGCGGTTGTAGAGTCCGAAACGGTTGTCTGACACCACGCGGTCGATTCGTTCTTCGTGCAGCAGTGCCCTCAGCATCAGATGATCCTTGACGGCCCAAGCGATGAGTCGCGGCAGGGCGCGAAGCATAGGCCACACTTGTCTGGAGCGTCGGCTGTAACGCAGTTGTAGCGGGGCAAGACAGACATAGCGCAATGAGGGGAAATGTCGGCGGAGTAGTGTTAGGCTGTCGCCGTCACCACCGAGGATAACCTCGTGTCCTTCGTCCAGAAAACGATGGATAAGCGGGATACATCGGCTGGCATGACCCAGTCCCCAGTTGAGTGGTGCGACGAGTATCTTCATGCAGAGATCTGTATGTTGAATCCTTCGGCGAGAAGGGGTGCCGCGATGCGTTGCATCTCTTCGAGACTGATCTTCTCCAGATGTTCCTCAGGCGTCTTCCGATCGATGACATAGATCATGATCTGCTTCGGGCGCAAGTGGCGCACAGCGGCGTACCAGGCCTCCAGTTCGGCCGGTGTGGTGTTGTCGATTGGTTGCCCGTCATGTTCGCCACGCAGGAAGCAGGTCTGCAGGATGAAGTCGCCCCGGAATGTCTCGAGCCACCGGATGAGTGTGGCGACGTCGAGAGCAGGGTTGACCGGCAGGTCGATGCGGCGCATCATGGTGTCGGTGGCAGCATCCAGCTTGAGGATGCGGTTGTCGCAGAGGCGTAGCGCTTCGACCACATCGGGACGTCCGAGTTGGGTGGAGTTGCTTAGTACGCTGACTTTCGCTTGCGGACAGTAATGGTCACGGAGTGTGCAAGTGTCGCAGATGATACCAAGGAAGTCCGGATGAAGCGTTGGTTCTCCATTGCCGGAGAACGTGATGACATCCAGTTGTGTACCTTCCTGCTGCAGGGCTTGCAGTTTGGTCTCCAGCGCAGTGCGCACCTCATCGCGTGTAGGCAGAACAGGGTGACTGACCGGTTGATTCCATCCGCACTCGCAATAGACACAGTTGAACGTACAGAGCTTATGCGCAAGCGGCATCAGTTCCATGCCCAGACTGGTGCCCAGGCGTCGACTGTGGATCGGACCATATGCAATGCTGTCGAATAGCATGATCAGATGGTGATAATACGGTTACCCAGTTGACGGCAGATCTCGTTCTTGCGCTGGAGCAGTTGAGGCTGGTAACTGAGCAGGGTACGGATGCGCTCCCAGTCGTTGGCAGCCTGTGCCTCTTTCAGTCCCGCGTTGAGTTCTTCTATCTGCTGATTGATGACGGTCAGTTTGATCTCGTAGAGCAGTTGTGTTGCCAGTTCACCCAGATGTTTCTCTGCATCTGCCGCTACCGATTCATCTGCCACCATATTCACGGCCATGGCACTGATCTCCAGATCTTCGTGGAAAGTGAAGAACCGCTCTGCGACGAATCCTTCGTCATGGCAGTGCTGTTTGAACTCGTCCATGATACGTTGGAAGACGGGTAGAGGGGGTGTGATCTCATCGCTCTCGATGGTGAAGATGATCACTTCACCCAGGCTGTAGATCGTACCGTCGATATCTATCGGTCGTTCGCCGTAGCGTACGACGAGTTGTATCAGGTTGTAGAAGTTCGCTTCCAGTCCGCTGCGTGGCGATGCCACAGTAGGATGAGAGGGGATAGTCGGGACGGGTTGCCGCTCTGCTGCAGGAAGTTCACTTGTCGCAGCCACCTGTGCGGCTGCGGCTTCCTCTTTGCGTTCCTCGACTTTTGCCGCTTCTTCGCGACTCTTCTTGCGCAGTTTGATCACTTCAGTGGTCAGTACTTTCTCGCTCATATGGAGTCGTTCGGCGCAGTCTTTGATATACACCTGCCGCGTGATCATGTCGGGGATGATGGCGATTGAAGCGGTGATATCCTTGATGAGTGCCGCTCGTTTCTGCGGATCATCTCCCGCCTCATTGCTTAGCAGGGCGGATTTGAAGCGGATGAAATCTGTCTGATGATCTTGGATATATTGGATAAAATCGGCTGCATCGTGGCTCTGTGCGAAGCTGTCCGGATCTTCTCCGTCGGGCAGCAACAGCACCTTGACGTTGAAACCCTCTTCGAGGAACATGTCGATGCCTCGCAGGGCCGCGTGAATGCCGGCAGCATCGCCGTCGTATAGGACGGTAATATTGCTGGTGAAGCGTTTGATGAGCCGTATCTGCGGTTTAGTTAGAGCCGTACCACCACTGGCTACAACGTTCTCTATACCCGATTGGTGCATGGATATGACATCCATCTGCCCTTCCACCAGATAGCACATGTCGAGTCGTGCGATGGCTTGCTTGGCCTGGAAGATACCATACAGCTCGTTGGTCTTGCTATAGATAAGCGAGTCGGGCGAGTTGACGTACTTGCCAACGTTGTCTTTCTTCTTGAGTATGCGTCCGGCGAAGGCGACAGTCTTGCCGCTCAGGGTGAGGATGGGGAAGATGACGCGGTCGCGGAAACGGTCGTAGAGTCGTCCGTCCTGTTCGCTCTTGCCGCATACACCGCATCCGATGCGGGTATCGACGTTGTTGAGGATATATTCCTCTCTGAACCCTTTGGCTTTCAGGGCTTTGGCCAGCGGATTACCTTTCTCGGGGGAATAGCCGAGTTGGAACTTACGGATGATGTCGTCTCTGAGTCCGCGTTGGCGGAAATAACTCAGTCCGATAGCTTGACCCTCTTGTGTCTCCCATAGTTGCTGCTGAAACCACTGGTTGCAATAGTCGTTGACGACGAACATCGACTCGCGGTCATCCTGGCGTTGCTGCTCTTCGGCCGTCAGTTGGCGTTCCTCCACCTCGATGTGGTATTTCTTGCCCAATTGGCGTACGGCATCGGCGAACGAACACTGCTCGATAGCCATGATGAAACCTACGGCATGACCGCTGGCACCGCATCCGAAGCACTTGTAGATACCTTTGCTGGGGCTGACGGTGAACGAACCGGTCTTCTCGTTGTGGAACGGGCAGAGGCCGATGAGGTTCGCACCACGTTTCTTAAGCGTGACGTAATCGCTGACGACTTCTTCTATCTTAGCCGCAGCGAAAATACGATCTATGGTGTCGCGTGGGATCATGCTTAATCGTTGTCGTCGTACCAGAGGTACACACCTATCTTAATCTGCCATTGGTCCAGTCGGCCGTGTGTGGAAATATAGGTACCGTCGGCCCGCGGTTTGTCAAACTGGCGGTTTTTGTATGGGTTGATTAGTCCGAAGTCATAGCCGCCGCGCAGGAAATAGCGCTTGTATTGGAAGCCGACACCCACGCCCCAAGTGACGTTGAAAGCCTTCAGATTCTCATCGGGCAGATCATTCTCGTTGCTACCCAAATGGGAGTATTCGGTTCCGGGGATAGAAGAGATGGTATATCCTCCAGTAATCATATCCGGTAACTTTCCGTCCATGTGACTCTTGAGCGCAAAAGCGTACTGGATCGACGGACCGGTATAGAGGATGATGTAGGTCTCTTTGGCTACTTCGAACTTATACTGCCAATCAGCGAATAGTTCCAACTCGTGGTATTTATACCACGTACGTTTCTCTTTGACGTTGTATAGATCATAAGTACACGCTTCCCAACCCGGTGTACCGGATGCGTAGGTATAGTTGATACCGATGGAGCTACCGAAGCCCTTGACATAACTGGCATCGTAGACAACTCCGACTTTTATTCCGTTCAATCGGGTCTTGTTGCCAAGGCCGAACGTCTCTTTGTTGAAATCACCTCCGCTGACTGTAGGAGCTTGCGGGTTGCTGCTGCTGTTCAGGCGTAGGATAGGTTGGGCAAAGCCCACCTGGATACCGAAACCCTGGTAAGGCATGTCTGCGGCCAAAGCGCTGAGGCTGACAAGCGCAGCGAACAGGGTTAAAAGACTTTTTTTCATTGCTATGATTGTTTTTTTGTTTATGCTATTTCTCTATTTTCGCTTGTCGGAACACGTCGTCGGCATCTTTGGGTCGCGCCTCGTCGGCCCAGAAGAAGAGTGCCAGTCGATCTGCACCGGAGGGCACTTGATCCATAGGGTAGAGCACGCCGGTCGTTTCCTTGGTGAATCGGATGCGGTCTATCTCCTGTTCTTTGACATAGACGCGGATATAACTGCTCTCCGTGGTGTTGATGCCCACCAGGTCGCCGTCTTCCTCTTTGGGGTAGAAGATAGTGAGGGCGTTACCGCTGATGTCCACCATGTATACCTCGCCGTCACGCAGGTAGGCGATGCCCTCTTTGCCGCTCATCTGGTTGTAGTTGTCGAGTGTATCTTCCATTACGCAGAGGGAACTACCGATGCCGTGTGCATGGTCGACGGTGCCGTTGATGATATAGACGATGATGCTGTCGGCTGATATCTGCATATTCTCGCTCCAGCAGACAGGCAGGGTGTAGAGGTGGATGGTGGAGTCGTTGCCCCAATAGATGAGCGAGTCGCACACCATCTGCATATCATCGCGCCAGACGCGCACGCCATAATAGGCGCGTACGCGCTGATAGGTGCTGTCCTGCAGTGCGCTGTCGGTATAATGCAACTCTTCGGTGAAGAGCGTGTCGGCGTGGATGTAGGCAATGTGGGCGGTGTCTGACCAATCAACCATCAGGGCACTGTCTGTGGCATAGCCACGGCTGTCCTCCTCCCACATCTCGCCATATTCGCCGTAGAGGGTGGCGTGTTGGGTTGAGTCGCGCATCTCCATGCGGCCGAGTACGCGGCCGAAGCCGATGGCTTTGTCGTAGTAGATGGTATCGCCTGTCATGGTCTTGCCGTCGGTATGTTCCACCAGTGACCGGTTGAGCAGCATCGACTGTTCCGTGTCGGTATTATACCATCCCAGTGAGGAGGTGATAGTGGTCTCTTTCTCATAGAGGATAGTGGTGGGACTAACGATGTCGGCTATCTTGGTGTCGGTGTTGTAAAGCAGGGTGTCGCTCTCAAGGGTGAACTTAGGATTAGTCAGGTGTACCTCGCGGCTGAAGATGGCCTGCTTGGTGTTAGGAGCATACTGGCCATAGACGGATGTCAGCACGTTGAGCGAGTCTTCTACGGTGCCGCCGGTGTAGTAATATGCACGATTGGCAGCGCGATCGTAGTTGAGGCTGTCGGTGGTGAGGATCGTCGGGTTCTCATCGGGGCGGCCATGGATGAGCTTGACATGCCGGCGCATGCGTGCCAATCGGGTGTTGCCGTCATAGAAGAGCAAATCGCCGTAGCCGTGCAGGGTGTCGCCCTGAACGAAACGCACATGTCCGAAGGCGTCGAGCGAGTTGGTCTTCTCATAGAAATACGCACTGTCGCAGTACATGAGTGCCTCCTCGTGGCGAAAGATCACGTTGCCCCGCAGAATCTGTGCATCGGGAATACGGTCCTGCTCAAAACTGAGCGTCTCCGATCGTTCCAGATACACCATCGTCTGCTCAGTCCGTGCTGTGCACGGCATCATGAGCAGCAGGATCAGTATGGATGCTACTCTGTTCAAGCGTATCAGTGGATCCAGTTGGGGAACTCCCACTCGCAGTTCTGCCAGTCCGGATCGATTTGTATGTAAGTGGATTTCTGTTTCTTGATGATCCAGTCGTGGATGAACTCTTGTCCCATTTTCTGCTCGAGCATACCCTTGATGGCCTGGAAGTCATCTACGAGGTTGGCGCGGTGGACATCCGTCTTCTTGCGCAAGCGAACGATGGCACATACCTCTTTGTTCTTCTGCTGGTCCATCATGACGAAGGGTTGAGACACTTCTCCCTCCTGCAGTCCGTAGATCTGTTTGGCTATCTCGGGTGCGAGGTCCTGGTATTCGAAGCGGCTGCCTCCGGTGTTGGGGTTGATCATCAGTCCGGAGTTCATCACGGTGTTCTTGTCTTGCGAGAAGAGGATGACGGCCTGTTCAAACTGCAGGCTGTCGGTCAATATCTTCTGACGGATGCTGTCCAGTCGCTCGATGGCATTCACTTTGTCGGTGGCGCTGATACGCGGACGCATGAGGATATGACGGCAGTTGATACGATCGCCTTTCTTCTCAATCAGCTGGATGATATGATAGCCGTACTCTGTTTGTACGATGCGGCTCACGCGCTTTGGGTCCGTCAGGTTGAACGCCACCTCGGCGAACTCATTGACGAGTTGTCCCTTGCCTACAAAGCCCAACTCACCACCACGTTTGGCCGTCTCGGTGTCTTCCGAATAGAGTCGTGCCAGCATTGCGAAATCGGTGCTGCCGCTCTGTACGCGTTCGGTGAACTCACGCAGACGCTGCTTGATACGTTCGGTCTCTTCCACCGGTACGGCAGGTTCGAAACTGAGTATCTGCACTTCCACCTGCGCAGGCATCATGGGGATGGAATCGACGGGCAGCGAGTTGTAGTAGCGGCGTACGTCAGCCGGGGTGGGCTTGATGTTCTGCGTCAGCTTGGCCTGCATCTGCTGGATGATCATCTGATTGCGGACGGTGTTCATCAGTTCTTCGCGTATCTCGCTGCTGGTCTTGCGGAAATACTCCTCCATCTTCTCCTTGGATCCGATCTGGTTGATGTAGTAGTTGAGACGCATATCCACCTGATGGCTCACGGTGGACTCGTTGGCCTCGATAGAGTCTATCTCTGCCTGGTGGAGAAACAGTTTCTGTATGGCTATTTGTTCGGGAATGACACAAAAGGGGTCACCCTTGATAGCCGTGCCTTCGTATTGGGCACGCAGTCGTTCTTCTTCCACCTCGCTACGCAAGATGGCCTCATCTCCGACGATCCAGACGACCTCGTCAATCACGTTGTTCTGTGCCCATGCGGCCACGCTGCTCATCAGGCAGAGCGTCAGCAAGAGGCTGTTGATCTTATTCATCATGTGCAATCTTTAGTTTTCCTGTTTGTAAAGCCTCGTCGTAGAGTTGTTCGCGTTTCTTGCGGAGGAACTCCACTTGTCGGCTGGTGAGTATCATTCGTTCTATCTGCGGCCGTGCATAGTCGATAGGCATCTGCTCGCCGCGGATGTGCTTGTCGAGTACTTGTAGCAGATAGGTGTTGACGGAGTCGGCTATCTCTATCTGGCTGCGCTGCTTGAGTCGGTTCTCCAGTTCGGCCCGCTCGATAGGCATATGCATCAGCAGGTCGGAAGTGGTGAGCCAGCGATCGGCAAAGAGTTCGTATCCATCGGCATACTGATAGGCATATTTCTCAATATGATCTATGATCTTGTTGTCGTCCTTAGCAGGTTGCACTTCCGCCAGCCAAGCACGTATCTTCTTGGCATTGGGGGCATCGGTAGGCATGACCACGAGGATGCCCTTGACGATGCTCTCTTCCAGCCGGAAGCGGTCGGGCATCGCGTTGTAGTATTGCATGATGGTACTATCGAGGATGGTCTTCGGCATCTGCTGCTCCACCAGTCGTTCCTCGTAGGCATGCACGTAGAGCGCGCGACGATAGTCCTCCACCAGCGTCTCTATATCCGGATTGTCTCTCCGGTCGTTGAGCATTCCGCCTCGCATGGCTTCATCATAGATGAGCAACTCCTTGGCCCACTGGCTGATGTACTGCTGCGCTATGCGCATACTATCTTCGCTGCTGAGGCCGAGGGTAAGCGAATCCAGGGTGGCTTGGGTGATGTAGCGACCATTCAATTCAACTGCCACGCCTGATTGCACAGGGCGATCCCATGGCTGGCAACTGCTCATCATTAGGCAGAGCAGCAGGGTAGGTATGATCTTAGTTTTCTTCATAACAGACACAAAATCGAGCGCAAAGGTACAACTTTTTTTGCACTTGTGCAAATATTTACTCGTTTTTCTTCACATAAAGGCGGTGACCGTCCACCGTTTTGAAGCTATCCGGCAAAGCTATCTCAGGTGCCGGCACGCCCTCGCCGATACGCAGTTCGGGTGCTATCTCCACGTGCATCTCGTCCCAAATACCTGTGGCGAGGATATGACGGAGAAGCGTTGGGCCGCCCTCCACGAGTACGGAGTGGATGTTACGTTGTGCCAGATCGGAGAGGATGAAGGGCCAATCGGTGCGATCGCGATAGATGATGGGGTCTTTTCCTTCGATTCCATCGGAGAAAATCCGTGCGTCAGCAGGGATGCGATGATGCGCGTCCATCGTCACCCGAATGGGGTCTCTGCCTTCCCAATGCGTATTCTTGAGTCGCGGGTTGTCGAGCAGGACGGTGTTGGTGCCAACCATAATGGCCATGTTCTCCGCCCGCATCTTATGCACCAGTTTCTTGGTCTCGGGCGTGGAGATGGCCAGTGCACCATTAAGGTGCAAATCACCAATCACCAATGAGCAATCACCAACTCGTCGATTCCGATCGACATATCCATCGGCAGTCTGTGCCCATTTGAGCACTACGTACGGACGATGTTTCTCATGCAGACAGAGGAAACGTTTGTTCAGCTCGCGACACGCTTGTTCCAGCACGCCGACAACAACCTCGATGCCCGCATCGCGGAGCATCTGTATGCCGCGTCCCGCCACCAGCGGATTGGGATCCAACATGCCAACCACTACGCGGCCGACACCCTTCTCGATAATCAGTTTGGCGCAAGGAGGCGTCTTGCCATAGTGGGAACAGGGTTCGAGCGAGACGAAGAGGGTGCAATCTTTTAGATTGGTAATTGGTGATTTGTGATTGGTGATTGTTTTTTCAAAATTCCGAAGGCAATTCACCTCTGCATGTCCTTCTCCGTAGCGTTCGTGCCATCCTTCGGCGAGGATCGCTTCGTCGCTGTTGCGAACGAGCACGGCGCCCACCATGGGGTTGGGGGCTACGAAATACTCGCCGCGACGGGCAATCTCAATACAACGTGCAATAAAATTTGCGTATTCCATATTTTTTTTGTACTTTTGCAGCGTGAAAGCAATTATTCAGTCCATAGCATCGCAACTCCAAACCGTTTATCCCGCCGAAGAGGCGGAGGCATTGGCATGGTGGGTGGCGGAGGAAGTGACCGGTCTCAGCCGCACGCAACTACTTTGCGGCTGCAAAGGTACAAAAAATATACCAAACACGCAAGACATCATCGAAAGATTATTGCATTTTGAGCCGATTCAGTATATTTTCGGTCATACTTTTTGGTGCGGTCTGGACCTGAAAGTGACTCCTGCAACCTTGATTCCTCGTCCGGAGACCGGGGAGTTGGTTGAGAAGTTATCGGTTGTCAGCCGTCAGCCTTCAGTTCCTTCGTTGCGGGTGTTAGACATCGGAACAGGGAGCGGTTGTATTGCGATTGCGCTGAAGAAAAGACATCCGGAGTGGCAGGTGACGGGCATAGATATATCGGCCGAGGCGATCGAGGTGGCGCGCGAGAATGCGCTGCGCAATGATGCGGAAGTAGACTTCCAAGTGGCAGATATCTTCTCCGTGGCTAAAGGAAAAGATTGTTCCGATGAAACCGGAGGAAATCGCCTTTTTGACCTCGTTGTGAGTAATCCGCCGTATATATGCGAAAAGGAAAAGAAGGATATGCGGCGCAACGTGCTGGATTATGAACCCGCAACGGCACTCTTTGTGCCTGACGAAGATCCGCTGCGGTTCTATCGCCGCATTGCTGAACTGCGGTGGGGCAAGCACCTCTTTTTTGAGATCAACGAGGCATATGCCGATGAGATGCAAGCAATGCTTGCAGCGCAAGGATATGCAGAGATACAAGTAATGGAAGACAGTTATGGAAAACCGCGAATTATCTCATGCCGAATGGCTGAATAAGGCTGAGGCCTATTGTGCCCGCGGCGAGCACTGTGCAGCTGATGTGCGGAGGAAGTGGCATGAGTGGGGTGCTCCTTCGGATTTGTTCGATCAAATCGAGGAAAGTCTCTATCGTAACGACTTTCTGAACGATGCACGTTTCTGCAGCGCCTATGTGCATGACAAGGTGGCGTACCAAGGATGGGGGCGAATGAAGATTCAAGCGGGCTTGCGTGCTTTGGATTTGCCGGAAAGGGTGATTGCTGAGGCATTGGAGGAGATAGATGAAGCCGCATACACCAAGAATCTCCGCGCCTTGATCGCTCAGCGCAAGGCTGATAGCGAAGACAAACGCCTGCGTTTTCTGCTGCAAAGGGGATTTACGTACGACGAGATCATGCGTTGCTAACAAGAGGCCTGTAATTTCAGATATTTTAAAGGGAATTTTCTAAAATCACGCCATATATACTTATAGTATATATAAGTAGTGGTGGGATACGATATTCTCTCGATATGCTCTCGACATTCCCAGGTAGTTGCCAGGTGCTTATCAGGGAAGCTTTGTTGGCAGATTCGTTGTTCGGATCCCTGAGTCTTGCAACGTAAAATTAGTAAAAAAACATGAAAATGTGCGCGCGGGCTTGCGTATTTAAAAAAAATGTTGTAACTTTGCACGCCTTTTCGGAAAGATGAGAAAGGAAAAGACAAGAGTCGCATGAAGATAATTCAAACACCGATTGAAGGACTACTCGTGATCGAGCCGCGTGTGTTCGCTGATGCACGAGGATATTTTGTAGAGACATACAACGAACAACGCTACCGCGAGGCAGGCATCGATGCGCAGTTTGTGCAGGATAATCAGTCCTGTTCGAGTTACGGCGTAGTGCGTGGTTTGCATTTTCAGCGTCCGCCGTACAGTCAGGCGAAGTTGGTTTGCTGCACCGTGGGACGCGTGCTGGATGTGGCGGTGGACTTGCGCAAGGCGAGCAAGACCTACGGCCAGTGGTTCGCCGTAGAGCTGAGCGAGGAGAACAAGCGCCAGTTCTTCATTCCGCGTGGCTTTGCCCACGGTTTTTCCGTGCTGAGCGAGCAGGCTATCTTCACGTATAAATGCGACAACCTCTACCATCCCGAGGCCGACGGAGGAATACTGTTGAGCGATCCGGACCTAAAGATAGACTGGCAGATACCCGAGGCGCTGCGTATCATCAGCGAGAAAGACACCAAACATCCGCTCTTGCGGGATCTGGATAATCCCTTCTAATTGGTAATTGGTTATTGGTAATTGGTGATTTATGAATATCTTAATAACAGGCAGTAACGGCCAGTTGGGCAATGAGATGCGTGTGCTGAGCAAGCAGCATCCGAAGCATATGTATTGGTTCACCGACGTGGTGGAGCTGGAAGATACGTATGTGCTGGATATAACGGATGCGAAGGCGGTGGGTCTGTTTGTGGCATCGAAGGGTATCGACCTGATTGTCAACTGTGCGGCATATACCAACGTGGACAAGGCCGAGGAGGACGAGGTGACGGCACAGAAGATCAATGCGGATGCGTTGGGTGTACTGGGCAGTCAGGGCGTGAAGGTGATACATGTGAGTACCGACTACGTGTTCTCCGGAGAAGAACATCTGCCTTGTCGCGAGACCGATCCGGCGGCACCTCGTACGGCGTACGGGCGTACGAAATACGAGGGAGAGAAACTCCTGTTGGCAGAGTGTCCGGATGCCGTGATCCTAAGGACGGCATGGCTGTATTCGACCTACGGGAATAACTTCGTGAAGACGATGATCCGTCTGGGCAAGGAGAAAGAGCAGTTGGGCGTGGTGTTCGATCAGATAGGAACGCCGACCTATGCGGCTGATCTAGCGCAGGCCATCTTCACCGTGATTGAGACGAAGATGTGGCATCCAGGTATCTATCACTTCACGAACGAAGGTGTGTGCTCGTGGTACGACTTCACGCTGGCTATCCATGAGTTGGCGGGCATCACAAGTTGCAAGGTGCATCCAATACTGTCGGAAGAGTATACCTATAAGACTCCGCGTCCGCACTACAGTGTGCTGGACAAGTCGAAATTTAAGAAGACGTTTGACGTGGAGATACCGCATTGGATGGACGGACTCAGGCGATGTGTGGAGGAATTAAAAATTAAGAATTAAGAATTAAGAATTGAAAGATATACTGGATTTTCTGACGGCGTTGTCGGCGAATAATAACCGTGAGTGGTTTGCTGAGAACAAGGAGTGGTACCAGCGGTGCTACGCGCGCTACGTGGAGTTTGCTGCAGCGTATATCCAGCGTCTGGCGGAACTCGATCCGGCGCTGGCATCATTGCAACCGAAAGATTGCATATGGCGAATCTACCGCGACATACGTTTCAGTCACGACAAACGTCCGTACAAGGAGTGGTTCGGCGTGTTCCCTGCGGCAGGCGTGCCGGGACAACCGAAGACCTGGGGCAAGAAGTCGATGCGCGGCGGATATTACGTACATATCCAACCGGGGCAGTGTATGTTCGCCGGAGGCATATGGGATCCGAGTAAGGAGTTGCTGGACGCGTTGCGCAAGGAGATAGAAGCCAACTACGAGGAGGTGGAGCAGATCATGGGTCAGAAAGAGTGGCAGCAGTATTTCGGACAGGATTTTGATACGATGTGGGGTGGACTGAAGAAAGTGCCGGCAGGCTTTGATCCCACCTTCAAGCATGCCGACTGGCTGAAGCACAGAGCGTATACATTCAGTACGCCGCTGACGGATGAACAGGTGTGTGCGCCGGACTTTCTGGATAGGATCGCTGCGATAGCTGCTGCGGCCAAGCCGATGAATTACTTCCTCAACTATACCTTCGAGGAATACGGAGAGTTTCCGAGTAGATGCTAGTTAATGGTTCCATAGTTCAATGGATAGAATACGGGTTTCCTAAACCTTAGATCCGGGTTCGATTCCCGGTGGGACTACAAAGTAAAGCTTAGATCCGGGTTTTTAGCCCCTAGAGGGGCACGATTATCGCTAAGGCGATTTTCGATTCCCGGGCGAGTCACAAGACACAGAAAAACACAAACATTTGATATTATCATGAAACACATTTTCTCTTTGGTGCTGATGCTGGTGGTTCCTCTGGGCCTGATAGCTCAGACCGAACCCATCCGTATTGTGCATCAGGCGCAAGAACCGAGTTCGTCGGAGGTAATCACGGAAGAGATTCCTCTGGAGACGGCCGATTCGGTACAGACACAGGACAGCCTGGTGCGTGTGATCAATCGTGAGATTCGTTATTTTACGGACACGGTGGCGCTGGTCTCTTTCTCTCCTGACAGCGTGCAGAAACAGCGTGTGGACACTATCCGTCCGGACTCGACCGACCGCCGCGGTCATTACATCGAGGCACATGTGGGTCTGGGATACGGAAGTATGGGTTATCAGTTCAGTGACCCGAACGGGTTTGGTAATCCCAACAGTGTGAGCGGTTCGTTCAGCGCATTGCTGCAACTCCAATACGCGTATTTCTTCCATCCCAACTGGGGTGTAGGGGCAGGTCTATGGTTCACCAACTATACCTCGCATGCCCATCTGGGCGGTTACTACGGCTGGGATCATACGATGACCGGATGGGACGGCCTGACGGATACGGACGGAGAAAGTCCGTACAGTCACCGTGCGGATGTCAACCGCTGGGATGAGCGTCAGACGATTCATAACATAGGTATACCTATTTCTCTCCAGTTCCGCGAGCAGAAGGAGAATTGGAAAGCGGGTATCTTTGCTTCGCTTGGTCTGGCTCCGTCGTTCTCGGTGAGCAAGAAATACAAGGTGCAGACAGGAGAGTTGGCGCATTCGGCTTATTATCCGCAGTGGAACCTGACGCTGGACAACATGCATGAGTTCGGCACGAAAGACTTCACGCAGGAGGAAGCCTCGAAGGGCCAGATGTCTGTTCGTCCGCAGGTGGCTATCTTTGCCGACCTGGGCGCGTTGATTCCTCTGACGAAGCAGATAGACCTGCTGGTGGGTGGTTATTTCAACTGCGCACTAAACGATGCAAACAGTTCGAGCAAGCAGGACATAGGTTGGAAAGACAATGTGTTCACCTTCATGAACGACTATCAAGGTGCCTATGCCCTCACTGAAGCCGGATCGTCGCATCCATGGGAAGTGGGTGTGAAGATAGGTGTGCACTGGCATTATATCAAGCCGGACAAGCATGTGAATGTGGATTACTTCGAGCACTTCATACGTCCGGATACGACGATAGAATATGTGACACGTCAGGACACGCTGGTGGACGAATATGTGGAGACGCTGGTGCGCACGAGTATCCAGCAGGCGGCAGAGCGCGTGGAGAAATTCAACAAGATATACTTTGCGCTGGATAGCTATAAGTTGACCAACAAGGCGAAGTATTATCTGTCGTCTATCGTGAAGGTGCTGAACGAGGTGCCGGAAGCCAAGATCGCGATAGACGGTCATGCCTCGGTGGAGGGAGACTCGATCCACAACGAAGTACTGTCGTACAACCGTGCGCAGGCTGTGTATAAATACCTGGTTAGCAAAGGTTTGTCTTCGTCGCGCGTCGTAGTGCTCGGCCACGGATCGCGTATCCCGAACGAGGAGAAGGACCGCGAGGAGCTGAAGCGTGACCGCCGCGTAGAGGTGAAAGTGATTACCAACGAAAAAGAAATGAAATAAGGGAGGGCAGAGATATGAAAAACGCAGTTAATCGTGCCTTTATGGCTAAGAAAAAGTATATTGTTTTAGGCTTGTTGATGACCTTCGCACTGAGCGTGAGTGCACGAATGTACCCCAAGGGTGATGTCATCTTTGTCAATGTGCAACAGAGTGATGCTATCGGCAATTGGGCGAAGGATAATGCAAAACTCTTTGTGTATTTTTATCAGGGAAGCAACTCATCTAACAATGCATGGGTTAGCCTTTCTCCAATCCGTTCAGGTAGTACCATGTATTATGGTAAGATGCCATCCGGCAAAGCTCCGTGGTTTGATAAGGCGCAGATTAAACGCCAATCGCCAAGTGGTGCCGCTTGGAACGAATCGGTTGTGATGGATATACCAGATGATAAGCGATGGAATTGCATCGTCAACTTTAATGACGCCGGCAATCGTTGGAAGTTGTACACTCCGGATGTGAGCAGTCTTTCCACTTTTATCGCCTCAGAGACTGCTGAGGTTATCTCGGTATGTGACAGCGCAGCTGGCAATCCGATATCTCTTCGTCCGAAATTGAAGATAATAGGCGGAGAGAAAGTGGGTTACTTATATGAGAATGTTTATGGCTATGCCTGGTATAAGTCGGTGAACGGCATCACATGGGTGGGCGAGAAGAGTTATGCAGGCAACTACCGCAATGCCGGTCAAGAAAACGTGGAGGATAAAGATCTGTTTGAGACTCTGCCGAAACCCATTCCCGCCGGAGGTATTTATTACTATCTCTTCTCGACGCTAACGGAAGGCTGTAGGTTGGTGCATGTGCTGCCTAATGCTACGGATTGTGAGTTGGATTGTGAAATCACAGCATTCGAAACAGCTATTTCTGCTGTGAATGCAGATGATAACACGTATACGTTGGATGGTATGGTGGCTTTTGGAAAGCCGAATGGTAACTTGATCATTGAGTGCGATGGAAAAAGCATTGTTATTGCCAGCGACACTATACATAGTCCGCAATCCTTCTCGTTGCATGGAGTGCCGGCCGCAACGACTGATGGAAAGAAGACAAAAGCCTACGCCTATTTTACCGGGAATACCACTGCTTGTCGCGACTCGGTGACCGTGGATGTGCCCAATGCCACGAAGGCTATTGACAAAGTTACCATGGATTCGCTGACAGGCAAACAGTTCGTATTAACGCCACTCAATATTGAGTCGAGCAATAAGTACGTGTGGCTCATGAAGAACGAAGCAACCGGTCAGTTGGATACGCTGCATGGAGCTTCGCAAGTACTGACTCTTGATGCATTCTCTGTAGACACAGCCTTGACCTTAGTCTATAAGGAGTACTATCCAGCAGCCGGTAATATGGACGATATGATGGATAATGGCGGCTATGAGGATAATGAGAGTGAGTTTAATTACGGAACAAAGGGGGAGAAGAGTACCATTAGTGAATACAACTACTGGGGTTATTACGAGCAGACAGAAAATACGCAGATAAACTTCTATACCGATACCTGCCCAACTTGCATCAACCCGACCAAACTACAGGACAATGGTTTTGCTGTAGTACGCAACTCGAATAATTTCTATCCTACTTATGCGAAAGTAAAGGCTCTTGAGGGTAGCAACTTCGGCTTGTTTGACGCTGTATCCGGCAAGCGAGGTGGTAACAAACGCGCATGGGAAGCAACGACGGCGAAAAACAGCAAGTTGAAACTGAAGAAGGGTACAACCTACGTATTGTCGTTCTGGGCCGCTAATATTAACAACTACGGAGAAATGGACAATGCGGCTAAATTCCGCTTCTATATAGAGGATATCACGGATATCAATAATCCCGTACGACTGGATTCCTCGCAGATGCTTGATCTGAGTCAGCCGGAGTATCATAACAATCTCTGGCATCAGTGCTCCAAAACTTTCACTGCCAAGAAGGATTACAACAATGTGCGTATCTCTGTGGTGAATAAGAATCTTGATTCATTGCATATAGGCAATGATTTTGCACTGGACGATATTCAATTCCATCCGATAAGCAGTGTGTCTAAAGTGGTGAAGTCACAACAGGAGTTTAAGGTATATGCGCATGAGCCGAAGATAGATGCGTTTACTGCTACCGTACAACCGGTTGACTGCGATGAAACGGACTATACAATCGCCATGCATGTGGAATATCAAAATAATCCGAGTGGGCAACTCTTTATCCGTGACGCTACTCGCGACACGATTTACAAGTATGACTTGCCGGCTATGGGCGCATTTGACACCCCATATACGTTCGATCGAACCATTGTCATTAAGACAAAAGAACCGATGCATACATGGGAAGCGTACTTTGAGAATTGGCCTGCGGCGAAGAAGAGTGTCGTAACCGATATCCCGGGATTCCCGAAGGTGGATGCGCTCAATATCGCATTCAGCGAACCGAGCTGTGGCGACCTGACAACGACGCTGACCTTCGACCTGAAGTACACCTACCAGCAAGGTCAGCTGCACTACACCATCACCGAACTCTCCGGCGATTCCACGGCAGCCACAACGGTTAGTCCGACCGAACAAACACTCGCCGGACTGCGTTTCAACAACATCCCGGCTGACGGCAAGGTGCGTCACTTGCATGTATGGTGGGATGGACCGAATAGTTGCGATACAACCTATACGTTGCCGGCAGTGCCTTTCTCACCGGTGATTGATAACGTGACGATTGTCTCCAGTGTACCTGATACAGTGTCTTGCTCGACGACCAGTTATACCATAGACGTAGCTGTAAAGACGCACTATGATCCGACCGGATTAGGCAAAAATATCGTGCTGCATTACGATAATGGAAACGAGCAGAAAGATACGACGGTATTGGCTGCGGCTCAGACAACTACTATCAGCGGTCTGACGCTGTTCAACATAGATGACACAGTGGGCATGAAGACCATCTATGCCGAATTAGCCGGTTATAGTCCTGTGTGTCCGGACAGCGTGAAATACAAGGCCCCCGTGCATGCTCATATTCATCCTTTTGATGTGACAGTAGGCGAAACGGCGTGCGGCGTGACGAATTACACCCTCTCGGGTACGATTCCTTTTGATAAGGCAGATGGTAATCTGGTTGTACAATTGGATGCTGCACACAGTCAGACTATTCCGGTGGCAGCTGGTAGTAAGTCGGCTAATTTCTCACTTAGCGGTATAGACAGCATCGGTACCAACATCCAACTCAAGGCATGGTTTACCAATAGTGCAGGTGCTGCTTGTGAGGTATTGTCCAATCCGTTTGACGCGCCAAGTATTCCGAGGAGAGACATATTCAACATTGCCTTCAGCGAGCCGACATGTACGGATAAGAAGACGAGCTTGACCTTCGACCTCAACTATACCTATCAGCAAGGGCTGTTGCATTATACGATCGTGGAACTGACCGGTGACTCGACTGTAGTAACTACCGCCAGCCAGACGGAGCAGACCCTCAGCGGACTTCGGTTCGACAGCATTCCTGCTGACGGAAAGGTACGTCACCTGCATGTATGGTGGGACGGCGCGAACAGTTGTGACACAACGTATACACTGCCAGCTGTACCTTATTCGCCGGTGATCGCCAAGGTGGATACGAACAATGTACCGAAGACGGTGCTTTGCGATGCACAGGATTATCCGATCAACGTCATCGTCCGTACGCCCTATGACGCAACGGGGAAGAATATCGTGCTGAGTTATGAAGGCAATACTACTACCGTCGCAGCCACGGGCACGGAGACCACTGTACCTCTCACGCTGACCACGATTGGCGGTGCTAATCTGACGATAGACGCTGCTTATGAAGGAGCGGCATGCCCCGCATCAGCTAGTATCACGTTTGCGACACCGGCTCGTATCAGCTGCAATAAGTTGGATACCACTATTTGTGACAAACAGACCGTTACGTGGATGGGGCATACCTACTCGGGCCACGTAGGCCTCACGGATACCATTACCAATCCCGAGAACGTCTATGACACGCTGTTGCTGACCGTGGTGGCTATACCTCATCTGACGATCGCACCGATAGCGATGACCTGCAACGAGGAAGTGGCTATTCGTTTCCCGTACAGCGATCCTATCGGCGATCCCGATTCGTGCACGATCGTGATTGGCGGACAGAATTATCCGCTGACAATGGATGGTGCTACCGATGAGTTGGTGCTGAACATCGATCCGATGTTGGAGCCCGGCGACTATGTGGGATCTCTAACTGTAGGACGGACGGGTGTAAGCTGTACGAGTGATACGACCGTAAGCATCCGCATCGCTATAGCCAACCAGATGTTCGTTAAGTGGAATGACGTGATCTTCATCAGCAACAAGGGCAATCTGTATACGGCTTACCAGTGGTATAAAGACGGCGTGGAGATAGCAGGCGAGACGCAACAACGTCTCTATGATCCGACAGGTCTGCAAGGTACGACGGCAGAGTACTACTGCCGTATGCTCCGCAACGACGGTAAGTATATCTACACCTGTCCGCACGCCTTTGATGACATCCCGCGTAGTGCGGATCAGTCGACCGATTCGCAGTCACAGCAACAGATCATCTCTACCTTCCGCGTCAGTCCGCACGTGTATATCATCCGTATCCAGACGGGCGATCGGGTAGAAACGAAAAAGATCATGCGTTATGAGTAAGGCTCCCGTCACTACTGCTAAACCCATACTCCCCGCCCTGGCTGTCGATGCCGCGTGCAGCGGCAACCCGGGTGTGATGGAGTTTCGCGGCGTGATAGCCGACACCGGCACCGAGGTGTTCCATCGCGGGCCGTTTCAGCAGGGCACCAATAACATCGGCGAGTTCCTCGCCCTGGTATTGGGTCTGGCGTATATCAAAAAGTACAACCTGCCGTGGGTGATCTATTCCGACAGCGTGACGGCCTTGGCCTGGTTGCGGGAGAAACGATGCAAGACCAAGATCGAGTGGAACGCACAGAACCAGGACCTCTTTCTGATGGTTCGCAAGGCGGAAATGTGGCTCCATGACAACACATGGACCACGCCCATCTACAAGTGGAACACGAAGGCTTGGGGGGAGATTCCTGCTGATTTTGGCAGAAAATAATGGTTATATGTTACCTGTTATGGGGTGCGGGAGGCCCTTTTGCAAAAAAAATGTTACAAAATTAAGATTTTTTGACGATTTATTATTAACGGCTTTGGCCGTATTGGTCGTCTGGCTTTCCGTCAGATGTTTGAAGCTGAGGGTTATGAGGTAGTTGCAATCAACGACTTGACCAGCCCGAAGATGTTGGCTCACCTGCTGAAGTACGACACCGCTCAGGGTGGTTTCGCCGGCAAGTTCGGTGAGGGTAAGCACACTGTAGCTTACAAGGACGCTCAACTCGCAGAGGATGGCAAGACCGTTCTCGTTCCGGGTTCGATCATCGTTGACGGCAAGGAGATCACTATCTACGCTATGCCGAACGCAGCTGAGCTGCCTTGGGGCAAGCTGGGTATCGATGTAGTTCTCGAGTGCACCGGTTTCTATACCAGCAAGGCTAAAGCAGAGGCTCATATCCAGGCTGGCGCAAAGAAAGTCGTTATCTCTGCTCCCGCAGGCAACGATCTGCCGACCATCGTTTACAACGTAAACCACAAGACCCTGACTCCGGCTGACAAAGTTATCTCCGCTGCTTCTTGTACGACCAACTGCCTCGCTCCGATGGCAGCTGCTCTGCACAAATACGCTCCGATCCAGAGCGGTATCATGTCGACGATCCACGCTTACACCGGCGACCAGATGATCCTCGACGGTCCACAACGTAAGGGTGACCTCCGTCGTAGCCGTGCAGGTGCGCAGAACATCGTTCCGAACAGCACCGGTGCTGCCAAGGCTATCGGTCTCGTCATCCCCGAGCTGAACGGTAAGTTGATCGGTAGCGCACAGCGCGTTCCGACTCCGACCGGCTCGACCACTATCCTGGTTGCAGTTGTTAAGGGTAAAGACATCACCAAAGAGGGTATCAACGCTGCCATGAAGGCTGCTCAGTACCCAGACTATGGTTGCTAAGATCGACGAGGAGACCTATCAGGTACAGGTTGTTAGCTGGTACGACAACGAGAACAGCTACACCAGCCAGATGGTTCGTACTATCAAATACTTGGCAGAGCTCAAGTAATTCTCCAATTATTCGAGAAAAGTGGCATACGCATTTGCGTATGTCATTTTTTTTGTGTAATTTTGCAGCCGCAAAACAGATCAAATATGGAAAGCAGCAAACTTCCTTTCTCGTTGTCCCACCCGCTGGAGCAGTATCGTTTGCAGCGTGCTGACGGTGTTTATTCGAAGGCGATGAACTATGCCCTGGATTTCTTTGAGATATCCGCTCAGTATCTATCGATCGTGATGGTAGGCATGGTACGCGCATCGGCTACCGAGACGATGCCTGCCGGTGCAGTGGCTGTGATCAACAAGATTGATACGAAGCGTCCGTTGTCGTTCGGCGATTGGGCGAACGATATTCTGCCCAAGGCCGTTGCGGCGGCGCGTGAGTGCTTGCCGGATGAACCGTTGACCGTCGCGATGACTGCGGTGGCTGGGCCGAAGCGTAATCTGTGGCTCGGCAGCAAACGCGAGAAGAGTCTGGTGCAGATCCGTAATGAATACAAGGGGCACGGAACCACGCTAGCAGAGAGTATCTACGAGGAAGTGGTGGGGATGATCGAGGAGCGAGTGGAGGAGTTGGCGGCTGCGATAGTCGTGCTGGAGCAGTATCCCGAACGGCCGGACAAGTCGCATTTCTATATTGGCACGGTTGCTCATGGTGAGGTGGATGTCTATCCGCTGATTCATCACAATGAGAAGGGCCAGCCCTATGTGTTCCAGTCGCTCAAGGATGAGGAAGTCAGTTTTATCTCGTCGGACGAACACGCCGTGACGCGTATCACGGATGCCTTCAATGCCGAGTTGGATCGCTGGGCACAGGCGATAGTCCCTTCGTTCGATATCTCCAAAGAGCAGAACTGGGCAGAGTTGAGGCAGGTGATGGCCGACTATTCGCAAGAGTACCTGCATCATATGTATTCCGAAAAGAAATACAACCAGGAACTGTTTGTGGAGCGTGACCAACTGTCCGCTATCTTCCGTTCTTTCCGCGAGTCAGACGATAGGTTGTTGCCCTTGCTCGGTGAGGCCGGACAGGGCAAGACCACGCAGTTGTGTCACTGGACCGAACAACTGATGCAGTCGGATGATGCCGTAGTGACTTTTGCCAGTTCGGAGTTTGCCGAGGGCCGGCTGGAGCAGCGTCTGCGCGAACTATTCGGGCTCTCCTACAAGAAAGATATCCACCGCTTCTTGGCCTCGCTCAACGACAAGGCGGTGCAAGCGGGTAGGCAGGTGTGTTTCCTCTTTGATGCCATCAACGAGGTGCTGGCGTATCCCGGGGCAGAAGGTAGTAGTCCGCTGGCGTTGTATCGCGACATATACGCGCTCTTCGGCAAGCATGAGTTGACGGCCTTCCGCGTGCTCTTCACCTGTCGTAACTACACCTGGCAGAATGAGTTGCGTCCGGAGCAGAAGCAGCAAGACATGACGCTGTTCAGCCGTTTGGGCGAAGAGGCCACCGTACGCAGTTTCACCGACGAGGAGATCAGCCGTGCCTATACCATCTATCAGGATCTGTATCAGATGCAGACGCTTTACGAGCAGATCGAACGTAAGAACATCATCCGCATCAAGAACCCCTTGATCCTGAAGATAGTCTGCACCAACTATCTGGGCCACAACCTGCCGGAAGACAACAGCCGCTACACCTCTTTGGCGCTGTTTGATAAGATGATAGATGATATCAGTCACTCGTATGCCGGCGGCAAGCAGACGGCTATCCTGCGAGAGTTGACGGCCGTCATTCTCCGTTCTTACGAGGCGGGTGTAGCGCAAGATTCTATATTGCTGGAGGACCTGCGTCAGGCACGTTTTGCGGAGGAAGCACCACTCTACAAGACCGCTAATCTGGTGTACAACGACAAGGGTACGACGATCGCTTTTGAGGAACTGCTCAACAAGCCGGAGCGTCCTATCTTGCGTCTGATCAAGGACGAGAAGATCCAGTTCATCTACGAGCGTTTTCTGGAGTATATGCTCGCGCGTGCTTATTTTGAACGCGAGCGCGCGAGAGTGGCAGAGGGTACACCTATCCCGGCCGAGGTGTATGTGGAGACGATGCAGCACGCGGCCGTCAACGAGGTGTTCATGAGTACATTGCGCAATGTGCTGATCATGGATTATATGCACACGTCTGACCCGCAGACGATCATCCGCCTGGCCAGTGAGTATAGCGGCAACTTCTCTATTGTCACCCTCATCGCCGATGTGCTCAATTCGCTGGTGACAGAGAACTACGAGGCACAGCTCTTCTCCTTGCTGCAGGTGCTGTTGACTTATACTGAGGCTGATCGCCGCGAGACGATCGACGAATACAACCGCATCTGGAAGATCATCGAGAAGAACAAGGCGGACGATGAGACCATCGCGCGTTATAAAGAGTTGTCGGCATTGATCACGCCGATGATGAACCGCAAGCGTCTGGCTACAGGTACGCTCGTCAACGGCGTGTTCATGACTGATTATCACAACGAGCAACTCTATACCTACGATCCGTATGCACTGCTGGATCTGGTGATGGAGGATACGATCACGGAGATACGCGACAACGCTTGTCTGCTGATCTACTATGCGTCCCACAAGACGCATACGGCTGGTTATACGCCGCTGCGGGAGAATATCACGCGCCAGATAGTCAAGCGTATGTACGGCTATATCAACCGTTCACCACTCATCACGCTGGTCAACGGCAAGCGCCGCAAACGCATAGTGACCTATCTGGAGACGGGTACGCGTATCAACATCCTGATGATCATCGATCGTGTGCTGGCCGGCGATGCACAGCAGGATGGCGACAACGGCATACAGATCAGTACGATCTTCGATGATATAACGAGTGTGGCGAAACATTTGACGGCCAACTTCACCCTCTTCCGGGTGCTGCTGCCGTTCGTACAGTTGATCATGCGCCGTCAGGTACTCTTCCAGTCGGATTATGTCAACAATGTGATTGAATACCAGACCTTCTGGGAGGACAACGTGATCCCACAGGACGGCGGGGCTGATCGGTGGGGACGCAACGACCTAGCGGCTATCGCCCCCTTCGCTTATCTCTACTCCAAGCGCGGGCAGGCCGATGCACCGACCAATGCGCAATGGCAAGAGTGGATACCGAAGATCCTGTCGGCTTATCAGACGGGCGACAGCCTCAGTTATTTTGCGATGGAACGACTGCTCATCATTGCCGGAATGGCCGACTATGAGAACGTGGCACCCATCGTTAGGGCGCTGCGCGGAGGCAGCAACCGTGATACGGAGTGGTTCGACTATTCGCAGATGTCTTTTATCTATGTGCTTTACCAGTTAGGCCTGAAGATGCCGGAACTGCCGCAGGAGGTGGAAGAGATGTTGAGCGAATGGTGTGTGGACTGGACGCTGCGTTGCCGGGGATGGTTCCGCGGACGCAACAGTTACAAGGCCAACCAGATGCAGCTATACAAACGCAATGTGATGACTTGGTATGCGATGGTCTATTGTGTACGTCATGGCGACAATCGCGATCCCGAACAGCAGAGCGTGCCGTATTTCCGTCAGTTGATTGACCGGGCGATTGCTACGCGCGACAAAGAGTTGCTGGTTCATCTGTTGAATAACATATCCGAACTGGTCACCGACTCGGGGTATATCTACACCTCGCTCGATCTGCTGGAGAGCGTCATGCGTCAGATACCGTCGCAACAGGTGCTGGACGAACTGGAGATAAATGTCAACCTGCGCTATCCCGACACCAAGGAGTCGATCATCACCCTCATTGGCAAGACCCTCGGCACGGCCAAGAACTACTTCCCGCAGCAGGTCAACGCCTTCCTCACCAAGGATATCATCAACCTCACGTTCCCGGGTATCGACAAGTACAAAGATGATATATTGGGTTATAACCCCGGTGGCGAACGCTTGTCCGATCTGTTTACCCATAAGTTCGGTAATGCACTTATCTACACCCTCATCCACGAGCAGGCTATCGACGACGTGGTCGTTGGTGCACTTCAGGCGGCCGGCCGCACCAATGGCAGCTACCAGTGGTTTGAAGAGGTGGTGAAGATAGTATTTAATAAGATGTTTAATCTCCGCTTATAATGACACACTCACGTATGCGCAGTGTCTTCCTGTTGGGAGGCTTGTTTCTTATGTCTTGCACGAACACACAATCTACTATGAACACATCATCTACACAACCGCAACAGATCATTGCCCATCGCGGCGGTGCCTTGCTGGGAATAGAGAATAGTCTCTCGTGTATCGATCGCGGCATAGCCACCGGCGCAGATATGATCGAGGTAGACTTGCACCTCACCGCCGATCGGCAGGTAGTCGTTTGTCACGACCAGACAGTCAACCGCACCACCAACGGCCGCGGACGCATCGAACAGATGACGCTCGATGAGATCCGCCAGCTGCGTCTGTTGCGTCCCGACGGCACGGCTTCCGACGAGGTGATCCCTACGCTCGATCAGGTACTTGAACTAAGCAAAGACCGTTGTCCGCTGCTCTTGGAGATCAAGAAGAAACGCAGCGATCAGTACGCAGGCATCGAGCAACTGGCCGACAGCATCGTCAAGGCGCACGGCATGCAGGACCAAGTGGTCTTCCAGTCGTTCAACGACGAGGTGCTGGCTGCCTTGCATGCCATCGATCCTACGCTGCGGCTGGAGAAGTTGCTCGTCTGTCCGATCGGCGACAAGTACCTGTTTGACGGCCGTTTTGTGCGTTTCTCGGCAGAGAAATACAATTATGTCACGTCCTTCAATGTGTTCCGGCTCTTTGCCTCCGTGCATTTCATCCGTAGGATGCACCAGATGGGCAAGGAAGTGAAGGTGTGGACTGTCAACGACCCCAAACGGGCACCTGAAGGGGCGGATGGTATCATCACCGATCAGCCAGAACTGTTTATTCCCAAACGCTAATCTGTTATGTCTGCTTTTTATACTATTGCCTTGTTGCTGGTGGCCAATGTGTTCATGACGCTGGCCTGGTATGGTCACCTCAAGCTGCAGGACCTGCATGTCATCGGCCACACCACGCCGCTTATCTTCGTCATCCTTCTCTCTTGGGGCATCGCTTTCTTCGAGTACTGCCTGCAAGTGCCGGCCAACCGCATCGGTTTTGACGGCAACGGCGGGCCGTTCAATCTGATGCAGCTCAAGGTCATCCAGGAGGTGATCACGCTTGTCGTGTTTGTTGTCTTCAGCGCCATCGCTTTCCATATGCCGTTGCGCTGGAATCACATGGTGGCTTGTCTGCTTCTCATCGGGGCGGTGTATTTTGTCTTTGGTTTTAAGTAGTATGAATCCGTATATCCAGTCGCTTCGTCTGCGTACGCTGCCCTTGTCGGTATCAGGTATCATCGTCGGGTCCGGCCTGGCGGGTTGGCTCCGCTGGGATGTCTTTGTCTTGGCTGTCTTCACCACTCTCTGCCTGCAGATACTCAGTAACCTGAGTAATGAGCTGGGCGATGCGCTCAAGGGAACCGATGCCGATCAGCACGGACGTGCAGCCTACGGACTGCAGGCTGGCACGATTACTATGCCGCAGATGAAGCGGATGATCCTTCTCTTCATCGGCCTGTCCGTCTTGTTTGGCATAGCGCTTATCCGAACCGCTTTCGGTTCTTTGTGTTGCGACCAAAGTTGGGTGTTCATCGGCTTGGGAGCACTGGCTATTGTCGGGGCGATGACCTATACACTGGGTCGGCACAGTTACGGTTATATGGGCTTGGGTGACTTGGGCGTGTTCCTTTTCTTCGGACTCCTGAGCACGCTCGGTGCCTATTATCTGCAGACGCAGACGCTCACGTCTGAAGTGGCATGGCTGGGCGTAGCTGTCGGACTGCCATGCGTTGGTGTGCTCAATCTCAACAATGTGCGGGATATGCCTAACGATCGCCTGCACGGCAAGCGTACGTTCGCCGGTCTTTTAGGACCTGTCGGCGGACGTGTCTATCATACTTGTCTGTTGGTATTGGGAATAGTGCTTTTCTTGCTTTTTGGCCACTGGTGGGCGCTCTGTGTGTTGCCCGTCTGGTCGTGGCATCTGTGGTTTGTCTGGACGCACGAAGGGAGTGCGTTGGACTGTCAGATGCCGGTGCTGATGCTCTCAACCGGCCTGCTCGCCTGTCTGGGCTGGATATAGTTGTTCTATCTCCGCTTTGCATTGGCGTAGCAACGCCGTAGCTTCTGTGGCCAGACGCTGATACTCGTCCATGCTGAGTGCTTCGGCTGCTTCCAGTTGTGCGATGATGGTCTCCGCACGGCGGATGGCTTCGTCGTAAGAGAGATTATTTACCTTTTCCATGTAGAATGACGCTGGTGGTGAAGAAGATTATTTTCAGGTCGAGCAGCAGCGACATGTTCTCCACATAGACCACATCGCAGTTGAGTCGCTCGATCATTTTTTCCATCGTATCGGTATACCCCACGCGGATAGGCCCCCAACTGGTCAGGCCCGGACGCACTTTGTATAGCAGGCAGTAGTAGGGTGCTTCCGCCATGATCTGCTCGACGAAATACGGGCGTTCAGGGCGCGGACCTACTATTGACATCTCTCCCCGCAAGATATTCCATAGCTGCGGCAGCTCGTCTAGCCGGTACTTACGCAGCCATCGCCCTACGCCTGTGATACGCGGGTCGTTGTCGTGCGTCAGGGTGGGTATGCCGTCTGCCTCTGCATGATCGATCATCGTGCGGAACTTATAGATGCGGAAGGGCAAGCCGTACTGCCCGATACGCTCTTGGGTGTAGAACACCGGCCCTTTCGACGACAGTTTGACCTGCAGTGCTATCAGGGCCAGCAGAGGCGAGAGCAGCAGCAGACCTGCCAGCGATGAGATGATGTCAAAAGTGCGTTTGATGCACAACTCGGCATCCGACATATGATGGTCGGTGATGCGTATCAGCGAGGGACGGTCCAGATGGCTGATACGTGCGGCACCCGTCAGCATGTCATGTATGCGGGGTACGACGCTGATCGCGCAGGAGAGCGGATAGATACGTGCGATGAGTGCGTATAGCTCGCGGTCGCTGTAGTTCTTCGGCAGGTCGATGATCACCTCGTCTTGTTCCCCTGGTTGCAACTGTTCGGCTTCAGCCATCGAGTGTACCGTCTGCGTGCGGATGACGCCTCTGCGCCGTGTGAGCAGCGTGATCGTCAGACGAGGGATATAACTCAGCACAAACTGGAACGTAAACAGCGCCCAGAGTGAAACCAGATAGCGGTTGTAGGTGTCCACTTTGTCATCGATGATAATGACGAAGAAGAAGAAAAGGGAAATGATGACGGCAGATATCAGCGTGCGCAGAAACTCCCGCCATAGCGGTTTCTGGAAGGGCCGCAGATAGTAGCCCGAGAGGTAATACACCAGTAGGCAGACGAAGGGATATACCACCAGCGGAGGCCAGAAGTCGAAGGCCGGCACCAGCACATCGTCCAGCATCTTCATGCGCCCCTCATAGACGGTCCAGCGGAACATCAGAAAACACAACCACACCAGTTCACTGCTGATGAAGTCAGCCAGGATATACCATAGTTGTTGTTTCCGTCTAAGCGTCATATCTTAATTGTGAATTGTGCATTGTGAATTGTGCATTGTCGTCATTCCCGAATGATGACAAATGTGCCATCGTTATTTACTTTGATGATCGCGGAGGGTTCGTGCGGCGTGTCGTCCTCTCTTCTAAACTGGCAGACATAGTCTGCCCCCTCCAGAATGGCTGCTTCTATCTCGTGGAAGAAATGTGCCGTCGGATGGCCGCTGATGTTCGCGCTTGTCGAGACTATCGGATGATGCAATCGTTCGCACAGCGCCTTGCTGAACGCCTCGTTCGTAATCCGTATGCCTATCGATCCGTCCTCTGCGATTAAGTTCTGCGCCATGTTCCGCGCCCCTGGATAGATAATCGTCAAGGGTTTAATAGTGTTCTCATCATCTCCCTTCCCTTCAGGGGAGGGTTGGGGTGAGGCTGCCTCTAATAGCGCCCACGCGGTATCCGGGATATCGGAGATATAGTAGTTCAGTTTCGCCGCGCTGTCCAGCAGCACCAGCATCGACTTGCTGTCCTCGCGTTGCTTCAGGGCGTATATCTTCTTCACCGCCTCTGCGTTGGTCGCATCGCAGCCTATGCCCCACACCGTATCGGTCGGATAGACGATGATCCCGCCGTCACGCAACACCCGCAACGCTTCCTGCAAATCATCCTTGTCGTAACGCATACTTCCCATTTTACGCTGCAAAAATACTGCTTTTTTCCCAATTTGGCAAACAAAAAGCACAATTTTAAGAAAATTTCTTAAAAAATAGGCGTAGCATTTGCATATTTGCAAATTTTGTTGTACTTTTGTAGCCGGTTTAATAACGACTGATTAAAAATTCAAAAATATTTAATACAATGAAAGAGTTAGATCTTACCAAGTATGGTATCAAGGGCGCCACTGTGATCGCCCACAACCCCTCCTACGAGTATCTGTTCGCAGAGGAGACCAAGCCCGAGTTGACCGGTTATGCCAAGGGTCAGAACACCGAGCTGAACGCCGTTAATGTGATGACCGGTATCTACACCGGCCGTTCGCCTAAGGACAAATACATCGTTATGGACAAGAACTCGAAGGACACCGTTTGGTGGACCACCGAGGGTTACAAGAACGACAACCACCCGATGTCTGAGGATGTTTGGGCTAAGGTGAAAGAGATGGCTATCAAGGAGCTCTCTGGCAAGAACCTGTACGTAGTGGACGCTTTCTGCGGTGCTAACAAGGACACCCGCATGGCCGTTCGGGCTTGGCAGGCTCACTTTGTGAAGAACATGTTCATCCAGCCGAGCGAGGAAGAGCTGGCTAACTTCGAGCCGGATTTCGTTATCTACAACGCTTCGCTGGCTAAGGTAGAGAACTACAAAGAGCTGGGCTTGAACAGCGAGACTTGCGTGGCTTTCAACACCACCAGCCGCGAGCAGGTTATTCTGAACACCTGGTATGGCGGTGAGATGAAGAAAGGTATGTTCTCGATGATGAACTACTACCTGCCGCTCAAGGGCATCGCTTCGATGCACTGCTCGGCTAACACCGACATGGAAGGCAAGAACACCGCTATTTTCTTCGGTCTCTCCGGAACCGGTAAGACCACTCTCTCCACCGACCCGAAGCGTCTCCTTATCGGTGATGACGAGCACGGATGGGACGATCAGGGTGTGTTCAACTTCGAGGGCGGCTGCTACGCCAAGGTTATCAACCTCGACAAAGAGAGCGAGCCGGACATCTACGCTGCTATCCGTCGCAACGCCCTTCTGGAGAACGTTACCGTTGACGCTAACGGCAAGATTGATTTCGCAGACAAGAGCGTAACCGAGAACACCCGTGTTTCCTATCCTATCAACCACATCGAGAAGATCGTTCGTCCGGTATCCGCTGGTCCGGCTGCCAAGAATGTCATCTTCCTCTCTGCTGACGCTTTCGGTGTTCTGCCTCCTGTTTCTATCCTGACTCCGGAGCAGACGAAGTACTACTTCCTCTCCGGTTTCACCGCTAAACTCGCAGGTACCGAGCGTGGTATCACCGAGCCGACTCCTACCTTCTCCGCTTGCTTCGGACAGGCCTTCTTGGAGTTGCACCCGACCAAATATGCTGAGGAACTCGTTAAGCGCATGGAGAAATCCGGTGCGAAGGCATACCTCGTTAACACCGGTTGGAACGGTACCGGAAAGCGTATCTCGATCCGCGACACTCGTGGTATCATCGACGCAATCCTCGGTGGTGACATCCTCACCGCTCCGACGAAGAAGATTCCGTTCTTCAACTTCGAGGTTCCGACAGCTCTGCCGGGCGTTGATCCTGCTATCCTCGATCCGCGTGACACCTACGCTGACGCTGCTCAGTGGGAAGAGAAAGCAAAAGACCTTGCTGCTCGCTTCATCAAGAACTTCGACAAATATACGTCGAACGAAGCAGGCAAGGCCCTCGTTGCTGCCGGCCCGCAACTCTAAAGCGAATAGCCAACGGCTAATAGCTAACAGCCAACAATCAGGCATCCATCTGGGTGTCTGATTGTTTTTTTCGTCCCCTGCGCAAAATGACAATTTTGCGAAAAAATCAGCCATTATTTGCATATCTCAAATTTTTATTGTACCTTTGCAGCGGCAAAGGTTTGTATAACCTCTCGCTGGCTCCGACAGCGTAAAAAAGCGGTGACATATTAGATAATTATTAGCGTTTGCTTTATTTGAGGATTCTTTCAAACTTCGACAACTTGATATAGTGTTCCGAGAATAGTGCGAAACGCTCACGCGAATGCGTGGGCTTTCTGCATATATTGGACACTATGGGAGTCGAAGCCCGAAAGAACCAATAGCAGTTGGCTCACGTTTTTGTATACATATGTTTAACAAAATATAATAAATCTATGAAAAAACTTTTTACATTTTTGATGGCTACGCTGATGAGCGTTGCTATGTTTGCAAGCCGTGCGGTAGTTCCTACGGATGCTGATCTCGCACCGTATGCAACCCACACTTACACGATGTGTATCTACAATGATGGCGCGTGCAACGACATCGTCCTCACTGGTACTTATTCTGGTTGGTCATCTACTGTTGACGATTTGGAAACTTTCCAACCGGTAACAGGTTTCGAAGGCTGGTACGTCGTTACTTTTGAGGATGATACCGATCCTTCAGCAGAAGGTGGTGTACAGGCTAAGCCTGTTCAGTTGGATGGGAGCGGTAACTTTAGCTGGGATTATCAGCTTGGCGCTGATGCAGAGTTGATTCGTGGTACTGCAGATATTCTTCCTGGTAATACCAATGAGGTGGACATCAAGAACATTGGCGCTGGCATCGTTGTCATCGACGTGAAGAGTTGGAAGCACGATCCTTGTCTCTTTGTTTATCATGTGTACAACTTCACATTGGTTTCTCCGGATTGTAACGATGAGGGGGATTATGTTGTTCCGGCTATCTCCGGTGGTTTCAACAACTGGGCACAAGAGGCTATGACGATGAATGAGTTGAAGACCGCTCAGCGTCAGCAAGCCGGCCTCCCGCCAGCTCAAAGTATATGTTGACTCACTTGACGAATGGGTTGCTTTCAACGGTGGTGCAAACCTCGTACTTGGTGAAGTAACCAATATCGAGTACGACCTTGGCGATCCGGAGTTGTATTCATGGGATAACTGCGAGAAGCCTGAAGAATATGATGAGCAAGAGTTTGACTACACGATTACTGTAGCAAATGCTCCTGTTTGTGGTGAGGCTATTCTGGCTGTCATAGGTGGTTTCGAGGTTTGCAGTTGGACGGTTTACAATGCAGTAGAAGTAGTAAACGGAGTAGCAACTCTTCAGGCATGGAACACAGACGAGTTCAGGTTTGTTGATAAGATGCTTGGATGGAGCAACGAAGTAATTGGCTTTGCTCAAACTACATTCCACAATGCTGACATCGCTGATGGCGTAGAGGATGGTGTTATTAGCATTGACCTCGCTGACGCTTACTTTGCACTCTGCGATCCGCAAAGTATCGCAACCATAACGGACGGAAGTAATCATTCACAGGGATATATTCGCGGCACAGGAACACATGATATAGGAACTACCCTATCCATCACCGCTGTCCCAAATCATGGTTACCACTTTACGCAGTGGTTGGATAGCGTAACCGACAATCCGCGTTCAATCACGCTCACGCAAGATACCACTTTTACGGCCCTGTTTGAGAAGAATCCGGTGCCGTACTTGTATTGCGACAGCACAATGGGTTATGTATATTATCGCTCGTTCGCAGATTCATTCCCCGATATGCCCAAAGCATATGAGTACTATGAAATATTTGCTGAGCCCTATAACGGCCACCATTTTGTAACATGGTCGGATGGTAACTTGGAGCAAACATACCGTATAATACACATAACGCATGATACTGTTATCTCCGCTACTTTTGCAAAGAATCAATACGAGGTTCGCACCATGCCGAATTATCTTTCTTATGGTAGCACAAAGGGCGATACGCTCGTATATTACGGTGACTCTGTAACGATAGAAGCAACACCTAATTATGGCTATCATTTCGGCTATTGGGAGTTAGGCGTCTACAATTATTATGGATGGCAAGATACGACAAGTACCAACCCGGTAACGATTGCAATCGGAGAAAATAGAATCTGTACAGCCATTTTCTGGCTGAACACCTACCGTGTGATATGCTCGAGCACCGATCCGGAGCAAGGAACGGTCACAGCCGATAAGAGGTGGGCAGATTATCTGGATTCAGTGCATGTCACGGCTACTCCTAATTACGGCTATCATTTCGTGCGCTGGACGGATGGCAACACCGAGAACCCGCGTCGCTTCTTCATCACACAAGACACCACGTTTACCGCTGTCTTCGCTATCGATCGAACGGGTACATGTGGCGACAATATGGCTTTGAACTGGCAGTATGACCCGACAAGTTACCTGCTGACTATCAGCGGTAACGGTACGCTGAATAGCAACTTCACCTTTGGTGCGGAAGCCCCGACTCAAGTGCAGAAACTGGTGGTGGCAGAAGGTGTAACTACCATCGGTAATAGTGCCTTTGCCAATTATGCTACTCTGCAAGAAATCAGTCTGCCTACCACCTTGCGTACTATTTACGAGCAGGCGTTCTACAACTGCGTTGGACTCACACATATCTACAACTTCCGCGAGCGCCCCTGCGTGGCTTATAGTAATACGTTTGACGGAATAGATAAGTTCGATTGTACGTTGCACGTGTTGGCTGAGTCTGAAAGTATGTACCGTGCAGCCACTGGCTGGCGTGACTTCTATTATATCCAGACGATGGAGGCAGGCACGGTAACTGTTCCCGAGGACACCGTTATTGTTGAACCTACTGTGAACACCGTTACGTTCACTTGGCCGGTTGAGGAAAACGCAGCATCGTATACTATCGAGATTTACAAGGAAGGCGTACTTGTCTGCACACTTATATTCAATGCAAATGGTCAGTTAACCGGCATCGCGTTCGCTGCTCCTTTGCGCGAGAAACATTCGCATGCCCCGGCTGCTCTTATGACGGCGAATGGTATGCAGTTTACGGTCACGGGCCTCGAAGGTGGTACCAACTATACGTATAGTGTTATCACAAAAGATGCCGAGGAAGAAGTGGTGGCATCGTATGAAGGCGAGTTCACAACGGTTAGCCAGGTTCCGACTGCAATCGACAATGTGGACGCATCCACCGCCCCGCGTAAACTCCTCCATAATGGTCAAATCTTAATCCTTCGTGGCGACAAGACCTACACCCTTACCGGCCAAGAAGTGCAGTAGGCGTGCCCTTGTGGCTAAGAAGTAATTTCTCTGTCCATTAGTAGGGCAATCTGATTGCCCGCTCAGATAAACCGCTGTGCTCCTGCATGGCGGTTTTTTCTTTCTTCTCATTTCAGGCGTTTTAAAAACGCCGCTCGAAAGGCTATGTTTATTGTTCCGAATTATATTCGGCAATCTGTCTATTCTTGAATGCCTCGCCTTTTCATTCTTCATCTTTCATTCTTCATTCTTCATCTTTCATTCTTCATTCTTCATTCTTCATTCTTCATCTTTCATTCTCCTCCTTTCATTTTTCATTCTTCATCCCCCTGTGGTCTCCCTGTATGTACTACGACATTAGTAGGTGATTAGTAGGTTATTAGTAGGTGATTAGTAGGTTATTAGTAGGTGATTAATCTGACGACCTTGTTCACTTCCTGTCATGTTTCTCTTCTGTTCAACCGGCTATTTTGCCCAAATGCGCAAAATTTTACCGTTTTTTCTTGCACAATTCAAAAAAAAGCAGTACCTTTGCACGCTTTTTCTGTTGCGTGCGCGGGTAGCACATACATCATGTGCGTATATTATGGCGCGCAAGCTGGAATGGAGTAGGAAATAAAAACAAATCAAACAAATAACAAATTTATTATGCAAAACAAAGCACTAATCCGCTTCTTAGCTGCATGTTTGGCGCTCATCTGCGCCTTCTATCTGTCGTTCTCGTTGGTCACCAGCCACTACGACAAGAAAGCTAAGGAGTACGCCGCAGGTGATGCGGTCAAAGAGTACCAGTATTTGGACTCTATTGCCACCCAGAAGGTGTGGTTTGGTTACACACTCAAGGAGTGCCGTGAGAAAGAGATCAACCTTGGTCTCGACCTCAAGGGCGGTATGAACGTGACCATGGAAGTGTCGGTGCCCGACATCCTCGATGCACTCAGCGGTCATAACGAGACTCCTAACTACAAACAAGCGCTGGCACTGGCCAAGGAAAATCAGAAGAAGAGTGGCGCTGATTTCGTCACGCTCTTCATCGAGGCCTACAAAGAGGTTGATCCGCAGGCACAGCTCGCATCGGTCTTCTCTACCTTCGAACTGAAGGACAAGGTGACGCTCAACTCTACCAACGAAGAGGTGGAGAAGGTGATCCGCGAAGAGGTGGACGGTGCTATCCAGAACTCCTTCAACGTGCTCCGCACGCGTATCGACCGTTTCGGTGTTGTTCAGCCAAACATCCAGAAGCTGGCTCAGCCCGGCCGTATCCTCATTGAGCTCCCGGGTATCAAGGAGCCGGAGCGTGTTCGTAAGCTCCTCCAGGGTTCCGCTAACCTAGAGTTCTGGGAGACCTACGAGGCTGCTGAGCTCCTGCCTATGCTGGCGCAGATCAACCGCGAGTACGCTGCCGGCGCTGAGGCTGAGGCCGAGGCCGAAGAGGTAAAGGCTGAGGAAGAGGCACCCAAGGCAGAAGAGGCTCCCAAGGCCGAGAACGCCGAGCTGGCTGACCTCGTTGACAACCTCGGTGCTGACTCTGTAGCCGCTGAGGTGGATCAGGCTGCGCAGATCGCAGAGTACAAGAAGAACAACCCGTTCTTCGCTATCCTCAACCCCTCTGTCAACCAGGCAGGTCAGGCTTATCGTGGCCCGGTGGTAGGTACTGTTCACTATGTGGACACGGCTAAGGTCAACGCGATGCTCAATTCGCCGATCGCCAAGGCTGTCCTCCCGCGTGACGCACGTTTCTATTGGACGGTGAAGGCCATCGACGAGGCTGGTTCTTATTTCAATCTCGTGGCTCTCAAGGCCCAACGCGACGGTCGCGCTTCGCTCGAGGGTGATGTCATCACCGATGCACGTGCCGACTTCTCGCAGATCAGCGCTTATGCCAATGTGTCGATGTCAATGAACGCCGAGGGTGCTAAAACCTGGCAGCGTCTGACCAAGGATAACATCGGCAAGTCTGTTGCTATCGTTCTGGACGGCTATGTATATTCCTTCCCGACCGTACAAAATGAGATTGCTGGCGGTAACAGTCAGATCACCGGTAACTTCACGGTAGAAGAGGCTAAGGACCTTGCTAACACCCTCAAGTCCGGTAAGATGCCGGCGCCTGCTCGTATCATCGAGGAGAGCGTGGTTGGTCCGTCGCTGGGTCGTGAGGCCATTCAGTCCGGTCTCTGGTCCTTCGTGCTGGGCTTCATCCTCATCCTTATCTACATGATCTTCTATTATGGTTGGATCCCTGGCCTCATCGCCGATGCTGCACTCGTTTGCAACGTCTTCCTGTTGGTAGGTATCCTCGCTTCGTTCGGTGCTGTACTGACCCTGCCGGGTATAGCAGGTATCGTGCTGACGATGGGTTGTGCCGTTGATGCCAACGTGCTTATCTATGAGCGTATACGCGAGGAGCTGCGTGCCGGTAAGGGTATGCGTAAGGCTATCGAGGACGGTTTCAAGGGTGCCATCAGCGCCATCGTCGATGCGAACGTCACTTCGTTCCTCACCGGTGCTATCTTGGCTATCTTCGGTACCGGTCCTATCAAGGGCTTCGCTGTTACCTACATGATCGGTATCATCTCTTCGTTCCTGACGGCTGTATTTATCACCCGTCTCTTGCTCGAGGATTATGCTAAGCGTGAGGATGCAAAGGAACTCAGCTTCACCACCAGTCTGATGAAGAACTTCCTGCAGAACGTTCACTTCGATTTCGTAGCTGCACGCAAATGGGCATACTGCCTGTCCGGCGCTGTAGTGATCTTCGCTATCCTGGGTCTGGAGCCGCACTTGTTCGGTCGCCTCAACCTGGGTATCGACTTCTCGGGTGGACGCAACTATGTCGTTCGTTTCGACAATAACATCAATACGCAGGAAGTGCGTGACAACTTGGAGAATGTCTTCATGGCTACGCTGGAGGACGGCGAGACCTTTGGTCTGAACGTCATCACCTTCGGTAATGATGCCAACCAAGTGCGTATCTCTACCAACTATCGTATCCACGAGGAGACCGCAGAGGCTGACGAGCAGATCGAGGCATTACTCTACGAGGGTTGCAAACCCTTCCTGAGCGACAGTGTCACCTTCGAGGACTTCCGTACTTCTGACGACGCCCATGCCGTAGTCGGCATCATGTCGAGCCAGAAGGTGGGTCCGGCTATCGCCGATGATATCAAGACCAGTGCCGTTTGGGCTATCTTTGCTGCGCTGATCGTCATCTTCCTCTATATCCTGATCCGCTTCCGCAACTTCGCTTACTCGGTAGGCGCCATCGCTGCTTTGGCACACGATACCGTTATCGTGCTCGGTCTGTACGCTATCCTCTGGAAGGTCATGCCTTTCTCCATGGAGATCGACCAGGCATTTATTGCAGCAATCCTGACCGTTATCGGTTACTCAATCAACGATACCGTGGTCATCTTTGACCGTGTACGTGAGTACAACTCGCTCTATCCGAAGCGTGAGAAGAGCGTGAACATCAACGACGCATTGAACAACACGCTCAGCCGTACCTTCTCGACCTCTATGAGTACATTCGTTGTCCTCCTCGCTATCTTTATCTTCGGTGGCGAGACCATCCAGGGCTTCGTATTCGCACTCTTGGTTGGTGTGATTGTAGGTACCTATTCGTCTGTGTTCATCGCTTCGCCGATCGCTTACGACATCCAGTTGGCACAGGCGAAACGCGCAGAGAAGAAAGCCGCTTTGAAGAAATAATCTGATTGCTGAATGCTGATAGCTGAAAGCTCAAAATTATGAAAAATGATTTCTTGAAATACGCCGCTGCGCAAGGCCTCAACTCCATGCATGTGGAGAAGGTCTTGTCGCAGAGCGCGGATCAGTTCCGTGCTTCCTACGGCTATATATCGCCTACTATCCTCGAGGAGCGTCAGCTCAATGTGACGCAGATGGATGTGTTCAGCCGATTGATGATGGACCGTGTGATCTTCCTCGGCACCGAGGTCAACGACTATACGGCTAATGTCATCCAGGCCCAGCTCCTCTATCTCGACTCGACGGACTCCGAACGCGACATCCATCTCTATCTCAACACCCCGGGCGGATCGGTATATGCCGGTTTGGGTATCTACGATACCATGCAGTTCGTGACGGCCAAGGTCGCTACTATCTGTACCGGTCTTGCTGCCTCTATGGGTGCTATCTTGCTCGTCGCAGGTGAGAAAGGTATGCGTGCAGCATTACCTCACAGCCGCGTTATGATCCATCAGCCTCTGGGAGGCGTACAGGGTCAGGCTAGCGATATTGAGATCACAGCTAAGGAAATCATCAAACTGAAGGACGAACTCTATACCATCCTGTCTGCTCATACAGGCAAGACGGTTGACCTGATTCGTCAAGACGCCGATCGTGACCACTGGATGACTGCCCAAGAGGCGCTCGACTATGGCATGATCGATCGTGTTTATACCAAGAAGAACAATGGCTAAAAAGCAACCAGTGTGCAGTTTCTGCGGCCGGCCGATGCCCGACATGTTCTCCGGTCAGGACGGATCTCTGATCTGTACCGAGTGTATCGAAATGGGCTATAACATGGTCCTTAAGATGCCGAAGGCGAAGAAGGAGGTGGAAGGCTTGAGCATGGACTCTCTGCCTGCTCCCCGTGAGATAAAGGCTTTTCTTGACCAGTATGTTGTCGGCCAGGACGACGCCAAGCGTTTTCTGGCTGTCTCCGTTTACAACCACTACAAGCGAGTGATACAAGAGCGCGACGACGACGGCGTGGAGATTGAGAAGAGCAATATTCTGCTCGTCGGTTCCACCGGTACGGGCAAGACGCTGCTCGCACGCACGATTGCACAATTCCTGAAAGTGCCTTTTGCCATTGTGGATGCCACTACGCTGACCGAAGCCGGCTATGTGGGCGAGGATGTCGAGACGACATTGGTGCGCCTGCTGCAGGATGCCGACTACGACGTGCAGAAAGCGCAGCGAGGCATCGTCTTCATCGATGAGATTGACAAGATTGCCCGTAAGAGCGAGAACATGTCCATCACCCGCGACGTGAGCGGTGAGGGCGTGCAGCAGGGTCTGCTTAAGTTGCTCGAGGGCTCTATTGTCAATGTGCCGCCACAGGGCGGACGCAAACATCCCGACCAGGAGTTCATCCGCGTCGATACCAAGAATATCCTCTTCATCTGCGGAGGTGCTTTCGAGGGTATCGAGCGCAAGATTGCGCAACGGATGAACACACAGGTAGTCGGCTTTGATGCCCAGCAGCGCTCCGCGCGCGTGGACAAGAACAACCTGCTGCAGTATATTGCGCCGCAGGACCTCAAGGCGTTCGGACTCATTCCTGAGATCATCGGACGTCTGCCTATTCTCACCTATCTGCAGCCGCTCGATCGCGACGCACTACGCGCTATCTTGACCCAACCGAAGAATGCGCTCACCAAGCAATATCAGAAGTTGCTCGCTATGGATGATGTGCAACTCCGCTTCGATGATGACATGCTCGATTATATCGTCGATCGCGCATTGGAGGCACATCTCGGCGCACGTGGCTTGCGCGGACTCATGGAGGCGGTGATGATCGACATCATGTACGATCGTCCGCGCAACGGCGAGTTCGTCGTCACGCGTGCATATGCAGAGGAGCGTATCGGACGAACCGATATGCAACGCCTGCGTCAAGCAATGTGATAGTAGTAGGGGATCAGAATCCGCTATAGACAATCTTCAGATTCATTCCGTTTCGGGCAGACCGAATCTTCGTGGCAGACGCCGTCTGCTGCTGCTTCACTGCGGCAATAGTATTTCCTGACGCTGCAATAGTGACCGTCACGGGAACCAATACCATGTGCAGCACGGCGTCCAGTTCTTCATGACGCAACTGATCGGTCAGAAAATCCGACATGTCGTAGCTATAGTAGTAGAGCGGATTACCCACCGAGTCTTTGCCTTGCGTCAGCACACCCAGTAGCGCACAAGAGTCAGCCGGCAGTTCTTTCTTCGCGAAGAATCGTTCCATGCTGCTCTCTTTGATCAGCAGCATGTAGTCTGCTGGTTGCAACCAGTCGTTGCGCTGCTTGTCCACATCCGCACCGGTGTATTTGTTCTCCACATCTACGCGCAACTGTGCCTTGTTGACATAGGGACGCTTGTAGCGGTAGATATATCTTGCTGAGTCGGCATCCCAAATCGAATCGATGAAGAGTGTTTTCTCCATGTGCTCTACCATCTTATCCATCGGGAACTCCATATGCGTATATGCGCCTGCGGGCGCGATAATATAATTATAGGAGTTGGAGTCTGCTACCATCGCTTCTATCCACGCTGCTCTGTCCGGATAGCTGATGCTGTTTATCGTGCGCACTTCCGAGTTGGCGTAGAAGGATTTTACATCATGGACAATGGTGTCTTTGCCGCCTTTGTTGTAGGAGAAACTGTAATATACACCAATGGCGATATCGGTCACATTCAGCAGCGTGGACGAACCGAAAGATGTTTCAATCAGCAGACCCGGTAACTGACGGTTGAAGGTCTCCTGGTCGGGGAACTGGCGGATGGCACCGAAATACTCCTGGAACTCATCATTCAGACGCATCCTCACCATCGGCACGATAGCACCGGTGCTGCCGGTGGCTGAGTCGCGTTTCTCTGTGGCTACCACGATGCGGTGGTTGCTCAGGATGCTTTTCTCGCGCGAGCAGTAGTCCTCTATGCGGATGTCTGAGTGATAGGCACGGGCATAATCAAATGTACCGCGGTCCATGCGATAGGCGTTCACGGCGATAGGAGACGTACCGTCACCTACCCACGTGCTATATGCCATCATCAGGAAAATCGAATCAATCACGGCGTTCTCCGGATAGGAATAACCTTCCGGACACGCCAGTTGCGTTAGGATAGCGGCATGAAGCGTACCGTAGTCGGTTTCCAGTTCACCCAACAAGGCCGAATCGGCTTGCGAGAGGATCCACGCGCAACTGTCTACATAGGAACGGATCTCGAACGTATCCGATAGTACTACGATCGGGTCATCCTGCGACAATACAGAACTACCGGCATTGGTCACATCATCTTTGCAAGCCGTCAGCATGACGCTCAGCCATGCCATCATCATCCATCCTATCTTACTCAGCTTTCTCATCGTTAGCTATATTCTCCATAAATTCCAACTGACGGCGGCAGGCTTCCATCGGATCCTCCTGCGGCTCATACGCCAGTATAGGTTTGCCTTTGGTCTCGGCGTAGTTCATCAGACGCTGGTTTACGTTCGGGGTGGCATAGACGATGGCGTCCGAATAGTCGATAGCCAGACGCATCAGTTCCTCATATCCCACAGGGAAATCGGCAATGTTGCGAACATCTATGTTGTTCACGCCGTCAATACGCAGTTTGTCCGAGAACTTCGTCGAGAAGGGACGCTTATACTCCTGGTCATCCAGCATCAGCACAATCTTCGAATTGGTGAAGAAGGGCTCGTTGTGGTAGGCCGTCTTCAGGTAGAGTGGTGCCAAGGCTGACATCCAACCCGAACACAGAATGATCTTGGGCGTCCAGCGCAGTTTCTTCACCGTCTCCACTGCACCACGCGCATAGAAGATCACGCGATGGTCGTTGTCCTCATATTCCACGCCGTTCTCATCGGCCACGCCCTTGCGGCGATGGAACAGATCGTCGTTGTCGATGAAGTAGATCTGGATGCGCGCCTGCTGAATGGAAGCCACCTTGATCAGCAACGGATGGTCCGTGTCCTCGATGATGAGGTTCATTCCCGACAAGCGAATCACTTCGTGCAACTGATTGCGGCGCTCATTGATTTCGCCGAACTTTGGCATAAAGGTACGCGTCTCATATCCGTGCCCTTGGAAGTACTCCGGCAAGCGACGGTTGAGCAAACGAATTGGCGTCTCTTCGGCCATAAAGGGGTAGATCTCCTGAGAGATGAACAAGATTCGATTCGGCTCTTTCATAGGCTTATAATTTGTTGTGGCAGGCGCAACACTGCATTATCAGCAGTGCAAAGGTACAACAAATTTTGCGAATACGCAAATTTTTTTTTGTTTTTTCGCAATTTTAGTTGTTTACAGGCCTTTTGGATGAAAAAAACTTACTGTTTACGCCTTTCGCGCACAATAAGTAGTGCCTCTTCACGTATATCTGAGGGCAGCTGAATATTCCTCAGTTGCAGGCTCCGGCACCAGCCCGGTACGTCTTTTTCCTGCAGGGTGGAGAACACGGCACGTAGCGCCTTGTGTTGTTCGGATGTATAGTCGTTCGGATCGATGCCGGCTAACTCATCCAGTTCCTCATCGTCGTAATAGATGATCTCCGCATTGGTCTGCAGTAGCGTCTCGCGTTCGCATACCAGATGTTCGCCGCAACAGCCGTCCGGACGGGCAGACGCATCCTCTTGGACAGACGACTCGCTGCCTTTACGCGCACGCTGACGTTCGCGGATCTCAAAGAGGATGACGATAACGATCGCCAGTACTATGAAGAGAATCAGAGGAAGCACAACTCACCAATCACCAATTACCAATCACCAATTACCAATCACCAATCACCAATTATAATTCCTCTTCCCCTTCTACGCGGTCTTCCTCTATGCGGAGGTTGTCGATGATGAAGCCTTGGCGTTCGGTGGTGTTCTTGCCCATATAGTAGGCCAGCAGATCCTTGACGTTGTCCTCCTTGCGCAGCATTACCTGGTCCAGACGAATGCCGCTGCCGATGAAGCCCTTGAACTCCTCCGGCGAGATCTCTCCCAGACCTTTGAATCGTGTGATCTCGGGGGTCTTGATCTGATTGATAGCCTTGAGCCGCTCCTCTTCGCTGTAGCAGTAGCGTGTCTGGTTCTTGTCTTTCACGCGGAAGAGTGGCGTCTGCAGGATATAGACGTGTCCTTTCTTCACCAGGTCGGGGAAGAACTGCAGGAAGAAGGTCAGCATCAGCAGACGGATATGCATACCGTCCACATCGGCATCGGTAGCGATGATCACTTTGTTGTAGCGCAACTCGTCCAGTCCGTCTTCTATGTTGAGCGCCGACTGCAGACAGTTGAACTCTTCGTTCTCATATACGACGGACTTGCTCAGGCCGTAACTGTTCAGCGGTTTACCGCGCAGCGAGAACACCGCCTGCGTGCGTACGTCACGACTCTTGGTAATACTACCCGAAGCCGATAGACCCTCGGTGATGAAGATACAACTCTCCAGACGCAGATCGTCGTCCGCATCCTTAGCCGACTTGATGGGCTTGGGATCGTTCAGGTGGATTTGGCAGTCACGCAGTTTGGGATTGTTGACGAGGTTCTTTTTGGCGCGCTCTTTGGCGGCTTTGGTCACGCCCGCTATCGCCTTCCTCTCTTTCTCGCTCTCCTGGATCTTCTGCAGCATCACTTCCGTCACTTCGGGGTGCTTGTGCAGGTAGTTGTCCAGTTGCAGTTTGACGAAGTCGTTGACGAACTTGTTCACACTTATGCCACCGGTAGGCGACATGTCTTTCGAACCCAGTTTGACCTTGGTCTGACTCTCAAAAACGGGTTCCTCTACGTTGATGGCGATGGCACCTACTACGCCGTTGCGGATGTCCGCCAGGTCCTGATTCTTATTGTAGAACTCCTTGATGGTGCGACCTATCGCTTCGCGATAAGCAGCCTGGTGCGTACCACCCTGAATGGTGTGCTGACCGTTGACGAACGAGAAATACTCATCGCCGTTCTGGTCGGTATGCGTCAGCGCTATCTCGATATCCTCTCCCTTGATATGGATGATGGGGTAGAGCGGCTCCACGGTCATGTTCTCCGTCAGCAGATCCAGCAGTCCGTTCTTCGAGAGGAATTTCTGACCGTTATAGACCAGCGTAAGTCCTGTATTCAGATAGGTGTAGTTGCGCAGCAACTCCTCGATATAATCGTCGCGGAAATGATAGTTCTCAAACAGTCCCTTGCTGTCGTCGGGCACGAACTCGATGATCGTACCGCGTTTCTCCGGTCCGTCGTAGTCCAGGATACCTGTGTCGCTCGTCAGTTTGCCCTGGCTGAACTCCGCCTTGCGCATTTTTCCCTCGCGGTAGGACTCCACGGCAAAATAGCTCGACAGGGCATTCACAGCTTTCGTACCCACACCGTTCAGACCTACGGATTTCTTGAAGGCCTTGCTGTCGTATTTACCGCCGGTATTAAGTACACTCACCACTTCCACCAGTTTGCCCAGAGGGATGCCGCGACCGTAGTCACGCACCCGCACACGCCCCTCTTGCACGTTCACCTCAATCACTTTGCCCTCGCCCATGCGGTACTCGTCGATCGAGTTGTCGATGCTCTCTTTGATCAGCACGTAGATACCGTCATCTGAGTGACTACCGTCACCCAGTTTGCCGATATACATACCCGGGCGTCGCCGGATATGCTCCATGTCATCGAGGTGGATGATGTTCTCGTCGCCGTAGTTGACGGCTACGTTGGTGGGTAGCTGTGCCTCCTCTTCCGAGGAAGCTATCTGCGCTGTTTCGTCTATCATATACGTCCAAACAATTTTGCGGGTGCAAAATTACAACTTTTTTCTGACATGTGCAAATAAATTGCGAAAAATCACAACTGACCGGCTTCTACCAGGTTGATCACACGTTCGGTGATGCGGTCTTTGTCCGTAGCGTCGTACTCTTCCTTCAGGTCGTTCTTGAATAGTTTGGCGACGAACTGCCAGAAATTGGCGGCTGTCTTACCCTTGTATTGACGGATCAGGTCGTAACTGGTGCGGTCGGTCTCCCGATCGAGCAGCAGCATCAGCATGCGTCCCTGACTGGCATACATGCCGCGGAAGTCTTTCTCGTATTTGCGGAACAGTTGTCGCTCGAACGAACGCCACCATTTGCGGCGGGCTTTCTGGTCGGGCAGCAACGCCAGTTGACGGTCGGCGTACTCCATATCCTTGGTGATCATCTTGGCGTACGGCAGACATTTCTTCACGTCGCGCACGGTGCGCCAGTAGAAGCGTTCCTGCTTCTTGTTGCGAAAACGCATCGGCGGATAGACCCACACTTCGTGCAGCCAGGCCATATAGAGTGTGTCGCCGTTCTCGATGTGTACCATACACGAGTCGACGTACCTATTCTGCGCCGCCAGACTAAGGCTCGCAGTCAGCAGAAGGATGATGCCGCACACTCTTTTCATTGTCGTCAACTTTTGTGACGACAAAAATACAATAATTCTACCAGATATGCAAGATTTTTGAGAAAAAAATGCAAAATAATTTGCGTATATCAAAAAAAAGCAGTACTTTTGCACCCGCTTTCGTTGAAAAACCGAACGCGAGGCGGGATAGCTCAGCTGGTTAGAGCGCATGATTCATAATCATGAGGTCCCCAGTTCAATCCTGGGTCCCGCTACCAGAAACCACCTTACAAGGGTGGTTTCTTCGTATGATTATGAATCATGAGGTCCCAAGTTCTTATCTCACTCCGCTCGAACGATTATTGCGGTACGCAATTTTCAATCCTGGGTCCCGCTACAAAAAGGTCACTCATCCGAGTGGCCTTTTTCGTTTATCTTATCACCAATTACCAATTACCTGACGGTGTCCCCCGATGGGGGAAACCCTAGACGGAAGGGGCACCAATAACCAATAACCAATAACCTTTCTCATCCTACATTAAACTGGCTACCGCCGATGAACTCGCGCAGGATAGAGGTGCGGGGAATGTACGAGGCTTCGAGTCCCTCGAAGAAACTCAGGTAGTAGAGCAGTTGTTCGGCCGTCTTATATTCCTCTGCGGCGGCAGGTACAGTCTGCAGCGCTGTCTCCACGGTATAGCGAATAGCCGGCAACTCATAGAGCATCGAGGTGTCGAACTCTGCCTCTGCCTCGCCGCTGAAAGGCTCAATCCATTTCTCCTCACCCTCGCGCACCGAGTCCCAGCTGCCGATGGTGTCGAGCGGACTCTTACCGCGGGTACGCAGGTCGCGACTCATGCGGCGCAGCAGACGGTGGACATAAGTGGGTATCCAGGTCTCGCCGTCCAGCGACACCGGACTCATAGGTGCGGCGTAGATCTTGTATTTCTGCGTATCGTCGATATGACGGGTCAGGATAGGGTTCAGCGCATGAATACCCTCCATCACCAGCACCGCCTCTTGCTCCAGACTCAAGGTCTCGCCGGGATACTCGCGTTTCTCTGCCGCGAAATTGAAGGTAGGTAGGGCGATCTCCTGTCCGGCGATCAGTGCTTTCAGGTCATCTTCCAGTTGCTGCAGGTCGATGGCGTAGACCGACTCATAGTCTTTCGTACCGTCCGCCTTCAGCGGAGTCATCTCGCCGTTCAGATACCAGTTGTCCAGCGACAGCGCCACCGGTCGGATACCGCGTTCCAGTAGTTCCAGACAGAGTCGGTGGCTGGTGCTGGTCTTACCGCTGGACGATGGCCCGGCTATCAGCACGACACGCACCGATCCGCGTTCGCAGATATCGTCCGCGATAGCGCGCAGTTGGTCGGCATGGTACTGTTCTCCTTCGGCCACCAGGTCGGCTGCGTGACCGTTCTCAATCATCTCGTTGATGTACGCCACTCGGCGTTTTTCTTCACTTATCATAATGGGTCTATATCGATTATCAGTTTGGTGTTTTTGTTCGATGAAATCGAGAAGATATGGTCTATCGCTTCTCTCAGGCGCCGTTTGGCTTCGCTCTGGTTGGCCTGCTGCTCGATGCGCAGGGTCAGTTCGCGTACCGTGTAGGCCTGAATGCGCTCTACGGCAGGTATGATGACACCGGAGATACGACTGCCGAAGATGCGGTGCAGGTAGTCTTGCAGTTCGCCTGCCACCCGATGGGCCCGTCCGCTGTTATGATCGCGTATCTGCAGTCGGATCAGCCGATGGAATGGGGGATAATCGAAGTGTTGGCGTTCACTGATCTGCTGAGCGTATAGCGCCTTGTAGTCGTGTCGCCGCACGAAGTCGAGTATCGGGTTGTCCGGATCAAAAGTCTGGATGAAGACCTCGCCCTGCTGTCCTTTGCGTCCGGCACGTCCCGCCACCTGTTCCAGCATCTGGTAGGCGCGTTCGTAGGCCCGGAAGTCGGGTTGGTTCAGGATGGAATCAGCCTGCAGTACTGCCACCAGCTGTACGTCATCGAAATGCAGACCCTTGGTCACCATCTGTGTGCCGACGAGGATGTCGCACTCATGACGGGCAAAGCGGTTGATGATGTCCTGGTAGGCATTTCTGTTGCGGGTGGTATCCAGATCCATCCTGAGTACGCGTGCTTCGGGGAAGAGGGTTTGTATCTCTTCTTCCAGTCGTTCGGTGCCGAAGCCGACGATCCGCATCTCCCCGCCGCAGTCGGGACAACGTGTGGGCATCGGTGTATGGTAGCCGCAGTAGTGGCATCGCATCTCGCCGGCCTGGCGATGTACTGTCATCGGTACGTCGCACTGTACGCAGCGGGGGATACGTCCGCAAGACGTGCACTGCAGTTGCGGGGCATAGCCGCGACGGTTCTGGAAGAGGATCACCTGTTTGTTAGCCGCCAGCACCTCGCGGATACGTTCCACCAGCGGATCGCTGAAATGGTCGTACATCTCCTTGCGGGTGTATTGTCGTTTCAGATCGATGAGCTGGATGTCGGGCAGTTGAAGTCCGGCATACCGTTCGTGCAGTTCCACCAGTCCGTAGGTGCCTCGTTGGGCGAGGTGGTACGACTCGACGGACGGCGTAGCCGTACCCAGCAGCACGTTGGCGCCTTGCTCTCGTGCTATCATGATAGCGGCGGCACGGGCATGGTAGCGCGGAGCAGGCTCTTCCTGCTTGTAGCTGGGATCATGCTCTTCATCCACGATGACGAGTCCCAGGTGTTGCAACGGCAGGAACACGGCACTGCGAGCCCCCAGCACGACGTGCGGTTCGCTTTTGGCTGCCGCGTGATAGATCTGCTCGCGTTCGGCATCGCTGAAGCGACTATGATAGACCAGCAGTTGGTCGCCGAAGATACGTTGCAGCCGCGTGGTCAGTTGGGTGGTCAGAGCTATCTCTGGCACCAGATAGAGGATGTTCTTTCCCCGGCGCAGTTGTTCGCGTATGAGATGGATATATACCTCCGTCTTACCGCTGGAGGTCACTCCGTGCAGCAGCACGATGGATCGTCCGTTAGTGAAGAAATTCCCGATTTCATCGGCACTTTTCTGTTGTGCAGGTGTGAGCGGATGTTCGGGCTCGATGGGTCCGTCGTAGGGTGCGAGCGTCACGCGTCTTCGCTTGGGCGGTGCGATCAGTCGTTTGTCGAGTCCTCCGGGCAACGCGGCGGCCATCACCTCGCCCGGCGTGCACATGTAATAGCTGCTCATCCACTGCCATAGGTGCAGTTGTTCGGGTGTGACCAAGGGGGCATTGTCCACTACGGCGCTGATAGGACGTATCTTCTCTGTCAGTTCAGGTGCGATAGGGTCGGTGTGTGGACGCAGTACTACTCCGCGCACCTCTTTTTTCATCAGCGGTACGACGACGCGGGTGCCCGGTGCGGGTATAGACAATCCATCCGGGACGCTATAGGTATAACAATCTCGGATGGCAAGCGGCAATATGATATCAACGTAGTTGATAATTTATGATTTAAGATTTATGATTTCTTATCCCTGACGGGAGATTGTTACAGATTTATGATTTCTCGTTGGCGGTAGCTTTGGCGTAGCAAGCGCGGCAGAGTGGTTCGTAGCTGTCGGTCTCGCCCAGCAGCACACGTTTGTCGGATGCTACGAGGCGATGGCTCACATAAGCTAGGTCGCCGCAGTGCACACAGATAGCGTGGGTCTTGTACACATCCTCGGCGATAGCCATCAGTGCGGGCATCGGACCGAAGGGTACGCCGCGGAAGTCCATATCCAGTCCGGCACAGATGACGCGTATGCCGCGGGCAGCCAGTTGCTGGCATACATCCACGATGCCCATGTCGAAGAACTGTGCTTCGTCGATACCCACTACGTCGATGTCGTTGGCCATCAGCAGGATAGTCTGGCTGGACTCTACGGGGGTGGACTGGATGATGTTATGGTCGTGACTGACCACATCTTCTTCGCTATAACGCACGTCGATAGCGGGTTTGTAGATCTCTACGCGCTGCTTGGCGAACTTAGCGCGTTTCATACGGCGGATGAGTTCCTCGGTCTTGCCGGAGAACATCGAACCGCATACTACCTCGATGGAACCGCGCTTCTGCGTCGGACCTTTGGTGTCTCTTTCGGAAAACATATATCTCTCAAATTACAAATTACAAATTACCAATGACCAATTACCAATTACCAATGACCAATAACCAATGTTGAATTACTAATTCAACTTAATATCCTGTGCATTCATCTGCAGGGTGGTGTGACCGTGGAAGGTGTTCTCTTCCAGATAGAAACAGATGTCCACACTATGGCCGTTCTGCAGGTGGTTGGCTTTGTCACCGTGTCCGAAGGCGATGCCGTCCATGGCAGCGATGCAGTCGGTGACGTCCAGATGCAGATGTCGTCCGTCACTCACGGCACGAGTGCCGCGGTTGTTGATCAAGCGGCGCGCCATGAAGAGCGGTCGTTCGTTACCCGGGCCGAAGGGTTCGAGGCACTGGAGTATCTTCTGCAACTTCCACGTCAGATCGCTCAGTTGCACCTCGGCCTCCACCTCCAGGATAGGAGTCTGCTGGTCGGGGGTGATATGCGCCGCCACATATTCCTCAAAACGGCGTTTGAACTCCGGCAGGTCACTCCGGTGCATACTTAGTCCCGCTGCGAAACGGTGGCCTCCGAAGTTAGTCAGCAGGTCGCGGCAGGAGTCGATAGCGGTGTAGATATCGAAGTCACTCACTGAACGGGCACTGCCGCTGATGATGTCATCCTCACCGGCTGTGAGCACGATTGTGGGACGATAGTAGGTCTCGGTCAGTCGGCTGGCAGCGATACCCACCACACCTTTGTGCCAGTCGGGCGAGAAGACGACGCTGGTATGCTTGTGTGCATTGTCGGGATCGGCTTCCAGTTGTGCGAGTGCCTCATCGGTGGTACGACTGTCGTAGTCGCGTCGGTCCTGGTTGTAGGCGTTGATGTCCTGTGCGAACCGTCGTGCTTCGTCCTCATCGTCGGTGATCAGCAGTCGTACGGCTTCCGCACCACTCTTCATACGTCCCGAGGCATTGATGCGCGGACCTATCTTATATACCAGATCGCTGATGGTAATGGTCTTGTCGCTGATGCCGGCCACCTCCATGATGGCGCGTACGCCTACCGACGGATGGGCATTGAGCGCACGTAGTCCGTAGAAAGCCAGTACACGGTTCTCGCCTGTGACGGGTACGATGTCGCTGGCGATAGACATAGCCAGCAGGGGCAGCAGGCGATAGGTCTGTTGTTGGTCGATACCGCGTCGCTGGGCATAGGCTTGCACCAGTTTGAATCCCACGCCGCAGCCGCTCAACTCTTTGTATGGGTACGGACAATCGGCCCGTTTCATATTGAGCACCGCCACCGCCTCGGGGATGGTCTCACCCGGCGTATGATGGTCGCATATGATGAAGTCGATCTGTCGCTCGCGGGCATATTCCACTTTGTCCACCGCCTTGATGCCGCAGTCGAGGGCGATGATCAGAGTGCATCCCTCGCGTTGCGCTGTGTCGATACCTTCGAACGAGATGCCATAGCCCTCGCGATACCTATCGGGGATATAATATAGGATGTTATCGGTCTGGGTGCGCAGGAACGAATACATCAGCGCGACGGCTGTGGTGCCATCCACGTCGTAGTCGCCATACACCATGATCCGTTCATGCCGGTCTATCGCGAGGCAGAGCCGGTCTACTGCAGCCGTCATGTCTCGCATGAGGAAGGGGTCGTGCAGACTATCGAGCGAAGGACGGATATACGCCCGCGCTTCGGCAGCCGTACGCAGTCCGCGGCCGGCCAGTATGCGTCCCGCCAACGGACTGATATCCAGTTCGTTGCTCAGACGCTCGGCTGCCGCTTGTTCCTCAGCCGTGAGTTGCCGTATGTGCCATTGATTCTCCAAATCGCTAACCTATTACCTGACGGTGTCCCCCGATGGGGGAAACCCTAGACGGAAGGGGCACCAATCACCAATTACCAATCACCAATCACCAATCACCAATCACCAATCACCAATCACCACTCACCTCATAGTCATCCGCATCCTGCCAGATAGGCAGTGCCTCGCGGTAGTGGCGCAGCCGGTCGATGGACAGATTCACTATCTTGGTGGCTGCCTCGTAGTCGGCGAAGCGTGCTATGTCTTGCAGTCGGGTGTCGTAGGCCACCGAATGGCCGTTGTAGTCGAGCTGCAGTCCGTCTGTTCCCACCAGGTTGACCGCCACCAGATAACACTGGTTCTCTGCTGCGCGTGCAGCCAACAGGGCATCCCAATACTGGATACGTATCGTGGGCCAGCAGGCCACGCAGACGAGTATGTCGTAGAGGTTGTCTTTCTGCTGGCGCAGCCAGATGGGGAAGCGGATGTCGTAGCATATGCAGAGGCGTATCTTGACCCCACGATATTCCCATATCTCTCGTGAGCTGCCGGGCAGGAAGAAATCCGCTTCTCCTCCGCTACGGTATAGATGGCGCTTGTCCACATAGTGCGGTGCCGCGTGCGGACAGAAGAGAAAACCGCGGTTGTGCAGTCCGTCCTTCTCGCGGATGATCAGACTGCCGATGATGGCTATCTCGTAGTTGTCCGCCATGCGTTGCAGTGCCTGGCAGGTGGGCCCTCCCCATGGTTCTCCCAGGTCCGGACGGTCGGTACAGAAACCCGTGCTGAACATCTCCGGTACGACGGCTAAGTCGGCCTGTCCGGCGATGGCACGCAGGCGTTCGTCCAGCAGGGCCACGTTGGCCTGCGGGTCCGCCCACACGATAGGATATTGGAGAAGCGCTACGCGCATTTATGATTGGTGATTGGTTATTGCTGATTGGTGATTTTATTTCTTGCTTTTCTTCTCCGGGGCTGCGGCTATGTTCTCGCGCATGGTGGTGTCGGCCTGTATGTTCTGCATCTTATAGTAGTCCATGATGCCGAGGTTACCATTGTGGAAGGCTTCTGCCATGGCTTGCGGCACGAGAGCTTCAGCCTCGATCACTTTGGCGCGTGCCTCTTGTGCCTTGGCTTTCATCTCCTGCTCTTGTGCGATAGCCATGGCGCGACGCTCTTCGGCCTTGGCCTGGGCGATGTTCTTGTCTGCCTCGGCTTGGTCCATCTGCAGTTGTGCACCAATGTTCTTACCTACGTCGATGTCGGCGATGTCGATGGATAGGATCTCAAAGGCGGTACCGTCGTCCAGTCCCTTGCTCAATACGAGCTTGCTGATGCTGTCGGGGTTCTCCAGTACCTGCTTGTGGCTCTCGGCGCTACCGATAGAGCTGACGATACCTTCTCCTACGCGCGCGAGGACGGTGTCTTCGCCTGCGCCTCCGACGAGCTGACGTATATTAGCGCGTACGGTCACGCGCGCCTTCGCGATAAGCTGAATACCGTCTTTAGCCACAGCCGTCACGGGCGGGGTGTCGATCACCTTAGGGTTGACACTCATCTGTACGGCCTCAAACACATCTCGTCCGGCAAGGTCGATGGCCGTAGCCATCTGGAAGGGCAGGTCGATACCCGCCTTGCTGGCGCTGACGAGTGCATGCACCACGCGCTCGATATGTCCGCCGGCCAGGTAGTGTGCCTCCAGTCCGTCACGCTTCACGTCCATCAGTCCCGCTTTATGCGCCTCGATCATACAGTTGACGATCTTGGTGGGCGGCACCTTACGGATCCGCATGAGGAAGAGCTGTACCAACGAGATATGTACACCGCTCACCACAGCGTTGATCCACAGCATGAAGGGTACGTAATAGAAGAAAATACACAGTGCGACAAAGATAATCGCCACTAATACCAACGTGATTGCATCCATATTATTTGTCTTTTTGATTGTTAGCTTTGTCCGATTTGTCGGCTTTGTTCAGCCGGTTGTCCGCGAGGTCCACATGACTGTCGATCTGGGTATCCAGCGCCATCTTGTCGAGCGCATGGCTACGCAGAAAACCCCATATGGCGATAGCGGCCACCAGCACGCAGGCCGCCAGCGTGATCACGCCGGCAGTAGGACTGATACGCATCCAGGCCAGGGCCACCGCACCGGTCAGGCTGAGGAAACCGCTGATACCGGCTATGCCGAAGCCCGGCAGAAGGAACATCTCCAATAATAATAGCGCGACGCCCGCGAGCACTAATAATACGACTAAAAAGATATTCATGCAAGTCCTTTCTGTAAAAAAAATCAAAATAATTTTTCAAATTCGGCTGCAAAGATACTAAATATCTTTGATATGTGCAAGTAAAAAAAAATAATTTGCACAAATAAATTATTTATCGTACTTTTGCAGCCGATTTTTTGAGTCACACCTTATAATAAGCGTATGAGTAAAAATTTGGTTATAGTAGAGTCTCCGGCCAAGGCCAAGACGATTGAGAAATTTCTGGGTAGCGACTATCATGTGCTGAGCAGTCAGGGTCATATCCGCGATATCGAACCGCTGGGAAAGAACTCGATGGGTATCGATTTCGAACATGGATACCAGCCTAATTATGTGGTGGATGCGCACAAAGAGGCACTGATCCATCAGCTTCAGACAGAGGCGAAGAAGGCCGACACGGTATGGCTGGCCTCTGATGAGGACCGCGAGGGAGAGGCCATCGCCTGGCATCTGCAGGATGTGCTCCGGCTGCAGAAAGAGCACACGAAGCGTATCGTGTTTCACGAGATCACCAAGACGGCAATCCAGGAGGCCATCCAGCATCCGCGCGATATCGACTATAACCTGGTGAATGCGCAGCAGGCACGCCGTGTGCTGGACCGCATCGTAGGATACGAGCTCTCGCCTATACTCTGGCGCAAGGTGACGACGGGTCTGTCGGCCGGCCGTGTGCAGTCGGTGGCGGTGCGACTGATCGTAGAGAAAGAACGCGAGATAGAAGCCTTCCGAACCAGTTCGCAATATCGTATTTATGCCGATTTCATCGGAAAAAATCCGGGTGATGCATCGGTGCTGAGATGTGAGTTGAACCATCGTTTCGGCCACAAGGGTGATGCCGCTGCTTTTCTGGAGACCTTACCCCGTGCGATGTTCGTCATTCGTGACGTGCAGCGCAAACCGGTGCGTCATATGCCGGCACCGCCGTTCACTACCTCTACGCTGCAGCAGGAGGCGGCCCGTAAGCTGAAGTTCACCGTCAGCAAGACCATGCGTCTGGCGCAGTCGCTCTATGAGAGCGGACGTATCACGTATATGCGTACCGACTCGGTCAACCTGTCTACGCTTGCGCTGGCTACGTGTAAGGAGGAGATCAAAGCCCTCTACGGCGACAAGTATGTGCATACCCGTCAGTTCCAGACCAAGGCCAAAGGGGCGCAAGAGGCGCACGAGGCCATCCGTCCCACCTATATGAATGTGCACACGGCAGGCGAGAACAAAGACGAGCAGCGTCTGTACGAACTAATATGGAAGCGCACGCTGGCCAGTCAGATGAGTGAGGCAGAGAGCGAGAAGACGACGATGGAGGTGGGTGTGAGCAACAGCAAATATACGTTCTCCGCTGCCGGTGAAGTCGTCACTTTTGACGGTTTTATGCGCGTCTATGTGCAGTCGACCGACGAGGGAGAGGAGGAACATCGTATCCTGCCGTCCATGTCGGTGCGCGAGCAGTTGCGGCTGCAGGAGGCACAGGCGGTGCAGACCTACGCGAAGCCTCCCTTCCGCTACAACGAGGCTACGTTGGTCAAGCGGATGGAAGAGCTGGGTATAGGTCGTCCGTCCACCTATGCCACCATCATCGAGACGATCCAGAAAGTGCATTACGTAGAGAAAGGGTCTGTAGCCGGACAGAAACGCGATGTGTCGATCCTCACGCTCCGCAACGGACAGGTGAGCGAGAAGAGCAAGAGCGAGATGTACGGTAGCGACACTCAACGGCTGCTGCCTACCGACCTGGGACGGATAACGAATGATTTTCTGGTGGATCATTTTCCCTCGATACTCAGTTACGACTTCACGGCTCACTCGGAGGAGCAGTTCGACTATATCGCCGAAGGCAAGGCCGATTGGGTGCAGACGGTGGACACGTTCTACAAGACCTTCAAGCCCTTACTTTCTTCGATTCCATCGGGAAAAATAGCAGGTCGTGAACTGGGTGTAGATCCTGAGACGGGCCTGCCGGTGATTGCCAAGATCAGTAAGATAGGTGCGTGCGTACAACTGGGAGATGCAGCGAAAGACAAGCCGCGTTTCGTCAGTCTGAAGAAAGGTCAGTCGATCTTCACCATCACGCTCCGCGAGGCGCTGGATCTCTTCAAGACAGCCCTGCCCATGACGCTGGGAGAGTATGAAGGCAAGGAGGTGGTAGTAGGCGAGGGTAAGTTCGGTCCGTACGTGCGCTATGCAGATGCGTTTGTGAGCGTCCCGCGTGGCACCGATCCGCTGACGCTGACGCTTGCTCAGGCTATCGCGCTCATCCGCGAGCATCAGGATAGCTCGACGCCGCTTCATCAGTGGGGTGACCTGAAGGTGATCAAGGGACGTTACGGCTATTATATCCATACGGCGGGTGGCAATTATCAGTTGCCCAAGGATGTGGAGGCGGAGTCGCTGACAGAAGCTGAAACGCGTCAGATAGTGGCTCAAGGAACGCCTATTTCTGCAAGAAAACGCACTTTCCGTAGAAAAAGTGCAAAATAATTGCCGAAAAATTTGGTCAATTCAAAAAAAAGCAGTACTTTTGTCGTCGATTTCGGCTCATCTAAGTGGATTGGCCTTGCCAATCGAGGTGATTCGCGAAATCTCCTCTCCGATTAAAACATCGCTCCGCTAGCGTTTTAATCGGTCTGAAAACGAGAAGTAGCGCAGTTGGTAGCGCACCACGTTCGGGACGTGGGGGTCGGGTGTTCGAGTCACCTCTTCTCGACAAAAAGACGGTCAGACGACCGCCTTTTTTGTTACGAGGGCTCGAACTACCCGTGTTCTTAGTCCCTGCGGGGCACGATTATTTGACAAGTCAAAATTTAAAAATTAAGAATTAAGAATTAAGAATGCAGTAAACTGCGCTTTAGCGCAATACACAAAAAAAAGCACCACAAGGGTGCTTTCTTTTTTAGCCGTTATGACTCGCGTCATAAGCGGCAGCTTCCGACCTTAACAGTCTTGAAGCGTCTTAGCCGTTATGACTTGCGTCATAGGCAGCCGCTTCGAGAGACCAGAGATAGCTCTTCATGGTCTTGTAGCCGGTCTCCTTCTGCGCCTGGAAGTTCTGCTGATCCAGCGTGATCTTGCTCACGTCTTTCGCACGGGCAGCTACGGCTGCAGAGACGGTGGCGAAGCGCTGGCGGTTAGCCATCTCGTCGGCCAGAACAGGAGTCGAGCGGTTGTACGCGTCGCCCTTGCGGATGTACAGACGAGAGCACTCCGGATTGGTGGTCTCTGCTACACGGTGCGTACCGATCAGATAGGTGCCACACATGTGACCCTCTTTCTTTTTCGGTTTTGCGAGGCTACCGGAAACGGTGTCGATACCGGCAGCATAGGTTACTTTTGCCATAGTAAACAGACTTTAAGGTTAGTAGTTAAGAATTCAAAATTCAAAATTCACAATTAAGAATTAAGAATTAAGAATTAATTCTTCGTAGCGGTACAATTCTTTATAGACGCGCACCGCTTTACGTCTTTACTTTTTCTTGACCCCCTGGTACTCTTCTACCGTTTTGGTCGTGATGGTCGAAGACGAGTGCCATGAGCAGCATGCTAAGCAGCAGTGCTTTGGGTGATTTGGATGTAAAGTGTTTCATCTTCGTAATCTCTTTCAATAAGGTTAATAAATGATTTGATGTTTTCCAGAGCAAGGGCACTGACGAGCACGCATCCTTGCGAGTGTTCCGGGCGTGTCCCCATATGAATGCGTATTCCCTCGCGGTCGGGCACTTCGTCGATGAGCGGCATGAGCTTCTTGAAGCGAGGCGACCAAGTTAGGCGGAGCGGATAGGTGCCTTCGGGTATGAGGTAGTCGGCATTCTCCAGTGTAGGGAACTCAAGTATCCTGTCTGGTCGGAAGGGGAGGGAAATCACCCCATTGACGGCCTTGCCCGTTGTCTGGTTTCTGATCAGTGTTATTGTCATTATTGCGGTGTTTGAATTTGTAATGGTAATCAATGCCGATGATCGACCCTGCGAACGTGGCTGCTTCACCGAAGGCGACGAGGATGGTATCGTGTATCTGTCCTTCAGGATCGACACTCGCCCCGTAGAACAAGAGCGCGAGA